>JAXLYG010000001.1:0-1645 GCA_046351535.1 Polyangiales bacterium
GCACGTCATCGAGGAACCCTCTCCCACCTCTGGTGGGAGAGGGCAGGGTGAGGGCATGGCAGTACGCACAGGCACCCTCTCCCGCTTCGCGGGCATAGCGCTGGACACATCTCACGGCGGGCCTCGTTTCCTCGATCTTTTGCGGGGTGGAGGCAGTTCGCTTTCCTCCACGTCGTTGCGGAGGAACTCCGCGAAGGCTCGCATCTCCTCCAACCGTTGCCAGCCACGATGGACGACGCGCCAGCCGGGCTCGCGGTCGCGGCGCGGCTCCCAGCCGCCGAGGCGGCCCAGCGCCACCACGACCGATCGCGCGCTCCAACGCGGCGGCGTCGGAACACGGTAGTGCTTGCACACCACTCGCAGTGTTTTCAGCGTCGCCTCGCCCCAGATCGACGAGGCCGGAGGCGGCCGACTCGAACGCGCCATCTGGATCCACGATGACACCTTCACTGCCACCGGGCCCGCCAGCGCCACCAGTCGCTTGAAGCTCGCAACATCCGTCACCACCTGAGCTTCGAGCTGGCAGGCGTTCTTGATCAAGTCGAACACGATCTCCGCCGACCAGCGCGACGCGTACCAGCGAGCCACACGCGCCGCGGCCGACGCCGTCGTCACCGCCAGCGTCGTCAGCAGCATCACATCCACCGGCGATGTCGCGCCGCTCCCCGAGCGCTCGTGCAGCCACACCGCGAACAGAGGCAGCTCGCGCCTCGCACGCGCCCGAGCCTGACGCGGAGGCCGCAGCGTCACCGACGCGTATCGCACCAGCAGCTCCGCGTCCCGTTCGACCACGACGCCGCGCACGGTCTGTCGCACGGTGACCGTTTGCGACCGGGCCACGGGCTGCGCTCGCAAGTAGGCCCGCAGTCCTCCGCGATGCTCGGCGATCAGGCGGTTGTGCTGGGCCACTCGCGTGATCAGCGCGGTCCCCTCGCGCCACGCCGCCAGCAACGAGGCCCAACAGTCGCCCTCGCGATCGGTCACGTGGACCAGGAGCCGGGGCGAGTTCATGCGGTCGCGCAGCAGCTCGACGACCTTGCGTCGCAGCCTCGCCCACTTGCGGCTCTCCTTACGCGAGGGCGGCCGCGACTTGTGGTCCTGGCAGCGCAAGGGCCCCGAGCGCGTCCAGACGTCGGCGCCCAGCCATGCGAGCGGCCACCCGGTGCTCGGGTCGGTGGCGATGGCGGCGTGCATGACGTAGCCGCGGTCGCGCGCGGAGCGGAGCGGCCCCGCGTCGCGGGGCGTCTGTCTTCCTCCCGCCCGAACGAGGCAGGTGTCCTCGGGGATGAGAACGACCTCGCCGTGGAAGTCGTCGAGGGCGTCGAGGTCGTGGCTGCGTGCGAGGATGCGGGATGCGTCGATGCGCGGGTTGTTGATCCAGCGCAGGAGCCCCCTGCGCTCCGCACGCTGCGGTGGCGTGCCATCCGGCCAGGAGCGGGCGAGCACCCGCGCGCTGATCTGGGCGCGGTCGTAGAGGCGCGCGTCGCAGAAGTCCGTCGAAGCGAAAGGGAGCGTGAGGCTCGAGAGCAGGTGGGGGGCGAGGTCCGTCATCCCCAAGGTAGAGCTCTCCCCTGGTATGCGCGCAAATCAATTATGGCAAAGGCCCGCCGTGAGATGTGTCCAGCGCTATGCCCGCTTCGCGGGA
>JAXLYG010000002.1:0-7091 GCA_046351535.1 Polyangiales bacterium
CCTCGTGCTCCCCGCGCACGACCTGCTCATCCTCGACGAGGCGCACGAGGCCGCGGACATCGCCCGCGAGTTCTTCGGCTTCACCGTCTCCGAGCACACGTTCGCTCGGCTCGCGACGGCGGCCGCGGACTTCGGCCACAAGCAGCTCGCCGGGGAGCTGCGCCAGGACGCGGGGCGGCTCTTCGAGCGGCTCGCCGACTTCGCGCGCTCGCCCCGGTACAAGAAGCGGCTCAAGGCCCCGGGCTTCGCCTCCGACGCGGGCGCCCAGCGCGCGCTGCGCGCCCTCGTGGCGCTCGCCACCGCGCGAGCCGAGGATGAGGCGCGGGACCAGAAGGAGCGCGCGACGGCGCGCAACGTGGCGCGCAACGCGACCGTCGCCGGGGCGCGGCTCGACGAGGGGCTGCAGCAGACGGACGCCGACAAGGTCTACTGGCTCGACGTCGACCCGAAGGGCCGCGCGAAGCTGCGCGCCAAGCCGATCGACGTGAGCGAGCTGCTGCGCGCCGAGCTGTTCGGGCGCTGCCCCTCGGTGTCGCTCGTGTCGGCCACGCTCACCACCTCGGGCACCTTCGACTTCGTCCGTCGCGAGGTGGGCGTGCCCGAGGGCGCGCTCGAGGTCATCGCCGAGACGCCGTTCGACTTCGAGTCGCAGGCGCTGCTGGTCGTGCCCGAGCGGATGCCGGACCCGCGCGACCCCGACTTCATCGACGCCGCGTCCGGCATCTTCAAGCAGGTGCTCGAGGCCTGCGACGGCCGCACCCTCGGGCTCTTCACGTCGTACCGGAACCTGAACGCCGTCTACGACCGCGTCGTGGGCGGCAAGCACCGCGTCCTGCGCCAGGGTGACCTGCCGCGCGCGGAGCTGACCCGGCTCTTCAAGGAGGACGTCGGCTCGGTGCTGCTCGGCACCGAGAGCTTCTGGACCGGCATCGACGTCCCGGGCGAGGCGCTCACCGGGCTCGTCATCGACAAGCTGCCGTTCCCGCACCCCGACGACCCGGTCATCGACGCCATCTGCGAGCGCGACCCGCGCGCGTTCGACAACTACCTCGTCCCGCTCGCCATCATCGCGCTGCGCCAGGGCGTGGGCCGCCTCATCCGCTGCAAGACGGACTTCGGCGTGGCCGTCATCCTGGACAAGCGCATCGCCGAGAAGGGCTACGGCAAGAAGTTCCTGAAGAGCCTGCCGCGGATGCTCTCCACCCGGCGCGTCGAGAACATCGCCCGCTTCCTCGAGGAGGCCGCCTATGCGCGCGCGAGTTGATTCGGCGCTCACCCTCGACGCGCGCGAGGTGCCGCCGAAGGTGGTCGAGCGCCTGTGCCGCACGCTCTCGTTCCCGAACCCGGCGTACCTCGATCGCCTGCGCCTCGGGCTTCACCCCGGCGCCGAGCTCGAGACGGTGTGCTTCGTGGAGCAGCGGGGCGGCGAGCTGCGGGTGCCCCGGGGGGCCATCCACGTGCTGCGCCGAGCCGGAGCGCAGGAGGGGCTCATCGTCGCGTGCGACGACGCGCGCGTGCTGCCCGAGGTGCAGCTCGAGCCGATGCGCGAGCTGCCGCTCCGCGACTACCAGCAGGCGGCCGTCGACAAGCTCGCGAAGGTCACGCAGGGCACGGTCGTCATCCCCTGCGGCGGCGGGAAGACCCGCGTGGGCATGGGCGCCATCGCGAGGCTGCGCACTTCGACACTCATCCTCGTCCACACGCTCGACCTCGCGGAGCAGTGGCTCGGCGAGCTGCGCGACAAGCTCGGCGTCGAGGCCGGGCTCATCGGCGACGGCGAGGAGCAGCTCGCGCCCGTCACGGTCGCCGTCATCCAGGCGCTCGTTCGCTGGGAGCCGACGAAGCTCGACACGTTCCTTCGGGGCTTCGGGCTGCTCATCCTCGACGAGGCCCATCACGTCGCGGCCAGCACCTTCCACTCCGTGGTCGATCGCTGCCCGGCGCGCTATCGCCTCGGGCTCACCGCGACCCCCGAGCGCGAGGACGGGCTGACCGTGCTCCTCGACCTCTTCCTCGGGGCGCCGCTCGCCATCGTCACGCACGAGGAGCTGGTGGCCGCGGGCGTGCTGACCGTGCCGGAGATCCGCAGCGTCGAGACCGACTTCACGTACCCGTACACCGGCGCCGAGGACTACGCGCCGATGCTCGCCGCCGTCGCGTCCGACAGCGCGCGCAACCGGCTCATCGTCGAGGCCGTCACCCGCGAGGCCCAAGCTGGCCACATCTGCCTCGTGCTCTCGGGGCGGATCGACCACTGCGAGCGGCTCGCCGAGGGCATCGCCGCCGAGGGCGTGTCGGCCGCGGTGCTCACGGGCGAGGTGAAGCGCGAGCGCCGCAAGGTGCTCCTCGACGAGGCCCGCGCCGGCAAGCTGTCCGCCCTCGTCGCCACGAGCCTCGCCGACGAGGGGCTCGACCTGCCGCGCTTGTCGCGCGTGTTCCTGGCGTACCCGGGCCGCGCGCGCGGGCGGACCGTGCAGCGCCTCGGGCGCCTGATGCGGCCGCACGCCGATAAGCAGGACGCGGCGCTGTTCGACTTCGTCGACCGCAAGGTGCCCATCCTGCGTCGCCACCATCTCGAGCGCCGGAGGCTCTACGCCGAGGTGCTCGGCGTTCCAGCCTCGAAGCTCGGCACGCGCAAGGCTGCCGGGGGCGCGCACGCATGAGCGGCCCGGCTCCGAACCCCGAGGTCATCCGCTCCACCTGGCGCTGGCTCGCCCACGGCGCGCACGGCGTCTCGGAGGTCCGCGTCATCCGCCCCGCGGGCGGCATCGTCGGCATCGGCTTCTTCGACGACGAGGAGGCCTTCGTCCGCGAGTGCGTTCGCACCAACGCCGCGGGCAACGTCTACGTCGGCATCCAGCCTCGCCCGAGGCGCCTCTTCGAGCTGGCGCCGAACGTCGTCCGGCCGCTCAAGAGCGGCGCCGGCCGAAAGGACGTCGAGGTCGTCACCGCCACGGTCATCGACCTCGATCCCGTGCGCCCGAAGGACACCGCCAGCACCGACGCCGAGCTCGGGCTGGCGATGGCCGCCGCCGAGACGGCGTCGGCGTGGTGCGAGTCGAGGGGCTCGCACGGCCCCGGCTCATGATGAGCGGCAACGGGGCGCAGCTCTGGTTCGCGCTGCCGCCCACGCCGCTCGAGGGGAGCGACGCGAGCGCCTGCAGGCGGGCCTCAAGAGCTTCGAGGCCACCGTGCGCGAGCGCGTCCAGAGCGACGCCGTGCACGTCGACTCCATCCACGACGTCGCCCGCATCATCAAGGTCATCGGCACCGTCAGCCACAAGGGCGACGGCCAGGGCGACCGACCGCACCGGGTCAGCGCCGCGCTCTCGGGCTTCGAGCGACTCGAGGACGCGCGCCTCCTGGCTCGCCTCGACGAGGAACCGAAGCCGGAGCTGCCGCTGCAGCCGGCGCCGCGCGTGTCGCTGCCGGTGCTCGGCGAGGCTCCCGCGCCGGGCACGACCAAGGCGAACCGCACGCCCGAGGGCGAGTACGACTGGGAGCGCCCGGTCGAGATGTGCGGGCCGGTCCAGCGCCTCTGGGAGCAGGGCGGCGAGGATCGCAGCCTCGCCATCTTCAACATGGTGCGCTTCTTCGCGCACAAGGGCTCGGGCTCGACGAGATCACCGAGCTGGTCCTCGAGTACGACCGGCGCGGGCTCGGCAAGCTGAAGGGACGCGACGGCCCGGCGTACATCAAGAAGGCCCACGAGAAGGTCCTGGCGACCGTGCGCGAGGACGGCTCCGTCGCGCCACCGTGTCACTCGCTGCAGAAGCTCGGGTACTGCCGCGTGAACCGCGAGCCCGGGGCGCGCTGCGACCTCTACGACTTCGTCTTCGACATCGAGAAGGCCATCGAGGCGGTGCCCGGCGACGTGCCGGCGCGCGAGCTGGAGTACCGGCTCAAGCCCATCCTCGACGCCATCTCGCACCGCGACCCGTCGGTGCACGGCAAGTACCTCGGGCTCGTCGAGAAGCGCTTCGGGCTCAAGGCGAAGGACCTGCGCAAGGCCGTCGCGCGCGCCGCGACCGCGCCGCCCAAGGACGATGACGAGCGCGGTGACGCCGAAAGCACCGACGACGCCATCGAGGGCGAGATCTACGAGGACACCTGCTTCTACTACTGCGTGACCGCGCGCGGAGAGACGAAGGTCGTTTCGTCGTTCACCATCAACCCGACGATGCGCGCGTCGTCACCGAGGACGGCGAGCTGATCCTCGGCGAGGCGCACACCGACAAGGGCACGACGGTGCCGGCGCTGCGGCTGCCGCTGACGTCGTTCCACTCGAAGCGCGACCTGATTCGCCAGCTGCCCTCGGCCGACCTTCAGTGGACGGGCAGCGACAACAACGTGCAGGGGCTCCTGCGCGTGCTCGCGCGTCGCCCGGTGCCGCGTCGCCCCGGCTCCAACATGCTCGGTGAGTACCGGAAGGGCGAGCACCACGTCTGGCTCGGGCCCGACTGCGCGATCAGCAAGGACGGGTTCCTCACGCCGTCGCCCGTCATCTACGTCCCGAGCGGGGCGTCGCTCGACAAGCGCGTCTCCTACGTGCCGACCGACGACGACACGTTCCTCGAGATCGCGACGGTGGTCTTCCGCTACCTGCCGCAGGTGAACACGCCCGCGGTCATCCTGCCCATCCTCGGCTGGTTCTTCGCGACGCCGATGAAGGCGAGCTTCATGAAGGCGGTCGGCTCCTTCCCCACGCTGTTCGTCTGGGGCACGCAGGGCTCGGGCAAGTCGAGCCTCTGCATCGACATCATGTGGCCGCTGTTCGGCGTGCGCGACGCCGAGCCCTACAGCGCGACGGAGACCGAGTTCGCGCTCCTGAAGCTCCTCACCTCGACGCGCTCGGTGCCCGTCTTCATCGACGAGTACAAGCCCTACGACATGCAGCGGCAGCGGCTGAACACGCTGCACCGCTACCTGCGTCGCCTCTACCGCGGCGAGACCGAGGAGCGCGGGCGCCCCGACCTCAAGGTGAACAGCTACCACCTCCAGGCGCCGGTCTGCGTCGCCGGCGAGACGCGCCCCACGGAGGCCGCGCTGCTCGAGCGCATCATCACCTCGAACCCCGAGAAGACCACGCTCAAGGAGAAGAGCGGCTACCGCGACGCGCACCGCGAGCTGCGCGCCGTGGACCTCGTGCTCTTCGCGCCGAGGTACATCCAGTTCTGCCTCGGCCGCGATTTCGCCGCCGACCTCGAGGTCGCGCGCGGCGTCACCCAGGCGCTCCTCGGCGAGCGCAAGGTGCCGGTGCGCATCGTCGAGAACCTCACCGCGATGCTGCTCGGCGTGCATCTCTTCGAGGAGTTCGCGAAGGCCTGCGGCTGTGAGCTGCCGGAGGACCTCGGCGTGCCCGAGGCCGTCGACGCCATCCTCGAGGACGTGCTGGAGACGGACCACGGCGTGAAGAACGCCCTCGACCACTTCCTCGAGATGCTCGGCGTGATGGCGGTGCAGGGGCACCTCAAGCACCGCATCCACTACGTGTTCGACAACGGGCGTCTCGCCCTGCACCTCGAGAGCGCCTACGACGCCTTCCGCGCGCACTGCAAGCGCATCGACTACGAGGGCGAGGTCGTCGACCTCAAGGCCCTGCGCCGCCTCATCATGGAGAACAAGAAGCAGGGCGGCTTCGTGGTCGAGGAGAGCGAGCGCGTCGTGTTCGACGGGCGCGACGGACGCCGTCGTGCGGTGCTGGTGGACCTCGCGAAGACGAAGGTCGTGACCGCCGACGACTTCCCGCAGCCCGACGACTCCGACCGCGGCGGGTTCCGGGACAACTTCAAGTCGCGCTACGGGTGGAACGACCCCTCGTAGACGGCGTCTTCACCGCCTCGGCGTCGCCGGGGGCTCCGAGGCGCCGGCAGTCGCGGAGCAGCACGGCCGCGTTCTGCAGACCCTCCTCCTGCTTCGGTGTGGCCTTCGCCTTGGTGCCGCTCTTCTTCACCGTGGTGGTGGGGCCGATGAACTCGAGCCCGGCGAGCGACGCGTCCAGCTCGATGTTCTCGGGCGGCACGCCCAGACGCAGTTGACCCTTCTGCGCGCGCACCAGCGCCTTGCGCTCGGCCTCGGGCAGGCCCGGCACGTCGTAGGTGACCAGTTCCTCGCGCATGCGCTCGAGCGCGCGGTCCTTGTCGTCGCCGTCGCGCAAGCGAGACTTGTCGAGCCAGCCGTCGTCCTTGCCGTTCTTGCGGGCCGCGGCGAGCAGCAGCAGGCGCAGGAACTTCACGTCGCTCTTTCGGAAGCCGCCGAAGTCGTGGCCGTTGATCTCCACCACGTGCCGATCTCCCGGCCGCGTCGCGAAGCGCACCTTCACGTAGTCGAGGTCTAGCGTCTGGTCGGCGATCACGCGTGTGCGGTAGTCGGGCGTCAGCTCCTCCAGCGCGCGAACCAGTCCGAGGTCGCCGCGCGCATCGTCGAGCAGCTCGAGCGGGGCGATCTTCTCGCTGGCCGCGAACGGCACGCGGGGGTTCTTCGCGACGAGCACGATGAGCGCGTCGTGGCCGAGCTGCGCGCGGAGTCCGCGACAGAGCTGCTCGAAGCCGCGCGTCGCCGAGCGGAGCCACACCACGGGCACCGACAGCCCCCGGCGGCGCAGCAGCCCCACGCCGACGAACGGCGGCGGCACCGCGACGGTGAGAGGCTCCAGTCCGTTGCGGGCGGCGAGCGCGGCGAACACGTCCTTCGCTCGGCAGCGCAGGCCCTCGACCTCGGTGCGCGCGACCCAGGTCCACCCCGGCCAGCACGCGGGGTCGTTCGGGCAGGCCACGCCGACGAGCCGCTCCTTCTTCCGCGTGTCGTAGTCGAAGTTGGGCGTGCAGCCGTGCTCGCAGCCGGCGGGCTCGTACCCGTCGTCCTTGCCGTACTCGAGGAGGCGCTCGCGGACCATGAGCACCGGCTCCGCGCCGGCGGCCAGGACCTCGTCGTAGCTCACCCGCGCGTCGTCACTGCGCCGCAGCTTCGAGAACAGCAGCGCCCACGGCTTCGCGTCGTCCGCTCGCATCGATGCCCCACTCCTTCAGGTAGCGACGGATGACGCGGTCGCGCTCCGTGTCGTTCAGGTTCGAGCTGTTCGGGTTGAACAG
>JAXLYG010000003.1:0-2604 GCA_046351535.1 Polyangiales bacterium
CCTTCCGGCGCCGGCGGCGGCCGCCCAAGATCGGGCGCATGGCAGACAAAGCGAAGTGGGCGAGACGGGTCGAGGGATGGACCGCGAGCGGGCTGACCTCGACAGAGTACTGCGCGGGCCAGCCGTTCAGCGCGAGCGCGCTGCGGTACTGGCGTACGCGCCTCCAGAAGAGCGCGGGGGTGAAGCCGGCTCGGAGCGTCCGGATCGCCCACGTGGTTCGTGACGAGGCTCGGAGCTCGACGCCGGTGGAGGCGGCGCCGGTCGTGATCGAGGCCGGTGGGCTGCGCATCCTGGTGCCACCCACGGCCGACCGCGACGGTCTGCGCCTGGTCCTGGACGTTCTGCGCGACCTCGCGGCGGGAGCGAGATGATCCCCCACGGCGTAGAGGTCTTCGTCGGCCTCGACCCCATCGACCTCCGCTGGGGCTTCGACAGGCTCGCCGGCACCGTGCTCGAGCGGATGGGGCGGCGCGTTCGCGGCGGGGCGCTCTTCGTCTTCTTCGGTCGCCGTCGCGACGCGCTCAAGGTCTTCTTCCACGACGGGACGGGGCACTGCGTCTTCTACAAGCGCCTGGACAAGGGCCGCTTCCGGCTGCCCGTGCCGCTCGAAGAGGGCGCGCGGACCATGCGCATCGAGGAGCGCGTCCTCGAAGACCTCCTCGATGGCATCGACCTGGACGAGCCCACCAGGCACTGAAGGCTCAGGGCTCGCGCGCGATCCTGTGACGACGGACACAGCCGAGGGATCGACACCGCGCGCCGCGGCTCTACAAGAGGGCCGTGGCGATCAGCACGCGCGAGATGACCGAGGGGCAGATGCTCGCGCGCATCGCCGAGCTCGAGTCCGCGCTGACGGCGGAGCGGGACAAGGTCGTGTCGCTCGAGGCCGAGCGGGACCGTCTGAAGAAGGCGCACCGGGCGGCGCTCGAAGAGCTCGAGCTGCTGCGTCGCCGCATCTTCGCGGCCAAGGCCGAGCGCGTGGACACCGCGCAGCTCGAGCTCGAGTTCGCGCAGAAGCTCGTCTCGCTCGGCGCCCTCGAGGGCCAGCTCGGTGGTGATGACGACGACGGGTCCAAGGAGCGCTCGAAGCCGCGGCCCAAGCCCAAGGGCCGTCGCGACCTCGCGACCCTCGCGCTGCCGGTCGAACGCATCGAGCTCCCCGACCCCGTGATGGAATCGCTGGTAGCCGCGGGGCAGGCTGCGCGCATGGGCTTCGAAGAGAGCTCTCGTCTCGGATGGCGGCGCGCGAGCCACGTCCGCGTCGAAGTGGCGCGGGTCAAGTACACGCTGTCCGGCAGCGCCGAGGGCTCGGTCGCGACGGCGCCGCTGCCAGCGGAGATCCTGCCTCGCTCGATCGCGACGCCGTCGCTCTTGGCGAGCATCGGTATCCGCTGCATGAGCCCCGCCCTTCCGGGGTCGTCGGCTCGATCGCAGCCTCGGGGGCGTGCCGGATCCGACTCGCTCAGCTCGCCGACGGCTTCTGCTGCGGGGGCGGCACCGTGAGGTGGCCGACCTCGCGCGCGAGCTCGGTCTTGTCGAGCCGGTCTCGGGTCGCGATCCAGTACTTGGGCGCGAGCTCGAGGTAGCGGTCCTTGGGCCAGTGCGGCAGGACGCGGAACAGGTCGCGGAGGTACGCCTCGGGGTCGAGGTCGAAGAGGCGCGCCGAGGCGATGAGGGAGAAGAACGCGGCGACGGCCTCGCCGTGGTCGTCGGAGCCGACGAAGAGCCAGTTCTTGCGTCCGACGGCGACGCGGCGGAGCGCGCGCTCGGAGCGGTTGTTGTCGAGGCCGAGGCGCCCGTCGTCCAGGAAGCGTGCGAGCGCCTCCTTCTGCCGCGTCGTGTAGCCGAAGGCCGAGCGCAGAAGGCCGCGCTCGCCCTGGAGGCGCTCGTACTCCGCCTCGGCCCAGACGAGGAAGGCCTCGACGTGCGGCCGCGTGATCCGGTCGCGCAGCTCCTTCTTGCGAGCGGGCCCCTCGCGGGCCCACTTCGCCTCGTTCTCGAAGATGCGATGGATGCGGTACAGCGCCTCGCGCGCGAGCGGGTCCTTGCCGATCGCGGCCTCGTAGAAGTAGCGACGGCAGTGCGACCAGCAGCCGACCTCCTGTCGCGCGGGCTGGCCGTCGGTATCGGGGCCGTCGCGGTAGAGGATGTCGAAGACGCTCGAGGCGTCGGCCTGCACGTAGCCCTCGAAGCCCCGGAACATCTCGAGCACCGAGCCGCTCGTCTCGCGGGGCGCGTACTCGAAGAAGACGTGGTCTCGGTCGGCCACCTGCACGAAGAAGTGCCCGCGACGGCAGGCCTGGCGCTGCTTCTCGTGGGTGCGGATGGGCTGAACGAGGACGCCGGTCGAGTCGGTCGCGATGCAGAACGCGCTCTTCATCGCGTCCAGGCGCGCGGCCTCGACGACGCTCGCTCCGAGCAGATTGCCGACCTCCTCGAGCCAGCGGCTCATCGTGCCGCGGTCGAGCGTCACGCCGACCCTCTCGAAGCGCGCCTCTTGCCGGAACAGCGGCAGGCCGTCCTCGAACTTGTCCGTCGCGATGCTCGTATCCGCTGCATGAGCCCCGTCCTTCCGGCGCCGGCGGCGGCCGCCCAAGATCGGGC
>JAXLYG010000004.1:0-3056 GCA_046351535.1 Polyangiales bacterium
CGGCGTCGAGCATGCTGTCGGCGTAGCCGCGCTCGCGCGCACGCAACTCCCCCTCGAGGAGGAGCTGCGTGAGCCCGAGGATCGCATTCATCGGCGTGCGGATCTCGTGGCTCATGTTGGCCAGGAACTCGTCCTTGGCGCGAGACGCGGCTTCGGCGGCGTCGCGCGCGCGTTCGAGCTCGAGTTCCTTGGCCTTGAGGTCGGAGATGTCGCGCATGGAGCCCGCCATGCGCAGCGGCTCGCCTTGCTCGTCCCACGTCGCCTGCCCGCGCAGCTGCACCCAGCGATACTCGCCATCCTCGTGGAGCGCGCGGGCCGTCTCGGCAAACGGGACCTGCTCCTGGAAGTGCGCGCCGACAGCGTTCCACACGCGCGTGCGGTCGTCCGGGTGCAGCCGTGCGTCGAACGCCTCGACGCGATCGGGCATGGTCTCTAGCGTCGCGCCGAGGATGTCGCGCATGCGGCGCGACATGAAGACGCGCCCTGAACGCGGCGACCAATCCCAGAGCCCGTCGGCCGAGCCGAGGATGGCCAGCTCGAGCCGTTCCTGCGACTCGTGCAGCGCGCGCTCGGCCGACTTGCGCTCGGTGATGTCGCGCACGACCGCCAGTGCCTCGCCCAGGTCGAGCGGGCTGACGCGGAGTTCGAGGTCGCGCGGCGGTCCGTCGCCCCACGTGTCGCGGAACTCCACGACGCGCACCGCCCCGTCCTCGCGCGCCTCGCGCACGGTGTCGAGGATCCACTCGCCGAGCGCTCCGTCAGGGGCAAGCACGTCGGTCACCGGACGCCCGGTCGCCTCCGCGTCGGAGCAGAGCATGGCCTCGGGCCACGGCGTGCGCGCGTCCAGCACCTCGTCGTTGGGACCGATGTAGAGGACGAAGTCGGGGAGCGCGCGCAGCATGCCCAGGCTCTTGGCCTCGGCGCGTCGCGAACGCTCCGACAGCTCTTCCGAGGAGAGGTCGAGCGCCCGCTCCAGCATGGCGCGATCGGTGTCGGCCTGCGCGTAGGTGGCGTCGACCATCACCACGAACTCGGCGATCGCGGGGGGAATGTTGTCGGCAGCCCCGAAGGCGCGACGCAGCTGGCGGGCAAGGAGCCGGTGCACGGTCACTCCTCGCGCAACGTGGTGACCGTCATCGTCTGGTTGTGCAGCGTGCACGCCCCGCCGGGGGCCCACGGCGCGATCTCCCCGTACGAGTAGAAGCCGGTGAGGATCGGCGGCGCCCCGAGGACGTCGCGCACCGCCTCCAGTTCGTCCTCGACGCGCTGCTGCAGCACCAGCTTGCGCCCGACACACGAGATGAGGAGGGCCAGCGTGGCCGGCGCCTCACCTAACGACATGCAGGAGATCCGCGCCGCCCCTTCCGCACCGTCCACGAGCCGGTCGAAGTTGGCCTTCATGAAGCGGGCGCGCGCCCCGACCGGCATGTCGCCGGCGAAGGTCATCGTCCCGGCCTCGCGATCGAGCGCAAGGAGGGTTCGCACCACGGGGCGCGCATCGCCCTTGCGCCGGAGCGCCAGCGGGAAAAGGAGACCGCTCGACGGCAGGTCGCGCGCGTGTTCCCCCAGGTACGACTCATACAGCGGGATCGCACCGCGCCGGTCCAGCTCATACAGGACGTTGCCTTCGGCGCGCGTGATCTCCCACTCGGCGCCAAAGGGGTCCCATCCCCCTAGTGATCCGTAGCCGGCGCGCAGCGAGCGCCCCACCAGCCCCACGGCCACGGCGCTCCCTCGCGGCAGCACCTCGTCCAGCACGACCAACGTCTCGCCAAATCGCGCCCCGTCCGCCGCCATGCCGCCGGTGACGCCGACGCCGGGGGGGAGGACCGCGGTGAGCCCCTCCACCAGGGCGCTCCCATTCACCTCGAGCCCGTCGGAGAAGACGAGGACGTGCGAAAGGTCGTCGGCCATCACGGCGTGGGCGAGCGTCTCGCCCAGGCCACGGCTCCCGGTCGCGGCGTCGAGCCGCGCCTCCGCCAGCTGCACCGTCGTGGCATCGAAGTGGAGCGCCGTCGCCACCACCGTGTCGTCGTGCACGCGGATCCCGGCGATCTCGCCGGCCGTCGAACACCCCACGATGCGGGCGCCTGGCCAGTGCGCGCGCAGGGGACCCATGACGTCCACGTCGCGAAGGCGCGCGACGGAGCCGAAGACGAGAATGAGCGACGGGTCGAGCCGTGGCGACGACGCCGTCCCCGCGGCCGCGTCCTCCCACCCTCGGGTTGGCGTCCAGATACGCTGTTGTGCCTGCATGCCGCGAAATGGGAGCCTGGCAATGGGTGTCGCGGATGAGACCGCGCTCACGCGGCCCGCTTCTCCAAGTGTCGACCGATCCGCCACTTGGCTGGAGTCTGTTCGGCGGCTCACGCGACGTCCGGAAAGCAAAGCGGCGCCCTCGGATGAGGGCGCCGCATGCAACGGCCAGGGTGCCAATCTGCTCGGGAGGGCGTGGACGAGCCGCGCCCTCGTCGATCAGTAGTTCGGGTTCGTCTGCTTCTCCGAGAGCGGGGTGTTGAAGCACAGGTCACGCCCGGGAAGCACCTCGAGCGGATCGTACGACCCCGGGCGGTTGAGCGCCGCCCAGCGCTTCATGTCGCCCAACCGGCGCGCCTCGAGCCAGAGCTCGATGCCGCGTTCGGCCTTGAGGGCGGTCCACGCCGCGGCAGCGTCAGCCGCAACGCGCGGCTGCAGGCTCAGGGCACTCCGGCGCGCGTTCAGGATCGCCATCGCCCCCGTCACGTCGCCGCCCACGAGCTTCGCCTCGGCTTCGATGAGGCGCATCTCCCATCCAGAGACGAGGTTGATCCCCGCCGTGCGGTCAAGGTACTTGGTCTGGAAGTACCACCGCACGCGCCCAAGCGTCCCGACGGCCGCATCACCCACAAGCACCGTGGCGCTGGAGTCGAACGGAACGCGCGGATCGCGGGTCGCCTTGCGATACGCGTCGTACGGCGTATTCCACACCGTGTGCGCACGGTAAGGCTGGTTCGCGCTCGCCCAGTAGATGCGGTTGTACTGATCCAGCTCCGTCGCGTAATACGGCATCTTGTACG
>JAXLYG010000005.1:0-712230 GCA_046351535.1 Polyangiales bacterium
GCGTGGTGTTCCTGTCGCCCGACGACGGCATCCGCGACCAGCACGGGCAGATCATGTCGGCGGTGAACCTCGCCGAAGACGCCGACGAGCTGCTCGCGGCCCCGTGGCTCAAAGACTCGATGCGCAAGAAGCTCGTCGAGGCCCGCGCGATGCTCGAGCACCTGCCGCGCTCGTCGTCGGTGGCCATCGCGAGCCCCGAGAACCTCACCCGCGAGCTCTTCACCCACAAGGGCGCGGGCACGCTGGTGCGCCTGGGCGAGCGCATCCGCCGCTACGACACCCTCGACGACATCGACCGCCCGCGGCTGCGCACGCTGCTCGAAGACAGCTTCGGCCGCGCGCTGCGCGACGACTACTTCGACACCCGGCGCTTTCACCGGGTGTACCTGGCCGACAGCTACCGGGCGACGGCGATCCTCACCATGGAGCCGACGACGGCGGGCGAGGTGCCCTACCTCGACAAGTTCGCGGTGACCAGCGACGCGCAGGGCGACGGCCTCGGCGCGAGCTTGTGGCAGCGCTTCGCGCGAGAGACCCCGCGGTTCTTCTGGCGCGCGCGCCCCGACAACGAGGTCAACCCCTGGTACTTCGCGCGGGCCGACGGCTCGGCGCGCGCGGGCGACTGGGTGGTGTTCTGGGTGGGCCTCGACGACTTCTCCGTGGTCGCGGCCTGCGTCGAGCGCGCGGCGTCGCTGCCGGCGTCGCTGGCGCCGCCGCGGTAGCGCCATGGGGCTGTACACGGGTGTGGGGCGGTCCCAGAGTACGCGGCCACCATGGCAGCGTATTTCGACGACGAAGACCTCGCGCACTTCGGAGACCTCCGGCAGCACCACCCCGCGCTCTGGGACCAGTGGATGAAATACTACGGCTCCGCCTTCGAGGCCGGGCTTTTGACGAAGCGCGAGAAGATCCTCATCGGCTTCTCGGTGGCTCTCACCGAGAAGTGTCCCTACTGCCTCCACTCGTACACCACGCAGGCGCAGGCCCTCGGGCTGACCATGCCGCACCTGGCCGAGGCCGCCCACGCCGCGGCGTCGCTGCGCGCGGGCATCACCATGGCGCACGCCCTGGTGGCCCACAACCTCGACAAGAAGACCGGGATGTAACCGCCCGCGCCCCCGCGCGCGTAACCCCCTGCGACGGAACGCACTGATGTCCACCCGCACACGATCCCTGGCGGCGCGACGGCTCCCGCTCGCGCACCCCGACGCGCAGCGCGCGATGCTGCGCCGCGTGCCCCTCGCGCGGGAGTTCGACGCGCGCCTCGCCGACGCGGGGCTGTGGCCGCTGCGGCCGCGCCGCGTCGAGGTGTTCCAGGTCCACGTGGGCAAGGTGTGCCACCCGACCTGCCGGCACTGCCACGTCGACGCGGCGCCCGACCGCGACGAGGTGATGTCGCGCGAGACCATGCAGCAGTGCCTCGACGCGCTGGCGAAGACCGACATCCCCGTGGTCGACATCACCGGCGGCGCGCCGGAGATGAACCCGCACTTCCGCTGGCTCGTCGGCGAGGTGCGCGCGCTCGGCCGCCACGTCATGGACCGCTGCAACCTCACGATCCTCGAGACGCCGTCGCACCGCGACCTCCCCGAGTTCTTCGCGGAGCATCATGTCGAGGTCGTGTGCTCGCTACCCCACTACCTCGAGTCGCGCACCGACCGGCAGCGCGGCGACGGCGTCTATGAGCGCTCGATCCGCGCCCTCCAGCGGCTCAACGCGCTCGGCTACGGCGACGGCCGCTCGGGCCTGCGCCTCGTGCTCGTGGCCAACCCCGTCGGCGCCTTCACCATCGCCGACCAGCGCGTGATGGAAGACGAGTTCCGCAAGGCCCTCGGCGCCCGCCACGGCGTGGTCTTCGATCAGCTCTTCTGCCTCACCAACATGCCCATCTCGCGCTACCTCGAGTGGCTCGTCGACTCGGGCAACCTCGACCGCTACATGACCGCGCTCGTGACCGCGTTCAACCCCTCGGCGGTCGCGGGCCTCATGTGCCGCAACACCGTCTCCGTCGGGTGGGACGGCGTGCTCTACGACTGCGACTTCAACCAGATGCTCGACATGCCCGTCGCCGAGAGCGCGCCGCGGCACATCCGCGACTTCGACCTCGCGGCCCTCACCGCGCGCGAGATCGCCACCGACCGCCACTGCTTCGGCTGCACCGCGGGCGAGGGATCGAGCTGCGGCGGCGCCACGACGTAGCGCTCACGGAAGGCCAAACAGCGCGCGGCTCACGAGCCCGAGCGTGAGGCTGAGCGCGTTGGCCGCGAGCGACCACGCGAGCGCGCGACGCACGCCCCACGCGCGGAAGTACGCGGCCTCGACGAGCACCGCGAAGGTCTCTGCGACGACGGCCATCGCGACGTAGCGCGCCATCGGCGACGTGAGGGTCATCTGCGGCGCGCGGTCGATGACCGAGAGGTAGAGGCGCGTCCACCACGAGGGGATCACGAACCACACGACGGGGTGCGTGAGGAGGCTCGCGCCGAAGGCGATCGCGACGGTCGTGGGGAGAGAGTTCGCGATGCGCTGGCGTTCGAGGGCCCGCGCGTAGACGGGCACCTCGACGAGCTGCGTGAACGCGAAGGCGATCAGCCAGCGGTGCAACGGGGGGACCTAGGGTTTTCGTGCGAGACAAACTGCACCGCGGGCGACTGTCTCGAAGGAGGCAGTCATCGCCAACCACCGTGCTCGAAACAACTGCGCGCGGGTTCGAGGAGCGGGGGAAGCGTCGCATCGCAGGTCACGCCGAGGTACGTGGCCGCGCGCGTAAGGCCGACGAACAGATGCCTGTCGAAGAGGTCAGGCAGACGGGCGGCGAGCTTGTCGACTCCGACGAAGAACACCGCTTCGAACTCGAACCCCTTCACGTGCTGCACGTCGAACACGCGGATGTCGTCATCGGTGCCCTTCAGCGTGCCGTCGGGGCACGCCACGATGTTGTGGCTATGGTCCGCCAGCAGCGGGCGCAGCGAATCGACCAGCGCGTTCATCCGCGCGGGCTCATCGACGAAGATCGCGATCGGCGGCACGAACCCGAGGGCCCGCTCGATCTCGACGATGCGCTCGCACAGCCACCCGGCCAGTTCATCCTGAGCACAGTGCTCCGCCAGCAGCGGCGCGATGTTCACGTCCTCGGCGGCTCTCGGCCGTTCACTGACCGAGCATGGCGCGCCTCGAATCCGCGCGAGAACGTCGGCCAGCTCCGCGAGCCGCCGACTCTGTCGATACCCGATCTTGATGTCTCGCTTTTCGAAGTCATCGACGACCCAGTCCACGTCTCGCTCGTCTTGAACGCCGCACGCGGTGATCCGCTGCTGGTAGTCGCCGCTGACGAAGAAAGATCGAAACGCGGGGTGGGCGAGTTCGCACATGCTCGCGAGCTCCAGCGGTGAGAAGTCCGTCGCCTCGTCGACAAGGACCTGCGCGACGTACTCGCGCCGGACCGCGTCGAGCAGCGCGACGTTGGTGCTCGCGGTGTCGCGCAGAAGGCGCCCGTTGGCACGCGCCAGAAACCCGCGCGCGTTTCGAAGCATCATGACGATCAGCAGATCGACCTCGGCCGGCTCAAGGCGCTTCTGGTCGATCTGTCGTTGTGCGTTCGGATCGAACCATGCCCCACGCTCCCGGAGAGAGACACGGCGAAAGCGCTGATACGCCGACGGGACCCTCTCGATGAGATTCCTGTGGGGCTCCGCGAGGAAGCGAAGCTGTCGCAACGTCGCCAGACTCTGTCCCAGCGGGAGGAGCGCCTTCGCGTCGGGGATCCGCGACGCGATCTCGTCGAGCACCGTCTTGCTACGTCCTCCTTTCAACACGAGGCGCGCGTCGAAGGCGGTACGCGCGGCGTCGTCGACGGCTCGTCGAAGCGCGCGAAGCGCGACATCTCGCGCGAGGCGCTCGTCTTTGAGATCCAGCGCAGCGACGGGTTCGGCGCGCTCGTCCTGCTCGTCTTCTTCGTCCTCCTCGTCCCGCTCGAGCGCCGACCGCAGCGAGGCGGCGATGCGCTCGAGCATCTTGCCATCCGCATCGAGAATCCGTCTCACGTGCTCGCTGCGAGCATCGCTGACGTCCTGCTCCACCTTCTTGGACACGACCGCGATGTCCTCGCGGAGCTCGGCAAGATCGAACAGGCGATCGAACTCGGGCGTCGCGCTTTCGAGGCGACGAATCACACGCCGCGCGAGCGCCTGTACGTTCTGGTCAGGGTCCGACGACATCACCTTCAGGGTTTCGACGCAACGCGCCTCGGCGTCGCGACGGAACCAGTCCTGGAAGGCTTCAAACAGTCGGATCAGGCCCTTGCTCGTGGGGTCGGCGAGCAAAGGCGAGGCATCGTCCTGCCGGAAACCACTGCGCTGCCCCGACCGAAGAATCCCCAGAACGTTGCGCGCGAGCCGCCTTCGCTCGTCGCTCCACGTTCTCACTCGCTCATCCGACGCGGCAACGCCTTCGCGTCCAAACGCTTCTTTCAGATACACCTTGAGCGCGGGGGTCGGAGTGAACAGCGCCCAGCCGCTCGGAATGGTGGCCGCGTCGCTCACGAGCGAGCGCTCCTCGTCGCTCCACTCTTCGAATCGGCTCTTCTGAGCGATCCGCTTGATGAGGGTCGTCGTCTTCCCCGTGCCCGGCGGACCGGTGAGCGCGAGGCGCCTGTTCAGCGGAAGCCGGAAGATCTCGTCCTGATACTTGTCGAGGATAGCCTGATCACGCAGCGCAACGGTCGCGATGACCCTGCGGCGGCGCTCGTTGCGACGCTCCTCCTCGCGTCGGGCGACCGCTTCGATTTCGCGCACAAGGTTATCGACATCCTGCGTGCGATCGATCCGCCGGAGGAACTCGCGGAGCGATGAGAGACGCGCGGGATCTTCATTCTCGGACTCGAAGACGTTGTCCCGGCCATCCCAGCGCCCCTCCTCCAAGCGAGGTGTGAGCCGCAAGCGCTCGAGGATCTTGAAGGTCCGCACCCCTCCCGGTGTAGCGATTTCTGCTGTATCCCCTGCTTCGAAGGATGCGAGACGTGCGAGCGGCGCGCCCCCTCGGTATCCGAGAAGTACGCCATCTGGGACCCCTCCAATATCAAGGACACCTCTTCCCCCTCGAGAGAAGTAATAAACGCTCTGCCAGCCGCTCGATTCGTTCTCGACGCAAATGCGCGCGATAAAGGGCTCCGCCTTCATCTGCCTAGCGGATTCGTAGGCCTCGGTCTTCAGGGCCAGCGCCTGGTTCGTGTACCAGCTCGGCTCCGCGTCCCCGAACCCGTTGCCCGAGACCGGCGACGCGACCATCAACCTCCCCCCCGGGCCGAGTTCCTCCGCTCGCTTCGCAGCAGCCTCGGCAACCGACTTCAAATTGTCGACCACCACGCGGGCGACGGCCATCACCGCCTCGTCTTTCCCCTCGCTCGGCCTCGTCATCTGCGCCTCTCCCACCCTGCGTTCGGTGCGTCTGTCGATGCAATCCCAGGCAGAGGTTCGCGCCCCCCGGCCGCGACGGTCAACCAGAACGGTGCGCGTTCACCCCCGCCCGGCAGCGATCTCGCGGCCGACGATGCCCCTCAACGTCGCTAGAATCGCCCACGCTTCGAGCCGTTCGCTGAACGCACGCGACCAGCTCACGGACATCGAACGGCCAGGGGAGTTTTCGATCGGACACTCCACGGCGCGGAGGAACTTCCACGTGTCTCCGACGGTGAAGCACCCGAAGCGCTCAATCGGGTCGGTAGAGCGGCTGAGGGCCCGCTCTGCCTCGATCGACGTGAGCATCGCTGCGAGCAGTTGGGCGCGCGGATCCGTCGCGTCGATGCCGCGCTTGGTCTCTACGACGAGCAGAAACGGCGGTGTCGCTTGGCCCCCGACAATGCCCTCCCGTGCGAGGACGCCATCGACGACGCCCACGAGATCGACGCCGCCGACCGTCGCACGTACGGGAACCTGCGACCAGGCGCGAACACGCTCCTCCTCCGCGAGCACGAGCAGGGGGTAGATGGCGCGCGCCCAGAGCGTCGACTCGTTCACGGTGACCGTATCGAAGTCGCGCAACCACCCGAGCACAACGGCGAGTTCCTGCGCGCGTGCCGTTGGAATGACGGTGTTCTCGAGCTTCTTCCAGAGCTCGGAATCATCGATGGGACCGACGAGATGGACGAGCGTCTCGAGCTGCGACTCATCGAACTGAGCGAGCGAGAACGTGGGCATGGGTCTCTCTTCGGAAGATCTTCGCCCCTGTCAAGCGGGCGCCACCCGCAACGTCAGTCTGCGAGGGGGAGCGAGAAGGCGAGGTGGAAGGGAATCCCCGCGAGGGAGGCGTGCGCGGACACCTGGAGCACGACGCTGCGGTGCTCCTTCTCGGTGATGACCTGCGCCTCGAGCTTCGCGGCCTCGGCCGCCGCGGGGAAGAGGAACACCGACGCGGCCTGCTCGAAGAGCAGCTTCACCTCGGGCTCCGGCGCCTTCGGCGGGAGCTGCGCCAGCACCCACCGCGCGAAGCGCACGATGCGACCCGTGAGGATCTGCGCGGGCAGCGGGACGAGGTCTTCGCCGTCGCGCGTCGTGGGGACGCTCTTGAGCACCAGGTTGCCCGAGTTGCGGCGGCTCCCGAAGCCGATGATGCCGAGACGCGCGAGCGTGCTCTGCGCCGTGGCCGAGTAGAACGCCTCCGTGGGCACGAGCATCCCCGCGTCGCGTCCCGTGGGCAGCTCCCACGAACCCGGCGAGGGCATCGAGACGTTCTCGCCCACGACCTGCGCGTACGCGCCCGTGCGGTGGTAGCTCGCCGCGAGCATCGCCGCGAGCGCCATCACGGGCGAGCCGAAGACCACGCGCTTGCCCGTGCCGGTGCCCTCCTGACGGAGCACCACGCGGTTCGAAACCACCGAGATCCAGCGCGACGCCTCGTCGTGACGAAACGCCTTCCACTCCGCGGGGAGGCCGCCGTCTTCGTCCTCGATGCGCGAGGCCACGGCGCCCGCCTCGGCGACGCCGAAGAAGCGCGGCGTGACCCCGAGCACCACGGGGATGTCATGGTCCGCGCCCACGTCGGCCCACGCCGCGATGCCCTCGATGTCATCGACGGGATCGTGGACGAAGATCGCGTCGGGGAGCTCGTCCTGCTCGGTCTCGCCGAGGTCGGCGCGCACGGCCTCGATGGCCTTCGCGGGCGCGACGTCGAGGAGGTCGACGGCCATGCCCGAACCCGACGGCGCCGTGTCGATGAGGAGCTTCAGCCCGCGCCACGCGCTCTCGAGCGCGGCGACGCCGGGCTCCTTGAGCACCTCGACGGCGGTGGCGAACACCTCGGCCTCGATGAGGTCGCGCGCGGCCCTTCCCGCGGAGGGGAGCACCACGGGCGCAGAGGGCTCACGCACGGCCTTGAGAAACGATCCGATCGCGCTCGACGCCGAGGGCTGCGCCGCGGGCGCAGGCGCCGCCGTGAGGAGCTCGTCGACGGAGATGCCAGCCGCCGCGGGCGCCGCGGGCGACGCGCTCGAAGCGGACGTGGGCGCGCTCGCGGGCTTTGAAACACCGAGCTTCGCGCGGAGGGCTGCGGAGAGCTTCCCCTCGCCGACGAGCTCGACGACCTTCGCGATGGCGCTCTCGGGGTCGGGGCGCTTCGTGGGGTCGTTCTGGGCCAGCGATGCCGCGAGGGCCGAGAGGTCCTTGAGGACCGCGACGCCCGCGACGACCTCGCTCGTCTGGAACGATTTGAACGTCGGAAACGACACCTCGATCACGCGGGTCTTGTCACCGCCGAGGCGGTCTTCGACCGTCGCGCGCGCGCTCACCTTCGCCGCTTCGAGCGCCTGCACGAGGTCGCCCGCGCCGAGGCGCACGCGGCGCCCCGATGGAGACGCGCTGAACGCGCCCGCGACGAGCCACCGGACGCTGACCCCAGTCTTCTGTTCGCTTGCTTCCATCGATGTGTTTCTCCGCTCTCAGAGGCCGCCGTCGATGTAGTCACCACGGAAGTCGTCACCGGCGTCGGGCACGTCTCCGTCGGGCGCATCGGCCGACGCGTCCCTCGGCGCGCCCGCGTCACGGATGCGATCGACGCGGGCCTCCTGCGCGAGCACGCGGCTCCAGAGCGACGGATCGGACGAGACGAAGGTGTTGCCCCGCACGTACACCGCGCGGTCCTGGCCCGCGCGACGGTACGGACGCGGCGGGTCGTCGGGACGCGACGGGTCGCGGTCCTGCACCGTGACGGTCTCACGCACCTGCACGCCGTCCTGGCGGACCTCGATGGAGGTCGCGAGCTGGAACGTCCGCCGCCACCCCGAGTCGAGGGTCACGTTCGCGTCCTTCTGGAACTCGAAGCGCGCCGGGCCGTAGCACCGCCCGCGCACGCTCCGGAGCGGCTCCTGAAGGAAGCGCGCCCCGCCCTGCGACGACGGCCGCAGGAGCATCAGCCGCGCGGCGCGGCGACACGTCGAGCGGTCTTCATCGTTCTCGCAGATCTCGCCCTCGTGCACGAGCACGCGGCGCTCGCCCACCGTGTCGAGCCGCATGCGCGCCCGCTTGGGATAGTTGCGCACGGTGCCGATGGCGCGCACCACGACGCGCTGGTTGTCCGCGAACTCCGCGAGCGCGACGGGCCCCACGGCCTCGCCGTTCGAGAAGCGATCGGTGATCACCCACACGAGGCGCAGCGACGGCGCGATGCGCGTCACGATCACGTCGTTCTCGGTGATGGGCCGCTGCGGGACCACGTCGCTCATGGGCACGCGGCAGCGCTCGCCCTCGGGCCGCATCTGGTTCACGGGCTCGTCGCAGTACTCCGAGCAGTTGCCGTTGAACTCGCGCCACTCGACGGGCTGATTGGTGCAGTCGCGCGCGTTCGCCGCGGCGAAGCCCGGGGTGTAATCCCTCAGAAGAAGCCGCGCCCACTGATCGAAGCGCAGCGTGGGAACAGCCCCCGCGACGGCGCGCGGCCCCTCGATGGAGCACAGCGCCGGAATCGGGAGCGGCGCCTGCGGGCGCTGGTTGTTGTTGCTGCTGGAGCAGGCCCCGGCCAACGACGCGATGGCCAGCGCGGACGCCGCGCCGATCCCCATCAGTCGACCCCATGCGCTCGGATGCTGACTCATGGACCCTCTGTCTCTCCCCGTAGGAAATGCGAAACGAGACGCTCGCCGACGATCAGCCGGCACCTATACGCCGAGGCCCGGCGTCGGCGAAGTTTTCTCCGAGGGCCCTCGCGTAGGCCTTCGCGAAGACCTTTCCGAAGACCGCCGTGGTGAGCTCCCTGTCCTCCGAGAGGTCGTCGTGCTCCTTGAGGTACTGGCGCCAGAAGAGCCC
The DNA here is from genome assembly GCA_046351535.1 of Polyangiales bacterium. Classification (GTDB taxonomy): domain Bacteria; phylum Myxococcota_A; class Polyangia; order Polyangiales; genus CAISKJ01. Next base: position 9,294 of record JAXLYG010000005.1, read on the forward strand.
CGTCTTGAAGGGCCACACCTTCCAGAACCCCTCGGATTTCTCGTCGGCCACGCGCGCGATTCGCTCGGGCGAGAGCCGCTCTGAGAGGAGCCTCCGAACGCCCTCCATGAGCCCGCTGAGGAGGGCCACCTGGTGCGTCATGATCTCTGCGTACTGGCTCGTGAGGTTGTGCGCCCTCACCTGCGCGTCCTGCGCGTGCCAGTCGAGCAGGTACGCGAGCACGGCGCGCGGGTCGGTGGCCTCTTCGACGGGCGAGGGCTGCGCGCTCTTGCGCGACCCGCCGACCATCTCGGCCTCGAACTGCTCGTGCCCCTGACGCAGCCCCACGAACGCCGTCGCGAAGGCGTCGAGCGACGTGAGGATCCGCACGAGGAAGCCCTCCATCTCCTCGGGCGTCTGCGGCGGCGCCTGCGCCGGGAGGAGGGCCTGCGCGAGCCGCGCGATGAGCTGCGAGCCCGCGCCGCCGCCAACACCCGCGGGCAGCGCAACGCCCTGCGACTGCGCGAGCGCCTGCATCTGCGGCTCGTTCGCGGCGTCGGGAAACTGCTCCAGAAAGAGCTGCACGGCCGCGGGCACGAGATGCGGCGGCGTCTGCTGGAGCACGCCGTAGAGCGTGGCGTAGAGGTCGTTCCACGACTGGCGGTAGGCCGTGACGCGACCGCCGAGCGCGAGGATCTGCCCCCGCGTCGGACCGAGCTGCCCGGCGCCCGCCGCGGGCCTCGGAGCCTGCTGCGCCTGCGGCGCCTGCGGCGACGGACCGCCCGTGATCCCCGCGAGGATGGCGCTCCCGTCGATCATCATCGTCGACGATCCGCCGTCGCCCAGGGAGGGATGTCCCCCCATGAGCCCCTCGGACATCATCGTGTGCTCGCCGACGCCGGGGTCACCGCCCGACGGCACCATGCTCAGCCGCTGCTGCGCGGCCATCGCCTCGGAGACGTGCGCGCGCGAGAACGTGATGCGCACCGCGCCGACGCGGAGGTCTTCGGTGCCCGTGAGCCCGACGGGCGCGTTCTTCTCGAGCCTCCGACCGTTGCAGGTCGTGCCGTTGGTCGACCCGAGGTCGTAGAAGGCCGCGCTGTTGTCGTCGAACTGCACCACCGCGTGCCACTGCGACACGAAGGGGCGCGCGATCGAGAGGTCGTTCAGGGGGTTGCGCCCGATGCGAACGGGCGACCGCGTGAACGTGTACGTGCGCGACGAGCCGTCGTCGAGGCTGTCTACACGTACAAGCAGGGCGAGCATCGGGCGACCGGAGGTCCTTTCGGGGAGCGAACGCGTCGTGTCGGGGCGCCCCAACGCGGTCGAGTTCGTCACCGCAGGGTCGCGACGTTATCAGGGTCGGGGCCGCGAATGCACGGGCTTTTCTCGGCGCCCGTGACGCCCTCTCCCGATCCTGCGAGAGAGGGCGTCGCTGGGGGTGTGGCTCTTCGAGGCGGCGCCTCGACTACGCCGCGGGGGCCTCGACCTCGCGGAACTCGATGCGCCATCCGCCGTCGGGCGAGAGCGACACGTCGAGGTGCTTGGGCAGCGGGCCCTCGGCCATGCGCTCGAGGATCACGCGCGACACCGCGGGGATCAGCGAGCCTCGCATGATGTGCTCGACGTTGCGCGCGCCGGTCTCGGCCTCGGTGCAGCGGCGCGTGATCTCGTCGATGAGCTCCGCGGCGAAGTGCGTCTCGACGCGGTGGCTCGTGTAGAGGCGCTTGCCGAGGCCCTTGAGGCGCATCTCGGTGATCTCGCGCATGATCGTCCGCGGGATGGGCGCGTAGGGGATGATCGTCATGCGCGCGAGGAGCGCGGGCTTGAAGTGCTTCGAGAGCACCGGGCGGATCTGGGCGACGACCTCGTCGACGGGGGGCACGTCGTCGCGGTCGTAGAGCTTCATGATCGCGTCGGTGGCGAGGTTCGACGTGAGGATGATGATCGTGTTGCGGAAGTTGATCTGACGACCCTCTCCGTCGGCGCACGAGCCCTTGTCGAACACCTGGTAGAACAGGTTCATGATGTTGACGTCGGCCTTCTCGCACTCGTCGAGGAGCACCACGGAGTACGGGCGCTGACGCACCGCCTCGGTGAGCACGCCGCCCTCGCCGTAGCCCACGTAGCCCGCCGACGCGCCGATGAGCCTCGACAGCGCCGCCTGCTCCTGGAACTCCGACATGTTGATCACGGTCATGAAGCGCTCGCCGCCGTACATGGCCTCGGCGAGGGCGATGGCCGTCTCGGTCTTGCCGACGCCCGACGGGCCCACGAAGAGCAGCACGCCCACGGGCTGGTTCGGGTTCGACACGCCCGCCTGCGACGCGCGGATGGTCTCCGCGACGATCTTCATGGCGTGGTCCTGGCCGCGCACGCGCTCGCGGAGCTTGTCCTCGAGGGTGAGCAGCGTGGCGACGTCGTCCTTCTGCATCTTGCTGACGGGGATGCCCGTCCAGTTCTCGATGATGCGCGCGACGGTGTCGGGGTCGACGTCGGCGGAGACGAGCGCGGGCTTGCTCTTGACCTTGTCGTAGGCCTCGATCGAGTCGGTGAGGGCCTTGCGCGCGGCCTCGGCCTCCTCCGCGGGCGTGTCCTTCGTGAGCGCGTGCACCCTGGCGCGCGCCTCTCGCACGAGCTTCACGGCGTCGCGCTCGGCGTTCCACTTCGCGGTGAGCTCGTCGATCGACGACTTCGTGCGGTCGATCGTCGTGAGGAGCTTCTCGTAGTGCTCCTGATCGATCTTGAAGCCCGACGACACGTCGCGGTCGAGGGCCTCCTTCTCGCGCAGCGACGCGGCGAGCGTCACGTCGAGGTTCACGAGGTCCTCGGGGCGCGCGTCGAGGTTGATCTTCACGCGCGCGGTGGCCGTGTCGAGCAGGTCGACGGCCTTGTCGGGCAGGAGCCTCCCCGAGATGAAGCGGTTCGAGAGCTTCACCGCCGCCACGATGGCCTCATCGCGGATCGTGATGTTGTGCGCCTTCTCGAACACGGGCCTCAGCCCGCGGAGCATGAGAATGGCGTTCTCCTCCGAGGGCTCGTCGACGGCCACGGGCTGAAAGCGCCGCGCGAGGGCCGCGTCTTTCTCGAAGTACTTCTTGTACTCCGACCACGTCGTCGCCGCGATGGTGCGGAGCTCGCCGCGCGCGAGCGCCGGCTTGAGGATGTTCGCCGCGTCGGAGCCGCCCTGCTGACCGCCCGCGCCGATGATGGTGTGCGCCTCGTCGATGAAGAGCACGATGGGCTTGGGCGAGCCCTTCACCTCGGAGATGACGTTCTTCATGCGGTTTTCGAACTCGCCCTTGACGCCCGCGCCCGCTTGAAGCGCGCCGAGGTCGAGGTTGAGGAGCTCGACGTTCTTGAGGTGCTCGGGCACGTTGCCCGCCACGATCTCGAGCGCGAGGCCCTCGGCGAGGGCGCTCTTGCCGGTGCCCGGATCGCCCACGATGATCGGGTTGTTCTTGCGGCGCCGCGAGAGGATGTCGATGAGCTGACGGATCTCGGTGTGGCGCCCGAAGATGGGGTCGATCTTGCCGTCGCGGGCCTTCTGCGTGAGGTTCTCGGTGAAGCGCTGGAGGTTCTCGGCGCCCGCCGTGGGACCGCCCTGCGCGCCGGGGACGCCCGCGCCGCTGGCCGACTGCGTCGCGCCCGACGAGGCCACGCCGACCTCGATGGACTCCTTCGAGGGCGCCACGATGTCGAGGAACTCGCGCTTGAGCGCGTCGCGCGGGATCGCTTCGAGCTCGGGGAAGGTCTCCGCCGAGTAGCGCCCCGGGTTGTTGATGAACTGCCACACGAGCGCGCCCGTGCGGAGCTTCGTCGCGTCGGTCGAGAGCGAGGCGAGCGTCCAGGCGTCTTCGCAGAGCTGAAAGATGCTCTCCGAGAGCACGGGCTTGCCCGCGTTGCCCGTGCGCAGACGGCTCAGGGCCTTCTGGATGCGCCCCACGAGCCGCGTGCGGTCCTGCTCGAACTGGTGGAGGATCCGCGCGAGGTCGCCGTCCTCCTTCTCCGCGAGCACGAGGAGCACGTGCTCGACCATCACCTCGTAGCCCTGCGAGCTGACCACCTTCGCGGCGGCGCCGTTGAGGGCCTCCTTGCAGGTGGGGGTGAGCCGATCGATGAGGACCTTCCTGTCGACGAGCAGCGCCATGGTCGTGCTCTCTCCTTTCGCGGTGTAACTGTGGGAGGGGGGACGTTAGGGTGTCTTCGCCTCGGAGCTTGCGGGCTCCGACGCGGTGGAAGATGTCGCTTGCGGGACCTGCACGATCATGTGCACCTCGCGGTCTGCACCGACGGTGAGCCACGAGTCGAAGCCGAGGCGTGATGCATCTTTGGGAGAAGACCCGAGGCGCATCGACGGGGCCTCGCCGGGCGCGAGGATGAGCTCCACGTCGAACTCCAGCGGGTCGCGGACGTAGAGCGTCACCACCTCGCGGAGCAGCTCCAGCCCGGCTTTGCCCGGCTGGAGCTCTTCGAAGGCCTTGCGGCGCAGGGGTCCGAGGATCACCCGGAACTTCCCCCCGCGGTCGAAGACCTTGCGGCCCACGGTGGCGTCTTCGCCGAGCGTGGTGTTCGCCACGCCGAGCCGCAGGAGCTGCCGCTCCTCGATGGACACCCAGCGCCCCACGAACTGATCGACGGAGACGGTGGCGCCGTTGAGGGTCTTCGCGAGCACGTCGGAGAGCACCGCGACGAGGCCCTCGGAGGTGCGCGCCCTGCGCGCCATGAGCGGCGCCAGACGCAGGAGGTGAGGGATGCTGAGGCTCGTCGGGAGGCGATCGCCGAAGCCGTCGAAGCCCGCGAGGCACAGCGACCGGCGAGACCACGGGTCCCGCGAGTCCGAGGTGTAGTCCGTGAGGAACGAGTACTTCGTGTGCGCGCGGTAGAAGAGCGACAGCACGCGGTGGTGAAACAGGTCGAGGAACTCGCGCTGCGCGGGGTGATCGGCGTCCTCGTGGATGACGTCTTCGACGAAGTACGTCGGCAGCGGCGAGACCGTGCCCGTGAGCCCGAGAAAGGTCGTCGTGACCTCGTAGTAGGGCTCCTCGTTGGCGCCGTGCGCGACGTCGTCGACCTTGCGCTTGCGCACGACGATGTTGGTCACGTCGCTGGCGCTGAAGGCGAGCGACGGGTCGTGCCTGAAGCGAATGGCCTCGCGGCCCACGGGCCCCGCGTCGCCCACGCGCACGGCGTTGGGCGTCGCGCGCTCGAGCAGCTCGACGGCGCGATAGAACCCGACCCGCTGCGGCGACGCGAGGAGCGCCGTCAGGCTCGGCGTCACAGAATCGTCTGTCTTCCGCTCTTCGCCGTCCACTGGTACTCCGCCTGGGAGGGGTGCGCCTTGGCCTTGAGTTCGCTGAACGTGTTGATGCCCGCGTGCGCCGCGAGCACCTCATCGACCACCGAGGCGAAGAGGTAGAGGTCCCCTTCGCCCGCGAAGCCCTGCTCGTCGAGCTCGATCGTGGTGCCCACGCCGCGCACGGGGACGCCCTTCACGAGGCGCTCGACGGGCCGCGTGCCGACGCCGCGGATGGCCTCGATGCGCAGGCGATTCGCGCGCCCCGCCTGACGGTCGACGGCCGCTTGAAAGTTGTAGAGGTCGAGCACCGAGCGCAGCGCCTCGGCGTCGGCGAGGGAGCGGTAGTTGAGCGCGAGGTGCGACACGAGGCGCCAGTGCAGCGACTTGCCGAAGGGCGGGCGCACGGGCACCGACACGGGGGTGATGTTCTTGAAGCGCGCGAAGGGCGGAGAGCCCGGCGCGGGCACCGAGATGTCACCGAGGCGCAGCTGCGCGGGCAGCGCGCGGTTGGTCACCGTCACCTCGATGGAGAGGGTCTCCTCCACGGGGTTGTTGGGCACGTCCCTCGGCGTGTGGATCGAGAGCCACGTGTCGATGCCGTCGTCGAGGGGCGAGGTCGAGCGCCGCACGCGGTAGTACGCGGGGACGTCCTCGGGCGTGAGCGCGTGCAGGAAGTCGAAGAAGGGCCGGTACTCCTTGCGGTCGGTGCGGCCCGCTTGCAGGCCCGTCACGCGGTCGATGGAGTACAGCTCCATGTGCCGCGGATCGATCTCCGACGCGCGGAGGAGGTACTCGTGCGCGTTGGGGTCGACCTTGATGGGGTCGGCGTCCGTCGCGAAGAGGTTGATCACCGGCGAGCAGTGCAGCTTGATGACGTTCTTGTCGATCTGCGCGGGCAGCGGCGGCGGTCGCTCGAAGTTGAGCACGATCTCGAAGCGGTCTTCGGCGCGGGCCGCGAAGGCGTCGAGGCCGCGGATGTCGAAGAAGTAGAACTTCGACGGGAGCGTGAAATACTCCTGCAGGAGCCGGTATCCGCCGGGGGCGAACTTGGGCCACGGGAGGAGCGCGCACTCGGGGTCGAAGCCCACCGAGCGGATCGCGCGCTTGCCGATGTCGACGCCCTTGGCGCCCGCCGAGAGCCCCCGCACGCTGACGTTGCGGCAGTAGTGCGAGAGCCAGAGAAAGAGCATCGACGCCGTGCCCGGGTCGCCGTGCAGAAAGATGCGGATCCCGTCGGGGTGAAAGACCGCGCTGCGACCGGCTTCATGCGTCTGGAGCTGGATGCGGATGGCGGGCTGCGACGGCTTCGACTGGTCGAGGATGACGTCTTGAAGCGTGACCGGCAGGAGGTCGACGTCGGCCGAGGTGCGGAAGCGGCACGCGGTCCCCTCGGCGGGCGAGGCCGCGAGCTCGGTGCCGCGCGCGATCTTCTGGCGCGTGCGGAGGGCGCCCGCGACGGGGGTGAACTCCACGATCGAGCACGCGGGCAGCGTCCGCAGGTAGTGCGGGAGCAGCAGGTCGCAGAGCGTGTGGATGATCTCGGGGACGTCGTCGTCGAGGCGCTCCCGCACGCGCGCCGTGAGGAACGAGAAGCCTTCCAGCAGGCGCTCGACGTCGGGGTCACCGCTGCGCTCCGCGAGCAGGCCGGCGACGGCGGGGTAGGCCCTGCCGAACTCGCGCCCGAGCTCGCGGAGGTACGTGAGCTCGCTCTGGTAGTACTTGCTGAACACCGACTCGCTCCCAGGTGTTTGAGGGCGCGGAGCTTACAGCCACCCCGGCAACGTCGTCACCATATCAAGACCGGCCGCAACGCCACCACCAATCTGTCACCGCCGTCTACCGGTTTCGTGAGAGCCTCACGCGACGGTTGACCCTGCGATGACGGCGATGACCCTTCGAGCGTGGCTCCGCGAGGCGCCCTTCACCCTGGCGATGTCGTCGGGCTTCTTCGGCTTCTACGCCCACGCGGGCGCCCTCACGGCCCTCGCCGCCGCGGGCTTCACCCCCTCGGGCTACGCGGGCTCCTCCGCGGGCGCCCTGGTCACGGGGCTCAGGGCCGGAGGGTGCTCCCTCGACGAGCTGCGTCAGACCCTCTCGTCGCTTCGAAGAGAAGACTTCTGGGACCCCGGACCCGGTCTGGGCCTCCTCCGCGGGCGGCGCTTTCGCGAGCGCCTCGAGGCGATGGTTCGGCACCGAACGATCGAGAGCTGCCCGACGCCCTACACGGCCTCGGTCTTCGAGCTCTCCGCGCGCCGCACGCGCAGCCTCCACCGCGGATCGCTCACGACGGCCATCCACGCCTCGTGCGCGGTGCCGGGGCTCTTTCACCCCGTGCGCATCGAAGGCTCGCTCTACGCCGACGGAGGCATCGCCGATCGCCCCGGGATCCACGGCCTCCACTACGGGAGCCGCGTGCTGCACCACCACCTCGCGTCGCGCTCTCCGTGGCGCCGCGAGGGGAGCGCCTCGACGCTCCCGCCGAAGCGGAACAACCTCGTGGCGGTCTCGATCGAGGGGATCACGCGCCTCAACCCCTTCGCCCTCGACCGCGGCATGAAGGCCTTTCGCGAGGGTGAAGACGGCATGCGCCGCGCCCTCGACCTGCCCGTGCACGACGGCCTCGTGTCGGTGCGATAGGATCGCGACACCTTTCCGATGCTTCGAAGCGTGACCGTGCGGAGTGTGCTCGCCTTGCTCGCGCTCGCGCTCGGGTGCGTCTCGAACGTGCCGCAGGGGAGCTGCCCCGCGGGTCAGATCAGCGTGTGCCGCGCGGTCGGTGACTGTCACTGCGGCCCCCCGTGCACGCTGGGCTCGCGCTGTCCGTCAGGCATCGCGGGCACGCCCATGTGCCTCGAGCTCTCGGACTCGCCGGGCATGGGCGTCTGCGTCGACGTCTCGTGGGCCACGGGCGCGCCCCCCGGAATGCTCCGCTGCGGCACCGAGCTCTGCACCGCCACCACGCCCTGCGTCGACTGGGGAACCGGGGGCATCCACTGCGCCCCCGCGTGCACGTCGAACACGATGTGCCGCTCGGGGTGCTGCGCGACGGTGAGCGACCGCGACACGATGCGCACGTCGACGGTGTGCGCGCCCAACGCGGGCTTCCGCTGCCTCCCCGGCATGGCCGCGGGGACGCGGTGCGAGCCCGCGTGCGAGAGCGGCCAGACGTGCATCGCGAAGCTCCGCGGGCGCGCGCTGCGTGGCGCCCTGCTCGACGGACGCCGACTGCGCAGGCGGGTGCTGCCTCGACGTCACCGGCGGCGGACGCGCGTGCGCCGCCGCGCGTGCGGACTGCACCCGCGGACCGCTGACGCCCGCGTGCTCCAATCTCGACCCCTGCGTGACGGTGACCTACGCCGCGCGCGGAGACCACTGCGGAGGCTCCGCCGACAGCGTCGAGGTGCGCGTTCGAAACGACTGCACGCGCGCGGCCGACGTCGAGATCTGCTACGAGCGCCGCGACGGGACGTGCGAGTGCGGGCTGCACCGCAACGTCGCCCCCGGCGCCGAGGGAACGCCCGCATTCTGGGCCTGCGACCTCACGGGGAACTTCAGGGTCTCGTCGCGCGCCGCGGGCGACGCCGAGGGCTGCCACCCCCACGCGTGCAACTGAGTCGCAGCGCGTTCAACGCGGCGCGTGGCTCCGACGACGAACGCCGGCGGCGCTCACGCAAGCGCGCGATGCGGAGATAGACTCGGCGCCATGCGCTCCGTCCGGCTCTGGTTGGTCGCCTCCCTCGCGCTCACCGCGTGCGGTTCGAACACCGTGCAGTCTCCGCCGACGGGCGCCGACGTCCCCGCGGTGAACCCCGACGGGAGCGTCGGCGACGCGGTCACGCCCGGTGACGGCCCCATCACCACCGACGTGATCCCCACGACGGACGGCCCGCCCGGAACCGACGGCGCCCCGGCCTTTCCGCTGACGGGGCTCTGGCGGCTCACGCGCTATGAGTTTCACGAGGCCAGCACGGGTCGCGCGGTCACGCTCACCGACCGCGACTCGGACTACACCAACCCCGAGACGATGATGACGACGGCGCTGCGCGTGAACGGGCTCGCGCAGATCGACAGCACGCACCTCGCGCTCACCTTCGGCAACCTCGCGGCGGGACACTTCTACGCCTCGATTCCGACCTCGGCGACGGACACGGGCTACGGCGCGAACGGCTTCGGCACGGCGGGCCTGCTCGACGAGGCGCGCGGCGAGTTCGCCGTGACGGGCACGACGGAGCCCACGCGCATCGAGCGCAACGCCGACGGCACGATCTCGATCGTCTTCGCGAACAGCGACACGACCACGCGGGCCTCGTGGAGCCGCGCGACGGACAGCGGCCCGGCGCTCCCGTCGATCAACGCGGTCGGCCTCGCCATGACGCGCGGGGCCTCGTACCAGGGGACGCGCCCCCGCCTCGCGCTCTTCTGGGACGTGCGCGGTGAGACGCGACGGATCGAGACCAACGGCACCGCGCTGCGCTTCGTCGGACGCTTCGCCACGTACCCCGTCACGCTCGCGGGGACGCCTCCCGCCGAGGCGATCGGCGCGTGGATGGGCAGCCAGATCGCCATCGCCTACCTCGCCGTGTACGACGACGTCGACGACAACACCCGCTACGACCAGGGGACCGACCACCTCGACGGCCTCTCGCCCGTGGTGATCACCTGGCGCGCGGCGACGCCCTTCACGGCCCCTGCGGGCGGCGGACATTTTCCGTTGCGCCTCGTGGGCGACGGATGGCGCTTCGGTCACGTTCACCTCGACTACGGCCTCGGCCGCGCCGACGTGGTGGGCTACGACGGAACCGTCCCCGTGTCGCCGGATCTCCCCGTGGCGCGTGACATCTCGGTGGGCATCCCGAACGTGCTGTGAGGCGCTTCCGAGCGCGTATCCGAAACGCCGTGACCGCGCTCCACGCGGCGCGCGTCGAAGTGCCCCGGCGGTGCGCTCCGCGAGATGCCTCGCGAGCGCTACGAGCACCTCCGTGCCCGAAGCCTCTGGAAAATCATGCGTGTTTCGTGCACAACGCGCAGCATGAACGTTTCCCGACTCAACGCTCCGCGCGGTACGCGCTGGAACGTCCTCTTCATGCTGACCGCACTCGGCGGGTCTGCTCTCCTTGCAGGCTGCGGTGATTCCACGCCGACCACCACCCCGGACGCCGCCGCTGACACGGTGACGACCGACACGCCTGCGACCGACACGCCCGCGACTGACACGCCCGCGACCGACACGCCCGCGACCGACACGCCCGCGACCGACACGCCCGCGACCGACGTGCCTGCGACCGACACGCCGGCCACCGACGTGCCTGCGACCGACACGCCCACCACCGACGTGCCCGTCACCGACACGCCTGCGACCGACACGCCTGCGACCGACACGCCTGCGACCGACACGCCCGCGACCGATGCGCCTGCGACCGATGCGCCTGCGACCGACGCTGCGACCGACGCCGCGACCGACGCCGCGACCGATGCGCCTGCGACGCCGACCTGCATGGCGTACTGCGCTGCGATCCAGAGCGCCTGCACGGGCGACAACCAGCAGTACAGCTCGATGGAGTCCTGCCTCGGCGCGTGCGCCAACTTCGCCGTCGGAACCGCGGGCGCCACGTCGGGCAACACCCTCGCGTGCCGCACCTACCACGCGGGCGCCGCCGCGACGGGACCGGCCACCCACTGCACGCACGCCGGCCCCGGCGGCGACGGCCCCTGCGGCACCAACTGCGAGGGCTTCTGCACCATCGCGCAGGGCGTCTGCACCGGCGCGAACCAGCAGTTCGCCAGCATGGCCGTGTGCATGACGGCCTGCGCCGGCTTCGCCACGGGCACCCGCTACAACAGCATGCAGACGTCGGGAAACACCTTCGCCTGCCGCCTCTATCACCTCTCGGTCGCCGCCTCGAGCGCAGCCTCGGCCACGACCCACTGCCCGCACATCGTCGCCGCGTCGCCCGTCTGCCGCTGAGCGACAGCACCTCAGCCCCCATTCTCGCGGGCTGAGCGCCCCCCTTCACCCGCCGTCGAGACGCTGCGCTTCGAGCGTCGTGATCGTCAGCGAGTACCCCATCCAGCCGTTGCGAAACTCCACCACGCGCGGGGGCGTGTCGCCCTCCATGCCGCCCTCGTAGCGCACGTCGATGGTGCTCGCGGGAACGCCGTCGAGCCGTCGGAAGTGACGCTCCATGAGCCTCCCCGCGCGCCACACCTCGCGGATCTCTTCACCATCGCGCGTGCCTCTGCGCTCACCGTCGACGGCGGGCGCGGGGCCGAGCCCGATGAAGAGCGTGCGGTGGATGTCGAGCAGCATGTACCGCGGCGGAAAGGGGAGCTCGCCCGGCATGTGCGACGTGAAGCTCACCTCGGTTCCGCGCTGCTGGAGCACGAACGCGCGCGTGCCGAAGGGCGTGAGGCCGAGGAGCGTGAGCGTGTCTCCCTGCTTCTGGAGCACGGCGTCGAAGGACACGTCGCGCCCCGGATAGTGCGCCTCGACGCGCTGCCGAAACATGAACGCGCCGCGGATCTCCGACGTGGGGAGGAGCGTCCCCGGATGCGTCACGACAGGCATCGCGGGCGGCCGTCGCGAGGCGCACGCGAGCGCGAGACACGCGGCGAGGATCGATCGCTTCACGGTGACCTCCGCGCCGAGAGGAGGTGATGCGTGGCGGGCGCGAGCAGCATGCTGAAGGTGAGCCCGACGCCGGTGGTGAGCCCGATCGCGCGCAGCGACGGGTTCGACGACACCGCGAGGAGTCCGAACGAGAGCAGCGCCGAGGCCCACGCCACGGTCACGCTGAGCAGCGTCTCGGAGGTCGCCTCGGGGTGTCGCGTGGTCTCGGCCACGAAGATCCCATAGTCGACGCCGGTGCTCAGCACCATGAGCAGGCCGAGCAGGTGCATGAGGTTGGCGGGGATTCCGAGGAGGCCCACGACGGCGATCGCGGTGGCGCCCGCGAGCACCGATGGGGCGAAGGCCGCGAGCGAGGTGCCGATCGTACGGTACCGAACGAACAGCATCAGGAGCACCGCGCCGAGCCCCGCGACGATGACCTCCAACGTGCGACGGCGATATCGCCCGTAGGTCTCGCGGAGAAAGAGCGACTGGTCGAAGTACGCCACGCCGTCGAGGTCGCCGACGCGCGCCGCCACGGCCCTCGCGTCACGCACGCCTTCGAGAAAGGTCAGATACCCCACGCGCTCCCCGACGCGCACGCGGAAGGGCCGCGCGAGCTCGATGAGGGGCGTGCGCGCAAGGGTCTCCCAGGTGAGCGCTTCGGGGGCGGGCTCTGCGAGCGCGCGGGTGAATCCGTCGAGCGCGCCCGCGCGAAATCCCTCGCGCTCGAAGGCCGCGGCGGCTCTCCCGGCGAGGCGAGGCGAGGCGCGCACGAGGTCCTCGTTGCGGCGTTGCAGATCGCGCGACCACAGCATCGCGTGAAGCGACCGGAAGGCCCGCACGTCACCCGCGGCGCGCGCGTCGGCGAGGCGCATCGCGACGCGGTCGTTGCGCTGGAGGGCCTCCTCATCGGTGGCGCCCGTGGCGATCACGAAGCGCCCCTCGTCGAGCCGCGAGACCAGCGCGCGGACCTCGCGCTCCTCGCGCATCATCGCGGGGTCGACCTCGGTGAGCGCGCGCGCGTCGTCGACCCAGCGCACCCGCGGAATCCCCACGACGCAGAGCAGGAGCGCCGTGAGGGGGACCACCAGCGCGAGGCCCCTCCGCCGTCGCAGCGCGTCGACCGCGCGCGTCACGGCGTCGGCCAGCGCGCGCTGAAACCTCACCGGGATGGGCTCCTTCGGGAGCAGCGGCGCCACGAGGTAGCGCGTCGCGAGGAGCGCCCCGCCGACGCCGAAGGTGGCGAACACGGCGATCTCGCGCAGCCCGGGGAAGCTCGTGTACGCGAGGCCCGCGAGGCCCGCCATCGTCGTGAGCGCGCCGAGCCGCACGGCGGGCCACACGCGCATGAGCGTCGCGTGCGGCCCCTCGGGCGACGGGCGCAGCGTGTGGTGGTTGATGAGAAACACCGGGTAGTCGAAGCACACGCCGATGAGCGACGCGCCGAACGCGAGCGTGAGCCCGTGCAGCTTGCCGAACACCGCGAGGCCCGCGGTCATCGCGACGAGCATCCCCGCGCCGAGCGGGAGCGACGCGAGCACGAGGTACCGCAGCGACCTGTGGATGAGCATGAAGAGCGCGACGACGCCCGCGGTCGAGAGGATCGAGATGCGCTCGGTGTCTCCGCGGATCTGCCCTTCTGCAGCGACGGCGATGCGATGCGCGCCGCTCTGTCGCAAGCGGAGCGCGTGGGCGTGGGCGCCGTTCACGCGCTCGAAGGCGCGGTTGATCGCGGCGATGAACGGGCGCTGTCGCGCGCCATCGAAGGCCGAGTGGCGCGTCGCGAGAAAGATCACGCCGTCGCGTCCGTCGGCGGAGACGAACTGCCCGTCGCGCAGCGTGAGGGCGCCCGCCTGCGCGCTTCGAAGCCGCGTGAGCTCGGTGAGAAAGCCGAGGAGAGGGTCGCTCCCCGCGACGCGCGCGACGAGCGTTCCTGCGGGGGAGGCGAGCTGGCGTTTGACCTCGCGCGCGGCGTCGACGAGGCCCGCGTCGGTGAGCCTCGCGGGGAGTTCCTCTTCGGGTCGATCGGAGAGGAACGCGTGCCTCCGCGGGAACCACACGTCGTGGAAGGCGCGCTCCATCGAGGGGTCGACGCCCGCGCGCAGCCACGCCACCTCGGGGTTCGCGCGCAGCGCGTCGGCGAGCTCCCTCGCGGAGGTCGCGGCGGTCTCTGCGTCGGGCGCTCCGACGGCGAGCACCATCGTGCGAGAGAGCTCGCTCTCGGCCACGGCGCGCGAGACCCACGCGAGGCGCGCGTCCTCGCCCGCGGGGAGAAAGTGGGTGATCTCGTTGCCGACGCGCATCCGTCGCGCGGAGAAGATCGCCATCGCGGCGAGGAGCGCGAAGCCCGCGATGAGCTGAGTGCGTTCTCGTCGTTGCATCGGGGCGTCGGGGTCTCAGGGCGAGAGTCGAAAGACGCGCGCGGCCTCGTCGGGCGCGTATCTGCGCGCGGCGTCGACCTCGGTGAAGCGCGTCGAGGTCTCGTCTCCGCTCGTCTCTCGCAGGGTCATCGCGTCGAGGATCACGCCCGCGCCTCGGAGCTCGATGTCGCGGAACACGCGCTGAATGGTGGCCACGCGAGGACGGAGCGTGAGCGTCCACGCCTCGGGACGCTGCGCGTCGGGGACGCGAAAATCGATCTCGTAGCTCCGCTCCAGGGCCGCACGATCGCCCGCGACGAGCGCGAGAAAGCTGTCGACGAACTGCCGCACCACGGGCGTCGCGTTCATGTCGATCGACTGCTCTCCGCGGCCATCCCCGAAGCGGAGGTGAGAGCCCTCGATGAGCACCGTCGAGGGCGCGGGCGTCGCGGTGCGACGCACGAGGCGAGAGGGCGGCGCGTAGTCGAGGGTCCCTTCGCTCACGAGCGGCGCGGCGAGGAGCTGCACGCGCTTCTCTTCGCGAAACCGCGCGTGGAGACCGGGCACCGCGGCGAAGCGGCGGAGCAGCGCGTCGAGCGTCACGGGCGCGGCCACGGGCGCCGCGGGCGCGACGGGCGCGGTCACGGGCGTGCGGGTCGGACGGTTGCGCGGAGGGCGACGCGGCTGCGACGACGCGAGCGCCGAGAGGGCCACGAGCGACAGCGCGAGCGCGCTACGCGACGATGCGGGAACGGATGGCATCGGGGGTCTCCATGAGCAGCTCGCCGGCGGGCGTGGTGGTGACGAGGACGGTGCGCGCCCGCGCGACGCGGCGGTCGTGCGTGACGCTGTGGAGGTCGTAGAAGACCACGATGCGCTGCTCGACGTCGCCGAAGCGCGCCGTCACGCGCACGCGCTCGCCGTAGCGCAACGGGCGCATGTAGCGGCAGTGCGCGTCGACGACCATCATGTGAAGGCCGAGCTCCATGAGGTCGGGCACGTCGAGGCGGTGGACGCGCATGAGCTCGGTGCGCGCGAGCTCGAGGTACTTGAAGTAGTTGCCGTGCCACACGACGCGCAGCCCGTCGACGTCGTGAAAGGGCACGGTGAGCTCGATGGAGGCGCTCACGGCGAGGGCCTCCAGAAGTCGTAGAAGTTGAACCAGTTGTCGGGCGCGAGGCGGCAGTAGTGCTCGAGGCGCTCGGCGTAGCGGCGCGCCCACGCGGCGAGGGAAGCGTCGCGGTCGCGTCGATCGACCACGAGCGGATCGGCGAAGGGCTCGCAGTAGAGGTCGTAGCGATCGGGCTCGGTGAACACGCCGAAGGTGAGGAACACCGGGCACCGCAGCGACGACGCGAGCAGGTACGGCCCCACGGGGAAGAGCGCCTTTCCGCCGAGAAAATCGATCTCCGCGGTGCGCGCGTTGAGGCCCGTGCGGTCGGCGAGGAGCGCGACGAACTCGCCCCTCTCGACGCGCTCCTTGAGCGCGAGGATGTAGTCGAAGCCCTCGGGCTCGATCTCGACGACGCGCGTCGACGCCTCGGGGTTCACGGCCGCGAGCGCCGCGTTGATCATCTTCGCGTTGCGAAAGTACCCGACGATGTTGACCGCGAAGTCGCGGCTGCGCCCCTGGGCGCGCATCGCTTCGAAGCTCCCGAGGTGCGCGCCGATGAGCACGGCCCCTCGGCCCGCCTCACGCGCCGCGCGGAGGTGCTCGGTGCCGTGGCTCTCGATGGTGAAGAGGTCGCGCCGCCCCTTGAGCAGAAAGAACCGATCGAGCGCGCAGTGCGCGAAGGTCAGCACGTGGCGGTACACGTCACCGAGCGAGGCGCCGCCGCGGACGCGCGTGAGGTAGTCGCGCGAGCACCGCCGCACGCGCCCGTGGAGCCCCACGTAGTACACGCACAGCGCCGCGAGGAAGAGCCGCGCGGGGCCGCGCCCGAAGGCCGTGCAGAGCCACACGACGAAGCGGATGCCGAGCACCGCGCCCTTCTCGCGCGTCTCGAGCCAGCCCTTCGGCGCGTCGTCGCTCACGGCGCCGCCTCCCGTCGCGGCGCGAAGAAGCGCGCGATGCGGGTGAGCATGAGCCGCGTGTGCATCCAGCTGATGAGGGCGTTGTCGCGCACCATGCGAAAGTGCGACACGCCGCCGTCTTCGCGCGAGATGTAGCGCACGCGCGTCGGGAGGTTGATCACCGGGACGCCCGCCCACACCATGCGCACGGCGATCTCGGGGTCGAAGTCCATCGCGTCGCCGCGGGTGTTCGACGCGAGGGCCGCGCGCAGCGGGTACACGCGAAAGCCGCACATGGGGTCGGCGATCACGGGTCCGCCCGCCTCGACGTTGGTCCAGAAGCGGGTGATCTCGCGCGCGGCGCGCCGTGATTTGGGCGCGCTCTCGTCGAAGACGGGCTGCCCGAGCACCAGCGCCTCGGGCCTCTCGCGCGCGGCTTCGAGGAAGCGCGGGATGTCTTCGAAGGTGTGCTGTCCGTCGGCGTCGACCTGGAGCGCGTGCGTGTACCCGAGCGCGAGCGCGGCGCGGAAGCCGTCCTTCACGGCGGCTCCCTTTCCCCCGTTCTGCGCGCGTCGGTGGAGGTGCGCGAGGCCCTCCGAGGCGATGGCGTCGAGCACGGCGCGGGCCTCGGGTCCGCTGCCGTCATCGACGACGACGACGTCGCCGAGGTGCTCCCGCGCGCGCTCGACGACGGCGCGCACGGTGGCGGGGTTGTTGTACGTGGGGATGAGCACGCAGGGCTTGAACTCGCTCACGGCGAAGCCTCTCCGAAATGGAGGGTCCCCGCCGAGGCGACGCCTCCTCCGAGCTCGATGACGAAGGCGACGGCGGCGCGCGCGCGGGTGTGTTCGAGGCGCAGCGAGAGGTCGTCGCCGGGCCTGATGGGCTTGTGAAACTTGAGCTTCGTCGCGCGTCGGAGCGGGGGCATCGCGGGCCAGGCCCGATGAACGAGCGGCAGCACGAGGTTGTTCAACTGCGCGACGGCGGGTAGCACCGGGTCTCCCTCGAAGTGCCCGAGGAAGTAGCAGAGCCCCGCGGGGACGTGCACCGCAAAGTCCGCGCGCGCCACGCCGTCGGCCTCGCTCTGCGCCTCGCTGCGCACCTCGAACGCGCGCTCATCCATCGCGCACCGCCGTCTCGGTGATGGGCGGAAAGAGCCTCGCCATGAGCCTGTCGTGGGGCGCGTTCCCGTAGCGCCTGAAGCGCATCGAGCGGAGCACGTACTCCACCGTGAACATCGCGCCGAGGAGCCCATACGAGAGCGCGCCCGTGTAGAGCGCCCACCACGCGACGGGCGCCGCGAGCGCGAGCACCGCGGAGACAACAGCGTTCACGGCGAAGAACACACACCACGCGACGGTGACCTTGCGACACCACGCTCTCTCGGGCTCCGAGAGGGTCGCGACCTGCATCCTCGCGAAGCGCTCGATGATCGGGGTGTCTCCGCGGAGCGTCGCGGCGAAGTGAACGAGCATCGCGGCGTTCACGAGCGAGGGCATCGCGAGCATGAAGCGCGCGTCGCGGAGCACCGCGGCGCACAGGGCCAGCGCGCCGATCGTGAGAGGGACCCGCAGCGCGTGGGCGAGGTCGTCGCGGCGGGCGTTCTTCGCGGCGACGAGGGCGCGCGGGACGGCGACGACGAGCACGGCGAGGCCCACGGCGCGCGGACCCCAGCGGGTCACGCCGAGGTACACCGCGAAGGGGTACGCGAGCGTGGCGAGCACGCGGAGTGCGATCGCGAGCGCGCGCATCTGCGTAGGGCGGAGTCCCTTCAGCTCGCGAGAGACGCCGCGCGATGGGCTTCCCAGGAGCGCACCATCGAGGCGAGCTCGCCCATGCGGTCGGCCATGTCGTGCGGCGAGCGCCGCGTGGTGTTGTACACGTCGCCCGCGAGGAGCGTCACGATCCCCATGCGCAGGTAGGGCTTCTGGAGCTCGCGCGGCGCGAGCGCGACGGTCATGAAGTCGTCGGCGTACCAGTGGTCGATGACCTTGCGGAACACGCTCGCGCCGTCGCAGTACTCGCGCTGCCACGCGTCGAGGTCGCCGCCGTCGAGGGCCGCCGCGAGCTGGCGCGCGCCGTAGAGCCCGAGCAGCACGCCGGAGCTGAACACCGGGTCGATGAAGGTCGCCGCGTCGCCGCAGAGCGCGAAGCCCTCGCCGTGAAACGTCGTCGAGGTCGCGGTGTAGTCCTGCACGCCGCGGAAGGGGAAGAGCCGCTCGGCCTCGTCGAGCCGCGCCGTCGCGTCGGGCGACATGGCGATGGCGGCCTTGAAGCGCTCCTCCGCGGTGCCCTTGAGCGGACACGACGGAGACATCACCACGCCCACCGAGGCCACGCCTCCGCCGAAGGGAATGATCCAGATCCAGCCGCCGGGGATGCAGCAGATCGTGATGTCGCCGGGCTGGTCGGGCGCGAGCTGCTTGACGCCCTTGCAGCGCGTTCCGATGGCGGCGTTCTTGAGCCGCGCGTCGCCCACGCGCAGGCCGAGCTTGCGAGAGAGCCACATCGTGCGACCGCCCGCGTCGATGATCCGCTCGCCCGTGAGCGAGCCCGCGGAGGTGTCGAGCCGCCGCGCGGCCACGTCGGCGTCGCGCGCCTCGCCGTACACGATGCGGCAGCCGGCGGCGCGCGCGGCGTCACGCCAGCGGAGGTCGAAGACCTCGCGCTGCACCTGCCACGCCCACTTGTAGCGAACGGCCTCGGCCTCGGAGAAGTCGAAGCGCACCGACGCGCCGTCGCGGCAGAACACGGCGCCGTGCTTGACGATGAAGCCGCTCATGTCGAGGCCGCACTCTTCGAAGATGAGCGTCGAGCCGGGGAGCATCGACTCGCCGACGACGCTCTCGGGACGCTCGACGGACTCGACGAGCGTCACCTTCGCGCCGCGCTTCGAGAGGTAGGTGCCGAGGGCGCACCCCGTGGGGCCTGCGCCGACGATGACGAAATCGCTCGTGAGGGTCATGTCGCTCCTTGGAGGTTCTTCGCGACGAGGTCGACGAGGTCGGCCACCGTGCGGATCTTTCGGAGCTCGCGCTCCTCGACGCGGCGGCCGGTCATCTCCTTGACCTTGACGGCCATGTCGATGGCGTCGATGGAGTCGAGCTCGAGGTCTTCGTAGAGCCTCGCGTCGAGGCGCACGGCGTCGGGGTCGACCTCGAAGCGGTCGACGAGCGTGCGGGCCATCTCGGCGAAGATCTGCTCGCGGTTCATTTGCCAGCCGGACGGTGCGCCGCGACGTGGGCCGCGAGGGCGCGCACCGAGGCGAAGATCGCGCGGTTGTTCTCGTCGTCGGCGCGGAGCTTCACGCCGTAGCGCCGCTCGACGGCCATCGCGAGCTCGAGGGCGTCGATGGAGTCGAGGCCGAGGCCGGTGCCGAAGAGGGCTGCGGCGCTGTCGATCTCCTCGGGACGCACGCTGTCGAGCATGAGTGACTCGACGATCAGCCGCTTCATTTCGAGTTCGAGGTCTTCCATGGCGGATCAGGCTTCTACTCCCTCTTTGGGCGCATCGGAAGGCGCTGCGGGGACGTCCTCCGGGTGCGCCGCCCGCCAGGCGTCGAGGCGCGCGCGGTACATCTCCTGCGCGGCCTTCGCGAGGCGCCGCGCGTCGCCGTCGAAGTCCTCGGGGCGCAGCGTGGCGATGGGCTCGACCGCGAGCCGCACGAGGCGCTTGGGCAGCGCGTACCAGGGGACGCCCTTCATCAACGTGGGCGGCGTACACGTCACGAGCACGAGCGCCACGGGCACGCCGGCCCTGCACGCGACCTCGAAGGCTCCGCGCCTGAAGCGCCTCACCCCGCCGGGCGGAGAGCGCGTCCCCTCGGGGAAGATCAGCACGCGGAAGCCCGCCTCGATGCGCTCGATCGCGCCCTGAATCACCGCCGCGCCCGACATCGCGGCGCCCTCTCCCGCGTCGATGTGCCAGCACGCGCGGAGGATCCGTCCGACGAAGGGGTTCTCGAAGAGGTCGCTGCGCACGACGGTGCACGCGCCGCCGAGGGCTGCGCCGAGGGCCGTCACGTCGACCAGCGTGGGGTGATTCGCCACGACCACGCAGGGTCCCTCGGGGAGGCTCAGCGACACCTCGCGCGGGTCGTACCGCATGAGCCGCAGGTGGTGCATGAGCGCGTGAAACTGCTTGAATCCACGGCTGATGAGGCTCTGCGCGCGGCGCACGCGCTCGCGCTCGTCGGTGACGCCGCGGCGCGCGAGCGGCAGGAGCGCGTACGACAGCACCAGCGATCCGACGCCGAAGTACACGAACATCGCGCCGATCAAGACGAGGCGTACGATCCATTCGAGGGGGCGCAGCATCGGCGTGTCGTCCAGCGCGGCGCGAGTGATATCACACGCGCTCCGCGGCCGTCAGCGACACAGGCGCAGCGCGCCCAGGCGCCCCGAGGCGCAGCGGACCTCGTGTTCGAAGCGCGCTTCTCGGGAAGGGTCATCGAGCCACGCGGCGAGCTCCACCGCGCCCGACGCGCCGAGCCAGTCGGGGTGCGCGTCGTCGCCGCCGTCGTGCGCACGGAGCGAAGCGTGTTCGAGCGTCGCGAGGGGCGCACGGCCGCGCGCGCGTACGGCCTCGACAGGTTCGAGCACGAGCGCGACGACGGCCTCCGCGGCAGCGGGTTGCGCGCGTTCGGAGCGCAGCCGCGCGCGGTCGGGGCCGAGGGTGTCTCCCGCGATGACGAGGGCTCCCTCTGCGCGGCCGAGGGCGATGGCGCGACGGGCCTCGACGAGCGCGGCGACGGCCGACGCGCGCCCTGCCATCACGGTCGTCGCGTGGCCTCTCACGCCGAGCGCGATGGCGATCTCGCCCGCGGGCGCCGACGGAATCGTCTGCGCGAAGAGGATCGGGGATGCCCCCTCGGCGCCGCGCTCCACGAGCCCGCGGTGGTATCGCTCGTTGACCTCGGCACAACCGAGCGCGGTGCCCACCACGACGGCGAGCGACCGCACGCGATCGGCTTCAATCTCCGCGCGAGAGAGCGCCCGCTGCGCCACGAGGAGCGCGTGGGCGCTCGCGCGATCCATGCGACCCGTGCGCTCGGGCGCGGCGGGCCAGAGCGCGCGAATGGAGGCCGTGATGCGCGAGGTCTTCACGCCGTCGACCTCGGCCCAGCGCGGCGCGCGCGGAGCCCCTTCGCCTGCGGCCGAGAGCGCGGCCCACGCGGTGATCGCGAGGTCGCTCACGGGGCACCGATCACGAGCGCGGTGTTGTGTCCCGCCATCGCGGCGTTGAGCGAGAGCGCGACGCCCTCTCGCATCGCCGTGGGCGCGGGGTCGACGGTGAGCCACGCGAGCGAAGGGTCACGCTCCCGCGGCGTGTGCGTCGGCGGACGTACGCGGTGACGCAGCGCCTCGACGCAGAGCGCGACCTCGACGAGCCCCGAGGCGCCGAGGGTGTGTCCCGTCACGGGCTTCAAGCCGTGTACGGGCGGCGCCGTGTCGCCGAAGACCGCTCGCAGCGCGGCGGCCTCCATCGCGTCGTTGAAGCGCGTCGAGGTCGCGTGCGCGCTCACCCACGCGACGTCGGCGTTCGATGCGTTCGCCTCGCGCAGCGCGTGTGTGACGGCCCGCGCGAGCCCGGCCCCCGTGCGATCGGGCGCGGTCATGTGAACGCCGTCGCCCGAGGTTCCGCCGCCGAGGTAGCGCGCCACCGCGGGGCCGTCGCGCGTGAGGAGCACCGCGGCCGCGGCCTCGCCGAGCCACATGCCCGCGCGATCCACGGCGAAGGGAGCGGGCGGCGCCGTGTCGGGCGTGAGCGCGCAGAGCCGATCGAAGCCCGCGTGGACGAAGCGGCAGAGCACATCGACGCCGATCACCAGCGCGGCGTCGATCTCGCCGAGCCGCAGCGCGTCGGCGGCCTGCATGAGCGCGGCTGCCGAAGAGGTACACGCGGTGCTCACGGTGACCACCTCGCCGCGAAGTCCGAGGGCGCGCGCCACGGCGGGCGCGGTGTCGTCGTGGCCCACGCGCGAGGGCGCGACGGGAAGCGCCTCTCCGCGCGTGAGGGCGCGGTGCCAGGGCTCCCACGCGACGACAGCGCCGAGGCTCGTCCCGACGAAGAGGGCGGTGTCGGGCGAGAGCGCTTGACCGCGGAGCGCGTCGTCGACGGCGGCGAGCGCGAGCTGCGTGGCGCGGTCGAGGCCGGGCCAGCGCGCGTCGATGGCGGCCCAGATCGACGGCGCGATGAGGGCCGCGTTGCGCACCGCGAAATCGTGGGTGTCGTAGCGGTCGACGGGGGCGGCGAGGGGCGCGGCGGCGAGGGTGGCGCGCCAGAGGGCGTCGAGGCCCACGCCCGCGGCGGAGACCGCGCCGACGCGACGGATCGAGAGCGGCGCGCGCGCGTGTGTGGCGTCGGGCTTCTCGTGGGTCATCGGCGGGGTGCCGGCGACGCTACGACCGCGCGAAATGCGGCGTCAACGGAGACCCTCGGACGAAGGCCGCCGGGTCGCTGGCGGCGCAGCGAGAAACCGCGCAGAATCCCGGGCTGCGCTTATGAACGTACGAACGATCGCGTGGGTAGGCATGGCGGTGGCCTCGCTCGGATGCGCGAGCACCGTCGACGGGACCTGGGGCAGCGCGCGGGACGCCGGTCGCGACGTGCCGCCGGGGGTGAACCCCACGGGCGTAGACCCGTTTCGGCCCGTCGACGCGGGGCCGATCCTCGTCGATGGGAGCACCGACACGGGGACGTGGCAGCTCCCCGACGCGTCGGTCTTCGACCAGCGCTACGCGTACCTCTACGTCGGGAGCTACCTCAACACGGGCCTCGAAGGGGCCTATGCGAGCGCGGAGTTCCGGTTGTTTCCGAGGCCCGAAGACACGCGCTGCGAGTACGTGAGCGCGGGCAACTGGGACATGCTCACCTGCGACGAGGAGGCCGAGGCCCCGCGCGACACGCACCCGGAGCCCTTCCCCCAAGCGGGTCCCATCACCGTTCGCGGCGGCACCGAGCCCGTCTCGCTCAACCCCAACCGCAACGGGCAGTACGCGTACTTCTACGAGCCGCGCCCCGTGTTTCACGGCCCCGCTCGCATCGAGATCCGCGCCGTCGGCACGGCCTCCGTGCCCGCGTTCTCGGTCATGGTCGACGTGCCGTCGCCCCTCACGCTCACGTCCCCGGTCATCACCCGCGGCGTGCCCGTCCCCATCTCGACGACCCAGGACCTCACGATCTCGTGGGTGCCCTCCGACGCGCGGTCGATCTACGTGAACATCTCTGCGATCGGCCGTGTTTCAGGGCGTCGCCACTCGGTGCGCGCGCTCGCGGAGTTCCCCGGCGCGGCGGGTCGAGGCACCATCCCCGCCCGCGCGCTGCGGGCCTTCACCACGCTCTCGGCGTTGGAGTCTCAGAACTTCAGCGTGTCGCCGCAGAACCTCAGCACGCAGCGCATCGGCGCCTGGCCCGTGCAGGTCACCACCTCGGGCCTCGGCGTCAGCGTCGACGCCTCGATCCGCTGAACCTTCACCGAAGCGGCGTCTGGCTGGGAGGCGTCGGCGGCGTGTCGTGCGCGTGCGAGCGCCGACGGAGCGCGCGCGGGACCGTGTCGACCGGGGAATGCGGCGCCGTCGCTTCGACGGGCGCGATGCGCGTGTCGGGGATGAGCTCCACCGAGGCGTCGACGCGGAGCTCGGGGCCCATGAAGGCCGCCGACGAGGGCGCCACGACGCGCGCCACCGGGACGACCAGCGCCGGCGCGCCCGACGGAGACGAGCGCCACTGCGCCGCGAGCATCCCCGCGGCGGCGGCCACGACGAGCGAGGCCACGAACGAGCGCTTCGACCGCTGGCTGAGCTTCACCGCCGAGGGGCGCGACGAGCGCGTGGTGGGCACGTTGCTCGCGACGCGCTCGGGGATCGCCGCGAGGGCGGCCTCGATCATCGCGGGGGGCACGAGCGGCGTGGGCATCTCCGAGGGGTGCTGCCCGGCGCGCGGTTCGAAGACGGGCATCCACGCGGCGCGGGTGCGGCGCGGCGCCAGCGGCAGCAGCTCGCGCGCCATGTGAGCCACCGTGGGAAAGCGGTCGACGGCCTCGCGCTGGAGCGCACGATCGACGACGCCCACGAACTCGATGGGGACGAGCACCGAGACCGAGCGCAGCGAGCGCGGCGTGCCCTCGACGATCTCCTTCATGAGCCCGTACATCGACTCGCTTTCGAAGGGCAGGATGCCCGTCACGCATTCGAAGAGGATCACCCCGAGCGCGAACTGATCGGCGCGCGCGTCGACCTCGCGAGGGTTCGCGATCTGCTCGGGCGACATGTACTCGGGCGTTCCGAAGACGTTGTCGGTGGCCGTGAGCCGCGCCGTGCGGCCCTGGATGTTGAGCTTCGAAATACCGAAGTCGACCACCTTGGGCACCACCACCCCGTCGCGCGTCGTCGAGAGAAAGATGTTCTCTGGCTTGAGATCGCGGTGCACGATGTCCTCGTTGTGCGCCGCGTTCACGGCCGCCAGCACGGGGATCATCACCTCGAGCGTGCGGCCCACGCTGAGCCTCCGCTCGCGGCCGATCATGTCCGCGAGCGACTCGCCTTCGAGGTACTCCATCACGAGGTAGGCGAGGTTGCCGTGGCGCCCCACGTCGAACACGTCGACCGCGTGGGGGTGGCGGATCTTCGAGGCGGCGATGCCCTCGCGCAGAAAGCGCTCCTTGATCTCGGCGTTCTTCGCGAACTCGGGCTTGAGCGTCTTGATCGCGACGCGCTTCTTCAGCTCGACGTGCTCGGCCTCGTAGACGGCACCCATGCCTCCGGTGCCGATCATGCGAACGATCTTGAAGTGCCCGATCTTCGTGCCCGGCAGCAGTCCCAACGTCTCCAGGTCCATCGGAGCCTCCAAGGGGACAGAACGGCCACCGATGGCGTTTCTTGAACGAGGAACGAACGATTCTCGCGAGATGCTGAAATCCCTTGAATTCCAGCGCTCCTACTCGGCGAATCGGTAGAGTGCGCCGTCTCTCTGACCGCCCGCGTAGAGGGCGTTCTGGTAGACCGCGAGGGGCGCCGCGCAGAACACGTCGGTCACGTCGAAGGGCCCCCGACCGCGCGCGTCGACGGGAACCTCGGCCACGCGCGACGGCATCGTGGTGTCGATGCGCCACAGGCCCCGCGAGGTGAGCACCACGAGCGCGTCGCGGAAGCGCGTCACGTCCGTCGGCACCCCGGCCCCCTCGGGCAGCGCGACGTAGCTCCACCGGTCGCCGTCCTCGGTGACGCGCAGCGAGACGACGTTGGTGCCGCGCTCGTACGCGAGCCAGTAGAGCCTCCCCCGGTCGGCGTACCAGCGGAGGGTGAGGGCGCCGCCGTTGGTGGTGACCCTCGCGGGGTGCATGTCCATGCGCGTGAGGTTCGTCGCGCGCGCCGGAGGCTGCGCCCACACGTAGTCGTTCTGCTCCGCGCCCGCGTAGTCCTGGATGCCCATGAAGAGCCTCCCCCGGAAGCGCACCATGTAGCCCAGGCGCCACACGCCCTGCGGCCAGGGGTAGGGATAATCGACCTCGTAGGTCCATCGCGCGAGCGTCGCGTCGGCCACGTGGAGCGCCCCCGGCGAGGGCCCGTACCACGCCCGCTCGCGCGGAGGCACGGAGCCCGTCGCGGCGTAGAGCCGCCCGCGAAAACGGATCACATCGAGGACGTGGTAGGCCCTCGGGAGCACGGCCGCGCCCGCTCTCCCCGCGGCGTCGGGGGCCGCGGGAGGTCTCAGCCGCGGGCCGCGCGGAGGCGCGAAGACGCCGCTGCGATCGGAGATGAAGACGAAGCCCTCGGTGCCCGGGTCCGAGATCCCGAAGCCGTTGTAGGGCGGGTCGGCGTCGGGCACGAAGAGTCGCCCGTCGATGGCGTGCACGCGCACGAAGCCCTGGCCGCCACCTCCGCCGTTGGTGGGCTGCCCCGGTCGGTTCCAATCGAAGGCGATGGAGAACGGCTCTGGCGTACCGGGCGCGTAGCGCGTGAGCGTCGCGCCGTCGGATCCGAGCGGCGCGTTCGCGTGCGCCGCGTAGAGCGCGCCGCCGAAGGGCGTGAGGTCGCACACCCGCCGCAGCGCCCGCGGCGCCCTGCCGACGCGCTCGAGCCTCAACCTCGCGGGGAGCGCGCCGGTGCCCGTGTCCTCGGGGTCGTCGTTGCCGTCGACGTCGCCCGCGGCCTCATCCTGCGGGTTGCGCTGCGCCGACGCGGTCGACGCGCCGCCCATGGCGAGGCAGAACCACGACAACCAAAGAACCGTCGCGCGCGACGCCAGCATGCGGCGCATCGTACCGCGGGCACCCCGATCTCGGCGACGGATCGACGCCGTGTGGCGTTCGCGCGCGAACGATGCGATCACCCAACGCCCCAACGTCTCCTACACCCCGCTTCAAAGGTCTCACCGAATGCCTGGCGCTCGCAGAGGTCTCGTCGTCGCTGCGATCCTTCTCTCGATGTTCATGTCGGCGATGGAGGCCACCGTGGTCGCCACGGCGATGCCTACTGTCGTCGCTGACCTCCACGGCATCGAGCTCTACGGCTGGGTCGGGTCGATCTACATGCTCTCGTCGACCGTGACGATCCCGCTGTGGGGGAGCCTCGCGGACATCCGCGGCCGCAAGCCCGTGATGCTCGCGGGCCTCGCGTTCTTTCTCCTCGGCTCGGTGCTGAGCGGCGCCGCGACGTCGATGCCCGCGCTCGTCGTCGCGAGGGCCGTGCAGGGCATCGGCGCGGGCTCGCTGCAGCCCGTCGCGATCACCATCGTGGGCGACCTCTACACCGTCGAGGAGCGCGGCCGCGTGCAGGGGCTCTTCGGCGCGATCTGGGGCTCGGCGGGCATCGCGGGGCCGCTGCTCGGGGGGCTCATCGTGAAGGCCCTCTCGTGGCGCTGGGTGTTCTACGTGAACCTCCCCTTCGGGCTCTTCTCGGGCGCGATGCTCGTGGCCTTCTTCGAAGAGCGAACGGAGCGGCTCCACAAGGGGCGTCGCCTCGACCTCGCGGGCGCCGCGGCGCTCACGGTCGCCGTGCTCTCGCTCCTGCTCGGGGTCGGAGGGCGGCACAGCGCCGTGGCGCTCCCGATGGCGGCGCTCGCGTTCGTGGGCTTTCTCGCGATCGAGCGCCGCGCGCCGGAGCCCGTGGTGCCGCTCTCGCTCTTCGCGAACAAGGCCATCGCCGTGGCGAGCGCCGCGGGGACGCTCATGGGCGTCGCGATGATGTCGTCGCTGATGTTCCTGCCGCTCTACGCGCAGGCCGCGATGGGCGCGACGCCCACGGCGGCGGGCGCGATGGTGGCCCCGACGCTCATCGGCTGGCCCCTCGCCAGCACCACGAGCGGACGGCTCCTCCCGCGCGTCGGCCCGCGGATCCTCGTGCGCTCGGGGCTCGCCCTCGTCGCCGCGGGCACGCTCGCCGTGTGGCTCCTCGTGCGCTCGGGGAGCGCCGCCTGGTGGCTCCGCGTCGCGATGTTCACCTTCGGCGCGGGGATGGGCTTCGCGAACACGGCCCTGCTCATCGCCGCGCAGGAGAGCGTCGGGTGGTCGCAGCGCGGCATCGCCACGGCCACGACGATGTTCTCCCGCAGCATCGGCGGCGCGGTGGCCCTCGGCGCCCTCGGCGCGCTGCTCGCGCACCGCCTCGCGGGCGTCGTCGACGAGCGGATCCTCAACGCCATGCTCGGCCCCGAGCGAGGCCGCGGGCTCGACCCGAGCGTGATCTCCGCGGTGTCGTCGTCCGTGGGCCACGGGATGCTCCCGATCTTCTCGATCATCGCCGTGGCCGGTGCGCTCAGCCTCGCCGTGGGGATGACCTTCCCCGACGTGCGCTTCTCCCACCGGGCTTCGAAGCCTCCAGAAGCCCCCGCGGACCCTGGCTGACGTGTATGACACAGGGACCTGCGGCCCCGGCATGCGGTGCGTAATCCGCTCTCGAAACGCGGACCCGGCCTCACGAAACCGTCAGTTCGTCGATCAACCTTCGATCCCGCTTGCACCCCGGCGGGAGGCTACGCGAAGACTTCAGCGCTCGATGGACTCCGACGACGATCCCCGCTCCCTCCTGCGCTCGCGTTCCTCCGCGACATCTGGGCGCTGAACCACGCCATCGAGCAGACCTCGATGCGCATGGAGTCGGCCCTCGGCGTGACCGCACAGCAGCGAATGATCCTGCGGATCGTGGGGCGCTTCCCAGAGATCACCGCGGGGCGCCTCGCGCGGATGCTCCACGTCGACGCGGGCACGGTCTCCACCGCCCTGCGACGGATGGAGGCGCGGGGCCTCATCCTCCGCCGCCAGGACCCCAAGGACCGCCGTCGCGTGTCGTTGCGCCTCGCCGCCGCGGGGCGCCGCCTCGACGTGGCGACGCAGGGCACCGTCGAGAGCGCCGTCGAGACCATGCTCTCGCAGACCGATCCCGCCGCGCTCGAGACCGTCCGCGCCGTGCTCGCGAACCTCACGAAGGGGCTCTCGACGGGCCCCGACGGCGAGGACCTCGACGCCCCCGTAGGCTGAGCCTCAGCTCGCGGCGGTGGCGTAGCGGGCGAGGGCCTTCGCGTGGGCCGCGTGCACGCGCTCGACGAGCTCCGGGGGCTCGCGCACCACGGCGTTGGCGCCCCAGCGGAGCACCCAGCCCACGACCTCGGTGATGTTCGTCACGTCGAACTCCACGCGGAGGCTCCCGTCGTCGGTGCGGGTGATGCGCTGCGAGTGGTGCCACTCGCGGGGCTCGATGTACTGCGCCACGGCGGCGTCGAAGTCGACCACGACGTGCTTGCGCTCGCCCGTGGTGAAGAGCCCGAAGGCGCCTTCGAAGTTCTTCGACACGTCGATGCTCGGGTCGCGCTTGAAGGCCGCGTTGGCGAGGGCCCTCACGCGGCGCATGCGCTCGACGGCGAAGGTGCGGAGCTCGCCCTTCTGCACGTCGCGGCCGACCACGTAGAGGCCGTTCTGGTAGAGCACCAGGGCGTAGGGCTCGACCTTGCGCGCGCCCGGCGTCGTGCCGCCCTCGTACTGGAACTGAAGGGTCAGCGTGCGCAGGATGCCGTCGTAGATCTCGTAGATCTGGTCCTTGAGCTTGCGGTAGTTCTTCGGCGCCTCGGGGATGTACACGAAGCGCTCGATCATCGCGCCCTCCTCCTCGCCCGCGGGGAAGAGCTTCGCGAAGAGCTGCGAGAAGTCGTCGTGGAGGGGCGTGCCCGCGAGCACGTCGAAGACGCGCCGCACCGCCGCGAGCGAGTACCGCTGAAAGCGCGTGAGGCGGATGGGCTCCGTCGTGCGGCCCGTGCGGATGCGCCGGACCCTGCGCTCGCCGTCGACGTCGGCGTGCTCGATCTCGGTGCCCGAGAGCTCGAGGGCCTTGAGGTCGCGGCGGATCGAGCGCGCGGTCACGCCGAGCTCGCGCGCCGCGTCGTCGATGCGCACGCCCTCGGGCGACGCCTCGAGGAGCTGGAACAGCCGGAACAGTCGGACCGCTTGCGTGTATTGCCCCGAGGGGCGTCCCGGCGATGGCTTTCGAGGCATGGACGGTCAATGTCACAGTCTCTCTCTCGCGTAAAGAGCCTGTGACGCGCGGGGCTTTGTCGTTACCTTTCGCGCGCCATGGCGCACGCACATCAGGGTTCCGTCACGCCGCGCGTCGCGACGCTCACCGTCAGCGACACGCGCACCGAGGCCGACGACAAGAGCGGGCAGACGCTCCGCGCGCTGCTCGCGGAGGCGGGCTTCGAACTCGCCCCCCACGCGATCGTCCGCGACGACGTCGAGGCCATTCGAAGCGCCGTGCGCGCGGCCCTCGACGGGGCCGGCACCGACGCGGTGATCGCCACGGGGGGCACCGGGATCGCGCCGCGAGACCAGACCTTCGAAGCCGTGGCGCCGATGCTGCACAAGACCCTCGACGGCTTCGGCGAGGTGTTTCGACGGCTCTCGTGGGACGAGATCGGCGCCCGGTCGATCCTCTCGCGCGCCGTGGCGGGCACGGTGGATCGCGCCGTGGTGATCGCCCTGCCCGGGAGCACCGCCGCCGTGAGCCTCGCCGTGACGAAGATCATCGCGCCGATGCTCCCGCACGCGGTCGCGCTCCTGCGGTAGTAGTCTCCGCGCGATGCTCACCTACGAAGAAGCCCTCGCGCGCGTGCTCCACGACTGCCCCTCGACGGGCGAGGAGCGCGTGCACTTCGCCGACAGCGTGGGCCGCGTGCTCGCCGACGACGTGCGCGCCCGCGCCCCGCAGCCCGCGTTCGACTACAGCGCCATGGACGGCTACGCGGTGAAGGCCGACGACCTCGCGAGCGAGCTCCGCGCGCTGATGGTTCACGGCGAGAGCCGCACGGGCGGAGGCGCGCCGCCCCCCCTCGCCGGGGGGACCGCGTGTCGGATCTTCACGGGCGCGATGATCCCCGACGGGGCCGACGCCGTGGTGATGCAGGAGGAGGTCACGCGCGAGGGCGACGTCGCCCGCTTCGCGCGCTCCCCCAGGGTCGGAGAGCACATCCGACGGCGCGGCGAAGACGTGGCCGAAGGGTCCGTCGTGCTCGCGAAGGGCACGCGCGTGACGCCGTTCTCCATCGCGCTCATGGCCTCTGTCGAAGCGCTGCGGGTCACCGTCGCGCGGCGTCCCGTGGTGTCGATCGTGTCGACGGGCGACGAGCTCCGCGACGCGGGATCGCCCGACCGCCTCGGCAGCGTCGTCGACGCCAACGGCCCTGGGATCGCGGCCCTCGTGGCGATGTGCGGCGGCGCGCCGAGGGTGCTCCCCTTCGCGCGCGACGACCTCGCGAGCACCGAGGCGACGCTCGTGAGCGCGCTCGCGTCGAGCGACCTGGTGATCACCGTCGGCGGCGTGAGCGTGGGCGACCACGACGTGGTGCGCGACGCGATGGAGCGCGCGGGCGTCACGCTCGATTTCTGGAAGGTCGCCATCAGGCCCGGCAAGCCCCTCTGCCTCGGCCGCTCGGGCCGCGCGCGCGTGCTCGGTCTGCCGGGGAACCCCTCGTCGGCGATGCTCACCTTCGTGCTCTTCGGCGCCGCCCTCCTCCGCGCGATGCAGGGCGATCGGAGCCCCGTCGCGCCGCGCGTCGAGGCCACGCTCGACGGAGAGATCCGCCACGCGCCGGGCCGCGCCTCGTTCGTGCGCGTGACGCTCGACGAGCGGGGACCGCGGCTCATCGCGCGCCCGCTGCCGAACCAGGCGTCGGGCGCGGTGACCTCGTTCGCGTGGGCCGACGCGCTCGCGATGATCCCCATCGAGGACGGCGACGCCGCCTCGGGAACGACCGTTCGCTGCGTGAGGCTGCGCGATGTCTGACCGGGTGACGGTGCTTCTCTTCGCGGCCGTGCGCGAGGTGGTCGGCGCCTCGGAGGTCACCCTCGCGATCGACGGAGCCTCGACGGCGTCGTCGCTGCTTTCGGCGTTGTGTGAGCGCGTTCCTGCGCTCACGCCGTACGTGCCTTCGCTGAGGGTGGCGGTCAACGGCGCCTACGTGGGCCCTGATGACGCGGTGAAAGCGGGGGACGAGGTCGCGATCATTCCCCCCGTGGCGGGGGGATAGCGGTCGTTACGACGAGGCGTCGAGCATCTCGCGCACGCCGGCGATCATGGCGCCCACGCTCGTCGCGGGGCTCTGCGCGCCGACGGAGACCCAGCGCGCGTCGGTGACCTTGAGCGTCTCCGCGACCTTCTCGGCCACGAGCACCGCGCGCTCGTGCTCGCGCACCGCGGGAGACATCCGTTCGAGCGCCTCGGCGCGCGCCATCTCGGCGTCGCGATCGGCCTCGGCCTGCGCCCTCTGGAGCGCGAGCCGCGCGTCGGACTCCTCGCGCTCTCGGGCGGCGCGCGCGCGGGCCACGTCGAGCTCCAGCGCTTCGCGGGCCAGCGAGTGTTCGCGTTCGAGCTCCAGCTCCTTCGCGCGGAGGCTGTGCTGCGACGCGGCCTGCGCGAGCCCGAGGGTGCGCTCACGCTCGATCGCGGCCTCACGCGCGATGCGCTCCTGCTCGGCGCGTTCGGCCTCGGCGCGGGTCGTCGATTCGAGCTCGGCCGACGCGATGCGGGCGGCCACCTCGCGGCGCACGCGCTCGGACTCCTCGCGGAGGCGCTCGGTCTCGGGCGCCGAGAGCTGCGCCTGCACCACGGGGTCGACGGGACGCGTCGCGAGCACCTCGACCTGATCGATGTTCACGCCCATCTCCGAGGTCGCCTCGCGGAGGCGCTCGGTGAGCCCGTCCACGAGGTCGTCCTGTCGGCCGAGGAGCTTCGCGAGCGACATGGTCGACGCGTGTCGCTGCGCGACGGCCGAGAGGATCTGCTGAAACGCCTTGTGCTGCGGCGAGGTGAGCAGATGCTTCGGGTGCTTGAGCGCCGGCGGCGGGCGCATGAGGTTGGCGATGCCGAGGCGGCTGTACGCCCGGAAGGGCGCGTCACCCTCGGCGGCCACCGACCAGAAGATGAAGCCCTCGACGCGCACGGCGATGCGTTCGAGGCTGAGCGCTTCGACGGCGAAGCCCACGCGCTGCATCGTGCTGCTGAAGCGCACGACCACGTCGCCTGGTCGACGGAGCATCGAGACGCCGACGCCCGCGTTCACGAGGGCGCCGTTGCGCACGCAGAGGAGCCACTCGTCAGGCTGCGCGCTCACGTAGAGCCGCCGCGCGGCGCGGGCGATCCACCAGAGCGCGGCGAGGCAGAGGGCTGCGTTGATCCATCGGGGGTCGAAGGTCATGGTGCTACCTCTTTCGTGACGTGGGCGCCCGCGAAGTCTCGGACGCGTCGGGGGGCCATTCGAGGAGCGAGGCGGCGAGGGCGTGGACGGCGGGCGCGGCGCTCCCTCGCGGGATGAGCCCCGGCGACGCCCCGTGGAGCACGTAGTACCCCTGGATCGCCGCGAAGACCGCGGTCGCCACGGAGCGCGCCCTCTTCGTGTCGAGGGAGCGCTCTTTCAGATCGTCGCGCGCGACGTCTTCGAGACGCCCCACGAGGGTCTTCACGGCGTCGTCGTGGCCCGCGCGCACCTCGGCGTCGCGGAGGGCCTCGGCGCTGAGGGCGATCCAGCAGGCGAGGGCCTCGTGGTCTTCTTCTGCGCCGCGCGCGAGGTGGCAGTCGATGAACGCCCGCACCTTCGCGCGAGGTCCTTCGACGCGCGACATCCAGCGGTCGATGCGCTCGAGGTGCGAGGCCACGACGAGCTCCTGCATCGCGAGGAGCACGTCGAGCTTGCGGTGAAAGTGGTAGTGCACCAGGCCCTGCGCGAGCCCCGCCTCGCGGGCGATCTCGTGCACCGAGGCCCGCTCGTAGCCCTCGCGCGCCACCACGCGCACCATCGCCGACGCGATCTGCGCGCGCCGCTCGTCGCTGTTCGAAGCCCTCGCCATCTGCGCTCCAGAATCTTGGTTGGTCAACCAACTTATATGGGAGTGCGTAGGGTGAAGGCAACAGGAGGCGCGGGCGATTCGTGATCGCGGGCGTTTCGGAGGTGGGGCTGTGGGGGGAGTTACGTAGCGGAGGCGGAGGGCGGGAGGCGGAGGTCAGCCGATGGCGGCGACGCAGAGCGACTCGATCTGGCGCTCCATGTCGTTCTCGCTGATGTGCTTGGCGAGGGCGAGCTCCTTGAGGAGGAGGGCGCGGGCCTGGTCCATGAGGCGGCGCTCGCCGTAGGAGAGTTCCTTCTCGTTGAGGAACTTCACGCGGTAGAGGTCACGGAGCACACGGGCGACCTCGGTGGGCGAGCCGCTCTTGAGCATCTCGTTGTAGGCGCGCTGACGGCGGTTCCAGGGGCCGGCTCCGACGGCCTTCTCCTTCGATTGAAAGACGGCGAGCACCGCGTCGGCGTCGCCGGGAGACATCACACCGCGAAGGCCCACAGACACCGCCGCACGCAGCGGGACCATCACCTTCATCCCCGACTCGAGGATCTTCAACACGTAGAAGGACCCTGCGTTCCCCGCGACCTCGCGAGACTCGATCGCGGTGACCTCCCCGACGCCGTGCGCGGGGTGGACGGCCTTGTCTCCGACCTGGAAGCTGGACTCCATCCGATTCTCTCCTCGAAGCGCCTGGGCGGCGCATCATCGACAGGAACGATCGACGCGCATCCGGCACAGGGAAACACGAGGTACCGAGCGAAGGATCTTCGCCCGCGACGTTCGCGTCTCCCCCGTCGGAGCGCTGTGTGTCGCCGTGGATGCGCGACGTCTTCTGGACAGGGAATGCCGTCTCGGTTCGACGGTGATGTCCTCGTTGGTATCACGCACGACGCAGGGGGTCAAAATACGTGCAGGTTCTTGTCCTCCCCGCGTCACGTCAGCGCGTCGGACTTTCGCCCACGCGCCCGCGCAACACGTCGGCCATCGCATCGAGCGCGGCCCACGGGATCTCCACGCGCAGCGCCATCCCGCTCTCTCCGCCCGTGATCGCGACGTCGGTCGCGCGGGCCCACCGCGGCGCGCCCACGGACTCACCGAGCGGCCCTCGCGCGAACTCGTCGAGCGCGCGTCGCGCCATCACCTCCGCGTCACGCGGCAACCTCCCTTCGAGCGTCGCGTCCACAACCAGCCCTCGCTCGCTCGCCCGCGCGCTCACCTCGACGTCGTGAACGCCTTCGAGCAGCGCCGTCGGCGCGTGCTCGTCGAGCTCCGCGGGGATCGTCGTGTCGTGCCACCGCAGCAGCGCACCCGCTCCGCTCGCGGCGTCGCGCGTCACCCCCGCGGCGTCGCGCGGACGGAGCGCCTGCTCGTTGGCCCGCGCGCTCGTGGGGCCCTCGCCGTAGGCCGCGAAGGCGCAGTCGCTCCAGAGCGCGAGCGCGACGGGGTCGCGGCCGAGCGTGCCCTCGACGCGCACGACGCCCGCCCGCTCCATGCGCCCCCGCGGCGGGAGCAGCCGCTCCCAGAGCATCGCCTCGATGCGCCGCGCGTCGAAGGTCCCCACGCCCGCGCTCCACGTGGTGCGCGCGCTCCACGCGACGACGGCCTCGTCGATCGTGCGCACGTCGTAGCCGACCCGCCTCGCGCGATCGAAGAGGGCCTGGTCTCCCGCGTCGTCGAAGGCCCTCGCCATGATCCTCCCGAGCCTCGGGTGTTCGAAGAGCGCCCTCGGCCGCGCGATCACCCAGCGCGTCGCGCCGTCGGGCACGATCGCCTCGAGCGAGCTCGGGCAGCGCGCGGTCGCGGTCGCCGAAACGGGCGCGCGCGCCGTGGTCCCCATCGAGGACCGCGACGCGCACGCGGTGGAGGCAGCGATCAGCAGGAGCGAGCGGATCAGGCCTGCGCCTTGGGGCGGTCCTTTTCCTTCGCGGCCTTGGGGGCCTCGGGCTTCTCGTCGGGCTTGCCGTTGAGGTTGCCGGGCTTCTTGAGGTTGTGCTTCGCGAGCACCTCGGACTCGACCTTGAGCAAGGTCTCGGGGTTCTTGTCGAGGTACGCCTTCGCCGCCTCGCGCCCCTGACCGATGCGCTCGCCCTTGTACGAGTACCACGCGCCCGACTTCTCGACGATCCCGGCCTCGCTGGCAAGGTCGAGGAGGTCGCCGCACTTCGAGATGCCCTGCCCGTAGAGGATGTCGAACTCCACCTCGCGGAAGGGCGCGGCCATCTTGTTCTTCACGACCTTCACGCGCGTGCGGTTGCCCACGACGGCCTCGCCGTCTTTGAGGGCGCCCACGCGGCGCACGTCGAGGCGCATCGACGAGTAGAACTTCAGCGCGTTGCCGCCCGTGGTGGTCTCGGGGTTGCCGAACATCACGCCGATCTTCATGCGGATCTGGTTGATGAAGATCATCATGCAGTTCGAGCGGTGCACCGTCGCCGTGAGCTTGCGCAGCGCTTGAGACATCAGCCTCGCCTGGAGGCCCGGGAGCTGGTCGCCCATCTCTCCCTCGATCTCGGCCTTCGGCACGAGCGCGGCGACCGAGTCGATCACCACGATGTCGACGGCGCCCGAGCGCACGAGCATGTCGGCGATCTCGAGGGCCTGCTCGCCGTTGTCGGGCTGCGAGATGAGCAGCTCGTCGGTCTTCACCCCGAGCTTCTTCGCGTAGTTCACGTCGAGCGCGTGCTCGGCGTCGACGAAGGCCGCCACGCCGCCGGCCTTCTGCGCCTCGGCGATCGCGTGCAGCGAGAGCGTCGTCTTGCCCGAGCTCTCAGGCCCGTACACCTCGATGATGCGCCCGCGGGGGTAGCCGCCCACGCCGAGCGCGATGTCGAGCGACACGGAGCCCGACGAGATCACCTTCACCTCGTTGGCTGCGTCCTTGGCCTCGGTGTCGAGGCGCATCACCGCGCCCTTGCCGTACTGCTTCTCGATGCCGAGCAGCGCCAGTTCGAGGGCCTTCTTGCGATTCTCGTCCATGGTGTTGGTCTCCGGTGTGTCTTCGCGCACGAGCGCGGTGTGCGGCTGGTGTCGCCATTCCGAGGCGGTGTCCTCAGCGCCTCGACGAACGGTGATGTAGCCCGCCACTGAACATCCGTAAAGGACTCATCCTTCGCCCGTGGACATACTCTGTCCCGACTTCTCGGGAGCGGCTTGTTTCACGGGTTCTGCGCGCTTCACGGGCTCCCCGAGGGGGTGCCGTGAGAGGCAGAGGTGCTCGGCGCCCGCGCGCGTGAGGTCGCTGCGGTAGAGCATCACGTCGTGCACGGTCCCGACGCCGACGTCGACGCGCGGGAGGTTGATCTCGGCCAGAGCTCCGGCCTGATGGCGCACGCGGGCCACGGTGACGTGCCCGAGGAACGCGCGATTCTCCCTTGAAAAACCGAGCTCTACGAGGGCCTCTTCGACGTCGCGGGCGAGCGCCGCGAGGGCCTCGTGCCCCTCGGAGACCCCCACCGCGAGCACCTTCGGAGACTCGCGGTCGGGGAGGCACACGAGGTCGCGCAGGCCGAGGCGCATGGGGCCGTGACGGCGCACCACCGCCGCGAGCGCGTCGCTGATCGCGGGCGTCGTCCCCGCGTCGATCTCGCCGAGGAACTTCAGCGTCAGGTGCATGTTGGGCGGCGGCGTCCACGACGCCTTCCAGCCCGCGGCGTCGAGGGACCTGCGGAGCGCGCGCGAGGTGTCCGCGAGCCT
The DNA here is from genome assembly GCA_046351535.1 of Polyangiales bacterium. GTDB lineage: Bacteria > Myxococcota_A > Polyangia > Polyangiales > CAISKJ01. The sequence goes on from JAXLYG010000005.1 coordinate 46,571, forward strand.
CCGGGTGGTGCCCAGGTCGACGAGGCACCCGACGAACGCGCGCAGGGTCTCCATCGCGTTATCCGCACATCGAGGTCTGCCGCGAGTCGACGGGGCCCAGACACGCCTTGCGCACCATCGCCAGCGCCACGTACGACGCCTGCCGCTGGATGGCCGTGCGGTCGCCCACGAAGCGCCGCTCGCACACCTCGGTGCCGCGCGCCGACGAGAGGGCGAAGTACACCGTCCCCACGGGCTTCTCGGGGCTCCCGCCGCTCGGGCCCGCGATGCCGCTCACGGCCACCGCGAGGTCTGCGCCCGAGATGCGCCGCGCGCCGTCGGCCATCGCGCGCACGCACTCCGACGAGACCGCGCCGTGCCCGAGCAGCACCTCGCCCGGCACGCGCAGCACGCGCTCCTTGGCGACGTTGGCGTAGACCACCGCGTCGAGGAGGAGGTAATCGCTCGACCCGGGCACCGCCGTGAGCATCGCGCCGATGAGCCCGCCCGTGCAGCTCTCGGCGACCGCCAGCGTGTAGCTCCTGCTGCGGAGCGCGCGGCCCACGGCGCTCGCGTAGAGGTCGTCGTCGCCGCCGAAGACCGCGTCGCCGAGGCGCGTCCTCGCGTCGGCCGCGGCGCGCTCGGCGAGGGCCCTGGCGCCGCCCATGTCCTCGCCGCGCGCGAGGATCTTCACGTCGACCTCCGGGGGCCGCACCCGATACGCCATGGTGACCCCGGGAAAGGCCGCCTCGACGCCCGCGAGCTTCTCGCCCACGACGCTCTCTCCGAGACCGTAGGTGCGCAGCACGATCTGGTACGTGCGAGGCGTCGCGAGCGCGCCGATGCGACGCACCACGCAGGCATCGAAGATGCGCTCCATCTCCGCGGGGACGCCGGGCATGAAGAAGCAGTCGGCCTCGCGGATGCGCATGCGAAACGCCGGGGCCATGCCCGCGGGGTTGCCCAGCACCTCGGCCCCTTCGGGCACCTCGGTCTGCCGCTCGGCCAGGGCCGTGAGGGGCTTTCCGAGGGTCTGAAAGCGGCGCTTGAGGGCCTCGAGCGCGGCCTCGTCGCGCACCACGCCGACGCCTGCCACCGAGGCCGCCGCGGCCACCGTCACGTCGTCGCTCGTGGGACCGAGGCCGCCCGTGACGAGCACCACCTGGCGCGTCGCGCCGAGGCGCTCGAGGACGTCACGGATGCTCTCCGCGCGGTCCTCGACGCAGGCCGATCCGCACACCTCGAAGCCGAGCGCGGTGAGGCGCTGCGCGAGCCACGGAGCGTTGGTGTCGACGATCTCCCCTCGGGTGAGCTCGCTGCCGATCGAAAGGATCGAGGCTTTCATGGTCGGACCGGCGACCGTACGAACGAGCGCGCCCCGCGGTCAAGCACTCCCGAGGCCTCTCTGACGCGTCGAGCGTGGAATGTCGTGCGGCCCCTTCGAAGCCCTGTGTTAGCGTCGCGAGACGGCTTTTCAGCGATGCCCTCCCCCGACGCGCCGACGCTGGACTACGACCCCAGGAGCCTCGAGGCGCTGAGCGGCCTCGCGCGGTACCACGCGTGGATCCGCGAGGCCTTCGGCGAGGTGCTCCGCGGCCGCGTGGCCGAGGTCGGCGCGGGCACCGGGAACTTCAGCGAGACCTGGGTCGACGGGGCCACCGAGGCGACGCTCGTCGAGCCCGCGCCGCAGCTCCATACGATCCTCGCGAAACGCTTTGAAAATAGGGCTCACGTGAGGGTCGTGGGGGCCACGCTCGAAGGCGCCATCGAGTCCGGCGCGATCGCGCGGGAGAGCCTCGACGCGCTCGTCATGGTCAACGTGCTCGAGCACGTCGCCGACGACCTCGGGGAGCTTCAACGCGTGCGCTCGACGCTGCGTCCGGGTGGCGCGGTGGCGCTGTTCGTCCCGGCGATCCAGGCGATCTACGGCTCCCTCGACGCGCTCGTGGGGCATCACCGACGCTACGGGCGCGAGGGCCTCGCCGCGGTGGTGCGCGACGCGGGCTTCGTCGTCGAGGAGCTCAAATGGTTCGACGTGGCGGGCGTGGTGCCCTGGTGGATCGTCGGAAAGGTGCTGCGCGCGAAGTCCTTCGGCGGCCCGCTCGGGCCGATCTATGACCGCGTCGTGGTGCCGGTGATGTCCCGCGTCGAGCGCGCGGTGACGCCGCCTCTCGGAAAGAACCTCCTGTGCGTCGCGCGGGCTCCGGCCTCGCGCGGCGCCACCAAGACATGACAGAGGGAAGCGCGATGAAGCTGTCGGTGGTGATGCCCTGCTTCAACGAGCGGGCGACGGTGCGCGAGATCGTCGGGCGCGTGCTCGTTCAGCCCTACGACATCGAGCTCATCATCGTCGATGACGGGAGCACCGACGGCACGCGCGAGATCCTCGCCGAGCTCGCCGCGGGAGACCCCCGCGTGAAGCCCTACCTCCAGCCGCAGAACCGCGGCAAGGGGGCGGCGCTGCACCGCGGCTTCGCCGAGGCCACGGGCGACCTGGTGCTCATTCAAGACGCCGACCTCGAGTACGACCCCGACGACTACGCCGAGCTCCTCAAGCCCATCTTCGACGGCAAGGCCGACGTGGTCTACGGCTCGCGCTTCCTCCACGGGCCGAGGCGCGTGCTCTATTACTGGCACTCCATCGCGAACCACGCGCTCACCACGATGAGCAACGTGGTGAGCAACCTCAACCTCACCGACATGGAGACCTGTTACAAGGTCTTCCGCCGCGAGGTCCTCTCGCAGATCAACCTTCAAGAAGAGCGCTTCGGCTTCGAGCCCGAGGTGACCGTGAAGGTCTCTCGCATCCCCGGCGTGCGCATCTGGGAGGTGCCCATCTCGTACAACGGCCGCACCTACGCCGAGGGCAAGAAGATCGGCCTCAAGGACGCCGTGCGCGCCGTGTGGGTGCTCGCGCGTCACAGCGTCCCGAGGCTCTGAGCGGTCGCTACTTCTTCAAGAGCCGCTCGAACGCGTTGTTCTTGAACTGCGCCTGCGGTGCGGGCTTCGGCGGTTGTTGAGGTCCGCGGTTGCCGCGGCGGTCGTCGCGCTGCGAGGGCTGCTGCGGCTGCGGTCGACCCGAGGCGCCCGCGACGTTGCCCGTGGCGCCGCCGCCCGACTTCGCCGTGAGGCTGATGCGCTTGCGCGCGAGGTCGACCTCGAGCACGCGGACCTTGATGCGATCGCCCGGCCGCACGACCTCGGCGGGGTCTTTCACGAAGCGGTCTGCGAGCTGCGAGACGTGCACGAGGCCGTCTTGATGGACCCCGATGTCGACGAAGGCCCCGAAGGCCGTGACGTTGGTCACCACGCCTTCGAGCTGCATCCCGGGCTTGAGGTCCTCCATCGAGCGCACGTCGTCGCGGAACTTCGGCGCTTCGAACTCGGCGCGGGGGTCCGCCGCGGGGCGCTTGAGCTCCTCGACGATGTCGCGCAGGGTGAACTCTCCGACGTCGCCCTGGACGTACTTCTGCCACTGCACCCGCGACGCGAGCGAGGCGTTGCCCACGAGGGTCGCCAGCTCGACGCCGAGGTCCTTCGCGATGTGCTCGACGACGGCGTACCGCTCGGGGTGCACGGCGGACCTGTCGAGGGGGTGCTCGCCGTCACGGATGCGAAGGAATCCCGCGGCCTGTTCGAAGGTCTTGGGCCCGAGGCCCGACACGTCGAGCACCTGCCTGCGCGAGCGGAAGGGGCCGTTGGCGTCGCGGTGCTGCACGATGCGCTTCGCGAGCGTGGGGCCGATGCCCGCGACGTATCCGAGCAGCGACGCGCTCGCGGTGTTGAGCTCGACGCCCACGGAGTTCACGCAGCTCTCGACCACCTCGTCGAGCTTCTTGGCGAGGAGCGGCTGAAACACGTCGTGCTGGTACTGCCCCACGCCGATGGACTTGGGGTCGACCTTCACCAGCTCGGCCAGCGGGTCTTGAAGCCTCCGCGCGATCGAGATGGCCCCGCGCACCGTGAGGTCGAGGTCGGGGAACTCCTCGCGCGCCACCTCCGACGCCGAGTACACGCTCGCGCCCGCCTCGTTGACCATCACCGTGAGCACGGCGCTGTCTTTACCGAGCGCCTCGCGCACGAAGGCCTCGGTCTCGCGCCCGTGCGTGCCGTTGCCGACGGCCACGGCCGAGGGCTTGTAGCGCTCGACGAGCTTCTGAAGCGTCTGACGGCTGCGCTCGAGGGCGCCGTCGCCCTGCACGAGCATCAGCACCGTGTGTTCGAGCATGCGCCCCGTGGCGTCGACGACGGCGAGCTTGCAGCCCGTGCGCTGCCCCGGGTCGATGCCGATGACGGGCTTTCCGCCGAGCGGCGCGGCGAGGAGCAGCGCGCGGAGGTTCTGCGCGAAGACGTCGACGGCGTCGCGGTCTGCGTGGAGCTTCATCTCGACGCGCACCTCGCTCTCGACGGAGGGGGCGAGGAGGCGCTTCCACGCGTCGCTGATGGCCGCGTCGAGCTCGTGGGCCCACGGCGATGAAGACCTGCGGCCCGCCATCGCGGCGACCTCGCGGAGCGCGTTCTCGACGTCGACCTCGACCTCGGCGCGGAGCACGTTCTCGGCCTCTCCGCGGCGCACGGCGAGGTAGCGGTGCGAGGGGATCTGCGCGCAGCCCTCGCGGAAGTCGTAGTACATCTCGAACTTGGTGGGGCCGCTCACCTCGGGGGCCTTCGTCACCACGAGCGTCCCCTGCTTGAGGAAGAGCTCGCGCGCGTAGCCGCGCACCTCGGCGCGCTCGGCCACGGCCTCGGCGACGATGTCACGCGCGCCCTGGAGCGCTTCTTTGATCGTGGCGACGCCCTTGTCGACGCTCACGAACGCGTTGGCCTCCGCGGTGGGATCGCCGTCGAGGGGTTGCGCGAGGATGCGCTGCGCGAGGGGGTCGAGGCCCTTCTCGCGGGCGATCATGGCGCGCGTGCGGCGCTTGGGCTTGTAGGGCAGGTAGATGTCTTCGAGGTCGCTCTTGACGAGGCACTGCTCGATCTTCGCGCGGAGCTCGGGGGTGAGCTTGCCCTGCTTTTCGATCTCTTCGAGGATGGTCTTCTTGCGCTCCTCGAGCTCGCGGAGGTAGCCGTGGCGCTCCTCGATGGCGCGGATCTGCACCTCGTCGAGGCCGCCGGTGGCCTCCTTGCGGTAGCGCGCGATGAAGGGGACCGTCGCGCCGCCCGTGAGGAGCTCGACGACGGCGCGCACGCCGTGGCCGGGGATCGAGAGTTCCTGTGCGATGACTGCGTTGAGGTCGAGGGACATTGCGCGTGCGAGCTCCGTCGTTCGAGGGGCGGTAACGGTCCGAAGGGGGGGCGGAACCTATAGAGAACTCACCCCGTGCTGTGCAACCGCCGTCGTCGCCCCCGGGACGTAGCCTGACGCCCATCGTTTGATTGCCCGCGCGGAGATCGCCCGTGGCATCGTCGCGCCCGTGAGTTCCACGGCCTCGCACCGCGACATGGCGCTGCTCTACGTCGACGACGAGCCGATGAACCTCGAGCTCTTCAGGCTCAACTTCAGCGACGACTTCAAGGTGCTCACCGCGAACGGCGGCAAGGAGGCCCTCGCGGTGCTCGAGCGCGAAGACGTGGGGCTGCTCCTCTCCGACGAGCGCATGCCCGACCTGTCGGGCGCCGAGCTCCTCGCGCGCGTGTCGGAGCGCTGGCCCGACGTGATGCGCGTGATCGTGTCGGCCTACAGCGACTCGGCGCGGCTGCTCCGCGCGATGAACCTCGGCCACGCCCACGAGTACGTGCTCAAGCCCTGGGACCGCGACGAGCTCGCGGGCTGCATCGACCGCGCCCTCGCGATGGCCGCGCGGCGCAGGCAGCTCCAGCGCCGCGCCTCGATGGCCGACGCCCTCGCAGAAGACCTCCGCGCGCCCGCCGCGCCCGACGGGATCGTCGGGAGTTCTCCGTCGTTCAGGGCCGTGCTCGCCTCCGCGCGCAGGGCCGCCGCGAGCGACGCCACGGTGCTCCTCCGCGGCGAGACGGGCACGGGCAAGGAGCTCGTGGCGAGGCTCGTCCACGAGTCGAGCGGTCGCGCGTCGGGGCCCTTCATCCGCGTGAACTGCGCGTCGCTCGCGGAGGGCGTGCTCCAGAGCGAGCTCTTCGGCCACGAGCAGGGGGCCTTCACGGGCGCCGTGAAGACGCGCCGCGGGCGCTTCGAACTGGCCCACGGGGGGACGATCTTCCTCGACGAGATCGGCGACATCCCCGCGCTCACGCAGGTGAGCCTCCTGCGCGTGTTGCAGGAGCGCGAGGTCGAGCGCGTGGGCGGGAGCCGCCCCGTGAGCGTCGACGTGCGCGTCGTGGCCGCGACGCACCGCGACCTCGAGAAGATGGTCGCCGAGGGGCAGTTTCGCGCGGACCTCTTCTACCGCCTCAACGTCGTCCCGCTGCGCCTCCCGCCGCTCCGGGAGCGGCCCGATGACGTTCCCGCGCTCGTGGAGTCGTTCGTCGCGCGTCACGCGAAGCGCGCGGGGCGCGACACCCCGAGGGTCACCGCCGACGCGATGGAGGCCCTCTCGCGCTACTCGTGGCCCGGCAACGTGCGCGAGCTCGAGAACGCCGTCGAGCGCGCCCTCGTGCTCTCGCAGGGCCCCGAGCTCACGCTCGAAGACTTCTCGTTCGACCTCGGCGCGCGCTTCGTCGACTCGGCCCGCGAGCAGGCGCAGCAGTCCGAGGCCTCGGAGCTGCGCGCGCTGCTCCTCGCCCACGGCGGCAACGTCGCCCGCGCCGCGCGGGAGCTCAACATCGCGCGCACCACGCTCATCAGCCGCGCGAAGAAGCACGGGCTGCTGTGAGCCTCCGCGGGGCGGCCCTCGCCCTCGCCCTCGCGGTCGCGCCCTCGCTCGTCGGCGCCGATCCCCTCGCGCTCTCGGACAACACCGCGGGCGCAGCCCTCGCGCCGCACTGCGAGCTCCTCCGCGACCCGCGCGGAACGCTCGACGCGCGCGCCGTGCTCGCGCACCGGGGCGCCGTTCCGGTGCGCGGCGACGGCGTCGAGATCGGCTTCACGGGTGACACGGTCTGGCTCCGCTGCCGCGTGCGAAACCGCGGGCGCGCGCGGGGCGAGTGGCTCGTCGACGTGGGGGGCCAGCTCGACCGCGTCGACGTGATCACCGAGCGCGACGGTGCGCTGCGCGTCGAGCGCGGAGGCCGGCTGCGCCCCCGCGTCGACGTCGAGGTGTCGTACACGTCGTTCGTGTCGCGCGCGCTCGTCGACGGCGGCGCCGAGGCGCCGGTCTTGATCCGCGTGCGCAGCGACGCGCCGGTGGTGCTCCGGCCGCGCGTGTGGAGCGCCCACGCCTTCGTCGACCACGCGCTGCGCGAGGTCTTCGTGATGGGGCTCTTCTACGGGCTCCTGCTCGTGGTGCTGGCCTACAACGTGAGCCTCTACGCCTCGACGCGGCAGCGCATCTACCGCCTCTACACGGCCTTCGTGGGGACCCTGCTGCTCTTCGCGCTCGTGGTCGACCAGCTCGTGGTGACCTTCGTCACGCCGCGCGACGCCGCGTGGCAGGCGACGTCGGGCGTGCGCTTCGGGACCCTCGCGGCGCTCGCGTCCATCGCGTTCACGCGCGCGTACCTCGACACGCCGCGGCTGCTCCCTCGCGCCGACCGCGCGGCGGGCGCCGTCGACGCGGCGCTCGTGGCGCTCTTCGCGTCGACGTTCGCGTCGAACTCGGTGCTCTTCAAGAAGGCCGCGATGGCCGTGTCGGCGCCGGCCCTCGTCGCGCTCTTCGTCGCGGCGATCCTCTGCTGGCGAAAGGGGAGCCGCGAGGCGCCGTGGTTCCTCCTCGGGTGGACGGTGTCGACGGGGGGCTTCCTCGTGCGGGGCGCGGTGCAGGTGGGCGCCGTGCCGATGAGCACGGTCACCGAGAACGCGTGGCGCGCGGGGCTGATCTTCAACGTGGCGCTCCTCTCGCTCGGCCTCGCGGCCCGCGTGCGCGCCCTCCACGACGAGAAGGAGCGCGCGCAGTCGGACCTCCTCGCGGACCGCGAGGCCATGACCGCGCGCCTCGAGTCGCTCGTGGCCGTGCGCACCCGCGAGCTCGAGGCCGCGATGCGAGACCTCACCGAGGCGCAGCGCGCGATGTCGCACCAGAAGCGCGCGGCCTCGCTCGGGCAGCTCGCCGCCGCGCTCGCGCACGAGGTCGCCAACCCGCTGAACTTCACCGCGGGCGGCGCCGCCGAGCTGGCGCGGCGCGTCGAGGCGCTCAAGGTCGCCCTCGAAGGGCTCGACGCGAGGCACCCCGACGACCCCGACCTCGGCAGGGCCCGCATCGCCCTCGCGGGCGCGCGCAAATCGCTGGAGCTCGTGCAGGGCGGCAACGCGCGCATCCGGTCGGTGGTCGACAGCCTCCGCGCGTACATGCGCTCGGGGGCCGCGGAGCCCGAGGCCGTCGACGTGATGGAGGCCGTGCGCTCGACGCTGCGGCTCATGGAGTCGAAGCTCGCCGCGCAGCGCGTCGAGGTGACGGTGACGGGCGACGACCTCCCGCGCGTGCGGGGGCGCACGGGCGAGCTCTGTCAGGTGTTCATGAACCTCATGCTCAACGCCGCGCAGGCGATGCCCGACGGGGGCGCGATCACGGTCACGGGCGTCGCGTCGGGCGCGCGCGTCGAGGTGGTGATCGCAGACACGGGGCCGGGGATTCCCCCCGAGCGGAGGAGCGCGGTGTTCGATCCGTTCTTCACGACGCGGGGCGACGAGGGAGGGACGGGGCTCGGGCTCTCGATCAGCCACGAGATCGTGCGGCGCCTCGGGGGTGAGCTCAGCCTCGCGGAGAGCGAGGTGGGCGCGACCTTCGTGGTGAGGCTCCAGCCGTGGGAGGAGGCGTGAGCTACGCGCCGACGGCGATGCGCTCGCGGGGGGCGCTCTTCATCGGAGGCGCGGCGTTGTCGTTGGTGGCGTCTTCGAGGCGCAGCGAGATCCCGCTGGCCGACGAGGGGCGGGGCGGACGGCTCGCGCGGGCGTCGCGGTCGAGGCGCGTGGAGAGGGACTCGGTGGCCTCGTCGAGCGCCGCGAGGGCGTCTTCGATGCCCACGAGCGCGGCGTCGAAGCAGAGCGGGCGCTGCCTCGCGAGGCACACCATCACCCTGCCGTACGAGACCTTGCGGCGCGGCGAGCGCTCCGACGCGTGCGCGTCACGGAGCAGCGCCCTGCGCGCGCGGGCCGCCGACGACGACACGGCGGGCTCCTCGTCGAGCGACGCGGCGGCGATGAGGGCCTCGATGCGGTCGTGGGCGCGGCTCCACGCGGCGCTGAGCTCGTCGGCCGTGGGGCCTTCGCCGATGAGCGTCGTCACGGGCCAGCGCACCTCGCATTGAACCACCCGACGGCCGCGCGCCTCGTCGAGGGGAACGCCCGTCCACGCCGCGGGCGTCGAGGCGGTCTCGGCGACGGTGTTGCTCTTCAGCGAGGCGAGCGAGAGGTCGAAGGCGATCAACATAGAGATACGTGCTCCGGTTCAGCGCCCCCGGTTTCGTCAACCGTGTGGCGCGACGCTCCTTATGCGGAACACGTGCCGTGCCGAGGACGAACGCGATGCCCCGTGAAGTGCGTAGAAATCTCGAAGAAGCGGAGAAAACGGGGTGAGTTGAGTCATGAATTTGACGCCCCCCCTGTGACGCATGACGGTTTCATGACACCGCGTCGGCAGCGCTGCCGCAGCCCACGCCGGGAGCCACCCAACCGATGTCACCGAACGACCGTTCTCTCGATGCGCTCCGCGCGGAGCGTGACCTCGTGCGCGCCGAGGCCCTCGCGGGTCACGGCGGCGTCGCCCTCGCGGCCAGGCTCGCGCGCGCCTTCGACGCGCTGCTCGTCGACCGCTTCGAAGCGGCGAGGGCCGTCGCCGATCCGGGTCGCGCCGCGCTCATCGCCGTCGGCGGCTACGGCCGCGGAACGCTCGCGTACGGCAGCGACCTCGACCTCGTGCTGCTCGTCGACGACCCCGAGGCGCCCGCGGTGGCCCCCTTCACCGAGGCCCTCTTGCACCCGCTCTGGGACGCGGGCATCGCCGTCGGTCACGCCGTGCGCTCGGTGGACGACTTCGTGGCCCTCGCGCGCACCGACATCCGCACGGCCACGACGGTGCTCGACGCGCGCTGCGTGGCGGGCGACGAGGCCTTCGCGCGCGATGCGGCGACCCGTTGCGCGGGCGCGCTCTTCGACGGAGACCTCGGGCGCTTTCTCGACGGGCTCACCGAGGAGATGTCGTCGCGGCACCGCCGCTTCGGCGCCACGGTGTACCTCCTCGAGCCCGACGTGAAGCACAGCCGCGGCGGGCTCCGCGACGTCGACATCGCGCGCTGGGCGCTGCGCGCGCGCTTCGGCGCGGCGGGCTTCGACGAGGCCCTCGCCGCGGGCGCCCTCTCGACCTCGGAGCGAGACGCGCTCGTCGAGGCGCAGGAGTTCCTCTGGCGCGTGCGCGCGCTGCTGCACGGGCGCTCGCGGCGTCGCAGCGACCGCCTCGCGTTCGACGAGCAGGAGGAGGCCGCGTCGAGGCTCATCGCCGTCGACCCCGAGACCCGCGAGCGCGACCCCGTGCGCGCGCTCGGAGAGGCCACCGAGCGGCTCATGTCGTCGTGGTATCGCCACGCGCGCGCCGTCGCCACGACCGTCGAGCACGTCATCGCGCGCTGCCGTCCGACGGCCCTCAGCGCCAACGAGCGCCACCCCGCCGACCGCGTCGCCGAGGGGATCTCTCTCCGCGACGACGCCCTGTGCTTCACGTCGCCCGACGCGCTGCGCGTGACCCCGTCGCTCGCGCTGCGGGTCCTCGAGCTCGCCGTGGCGCGCGACCTCCCGCTCTCGGCCGCGACGCGCGACGCCATCGCGGCGCGCGCGAACGACCCCGCGTGGTGCGAGGCCCTGCGCGCCGACGAGCACGCGGCGAGCGCGTTCCGACGGCTCCTCACGACCTCCGCGCGGCCGGGTCTGCGCGGCGATCGCACGACGCCCGTGTCGGGCACCGAGACGAACGAAGACAGCGTCCTCGCCGAGATGCACGACCTGGGGCTGCTGCTCGCGATGGTGCCCGAGTTCGCGCACGTCACGGGCCGCGTGCAGCACGACGTCTATCACGTGTACACCGTCGACGTTCACTCCGTGGCCGCCGTCGACAGGCTCCACGCCATCGCGCGCGGAGACCTCGCCGAGGAGTTTCCGACGCCCGCCCACGTGCTCGCGGACACCGACCGCATCGAGATCCTCTGCATCGCGACGCTCCTGCACGACATCGGCAAGAGCCGCGGCGGCTCTCACGCCCGCGTGGGCGCCGACATGGTCCCCCCCATCGCGGCGCGGCTCGGCTTCGGCCCCGACGACGGGCAGACCATCGCGTGGCTCGTGGCCGAGCACCTCACGCTCTATCACGCCGCCACGCGCAGAGACCTCGGCGACCCGGCCACCCTCGCGGGCCTCGTCGACGCCGTGCGAGACCCGTGGCGGCTCCGCGCGCTCTACCTCCTCACGGTGGCCGACCTCTCGACCACGTCGCCCACCGCGATGACCTCGTGGAAGGCGCGCATGCTCGACGAGCTCTTTCGCCGCGTCGACGACGCCCTCTCCGACGGCCCCTCGGGCGCCGACCGCGTCGAGGCCCTGCGCGCGCAGTCGCTCTCGCTCGCGCCCGACGGAGACCGCGACGCCGTGGCGCGGCTCCTCGCGCGCATGCCCGACCGCTACGTGCTCGCCACGTCGCCCGACGCCATCGCGCGCCACGCCCGCGCCCTCGACGCGCACGCCGCGGTGCAGCGCCACGTTGATGTGTCTCCGCTCGACGACGACCCGACGGGCGAGCTCTTCGAAGTGCTCTTCGTGGCGCCCGATCGGCCGGGGCTCCTCTCGCTCTTCGCGGCGCTGCTCTACGTGAACCGCCTCGACGTGCAGAGCGCGCAGATCTACTCGTCGCGCGGCGGCGCCGTCGACGTGTTCGTGGTGCGCTCATCACGCGCCGATCCCGCGGAGATCGCGCGCATCAGGGCGAAGCTCCCGCGGCAGCTCGACGACCTGCTCGACGGGCGCGCGGACCCCGACGCGCTCGTCGCCGCCGCGCGCGGAGGCGCGGGCATCGCGAGGCCCGAGCCCGCGGTGCGCGCGGAGGTCCAGCTCGACGACGACGCGAGCCACACGGCCACGGTGGTCGAGGTCTTCGGCCGCGACCGACCGGGCTTTCTCTACGGGGTCACGCGCGCGCTGCACCGCGAGGGCGTGAGCATCTCGCTCGCGAAGGTGAACACCGAGGGACGCCGCGCCGCGGACACGTTCTACGTGACCGAGGCCGACGGCGCGAAGCTCTCGGCCGAGCGCGCGGAGGGGCTGCGAGAGGCGCTGCTCGCGGTGGTGCGCGGCGGGTGACGGATGCGCCCGCACGGTCTGGACACGGCCCTCACCGCGGGGCTACACCCGACCGCGTATGAAGGCCCTCGCGCTCGCGCTCGCGCTCGTCGCGCTCCCCGTCACGTCGCTCGCGCAGCCCGGGAGGTTCCCCATCCCGATGCCGGGCAGGCTCGGCGGAGGCGCGGCGCCGACGGCCGCGGAGCGAGAGTTCTCCGCGGGAGAAGCGCTCCTGCGGCAGGGCGACACCGCGGGCGCCACGGCGCGCTTCGAAGCCGCGCGACGCCTCGATCCGCGCGATCCCCGACCGCCCTACTACCTCGGTGAGGTGAGCCGCCGCGCCGAGCGATGGACCGAGGCCGAGGCCCTCTTTCGCGAGGCCGTGCGGCTGCGCGCGACGATGGCCGAGGCCCACGCGAGCCTCGGCGCGGTGCTGCGCGAAGAGGGACGACTCCCCGACGCGATCGCGTCGCTCGAAGCGGCCCTGCGGCTCTCGTCGACGCTCGGCGAGGCGCACTACAACCTCGGGCTCTGCCTCGAAGATCAGGGCGACCTCCCGCGCGCCATCAACGAGTACCGCCGCGCGATGCAGCAGCTCGCGAGCGATCCGATGCCCGCGCTCAACCTCGCGCTCGCCCTCGCGTCGCAGCCCGCGCCGTCGCCCGCGCAGCGCAGCCAAGCGCTCGACGCGCTCCGTGAGGCCGTGCGACGGGGGAGCGCCTCGCGCGACGTGCTCGCCACCGCGGGGCCCGCGTTCAGGCAGCTCGGCGAGGCGCGCACGGCGGCCGAGACGCTCGAGCGCGCGAGGGCGATGGGCGCGCCCACCGCGGCCATTCTCGGTGAGCTCGCGCAGGCGCTCTGGGTCACGGGCGACCGCGCCACGGCGGAGCGGCGGATGGGCGAGGCCATCGCGCTCGATGCCCGCGACGCGACGCTGAGGTATCTCTACGGGCTCATGCTCGCAGACGCGGGACGGCGCGATCGAGCCGTGGAAGAGTTCCGTCAGGCGGCGATCCTCGGCGCGAGGACGCCCATCGCAGAGAGAGCGCGGCAGAGGCTGCGGGCGATGCGCGCGCCGGTCCCCGAGGAGCGCCCCGCGCCTGGCGCCCGAGTTCCCTAACGAAGACGAAGCGCCCGTGAAGCTTGTCAGGGCTACTGGAACGCGGTAACCAAAGAGGAACCGCGATCTCCCGGGGGATCGCGCAGCGACGAAACTTGCGATGCGAGAGTGCCCGAAGTGCCACAAGCGGTTCCTTGAGAGCAACGCGCGCGTCTGCGACACAGACGGCGCGGTGCTCGACCTCGTGGTCGTGGCCTCCGATCGCGACCGCCTGGTGGGCACCACCATTCTCAACCGCTACGCCGTCGACAAGGTGCTCGGCGACGGCGGCATGGGCGTGGTCTACCGCGCCATCGACACCGAGACCCGACGCCCGTACGCGGTGAAGGTCCTCCGCGCGGAGTACAGCGAAGAAGAAGACCTGGTCATCCGCTTCGAGCAGGAGGCGCGCGCCGCCGCCTCGGTGCGCAACCCCCACATCGTCGAGATCTTCGACTGGGGCTCGCTCCCCGACGGCTCGCGCTTCTTCGTGATGGAGTACCTCGAAGGCCGCTCCCTCGGGGACCTCCTCGCGCGCATGCCCAAGGCCCCCGGCGCCGACCGCCGTCAGCCCCTGCCCGAGGACTTCGCCCTGCACATCTCGATGCAGATCGCCGAGGGCCTCAAGGCCGCCCACGAGATCGGCATCGTTCACAGGGACATCAAGCCCGACAACTTTCACATCGTCCGCAAGCCCGAAGACCCCTACTTCGTGAAGATCCTCGATTTCGGCATCGCCAAGGTGCAGAACTCGAAGGCCGCGAGGACGCGCACGGGGTCGGTCTTCGGCACGCCGCACTACATGTCCCCCGAGCAGGCCTCGGGCGACAAGAACATCGACGCCACGACCGACATCTACGGCCTCGGCGTGATGATGTACGAGATGGTCGTCGGCAAGATCCCCTTCGACGCCGACAACCTCATGGGCATCCTGACGGCGCACCTCTATCACACGCCCACGCCGCCGAGCATCTACCCCGAGTGCGAGAAGCTCTCTCGCTCGTTCGAAGCGATCATTCTCAAGTGCCTCGCGAAGGACCGCGAGGCCCGCTACCTCTCGATGGGCGAGCTCCACGACGACCTCGCGCGGTGCCGCCGCGGAGAGACCTCGCTCGCGCTCGAAGACCAGGAGGTGAGCACGCGCCGCTTCGACCGCTCGGACTTCGTCTCCGAGGCCGCGACGGTGATCCGTCAGCTCCCGGCCGAGCTCCTCCAGCCCGCGAGCCCCGAGGAGCTCAACGCCGCCCTCGGCTTTCAAACAGGCTCTCCGCAGGCTCACCCGCCCACGTCGGGTCCGCCGTCGGGCCCCTCGCAGGCAGCGCCCGCCGCGCACTCGATGTCGCTCCCATCGCCGCCGCCGTCGTCGCAGCCGTCGCCGATGATGAACTCCCTCGCGCCGCCCGCGATGGCGTCTCCGCTGCAGCAGCAACAGCCCCCTTCGCCCTTCGATCAGGTGGGCAAGATCCGCTTCGCGGACCCCAACGCGGCGCCGCCCGAGCTCGTGACCCACGCGTCGCTGCCACCGGGCACCGAGGTGCCGCGGCCGCGGTCGAAGACGGGGCTCATCGTGGGCGCCATCATCGGCTTCGGGGTCTTCATCGCCATCGGGATCATCGCCTTCGCGAGCGCGCTCCAGTCGCCGCCCGCGCAGCCTCCGCACGAGGACCTCGCGCTCACGCAGCAGCAGCTCCAGCCCGGCCGCGTCGCGGCCACGAACCAGCAGCCCGCCGCGCCCGCCACACCGCAGCCCGCCGTCGACGCGCAGGCGCCCGCGGTGCCGCACGGCGTCCCGCAGGCGCAGGCCGAGCCCGTGCTCATCGTGTCGAACGTCGCGGGCGCGAGGGTGTTCCGCGGCGGCGTGCAGGTCGGGACGGCGCCCCACACGGTCGCGCGCCCCGCGGTCGGAGAAGAGACCTACACGGTCAGCGCCGAGGGCTTTCAAGACCAGGTGGTGATCGTCACCCCCGCGACGCAGTCGCCCGTCTCGGTCACGCTCCCCGCCGCCGCCGCGCCCGAGCCGAGGGACCGCCACGGCCGCGTGCGCCCGCACCGCGAGCGCCCGCCGCTGACGAACGCGCACCCGCCCCGCACCGGTCAGCCCCCGACGCGTCGCACGGGCGACCTCCAGGACCCCTGGAACCAGTGATCGGTCGTCTCGCCGTGGGTGTCCTTGCGTTGGCGGTCATGTAGCGACTAGCCTCCGCGCGCTTTCATGCGCAGACCGCTCACACGCCTCGCAATCACCGCCGCGCTCGCTGCCTCTCTCGGGGCCTGCTCCGAGAACAACGGCACCGATCCCCCGACGGATCGCTTCTTCTTCCCCACCGCGCTCGCGCTTCATCGCCCGACCGCGGGCGCGAGGGCCGACTACCTCTACGTCACCAACTCCGACTTCGACCTCGCCTACAACGGCAGCACCGTCGTGCAGGTCGCGCTCTCGCCGGTCGACCAGCTCCGCACGCAGCTCGCCGCCGTCAACGACGCGTGCCGCATGACGCCGAGCGCGTGCAGCGACACGGCGACCGCGAGCCTCCAGGTGCGCAGCGGCATGCCCGCCGTCACCGTGCGCTGCACCCGCGACTTCGAAGCGCGCGACGCGTGGCTCTGCCCCGACGCGCCGCTCATCCTCAGCGACCGCACGCGCAAGCTCAACCCCTACGCCGTCGAGGCCTCGCTCGCGACCTACCGCAACGGCGCGCAGCGGCTCTACGTGATCGTCCGCGGGGGCAACTCGCTCGCGTGGTTCGACGTGCAGCCCGACGGCACCCTCGACTGCGGACCCGCCGACGAGCGGGGCTACTGCTCGGCCACGCACTACGCGGGCAACGACCCCGCGCAGAGCCCCGGCGGCCTCGTGCTCCCGCAGGAGTCGTCGCAGCTCTCGGTCGACCCCGACCGCGGCTGGATCGTGATGACCCACCAGAGCTTCACGCTCGACGTCGCCCACGCGTCGCTCCTGCGAGACCCCATCGCGGAGTCCGCCACCACGCAGTCACCAGGGCCCGCGCTCGTGAGCACCCTCGGCGGAATCTCCGCGGGGCTGAGCTCCCTGGTGCTCCTCCCGCGCGCCGCGATGGGCGACCGCAGCACGTGGCTCGCCACGAGCCGCGCCGAGTCGGTCTTCACACTGCTGCAGGCCTACGAGGGCACCGCGTCGCTCGGCGACAACAGGGCCTTCCTCTACCGCGCCGCCGCCGCGCCCGTGACGGGGCTCAACACCGGCACCAACAACCGCGCGATCGCGCTCGACCCCGCGCCGGGCGCCGCCTCGCGCAGGGCCTACGTCGTCAGCCGCAGCCCCGAGGCCCTCCTCACCGTCGACATCTCGAACCCCTCGGCGCCGTCGGTCATCGACGCCACGGCCATCCCGCAGGGACCCTCGCGCCTCGTCGCCGTGTGGCACCTGTCGATCGGCCACACGTACGTGTACGCCGTCTCGTACGACACCCGCTGGATCTACGTCGTCGACCCGTCGGAGCACCGCGTGGTCGCGCAGATCGCCACGCTCCGCGGGCCGCACAACCTCGCCTACGACGAGGTCGACGGGATGCTCTACGTCATCGACTTCCTCGACTCGGCCATCGAGGTGATCGACCTGCGCCCCGAGCTCAACGGCGCGGCCAACCCCTCGTTCAACCGACGCGTGCTCACCTTCGGGCGCCCGGGACGCGGAGCCTGATCGATGAAGCGTCCGCTCCTCGGCCTCACGGCCCTGGCCCTCTCGTGCTCGACGGCCACGGTGGTCAACACCACCTACAACTTCGACCGCGCCACCGACGTCGACTTCCTCTGCCTCCGCTCGGAGAACGGGACCGTCACCGCGCTTCCGCTCGAGACCTGCGGCCTCAACACCAGCGACAACACCTCGGCCTCGGGCAGCGCCCACCTCTACGCCGTGGTGACCCAGAGCGAGCGCGGTGAGCTCGCCGTCGTCGACCTCGCCGCCGCGTCGGGCACGTCGCTCATCGACAACAGCCCCGAGCTCCCGGGCTACTCGTTCATCCCCATCGGCGCGCTCCCCTCGGCCGTCGTCAGCGACCCGCGCACCGGCGGCGCGCCGAGCTCCGTGTGGGTCGCCAGCGCGGGCGCGCACGCCATCGAGCGCGTCGACGCCGCGACGGTGCTCTTCAACCCGCGGCGGGTGAACCCCGGCCACGAGGTCGTGCGCGCCACGACCCCCATCGCGATGAACGGCGCCCCGCGCGACCTCGCGATCGACACCGTGGGCACCCGGACGCTCCTCTACGCCACGGTGCCCGACCGCTCCGCCGTGGCCGTCTTCGACGTCACCGACCCGCTCCACCCCGCGGACCTGGGCTTCACGCCCATCACCGCGCCGAGCGGCGCCGACGCGGGCCTCGACGGCGGGACCTCCTCGCCCGCGCACCCGCTCGCCCTCTCCGTCGACAAGGACACGCACCGGGTCTACGTCTCCGACGACCAGTCGAACTATGTCCACGTGCTCGCGGAGACGCCCCTCCGCGAGATCGCCCGCGTCGACGTGGGCGCCCCCACGCGCGCGCTCGCCATCTCGGGCTGGGCCCGTCGGCTCACGTGCGCCGCGGAGGCCACCGACCCCGACCACTACGCCAGCGCGCGCTACCTCTACGCCGCCCACGCCACCACGGGCGCGCTCCTCGTGTACGACCTCGCGCGCAACGCGAGGGTGAGGCCCAACCTCCTCCCCGCGCCCAATCCGCAGCGCAGGACGCTCGACCCCTCGCTCACCGTCGATCAGGTCGCCATCTCGACGCCCGTCGTCGCGCTCGTGCCCATCAACACGACGGACTACAAGGGCCAGAACGTGCCCCCGTCGGCCGCGTGCCTCTCGCTCAACGGCTGCGCGGGCGCGGCGGCCGTCGGACCGGGGTACCTCCACGGGGTCTTCATGGGCGCCGTGCTGCGCGACGGGCGCATCACCGTGATCGACATCGACGACTACGACGCCCCCGCGCGCGCGCAGTCGCTCAACGTCGTCGACGGCACCAACGGCTACCGCTTCGTGCGCCACGCGCCGCGCGCCTCCATCGCGCTCACCGCCGCGGGCCTCGTCGTGTCGTCGCCCATCTTCTCGACCATCGTGCGAGGGACGCAGCGCATCCAGGTCGCCGAGGCTCCCACGACGCCGGCCCTCGGGTGCGTGCGGCCTCGCTCGGCCAACGACAGCACGTCGTGCCTCGTGGGCGGCGACGCGGGCGTCACGAACTACGGCGTCGAGCTCGCCCCGAGGCCGCCGGTGCCGACGAGCTTCGTGCCCGACGGCGGCGTGAGCGACGGCGGCGCCGACGGATCGACGGAGCCCTCGTGCGGACCGTCGGACGCGAGCGTCGACGTCGCGGAGCTCGACGCGTCGAGCGGCGTGGCCGCGCTGCCCGCGGACCCCTACGCCCTGCGAAACGAGGTCTGGACGCTCACCTACGAGGGCGTCATCCCGGGCCTCGACCTCTACGGCGTGGGCTTCTCCGAGGGGACGGGCGGGCGCCTCGTGCTCGACTCGCCCGCGGCGAACTTCTGCACCCGCGGCGCGCTCGCCGAGGGACCGCTCCCGAGCGCCACCGACCCCTTCGACGTGATGCACGACGAGGTCACGCTCGTGGGCGACCCGACGCCGCTCGCGGCGTACTCCGTCGCGTGCAACCAGCGCTTCGGCACGACCACGCCCGTCAACCGCGACTTCACCATCGTCGAGGCCTGGCAGGATCACCTCGTGCTCGACGTCCCGAGCGGCGTGACCGTCGAGGAGGTGCGGCGCTGCTTCCCCCTCGCGGCGCACGCGCAGGTTCGCACGCGGAACCAGTGGCTCGTCACGGGCACGCGCAACGGCTACCTCGGCGCGGTGCGCGCGGACTCCACGGGCCGCTGCGTCATCGACGAGGCGAAGCAGTCGGCCGTCGAGGCGCTCTCGACCGCGTGCCTCACGTCGCGCGTCCCGGTGGCGAGCCGCACGGGCCGCCGCTGCCTCGCGGGCCGCGCGTGCACGGGGGCGCTCCAGGGCGCGGTCTCGCTCGAGGCGACGCCCGTGTTCGCGAATCCCTACTTCTGCTTCCAGGTGTTCCCCTCGCCGGTGGGCGAGACCTCGCGCGACTCGCAGTTCACGTTCTCGATCGCGGGCGCGTGGGAGCCGCTGCGCCTCGAGGCGGGCTCGTTCCCCGTGTCCGCGCGCTTCCTCCCGAAGGAGAACCGGCTCTTCGTGGTCGACACGCAGTCGTCGGGCCTCATCGAGTACCGCATCGACCCCCTCGCGCGCTCTCGCGTCTTCAACTGACCGATCGCCCACAACCTCCTCGCGTCGCACGATGGTCGACGACGACAACGACAGCTTCGAAGCTCCGCCCAACCACGGCCCCCGCAACGCGGTGATCGCCGGCGTCGCGCTCGTCGTCGCCTCCGTCGGCGCGTGGGTCGCCAACGATCACTTCGACGGCGAGCGAAAGACGCGCGAGCTCCAGCGCGCCGCCGACGCGTGGAGCGACCTCTCGCGCTGCCTCGCGGGCGACCACCAGCGCGTCGGAGAGATCGCCCGCAACGCGCGCCGCGCCGAGCTCCGCGTGCCCGCCTCCGTGCGCGGAATGACCCGCGACGAGCGCGCGAGAGAGTGGCCCTGGCGCTGCGCGCCCCCCGCGCGGATCATGACCCGCGCGCTCTTCGAATCGCGCTCCGACGATCCCGCCCACAGGATCCTCAACCAGTACGCCTCGCTCGCCGCCACGGAGCTCGGCCGCGGGTCGCTCCGCACCGGACGCGACGATCCCCGGCGCTACCTCGACGAGCTCTTCGCCGCCGCGTCGCGCGCCAACCTCCCGCGAGGGCGCGCCTCCGCCGTCGCCCCGCCGCCCGAGCCCATGCGCGTGCTCGACCCCGCCCGCGTGCGACCGCTCTTTCGCGGCGCGGGATCCGCGGTGCTGGCCTCCGACGAGCCCTTCGACGCGGGCGCCCTGCGCGTGCTCGTGGGGCGCGCCGAGCGGAGGCTCTGCGACTTCGATCGCACGCTGGAGTGGCCCGACTGCGTGCGCGTCGCCGAGCTCGACCACCGCGCGAGCGTGCGCCTCACGAGCGCCCGCTACCCCGCGATGCCCGGCTACCTCGCGGACCCCGACGCACACGGAATCGGCGCGCTCCTGCACCCGGCCACGCCCGGCGGCGCCGCGATCGAAGCGCGCGCCTCTGACGCGTGGCGCGCGTCACGCGACCAGTGGATCACGGCCGTCGCCCCCGACGCGACGCGCTTCGAAGTCCGCGACGGATCGCTCTCGCTCCCGCCCGGCGCGTTCGCGGCGCCCTTCGCCGCGGGGCCTCGGATGATGGGCGAGGTCTTCGTCGCGGCCCTCTCGGCGCCGCCTCCGCCCGCGACGCCCGACGGAGGCGTCACGCTCTTCGACGAGCCGCTCATCGCGGGCGCGGTGTCGTCCGAAGGTCCGCGGCGGTGGGTGTCTGCGCCGTCGCAGCGCGCGACGGTGCGTGTGAGCGCCGCGGGCCTGACCGTGCGGGGCTGCGCGCTCGACGACGCCCGCGCGGTGGTGGCGTGGGGCGACGACGCGCACGGCGTGGTGCTGTGGTTCCGCAACGGGAGCTTCGTGTCCGCGCGCACCATCGACGCGGGCCACGGAACGCTCTCGTGTCACGGCGGAACGCTGCGCCTCGCGTGGTACTCGCCGCTGCCGTTTCCGAAGGCCCACGTCACGACCTGCACCGAGGCGCGCTGCACGCACGCCGAGGCGACCGCCCCGATGCTCGACGCGCCGCCGCGCGTGGTCGCGATGGGAGAGCGCGTGCTGCTGGTCTACACGGGCGACGACCTCGGCGGACTGCGCTACCGCTACGGCCCCCTCGCGACCATCGCCGACGCGCGCGAGACGGTGATCTTCGACGACGCGGCGCACGACGGCGTCGACCTCGAAGCGCCGCCGACGGTGCTCGCCCACGACGACCTCGCGGCGATCCTCGTCACGCGAAAGGGCGCGCCGTACGAGACCTGGGGGCTGCGCGTCGACGCCGACGGCTACCGCGCCATGCGCCAGCGGGAGTGAATCCCGAGCGCGTCGGGGCTCTTCTTCCGGCGCGCCACCGCGGCGCTCGGGGCTGATCCATCGACACGCGCCCGACGCCGGCGCCCGCGTCCAGCGCGTCGTGCGCGGCGGATCGTGGTGGTGCGGGCAGGGGACCTGCGACGGCTTCGGGCGCTGGTACCGCGGCCACGACGACCCCGCGTCGGCGTTCTCGAACCTCGGGTTTCGCTGCGCGTACGACGGTCGCGCGCCTCGGGTAGACTCCGCGCGATGACCGCGCGCACACGCAGATCGCCCGACGCGAACGACGACGTACGGAAGCAGTGGCTCCTCCGCGTCGAGGCCGAGTACCGCTCGGCGACGCTCACGCAGGAGCTCACCCTCTGGCTCATGCAGGCCGGCGTCTCGCCCGACCTCATTCGCGACGGGCTGCGCATCGTCGAAGACGAGATCGTCCACGCGGAGCTCAGCATGGAGACCTACGTCGCCGCGGGCGGAGTGGGCGGACCCACCATCGCGCGCGAGACGCTCTCGCACGCGAGGCACCACGGAGAGAGCCTCGAAGCGGAGATCACGCGCGTCGCCGTCGATGCGTTCTGCCTCGGTGAGACCGTGGCCGTTCCGCTCTTCAAGAACCTCCGCGAGGGCTGCACCGTGCCCGTGGCGCGACGAGCGCTCGACCGCATCCTGCGCGACGAGGTGAGGCACCGCGCGTTCGGGTGGACCCTCCTCGAATGGATGCTCGAGACACCCCACGGACCGGCGCTGCGCGCGCTCATCGCGCGAGAGCTCGGCACATGGTTCACGCGCATCCGACGGTGCTACGCGCCGGCCTACGCGGAACGCATGGAGTCCATCGGCGAGGTCGACCGCGCCTGGGGGCTCATGGCGCCCGCGCGCTACGGCGCCGTCGTCGAGCGGACGTGGTCGCGTGACTGGAAGCCCCGCTTCGAAAAGCTCCAGATCGACGCGACGCCCGCGTGGGAGGCCGCGAAGCGAGGGCCCTGAGGCCGTGCGAAATGGCCTCCGCGCGCGCTTCACAGAACGCCGCTGCGGTCTGTAGAGTCCGCGCCCCGTGACGAAGACCTCCGCCTCCTCCGCGTCAGAGGGCAACGCGTCGCCGCTCCAGGCGCTGCTCGTGCCCTTCCTCTGCTTCTTTCTGTCGGGCGCATCGGGCCTCGTGTTCGAGGTCATCTGGACGCGCATGCTCACGCTGGTGTTCGGCGCCTCGACGCCCGCCATCAGCACCGTGCTCAGCGCCTTCATGGGCGGGCTCGCGCTCGGCTCGTTCCTCTTCGGGCGCTTCGCCGACAGGCTGAAGTTCCCGATCCTCACGTACGCCGCGATGGAGGCGGGCGTCGGGGTCTTCTCGCTGCTCATCCCCGTCGTCGTGCGCGGCGTGTATCCGCCCGTCTCGCACTGGATCACCAACCACGGCGGCAACCGCTTCGACGTCTTCACGCTCCTGCGCTTCGTCGTCGTGGCGCTCGTACTTCTGCCTCCGACGACGCTCATGGGCGCGACGCTGCCCCTCCTCGCGCGACACTTCGTGCGACAGGGCGGACGCCTCGGTCAGCGCGTCGGCGCCCTCTACGCGGTCAACACCTTCGGCGCCGTGGCGGGGACCTTCCTCGCGGGCTTCTTCCTCCTCCCCGGCGTCGGCCTCGCGTGGACCAACGCCATCGCGGGCTGCACCAACCTCACGCTCGCCGCGCTGATCGTGCTGTTCCGAAAGCCCCTCCTCAACGGCGAGTGGCCCGCCACGTGGAGAGACCTCCTCCCGTCGCGCACGGCCGAGGCGCTCCCGGTGAAGGCCCCCGCCGCCGATGAGCCCGCCGCCGAAGACGAGCGCGACGACATCCTCGAAGACAACGGCTCACGCGCGGTGCGCACGGCGACGCTCATGGCCGCCGCGGGCTCGGGCTTCGCGGCGCTCGCCTACGAGGTGATCCTCACGCGCGCGCTCGACATGGTGATCGGCTCGTCGGTCTACTCGTTCTCGATCATCCTCATCGGCTTTCTCGTGGGCATCGGCGGAGGCAGCGCGCTCGCGTCGGCCATTCTCAAAGCGCGCCCCACGCCCCTCGCCACCGTGGCCGTCGCGGGCTCCATCGAGGGCCTCGCGCTGCTCCAGTACGTGATCTATCAGACGAACCTCTCGCGGCTCGTGTGGGCCGTGACCACGGTGATCGTGCTGCTCGCGACCTCCATCGCGGCGACGTGGCGGAGGCCCGTGCTCGCGCTCGGCGTGACGCAGCTCCTCATCGCGGCGGGCGCGATCGTCACGTACTTCTTTCAAGACCGCATCCCGCGGATGTTCGTGTACCTCGCGATGAGCGCGACGACGAACTGCGACCCCCACGAGGCGATCCACTTCTCGCAGCACGTGGGGACCATCCAGGCGCTCTCGTTCGTGGTCGCCCTCGCGTGCGCGCTCCCCGCCGCGGTGGGGATGGGCGCGGCGTTTCCGCTCGGCGTGCGGGCCTACTCGCGCGGTCTCTCGAAGATCGGCAGCGACACGGGCGCCGTGTACTCGGTGAACACCCTGGGCTCCATCGCGGGGTCGTTCCTCATGGGCTTCATCATCATGCCCGCGGTGGGCATGGAGACGGCGATGTACGTGGCCGTCGCGGTGAACCTCGCGCTCGCGCTGATGCTCTTCCTCGCGTCGCCCGGCGAGGAGCCCGTGAAGTACGTGCTCGTCCCCATGGCCGCGGTGCTGCTCGCGGTGACGGGAACAGGCGCCGCCCTCGGACGCGACGGACGCATCGCCCGCTCGCAGGGCGCGCTCAAGCTCTTTCCGCGCGCGTGGGACCAGGCCGAGATGACCACCGGCGTGTTCCGCCTCTCGCTCGCCGACGGCATGGTTCGCCGCCGTGACGGTCACTGCATCGAAGACGCGCCGAGCGATCGGTCGCGCAGCATCTCGGGTGACAATCCCATCTACTACCGAGACGGCGTGACGACGACGGTGACCGTCGAGCGCTGGGCCCTCGGCGGCGAGAAGGTTCACTTCGCGCTGAAGAACAACGGCAAGGTCGACGCTTCGAACGGCGACGACATGCCCACGCAGGTGCTCGTGGCAGGCTATCCGCTGCTGCTCCACCCGCGCCCCGCGCGCGAGCTCGACGTGGCCGTGGTGGGCTTCGGCTCGGGCGTCACCATCGGGACGACGCTCCAGTTCCCCGTGCGCAGGGTCGACGTGATCGAGCTCGAGCGCTGGATCCCCGACGCCGCGCGCTACTTCGCCGACGTGAACCACCTCACGTTCACGCCGCGCAGGGAGTTCCCCTTCGTCACGGCCGACCGCCTCACGCTGCTCAACAACGACGGCAGGAACTTTCTCGCCGCCACCGACCGCCGCTACCACGTCGTGATCTCGGAGCCCTCGAACCCGTGGATCACCGGCGTCTCGAACCTCTTCACCGCGGACCACTTCCGCGCGGCGACGCAGGCGCTCACCCCCGACGGGATCTTCGTCCAGTGGGTGCAGCTCTACGAGATGTCGCCCGACAACATCAAGACGATCTACCGCACCTTCGCGTCGGTCTTTCCGCACGTGCGCGTCTTCGCCGCCGACGCGTACAGCTCCGACACGATCATGCTCGGGAGCTTCAACCCCATCGCCCTCAACCCCGCGGAGATCGACCGCCGCCTCGGTGATCCGACCATCCGCGCCGCCGTCGAGCCCGCGCACGCCAACGGGAGCACCGACCTCCTCGCCCGCATGCTCTTCGCCTCGCGCGATGAGGTGAACCGCTTCGCCGTGATCGAGGAGCGCCTGGAGCGCGGCGAGTGGCGTTCGAACCTCCGCGCCACGGGCCTCGGCGAGTGCTCGGCCCCCACGTGCCGTCGCCGCGACGCGCCGATCAACACCGACGACAACGCGCTCATCGAGTTCGCCGCGCCGCGCGACCTCATCGGCTTCGACGCGTTCTCGGGCTACGTCGAGACGATGTACTCCGACGACTGGCGCTACGGACGCGTCGAGCAGCAGGTCGCGATCCCCACGGACCCCACCGAGCGCATGCGCCTGATGGCGCGGCTGGGCGTGTCGCTCCTCGCGGCGGGCAGGCCCTCTCGCGCGGGCGAGGTGCTCGACGCGGCGGCCTCGATCCGCGGCCCCGGCAACGCCGAGATCCGCACGCCCGAGATGATCCGCGCCGCGAGCATCTGGAACTCCATCACCACGCCGCGCGAGCCCACGATCCGCCTGGAGCCTCCGGTGGCGAGCGCGTCGATGAGCGTCGAGGGCGCGCGTCTTCTGTCCGAGACCTTTGATCGCGCGCGCACGGCGATCGACAACGGGTCGTACAACACGGCGCTCGAGACGTTGACCTCGCTCCCCGCGAACGTGCGCGAGCAGTCGGGTCCCGGCATGCGCTTGATGTACGGCTTCCTCCTCTACCGCGCGTCGCTGGCGGAGAACGCCGATCCGCGCTTCGCAGAGGCCGCCGAGACGCTGGAGGCGCTCGCCCACGACGAGCCCGCGTGGTCGGAGCAGCACCCCGAGGTGCAGTACCTCATCGGCCGCGCGCGCTTCCGCAACGGAGATTTCGCGCTGTCGGTGAACGCGATGGGCCGCTTCGTCGACGCGTCGCGCACGCCCGTCCGCGGAGAGCACGAGCTCCCCGCGGTGCCGCGCGACCTCGACGAGCCCGCGGCGACGGCTCCCCCCGTGACCGACGCGCCCGGCGAGAGCCCCAAAGACAGCCGCGCGAGCTGAACGCCGCTACCGCGCGCCCACCACGCGCTGCCCCGTCGGACGGCGGTTCCGCGACAACACTCGCGCGCCGTCACGCACCACCACGTCATCGCCTTCGCGCGACATCACCAGCGTCGTCGAGCCGCACGTCGCCCGCGCGAGCTCCGCCCCCTGTGTCCGCTGCACGCGGCACGGACCTGCGATGCGCGTGACCTCGCCCGTCTCCGAGCCCACCGTGACGATCACCACCACGCGGCCCGTGCGACCGCCGCTCGCGCGACGCTCATCGGTGAACTCGAAGCGCGCCGTCACCTCGCACGCCCCGCGGAAGCGATACCGAACGCCCGACGGCGGCGCCATGCTCCACGACTGCGCCGTGCGACCGTCGCAGCCGCACCACTCGGAGCCCGCGGGGAGCGACGCGCCTCCGTCGCACACCAGACGCGCGGGGCCGTCGCAGCCCTGTGCGAAGACCTGCGCCTCGTGGGGCTGACAGGTCGGCGCGGTCTGCGCGAACGCAGGGACCGCGGCGAAGATCGAGGCGAGCGTGAACGCGCCGAGCGCGCTGCGAGAGAGCGTCATCGTGAACCTCCGTGGCGCCTGTTGGTACTCGACCGCGCGACGCATTCTTGGGCGAGAGACCCCGTTGCCTCGACGACGCGCCGACCCCACGATCGCAGGCTGAGATGCAAGACAAGGAACTCAAGAACCGTCTCACCGCCCTCGTGAAGGAGGGCGTCGAGAGCCCCTACATCGACCGCCTCCGCGCGCGCGTCGACCCCTCGCAGGTGGTGACCGACATCCAGCGCGAGATCGTCTCGGAGATGGCCCAGGCCCTCGGGCACTCCGAGGAGAAGCTCGAACGCGCGCTCCTCGAGCTCGACGTGATCGCGCATCGCATCAAGGCCCTCGGCCCTACGCCCAATCCCGCGGCGCTCACGGAGCTCGAGGCGCGCTTCGACGAGCAGCGCGAGCGATGCCTCAAGCGACGGTGGGAGCTCGAGGTGCACCGCGAAGCCGTCGGGTTCCGAAACCACGAGGCGCTCAACAGGCTGCACCCCATTCCGCCGCGACGACGGAGGGCGTGACGAGCGCGAGGCTGTGACGGGGGGAATCGCGGAGGCTGCGGAGAGAACCGCGAAGGCGGATCAGCGCGGAGGCGCGGTGCCCTGGGGCATGGGCTGGCCGTTGGCGCCGCGCTCGGGCGTCATGCCGACGACGCACTGGCCGTTGACCACCGTGGCCGCTTCGTAGCGGCTCGGGCACTTGGCGATGATCTCGTCGGCGTTGAACGTGCCGCTCTCGGTGAGCTCTCCGCGCACGGTCACGCCCGCGCAGTCGCGGAACGTGTCGGGCACGATCCCGCGGTAGTGCACGGGCATCTCCGCGTGGTTGCGCGCCACGCGGAAGCGGTACTCGCTCGTGCCCGGTCGGCTCTCGATGGAGCCCGGCGCGACGAGCCCCTCGACGCGGAGCGTGCGACCGACCCAGTGGCGCGCCTCGCCCGGGGCCATCACCTCGTCGACGTACTTCGAGTACTGCACGGCCGTACCGCGGAGCGTCGAGCCGATGAGCGCGATGGCGACCACGAGCAGGCCGAGCGCCGCCCAGCGGCCGTAGGAGGGCTTCTTCTCACGCTTCCGCGCGGAGCGTACGGGGGTCTCGACGCCGGCGGGCGCGTCGTCATGCGGATCGATCTCGGGTTCGTTGCTCATGGGGAGAAAGTGAGTCGGACCGTAGTATCCCGACGTTTTCGTGTCCACCCCGCAGACCGCGTGAATCTGGCACCATCGGCGTCCCGCCATGCGACTTATCAGTGCCTCCGCGGTCCTCACGCTCGCGCTCTCGCCCTTCGGTTGCACAGACACATCGACGGGTACGCCCGCGGACTCGGGCCTCGACGCGCCGCGCGACACCCTCGACGAACGCCCCACGCTGCCTCCGTACGTCGACCCCTACGCGTGCCCGAGCACCCGCGACGAGCTGCCCGCCCTCGATGATCCGCTCGACGCGGCGGAGGCGCGCGCGGGGACCATCCGCAACGAGGCCGAGCTCATCGGCGGAGAGGGCGCAGCGGGCCGCGTCGGTCACCTCAAGATCTACAACAGCCGCGTGCGCTTCGTGGTGCAGGGCCGCGTCGGCACGACGGGGTCATCGCGCGCCATCGGATACAGCCTCTACGGCGGCAACGTGATCGACGCCGACCGCGCGAGGCCCCGCGGCGCGCAGGGTCAAGACGTGTTCCGCGAGACCTTTCCTGCGTTCGCGTTCCGCGTGTCGACGGTCGACGAGGTGGCCGTCGCGTGCGACGGATCGAACGGACGCCCCGCGGCGATCCGCGTGGTGGGCGTCGACGCGCCGAGCCGCATCCTCGGGATCCTCGACAACCTCTCGCGCGAGCAGGGTGTGCGGATGGTCACCCACTACGTGCTCCGCCCCGACAGCGACGTGCTCGAGATCATCACCGAGGCGCAGTCGCTCGACGGCTGGTCGATCAGCAACTCGGCCGCGGGAGACTTCCTCGGCTTCGGCTCGGCGCTCTCGCTCTTCAACGGCGAGACGGGCTTCGGCAACATCGCGCGCGCCTCGATGCCGCTCACCTGGCTCGCCGCCGTGAGCGACCCCGGCGAGGGAGACCGCCACGTCTCCTACGCCATCGCGCCCTCCGAGGGACCCATGAGCGTCCCCGTCGTCGACGCGTCGGGCACCGTGGGCCTCTACAACGCCGTCAACGCCGCGAAGGGAGCGCCCGCGCGCTTCACCCGCTACCTCTCCGTCGGCGGCGGCGACGTGGCCTCCGCCGTCGAGCCCATCCTCCGCGCGCGCCACGAGCCCTTCGGCGTCGTCACCGGACGCACCACTTCGAACGCCCTCGTCTACGCCTACCGCGACGCGTACACCGTCGGCGCCAACGCGCGCTCCATCGCCCGCGCGCAGATGGACGGCTCGTATCGCATGGCGCTCCCGCCGGGCACCTACGCGATCACCGCCGTCGACGAGGGCGTCACGCGCGCCGCGCCCGTGATGGTCACCGTGACCGCCGACGGGATGGCCACGGCGAATCCCACCACCGGGTCGTCGGGCACGATCGCGCTCGACCTCGGCGTGCTCGACGCGATGGGAGCCCGCGTGCGCGCGCCCGTGAAGGTCAGCCTCCGCGGCGTCGACGTCGAGGCCCCCGACGACGCGATGGGCGAGCTCGAAGGCGAGCGCGAGTCCTTCGGTCTGCACCGCGCGATCTTCAGCCTCACGGGGCAGGAGCGCTACGCCGTGAAGCCCGGCCGCTACCGCGCGACCGTCTCACGCGGCGACGAGTACGACGTGGCCACC
Source organism: Polyangiales bacterium (assembly GCA_046351535.1). Lineage (GTDB taxonomy): Bacteria > Myxococcota_A > Polyangia > Polyangiales > CAISKJ01. The sequence goes on from JAXLYG010000005.1 coordinate 76,024, forward strand.
GCCGAGGTGACCGTGGCCGCGGGCGGAGAGGCCACGCTGCGCGCCGACGTGCGACGCGTGGTCGACACCGCGGGGATGATCTCCGTCGACCTGCACCAGCACACGGTGGGCAGCATCGACTCGCCGCGCGCCCTCTGCGGACGCGTGCTCGAGAACGTCGCCGAGGGGCTCGAGTTCGCGGCCACGACCGACCACGACAACGTCACCGACTTCGCGCCGTGCATCCGGTCGCAGAACCTCGGCGCGTGGTTCAACGCGATGCGCGGCAACGAGATCTCCGTCGTGGGCCTCGGCCACTTCAACGCGTACCCGCTCGTGGTCGACCCCGCCGATCCCTTCGCGCTCATCGGCGCGCAGTACTGGGCGGGCCTCGACGCGCAGCAGCTCTTCGACAAGGTGCGCCGCGAGGCGGGCGGTCCGCTCCTCCACGTGTCGCACCCGCGCTCCAACGGCTTCAAGGGGTACTTCACGTCGATCAACCTCGACCCCGTGAACCTCACGGGCCGCGTCGCCCTCGCGCGCAACTGGGAGGCGATGGAGGTCAACGAGTCCTTCGGCACGCCCGAGCAGTACACCGCGGCGTCTGACGCGACGCTCTCGGCGCTCGCGCGGAGAGACGCCTCGGCGATCCCGACGCTGCGCGACTTCTTCTCGTTCATCTCGCGCGGCGATCACGTCTGCGCGCTCGGCAACAGCGACACGCACGGCCGCAACAACGGCTCGGGGTGGCCGCACAACCTGGTGATGGTCGGCGAAGACCGCCCCGATCAGGTGACGCCCGCGGCGATCACCACGGCGATCCGCGCGCAGCGGGTGCTCGTCTCGAACGGCATCGTGGTGCGCATCCGGTCGGGCGGCGCGGTGCACATGGGCGCGGGCGACGTCGTGCGCGCCACGGGCGGAACCGTCGACCTCGAGCTCGACGTGCAGGCCGCGCCGTGGGTCGACGTGCGCTCGCTGGTGCTCTTCGAAAACGGCCGTCCGCTCGCGCTCACGAGCGACGGACGCGGCGGCCTCGACGCTTCGAACACGGTCGGCGCCGCGGGCTGGGGCATCGCGCTCGACGCGACGTCACCGGGTCGCTCGGGCGTCACGCGGCTGCGCGCCACGGTGCATCTGCGACCGACGCGCGACAGCCACTACCTCGCGCTCGCGCGCGGCGGATCGCTCGCGCCCGTCGGGGCAGGGGACGCCTTCGGTTACACCAACCCCGTCTACGTCGACGTCGACGGGAACGGCTGGCAGCCCGCGATGTGAGCGCGTCTCACGCGGGATACGCTTGCACGATCTCGAGGCGCGGTCGCTCGATGTGCTGCACGCGCGAGGTCACGAGGTCGCGCTCGCCGTGGCGAAAGTAGATCGCGTCGCCCACGCGCGGCTCGTCGAGCACCGGGAGCACGCCCGAGTCTTGATAGCGCAGCGCGCCTTCGAGCGTGCGCCCGAGCGCGGGATGCACCTCGCACCACGCGTCGTTGCGGCGGTCTCGCACGCCCACGCAGACGCCCGCGCGGACGTGGTACTCGGTGTTGCGGGTCACATACACGCGATGGATGCGGCGCTCGGTCCCCTTGTATCCCATTGGACGCTCTCCTGTACGGGAGACACTGTCGGGCGAGGGGTTCGGGGGCGTCCACTTTCGGGCGGCGATTAGGCTACCTCTACTGTCCCGGACGAGCGCTGCGTTTCTCATCGCCGCGCGAAACACGCGGCAGGGAAGGCAGTTCGAGATCGATTCGAATGAAGTCCCCGCCCGCGGACTCGCGCACGAGGCTCCGATTGGGAGTCCTGCGAAGCGGGACTTTTCGCAGGATGCTCACAAAATGCTTTCCCTGCCGCGTGTTTCAACACGCGGCGTGAAGGCCCAGGCTTCATCCGGGACAGTAGAGCTACGGAGCGGGCGGCGGCTCCGCGGGCGGCGGCTCCGCGGCGTTCTCTTCGACCTCGGTGGTGAGCGCGGCCTCGAGCCACCGGGCGAGGCGCGCGCTCTGCTGCGCGTGCAGCGTGGCGCGGGCGCGGATGCTCTGCACGTAGCGCCGCGCGGCGGCGAACTCGGCGGCGTACGCGGGCGCCTCGGCGCGGGCCTCGCCGTCGTCGCTCAACACCGGCGGGAGCTCCCTCACGAGGAGCGACGCGCAGCGCTGCGTGGCCTCGGCGTCGCGGAGCACGCGGTCGATCACGGCGAGGAGCGGCGCGAGCCCCGGGGCCTCGGCGTTGGGGGTGAGCGTGAGCGACACGTCGCGCTCGACGTCGTGAAAGCGGTCGTCGATGGCGGACAGCGCGGCGCGCTCGCTGGCCGCGGGCGCGAGCACGGCGGCGAGCCACGCGCGCTCCTTCTCCTCGTCGGGGGGAGCGCCCTCGGGGCCGCGGTCGAAGTGGACCCGCACGCGCGTCACGCCGGCGCCGCGGAGCGCGTCCCGCAGCGCGTTCTCGAGGTCGGGCGCCTCCGCGTTGGGGAGGCGACCGAGCGCGCGAGAGAGGTCGGCCATGAGGTCCGCGCGGCGGAGGTCGACGTCGGCGAAGGCGTGCTGACACCCGCGAACGGCTGAGAAATACGAGTCCGCGTGGGGTCGCTGCGTCACCACGAGCTGCTCGCGGTTCACGCGCGTGACGCGCGAGCCCGCGAAGGGATCAGAGCTGCAACTGCACAGCGCAGCGGCGCACGCAAGCGCTGAGAATGCGTCGCGGAGGTTCATCGTGCGTGACGGGGAGTACACGCGCGACGACATCCGCGGACAACAAAATACAAGTTGGCGACAACTTCGACAGAGCCCGAAGGCTATTGAATCCAGCGGAAATCGCGAGGTGTCGGAAAGGTGCATCACACGCCCGAGCGGCGGTAGAGACGCGCCACGAACCGATCCCAGAGGACGCTGAGGAACTGATGACCACGCTGCTGATCGCCGTCCCGTACCTGACCGTGCTCCTGCTGCTGGTGCTCTATGGTCTGCACCGCAGCCAGCTCGTGTGGCTGTTGTGGAAGCACCGCACCGAGCTCCCGCCGGCTCCGCCCTGTCAGCTCCCCGAGGCCGAGCTCCCGCACGTGACCGTTCAGCTCCCGCTCTTCAACGAGCCCGACGTGCTCGAGCGCCTGCTCGAGTGTGTCGCTCGCATCGACTACCCCCGCGACAAGTTCGAGATCCAGGTCCTCGACGACAGCACCGACGACACGCGCGAGCGCTCCAAGGCCAAGGTCGCCGACCTCGTGCGCCGCGGCATCGACGCGGTGTACATCCACCGCACCGACCGCACGGGCTACAAGGCCGGCGCGCTCGACAACGGGCTCAAGTACGCCAAGGGCTCGCTCGTCGCGGTCTTCGACGCCGACTTCCTCCCGCAGCCGTCGTTCCTCCGCACGGTGGTGCACCACTTCGCGGACCCGAAGGTGGGCTGCGTGCAGGCGCGCTGGGGCCACCTCAACCGCGAGACCTCGATCCTCACGCGCGTGCAGGCGCTCATGCTCGACGGTCACCACATGGTCGAGAACCGCGCGCGCTTCGCGGCGGGTCGCTTCTTCAACTTCTCGGGCACCGGCGGCATCTGGCGCCGCGAGGCCATCGGCGACGCGGGCGGCTGGCAGCACGACACGCTCACCGAAGACCTCGACCTCTCGTACCGCGCGCAGACCGCGGGCTGGCGCTTCGTCTACCGCGAGGATCACGTCACCCCCGCCGAGCTCCCCGAGGAGATGGAGGCGTTCCGCGCGCAGCAGTTCCGCTGGGCCAAGGGCACCGTGCAGACCGCGCGCAAGCTCCTCTCGAAGGTGTGGAGCGCGAAGCACCTCAACCGCAACATCCGCCTCGAGGCGGTGTTCCACATGACGCCGCACTTCGCGTACCCGCTGATGATGCTGCTCGCGGTGTTCCTCCTCCCGATGCTGCTCATCATGCCCGTGAGCGATCCGGTCTCGCTGCTCCTCGTCGACATCCCCCTCATGGTCGGCTCGACGGGCTCGCTCGCGACCTTCTACATGGTCGCCGAGCGCGCGCAGGGCCGCACCGCCCTCGGCGCCCTCCGCCGCCTCCCCTGGCTCCTCGCCATCGGCGCGGGCATGTCTCCGTACCTCACGCGCGCCGTGTGGGAGGGCCTCCAGGCCGAGACCGGCGAGTTCGTCCGCACGCCCAAGAAGGGCCAGAGCGCGCGCTCGGGCCGCTACCGCGCCCGCACGATCCTCCCCGTCATCGAGATCGTGCTCCTCCTCGAGAGCATCGTGTCGGTGTACACCGCGCTCACGACGGGCCACTACATCGCCGCGCCCTTCGCGCTCCTCTACGTGATGGGCTTCGGCTACGTCTCGTACTCGGTGATCACCGAGCGCATGGCCGCCGTCGCCGCCGCCGAAGCGCGCCGCCCGCAGCCCGTCGCCGCCACCGCCGAAGAGGCGACCGAGTCCGTCGCGGCCTGATCGCCGCTCCTCTCCTCCCGCCTCGTCCGCCTCCCAGCACTCCCCCACCACCAGCCCCTACGCAGACGACGGCGCGTAGGCGCCGCACGCGCACGCGTTCGCCCGCAGCGTCGACACACCCGCGCGCGCGCATGTACGGACGTCGGTACGCCCACGTACCGACATCCGCACACGGCGCGGACCGCTGACAGACTGTTACGCGACGGCTTCGGCGAGCGCTGCGACGAGCGCGGGGACATCGGCCTGCGCGACGCCGCACAGCGCCACGCGCAGCGCGCCCGACTGGGGAACGGTGAACACCCCGCGGGCCTTGAGCTTCTCCGCGGCGGACTTCACGTCGCGCGCGAACACGGTGACGAAGAAGCCTCCGTCGTAGCGCGGATAGCGCAGCCCCGTCCCCTCGGCGGCGCGGTTGAACGCGTCGACGCGCGCCGCGAGGAGCGCCACGAGGCGCGCGCGCTCGGCGTCGACCTGCGCGCGCAGCGTCGCGTCCGAGAGGCAGCGCGCGACGGCGTACTGACCCGCGGCGTTGCAGTTGCTCCACGTGCCGCGGCAGGCCCACGAGAGCGCGCGGCCGATGGCGTTGCGCGTGTCGGCGTCGGCGGTGCAGGCCACGAGCGCGCCGATGCGCTGGCCGTACTGCGTGAACGACTTGCTGCCCGACCACGCGAAGAGCACCGCGGCCCGCTCCGTGAGGGGCTCGAGGTGCTTGAGGAACGAGCGCTGATCCTTCGCGTACGCGAGGTAGGCCACGTCGGCGAGCACCGCCGTCGGCACCTTCGCGGATTGCTCGCGCACGATGCCCGCGACGGCGGTCCACTCGTCGCGGGTCATCGAGTAGCCCGTGGGGTTGTGACAGGGGTCGTTGAGAAAGACGAGCAGCCGGCCCTGCTTCGCCGCGGTCTCGGCGAGCGTGCGTTCGAAGGCCGCGAGGTCGATGCCGCCGCGCTCGGAGAAGTTGTTGAACGTCACGACGCCGCGCTCGTGCTCGTCGGCCAGCGTCGCGTACGGCCCCCAGTAGAACGACGACGTCACCATCGACTGCTTGTGCTCGAGGAACACCGACAGCGCGTGGCGCAGCGCGCCCGTTCCGCCCGGCGTCGAGCAGGCCACGGCCTGGTCCGCGAGCGACGTTCCGCCGAGGAGATCCTTCGTCACCGCGGAGAGGAACTCCGGCGCGCCCGCGATGGGCGCGTAGGCCGCGGCCTTGAGCGCGGGCACCTCGCGCAGCGCGGTCACCACCGAGGGGAGCACCGCGAGCGTGCCGTCGTCTTCGAGGAGCGCGCCGACCGTCGCGTTGATGACCTTCTCCCCCGTCGCGCGGCGCTGCGTGGCCTCGCGGTTGAGGGCGAAGATGGGGTCGTCTCCAGGGCGGCTCGCGTTGCGTTCAGGGAGGAGGTTCACGGCCGAATTGATTGCCACAGAACGCGCGAGCCTGTCACTACGCGCGATGCGGCGATCAGTGCGCCAATCCTGCGCGCAGCGTCTCCAGGGCGCTCCGCCGCGCACCGGATGGCATCTGCGAGATGGCGCGGTCGAGCTCCTCGACGGCCTGCGAGGGCGCGCCGAGCATCGCCAGCGTCTCGGCCATGCGCACGTGGAGCTCGGGGGCTTCTTCCCCCGTCTCGCGCGCCACGGAGAGCGCCTCGGTGTAGCGCGAGAGGGCCCTGCGTCCGTCGCGCCGCCGGGCCGCGAGGTCGCCGAGCTTCACGAGCGCGCGAAAGCGCTCGGCCACGGGCGGAGAGAGCTCGAGGGCCGCAGTGAGGTCCGCCTCGGCGCTCCCCGGATCGCGCTGCGACGCGAGCATCGCGCGCGTGAGATAGAGCCTCGCGAGGAGCGTGCGCGGCGTCGGATCGCGGGGGTCGAAGCCCACGGCGAGCTCGCCCTCACGGAGCGCGCGGGCGCGGTCTCCCTGCCGCTCCGCGAGCACCATGGCGCGCGTGTGGGTCACGGCCTCGCGGCGCGACTCGCTCTCGTCGAGGAGGCGCATCCACGCGCCCCCCTGCGAGCTGTCGCGCACGAGCCCCGCGAGCGGCAGATCATCGACGCGCGCGAGGAGCGCGAACACGTCGTCCGTCGCGTCGCGGTAGAGCAGCGAGGGCGCGCGGAACTCCAGCGAGAGGTCCGACGCGCGCAGCAGCGGAGCGTCTCCTGCCACGGCGCGCACGCCGCCGACGCCCGCGACGAAGCGCGCGAAGAGGGCGGCCTGGTCGTTCACGCCCGCGACGCGCAGGAGCCGCGACACCGTGGGGTCCTCCGCGCGACGGAGGAACGTGTCGAGGTCCAACGATCCGTCGCGCAGCCCCACGAGGAGGTAGTCCTGCCCCGGCGTGATCTCGACCATCGTCGCGCGCGGAAACACCTCGCGGAACGTCGCCACGATCGACGCCACCACCTCGGCGCTCGTGCTGTACGCGTGGAACCACTGCCCGAACGCGCCCCCCGGTCGCAGCCTCCGCCTCGCCGCTTCGAAGGCCTCGCGCGTGAAGAGGTCGCTCATGCCCGCGACCCACGGGTTCGACGGCTCGCTCACGATCGCGTCGTACGTGCGAGATGTTCCGCGGAGGTAGTGCGCCGCGTCGGCCCTCACCACGCGCACCCGCGCATCGTCGAGCACGTGGTGGTTGGCGCGCGCGAAGTCCGTCCTCGCGGCGTCGACAACCGCACCCACGAGCTCCGCCACTTCGACCGAGCGAACCCCCGGAACCGAGCGCGCGGCGTCGGCGGTCATCCCGCTGCCGAGCCCCACCACGAGCACGTCGCCCGTCGCGCGGGCCATCGCCACGGGGAGGATCCCCACGAGCGTCTGCGTCGTCGCGTCTCCGAGGCTCGTCGCGTCGACCTTGCCGTTGATCTGCAACAGCACGTTGCCCTCGTCGTCGCGCCGCAGCGCCACGGTGGCCTCGGGGTCGTCGCGTCGCCACGCCAGCCGCCCGAGCTCCACGTCGCGCGAACCCGCGTACAGAAAGGGCCCGCGCAGCATCGCGGCGGCGTCGCCCCGCAGCGTCACGCGCCCCGCGACGAGCGCCACCACGGCCGCCGCCACGACCGCCATCGGACGCGAGCGCACCAGCGCCACGGCCACCGCGAGCACCACGCCGACCGAGAGCGCCGCGCGTTCGAAGCCGAGGCCCGGCATCACCGCGAAGGTCATCGCGAGCGCACCCGCGACGTTGCCCGCGGCCATCGCGCCGAGCGTGCGCCCGTTGGCCTCTCCGTCGCTCGCGCCCGGCGTCAGCGCGCGCGCAGCGAACGCCATCGCGGCGCCCACGCACGCGACCACGGGCAGGGCCACCACCACGAGCGCCCCATACGCCGAGAGCCACAGCACGCGCTGCGACGGAGCACCGTGCGCGAGCAGCCGCTCGGCGAACTCGGGCATCGCCGCGACGAGCGGCGTCGAGAGCACCACGGCGACGACGGCCGCCACCGTGAGCCATCCGAGGATCACGCGCGCGCCCTTCGCGTCGCAGCGCGAGACGCGACGCAGCGAGGCGAGCTCTCCGATCGCGAGGGCCGTGACGTGCGCCGCGAGGGCCGCCGCGAAGGCGAACGCGCTCGGACCGAAGGCCAGCGACGACGACCGCGCGAGCAGCACCTGCCACGCCGTCGAGGCCACGCCGAGGCACGCGAGCGCCACCACGACGGCGAGGTCTTCGCGGCCACCATCGGCCTGTTTTTCAGCGCTTTCGAGAGCCTTCGAGACCTGCGCCTCCGCTGCGAAGCGCGACGCCGCGAGGGCCGTCAGCGCGTACACCGCGGCCACGCCCGCGAGCGTGTTCGCCACGCCCACCGCGGGACACACCACGAAGGTCGTCACGAGCGCCGCGAAGGCCGCGCCGAGGGAGCTCGCACCGCCCGCGAGCGCTGTTCCTGCACCCGCGCCGCGCGCCATCAGCGAGACCGCCGCGGGGTACGCGCTCCCCGCGAGCGCACCGGGAATCGCCGTCAGCGCGAGCGCCACCACGAGCCGCGCGAGGTCGCCCGCCCACTGCGCCCGCTCCGAGAGACCCACGAGCGCGCGCGCGAAGAGCGACGTCACAGACCCCGGCGCGAGCGCACCCACGAGCGCCCAGAGCGCGAGACCTCCGTGCGATGCGACGAGCGCGCGACGCGGCGAGAGAACGCCCCGCGCGAGGAGCCGCGAAGACCACCACGCCCCCAGACCGAGCGCGCCGAGCACGCCCGCGAGGGTCCCCGTCTGCGAGATCGCAGAGCTGCCGAGCATGGGGCGCAGCACGCGCGCGCCGAGGGCCTCGCCCGCGAGCGTCGCGCCGCCGCTGAGGGCCATGAGTGCGGCGATGAGGCGCGCGGTCGGACGGAGTCGCATCTCGGCGAGAACGCCCCGAACGCTACGCGCGCTTCCGAGGCGAGAAGGGAATCAGCGACGAGGGCGCGCTCAGCGCCGTCACGATCGACTCGATCTGCGGCGCCACGCGGTCTCGCATCGCGGCGTCGTGCTGCGCGAGGCGCGTAAGGTGCTCCAGCGCGTCGAGCATGGCGCGCTGCCGACGGCCCTCGATCACCGCGTGCGCGATGAGCGCCACCACGACGGCCGCCACCGCGCCCGCGAGCCCCAGGAGCAGGAGCTTCGGGAGCACGTCGTCGAAGATCACCCGCAGCGCGAAGAGCGCGAGGAGCACCGCCCCGAGCGCCCACGCGGCCACGCGCCCCGAGCCCTCGCGTCGCGCGCCGCGGACCGCGCGGCTCACGATGTCATCGAAGGCCGCGCCGGCCTTCACGTCGGCGGTGAGCGCGGGCGCGGGCTCCGCGGGCGCGCCACGCCCGAGAAGCTCGGACAGCGGCGCGTTCAAGGGCGGGAGCTCGGGCTCCGCGGTCTTCACGGCCTCGCGCGTCTCCGTCGAAGAGAGCACCGCGATGGCGGCCTCGGAGGTCTGCGTCGGAGCGGGTGTTGAAGAGTCCACGACGTGCTCGGCGCGTACCGTACCGCAGCGACCGCGAAAACTCACCAGATCATCGGCGGTCGACGCGCTACGCGCCCGTGCGCACGGAGGACTTCACCTTCCCCCGCTCCAGCGTGATGCGCACGTCGGCGACGCGCTCGGCGAAGGGACGGTCGTGCGTGACCACCACCACCACGCGCTTGCGCTCCCGCGCGCCCTTCACGGCCTTGATGAGCCGCTCCGTGGCGTTGGCGTCGAGGCCCGTCGTGGGCTCGTCGAAGAGCAGCAGCGACGGGTCGTGAAGCTCCGCCCGCGCCAGGGCCAGCCGCTGGAGCTGCCCGCGCGAATACGTCCTCGCGGGCCTGTCCGCGAACTCCGTGAGCCCCACGGCGCGCAGCGACTCCTCGATGCGGCTCTCCGCCGACGGAAGATCATGGAGCGTCGCCATGAGCTTCAGAGACTCCCGCGCCGTGAGGTCGGGGTACACCATCGCCTCGTGGCCCACGAGCCCGATGGCCGCGCGCACCTCCGCGCGATCCTCGGGGAGCTCGTACTCGCCGTAGATCACCCGGCCCGCCGTGGGCCGCACCAGCGTCGCCAGCACCAGGAGCAGCGTGCTCTTGCCCGCGCCGTTGCCGCCCTCGACCGAGCACACGTCGCCCGCGCGAAACTCCAGCGTCACCCCGGCGAGCGCCCTCGTGGCGCCGTACACCCGCGTGAGCTTCTCGACCCGCACCACATCAAAAAACGCTCTCTCGGCCATCGGCAGGGGCCAACCAATACCCCATCTCACACGCCCACCGCACGCTCTTGCGAACGCGCACCGCCTGCCGCATAAACGCCGCCCTGATGACCACCACCGTCCAGTGCATCAAATGCAACGAGGAGAAGCCCGCCCTCGCGACCCCGCCCTTCCGCGCCGGGACGCGGCTCGCCGACCTCGGCGTCGAGATCCAGCAGAAGATCTGCGCCCCCTGCTACCGCGACTGGATCAACATGTCGGTCAAGCTCGTGAACGAGATGCGACTCGACACGACCGATCCCCGCGGCCAGCAGCTCTGGCTCACGCAGATGAAGCTCTTCCTCAACCTCGACGGAGGCTCCGCGGACCCCTGGTCGCGCCACCTCGACAAGCCCGTCGTGATCGAGACCGTCGCGGGCGTCCGCACGCGCGCCACCCTCCTCGGCGCCACCGCCGACACCCTCACCCTCGCGGATTTCGACGGCGGAACCATCCCCGACGGATTCGCGGTCTCGACCGGCGCGCGCGGCTCGGCCACCATCGCCCGCGACGCGGTCAAGACCCTCGAGCCCGCTGCGTGACCGAGCGCACCGCACCGCCCACCGTCATCTTCGCAACGCCCCGAAAGCTCCCGAAGCCCTCGACCGTCCACGGACGCGTCGTCGTGCTCGACATCGCCTTCGCCGCCGACGGGACGGGACACAGCTTCGAGAAGGTCACCGCACCCTTTCTCAAGGGCCTCGGCGACCGCCTCGCGGCCTGGGTCGACCACCACGACCACGCGCTCCACGCGAGCTTCCGCGACGACCCCCGCTTCGTGCTCGCCACGAAGGCCGTCCACGGCGCCTGCCCCGAAATGGTCACCCCCGAGCTCGTCGCCCGCATCGGACGCGTCGACACCATCGTGTGTCACACCGACCTCGACGGCCTCTACGCCGCCGCCCGCTGGATCCTCGGCGGACGCGACCCCTACCCCGGCGCCGAGGCCGACGCGCGCGCCGTCGACACCCGCATCGGAGAGCCCTCTCCCCGCGCCACCGCCCTCGACCGCGCCCTGCGCCTGCGCGGACGCGACGAGACCTTCCTCGCCCGCGTGGTGCGCATGCTCATCGGACGCGACGACGACGGGGCCATCACCGACGAGGTCCGCGACGCCGCGCGCGAGTACGCCGAGGTCGAGAACAACACGAAGCGCCTCGCCGACACGGGCTACATCGCGCACGGCGACGTCGTCGTGTGCGACGCCACCAACGTCCCGCCGCGGGAGTTCGACAAGACCGACCTGCTCCTCCTCGGGCAGACCCGGGCCCGCGTCTCGATCGTGCTCGACGCGCAGAACGTCACCCTCGCCGCGGCCTTCGACTCGGGCCTCAACTTCCTCACGCTCCTCGGCGTGAGCGGGGGAATGCCCACGAGGGTCTCGGTGCCCCGATCGCGCTACGACGAGGTCCGCAAGGCCCTCTCCACCGCAGCCCTCTGGCGCGACTGAACGAAGTGTATCTCCGCGGGTGCATCACCGATATACTCGCGCAACCCCGTTGATGGCAGAGCGCTTCATCCGCTGCCAGCTCTGCGGCATCCCGCACCCCGCGGACGTGCGCGAGTGCCCCATTCACCGCAAGCCCATCGTGGCTGCGGCACGGATGGACGTGCGCCCTTCGGCACCCCCCACGATCCCGCCGCCGCCTCTCCCAACGCGCGTGGTGACACCCCCGCCGTTGCCTTCGGCGCGCGCGCAGGCGTCGCCCGCGCTGCTGGTGGGCAAGCTCCTCGCGGGCCGCTACCGCGTGACGGGGGTCATCGCCTCGGGCGGAATGGGCGTGGTCTACGACGGCCTCCAGGTGGCCCTCGGGCGCCGCGTGGCGATCAAGTGTCTGCACCCGCGCTACGCCACCGACGCGTCGGCCATCGCGCGCTTTCAGAACGAAGCCATGGTCTCGGGGAGCTTCGGCCACCCCCACATCGTCGAGGTCTTCGACCTGGGCTGGCTCGACGACGAGCGCTCGCCCTTCCTCGTGATGGAGCGCCTCGACGGAGAGACCCTCGGTCACCGTCTTCAGCGTGAAAAGAAGCTCGGCGTAGGGCTCGTGCTCACGACCGCGCGCCAGGTGCTGAGCGCCCTCGTCGCGACGCACGCGAGGAACATCCTCCACCGCGATCTCAAGCCCGACAACGTGTTCCTGGTGGCCACGCACGACGGCGGCGTGCGCGCCAAGGTGCTCGATTTCGGGCTCTCGAAGGCCATGGTGCGCGGCGACGCCGCGATGCGCCTCACCCGCAGCGGCGTGGTGATGGGAACGCCCTCGTACATGCCCCCCGAGCAGGCCACCGGAGAGCCCGACCTCGACGGCCGCGTCGACCTCTACGCCCTCGGAATGATCTTGTACGAGACGCTCACGGGCCGCCTCCCCTACACCGCGCGCACGCCCGCGGCCCTGATGATCGAGATCCGACGGACGCGCCCGCCACCGCCCCGCCTCCTCCGCCCCGACGTGCCCGCGGTGCTCGACGCGGCGGTGATGAAGGCCATCTCGCCCGACCGCACGCACCGCTTCGCCGACGCCCTCGAAATGCAGCGCGCGCTCTCGGCGCTGGCCCTCGACGACGAAGACGACCCGACGACCTTCCAGGGCCCTCCGACCACGCCCTCTCCCGCGGCCTCGGCCCCCATCGAGCCCGAGACTCAGCCCGTGCAGCACTTCGCCCGCAAGGTGTGACGTTGTTGTAGAGTCCGCGGCCCTCAACTACCGCCATGCGACGGACGACCCCCGGGGTCTTCGCCCTCGAACCCTCGGCCTCGGTGCTCCCGTGGCCCGTCGAGGTCATCGAAGACGCGCTCTCACCACTGATCCTGCCCGAGCGCCTCGCGCGCTTCGACGCGATCGCCCGCGCGCGCCTGCGCTCCGTGGTGGTGGTGCTCGAGTCCGTGGTCGATCCCCACAACACGGCCGCCGTGCTCCGCACCTCCGACGCGTTCGGGGTTGGTGAGATCCACCTCATCGACAGGGGCGTGAAGCCGCTCATGGCGCAGCGGATCACGAAGGGCTGCGACCGCTGGCTCGACCTGCACCTCCACCACGACTCGACGGCCTGCGCGAGGGGCTTGAAAAACAGGGGTTTCGAGGTCTACGTGGCCGACGCGCGCGCGACGAAGACGCTCGACGAGGTGGCCGCGCGGCCCGACGTGGCGATGGTGTTCGGCAACGAGCACGAGGGCGCGAGCGCCGAGATGCGCGCCGAGGCGAGCGGAACCTTCTCGATCCCGATGCGCGGCATGGTCGAGAGCCTCAACGTGTCGGTGGCGGCGGGCATCGCGATCCACGCGGTGACGCGGGGACGCGCGGGTGACCTCGGCGAGCGCGAGACGCGAGCCCTCCGAGCGCGCTTCCTGATCGAGAGCGTCCGCGAGCACGAGATGGTGATCGAGCGCCACCTCCGCGAGCGCGAGACGGAGCGAGAGCGCCACCTCCGCGAGCCCCCCGGCTGACCGGCGTCCCCTTCGTTTCCGCGGGCAGACCGGTGAGCGTGAGCTCACCAGGAGCCGAACCCCCCACGCCCCCATCACCGTGATCTGTCGCGTCGCCCGTGACATCGGCTATACAGCGCACACCGCGAATGCCTCCGAGAGTCATCCGACCGCGCAGCGATTCTCCGCGCCTCCCGTTCACGATCGGGGGCACGGCGGCGTGTCTGGTCGCGGGATGGTTCCTCGGAGCCTGGATCTTCAAGCCCGCGCACACGGGCGTGACGCCCGACAACGGCGGCGAGAACCCCGACGAGCCCGCCATCACGGTCGCGACGCCCGACGCCTCCGCGCCGCCTCCGCGCCCTCTCGTCCGCGACGCTGGAACGCCCGCGATCGTGGTCCCCGTGACGGTCAACGGCGGCCTCCTCAACGCCTGCGGAGACGGCGAAGAGATGGACCTCCCCGGCGCGCGCTGCGACACGCCCGCGGGCCTCGAATCCGCCCTCCGCACGCGCGTCCAGGCGGTGCTCGGCACGTGTCCCTCCGCGATGAGCGCGGCGCGTGACCCGTCGAAGGTGCTCTCGCTCGGACTGCGCGTCGACTTCGCGCGACACCGCATCGTGTCGCTCCTCGGACGCAGCTCCTCGGTGCCCGACAAGGTGAGCTACGTGCCTTGCGTGAACGCGGGGCTCACGAGCGTCGACGAGATCTGGCGCATCCAGGCGGCGCACCCGCGCTACCAGTACTTCTTCACCGCGCGCTTCGGCCCCATGCGCGCGACGGCCACGCCCGAACCCGCGATCCCGACGCCCGCAACGCCGACGCCGGCAACTCCGACACCCGCGACGCCAACGCCCGCAACGCCGACGCCTGCGCCCGCGACGCCGACGCCTGCGCCCACCCCCGACTCGACGCTCCCGACGCCGGCGCAGATGCTTCGAATGCCTGCGATGACGCAGGCCACGGTCGCGTGGTCGACGGCGATCGTCCGAGAGACCCCTCGCACGGGCCCCATCGTCGCGCGCGTCGCACAGGGAACCGCCGTCGAGGTCATCGATCGCCGCGGGAGCTGGTACGGCATCCGTTGGGAGCGCACCCACGTCGGGTGGACCTACGGCGAGGCGATCGGTCAGGGTCGCTGACCCTCGCTCGACGCATCGGGCGCAGCGGTTCTGGGCGCGAACGACATCGGCACGACGAAGTCGACCGAGGCCCGTTGCGTAGCGGGCCACGAGCGCGCGCGCAGCCCCCCGAGGATGCAGTGCCCCACGCCGCGGAACCCGCGCGGCCCTGACGCGACGGCGTGCGTGATCCTCCCGTCGACGGAGAGCGTGAAGCGCAGCTCGACGGAGCCCCTCAGCGTCGGCGCACCGCGCAGCGCGTCTTCGTAGCAGCGACGCGCCTCGGGCTGCGCGCGACGCAACTCGGCGAGCACGCCCTCGGCGTCGACCTCGCCCACGAGCTCCCCCGAAGGAACCTCCGCGCCTCCATCCATCATGGCGCGCACGGCATCGGAGACCTCGGGCACAGCGACGGTCCACGCGGCGTCGAAGCGCGTCTCTCCAAACGGACGCACCCGCGCCTGCTCCATCACGCCCGCGACGCACTGCTGCACCGAGACACGCGTCTCGGACGAAGCAGTCCCCACGCGCTCGACGAAGAACTCTCCGGTGCGCCCGTCGAAGAACCCCTCGACGGTGACGCGATCACGCGCCCCGAGGCACCGCGAAGCTCGCGCGCTCACGGCTTCAAACGCAGCGTGCACCGCGCGCCCCGAAGGACGCCCACGGCGCACCGGGACCTGCGTCGAAGCACACCCCAGCACCCACAGACCGGCGGCCGTAAGGACGCCCGGCGAGACCCACCACCTCACAGCCCCCCACAGACCGGCGGCCGTGAGGACGCCCGGCGAGGCCCAGCCCCTCGCACCGCCCTCTCGCGCATCACTCCCCCTGCTGGAACACGAAGGGCGCGGCCACCGTCGCAGCGCCCCCCGTGGGCGGCGGAAACCGCAACGCCCGCAGCACATCCTCGATGCACCGCCCCACGCGGAGCAGCGCCGGATCACCGCCCGTCGAGGTCTGCGACACGCTCCCATCGACCTCGACGCGGACCCGCACGGTGATCTCACCGTGGAGCGTGGCGTCGTGCGCGAGCTCTCGCTCGTAGCACTGCCGCAGGGGCTGCGAGCGCGTCGCGAGCGCGCGCCTCACGAGCGCCGCATCGATGCTCCCGTGCGTCGGAGGAAGCACCGTCACATCGACGCCCGCGTCCCTCACCCTCACGCCCGCGTCCCTCACCCTCACGCCCGCGTCCCTCACCCTCACGCCCGCATCTCGCGCGCGCACACCCGCGTCGCGCCCCGGACGCGGCTGCGCCCACGCCTCGACGCACGCGGGCGAGAGCAGCGCGAGGAGCACCACCAGCGCGCGCACTACGAGCCCTTCGTGAACGAGAAGCCCTCGGCCCCGACGTCGACCTTCACGGTCTCATCGGCCTTGTAGCCACCCCTGAGAAGCTCTTCGGCGAGCGGATCCTGAAGCTGCTTGAGAATGACCCTCTTGAGCGGACGCGCGCCGAACGCGGGCTCGTACCCGAGGTCCGTGAGGAGGTCCCTCGCGGGGTCGGTCACCTCGAGCTTCACGCGGCTCTCGGCGAGGAGCTTCCCGAGGCGCTTGAGCTGGATGTCCACGATGCCGCGCAGCGACTTCTTGCTGAGCCGATCGAAGATGCACACGTCGTCGATGCGGTTGAGAAACTCGGGCCTGAAGTGCTTCTTGAGCTCCTGCTGCACCTCCTCGCGGAGGTCCTCGTCCGAGACGCCCTGCTCCGCAGCCTCGAGGATGCGCGGCGCGCCCACGTTGCTCGTCATGATGATCACGGTGTTCGAGAAGTTCGCGAGCTGCCCGCGGTTGTCGCTGAGCCTCCCGTCGTCGAGCACCTGAAGGAGGATGTTGAACGTGTCGCTGTGGGCCTTCTCGATCTCGTCGAAGAGCACCACGCTGAAGGGCCTCCGACGGATCGCCTCGGTGAGCATGCCGCCCGACTCCGAGTCGACGTAGCCCGTGGGCGAGCCGATGAGCCGCCACACGGAGCCCTTCTCCATGAACTCGCTCATGTCGAGGCGCACGAGCGCGGCCTCGTCGTCGAAGAGAAACTCCGCGAGGGCCTTCGCCAGCTCGGTCTTGCCCACACCCGTAGGCCCGAGGAACAGAAAGCTCCCGATGGGCCTGCCCGGATCGCGCAGCCCCACGCGACCGCGCCGAACGGCCTTCGCGATGGCGTTCACGGCGCTGTCCTGCCCGACCACGCGCCCGCGCATGTGATCCTCCATGCGCAGGAGCTTCTCGGTCTCGCTCTCGAGCATCTTGCTGACCTGCACGCCGGTCCACTGCTCGATGACGCGCGCCACGCCCTCCTCGTCGACGTGCATCTTGAGCAGCAGCGGCCCCTGCTCACCGAGGAGCTTCTCCGCCGCGATGAGCGCCTGCTCGGCCTTGGGGAGCTCGTCGTTCGTGAGCCTGCTCGCCGCCGAGGTGTCCCCCGCGCGAATGGCCTTGTCTCGCTCGCCTCGCAGCACGAGGAGCCGCTCCTTCGCGGTCCGCACGGCGGCGATGGCGTCGCGCTGCCGATCCCACCGGGGCTTGAGATCGCCGTAGCGCGCGCGCACCTCGACGAGCTCCTTCTCGACCTTGGCGCGCACCTCCACCGAGTTGATGTCGTCCTCGTCGATGAGCGATCGGTGCTGCGCCTCGAGCGCGCTCATGCGCCGCGCGAGCGAGTCGAGCTCCATGGGACCGCCGTCGAGCGAGAGCCTGCACTGCGCGGCGGCCTCGTCGATGAGGTCCACGGCCTTGTCGGGCAGCTCGCGCCCCTGGAGGTACCTCGCCCCGAGCTTCACCGCGGCGACCACGGCGGGATCCGAGATGCGCACGCCGTGAAAGACCTCGTAGCGCTCGACGATGCCGCGGCACATCCCGATGGCCTCGGCCTCGTCGGGCGGATCGATCATGAGGGCCGCGAAGAGGCGCGAGAGGGTCTGATCCTTCTCGATGTTCTTCTTGTACTCCGCGGGCGTGATCGTCCCGATGATCTGCACCTCGCCCCGCTGGAGCGCGGGCTTGAGCAGGTCCGCGGGCCCGCTCCCCGTCGCGTTGCTGTTGAAGAGCGTGTGCAGCTCGTCGACGAAGAGAATGACCTCACCGTCCGCATCACGCGCGGCTTGAAGCACCGCGCGCAGCCGCTCCTCGAGCTCGCCGCGCAGCTTCGCGCCCGCCACGAGGAGCCCCTGATCGAGCTGCACGAGGCGCTTCTTCTTGAGCAGCGCGGGCACGTCTCCCTGCGCGAGCCGCGACGCGAGCGCATACACGATCGCGCGCTTGCCGACGCCCGCCTCGCCGACGATGAGGGGGTTGTTCTTCTGCCGCCGCGCGATCACCTGGAGCAGCCGACGGAGCTCACCGTCACGCCCCACGATGGGATCGAAGCGATCCTGCGTGGCCGCCGCGATGAGGTCACGTGTGTACTGCGCGAGCGCGTTGCCACCGCCCTGCGCAGCGCCGCCGCCGCTGCCACCACCACCGCCTCCACCACCGCCGCCTCCACCCCCCGACGGAGCGCTCGCTGCGACCTCGGGCGCGATGGCCATGTCGGGCAGAGACTTCACGGCCTGACGGACCTTCTGCTCATCGACATCGAGCGCGCGGAGCACGGCGCCCGCGAGGCCCGTGGGCTCCGCGAGAATGGCCACGAGGAGGTGCCGCACCCGCACCGGCGTGCCCTCTCGTGCGGCCTCGGCCTCGGCGCGCGAGCACAGCCCGAGCATCTTGGGCGAGAGGTACGCGACGGCGCCGGGCACCTGCACGATCTTGCGGAGCACGGCCTCGGTCTCGACGATGAGGTCGCCCGGATCGATCCCTGCGGTCTCGAACGCCTTCTGCGTGAGGGGGTCGCGATCGAGCAGGCGAAAGAGCAGGTGGACGCTCTCGACCTCGACGTGTCCGCGCTCGTCCGCGAGGCTCTGGGCCCCTGCGATCACGGTGCGGGCGTCTTGCGCGTAGCCTTCGAGTCTCCAGTTGCGGGTCGCACTCATAGGGGGCGCTGACGGTACGCGGTCCCCGCCACCCCCTGCAATCCGCATCACGGGGTCAGAACCCCTCTGCGCGAAGCCTCCGCACGATCCCGCGGTAGAACGCGAGGTGGTCGAAGCCGCTCTCGAGGTTGGGGACCAGGTGCGCGATCTGGCCCACCTCGTCGAAGTGGTCCGCGGGGACGCACCCCATGAAGCGCCCCCACCGCGCGGAGCGCACCTCGACCATCCCGTCGTTCACGTGCAACGCGGGGTCACCCTGCTCGAGGAGGGCGGCGAAGGGCACGAGGGCGAGGGTGGTGTTGTCGAGCGCCGAGGGGTCATTGGCCACCACGGCGTCGCCACATTGTTCGCGTCCGGCCCTTCTGTTGGTTCGCCCTGCGTACGACCAGTAGGTCACCCGAGGATCGTTCGCATTCGAACGATTGAACGCATCGGCGTTTCGTTCACTGAGCGCGTCGAGCGCGGCGCGGAGGTCTGCGCGAGCGCGCGCCTCGTTGTAGGTGAAGCCGAGCACCGACGCGACGGCGTTGAGAAACCCGTCGGCCACACCCGGAACGTTGCCCCCGATGGCGTCCGCGACGCGCGTCCCCAGGTGGGGCGTGGCGACGGTGACGAGGGCGGCGACGCGGTTCCCATACCCGAGCGTCGAGATGAGGTAGCGCGCGTCGAGACCGCCTTGAGAATGGGCGATCAAGATGACCTTCGCCGCGCCCGTGCGAGGGAACACCTCCTGGTCGAGGTAGCGCGCGAGCATCGGCGCGCGCTCCGCCGACGAGGCGAAGGGAGCGACGACGCTTTCGAACACCACCTCGCCGCGCGAGCGGAGGTCGTCGGCCACCCTGAAGTAGTACCCCACGGGTCCGATGTCCCTGAACCCCGCGAAGCCGTGCACCAGCACGATGGGGTACGGAGCGCCCCTGCCCGCGTCCTCGGGCGGCGGGATCGTTCGGTCACGTACGATCGAGTCGTTCGGCACCGAACCATCTCCAACGTCGTCGAGAGATACATCTTCGACTCCGCGGTCAAGAGAAAACAGAACATCGCCCGACGAGGCATCGGGAGCCTCCGGAGCCCCATCCGGGACCGCCAGAGAAGCCGCCGATTCGCTCCCGCACGCGGAGAGCCCGAGAGAGAGCGCCAGGAGGGCAGCGAGACCGGTTCTCATGCGTGTTTGAAGCTCCATCCGTGGGCGCGAATCTTCTCGCATTCTCACGTGCCACTCATCCCCCACGAGGAGTAATTTCCGGCCCCCCCGATGGACACTTCAACGCTCAAGAAAACACCCCTCTACGACGAACACCTTCGGCTCAAGGCCAGAATGGTCCCCTTCACGGGGTACTCGATGCCGGTGCAATACACGGGCATCGTCGACGAGCACCACACGGTGCGAAAGGCGATCGGCTTCTTCGACGTCTGCCACATGGGCGAGCTCGTGGTGCGCGGCCCCAAGGCCCTCGCGGCCGTCGACCGCCTGGTCACCAACGACATCCGCAGCCTCCAGGACGGCCAGTCTCGCTACACCGTCTGCTGCAACGAGAAGGGTACCGCCCTCGATGACCTGATCATCTACCGGGTCTCGGCCGAGCAGGTGCTCATCGTCTGCAACGCCTCGAACCGCGAGAAGATCGTCGGCCACTTCACCCGCTCGATCACCGACTCCGAGGTGAAGGACATCTCCGACGACACGGCCCTCATCGCCGTGCAGGGTCCCCTGGTGATGGGCCTCCTCACCGAGGCCGGCGTCGACGCGCGGGTGACCGAGATGCCTGCGTTCCACTTCACCGACGCCTCGGTGTTCAACATCCCCTGCACCTTCTCTCGCACGGGCTACACGGGCGAAGACGGCGTCGAGATCTTCTGCCCTCCGGCAGACGCCGCCCGCATCTGGCGCGGCCTCCTCCAGCTCGGCGAGCCGAAGGGCGCCAAGGCCATCGGGCTCGGCGCGCGCAACACCCTGCGCCTCGAGTGCAAGATGGCCCTCTACGGCAACGACATCGACGAGACGACCAACCCCCTCGAGGCGGGCCTCTCGTGGACGGTCAAGCTCGACAAGGGCGACTTCATCGGCCGCGACGCGATCCTCGCGGCGAAGGCGAAGGGGCTCAGCCGCAAGCTCGTGGGCTTCGAGATCACCGACCGCGCCATCGCGCGAGACCACTGGGACGTGGTCGATGGCGAAGGCAACAAGGTGGGCTACGTCACCAGCGGCTCGCCCTCGCCGACGCTCGGCAAGAACATCGGCCTCGCGTACGTCCCCGAGGCAATGAGCGCGCTCGGCACGACCTTCACGGTGCGCGACCCCGAGCGCGGACGCACGGCACCCGCCGTCGTCGTGAAGACGCCCTTCTACAAGCGCGCGAAGTAGTCCGCGCGAGCGACCTCGCGCTTCGTCACCCGAGGCTGATCCAGCCCGTGCGGAGCGCGAGGTACACGACGGCGGCCGTGAAGGTCAGCGCGTCGATCCGATCGAGAATCCCACCATGTCCCGGGAGGAGCCCTCCCGAGTCCTTCACGCCCGCGCTTCGCTTGAGCACCGACTCGCAGAGGTCGCCGAGCTGGCCGATCGCGCCCGCGACGATGGCGAGGGGAATCCCCCGTTCGAGCGAGAGCACCGGGAGGTAGACGTAGTGCGCGAACACGACCCCGAGCACCGAGCCGATGAGCCCGCCGAGGGAGCCCGACCAGGTCTTGTTGGGTGAGACCGCGGGGTAGAGCTTCGGTCCGCCGAAGTTCTTTCCGAAGGCCATGGCGCCCGTGTCGCCGAACCAGGCGATCATCAGGGTGACGACCACGAGGCCCGCGCCCTGGGCGTGGGTGCCGAGGTCGTGCATGGCCGCGATGGTCCCCATGAGCCCACCGATGTACGTGGGCCCGAGAACGAGCGCGCCGGTCTCGACGAAGGCGTTGGGGATGCGCGAAGGGCGGGTGAGGGAGAAGAGCAGCGCGATGGGGATCAGTGCGATCGTGGCGAAGGAGAAGAGCCACGCGTGGTCAGCGCCGAAGCGCGTGTACCAGACGACGAAGAGCATCCCGAGCGAGAGCACGGTCCCGAAGGCCCGACCGAAGTGGTCTTCGCCGTGGGAGAGCGTGAAGAACTCCCACGAGGCGAGCGCCACGATGAGCGCGATGAAGAGGGTGAACGTCCAGAGCGGCGTGACATAGAGCAGCGGGAGGATGATCGGCAGGAAGACGAGGCCGGTCACGATCCGACGGACGAGGTTCGACATTGGCGGCAGAGTCTCAGGTCGCGATGGGTTCAGCGGGCTCCGCGATGCGGGGGAAGGGTCTCACGAAGGGGACCAGACCGAAACGGCGTTGGCGACCCTGATACGACGCGATGGCCTCATGGAGGTCCTCTGCGGTGAAGTCGGGCCAGAGGCAGCGCGAGAAATGAAACTCGGCGTAGGCCGAACCCCAGAGGAGAAAGTTCGAGATGCGGAGCTCACCGCCCGTCCTGATGAGCAGGTCGGGATCGCCGTACTCGACCGAGGGGATGTGCGCCCTGAGCGCTTCCTCGGTGATCTCTTCGGGGCGGAGGCTGCCCTCCCTGACCTTCTCCGCGAGGATGCGCGCGGCGTTGGCGATCTCCTCGCGACCTCCGTACGAGAGGGCGAGCGAGAGGACCATCTTGCGGTTCTCTGAAGAGCGCGCCGAGAGCTCATCGAGCACCTCGCGAACGTGCGGCGGGAGCTTCTGGGTGTTCCCCACTGCGCGGAGATGGATCTCGTTCCCGAGGATCTCCTCGCGCTCGCTCACGAGGTACTCCTGAAGGAGGTTCATGAGCGCATCGACCTCGTCCTCGGGTCGTCCCCAGTTCTGTTCCGAGAAGGCGTACAGGGTGAGCTGCTCGATCCCGAGTCGCCTCGCGGCGCGAACGATCCGGCGTACGGCGTGGCTCCCGGCGCGGTGGCCCGCGGTGCGGGGACGACCTCGGAGCTCGGCCCAACGCCCGTTGCCATCCATGACGATCCCGACGTGTCGCGGGAGGTTTCGAGCATCGATCATGGTCATCATTGGTTCGGTGTTTCTATCGCCGATCGGTGCGATGAAGCCAAGCGGTGCGGAGGTGGTCGGCTGTCGTTGCCCGGTGAACGGGCGGGACTTAGGTTCGACCGGCAAACATGGCTGACAAAGACTACTACGAGATCCTGGGAGTCCCTCGGAGCGCAGACGCCGAGACGATCAAGAAGGCCTACCGGGCGCTCGCTCTCAAATATCATCCTGATCGGAACCCGGGAGACAAGAAGGCAGAAGAGACCTTCAAGGCGATCAACAGCGCATATGACGCGTTGAGCGATCCCAAGAAGAGAAGCCTCTACGATGAGTTCGGCGACGTCGCGCTCCGTGAAGGCTTCAACGCAGATCAGTTCAGGCAATACCAGAGCGCCTTCAGGGGAGGAGGCGGCGGTGGTGCAGTGAACTTCGAAGACATCTTCGGAGCGGGAGGCGGAGGCGCCAACGATTACAGCTCCATCTTCGAGCAGTTCTTCGGCGGCGGCGTCCCCGGTGGTGGTCGTGTCGGAACCCGTCGTGCGCAGCGTCCGCGCGCTCCGATGAAGGGTCCCGACCTCGAAGGAACACTCCCCATCGATCTCCCCACTGCCGTCCGCGGCGGCGAGGTCTCGATGAGCGTCAACGGGGCCACCATCAAGGTGAAGGTCCCCTCTGGGATCAAAGACGGCCACAAGCTCCGACTGGCGGGCAAGGGAGGGCGCAGCCCTGATGGCCTCTCGGGAGATCTCATCCTCACGGTGAAGGTCGAGGAGCACCCCTCGTTCTGGCGTGAGGGCGACGACCTCCACGTTCGCGTCCCTGTCAGCATCGTCGAGGCCTGGCGTGGCGCGAAGGTGAAGATCCCCACCAGCGGCTCGGACATCACCATCCGAATCCCCGCACACACGAGTTCCGGTGCCCGTCTCCGACTCCGGGGTAAGGGCATTCCCGGCGCCGAGCATCGCGAGGCCACCGACCTCATTGCCCACATCGAGATCGTTCTCCCGCCCGTGACCGCCGAGACTGAAGAGGCCATCAAGCTCCTCGAGAAGAGCCTGCACGCCGATCCTCGCGCCGAGCTCAAATTCTGAGAGTCCACCGCACTCCTCCGGTTGGTGTATCCATCGGTGGTGTTGCACGTGAAACATCCGACCGCGGTCTCCCTCGCCTTCCTCCTCCTCACCGCCTGCGAAGGGACCCCGACCCAACCAAGAAGCGAGCCGCGTCCGCAGCCGACCGCGATCGACGTCACACCCGCACATCCGACCCCGACGCCCACCGACGCAGCGACGGATCGAACCGCGCCTCCGGCACGGCCACGGGTCGACTGGTCGGAGGCCTACGACGCCCGTCCGCTCCCCGACGCGCGCGTGCTCTCGCTCCAACTCTCGGCGCAGTCTGACGGCGAGCCGCTCGCAGAACACGCGGCCTTCGTCCTCGGGCGAAGGCTGTCTGCCGACCGGATGGCCTCGGTGCTGAGCGTGCTCCCGTCACGCCTGCTGCCGTACTTCGCGCGGGGTGCGAGCGGCCGCGGCGCCGATGCCCAGCCCGCGTCCCTCCCTCCGAGCGTCTCCGCGGGACTGGCACAACCGCACCCCGACGTGGCGCTCGCGACCTGGGTGTTTCGGTCCCGACGCCCGCTGCAGGGAATTCGTCCCGAGCAGATGCGTCGACTGTTCGCGAGCCCGCGCCCCGACGACCAGCTCGTGGCGGCTCGCATCCTGGTCTCGCCGAACGTCGATGCGCCCTTCGACCTCGTCGAGTACCTGCAACCCGTTCCGATGGCGGTCGCGTTCCGCTCGATCTCACTTCGGGCGTCGACGGTCCCGCAGTGGTGGCACCGCTGGATCGACACGCTCGCACTCCGCGTTCGCGCCAACCCCCGCGCCTGGGGGAACACCTGGCTGGCGCTCCTCGATGCTGCACCGAAGGCCGAGGTCGAGGTCCGAACGGCGCTCATCGCCGGACTCACCTCCCTCCAGGGAATCACCACCGGAGACGACAGCGTCGACGCGGCCTTTCGATGTCGTAACGCCGCCACCCTCGATGGGCTTAGCGGCGCGCTCAGTACGGTCGCCACCTGCGCCGACGAAGCGCATCACTGGCGATCGCTCGTCGCCCGTGTTCGCTACACGCGGGAGCACCCCACCGATCCCCAGAAGGCCGCGATCCTGACGCAGGTGCTCCGCGACGCGAGCGGTGACCTGAGGGTGCTTGAGGCGCTCCCCGAGGCGGTTGTCGAACTTCCGCCGGGAATGGCCCGACCTCTTCTTCAGGAGATCGCCGCCAGCCGCGATCCCGGTGTTCTCGCGGCCCTGCTCGAAGCCCTCGCGTTGCACGTGCAACACGCGAGGGTGCTCCCGTCGTCGCTGAGGGAACAGCTCATCAGGGCGCCCTTCGGGCTCGACGAAGCGCCCTCACTGGAAGCCCGGCAACAGGCGATCGCGCTCGCAAGGGCGCTCAACCTCAGGATCCCCGAGAACACGAGCAGCGTCCGCGCGATGCAGCAGGCGCTGAACCCCGACGCTGGAGCGATCCCCGCGAGAAGCTCGGCGGAACCGAACACGCTCGAAGGAACCCTCGTGGTGACCACACCCAGGGGGCGCGTGGTGATCGAGATCGGACGCGAGGCCGCACCGCAAGCGGCGCGAACCGTGATCGAAGCCGCGCGGGGCGCCCGCTACAACGGAACGATCTTCCATCGCGTCGTCCCGGCCTTCGTCGCGCAAGGGGGAGACCCCCGCGGTGACGGATACGGTGGGACCAACACCATCGTCGAGACCGAGCTCTCGGGGATGCGCTTCGACCGCGGGGCCGTCGGGATCGCGCTCGCCGGGCTCGACACCGGTGGGATGCAGTTCTTCGTGGTGACCGCCGACGCGCCGCACCTCGACGCCCGCTATCCCTGGATCGGGCGCGTCATCGAGGGGATGGAGATTGTCGACGAGATGATGGAAGGCGATGCGATCGAACGGGTGGAGTTCGTCGCCCGTCAGCGCGACGAGGGGATGGGACCCGCGTCGTAGGCCGCGATCCCCGTGACGGACTGACCGAGCACGAGCGTGTGGATGTCGTGCGTGCCCTCGTAGGTGATCACCGTCTCGAGGTTCAGGAGGTGGCGCGAGATCGGGTACTCGTAGGTGATCCCGTTCCCGCCCAGGATGTCGCGGCACTTACGAGCAGTCTCGAGCGCCATGTAGACGTTGTTGCGCTTGGCGAGCGAGACCTGGTCGGGCCTCATCTTCTTCGCCTCCTTCAGCTTGCCGAGGCGCCAGGCGACGAGCTGCGCCTTGGTGATCTCGGTGAGCATGTCCGCGAACTTCGCCTGGACGAGCTGGTAGCCCGCGATGGGGCGTGAGAACTGGACCCTCGTCTTCGCGTAGTCGACCGCGCACTCGAAGCAGGCTTCGGCCGCGCCGATGACGCCCCAGGCGATGCCGTAGCGGGCCTGCGTGAGGCAGCTCAGCGGACCCTTGATCCCTTCGACGCCGGGCATCAGCGCGCTCTCGGGGACCTCGACGTCCTCGAGGATCAGCTCGCTCGTCACAGAGGCCCGCAGCGAGAACTTCCGCTCGATCTTCAGGGCGGTGAAGCCGGGGGTGTTGGTGGGAACCACGAAGCCCCGGATCACGCCGTCGAGCTTGGCCCACACGATCGCCACGTCGGCGAGGTTGCCGTTGGTGATCCAGCGCTTGGTGCCGTTGAGCTTGAAGCCGTTGGCCGTGCGCTCCGCGCGGGTGATCATCCCGCCGGGGTTCGACCCGAAGTCGGGCTCCGTGAGTCCGAAGCAGCCGACGGCCTCGCCCGAAGCGAGCTTCGGGAGCCAGGTCGTGCGGTGCTCCTCGGAGCCGAACGCATAGATCGGGTACATCACCAGGGCGCCCTGGACCGAGCAGAACGACCGCACGCCCGAGTCGGCGCGCTCGAGTTCCTTCATCACCAGGCCGTAGGCGACGTCGCCCATGCCCGCGCAGCCGTACTTCTCGGGCAGCGTCGCCCCGAGCACGCCGAGCTTGCCGAACTCGGGGATGAGGTCCGACGGAAAGGTCCCCTCTTCGTAGTGCTTCGAAATGCCCGGAAGCACTCGCGCATCCACGAACGCGCGGACGTTGTCGCGCACCATCCGCTCCTCTTCCGTGAGGAGCGAGTCGATGTCATAGAAGTCGACGGACATGGGATCTCCTCGCAGGCGGCGCTGTCATGCTCGCCGCCTCTTGCGAGGGCAATCCATATCGGCCCTGCACCCCGCGCCGCAAGGGCGTCCATTGGGTACATCGTTGAATGGTTGAAATACGAAAGGCCACCTTTCTCTCGCGAGAAGGGTGGCCCTCGTATTTTTCCCGGTGGAGCTGAAGGGGATCGAACCCTCGGCCTCTAGAGTGCGATTCTAGCGCTCTCCCAGCTGAGCTACAGCCCCGGAAGGGACGCGAAAGAAACCACGGGGGAGCGTTCCGGTCAAGGTTCTTTTTGCGACCCTACACATTTCTCTCCCGAGCCCCCGCCCACGCGTCCCTCAGCACACCAGAAAGAGCTTGGAATTCATGTACTTCCAACACACACCGTTGCGATTTTTGCGCGGAACGGACATATGTCGCGAGCGTGACGCTTGTGTCGTGCGGCGGGATGTGGCACTCGCGCCCCCCGCCGTGGGCAACCAACATACGCCCCCCCGATGAGGAGGAGTGCTTCTTCATGGCGAGCCGCGAATCGATCGACGAGAAGCTCAAGAACCTCGAAAACCTGCTGGCCGTGCAGGATGAGCGCATCCTGGCGAAATTCCAGGAGCAGGTAGACATGTCGTGGATCTATCACGACACGGCACTCGAGGGCTCCGTGCTCTCGTTCCACGAGCTCAAGAGCGCGATCGACAAGGACGTCGTCTCCGACGTGTCGTTGATCCCCACGTACGACGAGATCCGCGCCCACAAGGCCGCGATCGATTTCGTGCGTGAGACCGCGGGCGCGCGCAAGAAGGTGCCCATCACCCTCGAGCTCTTGAAGAAGCTCCAGGAGATGGTCTCGCCCGACGACCCCGAGGTGAAAGATGGAACCTTCCGCAAGGAGACCCCCGTCCACCGGCTCTACTTCCACGACATCGCGGCCCCCGAGAAGATCGCGGGCGAGATGAAGAAGCTCGGCGAGTGGCTCGCCGACCCCGAGACCAAGAAGCTCTCGGCGCTGCGTATGGGCTCGAAGATCCACTTCAAGCTCATGCAGATCTTCCCGTACACCCGCCACACGGGGAAGCTCGCGCGCCTCGCGATGAACCTCGTGCTCCTGCGCTCGGGGTATCCGCCGGCCATCGTCCACTCGACGGAGCGGCAGCGGTACTACGAAGCCCTCCGCGGCCCGAGCCTCCCGCTGCACAACCTCATGCTCGACTCGCTGGAGAACTCCATCGACAGCGCGATCAAGCTCTTCTCCGAGGCCAACAGCGGCCGTCGCGCGCTCGCGTAGCCTCTCTCAGCCTCTTCTCCCTCTCCCCCCCGTCAGCCGAGCTTCTCGAAGAGCCTCCGCGGCACGGCCTTGCCCGTGAGCGCGATGCGCTGCGTCCCCTGCTCGATCACCACGGCGACGGTCTCCATCGCGCGGAAGACCGCGTACCGACCGACGCCCTCCCAGCGCCGCTCGACCTCGCCCGAAGGCGCGATCGCGCACGCGCCCTGCTCTACGGGGCGGAGCGTCATGCCCTGAAAGGGGATCTCGACGCCGGGCCACCCCATCGCCGCGAGCTTCTCGTCCGTGCGCAGCACATAGAGCGACTCGCCCTCGCGGGGAAACGCCAGCCAGCGCTCCTTGCCGCGCTCGGGGGCCGAGCACACGCGCATCGCGGCGCTCCCCTCGCGCATGAGCGCCAGCTCGCCCGAGAGCCAGTACTCGTCGCCCATGTGCAGCAGCACGTCGCCGACCTTGTACTCACCGGGACCCGCGGTCACCCGCTGCTCCTTGCGGGGCGGGCTGCGCGAAGGCTCCGCCTGATCGACCTTCGCCTCACGCCTCCGACGCCAGCGCGCCACCGCCGCCGCCCCGCCCGCTCCCATCGCCACCAGCAGTCCGATCGTGATCGGGTCCATTGCTACGCTCCGCCAAGCGCCAGATGCAGCGCGCGCGCATTGTCGGTCACGCGAGCCTCTTCGACCAGCAGCGCGGAGATGACGGCCCCAGAAGTCGCGCCCGACGCGCGGATCTGCGCCGCGTTCTCGAGGGTGATTCCGCCGATCGCGACGAGCGACCTGCCCGCGGAGGCGCAGCGCGAGGCCGCCGAACGCAGCCCTTCGAGGCCCGTCACGGGCGCGTGATCAGTCTTTGAAATCGTCGAGAAAATAGGGCCGAACGCGACGTAGTCCGCGTCGGTCGCGAGCGCGGCCGACACGTCAGCGTCGGTGTGCGTCGAGGTCCCCACGAGGAGCGACGGGGCGAAGCGCCGGACCTCAGCGACAGGGAGGTCTTCGGTGCCCACGTGAACCCCGCGCGCACCCGAGAGCAGCGCGAGGTCGGGGCGGTCGTTGACGAAGAAGGGAACGCCCGCGCCGTGGCAGATCTCCGCGAGGCGCCGCGCGAGGGGGAGCGCGTCGCGCGCGCCGAGGGATTTCGCGCGGAGTTGAAGCGCCGTGAGGGCGCCCGCGGCGAGGACGCGCTCGGCGAACGAGCACGGCTCACGGCGCGCGCGCGTCAGGGAGTCGACGTCGATGATGGCGTAGAGGCCGCTTCTCACTGTGCGTGTCGGAATCGCCGCTCGTCGCCGCCCTTGTCAAGCGGAAGCGCTTTCTGCGATACCGATGCGCCGGTACACCGTGAACGACCCGCGGTCGAACGACGACCGTTTCCCCTGGGCCTGGATCTCAAACATCTCGCTCGCCGCGACGGTGCTCTTCGCCGCGCTCGCCCTCTCGCGCTATCGCTCCTGGCACAACGAGACCTTCGACCTCGCGTTCTACGCGCGCATGGTCTGGGGAGCGGGTCACTGGGACCTCGCGAATCCCCTCGTGGGCGCGCCGCTCTGGGGGCTGCACCTCTCGCTGGTGCTTCTTCCCCTGGGCTTTCTCTCCCGCTTCGTCCACGTCGTGCCGCTGATCCTCGTCGTGCAGGCCGTGTGCGTCGGGGCCGCGGGGATTCCCCTCGCGCGCCTCGCGTTTCGTCGCATCGGCCACCCCGCCGCGGCCTTCGGCGCGCTCGCCGTGTACCTCCTCTATCCGACGGTGGGCTCCGTCGCGACGTACGAGTTCCACCCGAGCTCCCTCGCGCTCCTCCCGCTCGCGCTCGCGCTCGACTGGTTCGATCAGCGAGAGATCCGCAAAGGGTGCTTCGCGCTCCTCCTCGCCGCCGCGTGCCGCGAAGACGTCGCGCTCGTCTGCGCGCTCACGGGCGCCTCCCTCGCGCTGCGCCCCAAGCACCGCAAGGAAGGCCTCGCCATCTTCGCGTTCTTCGCGCTCTGGTTCGTCGTGTACCTCTTCGGCATCGCGCCGAGGTACCTCCCCCGTCACGGCTCGTTGCAGCTCCACTACGGTCACCTCGGGTCGTCTCCGGGCGGCATCGTCGCGCATCTTCTCAGGCACCCCATCGCCACGCTTCGTGAGCTCGCGACGCCCGCGCGGCTGCTCTATATCCCGCGGCTCCTCGTGCCCGTGGCCGCGCTCCCGCTCTTGAGACCGCGGTGGCTCCTGCCCATCGCTGCGCCCGTCGCGATCAACCTCCTGTCGCAGTTCCCGACGGCGGTGCAGATCCACTCGCACTACACCACGCTCGCGGTGCCCTTCGTCATCGTGGCCGCGGTGCACGGCTTCGCCCACCTGCTCGCCGTCGGCGTCGAGCGACCCGCGCGCTGGGCCGCCGCCGCGTCGTGCGCCGTGCTCTTCGGGACGCTCCACATGCAACACCGCGCGGGCGTGCTCCCCTTCATCGCGCGCCGCTACGACCCCAACGCCTACGTCGCCGACTCTCGGATGACCGCGCTCGACACCGTGGTGAACGTCATCCCCGGCGACGCCGCCGTGGCCGCGCCCGACTACGTGCTCCCGCACCTGGCCGAGCGCGTGAGGATCTTTCGATATCCAACCGAACGCCGACCCGAGTACATCGTGCTCTCGACGGAGCACCGGCTGCTCCACACCGGGACGCAGGAACTCTGGCGCAACATCGAGGAGACCGCCGTGCGAGGCGCGCTCTTCTGGAAGCGCTACGGCGTCTGGGCCGTCGTGGGGAACTACATCATCCTCCGCGAGGGGTGGCCCATTCGCACCTACGCGCGCGGGCGCTACGTCGAGTTCGACCCGGACCCCCGCGTTCACAGGGCTCACGTCGACGTGGGCTCGCACCTCGCCGTCGCGGGCTGGGGCCTCGAGCGCATCGAGCACGGGACGCGCGTCGTGCTCCTCCTCGTGGCGAAGGAGCCCATGCCCTACGACGTGAACTTCGAAGTGGGCTGGGGGCCGCTGCACCCGCACCTCGACCGCCAGGACCCGCAGCGCACCTACGCGTTTCTGCCCTTCGACGGCGCGTTTCATCCGAGCTTCGTGCGGACCGGAGAGGTCGTGCGGACCACCGTCGACGTGCCCGCCGAGCCCGATGAGCTCCTCGCGCATGGTGTGTACTTCGGCGCGCGGCGCGTGGACGGTTCGCGCCTCGACGCCGAGAGCGCGCACTGGACCCTCCTCCCGCCGGGCGAGACGACGCGATGAGGCGCGCGGTTCTGGTGGCCTCGCTCATGGCCCTCACGACCTGCCGCAGCGCGGGGCGTACGAGGGTCTCGAACGGCGACATCGAGGTGGGGCGCGTCTCGACCGAGGCCGCCACGCGCGCGACGGCGGGCTCCGCGCGCTCGGCCATGCGCGGCGACTGGGTGCTGCGCGATCGCGACCTGCGCGTGACCGTCACGGGGTCTGAAGGCCCCACGCGCAACGAGCCTCCGGGGACCATCGCGCAGGTGATGATCAATTCGCTCCCGGGCGCCGAGGCGCTGCGCTCGGTGGAGCCGCTCTTTCGTGTCGGCGCGCGCGACGTGGGGCTCCAGTCTCCGACCTTCGAAGCGGTGCTCGAAGGGGGCGTCGCGCTCCTGCGCGTGCGAGGGAGCCTCCGCGTCGGGGCCCAGTCGCTCGAGGTGCTGCGCGAGTACTCGCTCGAGACGGGGCGCATGGCGTTGCACGTTCGAACGTCGATTCACAACCCGGGCCCCGCCGACGTGGTGGGCTTCTCGTGGGGCGCGCGCCTCGAGTGGGGCGGCGCCGCGCCCTTCGCGCCAGGGATCGGCCTCGTCAACGACGCGCGCGAGGGTCGCTCGACCTGGGTCGGACACGCCTTTCAGGGCGCGGTCACCGCGTGGACGCGCGCCACCGGGAGCCGCGATGAGCTCCTGCGCTTCACCATCGATCAGCACGGCTCGTCGGCGCTCGGCGGACACACCGACGCGCTCGCTCCGCCCGTCACGCTCGCCGCGCAGCACACCATCGAAGACAGGGCCGTGCTGCTCGTGATGCCCGGCGACCTCACCGACGTCGCGCGCGCCATCGCGTTCGCGCGCAACGAGCACGTCGGCGAGGCCGCGGTGGTGCTCCAAGGGGGGGCGAGGGAGCCCGAGCTCACGGTGACCGACACGCGGGGAACGCCCGTGCTCATCGCGCATCCGACGAGCGACACGCACTCGCTCCCGCTCGCGCCGGGCGAGTACATCGCCTCGGCGACGGCGCCCGGTCACGCGCCGTCTGATCCCGTTCGCTTCGTCGTGACGCCCGACAGCGCGGGGGCCATCCCCGTCGAGGTGAGCATTCCGAGGGGCGGTCACCTCCGCGTCGACGCGCGCGACGACGACACGGGGAGAGAGATCCCCGTGCGGGTCACGGTGCGCGGGATCCACCCCACGCGTGACCCCAACCTCGGACCGAATGATCGCGCCGCGGGGGCCGGCGTCGTGGCCGTCGCGATGCGCGGACAGACCGAGATTCCAGTGCCTCCGGGGCGCTACAAGGTCACCGTCTCGCACGGCCCCGAGTGGACCATCGCCACGCAGGAGGTGACCGTCACCGAGACCCTCCGCGGTGACGTGAGCGTCGCGCTCCAGCACGTCGTTCGAATGGACGCCTGGGTCGGATGCGATCTGCACGTGCACGCGAACCCGAGCTTCGACTCGCGCGTGACCGTCGAAGACCGCGTCGCGACGCTCGTCTCCGAGGGCGTCGGCTTCGCCACACCGACGGAGCACAACGTCGTCGGCGACTACAGCGCGGGCGTCGCCATGCTCCCCGACGGCGCGCGAGAGAGCTTTCTCTGGGTGCCCGCGGTAGAGGTCACCACCGACAGGAGCGCGCAGCCCTGGGGGCACTTCAACGTCTACCCGTTTCGCCCCGACCCCGCGACGCCGGGAGGCTCTCCGCCGCCCTTTCTCAACACCGCGCCGCGGCAGATCTTTCGCGCGGCGAGGGCCAACAACCCCGACGCGTTCATCCAGGTCAACCACCCCCGGATGCAGCCCAACATCGGGTACTTCAACGTCACGGGCCTCGATCCCCGGACCAACCGCGCGGTCTCGCGCGACTACGACCCCGGCTACGACGCCATCGAGGTCTTCAACGGCTTCTATCTGGGCGCGATCCCGAGCGTCGAGGCGGTGCTCCATGATTGGATGTCGCTCCTCGGCGCGGGCGCGCGCTACATCGCCACGGGGTCGAGCGACTCGCACCATGTGATGTACTCGTGGGCGGGCTATCCGCGGACCTACGTGCGCGTCGCGCCCGACGGAGATCCGCGCTGCGAGGCCGCGCACGAGAGCGCCACGGTGCTCCGCGAGCTGCGTCGGGGGAGGGCCTTCGTCACCTCGGGTCCGATGCTCTTTCTCTCGGTCGGTAGCGCGGAGCCCGGTGACACGGTGCAGGTCTCGCCGCTCGAGGCCGTGAGCGTGCGGGTGCGCGTGATGGCCGCGCCGTGGATCGCCGTGGAGTCCGTGGATCTCTTCCGCGACGGTCAGCGCGTGGCGACGCTCACGGTCCCCGCGTCGACGACGACGGTGCGGCTCGACGCGGAGCTTTCGCTGCCGATGAGTCCCGGGAGCTTTCTCATCGCCGTGGCGCGAGGTCCGCGCGGCGGGTTGAACGTCGTGCTCCCGTACTCCGACGGGACGCCCTTCGCGTTCACGAATCCGATCTTCTTCGAAGCTCGTCCGCGCTGAGAAGCAGAGGGTGTGTCGGGCGCGCCGGGCGTCCTTGCGGCCGCCGGTCTGTCGTTCGTGGGGGATCGATCAGGCCGCGAGGTCGCCGAGCGCGCCGCGGAGCTTCTGGAGCGCGCGGGCCTCGATCTGACGGACGCGCTCCTTCGAGATGCCGAGGCTCTGACCGAGCGATTCGAGGGTCTCTTCGGCCTCGCCGAGCACGCGGTGTTCGAGGATCCAGCGCTCGCGGTCGGTGAGCTGCGTGAGGGCCGCGTCGATGCGCTCGCGCGTGTGGGCGCCCTCGTCGTGCTCGATCGTGGCCTCCTCGGGCGACGCGCAGTTGTCGCGCAGACGCTCGAGCGGCGCGCTCTCGCCGTCGGGCGCCGCGTCGAGGGAGACGTCGCGCTGCTTGAGCATCGGGAGGAGCCGCGCGGCACGCTCCGCGGTGACGCCCGAGAGCGCTGCGAGCTTCTCGGGGTCCTCTTCGCGCGTGCGGCGGAAGGCCCTGAGCGCGCGTCGCTCGCCCTTGCTCCCGCCGATGCGCACGAGGCGGTACGCGCGGACGACGTAGTCGCGGATCTCCGCGCGGATCCAGTAGACCGCGTAGGTGATGAGCCGGCAGTCGCGCTCGGGGTTGAAGCGCGTCGCGGCCTTCAAGAGCCCGAGGTTGCCCTGCTGGATCAGGTCTTCGAGCGCGACGCCCCAACGGCGGTACTCCGTCGCGATGGTGATGACGAACGGGAGCGACGCTTCGATGAGCTTGCGTCCCGCGAGCTGGTCGCCGTTGCGCCAGCGCGCCGCGAGGTCTCGCTCCTCGTCGGCCTTGAGGGGAGAGATCCCCGTGAGTGAGTTTCGATACGCTTCGAGCGCTGTCGCTGAGCCGAGGATGGCCATGTACTGCGACCTCCGAGGCCGCAGCCGGTGCACGGGCAGTGCCACGCGTGCACGCGCACGGAAATCAAGGGATGTCGCGTTTCCGACCGACGCTCCGACGCGCGAGACGACTTCTGTAACGCGTACGCGTTGCGGTAGCCGCAATCGTTGCGTTCGCCCGGTTTTCCGTGGGGATTTTGAACGTTGAACGAAGAGACAGACAACGTCACGGAGTCATCGCACGCGCGACGTCTCGGTGAGTCTCAGCGGAGGGTTGCTCGAAGGCGCGGAGGGGAGCGCAGCGATCAGGCGGCGCGAGCGGCCTTCGCGCGCTCGACGTAGCGGCCCATCGACTCGCCCTCGAAGGGCGTCGGGAGCGACGACTCGGAGACGTTGAGCAGCGCCGCGGCGGTCGCGAGGTAGCCGCAACGCTCGGCGGTGCGCTTGTTGATCTTCTTGCGGGCCTGGGGGTGGAGCCTCGTCGTCACGAAGAGCCACGCAGACTTCTCGACCGTGCGGAACTTGGGCTTCTGCATCGCGATGGTGCCTTATCGAAAGGGTTCTCTGGGTGCCCCTATGGGTAGACACCCGAAGAGGGGGCGCTGTCATAGACGGGCGTCGAGCTTCTGTCAATCGCTCGGTTGGAGCCGCGCGAAGTAGGGATCTCAGATGTCGAGGTTGCGCGCGTTGAGGGCGTTCTTCTCGATGAACGCGCGGCGCGGCTCGACCTCGTCGCCCATGAGCAGGGTCATCACCTGGTCGGTGAGCGCCGCGTCGTCGACGCGCACCTTGAGGAGCACGCGCTTCGCGGGGTCCATGGTGGTCTCCCAGAGCTGCTCGGCGCTCATCTCGCCGAGGCCCTTGTAGCGCTGGATCACCGCGCCCTTGCGGCCCCTCGCGTCGATGAACGCGTAGAGCGATCCGCCGTGGGGGATGGAGGTCTCCCTGTCGCCGTCGAGGAGCGCCCACGGGCCCGCGCCCGCGACCTTGCGCACCTGCTCCTCGATGCGCGCGAGCTCGTGCACGTCGGGGCCGTCGAGGAAGGCGCGCGAGATCACCGTGGTGCGCCCCGCCGTGCCGTTGCGGATGCGCACGAGCACGCGCTTGCAGTGGTGCTCGTGGTCGTCTTCGATGGTGTACCGGAGCGGCGCCACGTCGGGGTGGTACTCGTTCACGTAGGCCTCGAGGGTCTTCATCCCCGCGTCGATGGCCTCATCGCTCGCGAGGGTCTCGCGCGTGATCGCGTTGGTGCGCACGAGCGCGGCGACCACGGGGGGCTCGCAGCGGAGCTTCATGTGGTCGAGCCGCGAGGCCGCGCGGTGCAGCTCGAACGCGAGCTCGCGGAGCGCCTCGCCCTGCACGTCGCCCGTCGGTCCGCGGAGCGTGAGGCCCTCGGTGCCCGAGCGGATGAGGTACTTCGCGAGGGCGTCGTCGTCCTTGACGTACTCGCTCTTCTTGCCGCGGCGCACGCCGTAGAGCGGAGGCTGCGCGATGTAGAGGTAGCCCTTCTCCACGAGCTCGGGCATCTGCCGGTAGAAGAACGTCAGGAGGAGCGTGCGGATGTGGCTCCCGTCGACGTCGGCGTCGGTCATGATGCAGATCTTGTGGTAGCGGAGCTTCTCGAGGTCGAGGCGGGGCCCTGACGTGACGCTGTCGTCGTCGCCGCGGTTGTCGGCCTTGATGGTCACGCCGAGGGCCGTGATGAGCGTCCCGATCTCGGCGTTGGTGAGCATCTTCTCGAAGCGCACCCGCTCGACGTTGAGGATCTTGCCGCGCAGCGGGAGGATCGCCTGGTGCTTGCGGTCACGGCCCTGCTTGGCCGAGCCGCCTGCGGAGTCACCCTCGACGATGAAGAGCTCGCAGAGCTCGGGGTTGCGCTCCTGACAGTCGGCGAGCTTGCCCGGCAGCGACGCGGCGTCGAGCACGCCCTTGCGCTGGATGAGCTCGCGGGCCTTGCGCGCGGCCTCGCGGGCCTGCGTCGCGAGCACGCACTTGTCGATGATGCGCTTGGAGACCTGCGGGTTCTGGTCGAGGTAGGCCGCGAGCTTGTCGGCCACGACGGCGCCGATGAAGGGCATCACGTCGTTCGAGGTGAGCTTCGACTTGGTCTGGTTGGGGTACTGCGCCGCCGGGTGCCGCAGCGAGATCACGTAGGTGAGCCCCTCGCGGATGTCGTCGCCGTCCATCGCCTGGCCCTTGAGCTCCTTGAGGAGGTTCTTCTCCGCGGCGTAGGCGTTGACGCACTTGGTGAGCGAGGTCTTGAAGGCCTTGAGGTGCGTGCCGCCGTCGATCTGGTGCACGTTGTTGCAGTAGGGCCACGGCGACTCGTAGAGCGAGTCGGTCCACTGCATCGCGATCTCGACGATGAGCGTCGCGGTGATGGGCCCCTGGTCGCTCTTGAGCTCGATCTGCTGCTCGCCGCGGAAGAAGATCGGCTCCGCGTGCAGCGGCACCTTCGCCGAGTTGAGGAAGCGCACGTAGTCGACGATGCCCGCCTTCGCGGAGAACACCTCGGCCTCCTCGGAGCGGCGGTGATCGACGAGCGAGAGCGTGAGCGAGGGGTTGAGGTACGCCAGCACGCGCAGACGATTCGAGAGCGTCTCGTACGAGAACTCCAGCATCGTGAAGATCTCGGCGTCGGGCTTGAAGTGAATCGACGTGCCCGTGCGGTCGCTGTCGACCACGGGGACGAGCTTCTGCGTGGTCTCGCCGCGGGCGAACTCCATGTGCCACGCCTTGCCCTCGCGGTAGATGTCCGCGTGGAGCCACTCGCTCACGGCGTTGACGGCGCTCACGCCGACGCCGTGCATGCCCGCCGAGACGCCGTAGCTGCGCTTGTTGAACTTGCCGCCGGCGTGGAGGTTCGTGAGGGCCAGCTCCGCGGCGCTCATGCCGAACTCGGGCTTGTAGCCCGTGGGGATGCCGCGGCCGTTGTCGTCGACCCGGATGGATCCGTCGGCGAAGATCGACACGTCGATGCGCGTGCAGAAGCCCGCGAGGTACTCGTCGATCGAGTTGTCGACGACCTCCCACACGAGGTGGTGCAGCGCCGTGCCGTCGTGGACGTCGCCGAGGTACATGCCCGGCAGCTTGCGGACGGCTTCGAGCCCTTCGAGCTTCGTGATCGCGTCGGCGCCGTAGTCCGCCGACTGGTTCTTCGCGTTGTCGGACTCGCCGGCCGTTTCGTTGCTCGTCACCACGTGATTACCTCGTAAATTCCAGCGAAAAACCTATCAGAACCCACAGCGGAATACAAGGACAGGGAATGTCTCTTGACCGCTTCGTCGGGAGCGCCTCGTTCAAGGGGCCGGGGTGACCTTCCCGTCGCTCACGTCGAAGCGCCTGGCGCGGGGGAGGAGGGCCGCGATGCCCGGGTCGGTGGTGGTCACCCACACCTGCGCGCCGAGCTTCGAGACCAGCTCGAAGAGCCGCTCGATGCGCTCGCGATCGAGCTCGCTCGACACGTCGTCGAGGAGGAGCGCGGGGGTGCTCTTCGTCCTGCTCTCGATGACGTGAAGCTCCGCGAGGCGCAGGGCCAGGGCGAGGGCGCGGGTCTGCCCCTGCGAGGCCACCACCCTGGCCGGTCGCGCGCCCCAGGTGAGCGTGAGGTCGTCGGCGTGGGGGCCGAAGAGGGTGGTGCGGCGCGCGAGGTCGTTCTGCACGCCGCCCGCGAGCATCGAGGCGTACGCGACCTGATCGCCGGGGGCCTTCGCGCGGTACGCCACGGAGATGATCTCGGGCGTGCGGGTGAGCGTGCCGAGGCTCTC
This sequence comes from Polyangiales bacterium, assembly GCA_046351535.1. Classification (GTDB taxonomy): domain Bacteria; phylum Myxococcota_A; class Polyangia; order Polyangiales; genus CAISKJ01. The sequence goes on from JAXLYG010000005.1 coordinate 114,400, forward strand.
CTGCGCGGCGTGGACGAGGTCGCCGACGACGGACTCGCGGGCCCGCACCACGGCGCTCCCGTAGCGCGCGAGGGGGAAGTCGTAGGCCTGCACGGCGCGGAGGTTGGGGTGGCGCTCTCGCAGCAGCGCGTTGCGCGACCGCAGGGCCTTCGCGTAGCTCTTGAGGGCCTCGCCGTACCCATCCACCACGCGCACGAGGATGCGGTCGAGGAGCCTCCGTCGGATGTCGGGCGCGCCGAGCACGAGGTCGAGGTCGCCGGGCTGAAACACCACGCACGACGCTCCGCCGAAGTACTCGACCGCGCGCTCGGGGCGCTTTCCGTCGAGGAGGATCTCGCGGGCCGTGCGCGTGAGCTTGATGCGGTACTCGTGGGCGAGGGCCACGGACTCGACGCGCAGGAGAATCTGCGCGGCCTCGGCCTCGTGGCCCACGAGCTGCGCCCGCGTCGCGCCGCGGAACGACCGCAGCGAGGCCGCGTAGTCGATCGCCTCGAGGATCGACGTCTTGCCCTGACCGTTGGCGCCGAGGAGCACGTTGGCGCGCGCGTCGGGGATGACACGCGCGCCCTGGAGGTTTCGAAAGCCTCCAGCGAAGAGCTCGGTGATTCGTACGGGGGTCACGACCTGCGGCGCGGAGAGAGTGAGATCGAAGCGCTCAGATGCGCATGGGCATGATGACGCCGATGAAGTCGTTGCGTCCGACGGGGCGCACGACGCCGGGGTCGAGCTCGCCCGAGAGGTCGAGGGCGACGTCGTCGGTGACGAGCGCGTTGAGCACGTCGATGAGGTACTTGCTGTTGAAGCCGATGGTCACGTCGGGGCCCGTGAGCTCGGCGTCGAGCTCATCTTGTCCAGCGCCCACGTCGGGGTTCTCGCTCGACAGGATGGCCTTCGAACCGCTCATCGCGAGCTTCACGCCGCTGGTGCGGTCGGCGGCGACGAGCGACACGGCGCGGAGGGCGTCGAGGAAGGCGAGGCGGTTGATGCGCGCGCCGCGGTCGGTGCCCGTGGGGATGACCTGCTCGTACGAGGGGAAGGCCGCGTCGACGAGCTTGGAGCTGAGGGTCATCCCTTCGCGCTGAAAGAACACGGGGCCCTGCGAGCTGGCGGCGCCGACGGAGAGGGTGGCGGGTCCGGCCTCCTTGCGCTCGGCCTTGTCGGCGCGGACCTCGTCGACCATGCGCTTGACCTCGTGGATGCTCTTGGCGGGGATGAGGAGCTTGGAGGCCCCGCGCATCCCGGGGACGGTGCGCTCGGCCTTGGAGAGCCTGTGGCCGTCGGTGGTGACCATGCGCAGCGTCTCGCCCTGCATCTCGAAGAGGGCGGCGGCGAGGTGGGGCCGCGTGTCGTCGGTCGACATCGAGAACGAGGTGAGCGAGATGAGGTCGGCCAGGTCGTCGACGGGGATGGCCGTGAGGGGCGTCTTCCCGGGGTCGGGCATGGTGGGGAAGTCTTCGCCGGGCATCCCCGTGAGGTCGAAGCGGCGCTTGCCGGCCTTGAGCCTCGCGGTGAAGTTCTTCTCGACCGTGACGGTGATGTCTCCGTCGGGGAGGGCGCGCACCGTGTCGAAGACGTGCCGCGCGTGGAGGGCCACGGAGCCGGGCTTCTTCACCTCCGCGCGCATGGTGCCCGTCACCGAGAGCAGCAGGTCGGTCGCTGCGAGGCGCACGCTCCCGCTCGCGTCGGCGGCGATCAGCACGTTGGCCAGGATCGGCATGGCGGACTTCTTGTCGGCCACGCTCTGCACTCGGCTGAGACCCTTCACGAAGTCCCGCTTGTTGACCACGAACTCCATCTCGTCACGCTCCTGCGCTGAGGCTCTCAGGGGGTTGTTCCCTGCTCTTCTACTCTGTTGATAGGAGAAATGAATTTAGAAACAGTACACCGTACATAGATCCTGTGGAGACGGGGGGAAGCGTTGTAAGTACCCGTAACTCCATCGGATTCGAAGTGGACAGCGGGAGGGACTCCAGGTGTGGACATCCTGCGGAGGGTCGGGAAGCCGGTTCGTCCACAGGGCCATCCACAGGGGATGTCCCAGGGGGAGTTCACGGTGCCTTCCACAGGGTGATCCACAGGCGAGGGTCTCACGCTTCGCTGTCCGAGTGTTCAGTGTTCGGGTGCACCGTCGGAGGCTGGAACCCGAGCTTCACCGAGAGCGACTCGACGGTGCTCCGCAGCTCCGCGTCGTCGGGGAGGAGCTTCTCGATCCTTCGCACGGCGGACATCACGGTGGTGTGGTCCTTTCCGCCGAACTTCGCGCCGATCTGGGGGAACGACGTGCCGAGGTGGACGCGCGCGAGGAACATCGCGACCTGGCGCGCGATGGCGACCTCGCGGTGCCGGTCCTTGCCCGTGAGCTCCGACTGCTTGATGCGGTAGTGCTCGCAGACGGCGCGCTGCACGTCGTCGACGGTCACCACGGCGGGCCTCGCCCCGATGCGCAGGGTGTCCCTCACCATCGCCGTGTCGATGGAGGGGCGGCCCGAGATGTTGGCCTTGATGGCCAGCTTCATGAGCATGCCTTCGAGCTCGCGGACGCTGGTGTTCGCGGCGCCTGCGATGGCGAAGGCGGCGTCGTCGTCGAGGCGGACGTTCTCCTGCTCGGCCTTCTTCCGCAGGATCGCGACGCGGGTCTCGACCTCGGGGGTGTAGACCTCGGCGACGAGGCCCGAGCCGAAGCGCGACACGAGGCGCTCGGCCATGCCCTGGAGCTTCTGCGGGAGCACGTCGCTCGTGAGCACGATGGCGGCCTCGCGCTGGTAGAGCGCGTTGAACGTGTGGAAGAACTCCTCCTGCGTGCCCTCCTTCCCCGCGAGGAACTGCACGTCGTCGATGAGGAGCGCGTCGCACTGGTTGCGGTAGCGCGCGCGGAACTCGTCCATCTTCCGCTGCTGGATGGCCGCCACGTACTCGTTGGTGAAGGTCTCGGCGGAGACGTACACGATCCGCGCGTCGGGCTTCTGCTCGAGGATCTTGTGCCCCACGGCGTTGGAGAGGTGCGTCTTGCCGAGGCCCGTTCCGCCGCAGAGGAAGAGCACGTTGACCCGTCGGCCCGAGAGGTTCGAGAGGGCGAGGGCCATCGCGTGCGCGACCTGATTCGAAGGCCCGATCACGAACTGGTCGAAGGTGTACTTGGGCGACAGGCCCGCGGAGAACGATCCCACCGCCGCACCCACGGAGGCTCCCACGGGGGCGGTGGCCGTGCGGGCCGCGGAGGGCTGTGAGGGCGCGTTGCGCGGGGCCACGGGGCGCTGCGACGGCTGCTGCGGGATCTGCGCGCTCTGGGTCTGCTGCGGCGGGTTCGGGAGCGTCGGCGCGACGATGCGTCCGACGGGCTTCGGCGGAGACTTCGGCGCGGGCGAGAGCTTCGGCAGCGCGGCCATCGACACGACGCTCGCGGCCCAGTGCAGAGACCAGGGCTCGCCCGTCACGATGCGGAGCTGCTCCTCGATGGCCGCGGTGTAGGCCTTCGAGACCCACTCGCGCGAGAAGTCGTTCGCGGCGCGGAGGAGGAGCACGCCCCCCGCGGCGTCGAGGGCCTCGATCGGTCGCAGGAGCTTGTCGATCATCTGCGCGCCGACCTTGCCCGAGAGGGAGGCGATCACCTTCTGCCAGAGCTCGTTCGCGTCGGGGTTCACGGGGGAAGATCTTTCGTCGCGTCGGCGCCCTTCCACAGGGTTATCCACAGGCATGGGCGCACCGGTAGCGGTGCTGACTTTCGCCGGATCAGCTGCGTTTCGCGAGAAATCGACGAAGTTCGATCGGCGCCTCTGGAGCTCGCGCGGAGAAAATTGTCCACAGCCCCTCGCGCCCCGTGTTTGATCGGGCCGACGGAGGGTGAAGGGGGCGGCGCGCGGGGGCGACTGGCGGGTGGGGCGGAGGTGACCGAACGGGGTTTTCCACAGCCCTGTGGATTCGCTGCCAGGAAATAGACGGCGGTCTCGCTGCCGTTATATGTCCACCCGCGATGAACGCCCGACGCACGATCTCTACGTCCCTCGTGACGCTGGCCGCGACGATGACCCTGTCTTCGGCCGCGTACGCGCAGGTCGCGGGCGCGCCCGAGACGCCCACCACCACGCGCATGATGGCCCTCGGCGGCAACGCGCAGGCCGCGGCGCAGAGCACGTCGGGCGTGTTCTCGAACCCCGCGGCGATGAGCCTCGGGCGCGTCTATCACGTCGACTCGTCGATCCTGTTCGACCCGACGGTGAACCGCTGGGCCTTCGGCGGCACGGTGGCCGACACCACGCGCATGGTCAGCGCGTCGCTCTCGTACAACTACTCGCTGCTCGACGGGAGCGAGTCGCGGCACAACCACGACGTGCGCCTCGGGCTCTCGGTGCTGCTCACCGAGGGCGTCGCGCTCGGCGTGACCACCCGCTACATGAACTACGACGGCACGCAGACGACCAACACGCGGCTCGGCACGGCGTACAGCGGGCTCACCGTCGACGTGGGCGCGGTGGTGCGTCCGGCGAGCTTCCTCACGCTGGCGGTGACGGGCTACTCGCTCACGAACCCCGACACGTCGCTCACGCCCATCTCCGTGGGTGGCGGCGTGGCGATCACGCCCGTCGACATCCTCAGCGTCATCGTCGACAACGTGTGGGACCTGCGCTCGTTCTCGGAGCCGCGCATGCGCCTCAACGGCGGCGTGGAGCTCATGCTCGGGCACATCCCCGTGCGCGCGGGCTACCTCTTCGACGACACGCGGCTCAACGGCCCGGTGCACACGGTCACGGGCGGACTCGGGTACCTCGACACGGCCTTCGGCGTCGAGGCGGCCATCCGTCAGGACGTGGCGGGGTCGAGCCAGACCACCCTGATGCTCAACATCCGGTACTTCTACCGAAGCATGTAGCCGAGGGAACCACTCGACACCGCGAACGGTCTCGGCGTATGTGCCAGAGCGTGGTGCAAACGGCGGTGAGGTCCGCGACGAGGGACTGGTTGCCATGAACCTCGACCTCGAGGCCGAGCGCAAGCTCGTCGAGCGGCTCAAGAAGCGCGACGAGGCCGCGTTCAACACCTTCGTGCGGCTCTACCAGGACAAGGTCTTCTCGCTCGTCAACCGCATGCTGAACAACCGCGCCGAGGCCGAGGACCTCGCGCAAGAGGTGTTCATCACGGTGTTCAAATCGATCGACCAGTTTCGCGGCGACGCGAGGCTCGGGACGTGGCTCTACCGCGTCGCGGTGAACCACACGAAGAACCGCGTGAAGTACCTCGACCGCCGCTCGCGCAAGGGCCACGGCGACATCGACAACGCGCCCGAGGCCGAGGTCGCCAAAGGGGGCCCCGTCACCTCGCGCGTCGATCGACCCGACGAGCGCACCGAGGGCGGCGAGCTCGAGGTGAAGATCCGCGTGGCGCTGGCCTCCCTCGACGCGGACCACAGGGAGCTCATCGTGTTGCGCGACCTCGAGGGGCTCTCGTACGAAGAGATCGTAGGGATCACGGGCCTGCCCGACGGGACCGTGAAGAGCAGGCTCCACCGCGCGCGCGCCGCGCTGCGTGAGGCCATCGAGAAAGGGTTGGGATGGAAGCTCCCGGAATGACCGACGACGAGGCGCGCGACCTGTTCTCGGCCTACCACGACCGCGAGCTGTCGCCCGAGGAGCACGAGCGCGTGCGCGCCGCGCTCGAGGCGTCGCCCGCGCTCACCAAGGAGTACGAGGCGTTCTGCGAGCTCATGAAGGGGCTCTCGAACATCGCCGTGCCGCAGGAGCCCGAGTCAGCGCCCGCCCACACCGCGCGCGCCGAGGCGCCAAAGGTGGACCTCCTCGCGGGCGTGCAGAGCCGTCTGCACAAGCGCTCGGCGGGCAAGTTCTACAAGGACCGATGGTCGCGCGTGGCGGGGATCTTTCCGATCGAGATCCTCGCGGTGCTGGTGCTCGTGGGGCTGGTGATGGCGTACTACGCGATGACCTCGATCACGATCGAGCCCGCGCCCGATCACACGGCGCCGACGGCGCCTTCGCGGTAGGTCTTCACCGTCGCCATGATCTCGGCTTCGGAGAGGAGCCGGTCGGTGGCCTTGGCCTGGCGCAGCACCTCTTGAACGAGGGCGGCCTCGGGCTCGATGCGGTGCGCGCGGAGCCAGTGCTGCACGTTGCTCGCGCCGCTCATGGGGCCGATCTCGATCTCCTGCGAGCGGCCGAACATGCCCGCGGGGACGCCCGAGTAGATCCGGTCGGCGAGCCACGCGTCGCCCTTCGCGTGGGCCTTGATGATGGCCGCCGCGTGCACGCCCGTCGACGTGCGGAACGCGTCGGCGCCCACGAGGGGATAGTTCACCGGCACGGGCATCGCCGTGGCCTTCGAAGCCACCTCGCAGTAGCGGATGAGGTTGGTGAGGTCCTGGTGGTCGAGGGCGCCCGCGAGCTTGAGGTTGAGGAGGATGAGCTCCATCGCGGTGTTGCCGACGCGCTCGCCGATGCCGCCCGCGGTGCCGTGCACGCGGTCGATGCCCTCTTCGACGGCGATGAGCGCGTTGACGAGCCCGAGGCCGCGGTCGTTGTGGTTGTGGAAGTCGAGCTTCACGTGGTGCGCGCCCATGCCGGCGAGGATGTTCCTCGCGAAGCGGATGAGGTTGCGCACGCCGTCGGGCGTCGCGTGGCCGACGGTGTCGCAGAGGCAGAGCCGTGATGCGCCGTGGTCGACGGCGTTCTTGAAGAGCGCCGCGAGGGCCTCGGGCCGCGAGCGGATCGTGTCTTCGGTGACGTAGGCCACGGGGAGGCCGTTCTTCACGGCGAAATCGATGGCCTCGGCGCTCGTCTTGAGGAGCCGCTCGACGTCCCAGTTCTCGGCGAAGAGGCGGATCGGCGAGCTGCCGATGAAGGTGTAGACCTCGAGGGGAATGCCCGCCTTCTGCGAGATCTCGACCATCGGCGCGATGTCGGCCACGACGGTTCTTCCCGCGGCGGCGGGGCGCACCTTGAGCTTCGACGAGACGATCTCCTGGCACATGCGCAGGACGTCGTCGTAGGCGCGCTTCGTCGAACCGGGCAGGCCGATGTCCGCGGCGTGAATCCCGATGGAGTCCATCAGGTGGACGAGCTCGAGCTTCTCGCCGATGGAGGGGTCGCGGACGGAGGGGTTCTGGAGGCCGTCGCGCAGGGTCTCGTCGAAGAACTCGACCGCGCCGAAGGGCTTGTGGCGGCGGCCGACTTCGTTCCAGTCGTAGATGAGGTCGTCGGCGTGGTGCTCCATAGGGGCGGCGATCATAGGTCTGATCGGCGGCCGAGTGGAGCGCGAAGGAGGCGCTGCGATCAGAGCTTCTCGATGAGCACCGCGAGGCCCTGGCCTCCGCCGATGCACGCGCTGCCGATGGCGTAGCGCAGCGAGCGCTGACGGAGCGCGTACGCGAGGTGCGCCGTGATGCGCGCGCCGGAGGCGCCGAGGGGATGACCGAGCGCGATGGCGCCGCCGTCGACGTTGGTCTTCGCGCGGTCGAGTCCGAGCTCCTTCTCGACAGCGAGGTACTGCGGGGCGAAGGCCTCGTTCACTTCGAAGAGGTCGATCTGGTCGAGGGTCATCCCCGCGCGCTCGAGGCAGGTGCGAATGGCCGGCGCGGGGCCGATGCCCATGATCGAGGGCTCCACCGCGGCGACGCCCCACTGCACGAGTCGCGCGATGGGCGTGAGTCCGCGGGCGCGGGCCCAGTCGCCCGACGCGATCACGAGCGCCGCGGCGCCGTCGGAGATGCCCGACGCGTTGCCCGCGGTGACGACGCCGTCCTTCTTGAAGACGGGGGCGAGCTTCGCGAGTCCTTCGAGGGTGGTCTGGGGGCGCGGGCCCTCGTCGACCGCGAACGACACGGTGCCCTTCTTCGAAACGAGGTCGTAGGGGACGATCTCGTCGGCGAAGCGCTTCGCCTCGTTGGCCGCGGCCCAGCGCTGCTGCGAGCCGAGCGCGTACGCGTCGCAGTCGGCGCGCGAGATGCCGTACTTCACCGCGAGGTTCTCGGCGGTCACGGCCATGGGCGTGTTGCAGTAGCTGTCGGTGAGCGACGACCAGAGCGAGTCTTCGAGCGAGGGGGCCTTGCCGAAGGCGAAGCCGTCGCGGGCGCCGCGCAGCACGTGGGGCGCCTGGGTCATGTTCTCGGTGCCCGCCGCGAGCACCACCTCGGACTCGCCGAGGAGGATCTGCTCGGCCGCGGAGATCACGGCCTGAAAGCCCGATCCGCAGAGGCGGTTGAGCGTGAGCGCGGGCGTCGTGATGGGCAGGCCCGCCTTGAGGCCCACGTGCCGCGCGCAGTAGATCGCGTCGGCCGAGGTCTGCGCCACGTTGCCCACGATCACGTGGCCGATGTCTTCGGCCTTCACGCCGCTCTGCGCGAGCGCCGCCTTCGACGCGTGCGCCGCGAGGTCGTTGGCCGACACGGCCTTGAGCGAGCCAGACAGCGCTCCGAACGCCGTACGCTTCGCCGAGAGGATCACCACTTCACGAGAGAGCTTCGCCATAAAACGCCTCCAGAGAACGGGCGGTTGAGTCAGTCAGAGGGGTCTGATCGTCGCGCGGCAGTGCGAGAGCACCGCCTCGCCGCGCTCGAGCGTCGAGCTGCGCACGTACACGAGGGAACCTTCGATCCAGCCTTCGGTGAGGAGCGTGTCGCCGGGCCACACGGGCTTGGTGAAGCGCGCCGAGACGCTCTCGAGCCGCGACGCGTCGCCGCCGCACGCGCTCCGCACGAGGGCGCGGGTCATGAACCCGTACGAGCAGAGGCCGTGGAGGATGGGCGTCCCGTTGAAGCGCTCGCGCACGAGCGAGAAGTCGGGGTCGGCGTGGAGCGGGTTCGTGTCGCCCGAGAGGCGGTAGAGCAGGGCCTGCTCGGTGGTGGTCTTCTCTTCGACGCGAAAGTCCGCGGGGCGCGACGGCGCGGAGCCCTCGCGGCCGGGCGGAGCTTCGCCGCCGAAGCCGCCCTCGCCGAGCACGATGATGCCCCACTCGGTGTCGAAGAGGTGCGCGCCCGAGGCGTCGCGGGTCTCGGTGCGCACGACCACCTGGGCCATGCGCTTCATGTCGTAGATGGCCGCGATGGTGGCCGTCGTCGAGAGCGACCCCGCGGGGGGAATCTGCCCGTGGAGCGTGACCTTCTGGTGGCCGTGGACGACCTTGTCGATCGCGACGCCCGCGCGGTCGGTCGCGCGGATCACCGCGGCGAACGAGGGGATCACCGCGAAGGACGGGAGCACCTTCGGGCCGCGGCCCTCGTAGAGGTAGTCGAGCTCGTCGCGCTTCGCGCCGACGCCGAGGGCGTAGAGGCAGACGTCCTTCGCGGTGTAGTCGTAGGCGGTCGGCTCGGTGGGGAGTCCGACGCACGTGAGGTCGAGCGCCATCGGAGTGCGCAGCGCTCTACCGTGCGTAGGGACGGCCCGTCAACGGGCGAACACCACCGCGACGCGCGCGATCGACGCGAGGAGCAGCGCGCCCGTGAAGATCGCCGTGCGCTGGTCGGCCTTCGGGACGCGCCGCGCGTCACGGTGCGCGACGAGCATCGCGAGGCCGAGCGCGGGCAGCGCGGGGACCGGCGCGGCGAGCGCCGCGGAGGCGATGCCAGCGAGGAGGACGCCGACGAAGATCGCGGCGGCGGTGCGGCGGATCGGGAGGCCGAAGCGCGCGCCGATGGCGTGGTAGAGGGCCGCGAAGACCACGTCGCCGAAGCCGATCTGCGGCTCGGGGAGGCGCTCCATCGGGACCGTCGCGGTGATGGTGAGGAGGCGCAGGAGCGCGGGCGTCTGCACGATCATGTGCGTGGGCCCCGCGGCGGCGGTGACGCTCCAGAGATCGACGGCGGCGGAGAGGAGCGCCACGGGGAGGATGTGCCCCGGCGACTCGACGCGCGCGCCGACCTGCGTGCCGATCGCGCAGGCCGCGAGGGCGATTCCGACGGCGCCGAGCACGCCCGACGCGCCCGGGGCGACCCTCAAGATCGCGAAGGAGAGGAGCGACAGCGCGACGCCGAGCGCGGCGGAGATCACCGCGTTGCGAGGCTTCGAAAGAAGGGCCCGCGGCGCGAGGGCGCTCGCGAGGGTGACCGTGAGCGCCGCGCACACGAAGGCGACGAACGCGTAGAGCCCCTCTCCGTTCAGCGGAAAGCGGATCGCGTCGAGGGCGGGGTCGAGCGACGCGGGGCGCGGACCGACCGGCGCGAGGACCGCGAGGATCGCCAGCGGCGCGACGGAGACAGCGACGGCGCGCAGCGCGGGCGGAGCGTCGGGGGGCATCGGCGCCGAGCATAGAGCCCCTTGCGAGTGGAGGGGAGCGCTGATACCCACGACGGCCCCGTGAACCTCTCTCGCGCCTGCGGTCTCGCTGTCGTGTTGCTGGCCTTCGGATGCCAGGAGTCGACCATCGCGATCCGCGTGGTGGCGGCGGACGGAGGCGATCCGTTTCTGCCGCCCGATGCGGCGACGCAGGCGCGCTTTCGCTTCGAGGGGCGCACCAGCGAGACGGTGACCACGAACGTGGCGCCGAACGGGTACTTCACCCTCGAGACGCCCTTCGCCGGGGCCGTGTCGGGGCGCGGCATCGTCGAGGCGCTGCGCATGGGCGAGGTGGTCGGCGGCGGCGCGACGCCTCCCATCGACTGGGGCAGCCTCGGCGTGGCGGTGCTCAACGTCTTCGTGCAGCGCCGGGACTCGCTCGTCGAGTACGCGTGGAGGCTCCGCGCGTCGCGCACGTCGCCCGCGATCTTCGAAGCGGCGCCCGCGTTCGCGCTCGTCGTGGGCGGGACCGTGGAGGCGCAGCCCATCGAGAGCTTCAACGAGCTCACGCTCTCGGGCGCGGCCGACGGGTCGGTGTATGACAACACCCTCGGCCGCGACGCGTCGTTCGTGCAGCTCGCCAACGGCCGGGTGCTCATCGTGAGCGGCTGCAACGCGCTGCTCTGGAACCCGCTCTCGAACCAGGCGCTCGTGAGCCCGATGGCCATGTCGATGGCGACGCCGCCGTCGGAGCGCTGCGACGTGCGGGGCTCGACGGTGGTGCAGGAGCCGGGCGGCGGAGGGCTCCTCGTGGGAGGGCGCGGGCCGATGGGGCCCGTGGCGCGCGTGGACATCGTGAACGCTGACGGGACGTGGTCGGCGGCGCTGCCGATGGCGACGCCGAGGGTGCGTCCCGAGGTGGTGCGCACGGGCGTGGCCGAGGCGATCATCGCGGGCGGCCAGGACGCGGGGGCGCCCTTTCTGGAGCGCTACACCCGCACGCTCACGGCCGACGCGCGGCCCGTTCGCACGGGGATGAGCGCGGTGGATGACCGTCGCGACGCGGCCCTGGTCGACCTCGGCAACGGCGTGGTGCTCGCGCTCGGCGGCGCTTCGACGACGGGGACCGACCTCGCCGCGAGCGACGTGGTGCTCGACGCGCGCTGCATCGACGGGAGCTGCCCGCTGGTGCTCTCGACGCCGACGCTCGTGCGTGAGCGGCGTCGGAACCCCGTCGCGGTGCTCGCGAATGACGGTCGCGTGGTGGTGGCCTCGGGGACGGGCGCGAGCGGCGTGGCGGCTTCCGTGGAGGTCATCGACGCGACGACGCCGCGCGCGCCGATGTCGGTGGGGCCCATCGCGATGCTCCCCTACGACGGCATCACGGGGCGCAGGCTGGCGACGGGCTCGGTGCTCTTCGCGGGCGGCGGGACGATGCTCACCTGGGTCTACCGTCACTGAGGGAGACTGCGGTAGCGTCGCGCGATGCGCTCCCTCGTCGTCGCGTGTGTGGTCTTCGCGCTCTCGCTCAACGCCTGCAAGCGTCGGCCTCCGCCCGTGCCCGAGCGCACCACCGCGGGGACGAGCCTCAACGTCGGCGCCACCGCGATGACCCCCGAGGTGCACATCAACCAGCGCGACGGCGGGAGCGGCGCGGGCGGGATGAACATCCAGATCGGCAACGTGGGCGTGCAGCTCCCCGGCGAGAACGAGCGCGGCGCCGCGGCGGAGCGAGAGGCCGAGCACTGACCCCGCGCCGAGGCCCTCGAAGGCCTCGCCCACTCCCACGCGCGCACGAAGTTGACGGAAGCGCGGCGGTGTCGTCTGGCACCCTGCTCCGCGCACGAACAGCGTCATTTTTCATGCGTAAAATCCGCATGCCGTCTCAGAAAAACCCGTTCTGAACACATCTATCTAGAGAGATGTCGCGCACGCGAGCGTGGGATCACGCCCGGCGATCGTTCGGTCATCTCCCGATCTCGACGCGGCGTCGCCCGCGGACGGGAGCGCGTTCCCTCACGAGGAGGAGCACGATGAGAAGACTGGTACTTCATGGCGCCACGCTCGGATGCACGCACGGCTCGTCGACAGCGTTCCTGTCGATCGCCCCGGGCCGCCGCGCGGGCGCTCTCGTTGCCACCGTGCGCGACCACGCGTCGCTCATGAACATCGCCCCCTTCGGCTTGTGCAGCTCGCTTTCGAACCCCCGCGTCGCGGCCGCCACCGCCGCGTCGCGCGGCGATCTCACGCCGCAGTTCTGCGTCCCCCACACGCCAGGCCCCTGGACGCAGTCCGATCCCGCGACCGAGGTCGACGGCGTCGAGGCGCTCCACGAGGGCGCGACGTGTCGTTGCGCGTGGGGCGGGCGCATCAGCGTGAAGTCGTCCGAGGTCTCCGCGAGCGACGAGCGATCGAGCGCGAGCGATGATCGTTCGAACGCGAGCTTGTAGCGCCGCACGCTCAGCGCGCGGGCAGCGAGACGATGTGATCGAGGTGGAGCACCGGCGCCGGTGACCCCGCCGCGTCGAGGTCGAAGTAGATCACCACGTCGCCCGCGGGGATGCGGATGGGCACGCGCGACTCCTCCCAGCGCGGTGAGAGCGGGATCGTCGCCACGACGCGCGCCCCGAGCCGCAGCGGGACGCGCACCGGCGGACCGTCGTCGCGGCGCGCGCGGATCACCATGAGCCTCAAGCCTCCGCGCTGCGAGTAGAAGGTCACGGGGAGCCTCCCCCCGTGGGCCTTTCCGATGCAGCTGTGGGCGCCGAGGTAGCGCCAGCCGAGGGTGTCCTCGTGGGGGCCGCAGGACTCGAACGCGTCGGGGGTGATCTCGACGGTGCGCGCGTCGAAGCCCTCGATGCGAGGCCCCACCACGCCGAGCGCGCCGAGGGCCTCGGCCGCGTAGCGCTCCGCCCGCGTGTGACGGATCGTGCTCAGGATCAGCGGGACGGCGCGTCGATCGCCGAGCATGCCGAGGGCCGCGATGGCGTTGGCGCGCGCGTCGTCGGTGGGGTCGTTGATGGCCGTGCGCGCGAGCAGTTCGAAGAGGCTCGGGTCGCGCATCTGACCGAGCGCCAGCACCACCTGATACCGCACGTGATCGTCGGGGAAGATGGTCATCAGGGGCTCGATCGCGCGCGGATCCGCGAGCGTGCCGAGCGCGCGGATCGCGTCGATCACCTGCGACTCCTCGGGGGACCACAGCGTCTCGATGAGGGCGTCGACGGCGGCGTGGTCGCCGAGGCGGGCGAGGGCCAGCGCCGCGCGTCGCCGGAGCAGCGGGTCATCGCTCGTCACGAGGTCTCGGAGGAGGGGCGCGGCGGAGGCGTCTCCCGCGGCGCCGAGGGCCACGGCGGCGGCGTTGCGCACGGCGGCGGAGCGGTCTCGCAGGATCGGTCGCAGCGTGTCGATGAGCGAGCGGCGCGCGAAGCTCGCGAGGAGCTCGACGGCCTCGGTGCGCTCCTGCTCCGAGGCCCTGGGGTCACGCACGATCTCGGTGAGCCCGGGGATGGCCGCGCGGTCTCCGACGCGTGCGCGCGCCACGGCGCCGCGCGCGGTTCCGCGGTCTGCGAGGGACTCGAGCCACGCGGTCATGTCGGCGTGGAGCGACTCGCGCATCGCGAGCTCGGTGCCCGCGAGGTTGCGCCGCTCGCCGGGGTCGGCCGTGAGGTCGAAGAGCTCGTAGACGCCGAAGGTGAGGTCTGCGACGAGCTTCCACTGGCCGCGGCGCACCATCTTGCGGCTGTTGACCGTCGAGAACACGGGGGGAGAGTCGACGCCCGGTGTGGGCGGGCGGAGCATCCATCCCCGGAGGTCGCGCCCTCGCATCGTGGGCGCGGGCCGCGCGCCGGCGAGGGCCGCGAGCGTGGGCGCCACGTCGACGAGCTCCACGGGCGCGGTCACCCGCTGCGCGGTGAGTCCCGGCGCCGAGATCACCAGCGGCACCCTCACCTGCTCTTCGTAGAGCGTCGAGCCGTGATAGACGCCGCCGTGGTCGCCGAACTCCTCGCCGTGGTCCGCGGTGACGGCCACCACGAGCTCGCGCGCGAAGACGCGGCGCGCGTGGGTGAGCACGCGTCCCATCGCGGCGTCGATGTGCGAGACCGCGTCGTCGTACTGCGCGACGGGCGTCGGGCCGCTGCCCTGATAGGGCGCGTGGGCGTCGAAGAAGTGCACCCACATGAGGCTCGGGGCCTCGCCCCTCCGGACGATGTCGTCGATCTCGCCGATGGCCGCGGCGGCCTGCTCGTCGGCGTTGCGGTCGACGTGCGTGGCGCGCGCGAAGCCGAAATCGTGCTCGCGGTAGCCCGTGAGGCGCTCTCCCTCGGTGAAGAAGATGCCCGTGGTGAAGAGCGCGGCGGTCTCGCGTCCGTTGGCGCGCATCACGTCGGCGAGCGTGGCGAGGGGCTGCGGCTGACCGAGCGCGAGCGTCTCGTGGAGGTACTCGCCCGTGTGCAGCGACGAGAGCGAGTAGCTCGAGTGCGGGGCCTGCGCGTAGGTGTTCACGAAGACCACGCCCTGCGCGGCGAGGCCGTCGAGGGTGGGCGTGAGCGAGCGCCCCGCGCGCGTGCGTCCGAGGCGGTCGGCCCGCATCGCGTCGACGGTGAAGAGGAACACGTGCGCCCCGGGGAAGCTCGGCGCGTTGACGTTGAGGTCGGCGTGTCCCGCGCGCTCTCGCGCGTAGCGGGCGCGGCGCAGGGCGAGCGAGTCGACGGCGCCGGTGGCCTCGGGCCTGCGCGCGACGGAGGCGACGGCGAAGGCCGCGTGACGCACGAAGGGGGCGTGGACGCCGAAGACCTCGGCGCGCACGTTGGGCCAGCGATCGAGGGCGCCCCAGGCCCACGGGGCCGCGAGGGCCGCGACGATCCCGGCGATGGCCGCGGCGCCCGGGAGCGAGCGGACGATCCACCACGCGGCGGGCGTGAGGGCCGCGACGGCGAAGGCGTTGGCGAGCAGCGTCGCGACGCCGAGGCCCGTGTGCAGGTACTCGTAGAGCCTCGGAAAAACACGGTGATCGAGGCCGTGCAGCGCCCAGCCCGCGAAGAGCGAGACCGCGCCGATGAGCGCGCGCTGCCGCACGGGGCGCGACGGGAGCGTCATGGCGAAGCGGCGGAGCCCCGCGAGCGCGAAGGCGCACACGGTCACGAGCACCACCGCCGTGAGCGGCTGGAGGAGCCACTGCATCGGGAGGCGCTTCATGCGTCCGCCCGTGAAGAGCGCGTGGGCCACGGACGCGAGGGGGAGCGCGACGAGCGCGGCCATGCGGACGGGCGCGCGGCGCTCCCACCGCGCGAGGAGCGCGTCGAGCGACGAGACCGTCGCTGAGAGCAATGCGCCCACGGCGTAGCCCCCGAGGAGGAGCACCGCGGCCAGACGCGCGCGATCGACGCCGGGCGCGAGCCAGAACACCGTGCTCGCAAGGTCGGCCTGACCCGAGAGCGTCCCCGCGACGGCGCCGATGAGGAGCGCCCTCGCCACGACGAAGCGCGGTGGCGTGGTCTCGATCACCGCCATGCGTGGCGCTGATTGCGCCCGTTGCATCGGAGGTTCACCGGAGGTGCGGATGGGATTTGAACCCACGTATCACGGTTTTGCAAACCGTTGCCTGGCCACTTGGCTACCGCACCAGACTTCGTCTTTCACAGCGGTGTGAGGCACACCCTCCGTGCGAGACGGGGAGCTTTATAGACGTGCGCGTGATGGATTGTCAACCGAAGTGCGCGGAGTGCCGCGCGTCGGCGCCGTACGCGCTGTCAGCGCGCGAGCTCGACGCGGCCGTAGCAGCGGGCGCGGGGCGGCGGAGCGGTGAAGTCCGTGGGGGCTCCCTCGTCGACGAGGACGCACGAGGCGCCGAGGAGGTCGTCGTGTTGAAAGAGCCTCGCGGTGACCACGCAGCGCTCGCCCGCGAAGAGGGGCTTGCGAAACCCGAGGTCGAACGCGGCGGTGAAGCGGTCGAAGGGGAGCCCGTGCGCGTCGAGCCGCGCGAGCGCGGCGTCTTCGAGGAGCGCGGGGTACACGAGGGAGTTCACGTGCTGGTTGCTGTCGGTGTGACAGAGCCCGAAGCGCGCGGGCGTGGGCGACGGGTGCCAGCGGTCGTCGATCCAGTGCGCGCCCTCGGGGAGCGCCGCGGAGGCTTCGGGCGCGGAGTGCGCGGCGTCGAGCACGGAGATCAGCGGATCGAGCGCGTCGGGGAGCGCGCGCACGCGGCGGTCTTCGGGGGCGGCGAAGAGGCGCGTGAGGGTGTGCTCGCCGTAGACCTCGCCCACGGGGATGACCTCTCCGGCGCCGTCGGGGGGTGGGCCCCAGGTGCGTCCGCGCGGGGCTTCGACGCGGGCCCACATGTCGAGGCGAAAGCGGTCTTCGCCCTTGGAGACAGGCGCGCGTGTGAGGGCGAAGCGGCCGTCACAGAGGAGCGGTCCCGCGGCGGCGATGGGTCCGCCGTGGGAGCGCACGACGAGGCGACTGAGGATCGGGAGCACGCCCGTCGGCTTCATCACGTCGATGAGGGGGTGCTCGCGGAGGGCCTTGTTCCACAGGGCCGCGGCGAGGGCGTGCGACATCGGAGAGGGGTGGCAGCGCCCGCACTGCGAGACGTCTTCGTAGCGGGTGGGGAGCGTTCCTCGTCCGCGCTGGGAGTCGGGCACGTCGGGCCACGGAGGGATGATGAGCGTCACGGGCGCGGAGCTATACCGCGAGATCGGGGAGCGTGGTCTGCGATGTCGTCAACGGTCGCGCGCGTCGCGTTTGCGCTTCACCGCCCTTCGCGCCCGTTGGTACCGTGCGCTCTCCATCTGCCTCGAAGCCCACAAGGAGCAGCGACGACAATGCCCTCGCAGGTACTCACCGACACCCAGAAGCTCGCGGAAGACATCGTGACCGCCATCGACGCCCACACCGCGGAGCTCGACGCGAGCGCCTCCGCGCGCCTCGCGGCGGACCTCCATCACGGAGAGAAGTGGCCCTCCGTGGCGCTGCTGCTCGCGCTCACGAGCCGCCGCGTGAAGCGCACCCTCGGCGCCCACGTCGACGCCGAGCGGGCCCTCGACGCCGAGCGCGCCGATGACGTCGAGCCCCGCGCCGAGCGCGACAAGCAGGCCCTCGCGGTCTACGCGCAGCTCAAGAAGATCAAGGGCGCCGTCGAGTCTCTCTTTGGTGACTCCGTCGTGCGGAAGCTCCAGCTCCCCGCGGAGCTACCGCGCGACCCGGCGAAGCTCTGCCTCGCGGGCGATGACGTCACGAGCGCGATCAAGCGCGAGAAGCTCCCGGCGCCGCAGGTCGAGGGCATCGGGAGGGTTGACTCCAAGGCGTGGATCGAGGCGCTTGCGAAGCCCCTCGCGGATCTCAAGAAGGCCCGCGCGAAGGTCAACCTCGAAGACAAGGAGCTCGCCGCCGCGCTCGCCGCCCGCGACCGCGCCCAGGAGGCGCTCTCTGAAGCCATGGTCGAGGCCCTCACCTTCGCCCGCGCCGCGGCCAGCCTCGCAGACAAGGACTCCCTCTTCGACGGGCTCCGCGCCACGATCGACTATGGAAGCTCCCCGTCAGGCGGAGACGCGCCCGCGGATCCCGTGAACCCCGATCCGCCAGGCGGACCGACGCCCGCGCGCCCTGCGTGAGCGTTGCCTTTCGCGTAGACGCCCGTTCGCGCCCGCTGCGAACGCCTCCCTGTCCGGCAGGAACGCGTTCGCGGCGCGGTGCGAGGTGTACCTACATCGCCCTCGGAGCCTTTTCGTTCACCGCGTGTAGGTCACCGTGGCCGAGGCGCTCGCGAGCGTGATCGCGCGGATCGCGTCGGTGAGCACCGCGCCGGTCACATCCCTCGCGCGCGTGGGGAGCGTCGGGTGCGCCGAGAGCGCATACACCGTGTACGTGTACATCATCGCGCCGGGGCCCTGAGAGCACGGCGGCGAGTAGGCCAGCGCCGGTCCGTCGCTCGTGATGCCCGCGACGCCGACGCCCGTCGAGCCCACCGCGAGCGCGCGCGTCGCGCCGGGGATGCTGTGAAGCACCCAGTTCCACTTGAGGCCGTCGCGCGCGAGGGTGGTCATCATCACGGCGAACTCGGTGGTTCCCGCGGGGACGCCCGACCACGCGAGCGGAGGGCTGTGCCCCACGCCGTCGCAGGTGTACTCGGCGGGGAGCGTCCCGTGATCGACGAAGGCGCTGCTCGTGAGCGTGAACGCGCCCGTTGAAGCATCCGCGGGAGAAGCATCCGCGGACAGAGCATCACTCGCGGTCGCGTCACTCGCAGTCACGTCGCTCGCGGTCGCGTCGTTCGCGGTCGCGTCACTCGCGGTCGCGTCGCTCGCGGTCACGTCGCTCGCGGTCACGTCGCTCGCAGTCACATCCGTGATGCTCGCGTCTTGCGGCGTCGCGGCGTCGGGCGCGTCGCTCGAAGAGCACGCAGCCAGCAGCGCGCAGAGCGGGAGAGCGAGGTACTTCACGCGGGCCTTCCCTCGCTGCGGCGGGCGCGCAGCGTCGTGACGATCGCGGTCGCGCCGAAGAGCGCCGTGAGCGCCGTGAGCCAGTGGTTGCGAGAGGTCGCGGGCGGCGCGGCGGGCGCGCGCGCGGTCACCGCGGGCTCATGCGACGGAGGGCGCTGCGCGGTCATCACGTCGAAGCTCGCGGGGCGGCCGGGCCAGGCGTAGCGCGTCGCGGGCTGCACGAAGGACACGACCACCGGACCGAGCGCCGCGGGCGCCGAGAGCGTCACCACACGCGCACCGGGAACCGCGCGCCGCGCTTCGAGGCGCATCCGAACGCGCTCGCCGTGGAGCTGACCCGCGGCCGAGAGCGTCGCGGCCATCGCGCGAAGCTCCGGGGCGGAGATGAAGCCCGTGAGCGCGAGCGGGAGCGACGCGCCGTCGACGCGGAGCGAGGTGCCCTCTTCGATCTCGCGACGGAGCCGCGCGCAGGTCGTCGCGAGCGCCTCGTCGGTGCTCGTCGCCACGGCGGTGGGCGTTCCGTCGACGAGGAGAAAGAGGTCCCAGTCGGCGGCCACTTCGAGGTGGTCGTCGCGCAGGGTCACGCGCGCGGTGCCCTCTTCGAGCGGGTGCGCCATCGACGGAACACCCGCCGCGAGGCACGCCGCGAGGAGCGACGCGCGGAGCAGGGAGCGCGCGGTCATCGCATCCCCCGGCAGTAGGTTCCGCGCTGCGTGACGCCGCGCGTGGTGTACGAGGCGTCGGTGAAGTCCCAGCAGTTGGCCGTCGTCGCGGGGCGATACGAGATCGAGTACGTGCGACCCATGTGCTCGTAGGTCATCGTGTGCGTCCCGTCGGCGGCCTCGACGTAGCGGAGGTTCATCACGCCGCCGGGCGCCTTCTCGCCAGGGGGCCGTCCGCCTCCGCCGCCGAGTCGGTTGAGGGGCGTCACGCGCGGGGCCATCGCGGTGTCGAAGGCCCCCGTGAGGCACTGCACGATGTACGGGTGCGTCGTCGACGTGTGGTAGCGGAAGCCGAACACGGGGTCGCGCTGGCCGTTGCAGACGTCGAGCGTCCCCGCGGCGATGGGCGTCCCGTCGGGGTTGTCGTTGCCGTAGATGGGATAGCCGTCGAAGGCCCACCCGAGGATCGCGCTCGCCCCGCGGTTGCGCATCGCCGCGATCATGCACGAGGGAGACGCGTGGTAGTGGTAGTCGTCGCCGCGCCCCGAGTGACCGCCGCACTGGTCGAGCTCGCCCGTGAGCACCGTGTCGAAGCGGGGATCGTAGGCCGAGAGGTCGAGCGTCCCCTGCGAGCTGTAGTCGTAGATGGGCACGCCGTTGACGGCCACGCCGAGGGCCGCGTCGATGGAGATGGGCGCCGCGGCGCGCGTCGGCGCCAGCGTCACGGGCGACGAATACCCGGGCGCAGGAACGGGCACCTGGTCGTTGGTGCCGGTGATCCCGTTCATCTTCACGTGGTCGGGGTACGTGTCGGAGACGATGTACGCGAAGCGCTCGTCGCAGCGCACCGTCACGCGATCGGCGAAGCCCGCGGCGCGCACCGACCCGGTCACCGCGGCGCAGCGCTCGGAGGGGGTGAGCATCGTCGACGCGTCGGACGGAGCGTCGGTGCTCGCATCGGGCGTCACGTCGGGCGAGGCATCGGGCGTCACGTCGGGCGAGGTGTCGGGCGAGGTGTCGGGCGTGACGTCTGCGGCGACGTCGGTGACGGTGCTCGCGTCGGTGGCCGTCGCGGCGTCGGAGCAGCCCGCGATCGCGAGCGCCGCCACGAGCGAAGAGAAACGCGTTCCTGCGTGTGTGCGCGTGGGCATCGGTCGTGCGCTTTCTCCCGCGTGTCGCGGGTCATTCATCGTGGCGAACGGAGCGCGTCAGGGCGCGGCGCCGTCTCGTTCGCAGAGGTCACGGAGCCGCCGCAGCTCGGTCGCGCCCGCGCGTTCGCCTTCGCTCGTCGAGAGCGCGATGACGCGGGCGCAGTCTCCGCGGAGCCTCGCCGCGCGCGCGAGCAGCGTCGCGACCTCGCCGCGGTGCGCCCCCGAGGGGTAGCCGCGGAGGTAACGCTCGGCCGAGGCGAGCGCGGCGGGCTCGTCTCCCGCGCGGCGGAGGGCGACCACGCGGAGCCACCCCGCGTCGTCGGCGCGCTCGTCGTGAGGTTGCTGCCGTTCGAAGTCTTCGAAGTCCGCCGCGGCCGTGCGGAAGTCGCCCCGGCCCATCGCTGCAACACCCGACGCGAAGCGCTGAAAGGGCGCCTCCGCGTCGGCGGATTCGCTGTGAGCGCTGCCGTGCGTGTGCGCGCCGTGCTGCGCGGGAGGAGGCGTCGCGGACGCGACCACCGCGGGGACGTTCGCGGCGGGAGGCGTCTGCGCTGCGACGACGGGGGGATCGTCGGGGACCTTCCAACGCTGACCCGCGGCGATGAGGCGCTCGGGCTCGTGCGCGACGCGGAGCGCGACGAGGCCCTCGTACACGGTGACGCGCACGGTGTGTCCGCCGTGGGCCTCGACGACGAAGCGCGTGCCGCGGACCTCGAGCTCACCGTCGGGCAGCGCCACCACGAAGCGATGCCCCGCGCGCTGATGCGGAACGCTCACCTGGAGCGCGCCCTCGCTGAGCCGCACGGTCTCGCGGTCGGGCTCGACGGAGCGCGTCCAATGGGCCTCGCCGACGATCTCGATGCGCGCGGTGGGGTCCGTCGGCGTGCCCGTCGTTCGGTGGTCTCCGCGTCGCGCGAGGATCACCGCCGCCACGGCGACCGCGCCCGCGAACGAGAGCGCGCCCGCGAGCGCGAAGGGCGTCACGCTCCGTCGAGGCTGCTCTTCTCCGTGCGCCGCCGCGAGGAGGAGCGCGGCGCGCGCGCGGTGTCGCTGGAGGTCGCTCACGGGGGCCTTCGCGTGTCGCCGGGCCTCTTCGCGGAGGCTGATCCAACGCTCGCGGCGCGCGCGGCAGTCGGCGCACTGCGCGAGGTGTCGCGCGACGCGGTCGACCTCACGGGCGCTGAAGCGTCCGTCTTCGGCGGCCTCGACCTCGGGCCAGCGCGGGCACACTTCGCCTTCGCTCACGGCACACCTCCAGACGGGTCTTCGAGCATCCGTTTGCGCGCGTGGTGGAGCCGCGTCCACACGGTGGCGACGGGGATCGCGAGCTCGCGCGCGGCCTCGTCGCACGACAGCTCGTGCACCTCGACCAGCACGTACGCGGCGCGCATCTTCTCGGGGAGCGCGGCGACCTGCGCGGCGAAGCGCTCCCACCGCTGCGCGGCGATGCGGTCGTCTTCGGGCGTCTGCGCGTGCGCGCTCGGCGCGACGTGCGTGAACCGCGTGACCGCGCGGAGCCATCGGGTGATCGAGCGCCGACGATCGGCCGCCACGCGCCACGCGGTGGCGAGCACCCAGGGCTTCGCCGAGGGGCGTCCGTCGTAGCGCGCGGCCATCGACGAGAGGCGGAGGAAGGTGTCCTGCGCGACGTCGTCGGCGTCGGCGGGTCGCACGCCCGCGTGGAGCGCCACGCTTCGCACGGCCTCGTAATAGCGGTCGAAGAGGGCGCCGAGGGCGTCGAGCTCGCCGCGCGCCATCGCGGCGAAGAGCTCCGCGTCGGTGGCGTCGGCGCGCGTCGTCGAGCGTCGCATGAGCTTCACAGCGCGCCTCCGTAGAGGGCGCCGACCATGAGCCCCGCGCTCCAAGAGGGAGGCGTCGGGACCGACGCGCTCGACCCCGCGGCGAAGACCGTCACGGGCGCGACGTCGGCGTCGACGGTGACCGCGAGCGCGAGGCCGTGCCAGTCCGCCGAGCGCCACCGCGCGATGGCCCCGAGGCGCACCTGCACGAAGGTCTCCTTCTGTCCGGGGAGCAGCGCCTGATCGCGCCATGTGTAGCTGTTGGTCGCCACGGTGACGCCCGCCTCGGCGCGGCCGCGGAGCGCGCGGGCCCCCCAGCTCGCGCCGATGCCCAGCGCGCCGACGTCGAGGAGGTAGCGCCCCGGTCCGCGGTCGACGAGGCGGTACGTCCACGGCTCGACGCGCCCCCACGCGAAGAGCGACCACGCGCGGATGCGGAACGCCACCGTCGCGCGCATCGCGAACGACGTGTACGAGGGCGTCGCGCCGAGGCGCATCCCGAGGTCGAAGATCCCTTCGATGAACGAGGTGGGGGCGGGGCGCTCCCGCACGACGGGGGCGGGCGGCGGAGGCGGCGGAGCCGGCAGCGGCAACGGCGCGGGCGCGCGAAGCGGCTGCGCGGCCGTGTGTGAAGGCGCGGGCTCGGCTTCGAGCGCGGGGAGCGCGTCGAGGATGAGCGCGGCCTGGAGCGTCGCGGTGAGCTCCGCGGGCGCGGCGACGTGACGGCGCAGCGTGGTGCCCGAGGGGAGCGCGACGTCGAGCGCCGCGACGCCCGCCTCGTCGAGCGTGAAGCGCACGGTCGCGCCGACGCAGTGCCACGGTCGGTCGGAGCCCGTGAGCGACGCGCGCATCTCGCGGATCGCGTCGGCCCAGCGCGGCACCTCGAGCGACGGCGCGACGGAGAGCGTCGAGGCGGGGCAGCGGGTCTGCGCCGCGGGCGCCGTGGTGAACGCGAGCGCGCAAAACCCCAGCGCCACGGGCGACGGCGTCGGTCTCGGTCTCGCGGGGTGTGTGCGACGCGGGCTCACGGTCGAGGGTGCTCTCATCACCCCTTTGGCCGATCGCGGTCGAGACCTTCACGCGGAGGCGCGACGTAATTTCTTCGGCGCGCCGTGAAGGCGTCGGGCGCGGGGGGCCAATGGCCTCGTGAAGGGGGCGCGATGCGCTCCCGAAGACGCCGCGCGTCGCGCGAGAAACGAGAGGACGGTCGATGGCAGAGCGCAGGGGCTTCATCGCAGCGGAGCGCGGTCGGATCGCGGCGGTCTTCGCGATCACGGCGCAGCTCGCGGGCGTCGCGTGCACGACGACACCGGCCGCAGACGCGGGGGTCGACGCCCCCGTCACGCCCATCGACGTGACGAGCGACACGGCCCCGCCCGACGCCGCGACGGACGCTCCCCTCGACGCCTCGGAGATGGACGCGGTGACGGACGCGGTGACGGACGCGGTGACGGACGCTCCCACGATGGACGCCGGGCGCGACGGGGGGATGCGGCGCGACGGCGGCGCGAGCGACGCGTCGGGCGACGTGACGATCACGATGTCCGTCGACGTGTTCACCGACGACGCGTTCACGGGCCCCGAGCTGCTCGCGCGGCCCACCGACCGCTCGATCGCGGTGCACGTCGTCCCCACGCGCGCCGTCGAGATCTACTACGAGTACGGCGCGTCGCCGGGGGTCTACAGCGGGCGCACCGAGACGCAGTCGGTCGCCGCGCGCACGCCCGCGCTGACGGTGCTCTCGCCCCTCACGGCGAACACCCGGTACTACTACCGCCTGCGGTACCGGGCGCCCGGCGAGGCGACCTTCGCGTCGCGCGAGGAGCACTCGTTCTTCACGCAGCGCGCGCGAGGTTCGACCTTCACCTTCACCGTGCAGGCCGACTCGCACCTCGACGACCGCTCGGACTACTCGGTCTACGCGAGCACGCTCACCAACGTGCTGCGCGACAGGCCCGACTTTCACGTCGACCTCGGCGACACGTTCATGTGCGAGAAGCACACGACGCCCTTCATGGCCGAGACCCTCGCGGCCATGGACGCCCCCACCGTCGACGCCCGCTACGCCTTCGACCGCGCCAACTTCGCGCGCATCGGCCACTCGGTGCCCGTCTTCCTCGTGAACGGAAACCACGAGGGAGAGTCGGGCTGGTTCCTCGACGGGACGGCCAACAACATCGCGGTGTGGGCGACGCTCTCGCGCAAGCGGTACTTCGCCAACCCCGAGGCCGACGCGTTCTACTCGTCGACCACCGACGCGGAGCCCATCGTCGGCACGCGCCAGGCGTTCTACGCCTTCGAGTGGGGCGACGCGCTCTTCATCACCCTCGACCCGTACTGGTACACCCGCGCGCGTCCCACCGCGGATCGCTGGCGCTGGACCCTGGGTGAAGCGCAGTACCAGTGGCTCCGTCGCGTGCTCGCGGGGAGCACCGCGACGCACAAGTTCGTCTTTCTGCACCACCTGCTCGGCGGCGTGAACGCCGAGGCCCGCGGCGGCGTCGAGGCTGCTCCCTTCTACGAGTGGGGCGGGCTCAACGAAGACCGCACGCAGGGCTTCGCCGCGCACCGCCCGGGGTGGCCCGCGCCCATCCATCAGCTCCTCCGCGACGCGCACGTCACCGCTGTTTTTCACGGCCACGACCACGTCTACGTGCGCCAGGAGCTCGACGGGATCGTCTATCAGGAGGTCCCCCAGCCGAGCGCGTCGAACTTCACCAACGGCGCCACGATCGCCGCCGAGGGCGGCTACGACAGCGGCGTCGTGATGAGCAGCAGCGGCCACCTGCGCGTGGTCGTGTCTCCGTCGAGCGTCGTCGTCGACTACGTGCGCGCGACGCCTCCCGCGGGCATGCGCATCCCCGACGGCGGCGTCGGCGGCTACTCGTACACCCTCGTCCCTCGCTGAATCACAGCCACCACGGAGCACCGCCATGACCGACCCTTCGAAGAGCCCCGTGTCTCGCCTCGCGCTCCTCGTCATCACCCTCGCGGGCTGCGGAAACTCAATCGCAGAGCCCTCGCCCGACGCGAGCGCGCAGGTCGACGTGCGACCCGCGAGCGACGTCCTTCCCTCGTCCGATGTCACCGCCTCCGATGTCACGGTCACCGACGTCACCGTCACCGACGTCACGGTCACCGACGCGCCGTCCTCCGACGCGCCCTCGACGGGACGTCATCCCAACTTCATCGTCTTCCTCGCCGAGGCCAACGGGTGGACGAGCACCTCGGTGCTCCAGGACGAGGCGATTCCCGCGTCGCGCAGCGGCACGATCCAGACGCCGAGCCTCGACCGCATCACCGCACAGGGGATGCGCTTCTCGAACTTCTACGCCCCGTCGCCGCGGTGCATGCCGACGCGCGCGAGCCTCATCAGTGGGATCTCGCCCGCCGCGCTGCACATGACCTTCATCCCCGAGGCGCGCAACGACGGCGCGGCGACGGGCAACGTGGTCACGCCCACGACCATCACCACGCTCCCTGTCGAGACGCCGACGGTGGCGTCGCTCCTCCGCGCGGCGGGGTACGGCACGGCGCACTTCGGCAAGTGGCACGCGGGCAACATTCACCCGTCGATGTACGGCTTCGACATGAGCGACGGGCCGACGGCCAACCGTGGACCCGACAACGTCGACCACCCCAACCCCGCGCAGGCGTACGCGATCGCCGACAGGGCCATCGCGTTCCTCAACACGCAGGCCGCGGCGCGGCGACCGTTCTACCTCCAGGTGTCGAGCTACGGCGGCAAGGACGAGGTCGACTCGCGGCCCGAGACCTACGCGATGGCCGCCGCGAGGCTCCCCGGCGCGAACCCGCGCGACATCGCGCTCGCCGCCGTGCAGATGGAGATGGACATCAACATCGGCCGCGTCCTCACGCGCCTCGACGAGCTGGGGCTCACGGGCGACACGTACGTGTTCTTCACGTCGGATCACGGCGCGCAGGGCCCCTCGTCGAACCCGCCGCTCCAGGGCAGCAAAGGGACGGTCTGGGAGGGCGGCATCCGCGTTCCCCTCTTCGTGCGCGGACCCAACGTGCGCATGGGGGTCTCATCGCGCGTGCGCACCACGGGGGTCGACCTGCTCCCGACGATCATGTCGCTCGCGAACGTCACCGCGCTCCCTGCCCGTCTCGAAGGCGGCAACCTCGCGCCGCTTCTCCTCGGAACCGTCAACGAGGTGCGCCGTTCGCGCGACGAGCTCGTCGTCCACTTTCCCCACTACGACATGGACCCGCTCGGCCCCGCGTCGACGATCCTCTTCGGCGACTACAAGCTCACGCGCTACTACGAGACCGGCTCGCAGCGGCTCTACAACGTCGTGACCGACTTCGCCGAAGCGACGGACCTCGCCCCGCGCGACCCGGCTCGTGTGACCGACATGGCCCGCCGCCTCGACGAGTACCTCGCCGCGGTCAACGCCCAGATCCCCACGCGTCGCTGATCGTCGGGTCCCACCGCCTCGCGCGCTCCAACCACATCGCGGCCTCGCGGTCTCTCCCCTCGACGCGCGCGAGCTCGTGCTGTCGCAGCGCGCCCGCGGGCTGATCGCAGGTCACGTCGAGCCACTGCACGAGCGCCCGCCGCGCCTCGCGATCACCGCGGAGCGTCTCGCGCGTCGCCCACGCGCCGTCGACGACCACGACCCGAGACGCGTCGTGCCGCAAGCGCGTGAGCGCGTCGACGTGCGTCCCGTGCGAGACGCTCCGCGCGGCGGCGGCGCGCACCCACGGAGACCGATCTCGCAGCGCCGACGTGAACACCTCGTCGGCCTCGGGACGATCCGCCCACGGCGCGAGCATCGCGACGAGCGAGGCCCTCCACGCGTCGTTGTCCTCTCGCATCGCCAGCGACGCGAGCTCGCGGAGCACCGAGGTATCGCCGCGCATCGCGCTCGCCACGACCCGCGCGCGACGGCGGACGGCGCCGTGGTGTCCCTCACCGAACCACGCCGTGACGTTCTCTTCGGCCCAGGTCACAGGGCGATCGGAGTGACAGCCGGAGCACGCGTTGGGCACGCCGAGCGCTCGCGTGAGCGTCGGATCGGGGATCGTGAAGCCGTGGTCCCTCCTCCGATCGCGCTGCATGTAGGTCGCCGCGGGCATGTGGCAGTTGACGCAGCGGGCGCCGTCGCTCGCCGCGGGGTGATGCGCGTGCGTCGCGTCGATGACAGGAGCGCCTCGCGCGCCGTTGCCGTGGCACGTGAGGCAGAGTTCGTCGCGGGTGATGGGGGCGCGCAGTCTGCCCGAATGGGGATCGTGACAGTCGTTGCAGGAGACGCCGCGCTGTCCCATGCGGCTCAGCGAGAGGGAGGCGTATTCGAAGTCCTCGTCGGCGCACTGTCCGTCGGGGTGATACGCGCCGGGCGTGTCGGCGAGCGTGAGGCGGTAGTGGTCGTCGAAGCGCTCGCCCGCGCGGAAGGCTCCGCTCAGCTCCTCGCGTCGCGCGTGGCAGCTCGCGCAGGTGTCGGCGACGCGCGCTCGCCACGGGGGATTCTGCGAGCGTCGATGGCCCTCGGGCATCGCGCCGTGGCACTGCGCGCAGGCGACGCCTGCGGCGCTCCACGCGCTGCGGTACGCGTCGGAGCGCGCGTCGTAGCCCTTCACGAACCCGGTCGTGTGGCAGGCGGCGCACCAGGCGTTCCAGTTCATCCCGCGCTGCGTCCAGTGGCTCCACTCGTGGGGCGCCGGGCGGTCGGCGCCGAAGATCGAGAACCACTGTTTTTGCGATGGATCCCACGCGGGGTCGAGCACCTGCACGCGGCCGTCGGCGCGCGCGACGAGGTACTGCCGCAGGGGTTCGACGGCGATCACCGCGCGGAGGGGTTCACTGCGCAGCTCGGGCGAGAGCGCTCTCAGTGCCTCGGTGTCGCGCGCGTCGATGGGGCGCTGCGCCCTCGCGTGCTGCGATGCCTGCCAGGCTTCGTATTGCGCGCGGTGACAGGGCGCGCAGGGCCGCGCGACATCGGGCGCGGCGGAGCCCGGGGCCCCCACGTCGGTGAAGCGCGCGGGAGGCTCAGGGGTCGCGCGTCGACACCCCAGGGCCACGGCGAAGGCGAGGAGCGATCGCGCGAGGTTCACCGGACACTCCGTTGGCCGAAGGCGAGAGAGACCTTCACGGGGCAGCGCGCGTTGCGGGCGCCTCGCTTCAGGGTGAAGATGGGCGCATGACGAGCGACGCCCGCGCGAAGATGGGTCACGGACCGTTCCGACCGGAGCAGTTGAAATCCGGTGATCCCTACGAGATTTCGAACGGGCACGCGATCTTCTGCGCACCGACGGGCGGAGACGGCGGCGGACCGAATCTCCGGGGCGGCTTCGTGCTCGACACCGATCCGATGGTGAAGCGCGCGGGGGTCGACACGGGGTTTCAGCTCAGCCCCCTCACGATGCGCGCGCCCGACGTCTCTGTGGGTGACTACGAGGAGCGTCCGGGCTGGGTGAAGGGGGTTCCTCCGCTCGCGATCGAGTATGCGAGCGTCGGTCAGGACGAGCGTGAGCTCATGGAGAAGATCGAAGACCTCCGTCGCGCGGGCACGCAATACCTCTGGGTGGTGCGTCTCACGGGGCCGCGTCGGGTCGAGGTGTACGAGCGATCGAAGCCCATGCGGGTCGTGACGTCGGGGCAGTCGCTCACCGCGCCTGGGGTGCTCCAGAACGAAGTGCCCATCGAGGCGCTCTTCGACCGCGACGCGGCGATGGAGGTGGCGCTGAGGAACCTCCTGCAGCGCAAAGGGCACGAGAGCCTCGAGGCGCTCCAGAAGAGCGAGCGAGAAGAAGGAAAAGCAGAAGGAATCGCCGAGGCCCTCCTCCGTGTGCTCCGTCGCCGCGGGTTCGCGCTCGACGACGCTGCGCGCGCGAAGGTCGAAACGTGCCGCGACGCCGATCAGCTCGACGCCTGGCTCGATCGCGCCGTCACGGCGCAGCGCATCGAAGACGTGTTCGTCGACCTGTAGCGCTCTGCACTCCCCCGCGCGCACCCTCGCAGGTACGCTCGCGCTCTCCATGCGCGCCCTCTGGATCGCTCCCCTGGTCATCGTCGCGTCGTGTGAGGTCACCACGGAGCCCGCGTCCGCGCGGCGCTACACGGGACCCTCGCGCGTCACCCTCGGCTCCGGCGCGACGCGCGTCACGCTGCGCCTCGACCGCTTCGGAATGCAGATCAGCGGCCGCGACGGCGTCGTGCTCGACACCCTCGACACCACCCCCACCGCACCCGGTGAAGACCATACCGCGTACGGAGCGCTCGGCGCCGCGCGGCGCGACGTCGAGGTGCGCGCCCCCATCATCGAGGGGTGGGACCACGTCACGATCCGTGAGACCGGGTGGTTCCACGGGAGCGCCGTCGAGAGCGCGGTGATCGAGGGAGACAGCGCGTCGATCGACCTCGTCGACCCGTCGCAGCCTCGCGTCACGCTGCACCTCGACCTCTCGGTGCTCGACGACGAGGTGCGCATCGACACGCGCGTGCGCCCCACGGGCGGCGCCGCCGACGCTGGCATCACCGACGGACCCGACCGCACGGGGCTCTCGTTCACGCTCCCCGCGGACGAGCACTTCTTCGGCCTCGGGGAGCGCTACGTCACCGTCGATCACCGCGGGCAGCGCTTCGAATGCTGGACCGAAGAGGGCGGCATCGGCGGCGGCGAGCGCGCCACGCCGGGACGCGCGAACCCCTTTCCCAATGGGACGGGGATGACGCACATCCCGATTCCGTTCGTGCTCTCGACGAAGGGCTACGGGCTCTGGATCGACACGACCGCGCGCACGGGCTTCGACATGGGCGCCGAGCTCCCCACCGCGTGGAGGGTCTACGCCGATGAGCCCACGATGCGACTCAGGGTGCTCGTGCACCGCGAGCCCGCCGACACGCTCGCGCACTTCACACGGCTCACGGGACACGCGCACGCGCCCGCGCCGTGGGTCTTCGGTCCGCGCCGCAGGGTCGACCACGGCACGATGGTGGGCGCCGAGCCCGAGTGGCTCGCGCTTCGAACGCACCACGTCCCCACGACGATGGCCGACGACACGACGCACTTTCTCCCCCACGCGGGCGCGTCGGGGCGCGAGCCCGAGGTGCGCATGTGGAACACGCAGCTCCACGCGTACGGGTACAAATCCATCGCGTACTTCAACGCCAACGTGTCGGCGTCGAGGCCCGCGGCGGCGGACCTCCTCGCGTATGGGCGGGCGCACGACCTCTTCGTCCGCACCGACGACGGCGCCGAGTTCGTCACGTCGATCGTGTCGGGCGGCGCGCAGCCCACGGTCACCCTCGACCTCTCGAAGCCCGAGGCCGCCGCGTGGTGGACCTCGCTCCAACAGAACGCGCTCGACCTCGGCTACGACGGCTGGATGCTCGACTTCGGGGAGTACATCCCCCCCAACGCGAGGCTCTCCGACGGGCGCAGCGGGTGGCTCGCGCACAACGCCTTTCCGCTCCTCATGCAGCGCGTGTCGACGGAGTTTCTCCGCAGGGTGCGCGGCGACGACTACATGTTCTTCGCGCGCGCCGGCTACACGGGGACGCAGGCCCTCGTGCCGATGGTGTGGTCCGGCGATCCGAGCGCGAGCTTCGAACCCGCGCGGGGCCTGCCCGCCAACGTGCGCGCGGGCGTGAACGCGGGGCTCTCGGGCATCCCCTACTGGGGCAGCGACATCTCGGGCTACACGTGCCTCAACGACCCTCCCGCCAACAAGGAGGTGTACCTCCGCTGGGCCGAGTTCGGCGCGCTCTCGCCCGACATGCACGACGAGAACGCGTGCTCGAGCGCGCCGCCCGGCTCGCCGCCGAAATGGACCCTCTGGAGCGACGCCGAGACCACCGAGGTCTACGGCCGCTACGCGCGCCTCCACACGCGGCTCATCCCGTACATCTACGCCGCCGCGAAGGAGTCCGAGGCCACGGGCATCCCCATCATGCGGCACCCGATCTTCACGCACCCGCGCGAGGCCGACGCCTGGAGGACGCAGCTCGAGTACTGGTTCGGCCCGGCGCTCTACGCGGCCCCCGTGGTCGAGCGCGGCGCCCGCACGCGGTCGCTCTGGCTCCCGCCCGGCGCGTGGATCGACTGGTGGACCCTCGACGGCGTCGACGGCGGACGCACCGTGACCCGCGACGCGCCGCTCGACGTGATCCCGCTCTATCAGCGGGCTGGGACGCTCGTCGCGATGCTCGACCCGCGCGTCGAGACGCTCATCGCCGACACGCGCGACGACGTGGTGAGCGCCGACGAGGTCGCCGACGTGATGGACGTGCGAGGCTACGTGCGACGCGGCGATCCGCGCGCCACGGCCACGCTCGCCGATTCGACCGTGTACGAAGCCGTCGCGGGAGATGGCGCGGTGACCCTCCCCGATGGCTACGCGATGGCGGACGAGGCCACGCTCTCGACGTGCTCGCGCTGCGCGCGCGTCGACGCGCTCCCCTCGGGCGGAACGCGCCTGAGAGTGACCACCGAGCGCGCCATGACGGGGAATGTCACCGCGGGTTCTGTCTCGCTCACGCACCGCGCGTCGAGGGCGCGTCGCGTGCGGTGGGACGTCGTCGTTCGCTGATGCCGAGAGGGAGCACCATGTCTGTCACACAACACCGCGCCGCGGCGCTCGCGATGGGCCTCGCGGCGACGCTCGTACGCCCGTCGCTCGCGGCGGCGCAGACCCCCATCGTGCTCGACGCGACGATCCCCGAGGGACGCCGCGCTACTTCGCCGTGCCCTTCACCGTGCCCGAAGGGATCCGCGAGATCGAGGTGCGCCACGACGACCAGTCGGAGATGAACATCCTCGACTGGGGCCTCGCGGATCCGTCGCGGTTTCGAGGCTGGGGCGGTGGCAACCGTGAGCCCGCGGTGGTGGCCGTCGAAGCGGCTTCGCGGAGCTACCTCCCCGGTCCCATCGCCGCGGGGACGTGGTCGCTGCTCATCGGTCAGGCGAAGGTGGTGGAGCGCCCCGCGCGCTACCACGTCGAGATCTTTCTGCGCGCGACGCCGACGCTGGCCGCGCAGCCCGAGCGACGCCCCTACGCAGACGTGCCCGCGCTCTCGACGGGGCCGCGCTGGTACGCGGGAGACTTTCACGTCCACACGCGCGAGAGCGGCGACGCCTCGCCGACGCTCGACGAGGCGGCCACCTTCGCGCGCAGCCGCGGCCTCGATTTCATCGAGCTCTCGGAGCACAACACCGTCTCGCAGCTCGAGCTCGTCGGCGCCGCGCAGGCGAGGCACCCCGACATTCTCTACGTGCCGGGCATCGAGGTGACCACCTACGCGGGGCACGCCAACGCGATCGGCGCGACGCGCTGGGTCGACTTCCGCGCGGGCTCTCCCGACGCGGGCGTTCCCATCGGAGAGATCACCGACGCGGTGTCGTCGCAGAACGCGCTCTTCGCGATCAACCACCCGATGCTCGACCTCGGCGACACCTGCATCGGCTGCGCGTGGAGCCTCCGCGAAGCCCCCGGTCGCGTGGCCGCCATCGAGATCCAGAACGGCCAGTACTCGGTCACGGGGCTGCTCTTCTATCCGCAGGTGATGCGCTTCTGGGAGTCGTACCTCGAACGCGGCGAGCACGTGGCCCCCATCGGCGGCAGCGACGATCACAGCGCGGGTCAAGACCACGGCATGTTCTCGAGCCCCACGGGCGGCCCCACCACGATGGTCTACGCCACGGAGCTCAGCGCGCCGGCCATCCTCGCGGGCGTCCGCGCGGGGCGCACGGTGGTGAAGCTCCAGGGCCCCGGTGACCCGATGGTCGCCCTCCGCGCGGGCGACGCGCTGCTCGGAGACACCGTGCGCGCGCGCAGGGTGACGCTGCGCGCGACGGTCACGCAGGGCGTCGGGTCGGAGCTCGCGTTCGTGCGAAACGGCGAGGCCCGCGCGCCCGTGACGGTGAACGCAGACCCCTTCACGGCGACGCTCGACGTCGACGCTCCGCCGGGCAGCTCCGACGATCGATGGCGCTGCGAGCTCATGGTCGGCGGTCGCCCGCGCGTGGTGACGGGTCACGTGTGGGTGGCGGCGACGGGCGATCCCATCCCCGTCGACGCGGGGCGCGACGCGAGCGTCTCAACGCCCGCGACGCAGGGTGAAGGCTGCGGCTGTCGCGCGGGGGCGCCTGCGCGCGACGGGCTGTGGGGCGCGCTCGTGGCGATGGTGGTCGGGCTGCGCCGTCGCAGGCGCGCGCGGCTCACACGATGAGCAGGTGGTCGGCGTCGTCGGGCGCGCGGGCGATGACCGAGTGCATCTCCTCGTCGCGCGTGACGGCGAGCTCGTAGAGCGACGCGAGCAGCGGCGGGTTCGCGCGCACCACGCTCATGAAGTGCTCGGGCAGTAGAACCAGCGCCACCGTGGGCTCCAGCGCGACCACCTCGGCGCTCGTCGGACGACGCAAGAGCAGCGAGACCTCGCCCACGGCCTCGCCCGGTCCGAGCGCGGCGATCGCGATGGTGCGCTCTCCCTCGATGCGACGCACGGCCACGCGACCCGAGGCGATGAGGTGCAGCCCCACGGCCTCGGCGCCCTGCGCGATGAGCACGTCACCGGGCGCGTAGGTGCGCGTCTCGATGGCGCCCGTGAGCGTCTCGCGCCCCGCCGCGTCGACGCTTCGAAGCAGCGGCGCCGTGCGCAGGAGGTTCTGCACGAGGCGCTGACGCCCCCACCGCGCGAGCTCGTAGCCGAGCGCGGGGACCTCCTTCGATGCGGCATCGACGGCCTCGCGCGACGCTTCGAGCAGCAGGCACGCGCGCGTCGTGATCGCGCTCGCGGCGCGCGGCGCCGCCGTGAGCAGCGCCATCTCACCGAACACGGTCTCGGCCCCGAGCACCGCGAGCTCGTCGCCCGTGAGCACGGGCTCGGCGTCGACGAGGGGGAGCACCGAGTCGCGCTCCAGCGGACGGCGCAGCACGCGCACCTCGCCGCGCGCGACGAAGAACACGCGGCCGTCGCGCTCGCCCTCGCGGATCACCTCTTCGCCGGGCGGACAGAGCCGCACCTCGAGGGTCTCCGCGAAGCGTTCGAATGCGCCGCGCGGGAGCGCGCCCCATAGCGCGTGCGCCGACCGCGCCGGGAGCCGCTCGGGCAGCTTCGCGCGCATCGCCTCGATCGACGCGTGCGCGCGCTCGAACACCTCGCTCATGGGCACCTCGTCGGGGATCGGCGTCACCTCGTCGCTCCGAAGCGGCGGCGGGTGCACCGACGTGTCGACCGCGCGCTCCGCGTCGGCGCCGAGCACCGCGGCGAGCTCCGAGAGGATCTCTCCGTTGCCCGTGAGCCTGCGCGCCGAGAGGGCCGCGGCGACGGCGTGGCCGGTCATTCCCCGGATGGCGAGGGTGCGCGCGGCGGTTTCGAACGCGATGCGCGCGAGGTTCATGTGCCCGAGGCTCACGGCGGCGCGGGCCACCACGTCGGCCGCGGCGGCGTCGGCGCCGACGTCACCGAGGGCGGGCGCCGCGCGGCGGAGGCACTCGCTCGCGCGGTTGCGAGAGAGGGCTGCGAGGGCAAGGTCGAGGGCGTGTGTAGGGCTGAGCGAGCGGCGCATGCGAGGCAGCATCGTGGGGCGGTGAAGATACACGGTCGCGCCCCCCATTGGATCGCGTCCGCGCTTCGGTTAGAACCGCAGTCGCGATACGTCTCCCACGGAACATCGCTTCGACGGAGCACCCACCGATGGCTCGTCTCTTCTCGATGGCTTCTACCGCGGGCGCGCTGAGCCTCCTGGCCGCGTGCTCCGAGGGTCCCGCGCGCTTCGTTCCTCCCACCGACGCCGAGGCCGACGTGCTCGTTCCGCGCGTCGACGCCGCGCGCGATGTGACGCCCGACGTGACCGCGCCCACCGACCGACCCGCGGTACGCACCGTGCGCACGGTCATCACCATGGGCGCGCCGATGGACGCCCCCATGCGCTTCGGCGGCACGGAATCGACCGCGCGCGCGCCGACCTGGGTGTACCCCGAAGACCGCACCATCGTTCCGCCGAACCTCCCGGGCTTCGAAGTGCACTTCATGCCCGGCGAGGGGAACACCCTCTTCGAAGTGACCTTCTCGGGCGACGTCGTCGACGTGAAGGTCTACGCCACCTGCACGATGGTCAACGGCGGCTGCGTGCTGCCGATCCCGCGCGAGGGCTTCGACCAGATCGCCGCCGCGGGGCGCTCCGGCGGCGGCGTTCGCATGGTCATCCGCGGCACCGCGATGGGCTCGACGAACGGCCCCGTGTCGCGCTCGGAGTCGCGCTTCCTCGGGCTCACGCAGAGCGACCTGCGCGGCGGTGTGTACTACTGGGCCGCGACGGTGGTGGGCCGCGTCGACCGCTTCGACTTCGCCCGCGAAGACGCGCGGCCCGAGGTCTTCATGCAGGGCCCCAACCCCTTTCTCTGCGTGGGCTGTCACGTCCTCTCGCGCGACGGGACGCGCATGGCCGCGGGCTACGGCATCCCGGGCCCCGCGCAGACGCAGATCATCGACGTCGCGTCGCGCATGCAGCGCGGCTCCAACGTGGGCTCGAACTTCGGGTCGTTCTCGCCCGACAACACCCGGTACATCTCGTCCGACGGCAACACGCTGTCGCTCTTCAGCGGAGACACGGCCACGGCGATGCCGGGCCTCGCGGTGGGCACCGCGGGCTCGCAGCCCGACTGGTCGCCCAACGGCGATCAGGTGGTGTTCTCTCGCGCGCGACAGGGCATCCCGATCCCCCTCGGCAACCCCGGCCACGGCGCGCCCGCGGACCTCTTCGTCATGCGATGGAACGTCTCGACCTTCGGCCCCCCGCGGATGCTGGTCGAGAGCATGGGCGAGAACAACTACTACCCGGGCTTCTCGCCCAACGGTCAGTGGGTGGCCTTCAACCGCTCGTCGAGCACCACGTACAACGCCCCCGACGCGTCGCTGTGGGCCGTGCGCGGCGACGGGACGGGGACCCCCGTGTCGCTCACCGCCGCCAACGGACCGCCCGGCGTGAACAACTCGTGGCCCAAGTGGACGCCCTTCGTCGAGCGCTACGTGGGCGAGCTCGAGGAGCCCCTCATGTGGGTGACCTTCTCGTCGAACAGGGACTACGGCCTGCGGCTGCGTCAGGGCTCGATGCGACGCGCGCAGCTCTGGATGGCCGCGTTCCGCCCGAGCGCCGCGGCGACGGACCCGAGCGCGCCCGCGTTCTGGCTGCCCTTTCAGAACATCGAAGAGAGCAACCACATCGCGCAGTGGGTCGAGACCGTGCGCCGTAACGACTGCACCATGGACCGCAACTGCCCCGCGGGCGAGACCTGCGTCCGCGGTCAGTGCGTGGGCGCTCCGCCGTGAACGCGCCGCCCGAAGGGACGCTCGAGCGCTGGGCGTGGGACTACCTCCACGCGACGGACCTCGCGACGAAGCTCTCTCCGCCCAAGGCTCCCGACGAGACCGAGCGAGACGCGCCCGCCCGCTTCATCGCAGCGCCCTCGCGCCCCGCGGAGCTCACGGTCGTCGAGCGCGCGGAGAAGGTCCCTTCCGCAGGCGCGCTGCGTGATCCCAGGCAGCGCGCGAGGCTCACGCACACGTTCCTCCACCACGAGCTTCAGGCGGCGGAGCTCATGGCGTGGGCTCTCCTGGCCTTTCCCGATGCGCCCGCGGCGTTTCGAAGGGGCCTCGTGACGGTCTTCGAAGACGAGGTGCGGCACATCTCGCTCTACGCCGAGCACGTCGAGCGACACGGCGCGCGCTTCGGCGAGTGGCCCGTGCGCGACTGGTTCTGGCAGCGGATCCCCGCGGCGAAGACGCCCGCCCACTTCGTCGCCGTGATGGGGATGGGCTTCGAAGGCGCCAACCTCGATCACTGCGCCCGCTTCGCCGCGCAGCTCCACGCGGTCGGTGACGACGACGGCGCGCGCAGGGTCGAGGCCGTGGGCGACGAGGAGGTCCCGCACGTTCGCTTCGGGCTCCACTGGTTCAAGCGCTTCACGGGCGCAGACGACTTCGCGTCGTGGGAGTCGCACCTGCCCGAGCCGCTCTCTCCGTGGCTGATGAAGGGCGCTCCGCTCGACCGCGCGCAGCGTCGCCGCGCGGGCTTCAGCGAGACCTTTCTCGACGCGCTCGAAGGCTACGCGTGGACCCCGCGCCGAAGCGCGCCTGGTACCTGAACCTCGACGCCGAAGAGGAGCTGCGCCACCCCGGCGCGGTGAACCCCTCGCGCGCGATCATCGAGCGCTGCGCCGCGCTCTCTTCGAAGCTCACAGGGCTCGTTCCGCCGGGTGACCTCGCGTGGACCCCTGGCACCGCAGCGCCCGACGCGCGCGGACGCATCGCGATGGCGTGGTGCCCGACCCCGAGCGCGTTGCGAGCGCTCTCGCGCGCGGGCGCGGTGACGTCACCGTCGCCGTCGTGGGCGGTGCTTCGCGCGGCCAACCATCGCGCGCTCTCGTCGTCGATCGCGCAGCCGCTCCCTGGCGCCGCGTATGTGGGGGATCTCACTTCGCTCGAAGCGCTGCTCGCGACGCGCTCGATCACGGGCGTGTGGCGCTTGAAGCGTCCCCTCGGATACCGCGGCGGAGGGCGCCTCCGCGTGCGGGGGAGCGCGCTCGATGAACCGTCGCTGCGGTGGGCGCGCGCGAGCTTCGAGGCCGACGGAGGCTTGCAGGTCGAGCCCGAGGTCGATCGCGTCGAAGACCACGGGCGGCACGGCTTTCTCTCGCGCGAAGGCGCGGTCACCTGGGGCGTACTCACGCGCCAGAGGCTCGACGCGTTCGGCGCGTGGGAGGCCACCGAGCGCATCGGCGACGAGGCGCTCTCCGACGAGGAGTCGCGCGTCTCGAACGACGTGAACGCGCGCGTGGCGGAGGCGCTGCGCGCGATGGGGTACTTCGGTCCCTTCGGCGTCGACGCGTTCCGTTGGAGAGACCCCTCGGGCGCG
Source organism: Polyangiales bacterium (assembly GCA_046351535.1). Lineage (GTDB taxonomy): Bacteria > Myxococcota_A > Polyangia > Polyangiales > CAISKJ01. The sequence continues at coordinate 152,548 of JAXLYG010000005.1, forward strand.
CTTCGCTACTGCGCGCTCTGCGAGGTGAACGCGCGCTACTCGATGGGCTGGTCGGTGGGCATGGCGGGCCGTCGCGTCGACCTCGACGCGCCGTGATCGACTGCGATAGCGTCGTGCGCGATGGGCGACGCGACGACCGAGGTGATCTACGAGGCCCCTGGGCGGACGCGCGCGTGGTGGGGCGCGGCCTTCGGCGCGCTGGTGTTCTTCGCGGGCCTCGCGTGGATCGTCGCGCGGATGATCCGCAGCCCCGCGATGATCGCGGTGACCGCCGTGATCGTGGCGCTCGCGCTCGCGGCGCCGACGCTCCTGGGGCAGCGCGGTCCGCTGCGGGCGAAGCGCGTCGTGGCCGACGGAAAGACCCTGCGGGTGGAGCACCGCCGCGGCGTCGAAGAGATCGCGTACGGCGACATCGCGAGCGCGGAGTACGCGGAGGTCACGCTGGCCGATGGGGTCCCGCTCGACGCGGTGGTGGTGCGAAGCAAGGCGGGGGCCGAGGTGACCTTCAGCGTGCTCGATCGCGGCGCCGCGGAGGGCGCGGCGAGGGCGATTCGCGCGGTGACGGGCCTCGACGCGAAGCCCGCCGAGGGGTGACTCACGCTCGGAGCGCGTCTTCGAGGAACTCCATGCGGTCGTTGCCCCAGTAGAGCTCGCCCCGGTACACGAACGACGGCGCGCCGAAGGCCTCGCGCGCGATGGCCTCGTCGGTGTACGCGCGGAGCTTGTCCTTCACGGGCGCGGTCTCGATGGCCGCGAGGAGCGCGTCGGAGTCGAGGCCCACGGAGCGCGCCGCCGCGCGCATCTCGTCGACGGAGGAGATGTCCTTGTCCTCGGCCCACATGGCGCTGAAGAGGGCCAGCGCGAGCTCCTTCGAGCGGCCCGTTGGCTCCGCCGCGATCACGAGGCGCTCGGGCTTGATCGTGTTGAGCGGAAAGCGCGAGTTCATCACGAAGGGCACGCCGTACTTCTTCGCCCAGCGGTCGAGGTCGTTGACCATGTAGCGGGCCTTCGGCGGGCTCTGCGCGGGCATGTGGTTGTCGGCGGCCTTGAACACGGCCGCGAGCACGATGGGCTTCCACTGCACGTCGGCGCCGCGTCGCGCCGCGAGCGCGGGGATCTGCGTCGCGGCGAGGTACGAGTACGGAGACGACAGATCGAAATAGAAATCGACGGTCTTCATGGGGCGCCGAAACTACCCCAAATCACGCCGCGCGTTGTACCTACTCTCGCGCCCGCGATGGACCTCTTCGACCGACAGAAACCCCCTCCCCCGAGCGCTGCGTCCGAGGCTTCGCAGGGCGAAGCGCCCGACGCGCCCCTCGCCGATCGCATGCGCCCGCGCACCCTCGACGAGCTCTCGGGTCACGACGCCGTGCTCGGCCCGAAGACCCCGCTGGGAAGGTCGATCCGCGCAGACCGCGCCCCGTCGATCCTGCTCTGGGGGCCGCCCGGCTGCGGCAAGACCACCGTCGCCCGCTGCCTCGCCGCGCACTCGAAGGGGCGCTTCGTCCAGCTCTCCGCCGTGCTCTCGGGCGTGGCCGAGGTGCGCGCCGCGGTGGCCCAGGCCGAGCACGAGCGCAAGGCCGGTCGACGCACGGTGCTCTTCGTCGACGAGATCCACCGCTTCAACCGCGCGCAGCAGGACGCGCTGCTCCCCCACGTCGAAGCGGGCACCGTCACGCTCGTCGGCGCGACGACGGAGAACCCCTCGTTCGCGGTGAACGCCGCGGTGCTCTCGCGCGCCCAGGTCGTGCGCCTCGAACCGCTCGCGGCCGAGCACCTCGTCCCGGTGCTCTCTCGCGCGCTCACAGACGCCGAGCGCGGACTCGGTTCGCTCGGTGTGACGGCCACCGAAGAGGCCCTCGCGGCCATCGCGCGGTGGGCCGACGGCGACGCGCGCAAGGCGCTCGGACTCCTCGAACACGTCGCGCGCGAGGCGCAGGGCGCGGGCAAGACCGAGGCGACCTTCGAAGACGTCGAGGCCGCGTCGAGGGAGCGCACCCTCCGCTACGACCGCTCCGGCGAGGAGCACTACAACCTCGCGAGCGCGCTCATCAAGAGCCTCCGCGGGAGCGATCCCGACGCGGCGCTCTACTGGGCCCTGCGCATGATCGAAGCGGGCGACGATCCGCGCTTCGTGCTCCGTCGGCTCATCATCTTCGCCTCGGAGGACATCGGCCTCGCGGACTCACGCGCGCTCGAGATCGCCGTCGCCGCCGATCGCGCGTTCGAACGTCTGGGCGCGCCCGAGGGATTGATCCCGCTGAGTCACGCGGTGGTCTACCTGTCGATCGCGCCCAAATCGAAGTCGGCCTACAACGCCCTCGGCGCGGCGAAATCCGAGATCGAGCGCTCGGGGGCGCTGCCCGTTCCGCTGAAGCTCCGCAACGCGCCGACGAAGGCGATGAAGGAGTGGGGCTACGGCGCGGAGTACAACGACCCGCAGAAGGCCGAAGGGGGCTACGTGCCCGAGCACTACCTCCCCGAAGCGCTCCAGGGCGCGGAGTTCTACACGCCGACGACGCGCGGCACCGAGGCGAAGATCGCCGAGCACCTCGCGAAGCTCCGGGCGCGACGACCCTAGAACGCCCTGCCCTGCCCGCCATCGACGGGGATGCACGCGCCGGTCACCCACGACGCGCGCGGCGAACACAGGAAGGTCACCACGCTCGCGATCTCGTCGGGCTCACCGAACCTGCCCCACGGGAGGTCCTCTTCGAGCATGCGCTTGATGCGCTCGGGGTGGCTCTTCGCGCGGCGATCCCACGAGCCGCCCTCGAACATGATCGAGCCCGGGGCCACGGTGTTCACGCGGATCTTGTGCTTCGCGAGGTCGACGGCCATCGACTTGCCGAGCGCGATGAGCCCCGCCTTCGCGGTCACGTACGGCGCCGACGAGGCGTACTCGCGGCCCGAGATGCTCGACACGTGCACGATCGCGCCGCCCGTGTTCTTCATGTGCTCCACGGCGCGGCGGGAGCAGTGCAGCGCCGAGAAGAGGTTGAGGTCGACCACGCGCGACCAGTCGTCTTCGCTCGCGACGTCGAAGCCCTTGCTCCCGAGGGAACCGCCCGCGTTGTTCACCAGGATGTCGAGCGCGCCGAAGCGCGAGGCCGCGTCGTCGACGGCGAGCGCCGCGCCGCCCGCGGAGCTCACGTCGGCGGTGATCCCGTAGACGTCGAAGCCCTCGGCGGTGAGCGCGGCGACGGCGGCGTCGAGGGTCTCGGGGGTGCGTCCGCAGAGGGCGACGCGGGCGCCTTCACGGCAGAGCGAGCGCGCGATGGCGAGGCCGATCCCGCGCGACGATCCGGTGACCAGCGCGGCGCGGTTGGTGAGCGAGAGGTCCATCGGCGAAGGCGATACCGCGACGGGGCGTCACGGCGCAACGTCACTCTCGACGCGACGGCGCGCGCGGCGCAGGAGGCGGCGGAGGCGGCGCGTTGGCGGCCCGCTCTCGGGCCCGCACCATCCCCCGGAGGAGCTGATATCCGAGCCGGAGCTGGAGGTCGCGGATCTCGCTCCCGGGCGCCTCGACGGGCGGCGGGTCGTTCGACTCGTTGTTGGGCAGGTGCTGATCGAGGTCGCGCTCGCGCTCGGGGGCCTCCGTCGATCCCGCGGCGGGCTCCTCGGGCAGCGTGACCTGCTCGACCTGCACGTCGGGGGCGATGCCCTGCGCTTGAATGCTTCGCCCCGAGGGCGTGAAATACCGGGCGATCGTGAGCTTGAGCGCGCCGCCGTCGGGCAGGTCGACGACGGTCTGCACGGAGCCCTTTCCGAACGTGCGCGTGCCCACGAGCGTGGCGCGGTGGTGGTCCTGGAGCGCGCCCGCGAGGATCTCCGCGGCGCTGGCCGTGTACTCGTTCACGAGCACCACGATGGGAAAGTCGGGGCGTGTCCCCGCGGTGTGCGCGCGGGCCTCGTCTTGCGCCGATCCGTCGCGCCCGCGCGTCGAGACGATGACCCCGTCCGCGAGGAACTCGTCGGCGATGAAGATGGCCTCGTCGAGGAGGCCCCCCGGGTCGTTGCGGAGGTCGAGCACGAGGCCGTTGAGGCGCCCGCCGGAGCTGCGCGTGAGCTCGTCGAGGGCGCGCGTCACCTCGTCGCTCGCGCGCTCCTGAAAGCTCTTGATGGTGAGGTACCCGACGCCGCCGTCCATGACGTGCGACTCGACCGACGAGACGTGCACCACCTCGCGCACGAGGTCGAGGCGCAGCGGCTCGGTCTGCCCCCTGCGCTGGAGCACCACGCGGACGTGTGAGCCCGGCGCGCCGCGCATCCGTCGCACGGCCTCGTCGACGTCGAGCCCGCGCGCGTCTCTCCCCTCGATCTGGAGGATCTCGTCGCCCGCGCGCACGCCGGCCCTCGCCGCGGGGGAGCCCGCGATGGGCGCGATGACCGTGAGAAAATCGCCGCGCGCGTCGATCTCGACGCCGACGCCGCCGAACTGCCCCGTCGTGTCGCTCTCGAGGAGCGCGTACTCCTCGGCGTTGAGGTACGAGCTGTGCGGGTCGAGGGTGCCCACCATGCCCCGGATGGCGCCGTCGATGAGGCGGTCTTCATCGACGGGGTCGACGTAGCTGTTCTCGATGTGGGCCATCACCTGCGAGAGCACGCCGAGGCGGCGATAGGCCGACGCGCGCGGAGGGATCGCCGTGGCCGAGCGGTCGACGAGCACCCCCGCGCCGAAGCTCGCGACGAGGGCCGCGCCCGCTGCGGCAGCGCGCCACGAGAGAGATTCCGAGAACAGACGTTTGACCATCGGAGGTCGCGGAGTGTAGTGCGGCGGCGAAGCAAACCACAACGAAGGGGCGGCCGCGCACCATCGTGTGTCGGTCCCTTGACGGCGGGGCCAGGTTTGAGAGACTCCGCCGCCCTTTTCCACGGTTCTTGAAGCGAACTGTTCTCGGATTCTCTGGAGGTACAATGAAGCGGTTGACTCTCGCAGGCCTGCTCGCAGTGAGCGGGTCCCTCGCGGCCTGTGGCGATTCCACTGGTAACACCCCCGCGGACGCCGCGGTCCCCACGGACACCGTGATGCCCACGGACACCGTGACGCCGATGGACACCACGCCTTCCGACGTGGCCACCGACAACGCGCCCACGGACCGTCCCGGCGACGTCGCCGCCGACCGCGCCGACGCGGGGCCCACCTGCGGACGCCTGTCGTACACGACCGTCGCGCGCATGGGCGCCACGACCACCGTCCGCGGCGACAACACCCAGGCCTGGATGGACCAGACCATGGGCCGCCCCACGGGCGCTCCGCCGGTCCGCCCCCCGTCGGGTAGCACCACCTGCGTCGCGATGTCGGGTCAGCTCGCGTACTCGTACACCATCGGCTCGACCGCTTCGGCCCTGCGCATCTCGACCACCAACGCAGGCACCCCGCGCAACTTCGACACGGTGCTCTACGTCACCACGCGCTGCGCCAACACCCTCACGGCCGCGGCCTGCAACGACGACGACCCCGAGTACGCCTCGCGCCCCGACCGCCGCGTCTCGTCGCTCGTGACCACCGAGGTGCTCCCCGCGGGCACGCAGGTGTTCATCCTCGTCGGCGGGTTCTACCCGCCGGGCGACGGCACCACGACGATCGACCATGGCATGTTCGAGATGACCATCAACGAGCTGCCCGCGGTGGCCGACGGCGGCGCCTGCGACGCCAACGGCCTCGCGAACCGCTGCGACACCAACCTCGTCTGCGTGGCCGACACCATCGGCGGCGACGCCGGTCACTGCCGCGCGCGCGGCAGCGTCGCGGGCGCCCTCTGCCGCACCAGCGAGCCGCGCTGCGACACGGGCCTCACCTGCTCGTCGACGGCCACCACCGGCGTGTGCATCGCCACGGGCATGGCCGACGGACCCTGCAACCCCCGCACGGCCTGCCCCGACGGGTACGTCTGCGCGGCCACCACGCTCGGCATCGCGTCGGGCACCTGCCGCCGCACGGGCACCGTGCTCGGCTCGGCCTGCCGCCCCGTGGGCGCCACGGGCGGACGCTGCGACGCGCCCCTCATCTGCGCGGCCGACATCGACCCCTCGCGCGCGGCCAACTGCGTCCGCGCCGCCGTCGCCGGGATGGAGTGCGACACGATCCGCTCGATCTGCCCGACGGGCACCACCTGCGTGACGCCCAACGGCGCCACCGCGATCGGCACCTGCACGGCCGACGGCGCCGGCCCCCGCGCCCGCTGCCGCGCCTCGGGAACCCGCTGCGACATGGGCCTCGAGTGCATCACCCTCGGTGAAGGCACCGCCGCGGAGGAGCTCTGCCTCCGCCGCTCGACGACCAACATGGCCTGCGGCCCGGCGCTCCAGTGCCCCGACGCCGACACCTGCTACCTCACCGACCTCACCGACCGCTCCAACGGCCTCTGCGGCGCGACGGGCGCGGCGGGCGGCGCGTGCAACACCGCGATGCCCTTCTGCTCGGGCTCGCTCGTGTGCAGCAGCGACACCGGCAACGGCCTCTGCGGCACCGTCAGCACCATGATGGGCGCGGCCTGTGACCGCCTCCACTCGCGCTGCGGCACGGGCCTCTCGTGCGTGCTCGCCGCGGGCAGCCAGACGATGGGCACCTGCCAGCCCGACGGCTCCGTCGCCGGCGCTGACTGCCGCACGGGCGACATGCCCTGCGCCACGGGCCTCACCTGCAACGGCTCCGCCCTCAGCGGCGGCGTGTGCCAGCGCGCGGTCACCGCGGGCATGGCCTGCGACCCGATCAACGGCACCACGGCGTGCCCCGCGATGCAGTACTGCCTCGCGTCGGCCTTCAACGCCGGCACCTGCTCGGGCACCACGACCCCCGAGATGGAGCCCAACGACGCCCCGACGAACGTGATGGCCCGCGCGATCACGACCCCGTCGCTCATCACCGGCGCCCTCGGCCGCCTCGACGTCGACTGCGTGGCGGTCACCGTGCCCGCCATGGGCCGCATCGTCGCGATGGTCTCCGACGGCAACGGCCGCTGCCGCGTCAACATCGGCGGACGCCTCGCCATGGACGTGTACAGCCCCGACGGCACCACGATCCGCGGCATCGCCACGCAGAACGGTCCCTTCGGCTCGGGCTCGTGCGCCCACGTCGACGGCGGCCGCGCGATCCAGTCGTACGCGGGCGGCCTCGCGGCCGGCACGTACTACGTCTGCATCCGCGGCGTGAACGACACGTCGGTCAACCCGCCGGTCACCACCGACGCGGTCACGAGCTACGTGCTCAGCGTCTCGCCCCTCGCCGCTCCCTGATTCGCTGACAGCGCGCCACCGGACCGCGTAGCATCGCGGCCCTGGTGGCACCGCTGAATCGCCTCTCTCCCCTCTCCCTCACACTCATCGCGCTCGCCATCGCGGGCTGCGGCACCTCCTCGTCGACGCCCGACGCGGCGGTCGACGCGGGCCGGGATGCGCCCGCCGACGTCGCCGAGGACAGCACACCCGACGACGACGTGCCGCCGTGCTCGGTGCGCCCCGACGCTTCGAACGTCGCGTGCGTGCTGCGCGTGCGAGGTCGCGCGGTCGACGCGACGGGCGCGGCCCTCGGCAACACGGTGGTCACGTACTGCAGCACGACCTGCTACGCGACGACCTCCGACGCGGCGGGAGAGTTCACCGTCCCCGTCGGAGACTTCATCGACACGTCGGTCTACTCGCTGCTCGTGCACGGGAGGCCCGATCACGCGAGCGTGTATGTGCGCTCGCCCGCGGCGGTCGACGGGGTCGTCACGATGCCCGCGCCGGTGGCGGTTCCCCGCTACGCCGACATGGGCCCGCTGCTCCCGATGGGCAGCGCGGGGGGGACCTTCACCGCGGGCGACGTGACCCTCACGGTCTCACCGGGAACAACGCTGGAGTTCGACCTCGAAGACGCGCTCCTCGGCGAGCTCGGGCGGCGGTTCCGCGTGACCTACGTCCCGATGGCGCAGGCGCCCGCGTTCGCGCGCGAGGCCAACCTCACGGCGCTGTGGGCGCTCGGTCCGTTCAACCTCCTCGCCGATCACCCCGTCGCGGTGCGCGTCGCGAATCGCGCGGGCCTCGCCGCGGGCAGCGCCGTCGAGTTCGTCGCGCTCGGGCAGGACATCCTCAGCGTGCCGCCCACCGCGGGTCACCCCATCGTCGTCGCGAGGGGACACGTCTCCGCCGACGGAATGTCTGCCACCACCGACCCCGGAACAGGCATCTCCTACGTGACCTGGATCGGCATCCGTCCCCTGAGGTGAACCCTTCGATGCGAACCCGTCTGACCCTCGCGCTCACGCTCGCGCTCGCCGCGTGCGATGACGCCACCACCGCGCCTCCGGTGACCGCCGACGCGGCGCCCGACGTCACCGCCGACGCGGTGAGCGACGTCGCCCGCGACACCTCCGTCGACGACGCCCTCGCCGACCTCGTGACCCCCGTCGATCGCAGCGCACCCGACGTGCGCGACGTGACCGTGGCCGACGTCACCCCGCGCGATGTCACCGCGAGCGACGTGACCGCCAGCGATGTGACCGCCAGCGACGTCACCGCGACGGATGTCACCGCGACGGACGTCACCGCGCGTGACGTGTCCGCGACGGATGTCATGGCGACCGACGCGCCCGTCGCGGTCGGTCCGTACCCCGCGGGGCCCTATGGAAACCGCGAGGGAGACATCCTCGCGAACCTCTCGTGGGAGGGCTACCAGAACCTCGACGGACGCGCGGTCTCGACCACGCTCCCCTACGGCCCGATGACGCTCCAGACGGTGCGCGAGACGGGGCGCCACTACGCCCTCGTGCACCTCTCGGAGTTCTATTGACCCGGCTGTCAGCACGCGGCCCGTGATCTGGCCGTGCAAGGACCGATGGTGCTCGCTGCGGGCGGTGCGGTGGTCGAGATCCTCGAGTCGACGGCGCTGTCCTTCACGCCGCGCGCGAACCTCGACGCGTGGATCAACACGTACCGCCTCCCGGTGACGGCCGTGATCGACCCCCCCCGCCGAGCGCGTGACCCGCACGCTGATGACCTACGGGATCCGCGAGAGCCTCTTCGTCGTCGACCTGCGCACCATGCAGATCGTCAACAAGTTCAACGGCTCCGTGGCGGGCGTCGGCGACTCGTCGATCACCATGGGCATCGCGCGCGTGCTCGAACTCCTCCGCAGCGGGATGTGATAGTCGTCGCGTCCGATGAACCTCTCTCGCGAGGACCTCGACGAGGTCTCACACACGCTCCTCGACATCGCGCGTGAGGCGGCGGCGCTGCTCCGCGCGGGGTGGCACACGGGCGTCGAGGTCGAGCACAAGGGCTCCATCGACCTCGTGACGAAATATGACCGGGCCTCCGAGGCCCTGCTCGTGGCGCGCTTTCGCGAGCGGCTCCCGCGCTTCGACGTCGTGGCCGAGGAGCGCGGCGGCGCGCCTTCGGGCGAGCGTCCGGTGCTCTGGGCCGACCCCCTCGACGGAACCACCAACTTCGCGCACGGCCACCCCTTCTACTGCGTCTCGATCGGTCTGCTCGACGGCCCGACGCCCCTCGCCGCCGCCGTGGTGGCCCCCTCGCTCGACGCCGAGTACCGCGCGGCGAAGGGAAGCGGCGCGTGGCGCAACGGCCGACGGTGCCAGGTCACGCGCACCGCGACGCTCGCCGAGTCGCTCCTCGCGACGGGCTTTCCGTACGACGCGCACACCGACGCCGAGAACAACCTCCGAGAGTTCTGCGCGCTCACGCGCCGCACCCGCGGCGTCCGTCGCTGCGGCTCCGCGGCGCTCGACCTGTGCCTCACGGCCGATGGGTCCTTCGACGCGTACTGGGAGCGCAAGCTCAAGCCATGGGACGTCGCCGCGGGCGCCCTCATGGTGCTCGAAGCGGGCGGGCGCCTGAGCGACCTCGACGGCGCCCCTGTCGACGTGCGCGCGGGGCAGCTCATGGCGAGCAACGGACCGCTCCACGAGCCGCTCCTCGCGGCGATCCGCGCGGCGCGAGAGGCCGCGCCGCCCGTGATGTGGTGATGCGCGGGGCGCGCTACTCCGCGCGCACCTGAGAGGGCCGCAGGTGCGGCCCGAAGACGCCGTCGCCGTAGCTCTGCCCCGGCGCGCCGCCCCAGCACCACACGGTGCCGTCTTCGCGCAGCGCGCAGGTGAGCGATCCGCTCGCGACGACCTTCGTGACGTGGTCGAGGCCGGGCACCTCCGCGGGCTCCGTGCGCGATCGCGTGGCGCCGTCGTCGCCGAGCTGTCCGTCGCCGTTGTCGCCCCAGCAGCGCACGGTGCCGTTCTCCATGCGCGCGCAGGAGTGCGTGTCTCCCACGGCCACCTCGACGGCGCCGCGCGCGCCGGTCACCTCGACGGGCGTCGCGCGCTCGGAGAACACGCCCGTGCCGAGCTGACCCGCGCGGCCGCGTCCCCAGCATCGCACCGCGCCGCCGCGCTCGACCGCGCACGCGTGCCCTGCGCTCACGGCGAGCGAGATCACCGCGCCGAGGTCGTCGCGCGCGATCGGACGCGGCTGTACAGCGCGCGCGCTGCGAGAGATGAGACCCCACTCGAGGTCGCGCCCCCAGCACCGCGGCGGGGCGCCGTCGGAGAGCGCGCAGATCGCGTGCTCGAAGGTCTGGACGCGGGTCACGCCCGTGAGGCCCGCGATGCGGGTGAAGGTCAGCGGCGTCGTGATCTGGGTGCCCCGAGAGGTGTCGCACGCGACGGTGCCGTCACGCATCGAGACGCAGAGGGCCGACCTCCCTCCCGCGATCGAGACGCCGGGAGATGGGAGCGTCGGCGTGTCGAACTCCTCGCGCGGCGGAGGCGCCTCCGGCGGCTCCTCGAGGTCACCGGACTCTTCGGGGGGATCGGGGTAGAGCGCGCGCGCGCACCGCAGCGCGCCTTCGTGGGAGAGGGCGCAGCACGACAAGCCGCGCGACGCGATGCCGGCGGCGTCGCCGAGCCCCACGCGGGGTCGAGGGAGCGCGCTCGCGGTCACGCCGATGTCGAAGAGGGCGTTGAGGTTCGACCTGCTGTTCCAGCACCGCGCGGGGCCGCGTTCGAAGGTGGCGCAGAGGCCGTCCTCCGTGCTGACGAGGTCGCGAACGCCCGTGAGCGCGGCGCCGCCCGCGGGAACCATTCGCCAGCGCGGCGCGCGCGCTGCGAGCTGGCCGTGCTGGTTGTCGCCCCAGCAGCGAAGCTCGGTGCCTTCGAGCACCGCGCACACGAAGTTCCCGCCGACCGCGAGCAGGCGCACGGGGGGGAGACCCGTCACGGGCTGCCTCTCGGCGGTGTCAGAAGTGGAGCCCCGGACGCCCGTTCCGTCGAGGTCTTCGGCGTTGCCCCAGAGGGTCACGCGGTCGCGCGTCGCGACGGCCCAGGCCTGATCGCCCTGCGAGAGCGCGACCACGTCCGTGAACGACTCGGGCGTGCGCGGGAGGTCTGAGGGCGTCGGCAACGCGAGCCGTTCGGCGCGGTCACCGCGCAGCGCGAAGATGTGCCACAGGCCCCCGACGAGTTCCCGCACCGCGCCCGGCTCGTAGGGAAAGCTCTGCGGCCCCCGCGGCGTCACGCAACGCACGGGACCCGACCGCGTCACCGCGCAGGTCGCGGCGCCCGACGCGGCCACGCGCGTCGCGTCGTCGAGGTGCGCGGGTCGCGGCGCGTCGCGCGCGAAGCCCCCGGCCGCGGCGCGGAGCCACTGGACCACCGCGCCGTCGCGTCGAACGGCGAACACCTCCCTCGGCGAGATCGCGACGTCGATCAGGTCGCTCACGGCGCTCGCGGTGAGGGGCGACCGGTCGCAGTCGCTGTCGTCGTCGCGGTTGGTGCCCCACTTCCCCCAGCAGGAGAGCGAGCCCGAGCGGGTGAGGGCGCACGCGAGGCCGCTCTGCATCGCGATGCGCACGACATCGGTGAGGCCCGGCACCTGCTGCGGCTCGGCGCGGTCTTCGGCGGGCGCCCCGTCGCCCAGCAGACCCACCTCGTCGCTGCCCCAGCACCACACCGTCGCGTCGCTGCGTAGCGCGCACGCCGACGCGCCGTCCGCCGCGATGGCCGTGTAGCGCAACGGCCCCGCGGTGGCCTCGACGGGCGCGGTCGCCACGGGCGGGGTCACCACGGGCGCGGCCACCGCGGGCGCGGCCACGGGCGGAGGCGTCTGCACCGCGGCGTGACACGCGGTGGCGAGCGCGACGGCGGAGATCGTTCGTAGCCGAATCATCGAGGCGCGACCGCTGCGTTGCTCGCGACGGTGACCGGCGCGGCGATCGAGACGTGCGTCCGCTGCGCCCACCGACGGATGTACACCGCGGCGCGCGCGGGCAGGTCGCGGCGCGCGAGGAGGTCACGCAGCGAGGCCGTCGCCGCGGGGCCGTGCACGGGGTTGGTCGCGAGGCGCTGAATGGCCGCGAAGCGCACGGCGGGATCCTCTGCGTTGAGGTCCCCGAGCGCGTGCGACTCGATCGCGGCGGCGCGCTGCGCGGGGGTGTCTGCGCCGTGCGCGCGCCACCAGCGGATCCACGAGGTCACGACGCGGCGTCGCGCGTCGGCCGTGTTCAGGGCGTTGCGCTCCCACGGCGCGACGGGCATCGGGTCGTCGCCCGCGACGCGCCCGAGCTGTCGGAGGATCTCGCGCTCGAGCTCCCAGAACTGCGTGTCGCGACGGGCCACATCGGCGAGGTGGTTGAGCATGTAGGGCACGGCCTCGGGGGCGCGCGTCGCGGCGAGCACCTGCATGAGCCGCGGGCCGCGCTGCTCGGAGCCATCGACGCTCATGAGGTTGTGCTCCGCGCCCTCGGGGCGCATGAGCGCGAGGCCGATAGCGTGCGCGGCGGCGGAGCCTCCGCGTTGGAGCGAGGCGTACCACCGTCCGCAGGCGGGGTCCGCGATGTGCTCGCTGCGCTCGCCGTGGTAGGTGAAGCACTCCTCGGTCGATTCGACGACGCTGGCGAGGGCGTCGACGCGGGCTTGCAGCGCCTCGGGCACCGCGGGGACGGGCGGCGCGTCGAGCTCGCCGGGCTCCGCGTTCGCGACGGGCGCGGCGGGCTCCGCGGGGGCGCGGTTGTCGTGCTCGGCGACGGTCTGCGCGCGCGCCGCGGGGGCGATCACGGCGGCGCAGAGGGCGAGCGCCGAGGCGATCGTTCGGATACGAACCATCATGGGGGGGCTCCTTGGGGGGCGACTTCGAAGCGGCCTTCGGTGACGGTGGTGCGCACGCGCGGCTCTCCGAAGCCCTGTGACGCAGCCATGGGAGAGGGCATGAGGAGGTGGTCGAGGCGCCAGCGCACGGTGGCGGCGCGCGCGGCGAAGCGGAGCTCGGTGGGCGTCGCGACGCCGACGCCGGGCGGCGCGACGCGGGTGTCGAGGGACTGGCGTCGCACGAAGACGATGCGGCCGTGGGGATCGCGCTCGAGCTCGGGGCGAAACTCGCGGGCCATGGCGACGACCTGCGCGTGGGCCTCGTCGCCGTCGAGCCACACCTTGAGCTCGGCCCTGCGAAACAGGTCTCCCGTCGGAAACGAGTGACCGATGCGTCCGGGCGAGACGGTCACCGACACGACGGTCTCGCGCTCGGTGGCGCGCGCGCTCCCCTCGACGCGCACCGCGCTGGCGAGCAGCGAGCGGTCACCGCCGCCGGGGAAGCGATGGCTCCTGTGGCGCCGCCCGTCGGGCGAGGAGACCCACGGCATGTGGCAGTCCTGGCAGTGCTCGCCCTGCGTCGCCGAGGCGCTCATGGCCCACTCGGCGTGCGTGTCCTGCATGGGCTCGTCGGTGGCGAAGACCTCTCCGCGCGCGCCCGAGTCACCGGGAAAGTTGAACTGGTGGCACCCCTCGCAGAAGGCCGTGGTGCGCATCGCGACGACGGCCTCGAAGGCGTGTCCGCCCGCCGCGGGAGGGCGGTTGCGACCGGGGCCGAGCACGTGTCCGTCGCGCACGTGACAGATCGCGCACGACACCCCCTCGCGCTGCGACCTCACGTCGGGGACGCGCGCCGCGCGGGCGCCCGGCGCGTGGCAGTTGCGGCAGAACTGCATGGGCTCCACGGCGTAGGCGGCTTGAAAGAGCTCGTCGCTCCACGACGTCGCGTGCTGCGAGGCGCGCCACTCGTCGGCGATCTCCGCGTGGCAGGCGGCACACGCCTCGGAGGTCCCGTCGCCCACGTCCGCCGGGGCTCTCCCGACGCGCACGGGGCGGTCTCCGTGGTGAAACATCGCGCGCACGTTCACCGCGTCTCCCCGCGCGAAGACGCCGAACGCGCCGAGCGTCACGGCGGCGAGGAGCATCATCGACGGAGCATCGCGGCGCATCGTTCGGGCGGCGATTGTGCACCCTCCGGGCCGCCCGTGGCGATGGGCAGATCACCTCCGTGATTGACCTTTCGTCGCGGCCGCGGTGATGCTGCGCGGCGATGTGGCTCTCGGCGTTCGCCTCCTCGGTGCACCTGCTCTGTCTCGCCCTCGGCCTCTGCGCCCTCGTGCTCCGTGAGCGGGCGCTCGGCGAGCCCCTCGACGAGGCGGGCATCCGCCGCGTGCTCACCATCGACAACGTCTCGGGCGTCGTCGCGCTCGTGTGGATGGGGAGCGGCTTCTGGCGCGCCTTCGGCCCCCTCGAGAAGGGCACGGCGTTCTATGTCCACAGCGCGATGTTCTGGGCCAAGATGGCCGCGCTCACCCTCGCGTGGGCCTTCGAGACGCCCTCGATGCTGACCTTCATCCGTTGGCGCACGCGCATCGCGGCGGGGGAGGCCCCCGACACTTCGAAGGTCCATCGCCTGCGTCGGCTGCACTACTACGAGCTCGCGTGCATGGTGCTCACGGTCGTCTTCGCGAGCCTCATGGCGCGCGGCGTGGGCGCGGGCCTCGTGGGCGGCGCCTCGCGTGCCGCCTCGCCCGACACCGCGCGCGGCGCGGCCCTCTACCAGGCCCAGTGCGCCACCTGCCACCAGGCCGACGGGCGCGGCCTCAACGGACGCCTCGCCGCGGACTTCGTCGGCGACGCCACGCGCCTCGCGAAGAGCGACGACGTGCTGCTCCGATCGATCGAGCGCGGCGTTCCCGGCACGGCGATGACGGGCTTCGCGGGGCGCCTCACGGAGTCCGAGCGCCGCGCGGTGCTCGCCCACATCCGCACGACCTTCGGCCATCACCGCTGAACTCACGGATCGAAACCGAGACGAGAAGATCAATCGCGATACCGTGAGATCAGCCCTCGCACGGGCTGAGAAGTGCTCGGATCTCGTACAACCCCCGCGAATTCGCGCTTCGGGGCCTTGCGCTCGGGCCGTGGCACGGGCCGCGCAACAGGGTCCGGCACGCCAGGGTAGCTCAGCGGTAGAGCACGAAAACAAACCGGACGCAGTGTCCTCTCTCGCCACGCGGGAGCAGTGAGTCGACCGGTTACTTCCTCATCACGGACGCGGTCGCGGGTTCGAGTCCCGCTCCTGGCACCGGCGCCTGTGGCGCGCGCAGTGAGATCGACGGTTACTTCAATCGAAACGAAACACACCGTCGATCACCGTTCTCGCGCGCCACGGGCGCTCTACTCGTTCCCGGTCTCTCACGCGTGGGGTGTGAGGGGCCGCGGTGTCTCGCATCGGAAGCGCAACCAACGCCTCCGTGGAGGTCAACGTCATGGCTCGCTTCAACGCCACGAAGTCTTCGAAGAAGTCCCCCGCCGCCCGCGCGCTCCCCGATGGCGCGCACCTCAACTGGATGGGCGGCCCCTCGTATGACGTCCGCTCGCCCCTCGTGCAGCTCCGCATCGCCGCGGCGTCGTGCTTCTTCGGCGAGCCGATGTACTACCACGACGAGAAGCCCACGACGTCCGAGAAGCCCGCGCGCGCTCGCGCCGTGACGCTCACCGACGGGCAGCGCTCGCACCTGCGCGACACGCTCCACGCCATCGACCCCGTGTCGTGGCGCGCGTCGTCGCCGTCGGAGCTCATGGAGTCGGCCATCGACGCGGCGCTCGACCACGACGCCGAGGCGACGCTCCAGCTCGCCGTGTGGCTGCGCTCGGAAGAGCACGTCCGCACGACGCCGCAGGTGATCCTCGTCCGCGCCGCGCATCACCCGAAGGTGCGCGGGACGGGCCTCGTGCGACGCTACGCGCCCGGCATCGTGCGCCGCGGCGACGAGCCCGCCGTGGGCCTCGCGTATCAGCTCTGGCGCTACGGAAAGCCCGTGCCCAACGCCCTCAAGCGCGCGTGGGCCGACGCGCTCCGCCGCTTCAGCGCCTACGAGCTCGCGAAGTACCGCATGGAGCGCCGCGCCGTGAAGACCGTCGACGTGGTGAACCTCGTCCACGCGAAGTCGCCGCACGTCGACGCCCTCGCGAAGTCGGCGCTCACCACGACCGACGAGACCTGGGAGTCGATCATCTCGGCGCGCGGCTCGAACACCGCCGCGTGGCGCGAGGCGCTGCCCAGGATGGGCCACATGGCGCTCCTGCGGAACCTCCGCAACCTCCTCGGCGCGGACGTCTCCGCGAAGGAGTGGAGCGCCGCGCTCATCGAGGGCGCGCGCAAGGGCAGGCAGCTCCCCTTCCGCTACTTCTCCGCGTACCGCGCGGTGAAGGAGGGCGACAAGGCCTCGGGCGCCGCGCTCGACGCGATCGAGCGGTGCCTCACGACCTCGCTCGGCAACCTCCCGTGGCTCGGCGGGCGCGTGATGTCGCTGTGTGACAACAGCGGCTCGGCGCGCGGCGCCACCACGTCGTCGATGGGCAAGATGGCCGTCGCGACCATCGCGAACCTCACGGGCGTGCTGGCCGCGCAGTGCGCCGACGACGGCCACGTGGGCGTCTTCGGCGACGAGCTCAAGGACTACGTCGTGCGCCCGAAGTCCTCGGTGATGCAGCAGCTCGAGGAGGTCGAGCGCCTCGGCGCGTCCGTGGGCGGCGGTACCGAGAACGGCGTGTGGCTCTTCTGGGACAAGGCCATCCGCACGCGCGAGCACTGGGACACGGTGTTCATCTTCTCGGACATGCAGGCGGGGCACGGCGGGCTCTACGGCATCGACCGCAAGGCCTACGCGGACTTCACCTGGGGCTCGACGGAGTACATCGACGTGCCCATGCTCGTGGCCGCGTACCGCGAGCGCGTGAACCCGAAGGTGAACGTGTTCCTGGTGCAGGTCGCGGGCTACCGCGACACGCTCGTGCCCGAGTTCTACGAGCGCACGTACATCCTCGGGGGATGGGGCGAAGGGCTCCTCCGCTTCGCCGCCGAGATGGCCGGCATCGCCGAGGGCCGCAGCCTCCCCGACGCGCAGGGGACCTCCGCCGCGTAGCAGCCCGCCGAACAACCGCCCGACCCGCACGAAGGCGCTGCCCCACGGCGGCGCTTCGTCGGTATCCTCCGCGGCGCTCACCACAGGGCGGAGGTTCACATGGGCATCCTCGACAAGATCCTCGACGCGTTCCGTTCGAAGCCGACGCCGCCTGCGCCGCCGCCGCCGCCGAACCTCGGACCCGCGGAGCGCCTCCTCGCGCACATCGCCACCGACAAGCCTGTCTACAAGCCCGGCGAGCGCGTCTACGCCCGCGCGGCGCTCCTCGACGCGTTCACGCGCGTGCCCTCGCAAGACATCGTCGTGCGCTGGGAGGTGCGCGGCGCTCGCGGCGACAAGGTGTTCGAAGGCAACACCCGCAGCGAGCTCGGCGTCGCCGCGCTCTCGTGGGACATCCCCAAGGAGCAGCCCGGCGGCGAGTACACCGTCGCGCTGCGCTTCAACCACACGGGAGACGCGCCCGCGGAGCTCACCTTCGCCATCCGCTCGTACCGCGTCCCGCGGCTCAAGACCGACATCGATTTCGCGCGAAAGGCCTACGGGCCCGGGGATATCGTCTCGGCCACGCTCTCGGTCACGCGCGCCGAGGGGGGCTTTCCCGAGGGGGCGAAGGTCACCGCCGTGGCGACCGTCGACGGCGCCGAGGTGTCGCGCGGAGAGCTCACCCTCGACGCCCGCGGACGCTGCGCGGCCACCTTCGAACTCCCGCGCGCGATCCGTGACGGCGAGGGCACGCTCGTGATGATCGTGCGCGACGGAGGGGTGCAGGAGACCGCGGCGAAGACCATCCCCATCGTGGTCAACCGGGTGAAGGTCGAGCTCTTTCCCGAGGGGGGAGACCTCGTCGCGGGCCTCGTCGCGAGGCTCTATTTCGAAGCCCGCACACCCAAAGGGAAGCCCGCCGACATCGCCGGTCGCGTGATCGACGGAGACGGCGCCGTGCTCGCGCGCTTCCGCTCCGAGCACGAGGGACGCGGCCGCGTGGAGTTCACCCCGACGAAGCCCGGCAAGGCCTACGCGCTCGCCCTCGACGAGCCCGCGGGCGTGACGGACCTCTATCCGCTCCCCGAGGTGCAGCGTGAGGGCCTCGCGCTGCGCGCGCTCGCAGACGCCTATCGCGCAGGGCGTCCCGTGAAGCTCTCCGTCGCGTCGACGGGCGACGGCGAGGCCCGCGTGATCCTCTCGCAGCGAGAGCGCGAGCTCGCGAGCTACCCCGTCGACCTCCGCCCCGGCGAGGCCCAGGAGGTGGTGCTCACGCCGCCGCAGACGGCCGACGGCGTGCTGCGCGCGACGCTCTTCGACGCCGCGGGGCTGCCCCGCGCCGAGCGCCTGGTGTTCCTCCGTCCGACGCGGGAGCTCACGCTCGAGGTGACCGCGTCGCCGTCGCGCGCGGGCCTGCGAGACAAGGTCGAGGTGACCATCAAGGCCCGCGACGAGAAGAACCAGCCCGCCGTCGCGACGGTCTCTCTCGCCGCCGTCGACGACGCCGTGCTCGAGACCATCGAGCGACGCGAGCGCGCCCCGCGGCTCCCGGTGCAGTGCCTCCTCGGCAGCGACGTGCGAGAGCTCTGCGACGCCCACGTCTACCTCGCGGGCGGCGACGAGGCCCCGATGCGCACCGACCTCCTGCTCGGCACGCAGGGCTGGCGACGCTTCGCGTTCTACCGCGTCGAAGACTTCGTCACGGATCACGGAGACAAGGCCGAGCGGGCCCTCGCGCGCCGACGCCCCGTCGCGCCGATGCCGATGCCGCAGGCCCCTGGCGTCGCCTTCGGGGCTCCTCCCGGTGCGGTGCGGCAAGAGCTCGCAGCCGCAGCGCCGAGGCCCGCGGCACCCGCGCCGATGCGCCTCGGAATGCCCGCGCTGAAGCCCGCGCAGGCGCCCGCGCCGAGGCCCGCGCCGATGCCCGCCCCGATGCCCGCCCCGATGCCCGCCCCGATGCCTGCGCCCGCTGTCGAGGCGGTCGCGCAGGCGCTCCCCGTCGACGCGCTCGCCGTCGAGGATCTCGACATCGCGAAGGAGGTGTTCGGCGACGAGCCCCCCGCGGCGATCGCGATGCCCATCGCGCCGCCGATGGTCGCGCCGGGATTCGCGCCCGCCCCCGGAGCGCCCGCGCCGCCGAGGTTCTGGGCCGAGCCTGCGCTGCCTCTGTATGTGCCCGTGCGCGAGTTCGCGCACCGCGCCCCCGAGACCTCGCCCGAGCACCGCACCGACTTCGCCGAGACCCTCTATTGGAACGCCGCCGTTCGCACCGACGACAAGGGCATCGCGCGCGTCGAGTTCGCGCTCTGCGACTCGGTGACGACCTTCCGCGTCCGCGCCGATGGCTTCACGGGCGTCGGCGCGCTCGGCGAGGGAGACGCCACGGTCGAAGCGCGGAGGCCCTTCTACCTCGAACCGAAGCTCCCCCTCGAGGTCACCGCGGGCGACGTGATCGAGCTCCCCGTGGCGGCGGTCAACGGCACCGCGCGCTCCCTCGAATCCGAGCTCTCGCTCGTGGTGGTCGACCCCATCACCGCGCGCGGAGAGACCTCGCGTCGCCTCTCGCTCTCGGCCGACGAGCGCGCCCGCGTGCGCTTCGAACTCTCCGTCGGCAGCGGCATGGGCGCCGTGCCCGTGCGCGTGCGCTCAAGCGGGGCGCGCGCGAGCGACGACGTGACCCGCACCGTCGAGGTGGTGCCCGCGGGCTTCCCCACGGCGCTCTCGGCGGGCGGACGCCTCGGCGACGGCGCCGTTCACGGGCTTACGATCCCCGACGAGGTCGAGCCCGGCTCGCTCGTGACCGAGCTCGTGGCCTACGCCACGCCGCTCGCGTCGCTCGTGCGCGCCGTCGAGGCCCTGCTCCGCGAGCCCTGCGGGTGCTTCGAACAGACCAGCTCCAGCAACTACCCCAACGTGATGGTGATGCAGTACCTCGCGTCGCACGCGGGCGTCGCGCCAGAGCTCGCGAAGCGCGCGGGCGACCTCCTCGAGCGCGGCTACCAGCGCCTCGTCGGCTACGAGTGCAAGGAGAAGGGCTACGAGTGGTGGGGCGGCGATCGCCCCGCGCACGAGGCCCTCACCGCGTACGGCGTGATGGAGTTCACCGACATGGCGAAGGTCTTCGCCGTCGACGGCGCGATGCTCGACCGCACGCGCCAGTGGCTCCTCTCGAAGCGCGACGGAAAGGGCGGCTTCACGCGCAACTCGCTCTCGCTCGACACCTTCGGCGCGGCGCCGCAAGACGTGACCGACGCGTACATCACCTGGGCCCTCTCGCAGTCTGGCGTGCAGGGCATCGAGGCCGAGGTGGCCCGCGTGCGGACGCTCTCGCGCGAGAGCGCCGACCCGTACATCCTCGCGCTCGCGGCGAACGTGCTCCTCGACGTGGGCGACGAGGCCGCGACCGCCGCGATGCAGCGCCTCGCCGAGAAGCAGGGCGACGACGGGGCGCTCCGCGGCGCGAACACCTCGATCACGCGCTCGGGCGGGGCGAGCCTCGCGCTCGAGACGACCTCGCTCGCGATCCTCGCGTGGCTGCGGGCGCCGTCGTTCTCCGCGCAGTGCGCCCGCGCGATGGAGTTCGTGCTCTCGGCGTGCAAGGGCGGACGCTTCGGCGCCACGCAGTCGACCATCCTCGCGCTCAAGGCCATCGTGGCCTGGGACGCCGCGCGGGCCTCCCCCGGCGCCGACGGCGTCGCGCGCGTCATGCTCGACGGCAGGCTCGTCGCGAGCGCGCAGTTCAGCGCGGATCAGAGCGGGCCCATCGAGTTCCCGTCGTTCGCGAGCGCGCTCACGGCGGGCGAGCACCGCGTCTCCGTCGAGGTCGACGGGGGGAGCGCGATGCCCTACTCGCTCCAGGTCCGCTACAACGCGCGCACGCCGGTGTCGGCCGCGGGCTGCAAGGTGCGCCTCGCGACGGCGCTCGCGCGCGACGAGGTGCGCGAGGGCGAGGCCGTCGACCTCGAGGTGGGCGTGGTGAACATCTCGAACGACGACGTGCCCATGACCGTCGCCATCGTGGGCCTCCCCGGCGGCCTCGAGACGCGCCCCGATCAGCTCAAGGAGCTCGTGAAGGAGTCGAAGGTCGACTTCGTCGAGACGCGCGGCCGCGACGTGGTGCTCTACTTCCGCGGGCTCTCCGCGGGGGCGCGCAAGGTGCTCACGCTCTCGCTCGTGGCCGCCGTGCCCGGGCGCTACACCGGCGCCGCTTCGCGGGCCTACCTCTACTACACCGACGAGGAGAAGCACTGGGTCTCTCCCCTCGCCGTGCGCGTCGTCGCGAGCGCCTGAGCAGATCGAACGTCACCGCCCGCGCGGCGCGCGCCACCGCCACACCGCGATCTGCATCGGTCCGGCGTGGAGGAAGGTCGCGTCTTCGAGGCCCCGTCCGCCCATGTGACGGAGAATGTCCGCGCCGTCGAGCGCGCCGTCGCCGTTGTCGTCTCGCACGAGCGCGCCGATGTGATCCCACGCGCGCGGGAGGCTGTTCCCCGGGTCGTCTCGGTAGCCGAGCGTGACGAGGTCGCCGGGGAGCACGTCGCGCCCCCAGCGCAGCGTCACGACAGCGCCCGAGGCCGCGCGCACCTGCCCCGCGCCGTCGAGGGTGAGCACCCCGGTGACCCTCGCCGCGGCCTCTCCGATCTGCGCGACGGAGAGGTACGGAACGGCGCGGTTCCCCATCGCGCGCAGCGCGCCCACGAGCACGTCGGCGCAGTCGGCGCCCGTGTACCGATCGGACTGGTGGTCTCCGCCCGCGCCGTTGGAGCCGAACACGTTGGGCACGCCGAAGTACGTCGAGAGCCAGCCCAGGTAGCCGTCGTCGCTGCGAAAGCTCACGCGCGCCACGCTGCGAGAGAGCCCGAGCCGATCGACCGTGGATCCGTCGGCCGCGCGCACCACCGCGCCGTCAGGGAGCGTGACCTCGGCGCTGAACCACATCGAGCCCGCGCCGTCGTGCGGAGCTGTGAGCGTGGCGCGCTCCGCGGTGAGCAGTCCCTCGGGCGTGGGCGCGGCCTCGTCGGGCGCGAGCGCGCGGGTCTCGTATTCGAGGCGGTCGTAGCCGAGCCAGCGACCGTGACGGGGACCGAAGAGCACCGCGTTCGAGAACGACGAGAGCCCCGCGTTCGGCGACGGCGTGTCGACGTGCTCCATGCGCGGAACGACGCGCAGCCATCGCGTCTGAACGCCCGCCGCGAAGGGCTCCGCGCGTACGACGCGCGCCCCGAGACGGACGGAGATGGGCGGACCGACGACCCTCCCGCGAGGCCCCGTGAGCACCGCGGCGAGGGTCACGCGCTCGCCCACGCGCGCCTGAACGGGCGCTGCGGAGAAGACCTCGGAGCCCGGAGCGCGGGCCACGACGACGGCCCTCCACGGCTGCGCCCCGGCCTGCGACGCGAAGAAGACCACGGCCCCGAACAGCGCGCTTCGAGAGAGCATGGTGCGCTTCTACGGACGAGCCGTGCGCGACGGTCTCAGCGCGTGCGCGAGGCTCCGTCGACGGCGCATTGTGGCGGCGCCTGCCACGATCTCTCGCGGGTGCTCCGCGTTCGCGCGCGGATGCGCCGTGTTCACACGCGTTTCGGCACACATTCAAGGCATTCTGCGCAATCCACGAAGATCGCGGGGCGCGCCCGATTGGACCGTCGCTTGCTCTCCGCGTGACTCGCTGGCGGGGTTCCGTGGGCCAGCGCGGAGTCTGATCTGGAGGTTCGTGCCATGACGCGTTTCAACGTGTTGCTCTCGGCCGCTCTCTTCACGGTCGCGGGGTGCGGGGCGGGCGTCGACGAGGGGGCGTCGACGGCGACGTCGGAGGTCCGATGCGACGCCGAGCACGCGCGCAACAACCCGCAGGTCGCGCCGCCTCAGTCGCGTCCGCACGGGCGCAGCTACGGCGAGTGGGAGGTCGCCTGGTGGCGCTGGGCGCTCGGCGTCGCGGCGGAGCGCAACCCGGTGACCGATGAGACGGGCGCGAACTGCGCGCAGGGGCAGTCGGGCGACGTGTGGTTCCTCGCGGGCAACTACGGCGGCGTGACGCGGCGCGAGTGCACCGTGCCCGTAGGCAAGGCGCTGTACTTCCCGATGGTGAACCAGGTCTGGGTGCAGATGCTCACCGACCCGCCGTCGACGGTCCCCGAGATGTACAGCTACGTCCGCGGCGCCGTCGCGGGCGCGACGCTGAGCGCCTCGATCGACGGCCGCGCCCTCGTCGACCTCACGCAGTACTACGAAGAGACCGCGGTGTTCGCCGCGTACTTCAACCCCTCGAACACGTGGGGCGCCACCGAGGCGCAGTGCGCGAGCCGCGGTCGCTTCCTCGTGTGCCCCGAGTCCGTCGACGCGGGCTACGCGCTCTTCATCGCGCCGCTCTCGCGCGGCGATCACCAGATCCGCTTCGCCGCGACGCTCAACACGGGCTTCTCGCTCGACGTGACGTACACCCTCCACGTCCGCTGACGGCGACCGTCAGCGCGTGCAGGCGTTGAGCGCGCGCGACCACGCGAGGTAGTCGTCGGCCTGCAGCGGACCGAGTCCGCCCGAGGCCGCGTTGCGCGCGCTGCCGACGTAGAAGGCCATCCAGTTGCCGTTGTTGAGGCGGGCGCACACCTGCGTCGTCCACGCGCTCATCTGCGCCGCGCTCGCGTGCGTGAAGCTCACCTGCGGCGCCGCGCGGCGCGCCGAGGCCCAGTTCGAGAAATACCCCGACTGGAGCGCCTCGTTCGCCGCCGACGAGTAGAGCTGCGCGATGAACACCACGGGCGAGATCCCCGCCGACTCGTAGCGCCAGCCGTTCGAGGCGGCCATGGTGACGAAGCCCGTCCCCTGCGGCGTCGCCGAGGCGCCGCAGCGCGTGGCGCACTGACGGATGATCGTCGCGTCGCTGCCGCCGTGCGAGGTGTTGGTGTCGTCGTAGTACCAGTTGGCGCCGTCGATCTGGCGGATGTGCCCGCCGCACGCGTAGAGGCTGTTCGCGCCGTTGAAGCAGTGGCGAAACTCCATGGGCACGCGGTCGTTGACCGAGTGGACCTCCCAGCACCCGTTGCTGCGCCCTTCGAGGCCCGGCCCGTCGACGGTGCCGTAGTCGTCGACGAGCA
Source organism: Polyangiales bacterium (assembly GCA_046351535.1). Taxonomy (GTDB): domain Bacteria; phylum Myxococcota_A; class Polyangia; order Polyangiales; genus CAISKJ01. Next base: position 176,854 of record JAXLYG010000005.1, read on the forward strand.
CGTGGATGCGCTTCGCGCAGGCGCACACCGCGTCGCGGCCGTTGCAGTCCTGGTCGACGCCGTCGGAGCAGAGGTCGACGGCGCCGGGGTGGATGCGCACGTTGCGGTCGTTGCAGTCGACGTCGCTGCGGTACCCGTCGCCGTCGCTGTCGACGATGGGCGCGGGGCGATCGACCACGACGTCGCGGGGCGGCGTGACGTCGGGCGTGACGGCCACGTCTCGCGGCGTCACGTCGGGGCCGACCGCGACGTTCTCGGCGGCGCGTCGGTCGCGGGCGTCACGTCGAGGGAGCGCGCGCGTCGTCGACGGTCGCGTCGGGCGCGGTGACATCTTCGGTCGTGTGGGGGCGCGGCGTCGTCGGTCGCGTCGGGGTCGGCGGAGGTTTCGAACTCCACGACGATGTCGGGCTCGACGAGAAAGGTGTCGTGGGGGCAACCGCGTCGGGCGTCGCGGATTCCGTGTCGGGCGTGCACCCCGCGAGCGAGGCGAGCGTGAGCAGCGCGGCGGTCTTCACGCGCGAAGAGAGCGTTCCCATCGGTCGAGGAGGGTCCCACGAGGCGCGTGAGGCTGGCAATGCGGGCCCTGCCCGGTACGGCCGATGCTCGACCGCGCGCAGGAGGTCACACCATGACCCGTCGATCGATCCTCCTCGCCCTCGACCTCGTCGTCGGCCTGAGCGCCCTCGCCGGAGGGCTGATGTTCATCACCGCCCCGAGCGGATCAAGCATGGGAACGCCCCTCTCGCTCCTCGCGCACACGCCTTTCAGCACCTTCCTCATGCCCGGGATCATCCTCGCGGGCGTCGTTGGAGGGAGCGCGATGTTTGCCGCGGTTGCGCACCTCCGGCGCGTCGAGAGCGCACCGCGATCGAGCGTCTTCGCGGGGCTCGTGCTCGCGGGCTGGATCCTCGGCGAGGTGATCCTCCTGAGGACCTTTCACTTCCTCCAGCCGACCCTTCTCCTCCTGGGCCTCGCGCAGATCGCGCTCGGTCTCTCGCTCCCGGGGCGCAGCGACGTGACCGCGAAGGCGATGGAGTTCCTCTCGTCGCGCCGGGTGATCTTCGTGGGCCTCTCGTCGAAGGCCGGGGAGTTCTCTCGCATGGTCGCCGACTCGATGACCGCGCACGGCATCGAGGTCGTGCCCGTGAACGCCCGCGCCAGCGACGCGAAGGTCTACGCGCGCGTCACCGACGTCCCTTCGCCCCCCACCGTGGCCTTCCTGATGGTGCCGCCCGCGCAGGCCGAGGCGGTGGTGCGCGACTGCGTCTCTGCGGGCGTTCGCGCGGTGTGGTTCCACCGCGGCGCGGGCCCCGGGAGCGCGTCTCCCGAGGCCATCGCGCTCGCCGAACGCGCGGGCCTCACGGTGATCTCCGACGCGTGCCCGATGATGTTCCTCGAGGCCGACAACTGGATGCACGGCGCCCACCGCTGGGGCCGCGGCCACGCCGCGCCGCTCGTCACGCTCGGCCACGGCCCGCCCGCGCACTCGCACGCCTAGCGAGCACCTCGCTCCGCCCGTCACAACGCCCTGTCAGAGACCGTCGCCGTGACATCGGGTACGACATCGGGTCTGCGTGTCAAACGGCGTCAGATCTTCGAAAATCGCTTTGCGCATGCTGTTTTGCGAGGTACACCCCGATCGAGCCGACGGTCACCCGCGGCGACGGGGCGCGGAGGGCGCCGCCGTCGACGGTGACGTCTCGTCGTGCGCTTCACACCCCTACGAGGAGCTACAAGCATGCGCGTTCATCTGTCTTCGGTCGTCGCCCTGACCGCTGCGCTCACCGTCTCGCTCGCCGCCGGCGCGGCGCACGCGGGCGCAGACCTCTCGGTCAACGTCTCGCAGCCGGCCAACGTGTACGTGTACGCGCCCGTTCGCTACACGGTGCGCGTGAGCAACATCGGCAACCAGACCAGCGCGGCCACGACGCTCACGATCCAGCTCCCGCGCACCCACACGAGCCCCACGGTCACCGTGCTCGGAACGGTCGGCGCCATGACCGCGGGCTGCACCCGCTCGGGCACCGCGATCACCTGCCCCGTGGCGCGCATCGGTCGCGGGTCGAGCCTTCCTTTCTTCGTCGACCTCACGATCCCGCAGAGCTCGGAGCCCGTGACCCTCCAGGCCACGGTGAGCCGCAGCGGCACCGAGAACACCGCCAACAACAGCCGCACGCACACCGCCGCGCTCCTGAACATCGACCACGTGATCGCGGGCGGATCGACCGCGGTCAACCGCCACTGCACGGGCACCGGGCTCACGTCGTTCTTCGAGTGCGAGCTCTACCCGAGCTCGATCACGTCGCACGACACGGTGTTCAACGCCAACGGCTCCATCACGATCCCCGCCGCGGGCGCGGGCTACAGCGGTTCGTGGCAGCAGCTCAACCCCGACGAGCTGGTGTTCCAGTACACCAACAACGGCAACCCCGTGGCGGACTTCATCGGCTACGGCGTCGGCGGCGGGTGTTTCGAGGGCGTCACGACCTTTCCCAACAGCAGCTACGTCGCGCCCTACGAGGTCTGCGTGCAGCCTCCGCCTCCCCTCTGATCGTCGTCGAGCGCCCCGACGCGCGCGCCACTTCGACGCCCCCCGCGTTGCCACCGCAGTCTCCCCGTGGCGTACACTCGCGGCCCTATGCTTCGAAGGACCCTCGTCTGCGCCGCGCTCGTGAGCGCGTGCGGCTCCAAGACCGGCTTGCGCGACCTGCGCTTCACCGTCGACGCGTCGGTGAGCGACGCCGCCCCCATCGAGCCCGCGTGCCGTCCGCTGCGCGTGCGGACGCGCGTGGGCGTCGAGGCGCCGCTCGCCATCGGCATCGACGAGGTCGTGCCGCGCCCCACGGGCTACGTGTGGTCGGTGCGACGCGCGCCGACGCGCTCGCGGGCGATGGTGCGCTCCGACGGAGGACCCACCGCGACGATCACCCCCGACGCCTCGGGCGACTACGACATCGTCGTGTCGACGCCGTACGCGCTCTCGACGGGCGAGACGCTGCAGTGCCCCGTGTCGCTCGCGGTCGAGCCCGCAGACCCGCTCTGCCCCGAGTACGCGCTCGTCGAGCCCACCACGGTGACCCTCCCCGGCTCATCGATGCAGTTCGCGTTCGAGAGCGTGTGGAGCACACCGCGCGTCAACCCCGGCGGCGCAGGCGGAACGGGCATCGTGGCGAGCGACGACCCCACCGACAACGTCGCGTCGCTCGTGTGGGAGTTCCCCACGGAGCGCGACCTCGAGACCACCGCGAGCGAGCTCGAAGGGCGCGTCGCGAGCTCCGTGGGCGCCACGCCCGTGCTCGTCGGCCGCGGCGGAACCACGTCGGAAGGGCTCAGCTACCGGCGCTCGTCGTTCCGCGTGACGGCGCTCGCCACGACGGCCGCGGTGGTGCGAGACCGCGTGGCGCGTGACGTGGCGGGGCTCAACCCGGGCCCATACGCGAGCGGGTTCCTCGAGCAGCGAACCTTCGTGATCGAGGTGACCACGGTGCTCCGGCCCGCGGACCGACGCGCGGTGATGCTCTTCGCCACGGCGCCCGAAGGCTTCTACGAGACGGCGTCGAGGGCCACGGCGTACCGGCTCCAGGACGTGACCAACACCTCGGGCCTCGCGCGCACGAGCGCCACGCTCGACGTGACGTGCCAGCGCACGACGGCGACGCGCACGGTCACGGCAGACTTTCTCTGGCTCGTCGACACGTCGCGCTCGATGGAAGACGACCAGGAGCGCCTCGGAAACACGGCCGAGCGCTTCTTCCGCGAGATGAACTCCGCGGGCATCGATTTTCGCGTGGGCGTGATGCAGGCGGGCAGCCGCGCCGACGGTCTCAACCTCGACGACCCGGGCTTCGCGTGGATCAACGGCGCCGACCCGATGGGCCCGCAGCAGCTCGCGTGGCAGGTGACCTATCGGCCCTACCGCGACCAGGCGGCTGACACGCTCTCGCCGTATCCCCTCGAAGGGCAAGAAGAGGAGCCCCTCGCCGCGGGCATCGTCACCACCGACGTGATGGACCGCCGCGCGCCGATGGACCCGACGTCGCGACGGAGCTTCCGCCCCGAGGCGACGCGCGCGGCGTTCTTCGTGACCGACGAGATCGGCACCAACGACGACGGGCGCTACTTCTCACGCGACGTCGCGCGGTGGGGCGCGACGGGCCCCGACCGCGTGCGCGCGGCGACGCGCTGGTACGCCGATCACGACTTTCTCACCTTCGGGATGGCGAACCTCTTCACGCGCGCGCAGTGCCCCACGGTCGACAACTTCGTCGCGTGCGTGGTGCTCGGCAACGGAGGCGCGTACATCCCGCTCAACACGGCCCTCGACGCCGAGGTCTCCGCGGCGCTCTCGGGCATCGTCGACGCGGTGGCGGGCGCGTCGAGCGAGTTCACCGTCGACCACGCGCCGATCTCGTCGACGCTGCGTGTCGCGGTCGATGCGCGCCTCGCGCCGCGCTCGCGCGCCGACGGCTTCGACTGGAACCAGGAGGCGCACACGCTGGTGTTCCGTGGGAACACGTATCGCCCGCGCCGTGGTCAGTCGGTGCGCTCTGCGTATTTCTGGTGGGTGAATCGGTAGCGCTGAGGAGAGAGAGTCGAGGCTGCGGGCGTCGCTCAGCGGCGGGCGCGGCGACGGCCTGCGGGCGCGGATCCGAACTGCTCCTGAAGGCGCTGCACGGCGCCGCGGGCCGCGACCTCGATCGCCGCGCGCGAGAGCCTCGCCGTGGGGTCGGTGCCGCCGGGGAACACCTGCTCCGTCGCCGACGCCGTGGTGCTCACGGTGCCGATGATGTTGTGCGCGGGCTCCTGAAGGATCGCGAGCGAGAGCTCGGCCCGCACGTGAACGCCGCTCGCGTCCTGCGTGCGCTGGAGCGACGCGAGCGAGCCTTCGAGCGCGCACCAGCGCAGCGCCCGCGTGCGCAGACGCGCCTGCGCCGCCGAGGGGAGCGTGCCCGAGTGAAGGGCGAGCTCCGGCGAGGTCTCGACCGCGCGACGGAGCGACTGACGCATGGTCTCGGTGTCGGTCGCGCTGCCCGACGCGCGGTTCTGCACCGCGTTGACCGAGACCACCAGACGCACGCGGCGCCAGTCGACGGGCGCGGTCACGGGCACCGGCGAGACGGCCGCCGCGGGCGCGGGCTGCCCGTATCCCACGGGCATCACCGAGCCGAAGGCGCCCGTGCCGTAGGAGCCCGTGCCGTAGGCGTTCGCGGGGCGCGTCGCGGCGGGCTGCGCGGGCAGCGACGAGAGCGCGCGCACGCTGGCCTGCGCGGCCGAGCGCACGCTGCGATCGCGGTCGTCGAGCACGTTGTTGAGGGCCGAGATGGCCGCGCGGTCGCCGAATCCGCCGAGCGAGATGGCCGCCGCGCGGCGAACGGTCGGCGCCCGGTCACGGAGCGCGCTCTCGAGCGCTTCGCGGCCTCCGTCGGGGTGTGTGCGCGCGATCTCCTGCACGGCGCGAACGCGCGCCCGAGGGGTCGCCGACGCCCGCAGCGCGCCGATGGGAGAGGTCATGCTCTGCGACCAGGCTGTGGGGCACTGGAGCACGAGCGCGAGCGCTGCGAGGAGCGTGAGGAGCGAGACGCGGACCGTACGGAGGGTGTGTCGTTTCATGGCCTTGTGTTCGGTCATCACGGCGGACAGCGACCGTACCTTGAGCCTCGACACGACGGCAATGACCCCTATGGGTTCACAGTCACGTGGCCGGGGCGCCGCAGTTCGGGCAGACGCCCAGTTCGGCGGCGTAGACCGACTTGCAGTGGGCGCACGCGCGACGTCCCACGCGGGCGTCGGGGGCGATGGGCTTGAGCGTCGGGAACTTCACGGCCATCTCGGCCGAGGACATCACGTCGTTGGGGTCCGACGGGATCCACACGACCTCCATCGCCTGGAGGGCGCCGGGGCCCGCGAGGAGCACCTGGAGGTCGGCCCGGAGCGCGTCGCGGGTGGTCACCGGGACGAAGCCCGTGAGGTTGCCCCTGCGCGCGATGAGCAGGGTCACGACGACGAAGCCGCCGCCCTCTTCCGCGCGTCCGCGCGAGGCCGGAGCGTTGACCTTTCGCACGCCGCCCGCGTCGGCGCGCACGGTCTCGACGATGTAGCGCCCGCGCTCCTGATCGACGGCGGCCTGGAACTGCTGCTGCGTCACCTGCATCGAGAGCCCCTGGCTCACCGCGTGGTGCGTCATGTACGCGCTGTCGAGGAAGCGCGAGAGCGTCGCGGCCATCGTGCGCGCCGCGTTCTCGAGCGCGTCGGGCGTGTTCTGCATCTGCATCGACTGCGCGATGCGATCGAGCTCGCCCTGCACCTGCGCGCGCACCGACGAGTCGAACGCGATGGCGAGCGCGCCGAGCGAGAAGGTCTCGGGCGTGAAGTCTCCTCCGGGCATTCCCCCGAAGCCGTTCTGCGGAGGCACGTAGCTCACGCCGCTGCTCCCCTTCTTCTTGCTGAGCGCCATTCCGATGAGGATCACCACGATGAAGAAGAACACCACGCAGCACAGGGCGCCGGCCCCGCCGCCGCCGTTCGACGACCCGCCCCCGTACGACCCGTAGGAGCCGCCGCCGTACGACCCGCCGCTGCTCCCGCCGCCCCACGAAGAGCGGCTGCTGCTGCCCCAGCTCGTGCCCGACGAGCGGCTGCCGCCGCCCCAGCTCGACCCCGACGACCGGCTCGACGACGACGACGACGATCGCCCCGAACCCCAGCTCGAACCGCCGAAGCTGCCGCCCGTGTGCTGCGCCAGCGAGGCCACCGGGACGAACACTCCGAGCACCACGACGAGGAACAGCCAGACCCTGAATCTCAGCATGGCGCGTACGTTACGCCGCGCGTTTGCGCCGCACCAGACCTCACTGCGCGCAGGTCACCTGCGTGACGACGACGCGCGAAGCCCCGTGCGCGGCGGGCTCGCGGCGCACCACCACCACGGCGCCCTCGGCGCGCGTCGAGAGGCGCGCGGGCACCGGAGAGCCCGTGCGCACGGCGGTCGGCGCGGCGAGGCTCCCGTCGGGCGAGGTGCGCGCGACGATGAGCCGACCGTTCGCGAGGTCGTCGATGAGCACGAAGGCGCTCACGCCGTCGACCGCCGCGTCGAGGAGCCCGTAGCGCCCCCGCGCCGTCGCGTCGGAGGCCGCGCCCAGCGCCGCGCCGCCAGGGGGAACGCGCACGAGCACGGGCGTCCCCGTGCCGTGGATCTGCACGCCGTGGAGCGCGCCCTCGAGGTCGATGGGCCCCAGCGTCGCGACGGGCCAGCGCAGCCGGGAGTTCACCTGCAACGTCGGCGAGAGACCCAGGAGCGACGCGTCGGAGTCTGCCTCGACGCCCTCGACCGTGAGCGCGAGCGCGGCGAGCGAGGGCAGCCACGCGAGGCGCGGAGCGCGCCCTTCGCCGAGGTCCGTCGCGGGGGCGTGAGAGACGCCGCGCAGGTCGAGCGCCGCGCCTCGGAGCGTGCGCCCCGCCGCCGCGGACCACACCACCGCGAAGCCCGACTCGGTGCTCGCGAGGGCGAGCGACTCCACGACGGCGTCTTCGCGCGCCACCCTGCGGGGTACGTTCTGCGCCTCGGCGCGGCCGTTGACCCGCGCGAGCATCACGTCGTGACCGTCTTCGACGTACGCGATGGCGGCGCCCGTGGGCGTGGCGGTCACCGCGAAGGCGGACGACGGGCGCCCCACCTCGCGCGCGGCCCCGAGCGGCCGCCACTGGGCGTCGAAGGCGCGCACGCGCAGCGAGCCCGAGCGCTCACGCCACGCGACCACGGCGCCGCCCGCGGTGAACACCACCCACGGCGCGGTCGAGGGGTCGACGGCGTCGCCCTCGGCGAGCGCGAGGGTGTTGCTCGCGAGCGCGCATCCCGGCCGCTGCGCGCGGCGCGGCTGCGCCTGCGCGGTGAACGCCGTGACGAGGGCGCAGAGCCCGAGGGTGATCGAAGCGACGCGGCGCATCGTGCGGGCGGGAGGGTACTACTTCTCTTGCGCGCCGTGGTTGCGCGCGCGCTGTGATTGCTGTTACACGCCTCGCGCCATGGCTCTCAAGGTAGGTATCGTAGGGCTGCCCAACGTGGGCAAGAGCACGCTCTTCAACGCCGTGTCGACGACGGCGCGCGCGGAGGCGGCGAACTTCCCCTTCTGCACCATCGACCCCAACGTGGGGACGGCGTCGGTGCCCGATGAGCGCTTCGACGCGCTCGTGCGGCTCTACAAGCCCGAGAAGGAGGTGCGCGCCACCGTCGACTTCGTCGACATCGCGGGCCTCGTCCGCGGGGCGAGCAAGGGCGAGGGCCGCGGCAACGCGTTCCTCTCGCACATCCGCGAGGTCGACGCGGTGGCCCACGTGGTGCGCTGCTTCGACGACGAGAACATCATCCACGTCGACAACAAGGTCGACCCCGCGAGCGACGTCGAGACCATCGAGACCGAGCTCATTCTCAAGGACCTCGACGCCGTCGAGAAGCGCCTCGACCGCGCGCGCAAGCAGGCCAAGGGCGGCAAAGCCGAGGACAAGCTCGCCGTCGACGTGCTCGAGGTCGTCGCGAAGGGGCTCAACGAGGGCAAGACCGCCCACGCCATCGCGCTCTCCGACGAGGGCCGCGCCGTGATGCGCGACAGCTTCCTGCTCACCGACAAGCCCATGTTCTTCGTCGCCAACGTGGCCGAGAAGGACATTCACGGCGAGGGGAACGACCACGTCAAAGCCCTCGAGGCGATCGCGAAGAAGCGCGGCCTCCAGGTGACGCGCATCTCCGCTTCGATCGAGGCCGAGATCGCCTCGCTGCCGAAGGAAGACCGCGCGGACTTCCTCGCGAGCGTGGGGCTCACGGAGCCCGGGCTCCACCAGGTCGTGCGGACGGGGTACTCCGTGCTCGACCTCATCACGTTCTTCACCGCGGGCAAGCCCGAGGTCCACGCGTGGCCCATCCGCCGCGGCACCACCGCGCCGGGCGCCGCGGGCAAGATCCACACGGACTTCGAACGCGGCTTCATCAAGGCCGAGATGATCTTCTGGAAGGACCTCGTCGACCTCGGGAGCGAGGCCGCGTGCAGGGCCGCGGGCAAGCTCGGCATCGAGGGACGCGACTACGTGGTCCGCGACGGCGACGTCGCGCACTTCAGATTCAACGTCTGAAATCTCCGTCATTCAGCGAGGAAATCCCTGTGACGGGGATGACATATCCCGGCACGGTCTGTAGAGTCCCACCACTGTGAGTGGAATCTGGAACAACAGGTTTGAGGTCGTCCTCCGCCCCCTGCGTGATCCCCACGGTGCGCAGCACTCGGTGGTGATCGAGACGCGCACCGCCGCCAAGGCCACGCGAGAGGTGACGGCGCGCTTCCCCGACATGAAGGTCGTCTCGGTGACCCGCATCACCCCGACGGTCGCGTCGCTCAAGGCCGCGCAGCGCGCCGAGTCCGTGGAGCAGCCCGAGGCCGCCCCGCAGACCCCCGCCGCGACCCCGATCCGCCGCGTGAGCTGAGCGCGGTCAGCGCTCGACCCACACCTCGATCAACGCGCCATCCTCGGCGCGTCCGCACAGAAGAAAGCTGAACGCGCCCGGCACCCCGGGCACCTCGATCACCACGCGCACCGTGTCGAAGGCCTCGGCCGCGACGCTGTACTGCGCGCCGTTGTCGCTCCGCGAGAACATCTCGAGCACCGCGCCGCGGCCTTTGTGCACCGACCCGTCGGCCTGACGAAAATGAACCCGCTCGTGGAGCACCGCCGCGACCTCGTCGCCCTCTCGCTCCACCAGCACGCGCAGCAACGCCGCGACGCTCATCGCACACGCTCCATCGGCTCGAGCGACCAGAAGCCCGTCCCTTCGGACTCCGCGCCGACGCCGTACGTACCGAACATCCCCGTGATCGACGGCCTGAGGAGCCCCGCGCCCTGCGCGACCGTCCCCCGCGTCGAGACCTCGCGCCAGTGGATCGCCAGCGCGCCGCGGTCGACGGTGTCTCCCTCGAACGCGCCCTCGCGCTCCTGGTAGCGATAGGCCGCGCGCCAGCGTCCGTCGGGCGTGCGCGAGAGCACCGTCTCGACGCCCATCCCCGCGGGCAGACCCGTCCAGCGAGAGAGCCACACGCCGGGCCGCAGCGTCGCGTCGGGCATCCCCGCGGGCACGAGCTCCACAGCGCCGTCGGGGAGCGCGCCTCGCAGCGCGCCCGTCGCGTCCGCGCGGAGTCTCACGTGCCGCACGCGCATCGTCGCCCCCGCGACCACCGACTCCTCGCGCCACACGACCTCGTAGCCGTCGGCCGCGCGGGCGCCCGCGAGCTCGCCGTGCCACGGAGGAAGCTCCCACGTCCCCCGGAGGCGCTCGGCCGAGCCGTGCAGCCACACCTGCACGCGCACGCCGTCGGGGACGTCTCCCCAGCGACCCCAGTAGAGCCCCGTCGGCGCGGCGCTCCGATGGACCTCCGGCCGCGCCGCGGGCGCGTTGCACCCGAGGGCGAGCGACACGATGACCATCGAGAGGGGGCGCTTCACGGCGCGCGGAGGATGCACGAAAGCGCTTCCGCATCCAACGATCGATCGTCGCAACGGCGCCCGCGCGGCGATACCCTCCGCGCTCGTGGACGCCTCGCTCCTCGACGCGCGCATCACCGAGATGGCGCGCACCGCCGCGAGCACCGCCGGCGCGGCCTTCATGCTCCTCGACGCGCGCGACGGAGGATCTCGTCGCGCCGTGCTCGCGGAGCGTCCCCGCGCGCTCGTTCACCGCGCCCACGACGACCTCGACGGCGCGCTCGAAGCCTTCGGCGACGCCCTCGACGCGATGAGAGCGTCGGCTTCACCGGGCTCCAACGACGGCCTCCCGGTGGCCTTCGGGTGCATCACCTACGACGCCGCCGCGCGCGCGCTCGACCCCCATCGCACCACCGACGCGAGGCCCCACGGAGACCGCTGCCCGAGCGCGTGGCTCGCCCGCTACGAGCGCGTGACCTCCGTCGAGCTGCCCGCGTGGCCGACGCGCGCCGAGGTTGTCGCTTCGGGGCGCCTCGGTGCGTTCGAGAGCGCGACCGACCACGACGCGCACGTCGCGGGCGTTGAAGCCATTCGAACTGCGATCCGCGACGGAGACGTGTACCTCGTGAACCTCGCGAGGACGCTCCACGCGCCCGACGGGGCCGACGCCGAGGCCCTGTGGTCGCGGGTGCTCGCGTCGTCGGCCCGCTACGGCGCGGTGATCCACTGCGGCGACGCGCTCGTCGCGGGCATGAGCATGGAGCTCGCCCTCGCGTGGGATCGCGCGACGGGCGTCGCGACGAGCCGACCGATCAAGGGGACGCGGCCGCGCCGCGAGGACCCCGACGAAGATCGACGCGAGGCCGAGGCGCTCGCCGCGGACCCCAAGGAGCGCGCCGAGAACGCGATGGCGATCGACGTCCACCGCAACGACCTCGGGCGCGTCGCGGAGATCGGCGGGGTGACCGTGCCCGCGCGCTTCGAGTCCGAGCCGCACCGGCACGTGCATCACCTGGTGTCGACGGTGCGGGCGCGCGTCCCCGGGGATGTCCCCGCGCGTGACGTGCTGCGCGCGGTGCTCCCCGTCGGGTCGGTGACGGGCGCGCCGAAGCTCGCCGCGATGGAGCACATCGCGCGCCTCGAACGCTCGCGCAGGGGGCTTTATACGGGCGTCTACGGTGCGGTGTACGGCGACGGCTCGGTGCAGCTCGCCGTGGCGATCCGCACGCTGGTGCGCGACGACGGGGGCTGTCACTACGGCGTCGGCGGGGGAATCGTCTGGGACAGCGATCCCGAGCGCGAGTGGCAGGAGCTCGCGTGGAAGCAGCGCGCCCTCCGTGAGCGACGCTGAACGGGCGCCGCGCTGTCGGTGAAAACCCCTTCAGGGAAAGAAGAAAGCAATCGTCGAGATGGGGGTGCTGTGACCATCCCAACGTGAAGTTGTGATGATAACGTCGTCGACGACAGGTCGCAGCGCGCACCCGCTCGCGACGGTCGGACGGACCACAACACTGACGCGTCGCAGCGCGCACCCGCTCGCGGCGCACCCCGCCAGTGCCTCGGCACGAGGCGATCGAGGGCCTGATCGATGCGAAGACTCTCACGGGCATTCATCGGCGTCGGATGTGTCGCGCTGCTCGCAGCGTGCAGCGCGGGAGACGCGGGAAACGCGACGCTCAAGGGCTCCGACGACGGAGGCTCCCTGCCCGACAGCGTGGTCTCTCGCACCGACGCTCGCATCGACACGCCCCGCGCCGACGCCACCGTGCTCCCTGACGGGCGGGTGATCTATCCCGACGTCCCGACGAGCACCCCGGACGGGAGCGTGAGCGCCCCCGACGCGACCGTGGCGCTGCCCGACGGATCGACGGTGCTCCCTGACGGCGCGGTGATGCTCCCCGACGGCTCGGTGATCCCGTACCCCGACGCGGGCGCCGCGCCCGACGCGAGCACCTCGTGTGGCGACCGTGAGGTCTGCGACGACGGCATCGACAACAACTGCAACGGCCGCGTCGACGAGGGCTGCGCGTGCATCCCCGGCATGACGCAGCGGTGCTTCGACGGCCCGCCCTCGCAGGCCGGTCGCGGCGTGTGCGTCTACGGCATGCAGCGCTGCGAAGGCACCGGAGAGTTCGGCTCGTGGAGCTCGTGCATGGGCAGCGGCAGCCCGCAGCCCGTGGTGTGCGGGCGCATGATGGACTTCCGCTGCAACGGCAACATCGACGAGGGCTGCGACTGCACGCCCGGCATGACGCGCTCGTGCTACTCGGGGCCCATGGGCACGTCGGGCGTCGGCGCGTGTCGCGCGGGCTCGCAGACCTGCACCATGACTGCGACGGGCTCCGCGTGGGGGACGTGCACGGGCGAGGTGCTGCCCGGCACGCGTGACCTCTGCGACGGCGTCGACCGCGACTGCAACGGCTCCGCGAACGACGGCTGCGCCTGCGCGCTCAACGCCGCGCGAAGCTGCTACTCCGGGCCCGCGGGCACGTCGGGCGTGGGCGCGTGTCGCGCGGGCACACGCAGCGCTGCGTGGCGGGCCCCGGCGGCGTCGGAACGACCTGGGGGACGTGCACGGGCGAGACCCTGCCGTCGCCCGATCAGTGCGACGGCGTCGACCGCAACTGCGACGGCAACGCGAACACCGGGTGCACCTGCCCCGCGGGCACCACGAGGCCCTGCTACACGGGCCCCGCGGGCACGTCGGGCGTGGGCATCTGCCGCCCCGGCACGCAGACCTGCATGCGCGTGTCGACCACGAGCACCTCGTGGGGCACCGCGTGTACGGGAGAGATCCTCCCCGGGGCCTCCGAGGTCTGCGGGAACATGCGCGACGACAACTGCAACGGCATGGTCGACGAGGGCTGCACCACGACGCCCATGTGCCCCACGGGCTTCGACCTGCTCAACGACCGGAACAACTGCGGTCGTTGCGGCAACGTGTGTCCCACGGGTCAGGCGTGCGCCAACGGCGTGTGCGTCGGCGACGGTCAGCTCCGCATCACCCTCGTGTGGGACCGCGCGGGCGACCTCGACCTCCACGTGATTCCCCCCTGCGGCACCGAGATCTCGTACCGCAACCTCTCGGCCTGCGGCGGCACGCTCGACCACGACGACATCCCCGGCACCGGGCCCGAGAACGTCTTCTGGGCGGGCACGCCGGCGGCGGGCACCTATGTCGTGTGCGCGAACCCCTACGGCATCGCCGCGGGCACGACGAACTTCACCCTCACGGTCAACCGCGGCACCACCCTCGTGCGCCGCTTCACGGGCTCTCGCACCGGCGCGACGGGCTACGTGGCCTGCTCGCGCACCTCGGCGAACTTCGTCGGGACGTTCACCTACCCCTGAGTCTCACTGCACGACGAGCGTCGTGGCTCGGGTGATGCGCGCGCTGCGCATCACCCCCATGAGCTCGTGCTGACAGTTCTCCGTGCGCAGGTCCCAGAAGCCGCGCGGGATCCGCACGCTGCGTGTGGTGCCCGGCTCGATCGTCGCGCTGCCGAGGAGATCGTCACCCCAGCGGTCTTCGCCAGGCGTCGAGAGAAAGAGATAACAGACCGTCTCGCTCGCGCGGTTGGTGAGCCCGAGGGGAACCGCGGTGCCGTCGTCGACGATCCGCTGCGGCGCCGAGCAGGCCGCGAGCGCGAGCGCGAGCACCAGTCGAAGGGGAGTCATGGCGGTGCGGAGAGTACGCTCGCACCACACCGGTCGCGCAACCTTTGGACCGGCGCATGAGGATGGGCGTATGCTCCGCGCGTTCCAGCGCATCCCTGCGGCGAGGTGAGAATGCCCTGTCTCCGTTGGATCGGCGCGCAAGGGCGCGGCCGGGTCTTCCCCATCTACAAATCGATCACGACGATCGGGAGCGCTGGCGGCAACGACATCGCCGTCGAGGCGCGCGGCGTGGCGCAGTGGCACGCGCAGATCGTCTTCGACGGGCGTGACTTCTCGCTCGACGAGGTCGACCCGGTGGCCGAGATCCAGGTGAACCAGAAGCGCAAGCGTCGCGCGCGGCTCACCCACAACGACCACGTCACGCTCGGCGAGTGCGAGCTCGTCTTCTCGATGCTCGAAGAGGCCGAGGGCGTGGGCAAGGCCGCGGCGCAGGGAGACGTCTCTCAAGCCGAGCTCACGGGGCTTCGAAAGCTCTACCAGTTCAGCGAGCGGCTGCTAGTGACCCGCGACGTGCAGACGCTGCTCGAGGCCCTGCTCGACGGGGCCATCGAGGCGACGGGCGCCGACAAGGGCTTCGTGGTGCTCCTCCGCGGCAACCAGACCGAGGTGCGCGCCGCGCGAAACCTCCGGCAGGAGAACCTCCCCGACGCCGTGCGGCAGCTCTCGGACAGCATCATCGCGAAGGTGATCGAGAGCAAGCGGCCCATCATCGTGCACAACGCCGTCGACGACACGCTCTTCCGCAGCGCGGCGTCGGTGATGAACCTCAAGCTCTGCTCGGTGATGTGCGCGCCGCTCATCGCGGGCGGCGAGCTCTCGGGGCTCATCTACCTCGGCAACGACCGCATCGCGCACCTCTTCGACCCGAAGGCCCTCGACATCCTCACGGTGTTCGCGTCGCAGGCCTCGCTGATCCTCCAGAACACGATGCTCCTCGAGACGTTGCGCCAGGGCCACGCCGAGCTCGAGAAGAAGCTCAAGGAGCAGCGCTTCGGAGAGATCATCGGGAGCTGCGACTCGATGCTCAAGGTGTTCACCAAGGTGCAGAAGGTCGCGCCCACCGACGTCTCGGTGCTCATCACGGGCGAGACGGGCACGGGCAAGGAGCTCATCGCGCGCGAGATCCACAACCGCTCGTCGCGGGCCAGCGGACCCTTCGTGGTGATCAACTGCGGCGCGATCCCCGAGAACCTCATGGAGAGCGAGCTCTTCGGGCACGTCCGCGGCGCGTTCACGGGGGCCGTCGCCACGCGCCAGGGGAAGTTTCAAGCGGCCGACAAGGGGACGCTCTTCCTCGACGAGATCGGCGAGCTGCCCATCGCGCTGCAGGTGAAGCTCCTCCGCGCGCTGCAGGAGCGCGTGGTCACGAAGGTCGGTGATTCGAAGCCCGAGCGCGTCGACATCCGGGTCATCGCGGCGACCAACCGCAACCTCGAAGACGAGATCCGCAAGAGCACCTTCCGCGAGGACCTCTACTACCGCCTCAACGTGGTGAACATCCTCCTGCCGCCGCTCCGCGACCGCGGCGACGACGTCATCGTGCTCGCGCGCTTCCTCCTCCAGAAGTACGCGCAGGAGCTCGGCAGCGCGGTGAAGGGCTTCACGCCCAACGCCCTCATCGCCATTCGCAAGTACGACTGGCCCGGCAACGTGCGCCAGCTCGAGAACCGGCTGAAGAAGGCCCTGGTGCTCTGCGACAAGACCCTCGTGGGCCCCGAGGACCTCGACCTCAACCCCGAGAACCTCCAGACCATCGTCGCGCTCGACAAGGCCAAGGAGGACTTCCAACGGAAGTACATCCTCGAGGTGCTCGAGCGGAACAACGGCAACCGCACGAAGACCGCGCGCGACCTCGGCGTCGACCCCCGCACGATCTTCCGCTACCTCGAAAAAGAGGGCGGACCGGCGCCGGGCGGGAGCTTCCCCGAGGAGTAGCCCGCGCGGGTCTTCTCCGCGACGGTTGGACATGAAACGGCCCCGAAGACGCGATGTCTCCGGGGCCGTTGTCGTTCGCGAGGCTGTGAGACTTCAGTTCACGAGCTGGCGCTCGAAGCGGAAGTCACCGCCGGGGATGCGGGCGACGTGCACCGTGTCGCCGGGCATGAAGTCACCGCCGAGGATGCGCTGCGCGAGCGGGTTCTCGAGGTGCTGCTGGATCGCGCGCTTGAGGGGGCGCGCGCCGTAGACCGGGTCCCACCCGAGCTCGCCGAGGTAGTCCTTCGCGGCGTCGTCGAGGGCGAGCTTGAGCTCCCTGCGCTCGAGGCGCTTCTCGAAGGCCCGGAGCTGGATGTCGACGATGGCCCGGAGGTCTGCCTTGTCGAGCCGGTGGAAGATGATCGTCTCGTCGAGGCGGTTCAGGAACTCGGGCCTGAACTGCGCGCGGAGGTCTTCCATCACGGCGCGTCGGATCTGCGCGTCGCCCGCCGTCGCCTCGAGGATGTGCACGCTCCCCACGTTGCTCGTCATGATGAGCACGGTGTTCCTGAAGTCGACCGTGCGGCCCTGGCCGTCGGTGAGGCGGCCGTCGTCGAGCACCTGGAGGAGCACGTTCCACACGTCGGGGTGGGCCTTCTCGACCTCGTCGAAGAGGATCACCGAGTAGGGCCGCCGGCGCACGGGTTCGGTGAGCTGGCCCCCCTCGTCGTAGCCCACGTAACCCGGAGGCGCGCCGATGAGCCGGGCCACCGTGTGCTTCTCCATGTACTCGCTCATGTCGAGGCGGATCATCGCCCGCTCGTCATCGAACAGGAACTCCGCGAGCGCCTTCGCGAGCTCGGTCTTCCCCACGCCCGTGGGCCCGAGGAAGAGGAAGCTCCCGATGGGCCTGCGCTCGTCACCGAGGCCCGCCCTCGCGCGTCGCACCGCGTTGGCCACCGCGCGCACGGCCTCGCTCTGACCCACCACGCGCTTCGCGAGCTGGTCCTCCATCTGGAGCAGCTTCGACTGCTCGCTCTCGAGCATCTTGCGCAGCGGTACACCGGTCCACTTCGCGACGATCTCGGCGATGCCCTCGGCGGTGACCTCCTCGCGGAGGTACGTGCCGCCGTCCTTCTGGGCCTTCTCGATGGTCTCCTGCGCGGTCGTGAGCTCGCGCTCGAGCTTCGGGATCACGTCGTACTGGAGCTGCCCCGCGCGCTCGTAGTTGCCCGACCGCGTGGCGCGCTCGAGGTCACCCTTCGCGCCTTCGAGCTTCTCCTTCACGGAGCGCACGGAGGCGATGGTGTCCTTCTCGCGGAGCCACTTCGCCTTCATGGCTTCGAGGGCCGAGCGCTGGTCGGCGAGCTCGCGGTTGACCTCTTCGAGGCGCGCCTGCGAGGCGCGGTCGGTCTCGCGCGTGAGGGCCTGCTTCTCGATCTCGAGCTGCGTCATGCGGCGCTGCTGCTGATCGATCTCCAGGGGCATCGAGCCGAGCTCCATCTTGAGCTTCGCGGCGGCCTCGTCGACGAGGTCGATGGCCTTGTCGGGGAGAAAACGCTCGGTGATGTAGCGGTTCGAGAGCGTCGCCGCGGCCACGAGGGCGCCGTCCTGAATGCGGATCCCGTGGTGGACCTCGTAGCGCTCCTTGAGTCCGCGGAGGATCGCGATGGTGTCCTCGACCGTGGGCTGACCCACGTAGACCTGCTGGAAGCGACGCTCCAGGGCGGCGTCCTTCTCGACGTGCTTGCGATACTCGTCGAGCGTCGTCGCGCCGATGCAGTGGAGCTCGCCGCGCGCCAGGGCGGGCTTGAGCATGTTGCTCGCGTCCATCGCGCCCTCGGCGGCGCCCGCGCCCACGAGCGTGTGGAGCTCGTCGATGAAGAGCACCACGTTGCCGCTCGACTCGACCTCCTTGAGCACGGCCTTGAGGCGCTCCTCGAACTCGCCGCGGAACTTCGCGCCTGCGACCAGGGCCGCGAGGTCGAGGGCCACGATGCGCTTGTCCTTGAGGCTCTCGGGCACGTCGCCGCGCACCACGCGCTGGGCGATCCCCTCGACGATGGCGGTCTTGCCGACGCCGGGCTCGCCGATGAGCACGGGGTTGTTCTTCGTGCGGCGAGAGAGCACCTGCATCACGCGGCGGATCTCTTCGTCGCGGCCGATGACGGGGTCGAGCTTGCCGAGCTTCGCGAGCTGGGTGTAGTCGCGGCAGTACTTCTCGAGGGCCTGAAAGGTCCCCTCGGGGTCGGCGCTCGTCACGCGCTGGTTGCCGCGAACCTCCTTGAGCACCGAGAGGAAGCGCTGCTCGTCGAGGTTGAAGCGCTTGAGCGTGCCCGCCACGTCGCGGTCGTGCTTGAGCATCGCGAGCAGGATGTGCTCCGCCGACGTGAACTCGTCCTTGAGCGCCTTGGCTTCGTCTTCGGCCTTCTGGAGCACCACGTTGAGCCGACGCGAGAGCGAGGCATCGGCGCCGCCCGACACGCGCGGGAGCTTCTCGACGGAGCGCTCGAACTCCGCGAGGGCCGCGCGGGGGTCGCTCCCGGCCTTCTGCACGAGGGCGGGGACGACGCCGTTCTCCTGCTGGAGCAGCGAGATCATCACGTGCTCGGGGGTGAGCTCGGGGTTGCCTCGGCGCGCGGCCTCGGACTGGGCCGCGGCGAGGGCCTCACGGGACTTCGTCGTGAATCGATCGATGCGCATGGGATCTTCCTCGCTCCCTGTCGGGGCAGTCGGTGTGACCAGCGGGCAGACGTCGGCGACGGTCTCCGTCGCGACGCACGCTCCCTCCGTCGTAGACGCGTTGTTGTTGGACGTCCGCACCGTAAGCACCGCCCATACCGCCGTCAACGCGTCGTCGAACATGGCGCGGCTGGACAGCGCCCCTCACCGCTCGTAACTTCACGAACCCGCCGCACGCACCTGCACTGCGCTCGCAGTTCGAGAACTCCCCAACACCCGCCACGCACAGGTCCTCCTCCCGCGCGAACCGACTTCGCGAAGGTCACTCCGCGCGCACCCAACCACCCCAAGCACACAGACACAGCACCGCCATGTCGATCGAGAACCGTCAGAAGATCCCCGTACCGCGCCGGTCGTTCCTGTGGTCGCTCAACGAGACCTCGGGCGAGATCCTCCTCCACGTCGGGCCCACGGAGTTCACGCCGAGCGCGAACGACCGCATCGTGCGCGCCAACGACCGCGGCGGCTTCGAGCAGGCCCCGATGGAGGCGCGTCCCTTCATCGTCGCGCGCGACGGCGAGTACGTCGTGCTCACCAACCCCATGCGCGGCGAGGCCACCGAGGAGTACCCCAACGGCGCCCACATCCCCGGCGGCAACAAGGAGAAGGAACTCCTCCTCGGCACCACGCGGATCATCCCCGGGCCGTGTGCGTTTCCGCTCTGGCCCGGGCAGTCCGCCGAGGTGCGTCCGGCGCACAAGCTCGGGGCGAACCACTACCTCCTCGTCGAGGTGGTGGGTCAGGTCGAGGAGAAGGCCCGCTACTTCAAGCTCGTGATCGAGAGCGCGGGGCTGTCGAGCGCCGTCATCGACTCGGGCGACGAGAGCACCCCCACGCCGAGCTCTCCCCGCGGTGAGGCCTCGCACACGCCGTCGCAGCTCAGGCTCGGCCAGCGCATCGTGATCCAGGGGCGCCACACGCAGCTCTTCATCCCCCCGTCGGGCATCGAGATCGTCGCGCCCATCGAGGACGTCGACGCGTCGGCCATCACGAAGACCGACACCGACGAGGACGGCATCGCCACGCTCCCGCAGGCCACGCAGGCCGAGTGCGCGAAGCTCGTCGCGCAGGTGCGCGAGGGCATGAGCGCCAAGCAGTTCAGCGTGCTCAAGAACGAGCTGCGCCACCGCGCCGACCTCACCACGGGGCAGCGCGCGATCATGCTCACGGCCCTCGACGGCGCCTACGACGAGCGCGGTCAGTCGCTCCAGCAGTCGCAGCGGCGCAAGGGGTCCATCGGCGAGCGTCGCACGCAGGGCATCCCCATGGACCCCTACGCGCGCCGCGCCGTGGTGCTCGGCCCGAAGGAGTTCTGCATCCTCTTCGACGCCGACGGGAACCCGCGCATCGTGAAGGGCCCCGCGCGTGTCTTTCCGGGCCCGCACGACACCTTCCTCCAGCGCGGCTCGCGGCGCCGGGTCTACGACGCGTACGAGCTCGCGGAGCACCAGGCCCTGTGGCTGCGCATCATCGCGCCCATCACGAAGGCCAAGCTCGCGCAGCACCTCCCGCAGGGCTACGCGCTCGACCGCGAGGTGTACGAGCCCGGCCACGAGATGATCGTGCGGGGGCAGCCCACGGTGTTCTTCCCCTTCATCGAGGCCGAGGTGATTCACCCCGAGTCGAGGGAGCCGCACGTCGGCAACGACCACTCGGCCGTGGTGATCAACGCCATCGGCATCGACCAGAAGAGCGGGATCTACGTGCGTGACCTGCGCACGGGCATGGTCAAGATGGTGCGCGGAGAGACCTCGTACCTCGTCGACCCCCGCTACGAGGAGCACGTCATGCGGAGGGTCCCGCGCGAGCAGTGGAACCTCTGGATCGGGCACGCCGAGCCTCACAAGGTGACGCGCGACGAGGCCGTGACCACGCCGTGGGCGATCTCGGTGACGATCCCCAACAACGAGGCCGCGCTCATCACGTCGAGGCACGGGCGCAGGGTCGAGGTGGGCCCCAAGGTCGTGCTCCTCGACTACGAGGAGGCCATCACGGCGCTCAAGCTCTCGAAGGGCCCCTCGAAGGACGGCAAGAACACCGTCACGACGTGCTTTCTCCGCGTGCGCGGCGGGAGGGTGTCGGACAACTTCGAGGTCGACTCGGCGGACTTCGTACGCTTCAAGGTCCGCCTCGGCTTCGCGGGGCACTTCGAGGGCGAGGGCGACGCGTGGTTCCTCGTCGAAGACCCGGTGAAGCTGCTCGCCGACACGGTGCGCGCGCGGGTGCGTGAGGCCGCGAGGGCCCACGGCGCCGCGAAGCTCCTCACGGACTTCGCGTCGGTCACGCGCGAGGCGCTCCTCAAGGAGGCGGTGATGCGCTTCGCCGAGAACGGCATGGTGATCGACCAGGTCGACGTGCTCTCGGCGACCATCGGAGACAGCGCGCTCGCGGACCTCTTCCTCGGCGTGCAGCGCGAGTCGGTGAAGCTCCAGCTGCAAGACGCGCAGGCCACGCGCAAGCTCGAGAGCGCGCGGCACCAGGACACCATCGACGCCGAGCAGCAGGGCCTCTCTCGCACGGCGTTCAAGCGCAAGGCCGAGACCGACGCGCTCTCGGCCGAGGTGCGCCACACGATCGCGATGCGCTCCGTCGAGCTCGTGGCCGAGTACAAGGCCGCCGAGCTCGAGCGCGAGCAGCGCCACCAGGAGCGCGTGCTGGAGTTCGAAGTGCGCTCGGAGCGCGAGCTCACCGAGGCGTCGACGGCGAAGAAGCTCTCGGAGGCCGAGGCCGCGGCGCGCGCGAGCGAGCTCGGGTACAAGGTCGACGAGTCGCACCTCGCCGCCGTCGCGCAGATCGAGCAGCAGCGCGCGCGGGCCATCGCCGAGGCCGACGCCGTGAAGCTCGCCGCGGTGCAGCCCGAGCTCGTCGCGGCGCTCCACTCCGCGGCCGACAGCGAGGTGATGAAGTCCGCGGCGGCGAACATGAACCTCGTCGCCCTGCTCGGCGGGCGCAGCCCCGCGGAGATCTTCGCGCAGCTCCTCAAGGGCACGGCGCTCTCGCGCTCGGTCCGCGACATGCGCGACCGCTCGGGCGAGGAGCCCGAGGGCGAGTGATTCCAACCGCAGACGTCTGCGCTCGTAACCGCAGACGTCTGCGCTCGCAACCGCAGACGTCTGCGCTCGGAGATGCAGACGTCTGCACCTGGAGATGCAGGCGTCTGCACCCGGGCGCTCGCGTCGGGCGTCGTCTCGGCGTGTCTGTCGTCTCCCCCCCGTTGGTGCATTCGGGCGTGTTCGCGTAGGCTGCGCGCACGCCCGATGCGCGCGCTCGTACAAGCCTCACTCCTCGCGATGCTGTGCTTCGGATGCGGAGCCAAGACGGGGCTGCTCGTGCCCGACGTCGAGCTGCGGGATACGCCCGACGCGACGGACGCGATGGACGCGCCCGACGTGCCCGACGTGCCCGACGCGACGGACCTCCCCGACGTGTGCGTCCCGCGGTCGCTGCCGTATGAGCGCTTCTCGGCGGAGGTGATCTTCGCCATCGACCGGTCGGGCTCGATGGGCGAGCGCACCCCGTCGGGGATCACCCGCTGGGAGGCCGTCACGCAGGCCCTCGGGAGCGTGCTCCCCGCCGTCGATCGCGAGCTCTGGGTGGGGCTCATCCAGTTCCCCGGCGCGATCACCGCGGAGAACCAGTGCGGTGACAACAGCAGGCTCGAGCTCGCCCCGCGGAGCCTCAACGGCGCCAGCGTGCTCGCGGCCCTTCGAAGCACCACCCCCAACGGGGGAACGCCCACCTTCGACGCCCTCCAGACCGCGGCGAACTACTACCGCACCAGCATGCCCGTGGCGCGCGTGCGAGGGCGCTACCTCGTGCTCGCCACCGACGGCGGACCCAACTGCAACCCGCGCCTCGGCGGATCCGCCTGCGTGTGCACCAGCGCGCGGGGCTGCAACGGCCCGCGGGGCAACCTCTCGTGCCTCGACGACGAGCGCACGCTCAGCCTCCTCACGCGCCTCGCGAGCGACGGCGTACCCACGTTCGTCATTGGAACTCCAGGCCAGGACGTCGCAGCGCTCACGCCGACCCTCGAGCGCATGGCCGTGGCGGGAGGCCGTCCGCGGCGGGTCCCCGGCGAGCCCGCGTTCTACCTGGCCGAAGACGTCGGAACGTTCACCACGGCGTTTCGCGCGATCACCACCGAGCTCGTGCGCTGTCGTTATGTGACCAACCCCGTCGCCGACCCCGCGCAGGTGAGCGTCCGCGTCGGAGGCCGCAGCGTGCCCAGAGACCCGACGCGCGCCGAGGGCTGGGACTGGAGCAACGCGCAGTCAGGCGAGATCGTGCTCTTCGGCGCGGCGTGCGAGGCCTCGCAGCGCCCCGACGGCGTGGTCTCGCTGCGCTACGGCTGCGTGGAGTAGGCGCCCGCGCGACGCGACGCGCGACCCGCCGGGGGGTTGTGGTCGCGCGCGTCGACGGTGGACAGAACGCGTTCTCCCGCGATCCGCAGGGGATTCGTTCGCTGCCCGCGGGCGCCAGTTTCGCTCCGGGTCGAAAAGAACAGATTGAAACCCCAGAAGAAATGTTTGAGATTGGCACGCGGCAGGAGTCCGTAGCGTCTGGCTGCACGCGACGCGACCGGCGCGACGACTCACAGCAGATGTTCAAGACAACAGCCTCACGCACGGTGCGGAGAGGCCCCTAAGAGACGAAGAGGTCTTACGATGGGACAGGGAGCGATGAAGCTTGGGAAGGCCCCCGCGTACTTCGCGGCGTTCGCGGTCGCTGCGGCGCTCGCGACGGGCGGGACGGACGCGCAGGCGCAAGGGTTCGTCAACCGCCTCGCGTTCCGCGGTGAGCTCGGCGTCGGCGCGATGATCTCGGATCACCAGCGGACGGCGCTCGGCTTCGACGGGATCGGGTTCGAGGGCAACCTTCGCATCGGCGTGAGCATCATCGACATGCTCTCGATCAACGTGGGCCTCTCGAACGGGTTCTTCCCGTCGAGCCTCCCTGCGCCCAACGACGGGATGGGACGCACGATCGGGATCCTCGGCGGCCTGCGCCTCGAGCCCAAGATCGGCACGGTGGGTCGCCTCTGGCTCGACGCCAACTTCGGCTACGCCTTCACGGGCGACAAGGGCCGCCTGATGCTCCAGGCCGGCCTCGGCTTCGAGTTCCAGCTCGCGCGCGCCATCGGCCTCGGCCCGATGCTCCGCTACGGGCACATCTTCCAGACCAACGACTACGGCATCGACGACACGGTGTTCAACACCGTCCAGGCCGGCGACGCGCAGTGGATCATGGGCGGCATCTCGCTCACCGCGCGCATCCCCGAGGACGAGGCCCCGCCGCCTCCGCCCGACTCCGACGGCGACGGCGTGACGGACCCGAACGACCAGTGCCCCACCACGCCGCAGGGTGACCACCCCGACTCGACGCGCCCCGGCTGCCCGATGACGGACACCGACGGCGACGGCGTCTACGACAACGCCGACCAGTGTGTGAACGTGCCCTCGGGCGCGCACCCCGACCCGGCCCGCAACGGCTGCCCCCTCAGCGATCAGGACAACGACGGCATCGCCGACGCCGAAGACCAGTGCCCGACGCAGCCCGCCGGCACCAACCCCGACCCCGCGCGCCGCGGCTGTCCCCTCACCGACCAGGACAACGACGGCGTCTACGACAACGAAGACCAGTGCGTGACCGAGCCGCAGGGGCTCCACCCCGACCCCGCGCGCCGCGGCTGCCCCATCGGCGACCGTGACCACGACGGCATCACCGACGACGTCGACCGCTGCCCCGACCAGCCCGAGACCTTCAACGGCCGCGAAGACACCGACGGCTGCCCCGACGGCGCCGCGCTCGGCGTCCGCGAGGGCGGGCAGATCCGCATCATGGAGCAGATCCGCTTCCGCAATAACAGCGCGGAGATCCAGGGCGCTCGCAGCCTCGCGATCCTCGACGCCGTGGCGGGCATCATGCGCGCCTCGCCCGACATCACCTCCCTCGACGTCCAGGGTCACACCGACGACAAGGGCGACGCCGCCCGCAACCGCGTCCTCTCGCAGGAGCGCGCGCAGTCGGTCGTGCAGGGCCTCGTGGCCCGCGGCGTCGAAGCGGGCCGCCTCACGAGCCACGGCTTCGGCCCCGACCAGCCCCTGATCCCCGGCAGCTCGCGCCGCGCCCGCGCCGCCAACCGCCGCGTGGAGTTCCACATCGGTGGCGCTGACGCCTCGTCGTCGGCCACGCCGCCGCCCGCCGCCCCCGCCGCGCCCGCCGCGCCCGAAGAGGGCGGACACGGCCGTCACGGTCGCCGTCACGGCGGCGGCGGACACCACCGCCGTCACTGATCCGCGCAGCCCCTCAGGGCAGCAGCGTTGAGACCAGCGCTGCTGCCCGCCCCGCCGGCACCCTGTCCGCGAACACCACCGTACGACCCCTCGACGCCACGAGCGACACGCGATCGTCGCCCGACGCGCGCGCCGCCATCGCCCGCGCGACGTTGACCGCCGCGCCGTGCGGATAGCGCCGCGCGAGCGTCGTCACGAGCATCCCCGCGAGCTCCGTGGCCTCCGCGTCCTCGTGGCCGGGGCGCGGGTCCATCACCACCGTCCACACGAGCGCGCTCTGCGCGAAGGCGCCCTCCGCGATGCGAACGCCCGCGTCGGCGATGGGCGTGAGCGTGCCCCTCGGGAGGAGCAGCACCGCGCGGTCTCCGCCCCAGCCCTGCGCGCCGGCCCGCGCCTGCGCGTCGGAGAGGGCCTCTTCGAGCACGAGCTCCGTCCCGAACTCTCCGAGCACGTCGTGCCAGGCGAGTTCGAAGTCCGACGCGAGCGCCGCGGGGACCTCCGCGGGCACGTCGACGGGCTGCTCTCGCGAGGCGAGCTTGTCAGCGTGCATCACCTGCTCGGTCGAGTCGGGCGGACGCGCGAGGAGCTGGTCGACGGCCCGGTGTCCGCCCGCCCGCATCCGGTCGACGCAGAGCCGGAGCCCCGCGATGTACGGGAAGAGCAGCGATTCGCGGAGCGCGCGCGGGGCCGCGGCGAGCCTGGGCTGGTCGTCGCTGGCCTGCCCCGTGTCGGCGCTCGTCACGTCGGGCAGGTCGAGCACCGTGCGCCCCGAGGGGGCGAGCGTGAAGTCGAACATCGCCGCCGTGGCGTCGCCTTCGAGCACGGCCATCGCGGCGGTCTGCGCGTCGCCGCGGCCGCGCACGTGCCGGGTGAAGCGGCCGATGTCGAAGTGCTGATCCTGGAGGGCGTGCGTGAGCTCGTGCGCCATCGTGGGGCGCTGCATCTCCGCGGGGACCCAGTCGGCGATGTAGAGCCGCCGCTCGTCGGGGTCGTAGAAGCCGAGCACCTGCTCCTCGAGCAGGTCGAACATCGTCCGCTCGTAATCGAGGTTCGCGGGGATGAGCCCGAGGCGCTTGAGGCTCTCGCCTTCGAGGTCGAGCTCGCCCGGCGGATACTCCTGCCGCGTGCGCGCGCGGAGCCGCTCGACCACGGCGTCGCGCGACATCACACCGCGCGCGATGGGGCGCGTGACGCGGAGCTCGCGCAGCGTGCCCATGCGATTCGCGAGCTCGTCGGCGAGGGCCGAGAGCCTCCGCGTGACGGCGTCGTTGGTCGACGCGTCGGCGCTCGCCGCGGGGCGCTGCGCCGTGCGGGTCGCCGTCTGCGGCGCGGGCTCGACGCGGTCGCCGGGCGTCGGCGTCGCGTGGCGGCACGCGAGCGCCGCGAGGCTGAGGATCAGTGCGTGGGCTCTCATCGGCGCTGCGCCGTCGTATCACATTCCGTACGTCGCCACCGCGCGCGCGACGGCGGCGGCGAGCACGTCGCGGTACCCCTCGGCGCGGAGGCGCTGCTCCTCCATCGCGTTCGAGATGAATGACAGCTCGACCAGCACCGCGGGCATTCGCGCCGTCACGAGCACCTGAAACGCCGCCGGGTGTACGCCCAGGTCATCGACCGCGGGATAGAGCAGCCGCAGGTCGTGGAGCATCGTCTGCTGAATCGACTCGGCGAGCGCGATGGAGTGTCGCCCCTGAGAGCTCAGGCGCAGCCCCGTGAGGATGTTCGCGACCTGCCACGAGCTCACGGGATCGTCGGAGACGAGCTCGCCGTCGCGGCGGTTCACGCGCGCCGCGACGCGCTCGCTGGCCGTGTCGAGCACGAAGGTCGCGACGCCGTGGGCCTCGCGGTTCGGCGCGGAGTTGCAGTGCACCGACACGAAGAGGTCGGCGCCCGAGTCGTTGGCGTGCGCCGCGCGTGACTCGAGGTCGACGTAGGTGTCGTCGTCGCGCGTGAGGATCACCTGCACGCCATAGGTGCCCGAGAGCCTGTCGGCCACGCGCCGCGCGACGTCGAGGGTGACCGACGCCTCGGTGAGCCCCGTGGGACCGATCGCGCCGGGGTCGCTCCCGCCGTGCCCCGGGTCGATCACGACGCGCCGCACGCGGGTGTTCGACACGGCCGAGGGGGCCACGGGCGGCGCCTGCGCGGCGGTGCGCAGCGGCGGCGGCACGCACGCGGTCTCGTACGCATCGCGCGCGGAGGGAGCCAGCGGACTCGCGGCCGACGCGAGGAGCTCGGCGCGCTGACGGAGCGCCGCGCAGCCGCCGGGCTTCGAGGGATCAGCCCCCGCCACCTGGTAGTAATCGAGCGCGCGAGAGAGGTCGCGGGGGTCGCGGCGGAGCCTCCAACGCAGGGCGATGAGGTCGCCCGCGGCGCGCATCGCGTCGACGCCGCGAGGCTGCCGCGCCTCGAGCGAGAGATCTTGCACGACGGCGTCGAGGTCGGGCGGAACGGTGCCCCGAGAGAGCGCCGCGAGGGCCGCGCGAGCGCGCGCGAAGGCGTCGCGAGGGAGCGTCGGCGCGGGCGCCTCGGGGGCGTCCTGCGGCGTGTGTCCGCAGCCCGTCGCGAGCGTGGCCGCAACGAAGATCGCTGCGAGGCGTGGCGTGGCGCGAGCGTGACGCATCCGGTGTCCGGGCCTCTACCCCGAGGGGCGCGCCGTCGTCCATTTCGCGGCAGTCGCGATGGCACGGACTTTTTCGGCGACCTCTTGCGCGTCGGGAGCGCGTGATTACTTGTGCCTCACGAGGCGATGGACGCCGACACCGCGTGAGGGCACGCGGGGCGCCGTCGCTCACCCATCAACAACGCCCTCTCGCGCGGTCGCGCGGGGGGGGTGACACAGCATCGCGCCGTCGATCGGCGCAGAGGAGTCTCGTCATGGCATCGCTCTCCCCCTATCGCCCCTCGGATGTGTTCTCGGACCTGCGTCGCGACATGGACGACGCCTTCGGCGGCTGGCTCGCCCGCGGACGCGCGCCGTCGAGCATGGCCGCGCCCGACGCGTTCTTCGCGCCCCTCGACGTGCACGAGAGCGACAAGGAGTTCACCGTCCGCATGGACGTCCCCGGCGTGACCGACAAGGACATCAAGGTCACCTGCAACGGCAACGTGCTCACCATCTCGGGCGAGCGCCGCAGCGAGAAGAGCGAGACGCGCGGCGCGATGCGCTACAACGAGCGCTCGCACGGCAGCTTCTCTCGCTCGATGAGCCTCCCGGTGCACGTCGCCCACGACGGCATCCGCGCGCGCTACCTCAACGGCGTGCTCGAGGTGGTGGTGCCCAAGGCCCCATCGGCGCAGCAGCGCGACATCAAGGTCGAGACCTGACCTCAGCGCGTCGCGCGCGACGCCCTCTTCTTCACGCCCGCAACGTTCGCCGCGGCGCCGCGATCGGGGTCATCTCCTCCTTCGATCGCGTGCGCCGCGGCGCGCACCGCCTCGCTCACGATCGACGCGCTCACGTCTCCGAGCGCGAGCCACGCGCCGTCGCCGTGGGCGTGCCTGAAGCGCAGCGCGCGCACGGGGCTCTCGCGCGCGGTCTCGGACCACAGCGCGATGCCGTCGACCTCGAGCGCGGCCTCGGTGCTCCCGTAGCGCCGTAGAAACAAGCGGCACACGCCGTTCTCGAGCGGCGCGGGCGACCACCCCGCGCGGATCCACGGCGGCGGCCTCGCGCGCGTCCGATCCGACGGGGCCTTGAGTGACTTGCCTTCGAGCGCCCGCCACGAGGTCTCGCGCGCCTCCTCCTTCGTCGCGCGGAACACCGCCCGCGAGAGCTGAGGGAAGGGCTGCTTCGCGATCCCCGCGGCGCTGAGGGCGGCGGTCCATCGTTCGCGCGCGTCGGCGTCGAGCGCGACCGGATGCGCGAGCGAGAGCGACGCGTCGGGGCGCACGCGCACGGGCTCTCCGCGCTCTCCGGTGAGCTCGCCCTTCGTGGGCTTCGCGAAGACCGCGCGGTGACCGGGCGAGGCCACGCGCCACACGAATCGCTCCGCGAGCGCACGCAGCACGGGGTGACCCATCACCTGCTCGCGCCACACGGCGAGGGGCCACGCGCGTCCCGTGCACAGCGCCTCTTCGAAGCGCGCGGTCTCCGCCGCGAGCGTCGCGGGGAGCTCGCTCCGCAGGGCCTTCCAACGCAGAAGGGCCTCGTGCGCGCGCATCGGGTCGTCGCCGCGCGTCGGCTTCGGCGGCGCGGGGAGCACGCGCCAGTCGCGGTCGATGAGCGTCGCCTCGAGGAGCGACCCGGCGCCCGCTTCGAGCCACACGCGAAAGCGCCGACGCCCGTAGTCGAGCCAGCCCTTTCCCTCGGCGTTGAGGCCCCATCGCGGGACCACCGCGTCGGAGAGCGCCTCTCGCGTCACGCCCCGCGCGCTCGCCTCGGCCTCGAGCGCCGACGACGCGAGCGATCCGAGCGCGTCGTACCCGTGCGCCCGCGCGATCTCGTCGAGGGCCCGCACCGCCGCGTCGCCGCCCACGTAGGCGAGCAGCCGCGCGGCCTGATCCGCGAGCGCGCGTCGGCCTCCGCGGTGCCAGTGCGCGATCTCTCGCTGCACCACGGGGACCACGAGGTCTCCGCCGAGGGCCACCGCGAGCGCGAGGCACCAGTGGTGCTTCACGTCCGCGCGACGCGCGATCCACGCCTCGAGCATCGCCACCGACCACTGCGACAGCGACGCGCGGTCGAGCATCGCGGCAGACTCCAGCGCGCGCTCGTCGAGGTCGGCGCCGGCGCGGAGGTGCTGGCAGAAGAGCACGTACTCGCCTACGACCCACGGCGCGACGGAGCCGTCTTCCCAGTGGAGCTCGGGGCGCTGCGTGAACCACGGCGCGACGGGCTTCGCGAGCGCGTCGACGGTCGCCCGCGCGAGGTGAACGAGGGCCGCCGGGCCTCCCTCGGGCGCCGCCTCGGGGCCCTTCTCGGGGAGCGCGTTCACGCCCGGCGTCTCGAGGATGAGCCTCCGCACGCGCGCCGATCGCTCGCTCGCGAGTCGCTTCTGCAACGTGTCGCGCGCGGCGTCACAGGGGATGTTCGCGAGGGCCTCGGCGGCGACGAGCCGCGCGTCGGCCGAGGGGTCTTCGAGCATCGGCGCGATGGCGGCGACCTCGGGCTCGTCGAAGCGCAGCGCGGCCTCGAGCGCGATGGCCTGCACGTCGCGGTCGGGGTCACGCAGCGCGCGCAGGGCCCAACGCCCGCGGCCCTCCCAGGGCTCGGCGAGGAGGCGCGAGAGCGCGGGGTGGGCGACGTGCGCGGTGCCCGTCGCGGCGAGCGCTTCCATCAAGGGCCGCGCGTGCGAGGGCGCGACGCCTTCGAGCGCGTCGAAGATCCACGTGCCGGGGGCGCTGCGGGCCACCTCTTCGAAGCGTTGCATCCACCGCGCGGGGTCGCGCGGAACGAGCGCCACGAGCGCCACGGCCTGAAGCGGAACGGCCCACGCCTCGACCTCGCCGACGGGCTCCTCTGCGACGGCGGCGGCGACGTCGAGGTTGTCGTCGGGCGCCTCGGTGAGCAGCGACCAGAGGGCCACGTAGCGGTCGGCGGCGGGCGCGCCGGGGTCGACCGCGACGTCGCGCGCGCCGCTCACAGCGACAGAAAGAGCTTCGTGAGCATGAAGTCGGCGATGAGGATCGAGATGGCCGAGACCACCACGGTGCGCGTCGTGGCGCGGCCCACGCCCTCGGTGCCGCCGCGCGTGTGCATGCCGTAGTAGCAGCCGATCATGGCGATGCTGACCCCGAAGAACGGGGCCTTGCCGAGCCCCGACATGAAGTCCTGCATGTTGATCGACTCGAGCGCCGTGCGGAGAAAGAAGCCCATCGGCGTGTCGAACTGGAGGTTCGCCACCACCATCGCGCCGCCGAAGCCCACCACGTCGGCGAAGAGCGCGAGCACGGGGATGAGGATCACGCACGCGATGAGCCGCGGCGTGACCAGCTTCTTCACGGGGTCGGCGCCGAGCGCGCGGATCGCGTCGATCTGCTCGGTCACGGCCATGGAGCCGATCTCGGCGGCCATGCCCGACCCGATGCGGCTGCCCACGACGAGGGCCGTGAGCGACGGCGCGAGCTCGCGGGTGATCGAGAGGCCGATGACGCGGCCCACGTAGTCGGTGGCGCCGAAGCGCTCGAGGCCGAAGGCGAACTGGACGGTCATCACCATGCCGACGAAGACCGCGGTGATGAGCGCGATGGAGACCGACCGCACGCCCATCTGCTCGAGCTGGTAGACCACCTCGCGCCATTCGAAGGGACGCGCGAACGAGGCCACCGTGGCGTCGCGAAAGAGGATCGCCATGCCGCCGAGCTCGTCGAGGAAGATCGTCGCGGACTCGATCTGCGTGGCGTACCAGGGCTTGTGCGGTTGCGGAGGCGGCGGGACGATCGAGGGCGATCGCGGGGGGCGGGCCTCCTGCTGCGGCGCGGTGGTCATGGCGAGGCGAGCGGCGAGCGGCCCGTGTGAAAGCCCCGCGCGAAGGCGTCGAAGGAGGCGCGCGCGGCGTCGTAGCGGTCGGGGGCCACGGCGAGGCCGAGGTCGTAGACGCAGCCGTCCTTCTTCATCACGTAGAGCTCGATGGTGCGAGGGACGCCGTCGAGGCGCGCGCGCACCACGGCGTGACGGGCCTCGCGGCCGTCGAAGGGGACGGTCTCTTCGAGCACGAACTCGCGCTCGGTGAAGCCCAGGAGGAGGTGACCCACGAGCGCCGCGAGGGGCGTGTCCTGCGAGCGCTCGCAGGTGTGGTCGACGTGGATGGTCCCGCGGGTCTCGCTGTCGAGCCAGGCGACGTCGTTGCCCTCGATGGTGATGGGCCGCCACGAGGGCGCCGTCGGGCCGAACGAGTAGCTGAGGTTCGAGGCGCTCACGGTGCTGTCGCGCACGGTCACCTCGCGCGCGCTCGAACACGCGACGAAGAGCAACGGTGCGACGATTCGCCAGCGGGACTGCACGGGCGCGGACTCTACACAGGTCGGCGGGAAATGCACTACCGCGCGCGCTCCTCGATGGCGACGCGGGTCATGCGCGTGGGCGTCGTGGGGGGCGTGGTCATCGTGGCGTTGCGCGCGATGCGACCGAGCACCTCGGCGCCCTCGGTCACGCGACCGAAGACCGTGTACTGCCCGTCGAGCGAGGTCGTGGCCGCGAGGGTGATGAAGAACTGCGAGCCGTTGGTGTTGCGCGCCGTCGAGCGCGCCATGCCGAGCACGCCGGGGCCGTCGAAGCCGAGGCCGTCGACGGTCTCCGTGTCGAACATGTACCCGGGGCCTCCGCGACCCCACGCGGCGCGGTTCTCGGTGGCCGTGTTGGGGTCGCCGCCCTGCGCGACGAAGCCGTCGATCACCCGGTGAAACGCGAGGCCGTCGAAGAAGTGATGGCGCGCCAGGAAGACGAACGAGTTCACCGTCACGGGCGTGCGGTCTTCGTAGAGGTCGAGCACGATGCGCCCCACGTCGGTCTCGATCACCGCGCGGTAGTCGCGCCCCGCGACGAGCACCATGTCGGCCTCGGTGAAGGCCCGCTCGGGCACGTCGGAGAGGTACGGCGTCGCGGTGAAGGCGCCGCTCGCGGCGTCGGTGACGGCGTCGCGCGATGCGTCCGTCGCGGTGTCGCTCGCCGCGTCCGTCGAGGCGTCGGGGGCGGCGTCGGTCACCGAGGCATCGCCCGGCGCGGGGGCGACGGTGTTCGAAGAGCACGCGCTCAGGAGCGCGAGGAGGAGGACGCTGTGGCGGGTCATGGCGCGGCAGTGGAGCCGCGGGCCTCGCGCGATGTCAAGCCGCGACGCGCAACCGCCGTTGAGATGGGTGTTGGGCCAGCGTGCGCCACGCGCGTTGGCAGCGCCGCCGAGGTGAACGCCTCGCCTCACGCGGAGCGCCGAGATTTCAAGCGACGACGCGTCGGGTACGCGGCTTGCGGAGCCGCGCGTCGGTGGAGCGATGACCATGAGAGCCTCCCTTCTCGTCGGGATTCTGGCCTGCCTCGCGACGAGCGCTGCGACAGCGCAGCCACGGCCTCGGGGGCGCGCGACGAGCTCCGCCCGCATGGCCTCCAACGCGCCGATGGTGACGCCTCCGGCGAGCGCCATCCCGAGGACGGTGCGCGATCGCTTCAGGGCAACGGTGCTCATCGGCGCGACGGTGGGCGTGGGCTCTCCGCGCGGCCTCGCGGGGGGCTTCATCGAGCTGCGGCCGTGGCGCGCGCTCGGGGTGTCCGTCGGCGGCGGCGCGGGCGGCGGCTTCGGTCCGAGCCTCGACGTGACGGCCCTGCTCGCCCCCCTCGGCGGACGGCTCTGGGCCCTCGGCGTCGAGGGCTCGTACTCGCATCAGTTCAGCTACGGCGCGGGGCTCTCGATGCCCGACGGCCGCGCGATGCCCTCGGGCTCCGACTGGCTCTCGGCGGGTGTCACCTTCGAACTCAGGCCTTCGCGCTCGCTGATGATCCGCGTGGGCGTCGGGCGCGCGTGGCTGATGAACACCAACGACTTCGGGGTGCTCTCGCGCAACGAGCTGGCCTACGCCGAGGCGCTCTACAGCGTGGTGCCGGGTGTCAACCCCCTCGACGCGGCGCGCGCCTCCCTCGACGGCGAGACGCTCTCGATGTGGTACGCGCACTTCGACATCGCGCCCGCGTGGCGCTGGTAGCGCCCTTTGGCCCGCCGAATCGCCCGCCAAAACGCGCAGCGCGAAGGCATTGGTTGACGCCGCAGAAGCGCGACCGATACGATGTTCCACGGAACAATGGCGACCACCTCCACGGGGCAGCTTGCCGAGCAGCTCCTGGCTGAGAACCTCATCTCCGCGGACCAGTGCGAGGCCGTGCTGCACCGGGTGAGGACGGAGGGCGTACGCATCGAAGACGCGCTCGTCGACTCCGGCGCGATCGCCGAGTACGACCTCTTGAAGTACCTCGCGAAGCTGTACCGGACGCGCTTCGTCGTGACTTCGAAGCTCGCGCGCGTCGACCTCGACCGGGCCCTCCTCGAGCTCCTCCCGCGCAAGGTCGCCGAGGAGCACATGGTGTTCCCCGTGCTCTTCGACCCGGCGACGTCGTCGCTCTCGGTGGTGTCTCCCAACGCGGGCAACCCCGAGGTCGCGCAGGCCGTCCAGGCCGCCACCAACGCGCGCGACGTGAGGGTCTTCGTCGGCCGCCCCGCGGCCGTGCGCGCGGCCATCCAGAAGCACTACGGCGGCGACATCTACGCCTTCGCCCACGCCGACACGACGGGCCGCGAGCAGTACATGTCGCTGCTCGAGCTCTACGACAAGCAGAACATCCGCTTCGACCAGCCCACGGCCCCGGCCCCTCCCGAGCGCCCCCGCGAGCGCGTCCTCAGCGAGAAGGACCTCGTCTCGGGCCGCTCGATGGCCCCGCAGGGCGCCTCGTCGGTCGCGCTGCTCGAAGCCACCAACGTGCTGATCTCGCTGCTCGAGAACAGCCGCGGCGACCTCCGCGGCCACTCGGCCCTCGTCTCTCGCTGGATGCGCAAGCTCGGCGAGCGCATCCGCGTGGCCGAGTCCGAGGTGCTCAGCCTCGCGATGGCGGGCCTCCTCCACGACATCGGCAAGACGTCGACCTATCACCTCACGGCGCTCAACGTCGCGCAGTTCGAGAGCCACCGCCAGGTCGCGTCGAAGTCCTACGCGACGCCGCTGCGGCTCTTCGAAGCCGTGACCCTCGAAGCGTCGACCACGGCGGCGCTCAAGCACATGTACGAGCGCTTCGACGGCGGCGGATTTCCCGAGGCCCTCTCGGGCAAGGAGATCCCCCTCGGCGCGCGGCTCCTCGCCCTCGTCGACACCTACGCGGACCTCACGCAGAACGCCCGCAACCCCTACCGACGCATCCTCTCGCCCGCCGAGGCGTGCGACGTCCTCGACCGGCAGAAGGGCGCGGTCTTCGACCCCAACCTCGTCGACCTCCTTCGCCACGCGGTCACGGGCGACGACCTCCGCGCGCGGCTCCTCGCAGACCGCCCCGGCGTGCTCGTCGTCGACCCCGACCCCGAAGAGAGCGCCGTGCTCGAGCTGCGGCTGCTCGAAGAGGGCTTCGACGTCCGCGTCGCGCGCACCGCCGACGAGGCCCTCGCGGCGCTCGCCCGCGGCACTCACGAGGTGTGCATCTCCGAGACCGAGATCGCCGGCGTGTCGGGCTTCGACGTGCTCGTCCGCGTGCGCGGCGCGGCGGCCACGGCCAACGTCGCGTGGGTCTTCCTCACGCGCGACTCGCGCAAGGACTCCATCGCGCGCGGCTTCGAACTCGGCGCGAGCGACTACGTGCTCAAGCCCGCGCCCGCGGCGGTGCTCGTGGCGAAGGTCCGTCAGCTCATCGCGCAGCGCGCCGCGAGGGCCCCGCGCGGCGTCTCGGGGTCGCTCGCCGAGCTGGCGCTCACCGACGTGGTGCAGGTGCTGTCGCAGGGCCGCAAGACGGGTCAGCTCCGCGTGCGCACCCACAACGAGCAGGGCGAGGTGCACTTTCTCGAAGGGCAGATCGTGAACGCCCTCTGGCCCGGCCTGCGCGGCGAGGAGGCGTTCTACGCGCTCCTGGGCTTCACGAACGGCGATTTCGTGTTCGACCCGACCTTCAAGCCCACGGCGCGCGTGATCACCGGCGGCGTCGAGGCCCTCATGCTCGAAGGCGTGCGCCGCATGGACGAGCGCCAGGGCGCCCGCTGACCGCGCCGTCGCGGCGTGGTCGTCAACGCGCGTTGACCGTCGCCCTTTCCGGACGATAAGACTCCGCGGCCTTGAACGTCGGCGCTGCGGCCCCGCAACGCACGGCGAGGTCACACCCTCCCCATGACAGGTGCATTGCATCCCATGAGCAACTCGCGAACGTTCCGGTGCTGGTCTTGCGGCGGAGGCGACCTCGCGCCCGTGCTCGACCTCGGTCGCACGCCGCTGGCGAACTCGCTGGTGCGCCCCGAAGACGCGGCCCTCGCCGACGCGGCGTTCCCGCTGGAGCTGGCCTTCTGCCGCGGCTGCGCGCTCGTGCAGATCACCGAGTCGGTGCCGCCCTCGCAGCTCTTCAGCGAGTACCTGTATTTCTCGTCGTTCAGCGACACGATGCTCCGCCACGCGCGCACGCTCGTCGAGCGCCTCACGCGCGACCGCAAGCTCGGCCCGTCGAGCCTCGTCGTCGAGGTCGCGAGCAACGACGGATACCTCCTCCAGTACTACCGCGACGCGGGCGTGCAGGTGCTCGGCGTCGAGCCCGCGCAGAACATCGCGAAGGTGGCCGTCGAGAAGGGCATCCCCACGGTGGCCGACTTCTTCGGCGACGCGCTCGCGCAGCGGCTCCGGACCGAGGGGCGCCGCGCCGACGTGATGCACGCCAACAACGTGCTCGCCCACGTGCCCGACCTCAACGGCTTCGTGCGCGGGTTCAAGACCCTCCTCGCCGACGACGGCGTCGCGGTCTTCGAAGCCCCCTACGTGCGCGACATGATCGAGGGCGTCGAGTTCGACACGATCTACCACGAGCACCTCTGCTACTTCTCGCTCACGGCCCTCGACGGGCTCTTCCGTCGCAACGGGCTCGCGGTGGTGCGCGTCGAGCGCGTGCCCATTCACGGCGGCTCGCTGCGCGTGTTCGTCTCGCACGAGGGGACGCCCGCCGACGAGACCGTCGCCGCGATGCTGGCCGATGAGCGCCGCGAGGGCCTCGACGCGCTGCCGTACTACGAGCAGTTCAGTCGGCGTGTGAGGGACCTCCAGCGCGTGCTCGTGGCGCTCTTGAAGGACCTCAAGAAGGGCGGCGCGCGCATCGCCGCGTACGGCGCGTCGGCCAAGGGGTCGACGCTGCTCAACGCCTTCGGCATCGGCGCGGAGCTCCTCGATTTCGTCGTCGATCGGTCGACGTACAAGCAGGGCAGGCTCACGCCGGGGACGCACCTCCCGATCCGCGCGCCCGAGGCGCTCCTCTCCGAGCAGCCCGACTACGCGCTGCTCCTCACGTGGAACTTCGAAGCCGAGATCCTCGCGCAGCAGGCCGAGTACCGCGCGCGCGGCGGGCGCTTCATCGTCCCCGTCCCCTCGGTGCGAGTGCTCTGATGCGCATCACCGAGACGCGCATCGCGGGCGTCTACGTGATCGACGTCGAGCCCGTCGAAGACGAGCGCGGCTTCTTCGCCCGTACCTGGTGCGCCGAGGAACTCCGCGCGAAGGGCCTCTGCGACACGCTCTCGCAGGCGAGCTACTCGCAGAACAGGCGCCGCGGCACGCTCCGCGGGATGCACTACCAGCGAGACCCTCACGGCGAGCACAAGCTCGTGAGCTGCATCCGCGGGCGCATCCTCGACGTGGCGCTCGACCTCAGAGCCTCGTCGCCCACGTACTGCCAGTGGGTCGCCGAGGAGCTCACCGACCACAACTACCGCTCGCTCTACATCCCGCCGGGCTGCGCGCACGGGATGGTCACCCTCGAAGACGACACCGTCGTGGCCTACAAGATCACCCCCGCCTACGTGGCCTCCCACGCCGCGGGCGTGCGGTGGAACGACCCCGCGTTCAACATCGCGTGGCCCGTCACCGACCCCATCCTCTCGCCGCGCGACAGGGCGCTCCCCGACTTCGTGCGATGAGGGTGCTGCTCACAGGCGCGACGGGCTTCGTGGGCTCGGCCCTCGCGCGACGGCTCGTCCACGAGGGCCACGAGCTCCACTGCGTCGTGCGACCGGGCGATGACACCACGCGCATCGCCGACGTGCTCCCGCGCTGCGCGGTGCTCTCGTACGACCTCGGCGACGCGGCGCTCCTCGATGCGGTCGCCGCGCTGCGCCCCGAAGGGAGCGTCCACGCGGCGTGGTACGCGGAGCCCGGCAAGTACCTCGCGTCGCGAGAGAACCTCCGCCTCGTCGACCTCACGCACCGCCTCGCGGTCGCCCTCGCCGACGCGGGCTGCAAGCGCCTCGTGGGCGTCGGGACGTGCTTCGAATACGACACCGACGCGGGCTACCTCTCAGAGAACTCTCCGACGGCGCCGAAGCACCTCTACAGCGCGTGCAAGCTGGGCCTGTCGCACTCGCTCGCGCAGCTCGGCGCGCTCACGGGGATGCAGGTCGCCTGGGCGCGGCTCTTCTACCTCTACGGCCCGTGGGAAGACCGCCGCCGGCTCGTCTCGTCGGTCATCACCTCGACGCTCGAAGGCCGCCCCGCGCGCTGCACCGAGGGGACGCAGGTGAGAGACTTTCTCCACACCGACGACGTCGCCTCGGCGCTCGCCGCGGTGCTCGCGAGCGACCTGACAGGAAACGTCAACGTGGGCTCGGGCTCGCCCGTCACCGTGCGCGACGTGGTGACCACGATCGGAACGCTCTCGGGGCGTCCCGAGCTCATCGAGCTGGGCGCGCTGCCGATGAACCCCGCGGATCCGCCCTTCGTGTGCGCCAACAACCGACGGCTGTTGAGCACCGGGTGGCGCCCCGCGCACACGCTCTCGTCGGGCCTCGCCGACACCCTCGCGTGGTGGCGCGCTCGGCTCTAGCTCACCGCGGCGGCTGGAGCGCGTGCTCGTGGAGGGGAATGGTCTCCCGCGCGCAGCTCGCGAAGTTGCGCTTGCAGCGCGCGCGAAGGCCCGGCAGCGCGTCGGGGATGCGGAAGCGATCCCACGCGGCGCGCGCCACGGCGGCCTGATCGTGGGCGCCGAGGGCGTCGAGCTCCAGCGCTTCGAGGTTGAGGAGCTGCGCGCGCTCGGGGTCGATGGCGAGCCCCGCGGTGATGACCGCGAGCGCCTCGCGGTGGCGCCCCGCGATGCCGAGGCTGTTGGCGTACATCTCCGCGAGGCGCACGTTGCCAGGCGCCGCGCGGTAGGCCGCGCCGAGGGGCGCGACGGTCTCGGCCCAGCGCCACACGTCGGAGCCCGCCACGCCGCGGAGATACGGGATCGACGGCGCGCCCGGGGCTCTGCGCTCGGCCTCGTCGAGCCAGCGGTAGGCGTCGTCGGTGCGCCCCTCGCGGATCGAGAGGCGCGCGCGTTCGACGTAGGGCTCCGCGCGATCAGGAGCTAGCGAAATGGACTGTTCGAGGCTGTGAAGGCCCTGATCGACGCGCTCCTGGAGGTTCCACTCGACGAGCGCGCGGCCGTGGTCGTACCAGCGTCGCCACGGCGCAGAGAGCGCAGCGGAGAGCGCGGGCGTTCGCTGCAACGACGCCGCGACGCCCGGCGTCGCCGTCACCGACGAGACCACGGTGACGGGCCAGCGATCGGGGCAGGCGTGCCCCTGATCGGCGACGGCGGTCCTGCACGCGGAGGTGACGTAGGGGTTGCCAAGACGTCGGTGCAGCAGCCGCGCGGTGATGCTGTACGGCCCCGCGAAGGCCGCGCCCGAGGGCACGCGCCACGTGTAACGCACCACGCGCGAAGCCCGCGGCGGGATCGTCGTGTCGTACGCGACGGCCCTGTAGCGATGGGGATCGCGCATGAGGGCGGGCGCTCCCTGATCGTCGACGGGGCGCAGCTCGAGGCGGTGCGCGTCGTCGCGGAGCGGTCCGGGGTCCGTCGCGGTGACGGCGCCGCTCTGGGCCACGACGACGCCTCGCGCGTTCCGCACGACGAGCTCGACCCACGTGTCTGCGACGTCGGCCGTGCCCGAAGGAAAGCGGTGTCCGACGCGCTCGTTGACCATCACCACGTCGAGCGCGAGAGACTCCCCCGGCGTGAGCGCGCGGTCTTCGACGGGCTCTCCGTCGGTCACGCGGCTGCCCTGCACCGTGGGCGCGCGGAACAGGTCGAGCCGCACGGCGCCTTCGAGCGCGCGCTGCTCGGCCGACATCATCTCCGCGGAGCCGACCCACGCGGCGAGGGCCGTGTGTCCGCCCGCGAAGCGGTGCGAGCGCACGGTGCCGTTGCGGGCCGAGCGGTCGCCGAGGGGCGCCGCCTCGCGGGGCATGTGGCAGTCCTGGCAGACGCGGCGCTCGACGTCGGGGTCGTGGCGCTCGACGTCGTTGCCCGCGTAGGCGCTCTGCTCCCAGAGGTCGAACTCGTTCTGGCCGCGGAGCCAGCGCGCGCCGTTGATCGACTCGGTGATGCCGACCTTGTGGCAGCTCGCGCAGAACTCCGCGGTGCGCAGCAGCGGACGCGTGAGCCGCGCGCGGTGTCGGGCGACGGCGTCGCGGTCTTCGCGCTCGCGCGGCGGGTACGTCACGGGGTCGGGCGAGACGACGTAGTTGCCGTTGCCCGTGCGGTCGTGGATGCGCTCGATGGAGTGACACAGGAGGCACCCCACGCCGATCGCGGCGCGCTCGTGGGTGCGGTCGACGGTGGCCTGATCGAGGTCGCCCGCGAAGAGGAGCGCGGGGTCGTGACAGGCGCCGCACCAGCGCCCG
This sequence comes from Polyangiales bacterium, assembly GCA_046351535.1. Taxonomy (GTDB): domain Bacteria; phylum Myxococcota_A; class Polyangia; order Polyangiales; genus CAISKJ01. The sequence goes on from JAXLYG010000005.1 coordinate 217,263, forward strand.
GCGGCGGTGCCTCGCGCCTCGCGCGCCGCGCGGAACGCAGGGAGATAGAAGGGGTTGTCGAGCGACGAGAAGCGGTGCGCGGATTGAGACCACTGGGCGAAGATGTCGGCGTGGCAGACCGAGCAGCGGTCGATGGCCGAGAGCGCGTCGCCGGGGAGCGTCCCGTGGCCTCGCACCGAGGCCGCCGAGGGCGCGAAGTCCGTCGCGGGGGGCGACGGGATCACGGCGTCGAGCGAGACCTCGGGCGCGGCGTCTCTCACATCGGCGGCGACGCTCGCGTCGAGGCGCGAGGGGGCGGCGGGTTGCTCGGGGCCTCCGCACGCGGCGGTGAGCGATGCGAGCGCGAGCGCGGCGGTCAACGCGCGCAGACGGACGTTCAACGCGATCATGGTGTGCGGTGCTCTCCCGGTGCGTGGCTCTCGCGGGCGGATCATAGACGCGTCGGGGGCGCGAGGTGTTGGGCGAGTTCTCACACGGGTGAGTCGGTCGTCGGCGCCTTCGCCTCGTCGAGACCTTCGAGCGTGCGCATGGCCTTCTCGCGGTCGAACTCTCCCTCCCAGCGAGAGACCACCACCGCGGCGACGCCGTTGCCGATGAGGTTCGTGATCGCGCGGGCCTCGGACATGAAGCGGTCGACGCCGAGGAGCAGCGTGATGCCCGCCACGGGGATGCGCCCCGTCGAGGCCAGCGTGGCCGCGAGGGTGATGAACCCTCCGCCCGTCACGGCCGCGGCGCCCTTCGAGGTCACCAGCAGCACGCCGAGGATCGAGAGCTCTTCACCGAGCGAGAGCTGCACGTCGGTGGCCTGCGCGACGAACATCGCGGCCATCGTGAGGTAGATCGACGTGCCGTCGAGGTTGAACGAGTAGCCCGTCGGAATGACCATCCCCACGACGGAGCGCGGGCACCCGAGGGCCTCCATGCGAGAGATCATGCGGGGCAGCGCCGACTCGCTCGAGCTCGTGCCGAGCACCACGAGGATCTCCTCGGAGATGTACCGGAGAAAGGCCGTGATGCGCAGCCCCGAGGCCGCGCGCAGGATGCTCCCGAGCACGAGGAAGATGAAGAGCGCGCTGGTGATGTAGAACGCCGCCATGAGCCGCCCGAGGCTCACGAGCGTGTGCACGCCGTACTTGCCCACGGTGAAGCCCATCGCGCCGAAGGCCCCGATGGGGGCCGCGCGCATCACGATCGCCACGACGCCGAAGAGGGCCTGGCCGAGCCGGTCGATCCAGTGCACGAGCTCGCGCCCGCGGTCTCCCATCGCCGAGAGCGCGAAGCCGAAGAGCACCGAGAACACCAGCACCTGGAGGATCTCTCCCTTCGCGAACGCCTCGGCCACGTTCGACGGGATCATGTTGAGGATGAACTCGCTGGTCTTGAGCTGGTGCGCCGCCCCCGTGAAGCCCTCGATCGCGTGCGCGTCGAGCGTGCGCGGGTCCGCGTGGATGCCCGCGCCGGGCTTGAGCACCTTCACCACGACGAGCCCGATGAAGAGCGCGAAGGTGGTCACGACTTCGAAGTAGAGCAGGGCCTTGGCCCCCACGCGGCCGACCTTCTTCATGTCGCCCATGCCCGCGATGCCCACCACCACCGTCGAGAACACGATGGGCGCGATCACCATGCGAATGAGCCGGATGAAGCCCTCGCCGAGGGGCTTGAGCGACTCGCCCCAGTGCGGCTTCACGTGCCCGAGCACGGCCCCGAGCACGATCGCGACGAGCACCTGGAGGTAGAGGCTCTGGTACCACCGGCGAGGGGCGTTCATGGCGTCGACGATCGACGACCCGGGGCGCCCGCCGCAAGCGCGCAGATCGACGGAAACTTCGCCGCGAAGAATCACGTTTGTATTCTCCGATCGCTGCGAACAAAGGCGCGGCAGCGAAAAAGAAGAATCGCGAAAGAAAATATCAAAACATTCTTGACAGAGTGGCGTCAGTACCCCTAGAGTGCACATCACCAACGGCGCTCACGAAGAGCGGGCGGTTGCCCTCGGGTGTTTTCACCCCGGGGCCCCCCCTTCTCGGCGGGAGCGCGTCGGTGGTAAGGGTTGAGGCGCACACGAGGTGCGACGGCCCGATGTCCGTCGCATGACGGACCCAAGAGAAGACACGCAGCGACACACCCAGACACGACCATGACGAACTTCCTGACCGATCTCAGCAACACCGCGAAGCGCGACCGCGCCGCGCGACCCTTCGGGGCCGCCGTCGACGTCGCCGCCGAGCAGGTGTGCGGTCGCCAGGATCGTCGCCCCGAAGGTACGGGGAATCATCGTCGCGTCGCGGGACAGAAGCCGCGGCAGTTCAGCGGAGCAGGACCATGAGGTGAAGAGCCTCCATCGGTCCAACGGTCTCGAAAGAAGGCCGGCTCCGCCCCCGAAGGCAGAGTCGGCCTTCTCGTTTTCTGGGTCCTGAGAGACGGACCACCGAGAGGCGAACCCGAGCGGCGAAACGAGCGCTCGGGCGGCGATGCGAGAAGCGGGGCGAAGGCGATCGACGGGGCGCTCACGAAGCGACGCGATCAGCTCCTCCGACGGTCGACGGGGACGCGAAGCACAGACCCGCGGGCAACGGCCCGACGGCGCCGGGGAGAGGTGTACCTTCAAATCTAATAAATTGAAAAGATGCCTCGAAACAAATGGCTGAAACAAACGAAGTAGATCGACGTTCAAACAGATAGATACGACGCGGCAGGGGAAACAGACCGCGAAGTTACGCAACACGGATCCGGAACCTCGAGAGGCAGAGGCGGCGGCTCTTACCCGTCGATGTGAGGGTTCAAGTCCCTTCGGATCTACCAACCGCACCGCGCAGCGCGCGCTGCGGGCAACGCCTGGCACGAGGGTGTTGCGAATTGCCCGATGGTCCAACGGCACGATGGCCGGCTCTGAACCGGTTGATCCTGGTTCGAATCCAGGTCGGGCAACCGCTCGATGGCGGAGGGGGACTCGTCCCCGCGGCTCCGCGGATCTCTGACAACACGGGGTTGATGAGCGTCAGGCGCGACACCATGCGCGCCGCGACGCCAACGAAGGCGCCCTCCGCCATGATGAGGGAGGGCGCGCACTGCGGGGTAGCTCAAAGGTAGAGCGGTCGGCTGTTAACCGGCGTCCGTGTGGGTTCGATTCCCTCCCTCGCAGCCATCGAAAACGGGGCCATCGTCCAAAGGGAAGATGTCTGCATGGCATGCAGGAGATGAGGGTTCGACTCCCTCTGGTTCCACCGTCTGATTCACTTCGCCCATCGAGGCTGTCGGAAGAAACCGTCGGGCTACGAACTCGAAGTGCGTGGTTCAACTCCACGGATGGGCGCTCTCTGCCTCTCGCCTCGACCCTGTCATCTAACGGCTCAGGATGACTGGTTCTCAGCCAGCTCATACGGGTTCGAATCCCGTCAGGGTCGCCGCCTCGCCGCCTCCGCGGACGTAGTGTTCAACAGCAGCACCTCACGGTGCCATCGTGAGAGATCGGGTGCAAATCCCGACGCCCGCACCGCTTCTGTGCCTCTCTGGTCCCGTCGTTCAGTGGTCTAGGACGGCCGATTGTCGATCGGTCAACGCGGGTTCGATTCCCGTCGGGACCGCCTTGTGCCTCGCCTCCTTCGTGGTCCGATCAGCATCGAGCCCTGTCTTACAAACAAGGCGAACCGGGGGCGGCACCCGGGGCCACGACCATCAGCGTGTAGCTCAGTCAGAAGAGCGCCTGCTTCGGGAGCAGGAGGCCGCGGGGGCAGGTCCCGCCTCGCTGACCGCGTCGCAAGACGCTTCGCCTCGCATCACGGCCCTGTCGTCTAGAGGTTCAAGATCGCTGGCCCTCAACCAGCAGAGGCGGGTTCGAGTCCCGTCAGGGTCGCCGTTTCAGCATCGCGGACGTAGTGTTCAACAGCAGCACATCGCGGCCCCATCGCGAGAGCTCGGGTGCAAATCCCGACGTCCGCACCGAGCGCGCACGCGGCGCCGTCTGAGCGTTGCGCATTCCATCAGGTCCCGTCGTTCAACGGATAGGACAGCCGATTGTCGATCGGCCAACGCGGGTTCGATTCCCGTCGGGACCGCCTTCTGTCTCGCTCTGCCCATCGAGGCTGTCGGAAGAAACCATCGGGTGGCGAACCCGAAATGCGTGGTTCAACTCCACGGATGGGCGCTCTCTGCCTCTCGCCTCGACCCTGTCATCTAACGGCTCAGGATGCCTGGTTCTCAGCCAGTTCATACGGGTTCGAATCCCGTCAGGGTCGCCGCCTCATCGCCTCCGCGGACGTAGTGTTCAACAGCAGCACCTCACAGTGCCATCGTGAGAGATCGGGTGCAAATCCCGACGCCCGCACCGCTTCTGCGTCTCTCTGGTCCCGTCGTTCAGTGGTCTAGCTCTACTGTCCCGATGGAGCCTGGGCCTTCACGCCGCGTGTTGAAACACGCGGCAGGGAAGGCACACGGTGAGCATCCTGCGAAAAGTCCCGCTTCGCAGGACTCCCAATCGGAGCCTCGTGCGCGAGTCCCGCGGAGCGGGACTTCGTTCAGATCGATCTCGAACTGCCTTCCCTGCCGCGTGTTTCAACACGGCGTGGGGGCGCAGCGCTCGTCCGGGACAGTAGAGCTAGGACGGCCGATTGTCGATCGGTCAACGCGGGTTCGATTCCCGTCGGGACCGCCTTGTGCCTCGCCTCCTTCGTGGTCCGATCAGCATCGAGCCCTGTCTTACAAACAAGGCGAACCGGGGGCGGCACCCGGGGCCACGACCATCAGTGTGTAGCTCAGCGAGCAGAGCGCCGGTTCGGGGGACCGGAGGCCGCGGGGGCGGAACCCGCCACACTGACCATTCTCCTCATGGGGCGGTAGTTCAACGGTAGAACGCCTGACTGTGGCCCAGGCAATATGGGTTCGATTCCCGTCCGTCCCTCTGTTTTCAAGGCGCTTCACAGCCTCTCATGGCCCTGTCGTCTAATGGTAGAAGATCGCGGATTTTCACCCCGCGGACACGGGTTCGATTCCCGTCAGGGCTGCCATGATTCTCGTGCGGGTATGGTGTAGCAGCAGCACCGGTGGCCTCCGCCCACCATGCGCGGGTGCGAATCCCGCTGCCCGCTCCGTCGGATCGTCGACCCCGTCATCACACCGCCCCCAATGCGTAGAGAGCGACGCGCCCGTCTCGTACACGGGCCAGTGCCGTGCAAGTCGGCATGGGGGCTCTACGGCCGTCTCTCAGCCCATCGCGCGCAGACGCCGCGCGGCCTCCTCGAGCACGTCGTCGTCCTTCGCGAAGCAGAAGCGCAGCAGCGTCTCGCCCACGGGGTCACGGTAGAAGCTCGCACCCGACACGCTCGCGATCTTCGCCCGATCAAGCAGGACGAAGGCCGCCTCGCGCGCCGTCTTGCGTTCGAAGCGCCGCGCGTCGGCCAGCACGTAGTACGCGCCCGCGGGCACGTACGGGGTCAGGCCCGCGTCGGCGAGCGCGCCGCACAGGATGTCGCGCTTCTTCTGGTAGCTCGCGCCGAGCCCGCGGAAGTACGCGTCGGGCATCGCGAGCCCCTCGGCGCACGCGTGCTGGAGCGGCGTCGGCGCGCACACGTACAGGAGGTCGTGCGCCACCGCGATGCGCCGCGCGGCCTCGGGCGGCGCGATCGCGTAGCCTACGCGCCAGCCCGTCACCGAGAAGGTCTTCGAGCAGCCCGAGAGCGTGATCGCGCGGTCGCGCATCCCGGGGCGCGAGGCCAGCGGGACGTGCTTCGCCCCCTCGTACACGATGTGCTCGTAGATCTCGTCGGTGATCACCACGAGGTCGCGCGCGTGGGCGAGCGCGCCGAGGGCGTCGAGCTCCGCGGGCGTCCACACCTTGCCGTGGGGATTGCCCGGGGTGCACACCACGATCGCGCGCGTGCGCTCGGTGACGGCGCTCGCGAGCGCGTCGAAGTCGACCTCCCACGTCGGCGGACGCAGCGGGACGAGCACCGGGCGCATCCCGAGCCCCACCACGGTGTTGTAGTGATAGCCGTAGTAGGGCTCGAAGAGGATCACCTCGTCGCCCGGGTCGAGGAGCGCGAGGCACGCCGCGGCGAAGCCTCCCGTCGCGCCGAGCGTGACCACCACCTCGGAGCCCGGATCGACCGCGAGCCCGTAGTCTCGATCGACGCGCCTCGCGATGGCCTCTCGCAGCGCAGGGACGCCCTCGGGCGGCGCGTACACGGCCTTGCCCGCGTCGATGGCCGCGTGCGCCGCGAGGGCCACGGGCGCGGGCGTCGGGAGGTCGCAGACGCCCTGACCGAGGTTGATTCCGCCGACGGCGTCGCAGGCGCGCGTCATGGCGCGGATGTCGGAGACAGCGGCGTTGGCGAGGCGTGATCCGATGCGCATGGGCGACGGAGTCTATCGAAACCTTCGGCGCGAAGGCCACGCGCGATTCGTCGCGGCATCTCTTCGCAGGCGCCGCGAGAGTGCTGATACGATGCCCACCGTGAGCCAACGAAGCACCCTCCTCGCGGTCGTCACGGGCCGCGGTCTGCCGCTGCTCCTCGCGCTCGCCTCGTGCGCGCCGAAGAACCTCAGCATCGGTCCCGTCGACCACGACGCCACCGCCGCCGACGCGTCCACGAAGGACACGGGCGCGCCGCCCACGGACGTCACGCGCCCCGACACGACGGTCGCGAGCGACGTGCCCGAGGCCGACATCTACGTCGACGTCCCGGTGGTGATCGACCCCGATCAGCCGCTCGCCGACGTGGCCACGGACAGGCCGAGCGACGCGCCGCGACCGCTCGATGCGACGGGCGTCGACGGAGGTCCGCTGCCCAACCTCATCCCCGTGATTTCGAACCCGCAGATCCAGGAGCGCACCTTCCTCGCGACCTCGTGCGAGGTGATGGAGGGCTGCACCATGGCGGGCGATCGCAGGCTGCTCCGCTTCGACCTCTCGACGCCCAACATCGGCGCGGGAGACCTCTACCTCGGGGCTCCCACGATGGCGGGGCGTCCGCCGATGATGTTCGAATACGGCACCTGCCACATGCACTGGCACCTGCGCGGCTACGCCGACTATCGGCTCATGACGCTCGACGGTCGCGAGGTGGGCCGCGGTCACAAGCAGTCGTTCTGCCTGCTCGACTCGGGGCGCTACATGACCATGGGCGCCGACATCCCCGCGGCCATGCGATACAATTGCGGCAACCAGGGGATCCACGCGGGCTGGATGGACGTCTACGGCCGCAGCCTCGACTGCCAGTACGTCGACATCACGGGCGTGCCTCCGGGGCGCTACCGCATCCGCGCGCAGATCAACGTCGAGCGCGTCGTGGCCGAGAGCGACTACGCCGACAACGAGAGCTTCTACATGATCGACGTCCCGCCGCCGCCGGACTCCGACGCGGGCGCGGGGGACGCGGGCGTGTCCTTCGACCCGACGCTCGCGTGCACGGGCGCGACCGAAGGGACCAATCGCAACTGCGGCTGGCAGGTCGAGGGACCGACGCGAACGTGCACCCCCGGCGTGCGCGTCGAGGTCGGGTGCAACCAGGGCTGCATGCCCCCGCTCGGCCTCTGCGCGGGCGACCCCATGATCCGCATCTGCCCCGGCGGAAGCCCCTGCCAGGACCTCACCGCGCTCACCGCGAACGACGACTCGTGCCCCGGCGATGGCGGACCCACGAGGCTCTGCTCGCTCGCGAGCTTCACCTGCCCGGCGAGCGGGCGATACACCATCCTCACCGGCGCCTACCGCGCCGGCATGGCCTACGAGTGTCACCTCGAAACACGCTGATCGCTGCCCTCTCCGTCGCCGCGTGCGCGTCGACGGACCCTCCCCGCGGAGACGCCTCGACCGACGCCCGCGACGCCGCGAGCGACCTCGGTGCCGTCCGCGACGTGACCTCCGACGTGACATTGCCTGACCTCCGCGCCGAGGTGCGCTTTCCGCTCATTCAGGAGCGAGTCTTTCTGGCGACGTCGTGCGACGTACTCGAAGGGTGCACGATGCCGGGGCGTCGTCGGCTGCTGCGCTTCGACCTCACGACGCCCAACCTCGGCAACGGCGACCTCGTGCTCGGTCCGCCCGTGGTCGAGGGGCGCGCGCAGCCGGGCTTCGAGTGGGGCGAGTGCCACGGGCACTTTCACTTCTCGGGCTACGCCGACTATCGCCTCGTCACGACCGACGGGCGCGAGGTGGCGCGCGGACACAAGCAGGCCTTCTGCCTCGAAGACACCGACCGCGCGCGCGTCGACGGGCCGCTCATCACCGACGCCGAGCGCTTCAACTGCGACCGCCAGGGCATCCACGCGGGGTGGAAGGACGTCTACGGCCGCGGCCTCGACTGCCAGTACGTCGACATCACCGACGTGCCCGCGGGGAGCTATCGCATCCGCGCGACGGTGAACCCCGAGCGGCGCATCACCGAGTCGGACTACGGCAACAACGTCGGCGAGTTCGACGTCGACGTGCCCGCGTGGAACCGCGACGCGGGCGTTTCCGACGCGGGCGCCGACGCGGGCGCGGTGGACCCGACGCTGCCCTGCACCACGAGCGAGCAGGGGCCGCACCGCGACTGCGGGTGGGACGCGGAGTCTTCTGCGCGGCGCTGCACCCCGGGGGCGAGCGTGACCCTCGGCTGCGACGCGCGCTGCGGCCCGACGCTCGGGTTCTGCGCGGGCGACACGATGCTCCGCGTGTGCGACGGCGATGCGCCGTGCGACGACCTCCGCGCGCTCGCGACGAACGACGACGCGTGCGAGGCCGACGGCGCGCGCGACCCGTGCTCGCGCGTCACCTTCACGTGCCCCGCGTCGGGCGCCTATCGCGTGCTCGCCGGTGCGTACCGCGCGGGGGCGGCGTACACCTGCCGCGCCGAAGCGCGCTGAGCGCCGACGGAGCATCTCAGTACCGTGACGAGGACCATGCGCGCGTTGCAGATCGTGATGTTTCTGACGGTGATGTGCCTCTTGACCTGGGGCCTCCACCACTACATCTGGGCGAGGTTCGTGCGAGACCCCGAGTGGCCCGCGCTCTGGACGCGCGCGGGCACCTGGGCCCTCGTCGCCGCGGGCGTGATGGTGCCCCTCGGGATGCTGCTCAACCGCGCGCTCCCTCGCGCCGTGATGGCCCCCATCGCGTGGGCCGTGTTCTCGTGGATGGGCCTGGCGTTCTTTCTCTTCCTCGGCCTCGCGACGACCGACGGCGCGCGGGCGCTCATGGCCGCCGTGTCGGGCGCGCAGGACCCCGAGCGTCGACGCTTCATGGCCCGCCTCATGGCGAGCGCGGTGGGCGTCGCGGGCCTCGCCGCGGGCCTCTTCGCGATGCGCACGGCCCTCGCCCCGTGGACGATTCGCACCGTGCGCGTGCGCGTGTCGGGGCTCCCCGAGGCGCTCAAGGGGATGCGCATCGTGCAGCTCACCGACGTGCACGTGGGGCCCACGATCGGCCGTGATTTCATCACCGGGATGGTGCGCGCGGTGAACCGTCTCAACCCCGACGTGATCGCCATCACGGGCGACCTCGTCGACGGGCCCGTGTCCGAGCTCGGGGTTCACGTCGCGCCGCTCGCGGACCTCCGCGCGAAGCACGGGACCTTCTTCGTCACGGGCAACCACGAGTACTACTCGGGCGTCGCGGAGTGGGTCGCGGAGCTCGGTCGCCTCGGCGTGCGCGTGCTCGACAACGAGCGCGTCGCCGTGGGTGATGGCGAGCACGTCATCGACCTCGCGGGCGTCAACGACTGGAGCGCGCGGCGCTTCGACGTGTTCAAGCCCGACCTCGCGAAGGCCCTGCGCGGCAGGGATTCGGCGCGTCCCGTGGTGCTCCTCGCGCACCAGCCGAAGATCATCAAGCAGGCCGCCGAGGCGCGCGTCGACCTCGTGCTCTCGGGCCACACGCACGGCGGACAGATCTGGCCCTGGACGAAGCTCGTGGCCCTCGATCAGCCCTACCTCGCGGGCCTCCACCGCGAGGAGCACACGCAGATCTACGTGAGCGAGGGCACGGGCTACTGGGGCCCTCCGATGCGCATCGGCACCGCCCCCGAGATCACCGAGATCATCCTCGATCGCGCGTGAACAAGGCGCTCGTGACACGCCCCCGTGGAGCGTGTTACGAAAATTCAGAACGTGTTACCGATCCGTTGTGATGCTCGCGGCGTAGCGTGGCGATGACTTCGCGCGCCACCGACAAGGGAACGCTCCGTCTCGTGACGATGGCGCTCGGGGTGTTGCTCGCGCGCGTCGCGTGGGCGCAGCAGACGCCCGACGCGCAGGCACCGCAGACGCCCGCGGCACCGCAGCCTACACCCGACGCGCAGCCGCAGCAGACTCCACCCGCACCGCAGACGCCAGCACCGCAGACGCCAGCACCGCAGACGCCCGCCGCACCGCAGGCTCCGCCCGCTGAACCGCGCGAGGAGGGCGGCGAGGCGACCGTGCGCGGTGAGGCTCCGCGTCGTGCGGCGTCGGACTACACCTTCGACGTCAACAGCCTGCGACCCGTGCCGCGCAGCACCGCGGCGGATCTCCTCTCGCTCGCGCCGGGGTTCTTTCTCTCGCAGCACGGCGGCGACGGAAAGGCACACCAGCTCTTTCTCCGCGGCTTCGACGCCGACCACGGGCAGGACGTCGAGTTCTCCGTGGGCGGCGCGCCCATCAACGAGGTCTCGAACGTCCACGGTCAGGGCTACGCCGATCTCAACTTCATGATCCCCGAGGTCGTCGATCGCGTGCGCGTGCTCGAAGGCCCCTACGACCCGCGTCAGGGAGACTTCGCCGTCGCGGGCTCGGCGCGCTTCGACCTCGGCGTCGCGGACCGCGGCGCGCTCCTCAGGGCCTCGTACGGGATGTTCAACGCGCAGCGCCTCGTCGGCGTGTTCGCGCCGCGCGGCGAGCGACGCGAGACCTTTCTCGCGGGCGAGCTCGCGCGCTCCGACGGCTACGGACAGAACCGCGCGTCGTCGCGCGCCGCCGTGATGGCGCAGTACGCGAGGGAGCTCGCCGCGGGCGCCACGGTGCGCGTCCTCGCGACCTCGTACGCGGGCCGGTGGGACAGCGCCGGCGTCGTGCGCGAGTCGGACTACCTCCGCGGGCGACAGGGCTTCTTCGACACCAACGACACGCACCAGGGAGGCTTCAGCGCGCGGCACGGCGTGGTCGTCGAGGTGGTCGTCCCGCGCGGCGCCGATCGCACCGCGGTCTCGCTCTTCGGCGCGCTCCGCGAGCTGCGCGTGCGCGAGGACTACACGGGCTACCTCCTCGACGCGCGCGGCGACCGCTACGAGCAGACCTACGACGCCGTCACGCTCGGCCTCAGCGCCTCGCACCGCCACACCTTCCGCCTCGGCGGCCTCGCGCACGCGTGGGAGGTGGGCGTCTCCGCGCGCCACGACGTCACCTCGCAGGGGATGCACCGACAGCGCGCCGCCGACGACGTGAACTACGCCGCCGTGACCGACGCCGACGTCGACGCGACGGACGTGGGGCTCTACGGCGATTTCGAACTGCGCCTCATGCGCTCGCTCGCCCTCCGCGGCGGTCTCCGCGCCGACGGCCTCGGCTACCAGATCGACGATCGGATGCCGCGCGCCAACACCCGCACGACCACGCCAGAACCGCGCGGGCGGCGCGACGCGCAGGGCTTTCAGCTCGGCCCGCGCGCGACCGTCGAGTGGGAGCCCCTCCGCGGCCTCTCGCTGATCGCCGCGTATGGAAAGGGCTTCCGCTCGCCGCAGGCGCTCTCGCTCGGCGAGGGAGAGAGCGCCCCCTTCGCGACGGTTCACTCGGGCGAGGTGGGCGTGCGCTACCGCGGCGCGCGCGTCAACGCGACGGTCACGGGCTTCGGCACGCACGTCGACCGCGACCTGGTGTTCGAACCCACGCAGGGGCAGAACCTCGTGAACGACGCCACCGCGGCCACCACGCGCCTCGGCGTCGCGGCCTCGGTGCGGGTGATCCCGCTGCGCGGCCTCGAGGTCGTCGCGAGCGGGACGTGGGCCCGCGCCACCTACGACTCGACGGGCAACCTCGTGCCCTACGTTCCTCCGCTCGTGGGGCGCCTCGACGCGACCTTTCAGCGCGTGGTCGCGCACGTGTGGTCGCAGGAGGTCAGCGTCTCGTCGGGCCTCGGCGTGACCGCGCTCGGACCGCGCGCGCTGCCCTTCAGCGAGTTCTCGAACCCGGTGCTGCTCATCGACCTCGGGCTGAGCGGCCGCGTGGGCCCCGTCGAGCTCGGCGTCTCGATGCGCAACCTCACCGACGCGCGCTGGGAAGACGGCGTCTTCAACTACGCCTCGAACTTCGATCCGTCGGTCACGGGCAGCCGCGTCCCCGCGCGCCACTTCTCCGCGGGCAGGCCCTTCACCGCACTCGCCTCGCTCACCCTGCACCTGTGATGGCTCCCATGAAGCGTCGCGCTCGCATCGAAGTCACCGCCCTCTGCGGCCTCGCCGCGGCCCTCGTCGCCACCGCCCGCTGCGGCGACGCGGGCGACACGACGGGGCGCGTACGGGTGACGTTTCCTGTCACCGTGCGCGGCATCAACCCGACGTCGGACAACGCGACGGGGTGGCACGTCGTGGTCGAGGAGGCCCGCGTCGCGGTGGGCCCTCTGCGCTGGTACGAGGGGCCGCCGATCTTCGCGCGGAGGCTCTTTCAATTCGGCGTCGCGTTCGCGCACCCGGGCCACTACGTGCCCGGCGAGGCCCTCGCGGACATCACCTCGCAGCGCGTGGTCGATCTCACCGCGGCGAGCCCGACGCCGCTCGAAGACGCCACGGGCGTGTCGGGCGACGCGCTCTCGGCGACCTTCGAACTGCGCCCACCGGGGAGCGCGCTCGGCCCTTCGGCGGCGGGGCTCCACGGCCTCGCGCTCTGGACCCGCGGGACGGCCACGCGCGCGGGCGTCACCGTGCGCTTCGAGGGCGGCGTCGCGGTCGACTACGCCGTGCGGGGAATCCCCGCGCGCGCGACCTTCGCGTCGGGCGGGAGCGCCGCCGTGGCCGTCGACCTCGCGCAGTGGTTCGACCGCGCCGACTTCGCGACGCTCACCGCGGGCGCCGATGGGACCGCGCAGATCAGCGCCGGGAGCGAGGTCGCCAACGGGCTCTACCGCGGCGCCACGAGCGGCGCGGCGTACCTCTTCTCGTGGCGCGCCAGCGCGCCCGATCGCTGAGCGGAGAGCCCTAGAAAAACCGGTGCGCGAGGCGGATCGCGAAGGTGATGAGCCCCGCGGCGAGCGTCACCGAGAGCGTCGCCGTGGCGCCCGGGTGTGACAGCACGCGCGTCACGGGGAAGGCCCTCCGCGTCGCCCACGGCGCGGCGAGCGCGACCGCGACCGTGAGGAGAAAGAGCAGCGGCCCCATGAGGTGCGCCCCGAACGCGCGGAGCACGTGCCCGTGGGCCATGTTGGCGAAGCTCGTGGTGAGCCCGCAGCCCGGACACGGGACCCGCGTCATCGCTTCGAAGGTGCAGGGCGGGAGCCCGAGCTGCTGGTGCGATCCGAAGCCGCGGGGGTCGGGGCGCAGCCACGCGGAGACGATGAGCACCGCCCAGCTCCCGAGGCCCGCGATGAGCCAGAAGAGGCGCGTGAGCCACGGGGCGTCCTGGGGAGGCGCGGGGTATGCCGACTCCGTGGTCATCGGATGGCGGTTGTACCACCGCGGCGGGGGTGAGGGACGTTATCCTCCCGCGCGTGCGCGTCCTCCCTCTCGTGCTCTCGATCCTGGTGACCTCGCTCCCGATGGCGGCCTTCGCGCAAGACGCAGGCGTCGTCGACGCGCCGACCGTCAACCCGATGGGCGTGGTGATGGCCGCGCGCGGCGCCGCGACGCCGATCTTCAGCCACACGCGGCGGCACCGCAGGGCGCAGACCTTCGAAGAGACCCTCCGGATGCCCGTGGTGCGAGGCCGCTGCTACGAGGTGCTCGGCTACGCGACGGGGGCCGCGCCCGTGTTCGCGCAGGTCGTCGCGGGCCACGCGCGCGTCGGCGACTCGCTCGCGATGACCAACTCCGTCGGGCGCGTCGCGCGGCAGCGCTTCTGCGCGACGGAGCCCGCGGAGCTCTACGGCATGGAGCTCCACGCCGAGGGAGACTCGTGGTGGTACCTCGCCGTGGTGCCCACGGACGCCGTCGCGGACGCGGGCGTGACGACACGCGCAGCGACCGCGCCCGTCGACGCGGGGAGCGTCTCGACGACGCCCGCGCGGCGCTATCCCGTGGGCGGCGGAGATGACTACGTCGCGCGGCAGATCCAGGGCTTCGCGCGGCAGCGGCCGGGGGTTGAAGGCGTGACCGAGACGGTGCGCGTGACGCTCCCCACCAACGGCGCGTACGAGGGCGCCGTGAGCATCCCGACGGGGCGCTGCGTTCACGTCGTCGCCGCGGGCGTTCCGAGCGTGGCGGACCTCGTCGTCGAGCTCGAAGACCCCGCGGGCCACCGCGTCGCGCAAGACGCCACGCGCCGCAACGTCGAGAGCGTGCGCCACTGCGCCTCGTACGCGGGCACGTTTCGCATGCGCGTGCGCGTGTTCTCGGGGGCGGGGCTCGTGGGCGTGCAGGCGCTCCTCGAGCCGTAAGAGACGCGCGGGTCTCAGTGCTTGCCGCGCTCGCCGTGGGTCTGCGCCGAGGCCTGTCGGCCGTGTGACGCGCGCGCGGGACGTCGCCGCGGGACCCTCCGCGCGCGCACGCCCTCGCGGCACTGGTTGTCTCCGTCGGGGCACTCGATGCGGACGTGAAAGTGGTTGTCGTGCGGCGAAACCCTGCGCGGTTGCAGGAGCGTGAGCGCCGCCTCGTTGATCACCGACGAGGCCACGCCGTGCTCCCGCGCGTACGCGAGGAGCCTCGCGCGCAGCGGCGCGGAGATGAAGATCCGCTCGACGCCCACCCTGCGCTCGGTGAGGAGCGCCTCGAGGAGGGCCCAGTTTCGCGCCGTGTCGAAGACGTAGCGCCCGTCGAGCGAGCGGCCGTTGGCGTCGAAGGAGACGTAATCATCGAGCTCGACGGAGGCGCCAGGGCCGCGCGCGGTCCAGAGGCGCGCGTAGAAGCCCACGTCGGCGTCGCGGCCGCTCTGGTGCGAGCGGTGATGCCCGATGGGGCCGCCGTGCTCGGCCGAGAGGTCGCCGACGGTGATCCGCACGCCGAAGCGTCGGCGCATCGAGGCGCCCACGCGCTCGAGCAGCGCGACGAGCTCTTCGGTGCCCCAGTGAAGGACGCGTCCGGGCATGAAGCGCACGCCGTCGCCCTCGGCGAGGTGACGCCCGTGGACGAGCGTCCCGCTGTTGGCCCACCCCAGCGACGCGCTCGGAGGGAGCCGCGGGCGAGACGGTCGCCGCTGCGTGGCCCTCCCGCGCGCCCGAGGGGCGTCGCCGTGCGTCTGCGCGTCGACGGAGGCGCCGAGCAGCAACGCCGCGAGCGCCGTGACCCAACCCAACGTCCGTGAAAAGCTCCGCACGGGGTAGACGCACTAGCAGAAGGGCTCAAACGCTCTCCAGTCTTCGACAACATACAAGACATTTGACAGGCTGCGCGAGCGTTCAGTAGCGTACCGATCTCCACGCGCCGGAGAGGCGTGTAGAAGGGACACCCGCGAGGCGTATGCAACCACTCACCGAGCGTCAGGAAGCGATCCTCGAGTTCATCCGCCACTCGATCCGCGAGCGGGGCTACCCCCCCACGCTGCGCGAGATCGGCGCGCAGATGAACATCCGATCCACCAACGGCGTGAGCGATCACCTCCGCGCGCTCGAGCGCAAGGGCTACCTCCGCCGCGAGGACATGAAGTCTCGCGCGCTGCGCCCCACGACGCCCGACGCGCGCGTTCGCGTGGTCGACGGCGACGGCGAGGAGCCCGCGTACGACATCCACCTCGACAACGAGCCCGCGAACAACGTGATGAACATCCCCCTCGTCGGCCGCGTGGCCGCGGGGCCGCTCACCTTCGCGTCGCAGAACGTCGAGCAGCAGATCATGATGGACCCGTCGCTCCTCCGTGGCGCGTCGGGGGGCGAGACCTTCGCGCTGCGCGTCCGCGGCGACTCGATGATCGAGGCCGGCATCCACGAGGGCGACATCCTCTTCGTGCGCCGTCAGGAGGCCGCGAACCGCGCCGAGATCGTCGTGGCGCTCGTGGGCGACGAGGCCACGGTGAAGCGCTACTTCCCCGAGCGCGATCACATCCGTCTTCAGCCTGAGAACAAGCGCCTCGCGCCGATCTACGTGCGCCGCACGGAGCTCAACGGCTTCCGCATCCTGGGTGTGGTGGTGGGCCTCTTCCGCTCGGTGACCTCGCTCAAGGCGACCTGATGTTCGTGCCGCTGCTCGTCGGCTCCGCGCTCGCGGGGGCGGCCACGGTGGGCGGCCTCGTGCAGCACTACAAGCGACAGCTCGGCCCCATGACGCTCGCCGACGTGCGGGCCCTCACCACGCTCGAACCCACCCCCATCGCCCTCTGCCGCGAGGGCCTCGTGAAGATCGTCGGCACCCTCGGCTGCGACACGCCCGAGCGCAGCCTCTACGGCGACGCGCTCGTGGCCGTTCGCGAGGTGCGCCACTACGCCACCGAGGGCCGCGGCGCCGCGGCGACGCGCGTGCTCTCTCGCGTCGACCGGTCGAGCGCGCCCTTCTGGATCGAAGACGACTCCGGTCGCATCAGCCTCGACCCCCTCGCCGCGCGCATCGACTACGAGCTCGACGAGAGCGAGCTCGAGCCCATGATCGAAGAGCTTCGCCTGCGCGTGGGAGAGCGCGTCGTCGTGCTCGGAGACGCGCGCCGCGAGGTGACCGTCTCGCATCACCCCATGCGTCGCTCCGCCGTGCAGACCGAGCGGGGGCTGAACTTCGTCGCGCCGCCGCTGGTGACCTGGCGAACGGAGCCCGAGGTGTATCCGAAGCTGCTTCCGCCCGCGGGCTCGGCGGCGCTCTCGGCGAGCACCGTCGCGCTTGCCGTGCTCGGCGCGCTGCTGCGTCTGTAGCGGGACTTCAGGGAGGGGGAGAGGGAGCGGCGGAGGCGGGCGGGAGATGTCCTGGGCGTCGCTTCAGGTGCCCGTGGCCGACACGTCGTCGTGCTCGGTCTCGTGCTCGTGCATCTCGCTGTCGTTGTCGTTCTCGACGCCGGGGTGACCGCCGCGACGCGCGTCGCAGAGGTTGATCTTGTAGTGCTTGGCGCGGAGGTAGAGCGTCGAGCGCGAGATGTCGAGCGCGGTGGCCGCGCGGCGCATGTTGAAGCCCATCTGCACGAGGACGCGCTCGATGTGGGCGCGCTCGACGTCGGCGAGCGTGAGGGTCGTAGGCTCGAGGGCGCCGAGGAGCATCGCGGGGTTCTGCTGCGCGATCTGCACGGGCGTGGCGCGCTCGACGCGCGGCGGCTCGACGGGCGCGGGCTTCGCGGCGGCGCGCGGCGCGGGGGCAGGCGTGGAGATGGCGCGCGGCGCGGTGGCTTCGAGCGACTGACGCGCGCCGACGATGGCGTCGGCCGAGAGGGTGTCGCCGACGCCGAGCCACGCGCGCTCGAGCACGGTGCGCAGCTCGCGGAGGTTGCCGGGCCAGGTGTGCGCGGCGAGGAGCGACTCGGCCTCGGCGGGGAGCGCGGGCGCGTCGCGGCCGTACTCGCGGGCGAGGTCCGAGAGCACCGAGCGCGAGAGGTCGAGGAGCTCGGTCGGGCGGTCGCGGAGCGCGGGGAGCGAGACCACGAGCGCGGAGAGGCGCTGCAGGAGGTCGCTGGAGAAGCTCTTGCGGTAGGCCGCGCCGCGGAGGTCGTAGGGGCTCGTGGCGACGATCCGCACGTCGGGCGTCGTGGGCTTGACCGCGCCGACGCGGAGGAACGAGCGCGTCTCGAGGAGGTGCAGGAGCTTCGACTGCGAGCCCGCGTCGAGGGAGCCGATGTTGCGGAGCACCAGCGTGCCGCCCGCCGCCTGCTCGATGAGGCCGCGGCGCGCGCGGTCGGTGTGCGGCGCCGAGCCGGCTTCGAAGCCGAACATCACGCCGTCGAAGTCGCGCGGCGTGAGCGTCGCGCAGTCGCACTCGATGAAGGGCCCGCGGGCGCGCTCGCTCGACGCGTGGATCTCTCGCGCGACGAAGGCCTTGCCGGTGCCGCGCTCGCCCGTGATGAGCAGCGTGCAGCGCGACGAGGTCGCGAGCTCGACGACGGCCGCCGTGGCGCCGCGGTGCGCGTGCGGGCGTCGCGCGGCGTCTCCGTGCGAGGCGGTCTTCGCGGACACCCACGCGCCGCCGACGAAGAGCGACGAGAGCGTCTCGATGAAGTGCGCGTCGGGGCGGTGGCCGTGCGCGCTGTAGAACACCACCACGCCGTCGGGGTGACCGTCGCGGCCCACGGGCACGCCCACGGCCTCGAGGAGGCCCTCGGAGCGGTCGTTGAGCACGGTGCGGGCGACGGCGGCGTCTTCGCGGTCGAGCCCGTCGCTCCACTGCGGCGCGTGCGAGGCCCAGACGCGCGACGCGAGGCCCTGCGCGTTGGTGAGGGCGCCCCACCCGCGGCTGCCGTCGGGGCGCTGCGAGTACACGGCCTCGCAGCGGAGGCTCTGCGAGGCGCGGTTCCACGACCAGCGCGCGGCGAGGCTCCAACCCATGAGCGTGCAGACCTCGTTGATCACGTCGCGGAGCATCTCGGGGCGGCCGTCGTCGCGGCTCATCGCGCGGGCCACGACGCGGGCCACGGCGCGCCTGCGGTCGGCCTGACGGACGTCGGTGATGTCGACCATCTGGAGGAGGGCTCCCTGCGTGCCGGTGAGGGCGCAGGGCGTGAACGACACGGTGAACCACCCTTCGCCGCCGCGGGGGTGGCTCGCGGCTTCGAACTCCTGGAGCGACTTCGACCCGTGCAGCACCGCGCGGAGCGACTCTCGCGCGGACTCGACGGCGGCGTGATCGAAGCCCATCCCGCGACCGCAGGCGTGGGCGAAGCTGATCCCAACGGGCTCGCCGTGGTGCTCGGAGCGCTCGGCGAGGGCGCGCTTCCACGCGGCGTTGACCCAGCGCACGGTGCCCTTCGCGTCGATCACCGCGGCGGGAGAAGGCAGCGCCTCGAGGGATGACCAGCGGGTCCGATCGGCCGTCGGGAGCGGGGCCTCGGCCTCGGAGGAGCGCTCGCCCGCGAGACCCTCAAACTCCGCCGCGGACGCCGAACCCTCGTTGAAGATCATGGACATGACACATCCCTCCGCGCGCATCCGCACACGCGGATCGCAGCCTTGAAAACGCCCCGTCGAGGCATTCTGGCGGATCGACGAAACCGTTCCGTCCATCCGTGCGGAGGCTATGAGCGAGAGTCGTGCCGTCTCGATTTCCTACAGGTCGCCCGATGTCCGGACGGGGACATGTCCGTAGAAACGCCTCATCCGTAGGGGTTTTCCCGCGGTATCTCAGTCAGCATCTTGACGCCTGTCATGGAATTGACGAGCCGCTTTTTGACGCTTCGCTGGTTCAGTGACGCCCGAGGCCGATTCGCAAGACCACCGAGGCCCTGGGACCGACGGGGCCTCGCTGCGACCAGTCGAGCAGGGCATCGGCGAGACAGGCCGAGAGTCCGCGTGAGACGAGCGGCGGCGAGAGCGAGACCGTCGTGGCCGTGCCAGCGCGCGCGAGTCGGATGGTGGCCTCGATGACGCGCAGCCTCAGGAGCGGCGCGGGATCGCGGGCGTAGGCGTTCGACAGGCAGCGCTCGATGGCCGCGCGGTGCGACGCGACGGACTCCTGGGCGCCTCGCAGAGGGGCCCGCTCGACGCGAAGGAGCGAGACCTCCACGGGGGGCGTCGGGGGGTGAGGTTGCGCCATCGCCTCGCTCGCGAGCGTGAGGAACGCCGCGGTGGCTGCGCGCCGGGGGCTCATCGCGCGCGAAGATACCCGACACCGGGAGGGCGAGGCGGCGGTATCGTCGCGCCCGATGACAGCGACGCGGAGCGACCTCGTGATCGGCGTCGCCGGTCACATCGATCACGGCAAGACCGCGCTCGTACGAGCTCTCACGGGCGTCGACACCGACCGCCTCCCCGAAGAGAAGGCCCGCGGGATCACCATCGAGCTCGGCTTCGCGCCCCTCGCGCTCCCCGGCGGACGGCGCGCCGCCGTGATCGACATGCCCGGCCACGAGCGCTTCGTTCGCACGATGATCTCGGGCGCAGGCGGCGTCGACGTGATGCTCCTCGTGATCGCCGCCAACGAGGGGGTGATGCCCCAGACGCGGGAGCACCTCGCCATCGCGGGGCTCGTGGGCGTTCGCGCGGGCGTGTGTGCGCTCACCAAGTGCGACCTCGCCTCGCCCGACATCGTGGAGCTCGCCTCGGACGAGGTCCGCGAGGTGCTCGTGGGGAGCGCGCTCGAAGGCGCCGCGGTGATCCCCGTGAGCGCCCTCGCAGGGACGGGGATCGAAGCGCTACGAAAAGCGCTCGGCGCGGTGTCACTGCCGCCGAGAGACTCGAGCGGACCGGCGCTCCTCCCCATCGATCGCGTGTTCGTGCGCAAGGGCTTCGGCGTGGTGGTGACGGGCACGCTGCTCTCGGGTGTGGTTCGTCTCGATGATGCGCTCCTCCTCGGCCCCATCGGTCCCGATCACCGCGCGGTGCCCGTGCGCGTGCGCGGGCTTCAGGTGCACGGCGAGGCCGCGACGGAGGTTCACGCGGGGACGCGCCTCGCGGTCAACCTCGCGGGCGTCGAACTGGCGGACGTTCCGCGCGGCGCGTGGCTGATGCATCCGACCGACGTGGCGCTCTCGCGGGTCTTCGACGCGACGGTCACCTCGCTGCCGCAGACGAAGCGCGACATGCTCCGCCGCGCGAAGCTCGAGGTCGACGTGGGCGCCACGCACGCCCTCGCCACGCTCTCGTTTCTCAACGGTGAGGGACTCGCGCCGGGCAAGACCGGCCTCGCGCGCGTGACCACCGATCGTCCCCTCGCGCTGCGTCCGGGGGAGCGTCTCGTGTTGCGCGGACCTCCTTCGCTCGCGGGTGTCGGGAGCACCGTGGGCGGACTCACGGTGGTGCGTCCCGTGGCCGAGCGCGTTCGACGAAGGGCCGTCGCGCTCGACCGCGCGCAGCGGAGCGCGGCGGGCTCTCTCGCAGATCGCGCGCGGGTCGAGCTCGACGCCGTGGGCCTCCGCGGACTGTCTCGCGCGGAGCTCGTGGCGCGCGCGGGCTACAGGGTTTCAAAGGCCTCGACGGGGGACGGCGTGGTCTCCGTCGCGAACGATCGCTACGTGTCTCGCACCGCGCTCGATGCGGTCTCTCGCGAGGTGCTCCAGGCGCTCAGTGATTTTCACGGGAAGAACCCCGCGGAGCGAGGGATCGATCGTCGCGCGCTCTCGTCGCTCGGCGATGACGCCGCGGTCGACCTCGTCGTCGCGGAGCTCGTGTCACAGAGCAAGATCACGCGCACCGGTGAGGTGATCGCGCGGGCGGGGTGGAAGCCCCGCGGGCTCGACGATGTCCCCTTCGTGGCGCAGGTGCGGGCCATGCTCGCGCGCGCCGGCCTCGCGTCGCCGCGCATCGCGGAGATGTCCGAGGCCTGCGGCGCGACCGTGAAGGAGGTCGAGCACGCCCTCAAGCGGCTCACCGAGCTCGGTCACGTGGTGAAGGTCTCGACCGAGCTCTACACCGACGCCGCCGCCATGAAGGACCTCGAAGCGCGCCTCGTCGCGTGGCTCGAAGCGAAGGGCTCCATCGACGCGCAGGGGTACAAAGACCTCACGGGGCTCTCGCGCAAATACGTGATCCCCTACGCCGAGCACTTCGACGCGAAGAAGGTCACGCTGCGCCTCGGCGACACGCGCAAGCTCCGCGGGCGGTAGACACGCAACGCGCCCTCGGGCAGTCTCGCGCGCCCCGAGTGAGCAACGCCGATCCGTGGACCATCTCGCGCGTCACCGCGTGGACCGCCAAAGACCTCGCCTCCCGCGGGATCGAGTCGTCGCGGCTTGACGCCGAGCTGCTCATCGCGAGCGCGCTCGGCTGCAAGCGCCTCGACCTCTACCTCCGCTTCGATCAGCCCCTCGCCGACGCCGAGCTCGCGCGCATCCGCGGACTCGTCGAGCGACGTCGGAAGTTCGAGCCCGTCGCGTACATCCTCGGCGTGCGGGAGTTCTACGGGCGCACCTTCGCCGTCGACAACCGCGTGCTCATCCCGAGGCCCGAGACCGAGGGCGTGATCGAGGCCGCGCTGGCGCTCCTCCCGCCGCGCGCCGAGGGCGTGCGACACCGCGTGCTCGACGTGGGCACGGGCAGCGGCATCATCGCCGTGACCCTCGCGTGCGAGCGTCCCGACCTCGACGTCGACGCCGTCGAGCTCTCGCCCGCGGCGGCCGAGGTGGCGCGGTCGAACATCGCGCGCAACAACGTCTCCGACCGCGTGACGCTCTTCGAAGGCAGCCTCTATCGCCCCGTGGCCGATCGGCGCTACGCGATCATCGCGAGCAATCCGCCGTACATCGAGACCGCCGAGGTCGACACGCTCATGCCCGACGTGTCGAAGTACGAGCCGCGCCTCGCGCTCGACGGCGGACCCGACGGCGCCACGGTGCTCCGTCCGCTCATCGCGGGCGCCCGCGCGATGCTCGTCGAGGGCGGCTCGCTCCTCGTCGAAATCGGCTATGGGCAAGGTGATCTGGTGAGGGAGCTCGCGCGCGCCGCGGGCTTCACGAGCGTCGAGGTGCAGCCCGATCTGGCGCGCATCGAGCGCGTGCTCGTGGCGCGCTGAGACCGCCGGTTCAGTCGTCGGTCGATGCGGCGGCGCCCGTGGCGCCGAGGCCCGTCTCGATGCCGAGCTCGCGGCGCAGGCGCTCGGCCTGGTGGTGCGTGCGCAGCGGGACGAGCACCTCGTCGAGGTCGCCGTTGATGAAGCGGTCGAGCTTGTAGAGCGTGAGCTGGATGCGGTGATCGCTCACGCGGTTCTGCGGGAAGTTGTACGTGCGCACCTTCTCGGCGCGCTCGCCGGTGCCCACCATCGAGCGGCGGTCCGAGGTGATGAGCGCGTCCTGCTTCTTGCGCTCGATGTCGAGGAGCCGCGAGCGCAGCACCTTCATCGCCTGCGAGAGGTTCTTGATCTGCGAGCGCTCGTCCTGGCACTTCACGATGAGCCCCGACGGACGGTGGACCACCTGCACGGCGCTGTTCGTGGTGTTCACGCCCTGACCGCCCTTGCCGCCCGAGGCGGCCTTGGTGATCTGGAGGTCCTTCTCGTCGATGCGCACGTCGACCTCGTCGGCCTCGGGGAGCACCACCACCGTCGCCGTCGACGTGTGGACGCGCCCCTGCGCCTCCGTCGCGGGCACGCGCTGCACGCGGTGGACGCCTCCCTCGAAGCGCAGCGCGCTGTAGACCCCGTCGCCCGAGACGATCGCGATGATCTCGCGAAAGCCTCCGACGTCCGTCGTGGTCTCGCTCTGCACCTCGATCTTCCACCGGCGCTTCTCGCCGTAGCGGCAGTACATGCGAAAGAGGTCGGCGGCGAAGAGCGTGGCCTCGTCGCCCCCTTCGGCCGCGCGAATCTCGAGGATCACGTCGCGGTCGTCGTTGGGGTCGGGCGGCAGGAGCATGAACGTGAGCGAGCCTTCGAGCTCGGCCACCTCGCGTTCGAGGCCGGGGATCTCGTCGGCCACGAGGTCGCGGAGCTCGGGGTCCGCGAGGGCGGCGCGGTCCTCGTCGAGCTGCTTCTTGGCGGTCTTGTAGCGCGCGAACGAGGTGACCAGCGCCTCGAGCTGCGCGCGCTCGCGGGTGAGCTTTCGGTAGCGCGTGTTGTCGCTCGCGACGCCTGGTTCGCAGAGGAGCCTGTCGAGCTCATCGGCCCGGTGCACCAGCGCTTCGAGCTTGTCGATCGGGAGCATTGGAAGAGACCTTCTTCGTGCCGCACGGAGACGCCGCGGGGCAGTTCATCGAGGCGAGCAGTTGTGTGCGGGGGAATACGTGAGCGGGAGGCGCGCGGAGGGCGCTAGAGGCCGTACTCGGTCGAGAGGCGGGCGTAGTCCGCGAAGGTCTGCACCGTGGGCGTCTCGGGGGCGGGCGCGTTCTCGGCCTCGCGGGTGAGGGTCACGCGCAGCGCCGAGAGGGCGATCTCGACCTGATCGTCGGTGGGCTCCGCCGTCGAGAGACCCTGGACGAGGTAGCCCGGGTAGAGAAAGAGCTTCGCGATGGGGTTCTCGGTGAAGCGCGCGCCGAGGCGCTGGAGCTCGTACGAGAGTCCCGCGATGGGGAAGAGGAGCGGGATGCTGATGAAGATCGACAGGATCACGTTCGCGAGCCCGCCGTTGGCCGGGAGGATCAGCGGGAGGATCATCGCGAAGACCGCGACGGAGACCAGCACCACCACCATGAGGAAGGTCGTGCCGCAGCGGGCGTGGCGCGTCGAGTGGCGCTGCGCGTTGGCGACCGTGAGCTCCTCGCCCGACTCATAGGCGGCGATCGCCTTGTGCTCGGCGCCGTGATACTGAAAAACACGGAGCATCTCGGCGTTGCGGCGCATGAGCGAGATGAGGGTCACGAAGATCGCGAGCTTGAAGAAGCCCGCCAGGATGTGGAACCGCGGGTCGGCCATGCCGAGCGGGTGTCCGCTGAGCTGCCCCGTCGCCCACGTGAGGAGCTTCGGGAGCGCGACGAAGAGCGCGAGCGAGAACACCACGCCGAGGCGCGACGCTGCGCCCGACTGGGAGTCCTCCGTGCGCTCCGACTCGGGGAGGTCTTTTTCGAACTGCTCGGCGCTGAAGCGAAGGGCTTCGTAGCCGTTGCGCATCGACTCGACGAGCACGAGACCCCCGCGCACGAAGGGGATCTTCATGATGGCCGTGGCGAAGCTGCTCTTCCACGGCTGCTCGCGCACGACGATCTCGCTGTTGGCGCGGCGCACGGCGACGGCGAGGCAGCGCGGAGAGCGCATCATGACGCCCTCGATCACGGCCTGGCCGCCGACGTTGAGCCTCGGACACACGGAGGGGTCGCGGTACGGTACGCCCGCGTTGGGTGACTGGGATGGCATGGAGTGGCGGGAATCTAACACGCGATTTCTGGATCGCGAGGAGGCGGCAGGCGAAGCGTCGTCGGTGTGCCGCGACGGGCGCGTCCGACGGGGCGCCGATTACTTCGCCGTCGCGGGGCGCGCGGCGCCGCCGATCTTCTCGTAGCGCTTCTTGAAGCGGTCGACGCGGCCGGCGGTGTCCATGATCTTCTGCTTGCCCGTGTAGAAGGGGTGGCAGGCGGCGCACACGTCGATGGAGAAATCACCGCGCGTGGAGCGCGTCTTCACGGCGTTGCCGCAGGCGCAGGTGATCGTGCAGACGGGGTAATCGGGGTGAATGCCAGACTTCATGGTGTCCTCGGGAGTGGAGCTTTGTGGTGGCTGTGCCCCGTGACGCAGAGGCGTCGAAGGGGTTGTACACCGACGGGTGAATTCGCGAGCGGGGAGGGGTAACACCGCGCTTCGCCGCTGGCAAGAGCGTCGCGGGCGTTGCGCGGGGCGCGTGCGTCTCGCGATTGCCCCCACACGGGTGGGAGATCTTCGGCCGTACCGCAGGCCGATCACCCGGTCGCGACGGCGGAGACGGATCGTACCGCGCGCCGATCCCACCAACCCTCTGCACGACGTTCCACCGTACTGCAGCCTATCCCCCCATCCCCTTGCCGTGGGTTGACAAGTCCCTCTGCGCCGCGAGAAAGCCACGCGACCGATGGGTGACCCTGACCGCCTCCTCGCCGAGACGAGCCGCACGTTCGCGCTCTCGATCCCCAGGCTGCCCGAGCCCGTGCGCGCCGAGGTGACCCTCGCGTACCTGCTCTTTCGCATCGCCGACACCTTCGAAGATGCCGCGCCGTGGCCCCGGGTGAAGCGACTCCGCGCGCTCGAAGACTTCGCCGCGCTCCTCGATCACCACGACCCCGCGCGCGCGAAGGAGCTCGTCGCCGCATGGCTTCGCGAGCCTCCGTGCGATCACGCGGGCTACCTCGAGCTCCTCGCCGAGACGCCCGACGTGCTCGAACGGACGCAGCGGCTCGACGCGCCCGCACGCGCCGTGGTGATCGGCCACGCGCTGCGAACGACCCACGGCATGGCGGGCTTCGTCGAGCGGAGCACCGAGAACGGATCGCTGCGCCTCCACGACCTCGCGGACCTGTCGCGGTACTGCTACGTCGTCGCGGGGATCGTGGGCGAGCTGCTCACGGATTTGTTTCTCCTCGCGGCGCCGTCGCTCGCGAAGGTCGAGCACGCGCTGCGGTCGAGGGCCGTGACCTTCGGCGAGGGCCTCCAGCTCGTGAACATCACGAAGGACGCCGACGACGACGCGCGCGACGGCCGGGTGTATCTGCCCGCGGGCGTTCCGCGGCGCGAGGTGCTCGACCTCGCGCGGCGCGACCTCGACGAGGCCGAGCGCTACGTGCGCGCGCTGCAATCGGGCGCGGCGCCGCGCGGCTTCGTGGAGTTCACCGCGCTGCCGGTGATCCTCGCGCGCGCGGCGCTCGACGCGGTGGAGTCCCAGGGCCCCGGCGCGAAGGTCCCGCGGAGCTACGTGCTGGCGTCGGTGATGGCACTCGACGCGCGCCTCGACGCGGAGACGGACGCGTTCACCGGGGCGGCGATCGCTACGCCTTGAGCGCGTCGATCACGCGCTGCGCCGCGCGGCCCGGGGCGCGATCGGCGCGGTGATACACGTGGGGGTGGTACGTGTGCGTGCTCCCCGCCTTCCAGCGGACGCGCGCGAGCGTGCCTCGGCGGAGCTCGCGGGTGATGAGGTGCTCGGGCATCCAGCCGAAGCCGAAGCCTTCGAGCAGCGCGGTCTTCTTCGCGTGAAAGTCGTTGAGGCTCACCACCGTCGAGACCGTCAGCGCCGACGTGCTGAGCCGCAGACGCGGATCGCTCCCCCGCACCACGAGGAGCACCTGCGCGTTGAGGTCTTCGTCGGTGACCGCCGCGCCCTTCGCCACGAGGGGGTGATCTTTGTGGGCCACCAGCAGCGCACGCAGCGGCGGCATCGCGACGCCCTTGAGCGTCACCGTCTGCGGCGGGAGCACCGAGATCATCAGGTCGGCCTCTCCGCGCACGAAGGTCTCTTCGACGCCGCCGAGGAACTCCGCGGTGACCGTGAGCCTCGTCGGGACGCGCTCCTTCGCGAGCGAGCCCACCACGCGCAGCACCGCGTCGGCGGGGACGATCCCGTCGAACACCACCCCGAGCCGCGGCTCCCACCCCGTGCGGATCACCTCGCAGAGCGCCTCGAGCTCGCGCTCCGCGTCGAGCATCTTGCGGCACTGCGCGAGCACCGCCTCGCCCGTCGCCGTGATCTTCGTGCGGTACCCCGTGCGGTCGAGAATGGTGAGTCCCGTCTGCTCTTCGAGCGTGCGCACGGCGTAGAGCACCGCGGTGTGCTGCTTGCGAAGCGCCGCCGCGGCCTTCGCGAAGGTCCCGTGGCGCGCGAGCGCGTCGAGCGCGCGTGCCTGGTCGAGCGTCACCACCATCGGCACGGGAGACTACTTCACCTTGACGTGTTCGAAGACGTCGAGGTCGGCGCCGCGCACGATGAACGCGCGACCGAAGCCCTGCACGAACGACGCGCTCCCCTCGATGGTCGCGAGCTCGACGAAGTGAAAATCACCGAGACCCAGAAGCGTCTCGGCGATCGGATACTTCGCCCGGTACGCGCCCTCGACGCCGAGCGCGCGCGCCTCGTCGCGGGTGATGAAGCGCGCCGTCGCCCGCGCCAGCACACGGGTGAGCGCGTGGTTGCTGCGGGGGTCTCCCTCGCGCGGGCTCTCGTGGAGCATCCATGCGCAGCGGGGATCTCTGCGAAGCGCGCCGGTGTGCGGCGCGAGCTCGCTCACGAGCAGAAAGAGCCGCGTCGGACCGCGCAGCGCCACGAACGGAACCAGCGAGACCGACGGCCCCGCGTCGTCGACCGTACCCAGGCTCGCCACCGCCGCGCCGTCGAGGAGCGCACGCAACGCCTCGGAGGAGTTCGTCATCGACGAGAGCTTGTAGGCGATGGCCCGTTGCGTTTCAATCCGCGGCCATGCGAACCCTGGCTCTCGTGACGATGGGCGTGCTCGGCGCGCTCGGCTGCTCCGACAACACCTCGACCCCGACCCCGACGACGGACGCCGCCGCCGATGTCGCCCGCGACGCGACGAGCGACTCCACCGTCGATGGCGGTGGCGTCGATGGGATCCCCGCTGCCGTGGCCGCGCACCCGCTGAGCGAGTCTGCCACCCGCTCGATGGGCCTCGATGGTCCGGTCGATGTCGTCTATGACCGCATGGGGTGGCCGCACGTCTACGCGTCGAGCCTGCGCGACGCCGCCGCGGTGCAGGGCTACATCATGGCCCGCGATCGCATGCCGCAGATGGAGATGCTCCGTCGCCTCGCGTCGGGCACGCTCGCCGAGCGCTTTGGCGTGCTCGTGTCGGACTCGTCGCTCGTCGATCGCGACCTCGCGGCGCGCGTGCTCGGGCTTCGACGCGCGGCCACCGCGATGTGGGCCGCCACGATGCCGGGGCGTGACAAGACGCTCCTCGAGAACTTCGCGCGCGGCGTGAACAAGTACCTCCAGGAGGTGCGCGACGGCTCCGTGACGCTGCCGTCGGAGACGGCCCTCGTGGTCGATCAGGACACGCCCGACTGGACCCCCATCGACTCGCTCGTGATCGGTCGCTACCAGTCGTACTCGCTCTCGTACGACGCCAACGACGACGTCGACAGCTCGCTCCTGGCCGAGCGCGCCACGCGCGTGTTCGAGACCGCCGACGCGATGATGCAGCCCGCGCGCGCCGCGCGTCGGGGCTTTCTCGCGGACATCACCCGCTGGACGCCGCAGTCGCCCGTGGCGGTGGTGCCGAACTTCCTCCCGCGTCCCACCGGGGCGATGAGCACGTTCAGGCCCGACGTCGATCGGCCGTCGATCCCGCGCCGCGTGGTCGACGCGACGGCGAACTTCCGCAGGCTCTCGAATCAGCTCGCCGAGGTGTGGGGAGACGAGACCCGCGGGAGCAACAACTGGGTGGTGCACCCCTCGGCCTCGACGACGGGGCACGCGCTCCTCGCCAACGATCCGCACCTGTCGCTCACGTCGCCCGCGATCTGGTGGGGCAGCCACCTCACCGTCACGCGCGGCCCCGACGCCGTCGACGTCGCAGGGACGACCTTTCCGGGCATCCCCGGCGTGATCATCGGGTTCACGCCGCGCCTCGCGTGGGGCGTCACCACGGCGGGCTACGACGTCACCGACGTGTACGCCGAGACCGTCACGCCGGGCGCGAGCGGACAGCCCGACACCGTGCGCTTCAACGGCATGCAGGTGCCCATCGTGACGATGCCCGAGGCCGTGAACACGGGCAGCGGGACGTACATGGCGCCGCTCGAGTACGTGCCCCACCACGGCCCGATCATCCCCGACATCCGCAACGGTCGGATCATGCCGCGCACGGGCACGCGCGCCCTCACGATCAAGTGGACGGGGCACCAGCCCACGACGGAGCTCACGGCCTTTCTGAGCCTCGCGTACGCGCGCACCGCGGCCGAAGGCAAGACCGCCGTCAACGCGTTCGGCGTCGGCGCGCAGAACTTCGTCATCGCCGACATCGACGGGAACGTCGAGTACACCAGCCATTCGAACATCCCGATCCGCGCGGCGGGCGCGATGACCTGGTCGCCCACCAACCCCGCGGGCACGCACCCGTGCTCCATTCTCCCCGGCACGGGCGAGGCCGAGTGGACGGGCAACGTCGCGAACAACAACATCCCGCAGGCGACGCTCTCGGCCACGCTGCCCTTCCTCGCGACGGCCAACAACGACCAGGCCGGCGTGACCTTCGACGGGAACCCCTTCGACTCCCCCGTGTACCTCGGGTGCTACTACCCGTCGGGCTGGCGCGCCGAGCGCATCACGACGCGCCTCCGCGCCCTCGGCACGCGCGTCTCCGTCGACGACATGAAGTCCATCCAGGCCGACGCGCAGGTCGAGGCGGGCGCGCGCTATCGGCCCTTCCTCGCGCAGGCCATGGCGCGACTCGAGATGGAGTGGACCACCGCGGGCACGCAGCGCGACCTCTCCACGCTCGCCACGACGCTGCGTCCGCGGCAGGACCGCATCCGTGAGGCCGCGCGGCGCATCGCCGAGTGGACCCTCGACAGCCCCTCGGGCATGGAGACCGGCGTCACCGACGCGCAGCGCAGGGACTCCGTCGCGACGACGCTCTTTCACGCGTGGGTGGGCCAGGTGCTCAACGGGCTCTTCACCGACGAGCTCGCGGCGCTCAACGAGGGGCAGTCGAGCGGCGTCGGCATCGACCGGCTGCGCGTGGCGCTCTACCTCCTCGAGCACCCGATGGACGCGCGCACCCGCGACGCCGCCACGGGCCAGAGCGCGCTCTGGGACGACATGACCACGGCGGACGTGAGCGAGACGCGAGACCTCATCCTCCTTCGCTCGCTCGACGCTGCGCTCACGGGGCTCGCGACGGCGTACACGTCGCCCGACATGGCGATGTGGCTCTGGGGGCAGTTCCACACGGTGCAGTTCGACAGCATCATCCCGGGGCCGGGCGCGGGGCTCTCGATTCCGCCCGACCGCGACACGATGTTCCCGCGGGGCTTTCCGAGGCACGGCGGCATCGACGTGGTCGACGCGGCGAACTTCGGCCTCGGCGGGTTCTCGTGGGGCTTCGGCTCGGGCGCCTCGCAGCGCTTCGTCGTCGAGCTCACGCCCACGGGGCCGCAGGCCTTCAACGCCATCCCCGGCGGACAGAGCATGACGCGCGGCAACGCGCACTTCCGCGACGGCGCCGAGCTCTGGCGTCAGAACCAGTATCACCCCGTGCCACTCTCGACGACCGACGTGGTCGCCGCGTCGGAGCGGCACATCCGCTTCACCCCCTGAGCGGACCTCGCATCCCGTCAGGCCTTCGAAGACCCCGCCCGCGACGCGATCTCCTCCGCCGCGGTCGAGAGGTCTTCGATGGCCGTGGTCTTGTCTCCGTGCAGGTACGCGCGGAGCCCGTAGGCCGCCGTGAGCGCGATCGAGATGTTCACGCCGCGCGACGAGAGCGCGTCGGCGACGTCGGCGTTCTTCAGCAGCGCGTCGAGGTCGTCGAACACCTCGTCGAGCTCTCGCAGGCCCTTCTCCGATGCACTCATTCTCATCCCCCTTCGAGCAGCTTCGAGAGCACCTCGTCGAGCAGCTTCGGGTCTGCGCGACCGCCCGTCGACTTCATCACCTCGCCCTTGAAGTACCCCGCGAGGCCGCGCTTGCCGCTTCGGTAGGCCGCGAGCTGCTTCGGGTTCGCGTCGAGCACCGCGCGGCACGCCGCTTCGATGGCCGCGGGATCGGTGAGCACCTTCCACCCGTTGCGCTCGATGATGGCGTCTGCCGTGTCGCGCGTGTTCGCCATCTGCGCGTACACGTCCTTGGCGAGCTTGCCCGAGAGCGTGCCGTCGTCGAGGCGCGCGAAGAGCCCCGCGAGCTGATCGAGCGTGACCGGAAAGGTCGCCGCGAGTCCGTCGCTCGCGAAGCCCGTCTTGATGGCGTTGCAGACCCAGTTGGCCGCGCGCTTCGCGTCGCCCGTGCGTGACGCGAGGGCTTCGAAGAAGTCGGCGAGGGCGGGGTGCTCGGTGATGACCTTCGCGTCGTTGGCCGTGAGCCCGAGCTCGCTCACGTAGCGCGCGCGACGCGCCGCGGGGAGCATCGGGAGACCCGCGCGGATCGCGTCGACGAAGTCGTCGGTGAGCCGCAGCGGAGGCAGGTCGGGCTCTGGAAAGTACCGGTAGTCATCGCTGCCCTCCTTCTTGCGGAGGAGGTTGCAGCGGCCCTCGGTGTCGTCCCAGGTCTTGGTCACCTGCTCGACGCGACCGCCCGCGGAGAGCGTCGCGATCTGGTGCGTGACCTCCCACTCGATGGCCTTCTGCACGAAGCGGAACGAGTTGATGTTCTTGATCTCGACGCGCGTGCCGAAGGTCTCGCTCCCTCGCGGGCGCACGCTGATGTTGGCGTCGCAGCGGAACGAGCCCGCCTCGAGGTTGCCGTCGTTGACGCCCACGAACATCAGCGCCGCGCGGAGCTGACGGAGGTACTCCGCGGCTTCGAGCGCCGAGCGGATGTCGGGCCTGCTCACGATCTCGAGGAGCGGAACGCCCGCGCGGTTGAGGTCGACGAGCGAGACGCCCTGCGAGGCGACGCCGCCGTGGATGTTCTTGCCCGCGTCCTCTTCCATATGGGCGCGCTGGATTCGCACCGTGCGCGAGGAGCCGTCGGGCATGGGGACCTCGATGGCTCCGTCTTCGCAGAGCGGCGCGTCGAACTGGCTGATCTGATAGCCCTTCGGCAGATCGGGATAGAAGTAGTTCTTGCGCGCGAAGACGCTCACGCGACGGATGGCGCATCCGAGCGCGAGGCCCGCGCGCACGCCCATGACCACGGCCTCGCGGTTGAGCGCCGGGAGCGCGCCGGGGAGGCCCAGACACGTCGGGCATACGTGCGTGTTGGGGGGCGCGCCGAAGGCCGAGAGGCAGCGGCAGAAGACCTTGGTGCGCGTGCGGAGCTGCGCGTGCACCTCGAGGCCGATGACGGGCTCGTACTCGATCGTGGGCATTGGGAGGCGCGGAGGATAGTTCCTCGCGGCGTCGCATCGCAACGCGCGGATCACTCGACACCGCCGTCGGGGCGGAGGGTGACCGTGACGGCGCCCGAGAGGTCCGTGCGACGGAGGTCGACGCCGTGACGCCGCATGGCCGCGAGCACCGCGGGGTGAGGATGACCGAAGGGGGATGGGTGCCCCGCGCTCACGAGCGCCACGCGCGGACGGAGCACGTCGAGAAACGCGTCGCTGCTCGACGTGGCGCTCCCGTGATGACCGACCTTGAGCACATCGACGCGACCGAGCTGAGAGAGGATCAGCGACTCTCCCGCGCGTTCGAGGTCGCCGGGGAGGAGCGCGGAGGCGCGTCCGACGGTGATGCGGATCACGAACGACGCGTCGTTGGGGGGAGTCTCGTCGAGCGCCGAGGGACAGGGCGCGAGCACCTCGATCCACGCGCCGTGAAAGCGCCTCGGAGGACCGCACAGGGCACCCGGTCCGATCACGGGAACGTGCTTCTCCGAAGCTGTTTGAAGCGTCTCGCCGTAGGCTCCCGTGAAGCCGAGCGAACGGCCCTGGCCGGTGTCCCAGAGCGCGTCGACGCGGAGCGCGCGGAGCACCGCGGGGAGACCTCCCGCGTGATCGGGATGCGGGTGAGAGAGCACCACCGCGACGAGGTGATCGCGCCTTCGAAGCGCGAGCCACGGAACCACCTCGCGCGCCCCCGGATCGGGACCTCCGGTGAGCGCGCCGCCGCCGTCGACGAGCATCGCTTCTCCGTCGGGGAGCTCGACCACGATCGCGTCTCCCTGACCGACGTCGATGGCCGTGATTCGCAGCGCTCCGTGTGGGTGGAGCCCGTGACGGTGGATGGCCTCCAGCGCGCCGAGCGAGAGCGCGCACGCGAGCAGGAGCGCGAGCGTGTGTCGCAGCGAGCGACCGCACGAGGCCACGGCGAAGACCGTCGCGACGATCCACTCGGCGGGTGTCGGAGCGGGGGTCGCGATCGACGCGAACGGCAACCGCATCGCCACCGAAGGCAGCGCGAAGAGCACACCGAGGAGCCCTCCGACGGGCGTTCCAACGAGCGTCGCGAGGCTCAGCGGGAGAAGCGCGCCGAGCGCCGCCGCGACGAGCACCGCGGGGAGCAGGAGCGCCTCTCCCACGGGCGCAGCGACGGCGTTCATCACGGTGGCCGTGAGCGGCGCGCGACCGAAGTGCCACGCGAGCGCAGGCGTGACCGCGATGCCCACGCGTACGCTCGCAGAGAGCGCGCCCACGAGCTCGCTTCGAAGATGTGACCCGAGGCTCGGAGACGCTTCTTGCGCGGGCTCCGAAGATCCGCGCGCGAGCGCCCACGACGCGACGACCGAGAGCACCCAGCCCACGTCGACCACGAGCGACGGATCGCGCGCGGCCATCACGAGTGCCACGAGCGCCACCGCGCTCTCGCCGTGCGCGCGTCTGCCCGAGAGCGTCGCGAGGGCCGTGATCGTCGCCGTGAGCAGCGCGCGAAGGGACGACGGAGCCTCGCCCGTCACCACGACGAAGAAGCCCACGAGCGGGAGCGGGAGAATCCCTGCGACGCGCGGTGCGATGCCGCGAACGGCGAGCCAGCGGGCGCGCGTGAGCAGCGCGCGCATCACCGCGCCCGTGAGCGCGAGGAGCAGCGAGACGTGCGCGCCCGAGACCGCGAGGAGGTGCGCCATTCCCGTCTCTCGAAAGGCTTCGTGCTCGCGCGCATCGAGCCCCGTGCGGTCGCCGAAGAGGAGCGCCCTCGCGCGCGACGCGTGCTGCACCGAGAGCGACTTCGCGAGGGAGGCTTCGAGCGCGCGCCGGGTCACGAGGGCCGCGCGACGCACGAGATCCATCGGCGAGGCGCGACGGGCGACGACCTCACACGCCGCGGAGTCGAGCGTCCAACGCAGCCCCTTCAGCACGCGCGAGAGTCCCGAAGGATCGCGCGGGGGATTGCGCATGGGGACGATCGCGCGCGCGGTGACCACGGCCTCGATCACGTCGCCCGGCATCGCGGCGCAGCGACCGGGCGGGAGGTGAAGCTCCGAGCGTCCGAAGCCATCGACCTCGACGACGCAGCGATCGCGCGCGCCGTCGGTCGCGCATCCGTCGAGGACACGTCCCCGCGCGAGGGCGGCCTCCGCGACGGGAACCCTCGGCCACACGGGGACTTCGAGCGAAGACCGTCGCGCGCCGCCCGCGAGGAGCGCGGCCGCGAGGAGCAGCCACGACGAGGCGATTCCCCGGGCGCGGGCGACGAGCGCCACCCCCACGAGGGAGGCCGACACGATCGCGCATACGAGGGGAGGCGGGGCCCACGGGAGGGTCATCCCGAGCAGAAAGGCGGCGACGATGAGCGGGAGCGGCCCCATGCGGGGGCGCCCATCAGCCTCCGTGCCTCCTCACGAAAGCCTACGAAACAAGACCTTTGTGAGATCGTGGGGTGGCGGATCGGGTGGCGGCGGGGTGGCGATCGGGTGGCGGCCCGCCACCCCCTGGTCGAGCGTTCGTTGCATCCACGCAACGATGGCTGTCTCCCTGAGTTGACCGGAAAAGAGCTTGACCTTGGGAGACCATACCCTTACGTAAGGGGAGGTTCAGCCTCCAACCCTTACGCATGGGTGAGAGTTATGACGGTCCGACTTCCGATCGCAGACACGACCTCCGAGCTGGCGCTTCGCCCGCCGCGCGAGGCTTCGTCTGCTGACGGGGTCGCGCCGGGCGAGCTCCTTCGCGTGGGCGACATCGCGCAGCGCACCAACAAGACCGTGCGCGCGCTGCACCTCTACGAGGAGCTCGGGCTGCTCCACCCCATCGAGCGCAGCAAAGGCGGCTTTCGCCTCTACGGCCCCGACGCCGTGGTGCGCGTGCGCTGGATCGCGAAGCTTCAGGACATGGGCTTCTCGCTGCCCGACATCAAAGAGCTGCTCCACGAGTGGGGCCGCTCGGGGTCGGCGACGGGCGCCATGACGCGCATCCGCGAGCTCTACCGCCAGAAGCTCGATGAGACCGACGCGCAGATCAAGAAGCTCCAGGCGTTGCGCCACGAGCTCTCGTCGTCGGTCGACTACCTCGAGACCTGCGAGGTGTGCGACCCCGTGCGCCTCATCTCCGCTTGTCCACACTGTGAAATGCACGGCTGCGGAGCCCCCGACCTCGTCGCGGGGCTCCACGGCGCGCGGCCCTCGACGTGACCCCGAAGGATCACCTGAACATGGCCCTCAAGCTCCCGATCTACATGGACTACCACGCCACCACGCCCGTCGATCCGCGCGTGCTGGAGACCATGCTCCCGTACTTCACCGAGAAGTTCGGCAACGCCGCGTCGCGCTCGCACCGCTTCGGCTGGGAGGCCGAAGAGGCCGTCAGCTACGCCCGCGAGCAGGTGGCCACGCTCATCGGCGCCGACAAGCCCGAGGAGATCGTCTTCACCTCGGGCGCGAGCGAGAGCAACAACCTCGCGCTCAAGGGCGTGGCCGAGTTCTACCGCGACAAGGGCGACCACATCATCACCACGAAGGTCGAGCACAAGGCCGTGCTCGACACCTGCAAGCGCCTCGAGAAGCAGGGCTTCAAGGTCACCTACCTCGACGTCGACAAGACCGGCATCGTCTCGCCCGAGGCCGTGCGCGAGGCCATCACCGACAAGACCATCCTCGTGTCGGTGATGCTCGCCAACAACGAGGTCGGCACCATCCAGCCCATCGCGGACATCGGCAAGATCTGCAAGGACCGCGGCGTGCTCTTTCACGTCGACGCCGTGCAGGGCCTCGGCAAGACCGAGTTCGACGTGCGCGCGATGGGCGTCGACCTCGCCTCGCTCACGGCGCACAAGATCTACGGGCCGAAGGGCGTGGGCGCGCTCTACGTCCGTCGCTCGCGTCCGCGCGTGCGCATCGCGGCGCAGATCGACGGCGGCGGACACGAGCGCGGCATGCGCTCGGGCACGCTCAACGTCACGGGCATCGTGGGCTTCGGCAAGGCCTGCGAGGTGCTCACGAAGACGTGGCGCGACGAGGTCGTTCGCATCCGCGCGCAGCGCGACCGGCTCTCGAAGCGGATCTTCGAAGGGCTCGACGAGGTGTACCTCAACGGCCCCGCGCTCGATGGTCCGTCGCGGCTGCCCAACAACCTCAACGTGTCGTTCGCCTACGTCGAGGGCGAGGGGCTGATGATGGCCATCAAAGACGTGGCCGTCTCGTCGGGGAGCGCGTGCACCAGCTCGTCGCTCGAGCCCTCGTATGTGCTCCGCGCGCTCGGCGTCGACGAGGAGCTCGCGCACACGAGCATCCGCTTCGGGCTCGGGCGATTCACCACCGACGAGGAGGTCGACTTCGTGGCCGACCTGGTGATCTCGAAGGTGAAGAAGCTCCGCGACCTCTCGCCGCTCTACGAGATGGCGAAGGAGGGCATCGACATCAAGAACATCCAGTGGGCCGCCCACTGATCACCGTCTTCGCAACGAACTGAAGGACACCGCGCCATGGCGTACAGCGACAAGGTCATCGAGCACGCAGAGAACCCCAGGAACGTGGGGACGCTCGACAAGGAAGATCCCAACGTGGGCACCGGGCTCGTCGGCGCGCCGGCGTGCGGCGACGTGATGCGGCTGCAGATCAAGGTCGGCGACGGCGGCGTGATCGAGGACGCCAAGTTCAAGACCTTCGGCTGCGGCTCGGCCATCGCCAGCTCGTCGCTCGCGACGGAGTGGCTCAAGGGCCGCACGCTCGACGAGGCCGAGACCATCAAGAACACCGACATCGTGGCGGAGCTCAACCTCCCGCCCGTGAAGATCCACTGCTCGGTGCTCGCCGAAGACGCCATCAAGAGCGCCATCGACGACTACCGCAAGAAGCAGGCTGCGCGTCGGGCGCAGGGCTGAGAGGAGACGGCGACGATGGACGCGCAGACGACACCCGCAGCGACCCCCGCGGCGACCCCCGAGCGGCGCGAGGAGAAGGTCCTCTCGATCTCGGTCTCTCCCAAGGCCGTGGTGAAGGCGAAGGAGGCGCTCGCGAAGCGCGGCACTCCGACGGCGATGCTGCGACTCGGCGTGCGCGGCGGCGGCTGCTCGGGCTTCGGCTACGTGATCGAGTTCGCCGACGAGCCGGGCGCGCGCGACAAGGTCTTCGAGTTCGACGGGCTCAAGGTGGTCATCGACCCGAAGTCCCTCGTGCTCCTCAACGGCGCGACCCTCGACTACGAGACCAAGCTCATGGGCCACGGCTTCAAGTTCGTGAACCCCAACGAGAAGACCTCGTGCGGCTGCGGCGAGAGCTTTACCGTCTGAGCCCGCGCTGCGTCGCGGTACATCGATGAACGACCCCTTCGCCACGCTCGGCGTCCCCGCCCGCTTCTCCTTCGCGACCGGCGAGCTCGAACAGCGTCACAGAGACCTCTCGCGCGCCCTGCACCCCGACCGCTACGTGAACGCGCCTTCGAGCGAGCGACGCGTGGCGCTCGAGCGCGCGGTCTCGGTCAACGACGCCTTTCGCGCGCTCAAAGACCCGCTCACCAGGGCGCAGTCGCTCCTCGCACTCCACGGCCTCTCGATCCGCGAAGGCGAGCGCGCCGCCCCGGCGCTCCTCATGGAGATCATGGAGCTGCGCGAGGAGCTCGACGCCGTTCGCACGAAGCCCGAGCGTGTGGCCTCGCTGCGCGCGCAGGTCGACGCCCACGTCGCCGCCCAGGAGCGCGTCGTCGCCGAGGTCTTCGACCGCGAGGGACCCATCGACGCGAAGGCGCTCTCGCGCGCCCGCGACGCCGTCGTGAAGCTCCGGTATTACAAGCGCTTCCAGGAAGAGGCCGACGCCCTCGACGAGTGACCCTCGCGTCGCCGCTCTCGCTGCGAACTCAAATCTCTCTCAACGATCGGCTGAGCTCTCATCATGGCCCTCTTGCAGATCTTCGACCCCAAGGCCCGCGCGGTCCCCATCGGCATCGACCTCGGGACCACCAACTCCCTCGTCGCCTACGTCGTCGATGGTCGCCCCGAGTGCATCACCGATTGCAACCTCTCGGCGCTCCTCCCGAGCGTGGTTCACTACGGCCCCCACAGCGTCATCGTCGGCGACGACGCGCGCGCCCTCGCGGCGGAGAATCCCCGCGAGACCCTCGTCTCGGTGAAGCGCTTCATGGGCCGCGGCGCGGACGATCCCGAGACCCGCAGGCTCGGCCCCTACGACTTCGTCTCGCCGCGTGAGGGAGAGTCCAACACCGTGCGCTTCATGGTGCGCGGTCGCGAGGTCACCCCCGTCGAGGTCTCCGCCGAGATTCTCAAGGTGCTCAAGGCCCGCGCGGAGGATCACCTCCGCACCGTGGGCGGCGCGGTGATCACCGTGCCCGCGTACTTCGACGACGCGCAGCGACAGGCCACCCGCGACGCCGCGCGCCTCGCCGGACTCGAAGTGCTGCGCCTCCTCAACGAGCCCACCGCCGCGGCCCTCGCCTACGGCCTCGACAAGGGGCGCACCGCGGGGACCTTCGCCGTCTACGACCTCGGCGGAGGCACCTTCGACATCACCATCCTCTCGCTCGACGACGGCGTTTTTCAGGTCCGTTCGACGGGCGGAGACTCGCAGCTCGGCGGCGACGACATGGACCGCGCCGTCGCCACCGCGGCGCTCCGCGAGATGGGCGTCACGGACCTCGATGCTGCCTCGCCGGGGCTCGTGCGCAGGGCGCTCGACGCGGCGCGCGCGGCCAAGCACCGGCTCACCGCAGAGACCTCCACCACGCTCACCATCGCGCGCGATGACGGAACGGACTTCTCCCAGACGCTCACGCGCGAGGCCTTCGACGCGCTCGTGCGACCCGTCGTCGAGCGCACCGGACCGGCTTGCAGAAGGGCGCTCCGCGACGCGGGCGTGAAGCCCGAGGAGCTCGACGGGGTGATCCTCGTGGGCGGCTCGACGCGCGTCCCGCTCGTGCGATCGTTCGTGGCCGAACTGTTCAAGCGTCAGCCCCTCGCGGACATCGACCCCGATCAGGTCGTCGCCGCGGGCGCCGCGCTCCAGGCCGACATGCTCGCGGGCGAGGGGCCCCGAGAGGACGCGCTGATTCTCGACGTGATCCCGCTCTCGCTCGGCATCGAGACGATGGGCGGCGTGGCCGAGAAGATCCTCCCGAGGAACACCACGATCCCCGCGGGGCGCGCGCAGCTCTTCACCACGTACTCCGATCAGCAGACGGGCTTCGTCATCCACGTCGTGCAGGGCGAGCGAGAGCTCGCCGCCGACAACCGCTCGCTCGCGACCTTCACGCTCAAGGGAATCCCCCAGATGCCCGCGGGCGCCGCGAGGCTCGAGGTGACCTTCCGCGTCGACGCCGACGGGCTCCTCTCGGTCACCGCGAAGGAGCTCACCACGGGCGTCGAGCAGCACGTCGAGGTGAAGCCCTCGTACGGACTCGAAGCCGACGACGTGGAGCGCATGCTCATGGAGTCCTTCGAACACGCCGAGGAGGACATCGCCGCGCGGCAGCTCCGCGAGCGCACCGTCGAGGCCGAGCAGGTGATCGCCGCGACCCACAAAGCCCTCTCGCTCGACGGAGACCTCCTCGACGAGGACGAGCGCGCCGAGCTCGACGGCGCCCTCGCGGCGCTTCGAAAGGCCGTGGAGAAGGGTGACTCCACGGGCATTCACCTCCGCACCGAGGCGCTCGATCGCGCGGCCCTCCCGCTCGCCGAGCGCAGGATGAACCGCGCCGTGAAGCGGGCGATGTCTGGCCACGAGCTCCAGGAGTTCGAGCGCGAGCTCAAGGATCGGCCCGCGCACCCGCACCTCGTGGAGCCCCACGACCACGACCACGGCCACGACCACGATCACGCGCACTGAGAGAGGACCATCTGATGAGCGTCGTGCGCTTTCTCAACACCGAAACGGGCCCCGTCGAAGTCGAGGTCCCCGTCGGAACGAGCATCCTCCAGGCCGCGCAGAAGGGACACGTCCCCGAGGGGAGCGCGTGCGGCGGCGTCTGCGCGTGCTCGACCTGCCACGTCTACGTGCGCGAGGGATCGAAGCTCCTGAGCGAGGCCGAAGACGAGGAGCTCGACATCCTCGACAAGGCCTTCGGCGTCGAGCTGACCTCGCGCCTCGGCTGTCAGGCGAAGATCGAGCGCGAGGGGACGCTCGTCGTCGAGCTCACGCGCGAGAGCGTCGACACCTGGTACAACGAGCACCCGCAGGAGCGTCACGCCCGCGACGCGCGGCTGAAGAAGGGCTCCTGAGCGACGCGCTACAGGTGAAAGCCGAGCTGCGCCGAGCCCGCGAGCTGGACCCCGATGGAGTCTCCGGTCTGCTCGAAGTTGACCGTGGTGGGTGAGGCGCTGCGCGTGAGGTTGAGCACGTAGACGTCGAGGCCCACGCCGAGCGTGAAGTAGCGCCCGAGCCAGAAGTCGACGCCCGCTCCGCCCGAGAGCGTCCAGCCGCGCACCGAGGGGCACGCCGTCGAGGTCGACGTGGGGTTGCAGTGCGCGAGCGAGCTCGACACGCGCAGGTCGCCGAGCCACGCGTAGCCGAAGCCGAGGCGCGCGTAGGGCTGCACCACGGGGATGGGAAGCCTCAGCTCGACCATCCCGCCGAGCGTGCCGATGTCGTACGAGGTGAAGCGCGAGAAATCGCTGTGCGCGCCGAAGGCCACGGGGCCGAAGCGCAGCCCGAGGGTGCCGCCGAAATGGCTGCCCCACTCGCGCGACTCGTTCACGCCGGGCAGGAGCGCGTCGTTCGAGAACGCGAGCACGTTGGCGTAGGCGAAGCCCACCTGCGCGTCGACGAAGGGCGTGTCGGTGCTCGAGTCTTTGTGGGCGTACGCGGCGCTCGACGCGAGCGAGAGGCCGAGCGTGACGGACGCCGCGAGGAGGCTCCGCGCGCTCATGACGGCCGCCTCACGACGGCGGCGAGGTCTTCTTCGGTGGGGGCCTCGTCACGCACGGGGATGCTGTACGCGCCGCCGATCCAGCGCCCGAGGTCGACGGTGCGGCAGCGCACCGAGCAGAAGGGGAACGCGGGGTTCTCGGGGCGCCTCGCGGTGACCTCGGCCTGGCAGATCGGACAGCGTGAGCTCATCGCCCGAGTGTACCCCAGAGAGCTATGACGCAGGGCTTTTGTGAGCCTCTACCGCGCTTCGAATGCGGCCGAATCGACCCACAGACCGTGGAATCCGAAGGGCACGCGCTGCGGCATGAGCACCCGCGCGAGGGGGCGCTGCGTGAGCGTTCGCGCGTCGAGGATCACGAGCTCGCTGCGCTGCTCGCGCTCGTCCCAGACGAAGGTCATGAGGTAGCCGTCGTCTTCGGTCGATGAGGGCGTTCGGGGCACGAACACGGCCTCGCCGCCGTAGCGTCCTCGCCCCCACGCGTGCGCCTCGGAGCTGCCGGTCGAGAGGTCGTACTTGATCACCGCGTCGATCCACGGGCGGCCGTCGCGGCGCGAGGGGTCGACGCGCGCCGTGTAGACCATGCGCGTCGGAGCGCCCGTCACGCCGTCGTGGATGCGCGGGAAATCACTGCCCACGTCGTCGAGCGGCTCCTCGTGCACGGCGCCCGTCGAGAGGTCGAAGCGCCATCGGTGGAGCCGTCCCGTCTCGGAGGGAGCGCCCTCGTTCGTGACGGCGTTGGAGAGCACGTCGGTGCGGTCCATGCGGCACGCGACGAGCACCACGGAGTCGTCTTCTTCCCATGCGTTGGCGGTGTGGAAGACCATGCACGACGGCGCGTCGAACCAACGCACGTCGGCGTCGCCTCCGCCGCGCGGGAGCACGCCGAAGCGCGACCCCATCTCGGGCTTGAACACGATGGGAAAGCGCCCCTCGCTCATGCGCTCGTGTTCGAAGACCAGCGGGAGGTCCATGATCACCGCGTAGCGCTCGGTGATCGCGAAGTCGTGCATCATCACGGGGGCGCGCAGCGAGAGTTCCGCGGCGTGGGTGAGGGTTCCGTCGGGCGCGACCTCGCCGTAGGTGAGAAACGGCGGCCAGAAC
Source organism: Polyangiales bacterium (assembly GCA_046351535.1). Classification (GTDB taxonomy): domain Bacteria; phylum Myxococcota_A; class Polyangia; order Polyangiales; genus CAISKJ01. Next base: position 259,765 of record JAXLYG010000005.1, read on the forward strand.
TGGTACCCGAAGGTGATCATCTCGCCCGTCGCGGGGTCGATCTTGGGGTGCGCCGTGAAGGGCAGCGGCCACGACCCCTCGAAGTCGTAGAGCCCCACGGTGTCGAGCGACGGGAGGCGCAGCTCGTAGGCGCCGGTGGCCTCCATCAGCGCGAGGAGCTTCGATCCGTGGTGGATCATCGCGGTGTTCGCCGTGTGCTTGATGAGGATCCCTTCGGGGGGATCGGTCGCGAGCGGCGACGCGAGGCCGCCCCAGAGCGCGCGCCCCGCGTCGTGTTCGAGCTGCCACGGGCGCGTGCGGACCCATCGGTTGCGGTACGACGCGCGGCCCTTCGAGAGCCGCACGGCGTGGATCATTCCGTCGCCGTCGAACCAGTGATAGGCGCCGTCGGGATCGAACTGCGGGTTCGGTCCGTTACGGAGGAACACGCCGTCGAGGTCGCGCGGGATCTCGCCGATCACCGTGGGATTGTCGGCGTCGACCTCGCGACGAACGGGCGCGAAGTTGCCTGAGAGAAAGGCTTGAGCAGAGTCTCCGCTGGTACGCATCACCCGCCACACTACCGCACGCGCGGCGAGGCTTGAACGCGTAAGTGATTACGCACGCACCGCGGCGTGGTCGCCCACTTGCAGTCACCACACGATCACGGCACCCTCTCGATCCGCGTCGACTCGCGGCGGTGGTGGAGCCGCGAACCCTCCGTCGACGCAACGCTTCGAACAAAGGACTCGCGCGCATGAAGCAACCGCTCTCTCATCGCCACGTGATGGCTGCGACCCTCGGGCTCATGGGGGCGCTCGCGAGCGCAGAGAGCGCGGCGCAGGGCGTGAACCCCGCGGTGGCTCCCGCGACGGCCACCGTAGCGACCGCGGCTGCCACCGCCGCGCCGAGAGAGACGCCCGCGGCGACGCCCGATCGACCCGCTGCCCAGCCCGAGGCGGTCACCGTGACCGAGGTGCCCGTCGACGGGATCCTCGTGCGCAGGGGCCGCTCCGAGACCGTGATCAACGCGCCGATGGACGTGGTCGTGCGCGCGATGACCGACTACACGCGCTACAGCGAGTTCATGCCGCACGTGCGCGAGAGCCGCGTCGTGCGTCGCAACCGCAGCGCGACCGACGTCTACGTGCAGGTGCCGCTCGGCGGATCGCTCGGCGTGATCTGGGCGCTGCTGCGCATCGACGCGCACCGTCAGGCCGACCGCGTCGACCTCGTGGGCCAGACCGTCGACAGCAACATGGACCGCTTCGAGACCCGGTCGGTCATCGAGCGCGTCCCCGGCCCCGAGACGCGCACGCGCGTGGTGTTCGAAGTGCTGGCCCTGCCGCGGCTGCCCTTCCCCTCGTCGGTGTTCACCCGCGAGATGCGCGACGCGGCGCGCACGGTGGCGAACAACCTCCGCACGCGCGTCGAGCGTCAGCTCGCGATCAACACCCTGCCCACGCCCGCGGGCGCCCCCGCCGGCGCGCAGGTTCCGCCGAACGCCACGTCGAGCCGCTGAAGGCGCTCTCCCCGCGCTTTCGCGCGTCTACGCGGGTTGCCCGCGGTCACTTCGCCCCCCATTGACTCCCATTGCCTTGACCCCCCATCGACGGGGGTGTTAGAAGCGCGCGCGTTCGAGGGATCGGCGCATCGGGTGTTTCACGAAAACACCTCAATTGCCCGAAGCTCGACGCGGTGTCGTCCCCCGCCGGAGCCCTTCATGCCCGCACCGTTCCTGCTGCTCGTCGCCAACGAGCGACCGCTGATCAACATCGACGTCACGCTGCTGCTGAACCTCGGCGTGTGGCTGGCGTTGTTCTTCTTCCTCCGCGCGGTGCTGTGGAAGCCCATGCTCGACCTCATCGAGGCGCGCGAGGCTGGCACCGAGGGAGCTCGCAAGCTCGCCGCCTCGCTCGAACACGACGCGAAAGAACTCCGCGAGAGGCTCACGAAGGAGCTCTCCGCCGCGCGCGTCTCGGCCGCGGCCGACCGCGACGCCCTGCGCGCCGAAGGGGCGAAGCGCGACGCCGAGCTCACCGCGAAGGTCCGCGACGAGGTGAACGCCCAGGTCGGCAGCCAGCGCGCCGAGATCGCCGCCCAGAAGATCAAGGTCCGCGGCGAGATCATGGCCCTCGTTCCCGCGCTCGCGACCGACATCGCGACGAAGGTTCTCCGTCGGGAGGTGCGCTCGTGAAGCGCTCGATCATCACGTTCGCCATCGCCCTGGCGCTCGCCGCGCCGGCCGCCTACGCGCAGGAGCACGGCTCCGAGGGAACGCCCTCCGGTGAGCACGCCGAGGGCCCCGCGCAGAATCACGAAGAGCACGGGCTCACCGAGGGCTTTCACGCCCCCGAGGCGCCCTTCAACATGGCGAACCCCTCGCCCGCGCCGGTGGTGACCGCGCACGGTGAGATCAAGGGACCGCCGCCCTTCATCGGCCCGCTGATCAACTTCGCGATCCTGGTGGTGCTCGGGTACATGGCGGTCAAGCGCCAGGTGAACCCCGCGCTCAACGCGCGTCGCGCGGCCGTCGAGACCGAGATCGCGGAGGCGAAGCGCCTCCACGACGAGGCCCAGGCGCTGCACCGCGAGTACAGCGATCGCCTCGAGAACCTCAAGGGCGAGGTCGCGGCGCTCAAGGCCGACTTCGTCAAGCAGGGCGAGGCCGAGCGCGACCGCATCATCGCCGAGGCGCAGGCCCGCGGCGAGAAGATGCGCGCCGAGGGCGTGATGGTGATCGAGCAGGAGATGCGGTCGCTCCGCGAAGAGCTGCGCCGTGAGGCCGTGCTCGCCGCCGTGAGCGCCGCGGAAGAGACCGTGCGCAAGAACGTGACCCCCGCGGACCAGACGAGGCTCGTCGACGAGTTCGTCCAGGCCATCGAGCGCGAGACCCAGTCGAACCGAGGAGCGAGCGCGTGAGCACCCCCGTCGCCCGGCGCTACGCCAAGGCCCTCTACATGATCGGCGTCGAGGAGAACCGCCTCGACGCGCTCACCCGCGAGGTGAAGAACCTCGCCGACGTGGTGCGTTCGAGCCACGAACTCTCCGTGCTCCTCTCGAACCCCGTCATCGCGCAGGAGACCCGCCGCGCGGTGATGAACGACATCCTCACGCGCGTCGGCGTGTCGCCCACGGCGCGCAACTTCACCCTGCTCCTCACGGACCGCCGCCGCGGCGCGATGCTCCCGGCCGTGGCCGAGGCCCTCTCCTCCCTCAGCGACGAGCGCGCGGGGAAGGTGCAGGCCGAGGTCACGAGCGCGACGCCCCTCTCGGAAGCGCAGCTCCAGAAGGTCCGCGGGGCGCTCGAGAAGCTCACGGGCAAGACCGTGGCGATCACGCACAAGGTCGACGCGTCGCTCATCGGGGGCATGGTCACCCGCATCGGCGACAAGGTCTACGACGGCAGCCTGAGGGCGCGGCTCGACGAGCTCCGCCAGATGGCCGCCTCCAACTGATTTTTCACCCAACGCAACTGAGCGCCCGACGCCGATGAGCGAGGCGGGCGGCACGAGACCGAGGCACACGATGCAACTGCGCGCCGAAGAGATCTCCCAGATCATCAAGAAGCAGATCCAGACCTACGAGAAGGCCGTCGAGGTGAGCGAGACGGGCACCGTGCTCACGGTGGGCGACGGTATCGCCCGCGTGTACGGCCTGTCGGGCGCCATGGCGGGCGAGCTGCTCGAGTTCCCGAACCAGCTCATGGGCATCGTGCTCAACCTCGAAGAGGACAACGTCGGCGTCGCCGTCTTCGGCGAGGTCACCGCCGTGAAGGAAGGCGACCTCGTCAAGCGCACGGGCCGCATCGCCGACGTGCCCGTGGGCAAGGCGCTCGCGGGCCGCGTGGTCAACGCGCTCGGCCTCCCCATCGACGGCAAGGGGCCCATCGAGACCCCGACGCGCCGCCGCATCGAGATCAAGGCCCCCGGCATCGTCGTGCGCCAGACGGTGAACGAGCCCCTCCAGACGGGCCTCAAGGCCGTCGACTCGATGATCCCCATCGGCCGCGGTCAGCGCGAGCTCATCATCGGTGACCGCCAGACCGGCAAGACCGCCGTCGCCATCGACGCGATCATCAACCAGAAGGGTAAGGGCGTTCACTGCATCTACGTCGCCATCGGCCAGAAGCAGTCGACGGTGTCGCAGGTGGTGGCGCGGCTCCAGGAGCACGGCGCGATGGAGTACACGACCATCGTGACCTCGGGCGCGAGCGAGTCGGCGCCGCTCCAGTTCATCTCGCCCTACACGGGCGTCACGATCGGCGAGCACTTCCGCGACAACGGCGAGCACGCGCTCATCGTGTACGACGACCTCTCGAAGCAGGCCGTGGCGTACCGCCAGCTCTCGCTGCTCCTCCGCCGTCCGCCGGGTCGTGAGGCGTACCCGGGCGACGTGTTCTACCTCCACTCGCGCCTGCTCGAGCGCGCGGCCAAGATGGCCGACGAGTTCGTGATCGTGAAGAAGGGCGCGGAGGTCGCGCGCGATTCGAAGGGCGTCGACGGCAAGGTGCACGTGGGCGTGCTCGGCAAGGCGCACGGCGAAGAGCACCTCGCGAAGATGACCGACAAGGACGCCTACGAGCTCAAGAAGCTCCCGGGCACGGGCGGCTCGCTCACGGCGCTCCCGATCATCGAGACGCAGGCCGGCGACGTGTCGGCGTACATCCCGACGAACGTGATCTCGATCACCGACGGGCAGATCTTCCTCGAGAGCGATCTCTTCTACTCGGGCGTCCGCCCCGCCATCAACGTGGGCATCTCGGTGTCGCGCGTGGGCGGCAACGCGCAGATCCCGTTCATGAAGGCAATCGCGGGCACGCTCCGCCTCACGCTCGCGCAGTACCGCGAGATGGCGGCCTTCGCGCAGTTCGCGTCGGACCTCGACAAGGCGTCGCAGGACCAGCTCAAGCGCGGCGAGCGCCTCGTCGAGATCCTCAAGCAGAACCAGTACGTGCCCCTCGGGGTCGAGTACCAGATCGCGATCGTCTACGCGGCGACGCGCGGCTTCCTCGACAAGTACGCGGTGAAGGACCTCGGCCGCTACGAGAAGGAGCTCTACGCCTTCCTCGACGCCAAGCACGGGACGCTCCTCAAGGAGATCGCGAGCCCGAAGACCAAGCCCGGCAAGAAGGACGGCGGGCCGTACCACGAGGGGCTCGAGAAGGCCCTCGAAGCCTTCGACCAGACCTTCAGCACGCAGAAGTGATGTCTGCGCGCGGCACTGACCGCGCGCGCGTCCATCGAGGAGCATCATGCCGTCGCTGAAAGCCATTCGCCGACGCATCACGTCGGTCAAGAACACGCAGAAGATCACCCGCGCCATGAAGATGGTCGCGGCGGCTCGACTGCGCCGCGCCACGCAGCGCATCTCAGAGCTGCGCCCGTACGCCAAGCGCACCGTCGAGGTGCTCCGCTCGGTGGCCCGCGGCGCGAGCGGAGGCGCGGATGACAACGTTCACCCGCTCCTCGCCGAGCGCCCGGTGAAGAAGGTGCTGCTCGTGGTCTTCACGAGCGACCGCGGCCTCGCCGGAGCGTTCAACTCCACGATGATCCGCATGGCCACGGCGAAGCTCCGCGAGCTCACCGAGCAGGGCCTCGAGGTCTCGCTCGCCACGGTGGGCCGCAAGGGGCGCGACTTCTTCCGCCGCCGCGGCGCCACGATCGCGCACGAGTACACGGGTCTGCCCGAGGGCAACAAGGCGAAGTCCGACGAGATCGCGCGGGTGTTCATCCACGAGTTCACGTCGGGCGAGTTCGACCAGGTGCTGCTGCTGTTCAGCGAGTTCAAGAGCGCGATCAGCCAGAAGCCCGTGCTCCAGCAGGTGCTGCCCATCGACACGGGCGCGGGCGCGACGGCGGCGACCGACGAGGCCCACGCGGGTCCTCGCACGCTCGTCGACTTCATCTACGAGCCGTCGCGCGAGGCGCTGCTCGAGCGCCTTTTGCCCATGTACGTCGAGACGGCCGTGTACCGCGCGATGCTCGACTCGAGCGCGAGCGAGCACGGCGCCCGCATGACGGCGATGGACAACGCGACCACCAACGCCAAGAAGATGATCAGCACCCTGACGCTCCAGTACAACCGCGCCCGCCAGGCCGCGATCACCAAGGAGCTCATGGAGATCATCGGCGGCGCCGAGGCCATCAAGGAGTGACGCGACGTCGCTCCTCGTCTCCCCTCCCGCGCGTGTAGCGGGTCAACTCCCATCCTGCGGTTTCTTTGACGGTGAGGGCGCGACTGGTGTGCAGTCGCTCCCCTCAACGTGGCGTCCGAGAAGTCATCCAGCGCGTCGGTCGATGATGGTGTGTTCGCGCTCATCGCGCTGAGCATCGCGGGCTTCGTCGCGGACCACGTCCTCAAGCTCCCCGCGATGGAGAACCTCTACCTCCCGCTCGACGGGGGAAAGTGGTTCCAATACGCCACGGCGATCTTCTGCCACGGCGACTGGGAGCACCTCTCGGGCAACCTCTTCTTTCTCTTTCTCTTCGGCCGACTCGTCGAGGAGCGCATCGGCTCCGTGGGCGTCGTGCTGGCCTTTCTGGGATGCGGCCTCGGGGCCAACGTCATCTCCGCGTGGATGCTCCACGAGGGCACGCTCATCGGCGCGTCGGGCGCGGTGTTCGGGCTCTTCATCGTGAGCGTTCTGCTGCGCCTGAAGTTCGAATGGCGGAGGCTCCTCGAGGTGCTCATCCTCGGCCAGTTCGTCGTCGCGCAGGTGATGGAGGAGACCGAGCGCCTCGGCGTTCAAGACGGCGTGTCGCACCTCACGCACGTCGGCGGCGCGATCACCGGCGCGGTCTTCGTCGCGGCCATCACGCGCATCATCAACGTGAAGGACTGAGACCCGCGGCGGAGCGGAAGGCGCCTTCCGCCCGAGTGGCAGGCGCCTTCTGGTGGAGCGACGCTTCGAAACGCCGACGCCCCGCCGCGCATCGCTGCGTGGACGGGGCGTCGTCGGGCGCGATCACGCGCGCGCGGTGATGGTCACTTGTTCTCTTCGAACTCGGCGTCGATCACGTCGTCGCGCTTCTTGCCGCCGTCGTCGGTGGCCGCGCCGCCCGCCGCGGGAGGAGGCTGGTCACCGCCGCCCTCCTGGCCGCTCTGCTGGTAGAGGATCGAGGCGATGCGGTGCGACTCGGTCTGGAGCTTGTCGAGCGCGGACTTCACCGCGGCGCCGTCCTGGCGCTCGATGGCCGAGCGGGCCTCGCGCACGGCCGTGTCGAGCGTGGCCGCGTCGTTGGCGGGGATCTTGTCCTTGTGCTCGCGGAGGGTCTTCTCGACCTGGTAGGCGAGCGCGTCGAGCTTGTTGCGATCCTCGGCCTCGTCGCGGCGGCGCTTGTCGTCGGCCTCGTGCGACTGGGCCTCGCGGACCATGCGCTCGACCTCATCCTTCGCGAGGCCGGAGCCCGCGGTGATGGTGATCTTGTGCGACGTGCCCGTGGCCTCGTCCTTGGCGCTCACCTGGAGGATGCCGTTGGCGTCGATGTCGAAGGACACCTTGATCTTCGGCACGCCCTGGGGAGCCGGGGGGATGCCCTTGAGCTCGAAGCGGCCGAGGCTCTTGTTGTCGCGGGCCATGGGGCGCTCGCCCTGGAGCACGTGCACCTCGACCTGCGTCTGGTTGTCGCTCGCCGTCGAGAAGATCTCGCTCTTCGACGTGGGGATGGTGGTGTTGCGCGGGATGAGCGCGGTGAAGATCCCGCCCTTGGTCTCGACGCCCAGCGAGAGCGGGGTCACGTCGAGGAGGAGCATGTCCTTGACCTCGCCCGTGAGGATCGCGCCCTGCACGGCCGCGCCGATGGCGACGACCTCGTCGGGGTTGACCGAGCGGTTGGGCTCCTTGCCGAAGAAGTCCTTGACCTTCTTCTGCACCATCGGGATGCGCGTCGAGCCGCCGACGAGCACGACCTCGTTGATGTCGGCGCCGCGCTTGTCGGCGTCCTTGAGGGCCCTGCGGCACGCCTCGAGGGAGCGCTCGACGAGGTCGTCGATCATCTGCTCGAGCTTGGCGCGCGTGAGGCGGATGTTCATGTGCAGCGGCGTGGCGCCGGCCGCGGTGATGTACGGCAGGTTGACCGTGGTCTCCTGCATCGACGACAGCTCGATCTTGGCCTTCTCCGACGCGTCGCGGATGCGCTGGAGCGCCATCTTGTCCTTCGCGAGGTCGACGCCGTGCTCCTTGCGGAACTCGGCCATGAGGTACTCCATGATGCGGTGGTCGACGTCGTCGCCGCCGAGGTGCGTGTCGCCGTTGGTGCTCTTCACCTCGACGAGGTTCTCGCTCACCTCGAGGATCGAGATGTCGAAGGTGCCGCCGCCGAAGTCGTACACGGCGATGAGCTCGTCCTTCTTCTTGTCGAGGCCGTAGGCGAGGGCCGCGGCGGTGGGCTCGTTGATGATGCGTCGGACGTTGAGCCCGGCGATCTTGCCCGCGTCCTTGGTGGCCTGGCGCTGGCTGTCGTTGAAGTACGCGGGCACGGTGATCACCGCGTCGGTGACCGTCTCGCCGAGGAAGCTCTCCGCCGCCTGCTTGAGCTTGCGGAGCACGTGGGCGCTCACCTCCGGCGGCGCCACGACCTTGCCGCGCACCTCGAAGGCCGCGTCGCCGTTGGGCGTGCGCGTGACCTTGTAGGGGATGCGGCGGGTCTCGTCCTGGACCTCGCTCTCCTTGCGGCCCATGAAGCGCTTGGCCGAGTAGATCGTGTGCTCGGGGTTGGTGATCGACTGGCGCTTGGCGACGTTGCCAACCAGGATCTCTCCCTTGTCGTCCCACCCGACGATCGACGGCGTGATGCGCGAGCCGTCTTCGTTGACGATCACTTCGGGCTCCTTGCCCTGCATCACGGCCACGACGCTGTTCGTCGTGCCCAGGTCGATGCCGATGACCTTCCCCATCGCGATTCTCTCCTCGTTGATGCCCGCGCTGCGGGCGTTTGTTGCGCTTGTTTTCGTGAGGCCGCGCGCAACCTAGCCATCGATCACAACGCGTCAAGAGACGTGCCAAGGGCTTTTCAAACGCAGTGAAGCCTTGACATTCCGCGCGATGCGACAGTCATCGACGGCGCTCGATCACGGCGCGCGAGGCCCTCACGCGGAGCGCGCTCGCGTCGCCCTCGACCCCCTCGATCACCCCGACGCCACCGCGGATCTCCGCCCGACAGCCGCGCGCTTCGAGGAGCATCGCGCGCTCGCCGTCTCCCGCGACGACGAGGGCCCCGTCGCCGAGGCGCGCTTCGAAGACCGTGAGGGGGTGGGTGCCCGCGCGCGCGAAGACCTCGCGTCCGTCGCAGCGGAGGCTGTAGCCGATGACCTGCGCGCCGAGCGTCACGCGCTCGTGGGAGACGACACCGTCTGCGTAGCGCGCGACCACGACCGCGCGGGGCCTCGGGACGCGCGCGAGGCGCAGGATCCCGACGCCCGTGAGGGCCGCGACGGCCGCGACGGAGGCGAGGGCGCGCAGCGCGAGGTCACGCGCCGACACGGCCCGTCACTGGTGGATCATGTCCGAGAGGATCAGCGCCGCGGAGTTGTAGTTGGGCGTCCCCTGCGGCACGAGGCGGAGGTATTCGATGTAGAGCGCGCGGGCGGCGCCGGTGTTGTGGTTGTCGCGCTCGATGTCGGCGAGGGCGCGCGTGGCCTGCACGTACCACGACGGCACGGGGGTCACGCCCGCGCCGCGCGCGCGAGCCTCCTGGAACGCGCTCCGCGCCGCGCCGACCTCGCCCGCGTCGGAGAGGAGCCGACCGAGGTTGTAGTGCCAGTCGCCGTGGCGGTTGTCGTGGTCGATGGCGAAGCGGTAGAGCCTGATCGACTCGGGCCTGCGCCCGAGGGCGTCGTCGATGTCGGCCCAGGTCGCGTAGGCGGCCCAGAAGCGCGGGTCGAGCTGCGTGGCGCGGTTGATGTCCGCGAGCGCGTTGGCCGCGTCGCCGCGGTACAGCCTGATCTCCGCGCGCACCCAGTATCCGCGGGGGAAGGCCGCGTCGAGCTCGATGGACTGCTCGGCGAGCTGGAGCGCGCGCTGCACGTCGCCGACCTTGCGGTGCGCCTCGGCGGCGTAGGCCTTGAAGTCCGCGCGCTGCGGGTTGAGCTCGATGGCGCGGTCGAGGTAGTGCGCGGCGTCGACGAAGTTGTCGGCGCCGAGGAGCGCGCGGCCCATGATGTACTGCGCGTCGGCGTTGGTGGGCTGGTCGACCACGACGGAGCGGAGCATCTGGTCGGCGTCGCCGTAGTTGCCGAGCGCGACGAGCGTGGCGGCCACGCGGTTGATGAGCTCGATGTTGGTCGGGTCGCGCGCGAGGGCCTCGCGGAACGTGCTGAGCGCCTGCGGGAGCTCGCCGCGCGCCTCGGCCAGGAGCCCGCGCGCCATCGCGAGGCCGGGGTAGTTGGGGTCGGCGTGCGTGACGAATTCGAACTCGGTCTGCGCGTCGTTGAGGCGCTGCATGCGGCGCAGCACGTCGCCGAGGGCGAAGTGCGAGCGGATGTCGCCGGGCTCGCGCTGCACGGCGATGCGGAGCTCGGCCTCGGCGCCGGCGAGGTCGCCGCGGGCGAGGCGTCCGTGGGCGAGGGCGCGGTGGATCGCGGCGTTCTCGGGGACGCGCGCGCGGGCCTCGAGGAGCACCTGGTCGGCCGCGTCGGGGCGCTGCACCACGAGGAGCAGCTCGCTCAGCGACACGTACGCGTCGAGGTTCTCGGGCTGGAGCCTGATGGCCTCGCGGAAGGCCTGCTGCGCGAGGGTGCGCTGGTCGGTGGTGGCCGCGAGGGCCTTGCCGAGCCAGTAGTGCAGGCGCCCGTCGTTGGGGTGCTCGTGCACGGCGGGCTCGATGATCGACTTGGCCTCGGTGGCCTGGTTGAGCGCGAGGCTCGACTGCGCGATGCCGATGACCGCGTCGAGGTTCGCGTGGTCGGCGCTGTACGCGTTGCGGAAGCGCGCATGGGCGTCGGCGAAGTTCCCCTGGCGGTAGAGGATGGCGCCGATGCCGACGAGGGCGGAGGCCGAGCGGGGGTCGAGCTCGAGGGCGCGTTGAAAGCGCGTCTGCGCGGCGCTCACGTGGTCGCGCATGAGCTCGATCTGCCCGGCCACGACGCACGCCTCGGCGCGCTCGCTCACCGACGCGCCCGAGGGGTTGGCGCCCGCGCCTGCGTTCGCGGGGCGCGGCCGCGCGCCGGGCGCAGGGCGGCCGTCGCTCACGCGGTCACGCAGCAGCTCGAGGGCCCTGTCTCGCTCGGGTTCGAAGCGCGCGAGGAGCTTCGCCAGGAGGATGCGCGCGCCCGCGTGGCGGGTCTCCGCGCGGAGCACCTCCTCGGCCTCGCGGCGCGCCGTCTCGTGGTCGCCGCGGGCCTGCGACGCGAGCGCGAGGAAGTACCGCGAGCGCGGCGACGGGTGGCGCTGCCGCCCCTGCTGCGCGAAGCGGAGCCACTGCTCCTGATCGTTGAGCCGCTCGGCGGCGAGCGTGGCGAGGTCGCGGCCCGCGGGGTCGAGCTTGGCGAGGCGGAGGGCCTCGCGCGCGTTGCCGCGCACGAGCGCGTCGGAGGCCTTCGCGAGGTTGAGGTAGCGCATGCCGGGCGGCGCCTCGGCGAGCTGCGTGAGCACCTGGCGCGCGCGTCCGATGCGCGACGGGTCGGGGCCGAAGCGCGCGGCGACGAAGTTGTTCGCGTACACGATGTACGCTTGAAGCTCCTTCACCTGCGGGACGCGCGAGAGGGCGTCGTCGAGGCGGTTGAGCGACCGCATCGCGCGCTCGTACGTGTCGTGCTCGAGCGACCGGTCGACCTGCTGCACCACGCGGTTCGCGTCGGCGAGGCGCTCGTCTCCGTGCAGCTCCTCGTCGATCCAGTTCTTGCCGAAGGCGCCGTAGGGCGTGAGCGCGAGGGCGGCGCCGCCGAGGATCGTGACCGCCGCGAAGCCGAGGGCTCCGTACGCGAGGTAGATCGCCTTGAACGGGAGCTTGAACGCCGGGCCCTTGCTCTCGGTCTTCTTCGTGCCGAAGCGCGCGCCCTTCTCGGGCTTGTCCGAGGCCTTCTCGGGCGCCTTCGTGGGAGGCTCGAACTCGCCCTGCGGCGGGGGCAGCAGCGAGTCGGGCATCGGCGGCGCGCGCAGCAGATCGTCGCTGAGCGGCGCGGGCTGCATCGAGTTCGACGACTGCGGGAAGACGCTCTGCATCGTCGGGTCGAAGGGGTTCTCGAGCGGCGGCAGCGACGGGTCGTGGAGCGCGGCGGGGCCCTCGCTCGGGTGCACGAAGCCGAAGGAGGGCGGGTCGGCCTCGTCGTCCATGGGGCCGAGGTCGAGCTCGCCGAAGCCCGCGCCGTGCGTGGGCGGCGGCGGCGGCGCGGGCGCCGCGTCGAGCGCGGGGAACTCGGGCGTCACGGGGAACTGCGAGACGGGCAGCGCGCGCGGCGCGGGCTCGGGGTTCGCAGCGGCCGCAGCGGCCTTTCGCGCGATCACGTTGTCGGGGTCGAGCTCGCTGCGCCGCGCGGACTTGGGGCTGCGCGCGCTCGCGGGGAGCGCCACGCCGCCCGACAGCACCGGGAGGTCGTCGGCGTTGGCCGAGACGGTGAAAGCCTTTCGTTCGAGGCCGATGCGGCCGAGGCGCGCGCCGCGCTCGGTGGTCATCGTGGGCGAGGTCACCACGGGCGGGAGCGGGTCGGGCTCCACCGCAGGGAGCGCCGCGCCGAAGTTCGAGAGGTCGAACGCGGCGGGGAGCGCCTCGGTGCTCGAAGGGAGATCGACGGGGTCGGGGAGTCCGACGCTGAGCACGTCGGGCAGCGCGGCCGAGGGCGAGGGGAGCGCCGCCGAAGGCACGGGCAGCCCCGCCGCGGGCGCAGGGAGCCCCGCTGCGGGCGAGGGGAGCCCCGCGGCGAGCGAGGGGAGCCCCGCGGCGAGCGAGGGGAGCCCTGCGGCGAGCGAGGGGAGGCCCGCGGTGACAGCCGACGGGAGGTTCTTCGACGACGGGATCGGGAGGTCGTCGTCGGGGCCGAGGGGGAGGTCGGCCTCGTCGATGTCGAAGTCGTCGGGAGGCAGCGTCGCGGGCTGCGAAGACGCCAGCGCGGGCGCGGGCTGCGCGGCCTTCGAACCGTACTCGGGCGTCGGGATCTTCTTGCGCGCGAAGCTCTCGATGATGGGCTCCGCGCTCGCGAGGGCGTGCGCGGGGGCGCCGGGGATCCCTGCGGACGAGGGGAAGGAGCGGCGCGCGGAGGGGTCGACGGAGCCGCTGAAATCGATCACGGCGGGCAGCTCCGCGCGCTCGACGGAGGTCGGCAGGTCGAGGGCGAAGTCGCGCGTCGCGGGGAGCGCCGCGGGCTCGGCGACGCTCGGCAGATCGAGCGAGAAATCGCGCGTCGCGGGCAGGTCGACGAGGTCCTTGGGCATCGGGAGCGACGCGTAGGGGTCGAGCGGCAGCGGGAGGTCCGCGCCCGAGCCGAGGAGCGTCGCGGGCCCCGTGGCCTCACCCGCCTTCGAGAGCGAGATCGACGGCGGAGGCGCGCCCCTGGGGACTCCCGCGGCCGGGGCGGCCTTCGCGGCCGGAGGCGGCGGCGGAGGCGCGACGGCGCCCGCTGGACGCTTCACCAGGAACGACGTGTTGCACTTGGGGCAACGCATCTGCATCCCGCTGCGGGGGACGCGGCGCTCGTCGACCTCAAAGGGGCTCTGACACTCCTGGCAGCGAACCTCGAACATCCTCTGACTCCATGGCGGCCCTCGGGACGAGTGTGCCGCGGTCGACGATGCTCTCTCGTCACGGCTCGCTTGTGAAGCGCCGTTCGATGATTGCGCTCTCAGCGGCAGACGCGATTACGTCCACCCTGCTTCGCGCGGTAGAGGGCCTCGTCGGCCCGTTGAAAGAGCGCCTCGGCGTCGCCCGCGTCGGCGGGGAACGAGGCCACCCCGATGGAGATCCCGGGTTTGAGCTCGACGCCCTCGCGCTCGTAGTGGTGGCTGTTGACCGCCGCGCGGATCTCTTCGGCCACGGTCGCGGCGCCGTCGGTGTTGGTGAGGGGCAGGGCCGCGCAGAACTCGTCGCCGCCGAAGCGCGAGCCGATCCCGCGCTCGCCGACCACGCGGCCGATGAGCCTGCCCGTCTCGCCGATGGTGTACGCGCCGAAGAGGTGCCCGTGGCGGTCGTTGATGGCCTTGATGCCGTCCATGTCCATCACGAGGAGGGCCACGGGGCGCCCCGAGGCGCGCGCGGCCTCGACGAGGAGGCCGAGCTCCTGGTCGAAGCGCCGACGGACGAAGAGCCCCGAGAGGTCGTCGATGTTCAGGAGCCGCTGGAGCTGCTCGTCGTAGTCCTGCTCGATGCGGTCCATGAGTTCGAAGCGCAGCACGGTGCGCCCGAGCACGACCTTGTCGCCGTGGGCGAGGGGCGCCTCGGTGCACTTGACGCCGTTGACGGTCATGCCGTTGGTGCTCCCGAGGTCGACGATGCTCCACGCGTCGCCGCGGTCCTCGATGCGCGCGTGGCGCCAGGAGATCCCCGCGTCGGAGAGCACGAGCTCGTTGGTCGGGTCGCGGCCGAGGGTGGCGTTGCCGGCGAGGCGCTTTCGCGTGCCCACCTCGTTGCCCGACATCACCACCACGGCGGGGCGTCGCGCGTCTTTGAGGGCCGTGCTGAGCTCCTCACGGATGCGTCCGTCGTCGAGGGGGAGCGTGCGCAGCGACTCGGGCGCTCCGGCGCGAGCGGGCTGCGCGCCGGGTGTCTTTCGGGGACCAGCGGGTTCGTCAGGCATTGCGGCGCCCGGGAGACTACACCGCCCCGCGCGGCTGCGACACGCGTTCCGTCGCCTCGCGCGGGTGATAGCCTCCGCGCCCACCGAACATGGGACTCAGGATTCACACGAAGACCGCGGAGGGCTTTCAGACCCTCACCGACGCCTCCGAGGTCGCCCGCCTCGTGGCCTCGGAGACCTTCTTCTGGCTCGACCTCGACGGCGACGACGAGACGATGCGCGCGGTCCTGCACCGTGATTTGAAGCTCCACGCCCTCGCCGTCGAAGACATCTTTCAAGAGCGCATCATCCCCAAGGTCGAGGACTACGGCGACTACCTCTACGTGGTGGTCCACGGCATCGCGTGCGACCGCGACGACCCCGAGGACCTGCACACCATGGAGGTCGACCTGGTGCTCTCTCCGCGCTGGGTGGTCTCGCACCACCACGGCGGCATGAGCGCCACCGACGAGGTGCTCGAAGAGTGCCGCCGCAACGCGCGCATCTTCGACAAGGGCGCGGGCTTCATCGCCCACGCCATCATGGACCACGTCGTCGACTACTACATCCCGGTCATCGACACCTTCGACCGCTACGTCGACGAGGTCGAGAGCGCCGTCGTCGCCAACCCCCAGCAGACCGTGCTCCAGCGCATCTTTCGCCTGAAGCGCTCGCTCCAGCGCCTGCGCCGCATCGCGATGCACCAGCGCGAGGTGCTCCTGCGCCTCTCGCGCGGCGAGTTCGACCAGATCCCCGAGAAGGCCCTGCCCTTCTTCCGCGACATCCACGACCACTTCGTGCGGGTCTCGGACCTCGCCGACGGCTACCGCGAGCTCCTCTCGGGGGCCCTCGACGCGTACCTCTCGGTGGTCTCGAACCGCATGAACGAGGTGATGAAGACCCTCACCCTCGTGGCCACCATCATGCTCCCGCTGACCTTCATCGCGGGCGTCTACGGGATGAACTTCGAACACATGCCCGAGCTCCACTGGGCGCTCGGGTACCCCTTCGCGCTCGCGCTGATGGCCCTCGTGGCCCTTGGGATGGGCCTCTGGTTCCGCTACAAGCGTTGGCTCTGATGACCGGACGCACCGCATGGATCGCTGGCGCCACGGGCCTCGTGGGCGCGCACCTCGTCGACCTCCTCCTCGAAGACCCGCTCTTCGAAGGCGTCGCGACGCTCGGCCGACGCCCCCTCGACCGCGCGCACCCCAAGCTCTCGCAGCACACGGTGGACTTCGCGGCCCTCGACGCCGCCGCGCTCCCGCCCGTCACCGACGCCTTCTGCGCGCTCGGCACGACGATCAAGAAGGCCGGGAGCAAGGAGGCCTTTCGCGCCATCGACCACGACGCGGTGCTCGCCTTCGCGAAGGCCGCGAAGGCCCGGGGCGCGACGCGCTTCTACGTCGTCACGGCCCTCGGCGCCGACGCGCGCTCGTGGGTCTTCTACAACCGCGTGAAGGGCGAGGTCGAGGCCGCCCTCGGCGCCATGGGCTTCGCCTCCCTCGCCGTCGCGCGCCCGTCGCTGCTCACGGGCGAGCGCGCCGAGCACCGCGCGGGCGAGCGCGTCGCGCAGGCCGTCACCGACGCCCTCGCGCCGATCATCAAGCACTTCGACGCGCGGCCCATCCACGGACGCGACGTGGCCCTCGCGCTGCGCAACATCGCCCACGATCCGCCGGGCGGGACGCGGGTGTACCTCTCCGTCGAGCTCCACGCGCGCGCGGCGAAGTAGCGCGTCGCTACGGTCGCCGGGCGGGCGCGCGCGAGGCCGAGAGCGTCATGGCCGTGAGCGTCGCGGCGGCGATGGCGCCGTACGCGACGGCGCCCGCGATGAAGGTCGCGCGCACGTCGCCGACGTCGCCCGCGCCGCGCGTTCCGATGAACGTGTCGGCCGCGGCGAGGGCCGCCCACGTGGGCGAGATCGCGAGCACGATCGAGGGGTGACGGATGCCGTTGCCGTGGCCGCCGAACCCGACCAGGAGCGCGATGAGCCACGCGCCCACGAAGGTCACGAAGAGCGCCACCGCGCCGGCCACGCGCGCCGTGGAGGGCCCCGCCGCGCCGCGCAGCGAGACGAGGCCCATGAAGCCTCCGAGCGCGGCGACGTAGAGGGCGGCCCAGAGGCCCGCGAGGAGCATCTCGGGGTCCGTTCCCACGAGCGCGAGGGGCGCGCAGAGGCAGCTCAGCCCGCCGAGCATCACGACGAACCACACCGAGGCCACGCGCGACGGAGGCATGAGCGCGCGCGCGACGGGCCCCGGCTGCTCGCGGGTCATGCGCCGCGAGACCTCGACGGGCGCGCCCACGAAGGCGAAGAGCATCGCCGTCGAGGCGAGGGCCGAGAGCGTCACGAAGAAGAGGCACCAGCCGCCGCGGTCGCTCGCGCTCGACGAGGTCCAGCGCGTCGCCACCACGAGGAGGGCGAGCGTGAGGGGCGACGCGAAGACGCCCCAGCGCTTGAGCGGGAGCGTGCGGTCCTGCGTGGGCTCCATGAGCCCGCCGTGCGCGACGGCGTAGAAGAGCCACGAGGGCGCGACCACGAACCACAGCGGGACGAGCACGAGCCACAGCGCGTAGAGCCGGTCGAAGGGCAGCGCGAAGTACGCGTCGGCGAAGAAGAACGGGCCCTCGAAGCTCAGCGCGTGGTGCCGCGCGAAGTCGTGCCCCACGGCCGAGAGCATCCCCCCGAGGAACATCGCGCCGAGCACCGAGAGCGGCACCGTGGCGCCGACGGCCTTGCGCGTCGCGTCGGTGGTCGACGACACCGCCACGCCGAAGGTCACGCCCACGGCGCCGAAGGCCAGCACGTAGACCGTCGAGACGACGAGGTGGCCGAGCGTCACGCCGCCGAAGAGCGTCGCCACGCCGAGCATGGGCATCGACGCGAGGGGGATGAACGCCATCGCGATGAAGACCGCCGCGAGCTTGCCCGCCACGACGCGCCGCGGACCGAGCGCCGAGAGGCTGAGCGCGTCGAAGGTGCGGCCCTCGCGCTCCTGCACGATCGTCGTGGCGCCGAAGGTCGGACCCACGAACGACATCACCAGGAAGGTGCCGCCGTAGAAGAGCTGAAAGAGGATCTTGCCCGCCTCCGACGAGTCGGAGCTGTCGGCGATGGTCACCGCGCTCGTCACCACCGTGATGCCCACGACGATGAGCGCCACCACCACGGAGCGGACGTAGAGCGGCGTGCGGAGCACCGCGAGGAGCTCCTTTCGCACGATGGGGTTGGGGTCGCGCCACCACCCGAAGAGGCGATCTCCGAGGCTCATCACGGCCCTCCCTGCGCGGCGCTTGCGGGCGCGTCCGGCGGGGCGCTCGGCGTCGCGGGGCGCGTGACGTCCATGAAGATCCGCTCGAGGTCTCTGCGCTCGGGCTCGACGGCCACGAGGCACAATCCCTCGCTCCCGAGCGCCGCGACGATCTCCGAGAGGCGCCACTCGTCGCCCTCGAAGTGCACCTCGTAGCGACCGCCGCCGCTCGCGTCGAGGCCCGGCTCCTCGATGCGCTCGACGCCCTTCACGAAGCTGAAGCGCGCGGCGACCTCGCGCACGCGCTCGGCGTCACGCAGCACCGTGACCTTCACCCTGCGACCGGGGCGCAGCGCGGCCTGCACGTCCTCGATGGGCCCCGCCGTCGCGAGGCGGCCGCGCTCCAGGATGCCGATCCAGGTGCACATGTCCGCGAGCTCCGTGAGGATGTGCGACGAGAGGAAGATGGTCTTCCCCATGCGCCCGAGCTCCGCGAGGAGCATTCGAAGCTCGATGCGCGCGCGCGGATCGAGGTCGCTCGCGGGCTCATCGAGGATGAGCACCTGCGGGTCGTGGAGCAGCGTCCGCGCGAGGAGGAGGCGCTGCTTCTGCCCCTTCGAGAGCGCGGCCACCTCGCGGTCTCGGAGGTGGCCCACCTCGGTGAGCTCGAGCACGTTGTCGACGGTGCGCGCGCGCTTCGACGGCGCGATGCCCATCGCGCTCGCGAAGAAGTCGAGGTACTCGCCCGCCGTGATGCGATCGTAGACGCCCGCGAGGTCGGGCATGTAGCCCATGATCCGCCGCACGCCCGCGGGGTCTTCGACCACGTCGATGCCGCCGACGAGGGCCGTCCCGCTCGTCGGCGCCTGGAGCGTCGCGAGGATGCGGATGGTCGTCGTCTTGCCCGCGCCGTTGGGCCCGATGAAGCCAAAAACAGCGCCCTTCGGCACCTTGAAGGTCACGTCGTGGAGCACCACGTGGTCTCCGAACGCGTGCGTGAGCTGCCTGCACTCGATCACGGCGCGCCTCCCTCTCCAGCGTCGTTCGCGCTCGCCGCGTCGTCGGGCGTCGACGCCGTGGCGACCTCCGCCGCGGGCTCGTCGGGCTCGTAGTCGCTCCGTCGCGTGTTGAGCCGCGCGCTGTAGGCCCCCACGCGGTCGGGGTCGGGCACCTCGTCGGGGATCACCACGCGCACCACCGCGGCGGTCTCTGTGGGAGAGAAGCCCAGCGCGCGCGTCCAGCCCTTCGTCTCGTCGGTGATCCGCGCGAGCGCGAAGAGCTGGAGCGCGCCGCGCGCCCGCGTCGCGGGGCCCATCATCCGGTTGATGAACACCCGGTCGAGGGTGCCCGTCGCGCGCGGGAACATCCCTTCGTAGGTGGCCTGCGCGAAGGGGGGATCGATGCGTCCGACGACGGTGGCGCCGGGCGCCGCGGCGCCGGGGCGCGACACCACCGCGCCGTCGCTGAGGAGCGCGATGTCGGTGAGCGTCCACGGCGAGTCGTTGATGACGCGCAGCGTGCGGCCGTCGCGCGCGATGCGGATCCCGCGGCCCGCGTCGACGACGCGCTCGGAGTACGCGAGGCCCGTCTCCCAGAGCCCGAGGCGCACGCGCTCGACGGAGAGCGTGCGGCCGTCCCAGCGCATCGCGGCCGAGGTGTTGTTCGTCCCCGTGGCGTAGAGCGCGAGGCCCTCGCTCGGCGGGGTCACCGAGAGGGTGCGCGCGACGCCGGCGTTGAGCCCCGCGAACACGCGCTCGACGGCCTCGTTCGAGCCCGCGCCGAGGTCGTACACGGCCAGCACCCGCGCCGTGCTCGCGCTCGTGCGCGTGAGACGCGCCGCCGCCACGATGATCGCCAGCACCGCGAAGGCCGCGAGCGGCAGGCGCACGAAGACCTTGAGCGGCGCGCGGCTCTTGCGGTTGCGCGCGAGCGCGACGCCCACCGCGACGATGTACAGCGTGAGGAGCAGCGTCACCGGGATGAGCAGCCCGCGCACGTCGGCCTTCGGTCGGAACGCGCGCGTGACGTCGTCGTCGCCCGAGCGCGCGAAGCGGCGGAAGAGCGAGAGCTCGCCGGGCGCGATCATCCCGCCGCCCGCGCCGTCGGCGAAGTCGGTGAAGTCTCGCAGCGCGGCGTCGGCGCGCGTGTCGTGGGCCCACCCCTCGGCCGAGAGGTCGTAGGGGATCACGCCCGCCACGCCGAGGCCCACGTGCACGACGGCGCCCCATCGACGCGGCAGGAGCCGCGGGCCCGAGACGCGCCCGTCGCCGTCGTCGGTCACCGCGCCCAGGAGCCCGGTGAACCACGGGTCGCGCAGGTCCGCCGTCGTGCGGGGCGCCACGGCGAGAAAGCCGCCCGCGTTGACCCACTGCCGCAGCGTTCGCTTCGCCTCGGGGGGCAGCGCGAGGATGGCCCCGGAGCCCGCCACGATCGCGTGCGCGCCGCTGAACGCGCTGGCAAACGGCGGCAGGAGCGCGTCGCCGCTCGTGGGGTCCGTGAGCATCGTCGCGGCGAGGATGCGGGCCTGCGACGCCTCCGAAGGGTTGATCGATTGGATCGCGGCGGTGACCCGTCCGCCCAGGCCGAGCACGCCGATGAAGGTCGGCGCGACCGCGCTCGAGCCGCTGCCGGCGAACGAGATCGAGCTCCGCGCGCCGAGGTCTTCGAGGGCGACGTCGCCGTTGTCGTAGGGCCCCACGGGCGCGGGCACGACGAAGCTCCGCGTCGACCCCGCGGCGAGGCTCACGGGCTGCCGCACGCGCGCCTCGCCGTAGGGCCACGACGTGCGGATCGTCGTCGTGAGGTCTCCCCGCACGCTCGTGTGCGGCCGCGCGGTCACCACGACGCTCTGCACCGCGTCGGGGCGCGACGGGTACGCGAAGAGCCCCCTCGCCTCGAGCTCCTGCGCGCTGGCGGGCGCGCACCCCGCGAGCGCCGCGAGGGCCGTGAGAACCCGCGCCCTCATCGCGCGACCTCGGGCACCGACGCGATCACCTCGTCGACGATGGCGTCGGCCGTGGCGCCGTCGGTCTCTCCCTCGAACGAGAGGATGAGCCTGTGCCGCAGCGCCGGGAGCGTCACCCGCCGCAGGTCTTCGAAGGACACCTGCGCGCGCCCCGCGAGGAGCGCCGCGGCCTTGCTCGCGAGCACGAGGCTCTGCCCGCCGCGCACGCCGGGACCGAAGCGCAGCTGCCGCTTCGCGCGCTCGTGACATTGACTGTCACTCGGGTCGAGGGCCCTGAGGGCGCGCGCGACCCAGTCGACCAGGGGCGACGCGATGACCACGTCGCGGCAGAGCGCTCTCGCGGAGATCAGCTCCGCGGCGCTCATCACGGGGGCGGGCATCGCGCGCTCGGAGCCCGTGGTGCGCGTGAGGATCTCGACCATCGTGGCGGTGTCGGGCCGCGGAACGACGGTCTTGAGCAGAAAGCGATCGAGCTGCGCCTCGGGGAGCGGATAGGTCCCCTCCATCTCGATGGGGTTCTCGGTGGCGATGACGGTGAAGGGCTCGTCGAGCGCGTGGCGCGCGCCCGCGAGGGTCACCTGGTGCTCCTGCATCGCCTCGAGGAGCGCGCTCTGCGTTCGAGGCGTCGCGCGGTTGATCTCGTCGGCGAGGACGAGCTGCGCGAACACCGGGCCGCGCACGAGTTCGAAGCGCCGTCGGCCGTGCTCGTCTTCGGAGACGACCTGCGTGCCCGTGACGTCGGCGGGCATGAGGTCGGGCGTGAACTGGATTCGCGCGAAGCGCAGCGAGAGGGCCGCCGAGAGGGCCTTCACGAGCAGCGTCTTGCCGAGCCCGGGGACGCCTTCGAGCAGGCAGTGTCCGCCCGCGAGCATGCAGAGCAGCACCTCGTCGACGACGGCGCGCTGCCCGACGATCACCTCTCCGACGGCCGCGCGCACTCGCGCGATCGCGGCGCCCACCTCATCGATCGCGTCGCTCATCAGCGACACAGGGAATCGCGCGTTTGCGCGCCGAGGTCAACGGCCGTCGGCGCGAGCGGTCGAAGGCGACGGGTCAGTGGCCCGCGTGCGGATCGGGCGCGGCGCCCGCGGCGGCGGGCGCGGGGGGAGAGGGCGTGCGGCTCACGGTGATGCGCTGCTCGGCGGGGTTGAGGTGCCCGGGGGCGCGCTCGCCGTTGGCGCCGAGGAGGTCGAGCGCGATGGTGTGCTCTCCGTCCGGGAGGTTCTCGATGTAGTAGGGGACCCACGACGGGAGCTCGGGCATGGCCGTCCCGTCGATGGTGGGGCGCACGCGGAAGCCCGTCGCGCTGATCTGCGCCGCGGGCACGTTGGCGAGGTAGAAATCGAGCAGGATGCGGTTGGCGCCCGCGCCCTCGATGCGGCCCTTGGGGCGCGAGTAGGTGAGCATCGGGGCCCGGGGGTTGAAGTGCAGGTCCCGCGAGGCCGCGCCGACGTGAAAGACCACCATGGCGTAGGCGCCGTCGGTCTTCACGGTCTCGTGCGTCTCCCACCCGGGGAAGGCGCGGAGCACATGGGTGCCCTGCGCGAGGTGCTCGAGCGCGACGGGCCGCGACGGGTCATCGATGCGCTGGTAGGGCTGATCGTCGAGCACGAGGTGGATGTGGCGCATGTCCTGGGCGTTGGCGGTGTCGCGCCAGCCCGTGACGTTGAGCCTCACCTCGACGCGATCCTCGCGGATCGTGGCGTTGTTGGCGGGCGCCGTGATGCGCACGCGCGGCGAGGGCGAGGGCACCTCTCGGCGCTCTCCGGCCACGATGGCGACGGGCGGCAGCGGCGCCGGAGCGACGGCCGTCGCGGCGTCTGCGGGCGCGGCGCTCGACGCGTCGGGGTCGTTCGAAAGCATCGAGACGCCCGCGTCGACCGCGCCGCCGGAGCTCGCGGCGGTGTTCGGCGTCGCGGTGTTGTTCGATGTCGAGGCGCTGCACCCGACCCACGCGGCGAGGGCCGCGGCGGGCACGAGGATCCATGCCGAGCGAGTGGACATTTGAGGTTCTCCAGCGATGTGGTTGGGGAGTCTTGAGTGGTGCGCGTCGGGCGCGTGTGGCGCAGTCGCATAACGCTGTCGCCCGCGAGGCGCAATCGGTGAATCAGCGCGGGGCGCGGGTGTGTCGCAGGGCGCCTCAGCCCTCGCCCTCGGGGGGCGGGTCTTCGATCCCGCCGATGTGCGCGTCGGCGTAGCCGTGGTCGTCGTGGGCGAGGTTCTCGAACTTGGTGAGCTCGCGGATGAAGCGCAGGCGGATGGTGTCCGTGGGGCCGTTTCGCTGCTTGGCGATGATGATCTCCGCGATGCCCTTGTCCTCGGTGTCGCGGTTGTAGACCTCGTCGCGGTAGATGAACATGACGACGTCGGCGTCCTGCTCGATGGCGCCCGACTCGCGGAGGTCGGCGAGCATGGGGCGCTTGTCCTTGCCGGGCCGGGTCTCGCAGCCGCGGTTGAGCTGCGAGAGCGCGATGATCGGGACGTCGAGCTCCTTGGCGAGGCCCTTGAGCCCGCGCGAGATCTCGGAGATCTCTCGCTCGCGCGAGTCCATGCGCTCGCGGCTGGCCTTCATGAGCTGGAGGTAGTCGATGATGATGAGCGACATGTCGCGCTCGCTCTTGATGCGCCGCGCCTTGGCGCGCAGCTCGAGGAGCGTCAGGTCGCCCGAGTCGTCGATGTAGATGGGCAGCGAGTGGAGCTTGTTGGCCGAGGCCGTGAGCGCGGTGACGTCGTCCTGCGTGAGGAGGTTCGAGCGCAGTCGCGACTGGTCGATGCGCGCGTCGGCGCACATGAGGCGGTTGGCGAGCTCGATGCGCGGCATCTCGAGCGAGAAGAGCAGCACGGGCTTCTTCGACGTCTCCGCCGCGGCGCTCGTGATGTTCAAGACGAAGCTCGTCTTCCCCATGGCGGGGCGGGCCGCGATGATGATGAGCTGGCCGCCGTGCATGCCCGAGGTGAGCGTGTCGAGGTCGCGGAAGCCCGTCTCCGTGCCCGAGATGCGCGCCCCTCGCACGAGGGTGTTCTCGATGCGTTCGAAGGCCTCGAGGATCACCTGCTCCAGCGGGACGAGCGTGCTCTTCGAACGCTTCTGCGCGACCTCGAAGACCTTCGCCGCCGCGGAGTCGAGGAACTCGTCGGCCGTGCCGTGATCGCCGTAGCCGCGCGCGACGATCTCGTGCGCGACCTCGATCATCTTCCGCACGCCAGCCTGGTCGGCCACGATGCGCGCGTGCGACTCGATGTGGGCGATCGTCGGGATCGTGTCGGTCAGCTCGCCGAGGTACTGCGCGCCGCCGACCGTGTTGAGGCGCTCGCGGGCCCGGAGCTCCGCGGCGAGCGTGACGATGTCGACGGGCTCCCTGCGCGCCGAGATCGCTTGAATGGCCTCGTAGATGACGCCGTGCGCGGGGTGATAGAAGTCCGCCGCGGTGACCGTCGACTCGACGGTGGCCATCGCGGAGTTGTCGAGCAGGATGCCGCCGAGCACCGCGCGCTCGGCGTCGAGGTCGTGGGGGGGCACGCGCCCGTGCGCGGAGGCCGCGGCGGAGAGCTGTGCTGCCGCGTGGACGAGGGCGTCCTTGGCGTTCTTGTCGCGGCGGTCTCGGTCAGCGTAGGCCATGGGTGGGTACTGAACGCATGGCACGCATCGGGTCGGCTTGTAAACTTTCTGACGAACTCGGGGCGGGCGGAGGGGCGGTGCGCGGCGGAGCGCTGAGGGGCGGAGGGGCGCTGGGAGCGCCTCGTCGGTGCGCGCGTCTGGCGGGGCGATCAGGCGGTGTGGGCGCCGTTCACGGGGGCGCTCACGGCTTCGACCGCGCTCGCGCTCTTGACGGCCTCGTGGAGCATGCGCTCGATGGGGCTGCGCGCGCGGGCGACGTCGCCCTCGATCGCGAGGCCACCACACGCGGCGACCTTCTCGGCCACCGAGGGAGAGCCGGGGCCGCCGACGAACCAGGGGATCCCGCCGCACGCCTTCGCGTACGCCTCGACGAGGGGCGCGGACGCGACCGGGTCGAGGGTGCGCGAGAGCGAGAGCCCGACGCCCGTGGGGCGCAGCCGTCGCACCGCGTCGGCCACCGCGTCGGGCGGCGTGCGCACGCCGAGGGTGATCGTGGCGATGCCCCACGACGCGAGGCGAAGGGCCACGCCGTAGATGGGCAGGAGGTGGTCCTCTTCGGCGAAGCACCCGAGGAGCACCGTGCGGGTGGCGTCGTCGGGATTGGTGAGCCTGACCATGGCCCGCACCGAGTCGCCGATGCAGCTCGACGCGAGGTGCTCCTGCGCGACGGAGAGCTCTCCGTCGTGCCAGAGCTCGCCCACGCGGCGCAGCGCGGGCGAGAAGACCCGCTCGAACACCGCCGTCGACGACCCGAGGTACTGCGCCCGGGCGACCTCGCGCTCGATGGACCTCGCGTCGAAGGCCATGATCGCGTCGATCAGCCGTTGAGAGGCCACGACGAAGGGGTCTCCGTCGGCCACCGAGAGCGTCGCCGCGCCGTCTTCGCTGGTCTTCACCACGCGGGCGGCCTCGGCGATCGACATGCCGTTCGAGCAGAGGTCGCGCAGCTTGCGGACCATCGCCACGTCGCGGTCGCTGTAGAGCCGATAGGCCGACGCGGTGCGCGCGGGCGTCGGAATGCCGTAGCGCCGCTCCCAGGCCCTCAGCGTCGGAGAGGGGACCCCCGTCATCTCTGAGACCACCTGGATCCTGAATCTGCCGCTCACATCACTCATAGTAGGAGTACTCCCAACTGAGATGAACCGAGCGCCGGGTCCGTTGCACGACGGATGGAACGAAAGTTCGACCGCCGCGCCGGAGCGTCATCCCCTCCGCACGGCGTGATATGGGCTCCCCTCGCCCGTGAGCCGCCTGACCGACCCCGTTCACCTCGCCGCCAAGGCCGCCGTGGCCGCCTCCCTCGCGGTGGCCGTCGCCCACGCGACGCGCGTCCCCGACGCGCTCTCGTCGGGCTTCGCCGCGCTCGTGTGCGTCACGCCGACGGCCTACGGCGGGCTCCGTCGCGGGCTCGAGCAGCTCGGCGGCGCCACGATCGCGGGCGCCTCGACGGGCCTCGTGCTCGGGCTCTGGCCCGGCGCGCGGAGCGGCTACGCCTCGGCCTCCGCGGTGCTCCTCTCCGTGGGGCTCACGGCGTGGGCCTGCGATCGGCTCCGCTGGACGAGCGGCTTCACCGTCGCGGGCTTCACCTCGCTCTACCTCGTGCTCCTGCCCTTCGCGAGCTTCTCCGAGGCCCTGCGCGTGCGCGTCGCCGCGGTGCTGGTCGGCGCCTTCGCGGCCACGGTGGTCAACCTCGCGGTCTCGGCCGTCTCGTCGCGCTCGATCCGTGATCGCAGGGTGAGGCTCGCGCGAGCGACCGTGGCGTCATGCCTCGACCTCACGGCCACCGCGTGCCTCTCGACCGCGCGCCGCGCCGCGGCCTCCGACGGGTGGAGGCCCGCGTTCGAGGCCGTCGAGGAGCTCCGCGCGGACCTCGCCGCGCAGTCTCGCGAGGTGCTCCTCCCGCAGCGCCGCGCGGTGCGTGGTGCGGCGATGCGCGGGCTCGAGGTGGCCGACGCGCTCGCCGACGTGGCCCACCTCGGGCGCCACGTGGCGCTCCTGCTCGAAGAGTCCGAGCGGCTCGAAGCGACGCTCGCCGAGGCCCTCGCGCTCGCGGTGACCGCGCTCACCACGAGCGGGCCGGTGGGCGCCGCGAGCGCGGCCCTCGAAGCCGCGGCGGAGGGCGTCACGGACCCCGCGCTCGCCTCGGCCGCGAGGCGCATGGCGTCGGCGCTGCGAGCCTCGGAGGGCCTAGCGACAGCGGACGGGCGTGGTGCGGTACACGACCGGCGCGCCTGAGGGGAGCGTGAGCGTCACGCGGTAGGTGGTGTTCTCCGCGGGCGTCCACCCCGACGGGCGCCACGCGACGGCGCTGCTGTTGCCGTAGTTCCCCGTGGACGAGACGGGCGATGTCGCGAGCACCGCGTCGGTGGCGTCGTTGCGCACCTCGACGCGGGCGCCGGAGACGTCGCGCGTGCCCGTCTGCGCGTGCCACACGCCGCCGGCGAAGGCCTCCATCGGCGAGGGCCCGGGGTTGGGCCACGCCACCACCGTCGGGACGATCGTCGCCCTCGACGCGCGAAAGGTCTGGAGGCACGACGCGCGGTTGGTCGCGCCGAACCACGTGGGCCCGAGGTTGGGCGCGAACACCCAGCGGCGGTGACCGAGCTCCTGCCCCGTCTCGTTGGCGTAGAGGTCGACGGACTCCGCGGGCGTGCTCGTGCCGAGCGCGAGGTTCGACGAGCCCGCCGCCGCCGCGCCCGCGGCCGAGTAGCAGCGCCACGACGACGGAGGCATGTGACTGAGCGATCCGTTGACGGTCATCATCACGGCGCAGGCCTGCTGCTGCGCGGCGAGCGAAGGGTCGGCGCCCGCGGCCGACTCGCCCGCCATCCAGCGGTAGGCGTTGAGCACGCGCATCGCGTCGTCGTGGGCGGTCATCGAGAGCGTGCCCGGATCGCACTGGGTGGGGCCCGCGGTCCAGACGGTCCGCGCGCGGAGGGCGCGGTCTGCGAGCCAGCGCGCGCAGACCTCGTCGCGCGTGCGTGACTGGGGGTCTCCCGGCGGCGGCGGCGAGGTGTCGACGAGGGGCGCGACGTCGGGCAGCGCGGTGTCCCTCGGCGGCGCGATGTCCCTCGGCGGCGCGGTGTCTGCGCGGGCCACGTCGATCACGGCGGGCGCGTCGGCGGGGGCGACGTCGATCGCGGCGGGCGCGTCGATCGCGGCGGAGGTATCGCGCGGCTCCGCGTCGAGGGAGGCGTCGTCGGCCTGGTCGCCGAGCGCCCCGGTGCCCTGACATCCGGCGACGAGGAGCGAGGCCAGGAGGAGGGCGCGCATCGCATCGACGATGTCTCTCTCGCGGCGCTCGCCGTCAAGAAGCGCTCGCGCGCGGGGCGTCGACAGGCGAACCTCGCGCGCATGGCGCTCGTGCTGCATCGGTTTCCGCTGAGTCACTTCTCCGAGAAGGCCCGCGCCGCGATGGACTTCAAGGGCCTCGACTACGAGCTCGTCGACCACGCGGCGGGCCCCGATCAGCTCGCGCTCTATCGCCTCTCGGGCCAGCGCAAGGCGCCCGTGCTCGTGCACGACCGCGAGGTGATCACCGACGCGACTGCGATCGCGCTGCACCTCGACCGCGCGTTCCCCGGCGGCGAGGGGCGGAGGGCGCTGCTGCCCGGCGACATCGCGAAGCGCCGCGCGGCGCTCGACCTGACGGCCCGCATCGACGAGGTCTGCGGCGTCCACACGCAGACGCGCGCCCTCGACGCGGCGTCGCGCGACGCGGCGCTCTTCAGGGAGCTCGCGCGGGTGATCCTCGGCGTCGAGGGCGCCGCGCTCACGGCCGCGCGCGGGATCTCGCTGGCCTCTCGCGTCGCGCTCGCGCTCCCCGCGGGGCGACGCACGCTCGACGAGGCCCGACGCGCCGTCGACGCCCTCCTGATCGAGCTCGGGGAGCGCCTCGAACAGAGCGCGTTTCTGCTCGGTGACGCGCCGACCCTCGCCGACGTGACCGCCGCCTCGCTGGCCTTCTACCTGAAGTTCCCCGAGACCCGTCACCTGGCGCGGCCGTCGCTCGCGGGGCGCGGCGTCGAGCGCGTCTACGCGGACCCCCGGCACCGCCGCTTCTTCGCGTGGCGCGAGGCCTTCTATCGGGAGCTTCTCCGTTGAGCGATGTCACGCTCCACGAACCCTCCTCGAAGACGCCGCGCATCGCATCCCTCTGCGCACTCAATGGACAATCCCCGCAGCGACGCCGTCCTGCGTTGAACACCTACACCGCGGTACCGCCCGCGACATCGATTGATGGGAGTCCGTGTCATTCCGTTCATCTTAATTTGATGTCATTTGAGAGATGAGCATTGAAGCCTGGAGATGATTGTCGCTAGATCGTCATCGTCGTATCGACGTCGTCTCGCGCCGCGTCCACGACGAGCATCTGCCAGCGGCGGATGCGAAGCCCCCACATCGCCGTCTCTCTGGAGGACCTCATGAAGCGTTCGCTGAAGCGTCTGGCCGCCGGTTTCACCCTCGTCGAGCTGATGATCGTCGTGGTCATCCTGGGCATCCTCGCGGCGGTCGCCATTCCCGCCTTCACCCGCTACGTGAAGCGTTCGAAGACCGCGGAAGCCACGGGCAACATCACCAAGATCTACCAGGGACAGCTCACGTACTTTCAGGCCGCCCTCGAGCGCGGGACGCAGACCTACGTGAACTCCACCGCGATGCCGACGGCCCTCCCCGGCGCCGCGAAGTACCCCGCGAACGTCTCTCAGTGGGCCGCCGACGTGAACTGGACCGCCATCGGCTTCTCGCTCGATGCCGCGCACTACTACCAGTACATCTCGCCCGGCGGCACGTCGGCCTTCACCGCCCGCGCGGTGGGCAACCTCGACGGAGACGCCACCTACTCGACCTTTCAGCGCACCGGCGTGATCACCTCGGGCGAGCTCCAGGGCTCGAACCTCGCGATCACCAACGAGCTCGACTGACGCGCGGCGGCGCTCCGCCGTCGCGGCGCGTCATCGGACATCGGGGCTTTTCACTTCAGACAACGCAACCATGCAACCCCGCCGGGTCGCTCTCTTCAACGGAGCGCGACCCCGCTGCGGGCTGCGAGTCTCTTTACAGATCGACGAGCTCGACCTCGGGCACCGGGTGACCGAGGAAGCGCGCCGCCACGTCGGCGAAGCTCTGGGGCCTGTCGGTGACCATGAGCTCCAGCGTCCCCCCGCGGTCGTCGGCGAGGGAGGTGCGGCCCATGTTGCGCGAGGCGATGAGGGTGGCGAGCTCCAGGGCCGTCGCCTCGGCGCTGTCGACGACGCGGGCGTGGGGGCCGAGCACCGCGCGAGAGACGTTCTCGATGGTGTCGCGGAGCACGGGGTAGTGCGTGCATCCGAGCACGACGGTGTCGACGTCGAGGGGCGCGAGCGGCGTGAGGTAGCGCTCCACCGCGAGGCGGGGCACCTCTCCGTCGAGCCATCCCTCTTCGACCAGCGGGACGAGCAGCGGGGCCGCGCGGCAGTGGACCTCGGCGCGGGTGCTCACGGCGGCGACGGCGCGCGGATAGGCACCCGACGCGACCATGCCGTGCGTGCCGATGACGCCGATGCGGTGCGTCGAGGTGGCGGCCACGGCGGCGCGCGCGCCGGGCTCGATCACCCCGAGCACCGGGATGTCGAGCTCGACGCGGAGCATGTCGAGCGCCACGGCGCTCACGGTGTTGCAGGCCACGAGCAGGAGCTTGATGCCCCGCGCCACGAGGAGGTCGGCGCAGGCGCGGGAGTACCGCAGGATCGTCCGCGCGGAGCGGGCGCCGTAGGGCACGCGCGCGGTGTCTCCGAGGTAGAGGACGTTCTCGGCGGGGAGGAGCCGTCGGACCTGGCGCACGACGGTGAGCCCTCCGAGGCCCGAGTCGAACACGCCGATGGGGAGCGCGGTGCTCATCGTGGCGGGCGTGCGAGGGGCGGCCGTCGCGTCACTCGACCTCGACGAGGGGGTCTCCCTCGGCCACGGCCTGCGACTCGGTCACGAAGATCTTCGAGACGGTGCCCGCGACCTCGGACTCGACGGGCATCTCCATCTTCATCGACTCGAGGATCGAGACGACGGTGCCCTCCTCGATCCGCTCGCCGACCTTGACTTCGATCTTCCAGACGGTGCCGGTGATGTGCGCTGCGATGGTGGTTGCCACGGGTGTTGCTTCTCTCGCGGTTGAGGGGTGTCGGGGGCGCCGGAAGCTACGCAATGAAGGGCCCCGCGCGCAAGGTCCCGTCTAGATCGACGGGGTGAAGCGGAAGCGCGAGCTGGCGGGCATCACGCACGAGTACGTGGTGGTGCCCGCGGGGCAGGCGCCCAAGCCCGCCGAGCCGGCCTGGTTCTCGATGCCCGCGACGGCCGCGGTGGCGTTGGTCATCGTCGAGTAGAGCAGGTCGATCGAGAGGTCGCTCTCGTTGAACACCGCTTCGAAGCTCATCTGCGAGGCGGGCGTCGACGAGTAGTTCCGCACGTTGCTCCACTGGACGACGAAGTGGCGGTTGGGCGTGACGCCCGTCGTCGCGATGCAGATGCCGTCGGTCTGGGTCACGAGGTCGCGCCACTGGAGCGCCACCACGCCGTTGGGCGAGAAGGTCGACGGGAGCGAGCCCGAGAGGTTCGACGACGCGCCCGTGCCGAAGAAGAGGTAGCCGTTGGTGTCGACGGTGATCGGCGAGCCCATCGGCACGCTCACGCCCCAGTACCTGAAATCAAAGGGCATGGTGGTGACCGAGACGGCGTCGTCGGTGCTCGTGAGCACCGTGCGGTGACCCGCCGCCGTGCACGCGTCGAGGAACACCGCGTCGATGGGCGGCGTGGTCCGGGTGTATCGCATGGGCACCGCGGCGCAGGCGCCCGCGCGGCACGCCTGGCCCGTGGGGCACACCGTGTTGCACGCGCCGCAGTTCGCAGTGTCGGTCTGGAGAAAGCGGCACACGCCGCCGCACGAGGTCGCGTCGGGCGGGCACTCGGGGCCCGCGACGGAGCTCGACGCGTCGCAGTACCCGATGGTCTCCATCGAGGTCGGAGAGCCCGCGAGCTGAGAGCCCCGCGAGTGGTGGAAGTACCAGCGCTGCGGACCCGGCGCGAGCGTGAAGTTGCACATGTTCCCGAGGTTCGAGAACTGCGACACGGGGGTCACCGGACCCGACGGCAGCGGGCGCCGCGCGATGGTCATCGCGTCGGCCACGTAGACCACGTAGGCGATCCCCGCGGAGCGCTCGGCCACGCCCCAGAACGCCCACCCCGTGCACGCACCGCGCGGCGGCAGCGTCGAGGCCCCGAGGTCGAGCACCGCGCCCGACGGAAGGTCGATGTTGTAGGCCCGTCCCGCCGCGAGGACGATGAGCCGGTCCCACCCCGAGAAGAAGCCCACCGCGCTCGCCGCCGCGCCGCCCGTGATCGCGATCGACGACGAGAGCATCACCGAGCGCGTCGTGAGCGCGCCCGTCGTCCCGTCGATCTCGCGCAGCGCGACGGCCGTCCCGCCGGGCGGCGCGAGCGGAACGCCCATCGCGTCGACGAAGGTGTAGACCACGCCCGTGCGCAGGTTGCTCACGATGGCATCGTAGCGCGCGCTCACGGCCACGCCTTCGAGCGAGGCGACGTTGAAGCGCCCCGTCGCCGTCTGGCCCGTGTAGAAGATCTGCGAGTTGCCGAGCGCGATGCCGCCGCGGTCGGCGCCCGTCACCGACGCGTGCTCCGACGAGCGGCAGTTGTTGGTGCCGAGCCACTGCACCCTGAAGTCGGGTCCCGGCGGCGCGCCCGCGGAGCACGTCCCGCCCGAGCACGTGTTGCCCGCGGGGCAGGGCCTCGCGCACGCGCCGCAGTTCTGCGCGTCGGTGGTGAGCGTCCTGCACGCGCCCGCGCAGTTGGTCTGCCCCGCGGGGCAGGTGATCATGCAGCTCCCGCCCGAGCACGACTGGCCCGACGGGCACGCGACGCCGCAGCCGCCGCAGTTCATCGGGTCGCTCATCGTGTCGCGGCACGTCCCCGCGCAGAGCGCCTGCCCCCCGCTGCACGCGCACACGCCCGCCACGCAGCGCTGCCCCGTGGCGCACGCGCGCCCGCACGCGCCGCAGTTCATCGGGTCGCTCGTCGTGTCGCGACAGCTCCCCGCGCAGTCGGTGAGGCCCGTCGAGCAGCGCGACACGTCCGTCGCCACGTCGGGCGTCACGGGCACGTCGGGCGCCACGACGTCGGGCGTCACGGGCACGTCGTCGCCCTGCACGTCGTCGGTGACCATCGTGTCGTCGGCGACCATCGTGTCGTCGGTGACCATCGTGTCGTCGGAGACCATCGCGTCGGTGCCGACTACCACGTCGTCCGCGGGCTGCGGGGCGGGGTCGTTGAGCTGCTGCGCGCAGGCGGAGAGCGAGGCGACGGCGATCAGCGTGAGGGCGCTGCAAGCATTGGGGGTTCTCATGGAGAGCGACGTGACGCTATCGCGGCCACGCGCGGAGTAAAGCCCATCGCGGGGCAACGCACCTCCCCCGCCGCGCCGCTGTGCAACGGGGCGCACGCGCTTGACGTGTTCGACCGCGGAGGATATCTCTCGCGCCTCCCGCCATGGTCCCCCGTGCGCCCACGACCAACGCCATCACGCGCCGCTCGAAGAGCGTCGCGACGGCGGCGTCGTATGTGCGCCCGGTGCTGGAGTTGATCCTCGCACGCTGAGCGAGCGGGAGCGCGGTTCGAGAGCGTTCGCCTGACGTCCCCGCTGCGGGTCCGCGCGTCGTGCGCCGTCCCGCTCCCGCCGCTCTGCGAATGACTGCACCGCGATGACGGCGCACCCATCCCTCCGCGTGGGGGGAGTCGGCGCCGACGTCGCGCGCGGCCCCGCGACGACACCTCAAGGCATCGCATCAACGCGGTCACTCCTCGCATCGAGTGGCCGTGACGGAGACCGTCATGACTCGCAACACCACGATCGAACGCGTCCGCAACCTCGGCGTCATGGCCCACATCGACGCGGGCAAGACCACGCTCTCCGAGCGCGTGCTCTTCTACGCGGGGCGCATCCATCGCATGGGCGACGTGCACGAGGGGACCACCACCCTCGACCACCACCCCATCGAGAAGCAGAAGGGCATCACGATCACCTCGGCGGCCACCACCGCGCCGTGGACCGTGCGCGACGGCCTCTTCGCGGGGGTCGAGCATCAGCTCACGCTCATCGACACGCCCGGCCACGTCGACTTCACCATCGAGGTCGAGCGGTCGCTGCGCGTGCTCGACGGCGCCGTGGCCGTGTTCGACGCCTCGCAGGGCGTCGAGCCGCAGAGCGAGACCGTGTGGCGACAGGCCGATCGGTACGGCGTCCCTCGCGTGGCGTTCATCAACAAGATGGACAAGCTGGGCGCGGACTTCGCCATGTCGGTGCGCTCCATCGTGGAGCGCCTCGGCGCCGACGCGCTGCCCGTTCAGCTCCCGCTCGGCGAAGGCAACGAGCACCGCGGCGTCGTGGATCTCATCCGTCGCGTGGCCTACGTGTTCGAAGGCGACCCCACGGGCAGGACCTTCGAAACCGTGGCCGTGCCCGAGGCGATGATCCCCGAGGTCGAGGCCGCGCGCGCGAGGCTCGTCGAGCGCTGCGCCGAGCTCGACGCGACGCTCACTGACAAGTACCTGTCAGAGGGCGCCGCGGCGATCACGGAGCCCGAGCTCGAACGCGCCCTCCGCGTCGGAACGCTCCGCCGCGAGGTGGTGCCCGTGCTCTGCGGCTCTGCGTACAAGAAGCGCGGGGTGCAGATGCTCCTCGACGCGGTGGTGAAGTACCTCCCGTCGCCCGCCGACGTGCGGCCGGTGGAAGGGCTCACCCCCGCGGGCGAGACCGTCACGCGCGCGCCCGACGATGATGAATCGCTGTGCGCGCTGGCCTTCAAGCTCGTGACGGGACAGAGCGCCGGCGCGCTCACCTTCGTGCGCGTGTACGCCGGTCGCCTCGCGCCGGGCATGCAGGTCTGGAACGCCTCCCGCGGTCGCAGAGAGCGCGTGGGGCGTCTGGTTCGCATGCACGCCGCGGCGATGACCGAGGTGCCGTGCGCGTACGCGGGCGACATCGTGGCGGCCGTGGGTCTGAGGGACGTTCGCACCGGCGACACGCTCTCGGACCCCGACCGCCCCGTGAGCCTCGGATCGATCACGGTGCCCGAGGCCGTGGTGACGCTGGCCATCGAGGCGAAGGCCGCGGGCGAGACCGACCGTCTCTCTGCGGCGCTCGCGAAGATGTCCGTCGAAGACCCGTCGTTGCGCGTCGGCGTCGACGACGAGACCGGGCAGACCCTGCTCCGCGGCGTGGGTGAGCTGCACCTCGAGATCGTGGTCGAGCGGCTTCGAAGCGAGCACCGCGTCGAGGCCCGCACGGGTCGTCCTCGCGTGGCCTTTCGCGAGGCCCTCGTGGGAACGGCGCGCGTCGAGCACACGCTGTCGCGTCAGAACGGCGGCGTCGGGCTCTATGCGCGCGTGGTGATCGAGGTCTCGCCCGCGCCGCGCGACGCGGGGCTGGTGTTCGAAGACCTGACCCGCGGCGGCGTCGTCACCGCGGAGTACGCGCAGGCCGTCCGTCGCGGCGTCGCGGGCGCCATGTCGAAGGGCCTCCGCGGCGGTCGCCCCGTGGTCGACGCGCAGGTGAAGCTCGTCGACGGCGCGATGCACGCCGTGGATTCGAGCGCGATGGCCTTCGAGCTCGCGGGCTCGATGGCGTTTCAGGAGGCCGCGCTCGAAGCGGGCCTCGCGGTGCTCGAGCCCGTGATGTCCGTCGAGGTCGTCACGCCCGAGGTCCATCTCGGTGAGGCGCTCGGGTCCATTCAGTCACGTCGCGGCACGGTGCGCGACGTGAGCGCGCGCGGCAACGCGTCGGTGGTCGACGCCGACGTCCCGCTGGCGGCGCTGTTCGGTTACGTGGGCGACCTGCGCGGTCGCACCCACGGCCGCGCGTCTGCGTCGATGCGCTTCTCGCGCTACGAGCTCGTCCCCGCGGCGATCGAGCGCGAGGTGCTCGCGTCGGCGTAGCGCCTCCCCTTCCCCATCCTGCCCACAAGCAGTCCCCCAGCGCCTCCGCTCACGCGTCGCCCGCGTGGGCCTTGTAGCGCTGCGCGATCTCCGCGGCCGTGCGCAGGGTGGTACCCCTCACCGCCCGCTTCCGCGCGCCCTTTCCCCGCCAGCGCCCGCAAGGGCTGCGTCGCGGTGATCGTCGGCCGACCGCGTGGCGGACGCGCGGCGCCACCGCTTCCGTCGCGCGCGCCCTTGCCCCGCGTGAGTCTGACCGCCATTGGGGAGTTGACAGCGCCAGACGCTTCCCGTCGCGCCTGGGGTTCGGCCCGCGTGAGAGGGACGCGCGTGACGCGCCCAGGGCGATACGCGCGTGACGCGCCCGGGCGATACGCGCGTGACGCGCCCAGGGCGATACGCGCGTGAGGCGCCCAGGGCGATACGCGCGTGACGCGCCCAGGGTTCGCCCCCAAGGGATGTACACGATCGGGGGCTCAGCCTGGGCTATGACGAGGCACGGATCACCCTCTTCGAGGGTTCAGCAGAGAGAGCCTCGCCATGCCTTCTGAACCGGTCGAAGACCGGTGATCCGTGCCTTGATGAAGCCCAGGCCGAGCCCCCGATCGCGTACATCCCTTGGGGGGCGAGCCCTGGGCGCGTCACGCGCGTATCGCCCTGGGCGCGTCACGCGCGTCCCTCTCACGCGGGCCGAACCCCAGGCGCGACGGGAAGCGTCTGGCGCTGTCAACTCCCCAATGGCGGTCAGACTCGACTGGCGGGGAAAGGGCGCGCGGAAGCGGGGTGAGGGGTACCACCCTGCGCGCCGCCGCAACCTCGCGCGCCGAACCCCAGGCGATCCCCGTCGAGCACCACCGCCTCCGCTCACGCGTCGCCCGCGTGGGCCTTGTAGCGCTGCGCGATCTCCGCGGCCGTGCGCAGCACGAACTCCGACGCGTCGGCGTGCACCATGAGCTGCAACCCCGGCATCAGCGTCACGTGCACCCAGCGCTCGCCTGTCACGCCCTCGGCGCGCGCCACCGCCGCCACGGGAGCCTCCGCGGGCTTCGTCGTCGGCGGGAGCAGCGCCTTCAGCGCGGCGTCGCTCGCGCCTCGCACCTTCGGAACGATCACGTCGAAGCGCATCCCGGCGGCGCGCATCTGCGCGATCGCACGCACCTGAAGCACCGCGCGCGGGGAGTAGAAGGTGTTCACCCCGTGGTCCTCGGCGCGCTCGACGAGGCCCGCCTCGATCCACTTGCGCAGCGTGCGGTCCTTGATGTTGCCCAGGCGGCAGAGCGGACGCGTGCGCATCCATCCTTCGGGCGGCGCGGGGAGCTTCGGAGGCGGTCGTCTCGTCATCGGGTGCGCCGAAGCGTCTCAAGACCCCGGCACCGAATCAACAAGACCACGGTAATGATCGCCCTCCGTACGGCCCCGAATGACACACATTGCGGCATCGGAGGCCCTCCATACGGCCCCGAGTCACGTACCAGGGCCGGATGGAGGGCTTCGGTCCGGCCCCGTTGGCTGCGCGTACGGCAATGGAGACCCTCCGTACGGCCCCGAAACCGTTTCGGTGCTGGACCGAAAGGCTCCCCACGGCCCCGCTTCGCGTTGCGGTCAGGCTTCTCCGGCCCACGGGGCCGTGAAGGCGTCTCTCGCGGCGTCGACGCGGGCTCCCGTGGCGCGTCCGAGGGCCACCATGAGCTTCGCGAGGGCCGCTTCGGAGGTCATCGTGCCCGCGCCGATCGCGCCCGCGTGGGCCGCAGCGGAGCCTCCCTGATAGCGCGAGAGGTCGACGGCGCCGCGCGCGCACTGGCTCGCGATCACCACGGGGATGTCTCGCTCCGTGGCCTCTTCGATCACGGGGACCAGCGAGTTCTCGAGGTGCGGGACGTTGCCTGCGCCGAAGGCTTCGAGCACCACACCACGGACGCCCGTTCGAAGCGCGCCCGCGAGGAGCCTCGGGTCGAGGCCGGGGAAGACGCGCGCCGCCAGCACGCGCGGCTCGATGCGTCGGTCGAAGGGAACGCGCGTGCGCGGAGGGAGCACGTGGGCGGCGATCTCGACGGTGACCCCGAGCTCGACGAGGGGCGCGCACGAGGGCGTGCCGAAGGCGTTCATGCCCCACGCGTCGAGCTTGGTCGCGCGGCAGCCGCGGAGGAGCTTCGAACCGAAGGCGATCCCCACTTCGGGGACGGGCATCGTCGCGAGCATGCACGCGTCGACGAGGTTGGCGCGCGCGTCGGTGCGCACCTCGACGAGCGGACGCTGCGCGCCCGTGAGCACCACCGGGCGGTCGAGGCCCGGGAGCAGGAACGCCAGGGCGCTCGCGGTGTAGGCCATCGTGTCGGTGCCGTGCACCACCACCACGCCGTCGTAGCTCGGGAGCGCGTCGTGGACGACGGCCGCGAGCTCGACCCAGTGGTGCGGCTGCATGTCCGACGAGTCGAGGTTGAAGAGGATCCGACTCTCGATCTCGGCGACCTTGCGGAGCACGGGGAGCTCGGCGAGGAGGTCCGAGGTGTACACGTCGGGGGCGAGGGGAGACGGGTCTCCGCCTCGCATCATGAGCGTCCCTCCGGTGTGGAGGATGAGCACGTTCTTCACGGCGCGTTCTGTGGGGCTATGCCGGGTCTTCGACGGCGCGCACGGTCTCTCGCAGCGAGCGCAGCGGGCGGTAGCCCATGAGCGTGCGCGCGCGCTTGTCGTCGACCATGCACACGTACCGGATGTGATCGAGCTCCGGCGCGGGGAAGCTCGAGGGGCGGTACCTGAAGAGGTCCGTGAGGAGCTTGCGGCCGAAGGTGTGCGGCACGGGGAGGATGGGCCGCCCGAGCATCTTGATGATGCGCGTGAGGGGCGCGGGCTCGGGGCCCGCGATGTTGAAGATCCCTCGCACGCCGGGCTGGAGCGCGAGCTCGATGGCGCGCGTCACGTCGGACTGGTGCACCACCTGGATCATCGGGTCGAAGCCCATGAGCGTGGGCACCACCGGGAGGCGCAGGTAGTTGCTCGGCGCGTTGCGCACGCTCCCGAGGATGTGCGTCGGCCGGAGGATCACGGTCTCGGTCTTCGTCGCGCGCCAGAAGAAGCTCTGCGCGAGCATGTCGATCTCGATGAGGTCGCGGATCTCGCTGAACTCCTGGCTCCCGAGGAGCGGCGCCTCCTCCGTGATGAACTGCGGGTTGTCGGGGCGCGGGCCGTAGATGTTGGCGCTCGACAGCACGACGAGCTTCTCGACGCCGTACTGGGCCATGAACTCCAGCATCTTGCCGAAGCCGACGACGTTCCACGTGTGGTGGTCGTGGGCGCTGGCGCGGGGGTCGTGCATGACGCCGAGGTGCACGACGGCGCGCACGTTGCCGTGGCGAAACACGTCGCGGAGCTTCTTTCGCCGCACGTCGAACTGGTGGTGCACCACGTCGCGGGGCTTGTCCGCGAAGTCTCGCCGGTCGACGCCGATCACCGTCGCGCGGCGGTGGAGCACGCGACACACCTGCTTGCCCAGGCGCCCGACGATGCCCGTGATGACGATGGAGCCCTCATCGCTCGCGGGTCGCGCGCTGCGCGGTGCGGTCTCGTCGTGGACGCTCTCGCTCATCGCGGCGGATCGTCGTCGCCGTGGGGTGTCGGTGTCAATCTCAGCGCGGCGCGAACGCGACGCTGCGGTACGTGGTGTTGAGCGGCGCCGTGGCGACGGCCGTGAGCGACGCGGTGGCCGACGTGACCGAGACGTCGAGGCGGAGCAGCCGCGCGCGCGACTCCGTGGTGGTGGCGTAGAGCACGTAGTCCGAGCCGTTGGTGCGCCCCGTGAGGCCGCGGAGGCCGTTCGTGAGGCCCGTCACGGTGAGGGGCTGCATGGTCCAGGTGCCGCCCACGAGGCGCCAGTAGAGCAGTCCGCCGCCCGAGGCGGGGGTGCGGTCGTCGGCGACGAAGAGCACGTCGGCGGCGCCGTTTCCGTCGCGGTCGAAGGCCGCCACGCCGTAGGGCGAGAGGGTCATCGTGGTGGGGAAGCCCGGCGCCACCGAGAGCGTCGCGCCCGCCGCGCGAGGCAGCGGCGAGGTGGTGAACACGCCCGAGCCCGCGGGCGTGGAGCCCGTGACGAAGAGCTGCGTGCCGAAGGCCGAGACCCAGCGGTACACGTTGGTCGTGAGCAGGGGGATGCCCGCCGTCGCGCCGCCGTAGGGCGTGTAGAAGAGGTTCCCGTCGCTCACGAGCGCGTGGATCGACCAGAACTCGCTGCCGTCGACGGTGGCGACGGAGCGCATCGCGAGGCGGTCGGCCATGGCGCCGACGGTGGTGCGCGTGTCGACCACGCCCGCGGCGTTGATGCGCGCGATCACGCGCGGTCCGCTCGTGGAGTTGGGCGTCGTCGTGCCGACGGGGATGCCGTAGCCGCCGAGCACCACGTAGGCGCCGTTGACCGAGCGGAAGAGCGCCCCCTCGGCCGTCGCGTTGCCCGTGATCGTGAGGATGTTGTTGGCCCCCGAAGGCGCCGTGGGGAGCGCGATGGGCGTGCCCACGGGCGTCGCCGTCGCGCCGTTGTAGATCTCGATGTTCACGGGCGCCGCCGTGGCCGCGAGCGAGGCGACGCCGTCTCCGACGCGGAGCACCCAGATCGTGTCGTTCCCCGTGACGGGCACGTCGGGGGTGACGGGCACGTCGGGCGTGACG
This sequence comes from Polyangiales bacterium, assembly GCA_046351535.1. GTDB lineage: Bacteria > Myxococcota_A > Polyangia > Polyangiales > CAISKJ01. The sequence continues at coordinate 299,927 of JAXLYG010000005.1, forward strand.
GGCACATCGGGCGTGACCGGAACGTCGGGCCTCACGGGCACATCGGGCGCCACGGGGATGTCGGGCGTCACGGGGATGTCCATCGTGACGGGCACATCGGGCGTGACCGGAACGTCGGGCACGACGGGCACATCCATCGTGACGGGAACGTCCATCGCGACGGGCGCATCGGGGGTGACGGGCGCGTCGGGGGTGACGGGCGCGTCGGGCGTGACGGGGGTGTCGGTGGCGACGGGGACGTCGTCGGTGACGGGCGTGTCGGGCGTCGAGGGCGTGTCGTTGACCGCGGCGTCGTCGGTGGGCGTCGAGCCTCCACCCGTGTTGCCGCGCGCGGAGCACGCCATCGAGAGAAGCATCGCGAGAAGGAGGGGCTGCGGTCGGAAGCTCATGGGGGTGGTTTCCTACAACACCCCGGGCGAGGACGAAACTCCGCGACGGACCGCCTCGACGGCGCGGTGGACATTCTCTCGCCGGTAGCCGACAACCGCGGACCCCCGATGGCACTCACCGCGACCGTGTACCGCATTCTCATCGACCTCTCCGACGTCGACCGCGGCGTCTACGAGGCGCTCGATCTGCGCGTCGCGCGGCACCCCTCCGAGACGCTGCGGTACATGCTCCTCCGCACGCTCGCGTACTGCCTCTGCCACGCCGAGGGGATCGCGTTTTCGAAGGGCCTCTTCTCCACCGACGAGCCCGCGGTGTGGATCCGTCAGCCCGACGGGCGCGTGGATCTCTGGGTCGACATCGGGCGCCCCGCCATCGAGCGGCTCCACAAAGCCAGCAAGCTCTCGGGGCGCGTCGAGGTCTTCACCCACGACGACCCCGAGCTCCTCCGCCGCGAGGCGCGCGGCGCGAAGCTCCATCGCGGGAGCGAGATCATGGTGAGCTCCGTCGACGCGGCCCTCCTCGACGCGCTCGAAGCGAAGATCGACCGCAACACCAGCCTCACGCTGGTGCGCAACGACGGGCACCTCTACGTCACGCTCGGCGCCGTGAGCCTCGAAGGCGCGATCACGCGGCGCCCCCTCGTCGACGCGGAGTGACTCACCGCGCGACGCGGTTTCGGCCCCCGTGCTTGGCGGCGTAGAGCGCGCGATCGGCCCTCGCAACGAGCGCCTCGGCGGAGACTCCCTCGTCACCTGGGACGAGCTCCGCCGCGGAGGCGATGCCGAGGCTGACGGTGACGCTCACGGGGCTGCCCTTGGGGCGCAACTCGATGGTCGAGATCGCGCGGCGGATGCGCTCCGCGACGATCTCGGCCTGATCGGCCGTGGTGTCTGGGAGCACGAGGGCGAGCTCCTCGCCGCCGTACCGGCACGCCGCGTCGGAGCCGCGCGAGTTCGCCGCGAGGGTCTCTCCGATGCGCTGGAGCACGAGGTCGCCGAAGGGGTGACCGTAGTCGTCGTTCACGCGCTTGAAGTGGTCGACGTCGATGAGCACGAGCGACAGGTCGCGGCCGTGCCGTCGGTACCCGCTGATCTCGTCGGCGAGGCGCTGGTTGAAGTACCCGCGGTTCCAGAGGCCCGTGAGCCCGTCGACGCGGGCGCAGGCCGAGAGCATGTCTTGAAAGCGCTTGGTGCGGAGCGCGGCGCGGACCCTGGCGCGCAGCTCCGCGGCGTCGAAGGGCTTGGTCACGTAGTCGACGGCGCCGAGGTCGAAGCCTCGCACCTTCACCTCGACGGACTCGGCGCCCGTGAGAAAGATCACCGGCACCATCGTGGTGACGGGGTCGGCCTTGAGGTACGAGCACACCTCCATGCCGCTCATCCCCGGCATCTCGACGTCGAGCAGGATGAGGTCTGGCGGGTTCTCGGTGGCCTGCGAGATGCCCTCGACGGCGCCGAGCGCGTGCTTCACCGTGAGGTTCTCGGGGCGCAGCCGCACGTCGAGGAGCGCGTGGATCTCTGGCGAATCATCGATGGCGAGTACGGTCTGCATGGCGGGTGACTCCTCGGGTCTCTGCTTCGCGGGTTCACATCGCGGCGGCGAGCGGTTCGATGGCGCGGGCGCGGGCGCACACCACGACGAGGCGGTCGGCGCTCTCCCGCACGCGCTCCGCGGTGTCGCGGCGGAGGAGGCACAGCTCGAGCTCTCCCGCGGCGACGGTGATGGGGGCGAAGCCGTAGCCCCCGGCGGCGCCCTTGAGCTGGTGGGCGAGGCGCTTGAGGTCGTCGTAGCGCCCCTCGGCCATCGCGACGCGCAGCGACGACGCGCGCTCGGGGAGGCTCGCGACGAAGGTGTTCACGATGTCGACCATGTCGGGGTCGTCGGCGAACTCCGAGTCGATGGGCTCGTCTTGCAGGTTCGCGGGGCGCATCGAGGGCGGCGCCGGGGCGGGCGACGGCGCGGGGAGGATGGAGATCGGGTGCGACACGGGCGCGGGCTCCGTCGATGGGCGCAGCACCACGGGGCCGTTGCTCTGGCGCTTCGTGGCCCAGCGACGGATGGTCTCGATGAGCCGGATCTTGTGGATGGGCTTGGTGAGGTAGTCGTCGCAGCCCGCGGCGGTGCAGCGCTCGCGGTCGCCGGCCATCGCGTGGGCGGTGAGCGCGACGATGGGGCCCTCGTAGCCGCGCGCGCGGAGCTTCGCGGCGGCGCCGTAGCCGTCGAGCTCGGGCATCTGCATGTCCATGAGCACCACGTCGAAGGGGGCGCCCGACACGGCCGCGGCGAGGGCGCGCTCGACGGCGACGCGCCCGTTCTCGGCGATGACCACCGAGGCGCCCGCGCGGCGGAGCATGGTCGAGATGAGGAGCTGGTTGTCGATGCCGTCTTCGGCCAGGAGGATCGCGCAGCGCAGGGGCTCGTTGCTCGCCTCCTCGCGCACGCTGAGGGAGCCGCCCTCTGGGATGGCCGCTTCGAAGAGCCCGTCGAACATCTTCACGCCGTCGAGGCGGCCGGTCTCGACGGAGAGGATGAACGAGCTGCCGCGGCCCGCGAGGCTCTCGACCTCGATGTCGCCACCGAGCATGTGGGCGAGGCGGCGGCAGATCACGAGGCCGAGGCCCGTGCCGCCGTACTTGCGCGTGGTGCTGTTGTCGGCCTGCTCGAAGGGCTTGAAGAGCCGGAGCTGCTGGTCGCGGGTGAGGCCCACGCCGGTGTCGGCCACTTCGAACACGAGGCGCGGCCACGGGCCCTCGGGGTCTTCGCAGCGGGCGAGGATGCGCACGCTGCCGCGGTGCGTGAACTTGATGGCGTTGCCCACGAGGTTGAGCAGCACCTGACGGAGCCGCGTGGGGTCGCTCAAGATGGTCTCGGGCACGGGCGTGACGAACTCGACTTCGAAGTCGAGGGACTTGTCCTTGGCGCGGGCGCGCATGAGCGAGCACACGTCGGCGATGACCTGGCAGGGCGAGCAGGGGACGCGCTCGACGACCATCTTGCCGGCCTCGATCTTCGAGAGGTCGAGGATCTCGTTGATGAGCGAGAGGAGGTGCTCGCTGTTGCGACGGATCGTCTGGACGTGCTCGATGCGCTCGCTCGCGGTGATGCCCGGGTCGAGGAGGAGGTCGGCGTACCCGATGACCGCGGTCATGGGCGTGCGGATCTCGTGCGACATGTTGGCGAGGAAGTCGCTCTTGGCGCGGCTGGCCTCGTTGGCGATGGCGAGGAGGTCGGCCTCGCGCTCGCGGGCCTCTTCGAGGCGGGCCTGGCGCTCGCGGTCGTCTTCGGCGCGGGCCTGGCGGAGCGAGACGAGGCGCATCTCGGCGTCGGCGCGGGCGCACGAGGTCATGAGAAAGAGGTCGGTGAAGAGCAGCCAGCCCGCGTGCTCGAGGGAGCGGGCGAGGGTCGGGGCGGCCACGCCGTAGACGCTCATGGGGGCGAAGAGTCCGCGGCCGAGGTGGTCGAGCGCGGTGACGATCGAGGCCGTGAGCAGCACGCGCCAGTCGCGGTAGAACGCGAGGAAGGCCAGCGAGCCGAAGACGTGAAAGTGCGTCTCGATGCGGCCGCCGCTGAGGTGGATGAGCAGCCCCGAGTAGCCGAGCTGTCCGGCGGCGATCATGTGGCGGGTGATGGGCGCGCCGGGGCGGAGCAGGGCCATCGCGATGGGGGGCGCGGCGAGGAGCGTCCCGACGAGCAGGGCGCCGAGGACGTGGGGGTGGGCCCCCGGCCAGACGTGGGGAGAGAGCGTGAGGGCGAGCGCGATCGAGGCGGCCCACTCGAGGGCGAGGAGCGCCGCGAACGTGCGGTCGGTGCCCTTCACCACGGCCGACGCGTCGGCCTCGTAGAGCTCCCTCGCGCGGGCCTGGAGCGCCGGGTCATCGGGCGCCGTACAGACCGTCGATTCCTGAGATGCCGTGGTGGGCTCCGCTCGCTGCATGACGCTCCGGCGAGGTCGCGAGGCGCTCGGATCACCCGTTGAAGGGATGCAGAGCCTCTGATCTCACCCGGTCTAACGGTCGAGCTACGGCCGAGCTTGAGCGAAGAAATAGGGGTGACGAAGTTTTTCTGTCTGGTTTACCCGAATCCCGGTCTTCGCTGAACGAGTGATCAGAAGTCGCCGAAGAGGTCTTGGATGCGGGCGTCGAGGGCGACGGCGATCTTGTAGAGCGACGAGATGCTGGCCGACGACTCGGCGCGCTCGATCTGCGAGAGGAGCGAGACCGAGAGGCCCGTGCGCTTGGCCATCTGCTTGAGGGTGAGCGAGCGCTCCTTGCGGAGGTTTCGGATGGTCTCGCCGATGACCCGGTGGAGCTGCTCCTCGGGGGTGCGCGAGAGGCCCTTCTTCTTGAGCACGCGCTCGACGACGGTGCGGAGGTCTTCGACGGTGAAGGGCTTTCGCAGGTAGTCGAGGGCGTCGAGCTTCATGGCCTGCACGGCCGTGTCGAGCGAGGGGTAGCCCGTGACCATGACCACGGCGAGGTCCTTGTCGACCTTGCGGATCTTGCGGAGGGTCTCAACCCCGTCCTGGCCGGGCATCATGATGTCGAGCAGGCAGAGGTGGAACTTGCCCGCCCGCACCTCGGCGTCGGCCTTCGTCGGGTCATCGAGGGTGGTGACCTCGTAGCCGTCCTTTCGGAGCACGGTCTCGAGGAGGTCTCGGATGGCCGCGTCGTCGTCGACGACCAGCACGCGAATGGACTGAACAGCGCTGGACATGGCGTCCGCGACTCTAACGGACTTCGCGCCGGGGTTGGAAATACCGCGCAGAAGTGCGCGCCCCCGGGCGCCGCGGCCGCCGAGGGACCCCATCGACGCAACCGGGCGTTCCGCGACTGTGGGGCTTCCGCCCCCGGCCTCGCAGACCGACACTGTGCCCGCAGAAGGGATACGCACCCCACGATGTTGCAGATCCGACTCGCCTCCGACCGCGGCAGCGCCGACCACGGCTGGCTCGACACGCGCCACACGTTCTCCTTCGCGGACTACTACGACCCGAAGCACATGGGCTTCCGTGCGCTGCGGGTCATCAATGATGATCGCGTCGCGCCGGGCCGCGGCTTCGGCACGCACCCGCACCGCGACATGGAGATCATCTCGTACGTGCTCTCGGGGGCGCTCGCGCACCGCGACTCCATGGGCAACGGGTCGGAGATCCGCCCCGGCGACGTGCAGCGCATGACCGCGGGGACGGGCGTCACCCACAGCGAGTTCAACGCCTCGCGCGACGCGCTCGTGCGCTTCCTTCAGATCTGGATCGTTCCGGAGAAGAAGAACCTCGAGCCGGGCTACGAGCAGGCCCACTTCTCCGACGCCGAGCGCCGCGCGCGGCTGCGCCTCGTGGCCTCGCGCGACGGCCGCGACGGGTCCGTCACCGTGCACCAGGACGTGTCGCTCTACGCGGGGCTCTTCGAAGCCGGGGAGCGCGCGCGCCACGAGCTCGCCCTCGGTCGCCACGCGTGGGTCCAGATCGCCCGCGGCCGCGCCCGCATCAACGGCAGGGAGCTCTCCGAGGGAGACGGCGCCGCGCTCACCGACGAGGCCGGCGTCGACATCGAAGGCATCGAGGGCGCCGAGGTGCTCGTCTTCGACCTCGGGTGATCTGTCACCTCGCGCGGCTCCCTCTTGCGACCGCGCGCGATGTACCCGCACACTCTGCTGGTGAAGCGCTACGCATGGATCCTCGCGCTGGCCCTTCTCGGGGGGTGCGCCGAGGGCAACGAGGTCATCGGCAGCTCCGACGCCGCGGATGACCTCGTCACCGACGACACCGTCACCACCGACGACGCCCCCGAAGTCGCGCCCCCCGACGCCGCAGACGAGAGCCCCATCGACGCGGTGATTCCCGACGCGGTGAGCGACACGGCGATGGACCTCGCGCCCGACGTCGCGCCCGATGTGACCGTCGATGTGACCGTCGACGCGGTCGAAGACACGGGCCTCGTGTGTGACGCGGGTCGCTCGGTGTGCAGCGGGCGCTGCGTGCTCGTCGCGAGCGATCCGGCCAACTGCGGACGCTGCGGAAACGCCTGTCCCGCAGGGCTCGCGTGCGTGGGCGGCGCCTGCGCGTGCCCGTCGCCCCTCACGCTCTGCGACGGCGCGTGCGTCGACACCCGCGTCGCGCCGACCCACTGCGGACGCTGCGGCAACGCGTGCCCCGTGGGCGCCGCGTGCTCGGCGGGCGCGTGCACGTGCGCCGTCGGATCGCTCTGCGGCTCCACCTGCATCGACACGCGCAGCAGCAACACCAACTGCGGCGCGTGCGGCAACGCGTGCCCCGCGGGCGAGGCCTGCTCCGCGGGCGCGTGCGTGTGCGGCGCCACGCAGATGCGCTGCAGCGGCGTCTGCGTCGACACGCGCACGAGCGCCACCAACTGCGGCGCGTGCGGGCGGGCCTGCACCGCGGGCCAGAGCTGCATCTCGGGCGCGTGCGCGTGTGCGTCGGGGTCCACCATCTGCTCGGGCGCGTGCGTGAACACCTTCGCCGATCGAATGAACTGCGGCGGCTGCGATCGGTATTGCGGTGGGGACTGTGTGGGCGGCACCTGCCTCCCCGCGTGCAACCCCGGTCAGACGCGTTGCGGGAGCGTGTGCGACAACCTCTCAACCAGCGTCTACAACTGCGGTCGCTGCGGGAACATGTGCGGCGGGACGCGGCTCTGCGTCGGCGGTACGTGTACGCCGTAACGGCTTGAAAATAGCCCTCTCGCGCACCACAACCCTCACACCCCATGTGCACCATCGTCGCGATGCGGAACGTCCACCGGGAGTTTCCGCTGGTGATCGCCGCGAACCGCGACGAGTTCTATCGACGCCCCGCGCTCGCGCCGCACACGCTCTCCGAGAGCCCGCGCATCATCGCCGGGCAGGACCGCGACCGCGGCGGAACCTGGATGGGCGTGAGCCACGGAGGCTTCTTCGTCGGCGTCACCAACCAGCGCACGTGGAAGGCCGCCAACAGCGCCCTCCGATCGCGCGGCGAGGTCGTGCTCGCGTGCCTCGCAGACGGATCGCTCGAAGCCGTCACCGAGCGCCTCTCGCGCCTCGACGCGCGGGCCTACAACCCCTTCAACCTCATGTTCGGCGACGTCACCGCGATGCGCGTGGCCTACGTGCGTCACGACGCTCCCCACGTGCGCTTCGAAGACCTCGGCGACGGGGTGCGCGCGCTCGCCAACGATCACCTCGGGTCACCGCACTTCCCCAAGACCGAGCGGGTCGAGTCGAGGCTCCGCGACCCCGCCCTCGCGACGCTCTCGTGGGACGATCTCCAGCCGCACCTCGCGGCCGCGCTCGGAGACCACAAGCTCCCTGACAAAGACCTCCTCGAAGACCCGCCCGCGGGGGCGCTCTTCCCGAAGTTCCTCGCGCGACGGCTCCAGGCGCTGTGCGTTCACACCCCCGCGTACGGGACCGTCTCGTCGACCCTCATGGCCTTCACCGCGCAGGGCGTGGCCCGCTACCTCTACGCCGACGGTCACCCCTGCGAGAGCCCGTTCTCGCCCGTGGTTTTGTGAGCTGACCGCGCGACGCGTTGATGACATTCGGCCGCGCTTCTGGCACGCAAACGGGCCATGAGTGACGGCGTCGAGACCCCGCAGACCGAAGACCCCGAGCAGAAGTGGCTCCGTGAGGTGTACCAGGGCGACGACGCCCGGCAGCTCACCATCCGGGCCGCCGTGCTCGGGATGTTCCTCGGCGGCGTGATGTCGTTCTCGAACCTCGTCATCGCCCTGAAGACGGGGTGGAGCTTCGGCGTCACCATCACCGCGGGCATCCTCGCGTTCGTCATCTCGAAGGGCCTCCACCGCATCGGGATCTTCAAGGCCCCCTTCGGGATGCTCGAGAACAACGCGATGCAGTCCGTGGCCTCGGCCGCGGGCTACATGACCGGCGGCGGCACCGCGGCGGCCATCCCCGCGCTGATGATGGTCAACCACGCGTCGATCCCGGGGCACGTGATGTTCCTCTGGATCACCACCATCGCGATGCTCGGCGTGTTCATGGCCATCCCCATGAAGCGCCAGATGATCAATCAGGAGGGGCTGAAGTTCCCCTCGGGCATCGCGGCGGCGGAGACTCTCAGAGGCTTGTATCCCGCCGAGGCCGCGGCCCTCGACGCGCGCAAGCACCAGCACATCAAGGTCGGCGAGGGCGTCCACCGCGAGGCCACCGTCAGCGTGCAGGAGTCGACCGAGGCCGCCGCCGCGGGCCGCTGGCTCATCAACGCGATGGGCGTCGGCGCGCTCTGGACGTGGCTCCGCGAGGCGAAGGCGCCGTGGCGCTTCTGGTTCAGCCTCCCCGAATCGCTGGAGTTCCCGGGGCTCAAGATCCACGGTGTCCTCGCGAAGAAGTGGTCGGTCTACTTCGACACGAGCCTCCTGCTCATGGCCGCGGGCGCCATCATGGGCTGGCGCTCGGCGTGGACGATGATGATCGGCGCGACGGCGAACTACTTTCTCCTCGCGCCCTACGGCCACTCGCTCGGGGCCTTCACCGAGATCAAGTACAAGAACATCGTCGCGTGGACCGTGTGGCTCGGCTCGCCGATGCTCCTCACGTCGGGCCTCCTCGCGTTCGCGTTCTCGTGGCGCCAGGTGGCGCGCGCCTTCAGCGACCTCGGGCGACTCTTCGGCAAGAAGACCGACTCGAGCGACCCGATGACCCGCGTCGAGGTGCCGATGGCGTGGTTCCTCGGCGGCGTCGTGGCGCTCACGCCCTTCGTCGCCCTCTTCGGCTTTCTCTTCTTCGGCATCGCGTGGTGGATGAGCCTCCTCTGCGTCGCGCTGAGCTTCTTCATCGCCATCGTCGCGAGCCGCGCCACGGGCGAGACCGACATCACCCCCACGGGCGCCCTCGCCAAGATCACGCAGATCGTCTCGGGCGTGCTCGCGCCGGGCTCGGTCACCACCAACCTCATGACCGCGTCGATGGGCTCGGGCGTCGCCATCCACGCGGCCGACCTGCTCACCGACCTCAAGTCGGGATACCTCCTCGGGGCGAAGCCGCGGCAGCAGTTCCTCGCGCAGTTCTTCGGGGTGATGGCGGGCTCGGTCTGCGTCGTGTGGGCCTTTCAGCAGATGGTCCCCGACTGGACCGTGCTCGGCACCGACCGCATCCCCGCGCCCGGCGCCATCTCGTGGAAGGCCGTCTCCGAGGTGCTCTCGCAGGGCATCGGTCGGCTCCCCGAGAGCGCGCGCGTGCTGGCCGTGATCGGCGCCATCGCGGGCGTGGTGCTCGTGCTCGTGGAGCGCGCGCTGCCCCCCAAGGCCAAGAAGTACATGCCCTCGGCCACGGGGCTCGGGCTCGCGTTCACGCTGCCCTTCTCGAACGCGCTCTCGATGTTCCTCGGCGCCCTCATCGCCCTCCTCATCGAGAAGAAATACTCGAAGGATCAGGCCGAGCGCTGGCTCATCCCGATCAGCTCCGGGATCATCGCGGGCGAGAGCCTCATGGAGATCGTGGTGCGTGTGCTCGTGAACTTCCACGTGCTGGCGGAGTGACGCGATGGGCGACGAGCGACCGCTGCCTCGGGCGAGCGAGGTGCCCTTCTTCGGCTCGTCGCTCCACTACGTGCGCGACCCGCTGGGCTTTCTGGAGCGCACCGCGCGCAAGGGCGACCTCGTGGCGATGCGCTTCATGCAGCACCGCGCGTGGCTCGCGAGCGACCCCGACGACATCGAGCAGGTGCTCGTCAAGAACGCCTCGAAGTTCCAGAAAGACGTCTTTCTCCGCGACCTGAAGCGCCTCCTCGGCGAAGGCCTCCTCACGGCCGAGGGCGCGAAATGGAAGCGCCAGCGGAGGCTCATCCAGCCCGCGTTTCACCGCGAGAAGATCGCGGGCTACGGCCGCACGATGGTCGAGCACACGGCGCGCATGCTCGACGGGTGGCGCGACGGCACCACCCTCGACATGCACCACGCGATGATGCTCCTCACGGCCGACATCGTGACGGGCGCCCTCTTCGGCACCGACGTGGGCGACGACGCGCGCGCCGTGGCCGACTGCATCGACGTGCTCATGGAGCGCTTCTCGGACCCGCTGTTCCTCCTCTTTCCGGGCCTCGACAAGCTGCCGCTGCCGGTGAACAAGCGCTTCGAAGCCGTGGCCGTGAAGCTCGACGCGATCGTGCGGGGCTTCATCGCGAAGCGCAGGGCCTCGGGCGAGCCCGTCGCGGGCGACGACCTCCTCGCGATGCTCCTCAACGCGCGCGACGAGGACGGCTCGCGCATGGACGACCAGACCGTGCGCGACGAGGTGCTGGTGCTCTTTCTCGCGGGCCACGAGACCACCGCGCTCAACCTCTCGTGGACTTTCGACCTCCTCTCGCAGAACCCCGACGCGGAGGCGAAGCTCCACGCCGAGCTCGACGCCGTGCTCGGAGGCCGCGCGCCCACGCTCGAAGACATCCCGAAGCTGGTCTACACCGAGCGCGTCGTGAAGGAGTCTCTGCGTCTGAGGCCCCCCGCGTGGGCCCTCGGGCGCGAGGCCCTCGAGCCCTTCGAACTCCGCGGGCGGCGCTTCGAAGTCGGGTCGTGGATGTGGATGATCCCGTGGGTCGTCCACCGCGATCCGCGCTGGTACCCCGAGCCCGAGAGGTTCTCGCCCGAGCGCTGGGAAGACGGCCTCGCGAAGCGGCTCCCGAAGTTCGCGTACCTCCCCTTCGGCGGCGGCCCCCGCATCTGCATCGGGAACCAGTTCGCCATGATGGAGGCCGTGCTGCTCCTCTCGTCGATCGCGCAGCGCTTCTCGCTTCGCAGGGCGCCCGGCCACAAGGTCGTGCCCGTCCCGTCGGTGACGCTGCGCTTCAAGCACGGCCTCCGCATGACGCTCACCGCGCGACGGAGGGGCTGACGATGTCGCGCATCGAGCACCTCCGCCGACGCGCGGGCGCCGCGATCGCCGACGGCTTCTTCCGCGGAATCTCTCGCGCGGGGAGGCTCCACCCCCTCGCGCGCCCCGAGGCGCACCGCGTCGAGGTGCTCGCCGACATCGCGTACGACCCGACGCACCCGACGCGACGGCTCGACGTGTGGCGCCCCGTCGACAGGCCCGTTGATGCGCTGCTCCCCGTGGTGCTCTACGTCCACGGCGGAGGGTTTCGAATCCTCTCGAAGGACACGCACTGGGTCATGGCGCTCGCCTTCGCGCGCCGCGGCTACGTGGTCTTCAACATCGACTACAGGCTCGCGCCGGAGCACCCCTTTCCCGCGGCGATCGAGGACGCGTGCGAGGCCTACGCGTGGGTCTGCTCGCACGCGGCGCTCTACGGCGGAGACTGCCGTCACATGGTGCTCGCGGGCGAGTCCGCGGGCGCGAACCTCGTGGCCTCGCTCGCGGCCGCGGCGTGCTTCGAACGCGACGAGCCCTACGCGCGCAAGGTGTTCGAGACGGGGGTGATCCCGAGGGCGGTGCTCCCTGCGTGCGGGCTGCACCAGGTGACCGACCCGGGGCGGTTTCGACGGCGCAAGCCGCACCTCTCGCGCTTCGTGATCGACCGCATCGAGGAGGTCTCGCACGGCTACCTCGGCGACCGCGCGCACGGTGAGACCGAAGGCCTCGCCGACCCGCTGTGCATCTTCGAGAGCGGGCATCCCCTCGCGCGCCCGCTGCCGCCCTTCTTTCTCACCTGCGGGACGGCCGATCCGATCCTCGACGACACGCGGCGGCTGCACGCGGCCCTCGTCGCGCGGGGCGGAGTCTCGGAGGCGCGGTACTACCCGGGCGAGCCCCACGCCTTTCACGCGCTGGTGTTCCGCGAGAGCGCGCGGCGCTGCTGGCGCGACACGTTCGACTTCCTCGACCGCTACGCCGCTCGGTGATTCCTGCGCGGCGTGCTACACAACGGACCCCGTCATGGCCGCGCAGAAGCCCGCAGAGGGCATCACGATGATCTCCGAGAACCGCCGCGCGCTCATGCGCTACACCATCGATGAGCGCATCGAGGTGGGCGTCGTGCTGGTGGGCTCCGAGGTCAAGAGCCTCCGCGACGGCAAGATGGAGCTCAACGACGCGTACGGCGTGGTGCAGAACGGCCAGCTCACGCTCCTCAACGCGTACATCCCCCCGTACCCCTTCGCGACGATGATCAAGCACGAGGAGAAGCGCTCGCGGCGCCTCCTCGCGCACCGCGCGGAGATCGACCGCATCGAGGGGAAGATCACCCAGCGCGGCTACACGCTCGTCGCGCTGAAGGCTTATTTCAAAGACGGTCGCGTGAAGATCGAGCTCGGCCTCGCGCGCGGAAAAGAAGACGTCGACCGCCGCCAGGAGATCAAGAAGCGCGAGGGCGAGCGAGAGGCCCGCGCCGCCATGACGAGGCGCTTCAAGAGCTGAGGGAGTGCGATGACGGCGACGCGCATCACCTGGACGCCCGACGGAGAGGGCGCGCTCGGCGAGGTCGACGACCTCCACGTGACCGTGCGCGCCTCGACGCGCGCATACCCGCCCGGGGCCACGGCCTCGGGGACGCTCCACGCGGAGACGCCCACGGCGTTCTCGATGAAGATCGCGGGCTCGCGCCGCGAGGCCGACGGCTTCGTCGTGCGGGGGCGACTCGTGAACGCCACCGTCGCCATTCGAAGCGCCTTCGCCGCCGCGGGAACCGCGAAGTCCTGAGCGGTGCTCTTCGACTCGCACTGCCACCTCGACGCGCCCGAGTTCGACGACGACCGCGAGGCCGTGTGGGCGCGCGCACTCTCCGCGGGCGTGTGCGGCGCGCTCGTTCCCGCGGTGGAGCCCGCGTCGTGGGAGAAGACCCTCGCCACCGCGCGAGACGGTGCGCGCACGGTCGCCCTGGGGATTCACCCGCACTACCTCGCGAACCTCGACGCGCCTTCGCTCGACGCCGCGATGGCCTCGCTCGCAGACCGCATTCGAAGCGCGGGCGCGTGCGTGGTGGCCGTCGGCGAGTGCGGCCTCGACGGGAGCACCGACGCGCTCCGCGCGACGCTCGACCGACAGCGTGCGGTGTTCGCGGCGCACGTCGAGGTGGCGCGCACGCTCGCGCTGCCGCTCGTGGTTCACGTCTACAAAGCGCACGGAGAGGCCCTCGCGGCGATGCGCGCGGTGAAGCTCCCAGCGAACCCCGGCGTGATCCACAGCTACTCGGGGAGCGCGGAGCTCGCGCGCGAGTACCTCGCGATGGGGTGGCACCTCGCGATGGGCGGCGCCGTGACGCGCCCCAACGCGCGGCGCCCCGTCGAGGCCACGCGGGCCGTTCCGAGAGAGCGGCTCCTGATCGAGACCGACGCGCCCGATCAGACGCCGACGGGCGCGCCCGAGGGCGTGCGACGCTGCGAGCCCGCGCACCTCGCGATCATCGCGAAGAAGATCGCGGAGGTGCGCGGCGAGTCACGCGACGACGTGGGCGCATACACGCGCGAGAACGCGTCGAGGCTCTTCGGCGCTCACATCCTCACGAGGCACTCGAGCACGGTGCCGCGCACTCTGGCCCGCCGCACGCAGGAGTAGCCTTCGAGCATTCCGCTGAAGCGGTGCCAGATCGCGACGCGCGTCCCCGCGGGGGCGCGGAGGAGCTGCGCCTCGACGAAGGCGACGTCGCCGTCGTGTCGGTCGGCGTTGAGCTCGACGTCGTGGTCGATGCGCTCCTCGTCGGGGAGGTGGTTCTCGCCGAAGGGGTTGAAGAGATAGAACCCGTCGAAGGCGCCCCAGTCGACGGCGCGCACGTCGCCGCAGACGAAGTCCGCGGTGGTCACGCGGAGCTTCAGAGACGCCTCGCGCGCCGCCTCGACGAGCCACGGCCGCTGCTCGACGCCGGTGAAGTGTCCGGGTGTGGTGAGGGCGCCCGCGAGGCAGAAGCGTCCCGCGCCGCTGCCCACGTCGAGCACGCGGGCGTCACCATCGGGCGCGAGCCACGCCGCGGCGCGGGCGCTCACCTCGACGGGCGTCGTGTGCTGCACGCGAAATCGTCGGAACGCGTCGGGGTACAGCGTATCGAGGAGCTCATCGGCGTCGATGGCGTTCTCTCGGAGGGCCGTGCGCACCGTGTCGGCGTCGATCACCGCACCGCCCCCATGCGCGCGGGTCGTAGCGCGCCGTCGAAGCCCTCGCGCGCGGGCTGCCAGGTCGCGCCGCGGTCGTCGGACCAGAGCGCCGCCGTGGTGGCGCCCGTCGCGAAGAGCGCGAGCCGATCGCCCGCGGAGAAGAGCCAGAGCGAACGCGCGGAGATTCCGCCGTGCGCGGCGTCGTCGTCGATGGCCGCGGTGGGCGCGGAGGCGAAGCTCATCGGGTCTCCGTGGCGCACGCGCAGCCCGTCGCCGTCGCGCGCGATCGAGACCATCACGAGCTCGCCGCCGATGCGCGCGAAGCGTCGCGGGACTTCGAAGGTGAGCGCGGGCGCGCAGCCTCCCTCGCGTCGGCAGCTCTGCGCCGACGAGCCTCCGACGAGGGTCACCCCCTGCGCGTCGCAAAGAAGTTCGAAGGGCAGTCCGCTCTGCGCCACGTCGCCGAGCTCGCGCGGCGCGTGACCGGCCTCGATGGCGAAGAGGTGCGTGCCCGGCGCGTCGACCGCGGCCACGTAGCTCACGCCCTCCGCGTTGCAGCTCGCGAGCAGCGTCGAGGGGCTGTGGAGCGCGGTGACGTGCTGAACCTCACCCAACGGCGCGGGCGCCGCGGGGACGCTCCGCGCGTCGAGCGAGAGCGCGTTCGCCTCACCCGACACGCCCACCCACCACGCGTCGCTCCCCGCGCGAACGAGCACGGACTCGAGCCGCGACGGCGTACCGAGCGGCGCCTCGACACACGCCCCTCCGCGCGCGCAGCGCTGGAGCACCGCGCGCGGACCGTCGGCCGTGACCGCGACGAGCGCGCCATTGGAGACCCTCGCGGCGAGGCTCGGCACGATGGGCTTCGCGAGCGAGAAGACGGGCTGCGTGAGCGCATCGAAGGACGCGAACGCGGCGGTCCCCGCGGGGCTCTCGACGAGGGTGATGGCCTCGGGGGCGTCGCTCGCGACGAGGTACTGCGGCGCGCCTTCGCGGGCGAAGCGGCGGCACGTCCACGACCCGCCGCGGTCGCGAGAGCGGCAGAAGACGCGCTCCCGCGTGGGCTCGATGAAGAGGGCCGAGAGCGTGCCCGCGGCGTGGTTCGAGCCCGCCACGACGGAGCCCTGCGCGATGGAGACCGGGATGAGGTCACCGCCGATGGGCGCGAGCGCGGTGGGGAGGTTCGTCTCGCGGGGCCTCTCCCTCCCGCGTCCGTAGGTGCCCGTGAGGATCGTCGCCTCGACGTGGAGCGCGCGTAGCGCGGTCGCGATCGCGTCGAAGGGGAGGCCCGCGCGACCCTCGCGAAACGCCGCGACCTCCCCGAGGACGGCGTCGCGGTCGAGGGCCGTCGCGAGCGCCGCGGCCTGCGCGGAGAGCTTCGCGAGGTGCGCCTCGCCGTGGGCCATCTCGACGATCGCGCGGGCCCTCGCCGCGCAGTTCATGGGCCACACGGCGGGCGTCGCGGGGGCGAGCGCGACGCGCCGCAGCCGCGCGTTCATCGCGGCCACATCGCGGGCCGACGAGGTCTCTCCCACGACGCAGACCGTGAGCCTCGACGCGAGGGCGTCGGCCAGTTGCGCCGTGGCCCGCGCGTGCGCCGCCCGACGGCGCGAGAGAAAGAACCACCCCGAGCCCGCGAGGGCCGCCAGGGCGACGATCAGGAACACGCGCGATCTCATCGGCGGCACTTATAAACCGAGGTCCGCACGCGGCCCATCGTCGAGTAGAGTTCTTGCCGTGCTCGCGCGCCACGCCCTCCTCGCCTCGCTCGCCGCGCTCGTCGCGTGCTCGTCCACGCAGCGCGTTCGAAGCGCCGGGGCGTACCGCTTTCAGTGCGAGCCCGTCGACGCCCACGTCATCGTCGACGAAGACGACCTGGGGCCCTGCGCGATCTGGTCGTCGCGGTGGCTCGGGCTCCCCGCGGGCCCCCACCGCGTGCGCATCTACCGCGAGGGATGGCTCCCGCAAGAGTCCGACGTCACCCCCAACGGCGCGCGCGTGACCGTCACCGCGCGGCTCCGACGCGTCCCCGACTGAAACCGCCACGCAGAGAGAAGCTGATGCGCTCCACGAAGCACCGCCACGTCGCCCTCGCCACGTCGCTCGCCGCCTCGCTCGCCTCGACGGCGGCCCTCTCGCAAGACCTCCAGTGCCGCACCTGCGAAGACTGCTCGCAGCTCCTCTCGACGCCCAACGCGCGCGTCGAGCTCGGCACCGACCTCGCGCTCCACGGCGCGGGGCCGTGCGTGGTGATCCGCGGCGAGGGCGCTCGCTTCAACGGCCACGGACACGTCATCCTCGCGCAGCCCGCGGGCGGCGTGGCGCTGCGCGTCGAGGCCGCGAACGCCGTCGCGCGACACCTCAGGGTCACGGGCGCCGACGTGGGCGTCGAGCTCGTGGGCGCCCGCGACGCGACCCTCTACGACATCACCGCGGAGGCTCGCGCGAAGGGCTTTTCCGTCGAGCGATCGCCGAACGCGCGCTTCGAACGCGTGCACGCGTCGGGCGGTCGCGTGGGCCTCTCGTTCGGCGCCTCGGCCAACGGGAGCTGCGACGCGAACACCACGATGCAGAGCCCCGGCGCAGTGGTGCTGCGCTCGACCTTCGAACGTGCCACGACGGGCATCGCAGCGTGTGACGCGCGCCCCGTGCTCACGGGAAACACCGTGTCGCGCAACGCCGTGGGCGTCGTGCTCGGAGACCCCGCGGCGGGGACGGGCCCTGGCGGCGCGGCGCCCTACGACGCGTGCGCGTGCGCGCCGACGGTCGAGGCGGTGCATCCCGGCACGGTGGCGGTGTACAGCTCGGGCTGCGGGAGCTGCCAGGTGCACGAGGGCTGGATGCCCGGTCTGCGACGGCGCGGCGCGGACATCGTGGTGCGCGAGAGCGGCCCCGACACGCAGTCCGCGCAGGAGCGCTTCGACCGCTTCGGCTGGCGCTGCATGCCCGGCGTGATGGACTCGCTCGGAATCCCCGGCTGCGTGCCCAACTACGCGTGCGTGACGAGCGGAGCTTTTTCGAAGCGCCGCGAAGGCGACGCGCAGCTCATGGTCGACGTGCCGATCAACGGCGCAGACGACGCGTTCCGCTTCGCGAGCGAGTGCGCCGAGGGGGCGCGCGGACGCTACGCCCGCGGCGCCCGCTGCGTGCTCCAGGGGCTCGCGGACAACCGCATCTGCGGCAACCGCACGCTCGACCTCAGCGCCGTGGGCGGTGCTTCACGCGCGGGCGGCGCGCGCGACCGCTGCGATCACGCCGAAGGGTGGAGCGAGGGAGGTCACGCAGGCTGCGCGCTCACCTGCGACGAGGCTGTTCCATCGACCGAGGCGCCTCCGCCGAGGGAGCCCGCGCTGATCGAGCCGCAGGCAGGTCCGTCACCGAACGCGATCGTGCCCGACACGACGCAGCCTCCGGCGACGCCGCTCGTGCTGCCGACCGCCGCGCCTCCGAGCCCCGCGGGGAGCGTCGCGCCTGCGGTGAGAACGCCGACGCGCACAAGCCCCGCTGCGCAGCGCGCGCCCTCGGCCGACGAGCCGCTCTACATCGTGGGCGGCATCGTGGCGGCGGTGCTCGTCGGCGCGTGGGCGTTTCGAAAGAAGGGGTGACCCTCACCCCGTCCCTCTCCCGCGAAGCGGGAGAGGGTGCCTGTTGGTAGCTGCCATGCCCTCACCCTGCCCTCCCGGCAGAGCCGGGAGAGGGTGTCAGCGCATCGACGACGAAGCGCTCGGTGGTGCCGACGAAGCGCTCGGTGGCGGTGCCGACGAAGCGCTCGGTGGCGGTGCCGACGAAGCGCTCGGTGGCGGTGCCGACGAAGCGCTCGGTGGCGGTGCCGACGAAGCGCTCGGTGACGGTGCTGACGAAGCGCTCGGTAACGGTGCTGACGAGGATCGACGTCACGCTTCGTCGCCTCGACACCCTCTCCCGGCTCTGCCGGGAGAGGGCCGGGGTGAGGGCATGGCAGCTACCAACAGGCACCCTCTCCCGCTTCGCGGGAGAGGGACGGGGTGAGGGTCACCACGCGAGCACGATCTTGCCGAGCGTGGCGTTGCGCTCCATGAGCGCGTGCGCGTCGCGGATCTGCGACATGGGCATCACCGCGTCGACGACGGCCTTGAGCTTCCCGCGCGCGAAGAGCGGCAGCACGGAGCGCGAGAACTCCCGCGCGACGCGGGCCTTCTCTTCGAGCGGACGCGCGCGCAGCGTCGTGCCGAAGATCCGCAGGCGCTTCATGAGAATCGGCGCGAGGGGCACCTCGGCGTGCATTCCGCCCATGAACGCGATGAGCACGAGGCGTCCGAGGGGCGCCATCGCCTGGAGGTTGTCTTCGAGGTACGAAGCTCCGACGGGGTCGAGCACCACGTCGACGCCGTGGCCGTGCGTGAGGCGGTCGACCTCGGCGGCGAAGCGTCCGTCCTTCACGACGACGCCGTCGGCGAAGCCGAGCTTGAGGATGCGATCGAGCTTGTCGGCCGTGCGCACCGTGGCGAGCGCGCGCACCGAGGCCGCGCGACAGAGCTGCGCCGCGGCCGTTCCCACCCCGCTCGCGGCGGCGTGAATGAGGGCCGTCTCGCCCATCACCGCCTGGGCCTGGTTGAAGAGCGCGTCCCACGCCGTGAGGAACACCTCGGGGATCGCCGCGGCTTCGGAGAAGGGCATGCCCTCGGGCACGGGCATGAGCTCCCGCGCGTGCGCGACGACGCGCGTACACATCGCGCCGCCGCCCGTGATCGCCATGACCCTGTCGCCGACGGACCAGTCTCGCACGCCCTCGCCGAGCGCCGTGACGGTGCCCGCGAACTCGAGGCCCGGCACGTCGGCGGGATAGCCCGGCGGCGCGGGGTAGTAGCCCTTTCTCTGCATGATGTCCGCGCGGTTGAGGCCCGCCGTGGCGACCTCGACGAGCACCTCGCCGGGCCCCGGGGCGCGCACGGGCACCTCTCCGATCTCGAGCACGTCGAGGTCACCAGACTCACGGATGCGTACGGCCGTCGCGGTCTCGCTCATGGTGCGCAATGGGTATCACGACGACGCGTCGCGCGGGGCGATACGGCGATGCGGCGTGAGGTCGCCGCGCCCGCGTGCGGAGCGCCACGCGGCTGAGGTAGTCTCCGCGCCCTCGCATGAAGTGCCCCCGATGTAGCGCCGCGCTCGGCCCCTTCAACACCGAAGAGGGGCTCGTCGTCGACACCTGCAGCACCTGCCGCGCCGTGTGGTTCGACCGCGGCGAGCTCGCGCGCATGGTCGGCACGCGCGAGGACCTCCCCGCCCTCGACGCCGCGCAGGAGTACTCGCTCGCGTCTGCGCTCCCGTGCCCGCGGTGCCTCGGCGCGACGCTCGCGGAGATGCCCTACGCCGTGGGCAACGCCGTCACCATCGCGACGTGCCCGATGTGTCAGGGCGTGCTCTCGTCGCTCTCGGACCTGCGCGCGATGCGCGAGATCGCGGCCTCGTCGCGCGTCGCGCAGACGACCTCGTCGGCCTTCGCGGGCGCGGGCTTCGCCCAGTCGGGCACCGCGCAGTCGGGCTTCGCGCAGTCGGGCTTCGCGATCTCGAACAGCACCGAGCTCGCGCGCGCGGGAGAGGTCTCGATCGAGCGCGTCGCGCAGCGCTTCAACGACCTCAACCGCCTCACGGTGAAGCAGCGACGGAGCTGGCTCGAGGCGCTCACGGGCTTCGAACAGGCCAACCGCTACACCGTGCTCGGCAACGGGATGGGCGCGGCCTTCGTGGTGCAGGAGCAGTCCGCGGGCTTTCTGGAGCTGCTCTCGCGGCTCTTTCTCGGCCCGTGGCGGCCCTTCGAGTCGTACGTCGAAGACACGCGCCGCGGCACGATCGCGATGAAGCTGCGGCGGCCCTTCCGATGGTTCCTGCCGACGCTGGAGGTGTGCGACCCCGACGGGAACCTCCTCGCGCGCATCGAGCGGCGGTGGACGTGGTTCGCCACGCGCTACGAGATCTTCGACGCCGCGGACGCGCTCATCGGAGAGATCCACGGCCCGATGTTTCGCCCGTGGACCTTCGAGGTGATGGCGAACGGAGCCCGCGTCGCGCTCGTGCAGAAGAAGTGGTCGGGGCTCATCAAGGAGGCCTTCACCGACGCCGACAACTTCGAAGTCACCTTCGACCCCGGCGCGCCGCCGAAGTGGAAGCCGCTCGCGCTCGCGTGCGCCGTGCTCATCGACGTGGCGCACTTCGAACGCTCGAACAAGTAGCGGCTACGACTTCGAGAAGCGCAGCGCGCCGTCTTCGAGGGCGCCGCGCCGGAGCGCGAAGCGGTCGAGCGCGTAGTTCTGATAGACCCGCCACGGCGGCCGCGAGCCCTGCCGCGGAAACTTGTCGATGGAGCGCAGCACGTAGCCCGCCGCGAAGTCGAGCAGCGGGATCTCACGCACCGTCGGGTCGTCGTTGTGCGGTCTGCACTGGGTGTAGCCGCGCGCGTCCATGTGGTTGAGGATGCGGCACACGTACTCGCAGGTGAGGTCGCATTTGAGCGTCCACGAGGAGTTGGTGTACCCGATGGCGAGCGCGAGGTTGGGCACGTCGCTCACCATCATCCCCTTGTAGGCCATGGCCTTCGAGGGCTCGACGACCGCGCCGTCGACGGTGAGCCTCACGCCGCCGAGGAACTTCAGGTTGAGCCCCGTGGCCGTCACGATGATGTCGGCCTCGAGCTCCCTGCCCGAGCGGAGCCTGATGCCCTTCTCGGTGAAGGCGTCGATGTGGTCGGTGACCACCGACGCGCGCCCTTCACGGATGACTTCGAAGAGGTCGCCGTCGGGCACGGCGCAGAGGCGCTGATCCCAGGGGTTGTAGGGCGGCGTGAAGGCCTCGACGAGCGCGTCGTCGCGGAGCTGCTTCTTCACCTCGCCCACGATGAAGCGCTTGGCGCGCTCGGGGAATCGCCGGCAGAAGTTGTAGAACGCCATGTTGACGAGGACGTTCTTCCACCGCGTGACGTCGTACGCGACGCTGTCCGAGAGGCGCGCGCGGAGCCAGTTGGCGAGGCGGTCCTGCTCGGGGAGCGAGAACACGTACGTGGGCGTGCGCTGGAGCATCGTGACGTGCCCCGCGGTCTTCGCCATCGCGGGCACGAGCGTGACCGCCGTCGCGCCGCTGCCGATCACCACCACGCGCTTGCCCGCGTAGTCGAGGTCCTCGGGCCAGTGCTGGGGATGCACCACGCGGCCCTTGAAATCACCGACGTTCTTGAACTCCGGCGTGTAGCCCTCTTCGTAGTCGTAGTAGCCCGCGCACGCGTAGAGAAAGCCGCACGTGAGCGTTCGCAGTTCGCCCGTCGCGCCGTCGCGCACCTCGACGGTCCACCGCGCGGCGTCGCTCGACCAGCTCGCCGACTCGACGCGCTGTCGGTACTGAATGTGACGGTCGATGCCGTAGGTCTCGGCCGTCTCGCGGATGTACTGGAGGATCGAAGGGCCGTCGGCGATGGCCTTGGGGTTCGTCCACGGGCGGAACGAGTACCCCAGGGTGAACATGTCGGAGTCGCTGCGGATGCCGGGGTAGCGGAAGAGGTCCCACGTTCCGCCGAGGCGCTCACGGCCCTCGAGGATCGCGTAGCGCTTCGTGGGACAGTTCT
The DNA here is from genome assembly GCA_046351535.1 of Polyangiales bacterium. GTDB lineage: Bacteria > Myxococcota_A > Polyangia > Polyangiales > CAISKJ01. Next base: position 321,911 of record JAXLYG010000005.1, read on the forward strand.
TCTGGAGGTGGTAGGCGGCGCCGACGCCCGAGAGGCCAGCGCCGATGATCAGCACGTCGAAGTGGTTCTCGTCGCTCACGGTGGCGCGGGAGGTTACGCCAATGTGAGCGCCGCCGCGACGCTCAGCGCGCGATCCCGCGGTACGCGGTGATGAGCGAGAGGATCTCGTCGAGCGCCGTGTCGGGGCCCGTGCGCGCGGCGCGTACCGTGCGCTCCGTCGCGTCGAGGATGGCGTCCGACGACGAGGGGTTGTTCGCGATCTGCTTGAGCGCCTCGGCCCACGCGACGATGGCCCTGCCGCGGCGGAGCGCTTCGTCAGAGCCTTCGAGGAGCTGGCCGAAGGTCGTGTCGACGGTCTCGACGCCGGGGACGCGACCGCGCGTGGCGTAGGTGGCCCGCGCGACGATGTGGTCGCTCATGTCGACGGTCGAGCCGAGGCACGACTGGATCACCTGGTGAAACACCATCGCGTCGTTGGGCGCGAGGTGCTGCGGGTCGATCACGCGCGGGTCGGCGGAGATGGCCTCGCCGTGGAACTCCGCGACGCGCATGTACCAGGGCAGCGTGAGCTCGAGGCGCACGGCGCGGACGGCGAGGTCCATGGTCTCGGTGAAGCGTCCGCCGAACATGATGTCGGCCTCGGCGTCGCTGTCGACGAAGACGTAGGCGCCGCGGCCCTTGTCGGTGACGGTGTCCATGAGGGTGTCGTTGAAGCCGTCGCCGACGCCGACGGCCACGAGGTAGATCTCCTCGCGCTCGGCGAAGTGCGACGCCTCGGCGATGATGGTCTCGTCGGTCACGCCCACGTTGGCGATGCCGTCGGAGATGAGCACCACGCGGTTGAGCCGACCTTCGCCGTAGTTGCGCTGCGCGAGCGCGTAGCCCGCCGCGAGTCCGCCCGAGAGGTCCGTGCCGCCGCCCGCCACGAGGCTCGACGCGAGCGAGAGGAGCGTCGGATCGTTGGGTCCCGTGACGGGGTAGTTCGAGAGCGGCGCGCGCTGCTCGGTGTTCCACGTGACGGCGGAGACGACGTCGCCCGCGCGGAGCGACGACGCGATGGCGCGCACGACGGCGCGCTCGCGCTCGATGCGCTGGCCCTCGCCCATCGAGCCCGAGGTGTCGAGCACGAAGGTGATGTTCATCGGGCGGAGGTCTGCGGTGCTGCGGCGCTCCGACGCGATGCCCACCTGGAGCTCGTAGCTCCCCTCGGCGGTGCCCGGTCGCATCTGCGGCACGACGCGCACGTGATCGGGCGCCGCGGCCTCGTAGGGCACGTTGTAGTAGTTGAGGAACTCGTAGGTCCGCACGATCCCCGCGGGCACGCGCCGCCCGAGTCGGATCATCCGTCGGGCGATGGCCGGCGAGGCCATGGAGTTCGAATCGTCGGCCGAGAGGTAGAGCGTCACCGGCTCACGCGAAGGGATCGCCTCGCACGCCACCCTCGCGTCGGCGGCGTCTGCCGCGTCGGGGCGATCCGCGGAGGCGTCGTACGGTGCGGGCACATCGGGGGATGAGGTCGCGTCGGTCCTCGCGGCGTCGGAGGGAGCCGCCGCGTCGAGGGGCGTGGGAGAGGGGCGATCGGAGGTCCCTGCGTCGTAGGGGGCGAAGCTCGTCGCGGACGCGTCGTAGACGCCTGCGTCGTACTCCTCCGACGAGACGTAGTCGCCCTCGGAGTCGCTGCACGCGTCGAGTCCGAGCCCGAATGCGACGAAGAGTGCGAGGTACGAAAGCTTGCGCATGGTGAAGTCTCCCCTCCGTGACGGCGTTGATTCACCGGAGCACAAAGCAGCGCGCGTGCCGCGGCTAAAACTCACAAAATGCCTATATTTAAGCTGTTTTAGCGAGTCGAGCCCGTGTGGCTCGGTCGGCACACCGGGCCGCGAGGGCACAGCGCGAGGTCCGCGGCGCGCTTCGGCGACCTGACACGGCGGCCACGCGCGCTCGCGCTGCGGGTCGGTGACGAGCAAGACGAACGACGGACGCGGCGTCGTGCTCGCGGTCGCACGGGCGATGGGAGCGTCGCGCGAGCGTCAAGATCATGGCGCCAGAGGGACGCTTCGGAGGGGGTGTCGCCAGGGACCGGGTGGGGCGTCCGGGGGGCTGGTGCGCATCGTGCCTTGCTCCGGGCTTTCAACCCCATGACGTTCGTCATGGTGGGGCCACGAGGAGAGGGCAATGGAACGCGGAACTACGAGAAGGATGCTCTACGGAGCAGCGCTGGTCGCGGCGATCGCGGCATGCGCCGGTGACCCCGGCGCCAACGGAACGAGCTGTACGGTCTCGGCGAATAGCGACGGAACCAGCACGATCCGATGCGGCGACGGGACGACGGCGACCATCCGCAACGGCGCGGACGGAGGCAACGGCACCAACGGCACCAACGGCACCAACGGCACCAACGGGACCAACGGGACCTCGTGCACCGTGTCCGCGGACGATGCCGGGACGCGCACCATTTCGTGCACCGATGGCACGAGCGTCCAGGTGAGCAACGGGACCAACGGGACCTCGTGCACCATCACCACGGATGCCGACTCGGGGGTTCGCACGATCCGCTGCGCCGACGGGACTAGCACCCGGATCAACGACGGCGCGCCCGGACTCTCGGCTCGCGTTCTCGACCATCACGGCTCGCAGTACCTCGCGACGCACGGCGAGTACGCCAACGGCGCGAAGGTGCTCGGACGCGCGACGATCACGGCCGCCACGGCGGACGCCTCGGGCCGCGTGACGGTGAACTTCCGCGTGACCGACCAGGCCGGAAGGCCCCTCTCCGACGTCGGCGCCATCGCGGCGAACATCGTGAAGCTCGTCCCGGCGCGCACCGGCGAGGCTTCGAACCACTGGGTCGCGTACATCTACCGCACGCAGACCGTGTCGGGCACGGGCTCGTGGCCGGCCCCCTCGGGCACCTCGGCGGTGCAGGCATACCGTGAGAACAACGGCATGCTCACGAACAACCGCGACGGCACGTACCAGTACGTCTTCGCGACGAACCTCTCGACGGCGATGATGGGCACCACGCCCATCACGTACGAGCGCAACCGCACGCACCGCGTCTACATCTCGATGGGCGGTCATAGCGGCACGACGGCCGACGCGTACTTCGACTTCGTGCCCGACGGCTCGGCGATCACCGAGCGCAGGGACATCGTGCAGACGGCGACCTGCCAGGGCTGCCACAACACGAACGAGTTCCACGGCCACGGCGGCGACCGCCTGACCGTCGAGGGCTGCGGGACGTGTCACCTCCCCGGCAACGTCGACCCGCACAGCGGCCGCAGCCTCGACCTCCCCGAGATGATCCACAAGATCCATGCGGGCGGCGAGCTCCCCTCGGTGCGCGGCGCCGACGGCATCCTCTATGACGACCCCGCGACCACGGTGAACGAGGCGGCCGACAACGGCACCTACGCGATCTGGGGCAACGCCAACGCGCGCCAGTCGTGGGAGCACGTGGAGTTCCCCGCCGTTCTCGCGAACTGCACCACCTGCCACCGCGGAACCGGCGCGCAGGTCGACAACTGGAACTCTCGTCCTTCGCGCGCCGCCTGCGGCTCGTGCCACGACAACCTCAACTTCGCGACGGGCACCAACCACGGCAACGCGACCCTGATGCCCGGACCGCAGCCCGATGACGGCTCGTGCACCACCTGCCACCGCGCCACCGCGGGCATCGCCCCCATCGTCGCAGGCCACGACTTCGTGCGCTCGAACCCGCGGAACATCGCCGAGTTCAACGCGACGCTCTCGATGACGCCGCCGGCCAACGGTCGCTTCTACGTGGCCGGTGAGGCCCCCGTGGTGAGCATCGTGCTCCGCGACGCCGTCACCGGCGCGCTCGTCGATCACACCACGCTCAACGAAGACCCCACGGCCGAAGGCTGCCCGACCACGTCGGCGACCTGCCCGCCCCGCGACGGCCTGCTCCGCACGGCGTCGCTCTTCGTTCAGGGCCCGCGCGCTCACCGCATGCCGGTGCTCACGACGGCCGCGCGCTCGCAGGTCATCGCCCCCGCGGCGGGCCCCTACAACCTCTCGGGCACCGGCGTCTCGCTCGTCGTGAAGTTCGACGGCGGCGACGACGTGCACACGGTGAACTCCACCGGCGGCGACGTGCTCCGCATGGGCCTCGTGACCGTTCCGATGACCACCACGGGCTTCGTGAGCGCGGCCGCCGCGACCACCGCCGAAGTGGTGGCGTGGCTCAATCGCGACGCGGCCTTCGCGGCGCGCGGCATCGCCTGGGATGAGGGCGGCAGGGTCGCCATCCGCAGCCGCAGCCTCGGCAACATCCACTCGGTGCAGCTCCTCGCGAGCGCCGCGACGACCGCGGTCTTCGGCGGCGACGTGACCGTGCACATGCCCGCGGGCTTCACGTCGGGCAACACCGTGAGCCGCCGCACGGTGGCCGCGAACAACGACCCCAAGGCGTCGTGGAGCGCGGGCTCGATCAACTACCAGCTCGACGCCGTCGACGACCTCGAGCCGGGCACCTACGTGGTCTCCATCGAGTTCGCGGACCGCGGCCGCGTCGACGCGGTCAACTACGTCACGCCGACCGTGGCGCGCCTGACCTTCCAGGTGAAGACCGCGACGGAGCAGCTCCTCGTCGCGGGCAACTGCAACAGCTGCCACCAGAACGCGACGGGCACGGGCTTCGTGCTCGACTACTCGCGTCACAACAAGCAGTTCGACACGGCCGCGCTCGACCAGTGCGGCGCCTGCCACGACTACCAGCCCCAGGCCGCCACGGGCCTCGCATGGTCGGGCGCGCGCCCCATCTCTCGCCGCGTCCACGCGATCCACTACGGATCGTCGCTGACCTATCCGCTCGCGGACGTCGACTACTCGAACGGCGACCCGGTGCCCGGGCGCAACTGGAACATCACGTTCCCCCAGGACGTGCGCAACTGCCAGACCTGCCACCCGTCGAACACGACGAGCGGGACGTGGGCGACGCGTCCGGCGAGGCTGCCCTGCTCGGGCTGCCACGACGCCGACGCTGCGATGGCGCACATGCGCATCCAGACCTTCGACCCGACCCCTGCCGATCCGTGGAGCGGTGACGAGCAGGAGTCCTGTCAGACCTGCCACTGAGCCATGAAGCACCTCGCCCTCGCTCCCCTCTTCGTCTGCGCGGCCTTGTCGCTCTCGTGCAAGGTCGCGCAGCCTCCTCCCGCCACGCCTCATCAACGCGTCGAGGGCGAGGTGATCGCCACGGTCAACGGGGTCCCGCTCACGCGCCAGGAGCTCCCTCCGAGCGCGCACGGGCAGGGGCCTCGCAGCGCGACGGGACCCGTCGACGCCGACCTCCTCTCACGCCTCGTCGAGGACGAGGTGCTCGCGCAGTACGCCACCTCCACGGGTCTCGATCGCGACCCGACGTACCGCGCCGAGCTCGCCCGCGCCGAGGCCGGGTTCCGCGCGTGGCGGCGCGCGCAGCTCGTCGCCCTCGCCGATCGCGCGCAGTCAAACGGGCTCAACGTCACCGAGGCCGAGGCGCGGAGCTGGTACGAGACCCACACCGCGCGGGCGCGTGCCGAGGTTCGCGTCGCGCAGATCCTCGTTCGCGACGAGGCCACGGCCAACCAGCTCCTCGCGGAGCTCCGCGCGGGCGCGGCCTTCGATGACGTCGCCCGCAGGCTCGCGCCCCCGAGCGACGATCCCGCTGCGAAGCCCTGGGAGATGGGCCCGCTGCGCTGGCACCAGCTCCCCGACGCGTGGCGTGGCCCCGTCGACGCGCTCCAGGTCGGCCAGGTCTCCGCCGTGATCCGCGGACCCAACCGACGCTTCTGGATCGTGAAGCTCCTCGACCGTCGCGAGAACGCCTCGCTCACGTTCGAGACGACGCGTGACACGATCGTGCAGGTGCTCCGCGACGAGCGCGCCATCGAAGCGCGCGCGCGCCTCCGAGAGACGCTCCGCCGTGCGGCCCGCGTCGACGTCACCCCGCAGCGCCCCGCCCCCACCGAAACCCGCTGATCTCGTCGCCTCGCGCCGCGCGCGGGTCGTCTCGTGCGCTGTGCCCACGCGACGACGCGCAGTCCGCGCGGCCCCTACGCCCGACGTCGCCCATCTGACGCCCCATGGCGCACGCCATCCACGCACTGCGCGCGTGTATGCACCGGGTTCGTTCGCGCTCGCGGTGCCTGCGCGATGTCATATCGCCATGAATCGGGCGTCTCGCGTGCGCAGCGGCGGGCGCGCTCGGCGCGCGGAGGTGTGGCGCGGGGAATGCTCAATGGGCCTCTTCGAGGATGCAGATGACGGACGCACGACGTTGGGCGCTTGGGGTGATGCTCGTCGCGATGGTGGGATGCGGCGCGGACGGCGCTCCTGGCGAGCGCGGCCCTGCCGGTCCGGCCGGTGACGCTGGCGCGCAGGGGCCTCAGGGCGAGCGGGGCCCGCAGGGCGATCGCGGTCCGCAGGGCGAGCCCGGCGACGCGGCGGTGACCGTGGTGTCGGGGAGCTTCCCCGCCGCGGGGCTCACGCTGAACGTCCTCGACGCGACGGTGAGCGCCTCGGGCGCGGTGTCGGTGCACTTCAACCTCCGCGACGGGCGCTCGCAGGCCCTCACGCCGCGCGACACCGACCTCCTCGGCTTCATGGTGAGCGAGGTGGTGCTCGACGCGATGGGTCAGCCGCTGCGCTACCGCGCGCTCACGACCTGCCCCGCCGACGCGCCCCACGCCGACGTCCGTCAGTCGTGCATGGAGTGGGCGATGCGGAGCGGCGCGCTCGCGAGCGACCGCCTCACGCAGCGCGCGGACCTCTCGTGGGACTTCCGTCTCGCGACGGTGGTGCCCGCGTCGACGACGCCCACGCGCACGCTCTCGATCACCGCGCAGGGTCTCCGCCCCGGTCTGTATGCGTCGGACCCCGCCTCGGTCTCGACGGCGGTCTTCGACTTCGTGCCCGGCGGCGGCACGCCCGTCTCCGTTCGCGTGGTCGACCCCGCGGGCTGCGAGGGCTGCCACCAGACCGTGCGCGCGCACGGCGGCACCCGCGTCAACGCGACGATGTGCGTCCGCTGCCACACCGACGAGCTCTCCGACCCCGACACCGGGAACAGCCTCAGCTTCGGCGTGATGGTTCACAAGATCCACCGCGGCGAGCACCTGCCGAGCGTCGTGGGCGGCGCGCCCTATCGCATCGTGGGGTACCGCGGCGCGGTCTCGGACTTCAGCGACGTCGCGTACCCGCAGGACCTCCGCAACTGCGAGTCGTGTCACCGCCCCACCACCGCGGCGCCGGACTCCGTTCGCTTCGCGCAGCGCCCCGCGGAGCGCATCTGCACGAGCTGCCACGACCGCACGTACTTCAGCGACGGCGCCTTGCCCACGGGCTACACGCGCCACCCGCCGGGGATGGTCGACCCGACGCAGTGCACGACCTGCCACCGCGAGACGGGCGGGCTCAGCGGCATCCGCGACAAGCACATGCTCCCGTGGCGTCGCCCCGGCGCGCCCACGATCGCGGCCACCATCGAGTCGGTGACGGGGCTCATCCCGAACACCGCGCCCACGGTGGAGTTCACCCTCCGCTCGCGTGAGGGCACGGCGATCACCGACCTCTCGGCGCTCTCTCGCCTGGGTTTTCTCATCAACGGCCCGACGGCGCCCGCGTACTCGCTGCCCGGCGTGGTGCTCCAGGCCACGGGGACCGCGGCGGTGGGCGTGACGACGAACCTCGGCGGCGGACGCTACCGCTGGGTGGCGCCCATGTCGGCCGCGCTGCCTGCGACCGCCTCGGGGACCTGGGCCATCGGCATCGAGGCGCAGCGCACCGAGACCCTCGCGGACATGACCACGTTCCGTCACGGCGCGACCAACCCCGTCGCGTACTCGTCGGTGGCGGGCGGGCCCGTCGTGCGACGCCGTCAGGTCGTCGAGATCGCGCGCTGCAACAACTGCCACGGCCGCCTCGCGCTGCACGGGAACAATCGCATCGACAACCCCGAGTACTGCGTGATGTGCCACACGCCCACGGCGACCGACGTCTCGCAGCGTCCGTCGACGGCGGGCGCGCCGCAGAGCATCGACTTCGCGAACATGGTCCACCGGATCCACACGGGCGCGAACCTCCCGAGCGTGGCCGAGGGGCGGCCGTACGTGATCTATGGCTTCGGCGGGTCGCGCAACGACTTCTCGAACGTGCGCTTCCCGCAGTCGCTCCTGAACTGCTCGGCGTGCCACGCCGACGGGACCACGACGACGCCCTCGGCGCGCGCCTGCACGGGCTGCCACGACAGCACCGCGACGATCGCGCACGCGCAGATCAACACCACCTCCGCGGGCGTCGAGTCCTGCGCGGCGTGCCACGGCGCGGGGCGGACCTTCTCCGTCGCGACGTCGCACCCGGCGCCGTGAAGGGGGATGCCGTGACGGTCTTCACCACCCACGCGCGCGTCGCAGCGGTCCTCGCGCTCTCCCTCACGGGCTGCGCCGATCGGCCTCGCGAGATGCGTCCCCCGCCCGACGGGGGCGCGGTGACGGTGATGCCGCGCGTGCCTCACCTCGCGACGTACCCGTGCATGCAGCGCTGCCACAACGACCGCGCGCCGAACCCCACGCCGCGGGAGATGCGCGAGTTCCACACGGGCCGCGTGCTCCGTCACGGTCCGACGATTCGCAACTGCGACTTCTGCCACCCCTCGGGCGAGCTCGATCACCTGAGGCTCATCAACGGCGACGCGGTCTCGTTCAACGAGTCGTATCGCCTCTGCGGCCAGTGCCACGGCGAGAAGCTCCGCGACTGGGAGCACGGCGTCCACGGCTCGCAGTCGGGCTCGTGGGCGGGCGCGAGGCTCCGCCGCGCGTGCACGGTCTGCCACGACCCGCACGCGCCGCAGCGCCCGCAGTTCGACCCCATCCCGCCGCCGCAACGAGACCGCGCATTCCCCGCTGGAGGACATCACCCGTGAGCGAGCACGACGACCCCGAGATCGTAGAGGCGCTCGAGCGAGCGAAGGTCACCCGGCGACGCTTTCTCGCCACCGTGGGCGCCGCCTCGGCCGCCGCCTGCGCGTCGGGATGCAGCGGCGGCGGCAGCGCCCGCTCCGCGGCCTGGGAGGAGTTCTTTCAGCAGCACTACAAGCGCCTCTCCGACGAGGACAAGCGCGCCATCTTCGCGCGCCTCGAGGAGAAGGTGCGGCGCAGCCACGGCGTGCGGGTGCACATCTCCGACCCCGCGCCGATGCAGGGCGTCGAGTACGGCTACGCGCTCAACCTCTCGGCCTGCGTGGGCTGCCGCCGCTGCGAGTACGCGTGCGTGGCGGAGAACAACCAGTCGCGCGATCCCGAGATCCACTACATCAAGATCCTTCAGATGGAGAAGGGCTCGATGGACGTCGAGCGCTCGGAGACCCAGTACGAGGGGCCCGTGCCGAGCGAGGGGCACTTCTACATGCCCGTGCAGTGCCACCAGTGCCGCGAGGCGCCCTGCGTGAAGGCCTGCCCGGTGAACGCCACGTGGACCGAGCCCGACGGGATCACCGTCGTCGACTACAACTGGTGCATCGGGTGCCGCTACTGCGAGGCCGCGTGCCCGTACTTCGCGCGGCGCTTCAACTTCGCCGAGGGCGACATCAGGCCCTCGGAGATCAACCCCGACCAGGGCTACCTCTCGAACCGGCTGAGGCCCGCGGGCGTGGTCGAGAAGTGCACCTTCTGTCTCCACCGCGTGCGGCGGGGAGAGTATCCGGCGTGCCTCGAGGCCTGTCCGACGGGGGCGCGCAAGTTCGGCAACCTCCTCGATCCGACGAGCGAGGTCCGCCAGGTCATCGACACGAAGCGCGTCTACGTGCTCCACGAAGAGGCCGGCACGCTGCCGCGCTTCTATTACTTCTTCGACTGAGGGGAATGGCGCGATGGGCTCGGTGGCGATGCACGTGCGTGAGCTGTTCGCGTTTGTGAAGGCCTCGGCGGTCGAGGTCGCGCGCGGCAGCCGCGGGTACTACCGCTGGCTGGCGTTCCTGACGGCGCTGGTGGTCCTCGGCGGCCTCGCGTGGGCGCAGCAGCTCATGCGCGGGATGACCGTCACGGCGATGACCGACCAGGTCCCGTGGGGGGCCTACATCGCGAACTTCTCGTTCACCGTGGGCCTCGCGTCCGCGGCGCTCGTGATGGTCGCGCTGGCGTACATCCGTCACGACGAGCGGGCCGCCGAGCTCGTCATCGTGGGGCAGGTGATGGCCATCGCCGCGCTCACGATGGGGATGCTCTTCGTCGTCGTCGACATCGGCCGCCCCGACCGCGCGTGGCACCTCATGCCGGGCCTCGGGCGCTTCAACTTCCCCATCTCGATGCTGTCGTGGGACGTGGTCGTCCTCAACGGCTACCTGCTGCTGAACTTCTACCTCGCGACGTACACCCTCCTCGCGCGCTTCCGCGGTAGGCCCATCGACAAGAAGAAGTATCGCCCCGTGCTCGGCGCCGCGATGGTGTGGGCCGTGTCGATCCACGTGGTCGCCGCGTTCCTCTACTGCGGCCTCGCGGGCAGGCCCCACTGGCACGCCGCGGTGCTCGCGCCTCGCGTCGTCGCCTCGGCCTTCGGCAGCGGCCCCGCGATGCTCATCATCGTGCTCACGGTCATCCGCGACCGCATGAACGCCCCCGTGCGCGACGAGACCATCGGGCTCCTCCGCGGGATCGTCACGGCGGCCGTGTACGCCAACCTCTTCCTCCTCGGCGCCGAGCTCTTCACCGAGCTCTACGGCGGCTCGGTGCACTCGGCGCCGCTGCGCTACCTGCTCTTCGGGCTCCACGGTCACCACCTGCTCGTGCCGTACATGTGGCTCTCGATCGTGCTCGATCTCTTCTCGGCGACGGTGTTCTCGCTGCCGGGCCTCTTCAACCGCAAGCGCGTGCTCCTCACCGCGTGCGGCACGACCATCGTCGGCATGTGGATCGAGAAGGGCATGGGCCACGTCATCCCGGGCTTCATTCCGAGCTCCCTCGGCGAGATCGTCGAGTACAGCCCGTCGCTCACCGAGACGCTCGTCTGCGCGGGCGTGTGGGCCGCGGGCGGGCTCGTGCTCACCCTGATGCTCAAGGTCGCGATCCCCGTCGAGTTCCACGGGCTCCGCATCGATCGCCCCGAGGCGGGAGGTGCGTCGTGAGGCGCTTCTTCTTCGGGCTCGCGCTCGCGGTCACCGCGTCGTGCCAGAGCCCCACGCCCACGACGAACGTCGGCGCCGACACGCTCGACCTCGGGCTCACGCCCGCGGGCGCGGTCTCGGGCGAGCTCGACGGCGCGCGCTTCACGCTGCGTGAGGCGTGGTTCCGCGTCGATCGCAGGGAGCCGCGCGCGCGCGTCGACCTCATCCTCTCGGAGGGGCGCGCCACACGGCTCTGCGCCACGTCCGATCCGCCGCACGCGCGGCACATCCTCGTGCGCGTCCCGCGCGCGCAGTCGCTCGCCGTGGGGACCCTGCGTGGCGCGCCGGGCGCCGAGACGCCGGTCTCCGCGAACTTCGAGACCCACGCGTCGGACCACTGGGTCGGGCGACCCGGGAGCGTCGCCATCGCGATCGACACCTCGACGCCGACGCTCGTCACCGGGCGCATCCGCGCGTGCTTCGGCCCCGGCGCAGAGGGCTGCGTGGCGGGCGCCTTTCAGGCTCGTCAGTGCGTGACCGAGCTCGACCTCGACGGCCCGCTCACCGGGAACGTGCGCCCCTCGACGGACGACGCGGGCGCGCCCGCCGCCGCCCCCGCCGCAGGACACGCAGTGCCGCCGACCGAGCACGGAGGCGCGTCGCCGTGAAGTCTCCAAGGCGTGAGAGAGGGGCTTCGAAGGGCGCTGCCGCGGCGCGCGTCGCGGGCGTCCTCGCGCTCACGTTGCAGGGCTGCGCCGACGTGCGCGAGACCCCCACGGTCGCCACGCCCGACTGGGAGCTCGACCTGCGCCCCGCGCTCACCGCCGCCTGCGCCCGCTGCCACGACGGCGACACCCCCGCGGGTGACTGGGCCGTCAGCCGCTACACCGACGCCGTCTCGTGCTTCGAATCGCTCGACGGCGGCGTGGGCGTGAGCGTCGCCAATCGACTACGTCGCGCGCTCGGTCGCGACGACCACGCGTCGTACTTCAACGCCGCGCTCCGACGCAGCATCGACGCGTGGATCACTGGAGGCGCGAGGCCCCGCCGCGGATCGATGCACGAGGGCGGCTTCGTCGACCCGCGCTCCCCGTACTTTCACGGCCGACTGCTCCGCGCGTCTCGCTGGGCGCAGATGCTCGACGGCACCCGTCAGGACGCCTGCGGACGCTGTCACGACGGCACGCCCTCGCGTCCGAGCACCGTGCGAGAGGGCGCTCCCGCGGCGGGCGCGACGCCCTGCACCGCGTGTCACACCGCGACCGCGGGCGTGCTCGACTGCTCGACCTGCCACGGCGAGGGCGGACGCGTCTGGCCCGGACCGACCTGCCGCATGCTCCCCGCCACGCACGGCGACGCGCACGCGCGACACGTGCTCCCGGGCGCGGCGCTGCTTCAGCCCCTCGCGTGCGCGACCTGTCACCCCGCGCGCGACACCAACCTCGCGACGGGCTCGCACGGCGACGGCACCATCGACGTCCGCTTCGACACCGCGATCGTCGGCGCCACGGCGCGCTACGACGCGGCCAGCGGGTCGTGCACCGTCTCGTGCCACAGCGCCGACGCGATGAGCCCCACGCCGCACTGGCGCACGCCGTCGTCGGGCCCCACCTGCGCGGGCTGTCACGGCGCCCCCCCGGCGGGCCACTGGACGCAGCCCTGCACCACCTGTCACTTCGAAGCCAACGCGACGGGTACCGCGCTCGCGCGCGCCGCGCTGCACCTCAACGGCCGCGTCGACTTCGGCGACGGCACCAACAACTGCGGCTCGTGCCACGGCAGCAACGGCGACCCGTGGCCGCGCGACGCGACCCACCAGGCCCACCGCAACGCCAGCGTCACCACGCCGGTGACCTGCGACGAGTGCCACGAGGTCCCCGCCACGATCACCGCCGCGGGGCACCTCGACGATCGCGGCGCGGGCGACCTGCGCTTCGGCGCGAGGGCGACCGCGCGCGGCGCGAGGCCGTCGTACGTGAGCGGCTCGTGCGTCTCGGTCGCGTGTCACGGCGAGAACCTCATCGGGCGCTCCGGCGTGCGCATCGCGTGGCGCGGCGGCTCCGTTGCGGGCAACTGCGTCGGATGTCACGGCGCGCCGCCCGCGCTGCCCCACTCGAACAACGGCTCGTGTGAGCTCGTGCTGTGTCACGGCTCCGAGGTCGAGCGCGTCGACGGCGCGCTGCGGATCATCGCGTCTCAGCGCGCCTCGCACATCAACGGCGTCGTGACCGCGGGGGGTGCGCGATGAGGCCCGCCGTCGTCATCGTGGCGCTCGTGCTCGTCGTCGAGCGCGGCGACGCCCTCGCGCAGTCGCACGCCGAGTCGCGCGACGAGTCGCACGTCAGCGTGCGCATCGACAGCGTGTTCCGCGGCGTCCCGCGCTACGTGCTCACCGCGGCCGACGGGCAGGCGAGCGCCGCCGACCGATACTGGCGCACCGTCACGCTCGCGCCGATCATGGCGCGCGCAACGCTCGACGCGCGCGGGCTCTCGAACGGTCACCTCGAGGCGCACCTCAACGCCTGGGGCGCCGTCGACCTCGCCGCGGCGGACCCGCAGGCGTACGCGGCGGGCGACCTCGCCGTCGCGTGGGCGCGCTACGCGGCGGGGCCGTGGGGCGTGTGGGCCGGGCGACGCTTTCTCCCCTGGGGCTCGCCCGGCGGCGTGCACATCGACGGGATCGGCGGAGAGGTCATCGCGGGCGGCTTCAACGCCGAGGTGATGGTCGGACGCCCCGTGACCCCCGCGTACGGCGCGCTGGTCGGCGCGCAGCCCTCGTTCGACGGCGTGACCGTGGCCTACGGCGCGCGCGTCGGGTGGATGCAGGCTGGCACCTTCGCGGCCTCGGCGTCGTACCTCGAGCGCTGGGCCTACGGCGTCGCGGGCGTGCGCGCCCTCTCGCTCGACGCGTCGTTCACGCCGACGGAGCGCCTCGACCTCCGCGCGGGGATCGCCTTCGACGCGGCCGGCGGCGGCGTCACGCAGGCGAGCGCCGACGTCGACTGGACGCCGGCGTCGTGGGGGCTCGTCGGCGCGGGCTACGCGCACGTCGACCCGTCGAGGCTCATCCCGAAATGGTCGATCTTGAGCGTGTTCGCGACGCAGGTCTTCGATGAGATGAGGGCGTCGTTCACGTGGCGTCCCTCGCGCGTGGTGTCGCTGCGCCTCGAGGGCGCCGGGCAGCGCTATGACATCCCCGGTTCGAACGAGGACGCGCGCTGGGGCTCCCGCGTCGAGGCGATGCTGCGGGTGACCTCTCGCGATCGCTCGCGGCAGGGGACGCTCTCGGCGAGCCGCCGCGATGACGGCGTGCGACCGCTCACGCTCGTGCGCATCGCGGGCATGTGGACGCTGCCTCGCAACATCGGGGTCGCGCTCGAAGGCGCCGCGGCGCTCGACGACGACGACCCGAGCTCGCCGCGCACGTCGCTCTACGCGCGCGCCGCGGTCGACGTCCCCCTCGGACACGGCTGGCGCGTCGGCGCCGCCATCGACGGCGTGCGGTCGCCCATCGCGCTCAGCGAGCTGCGCGGGCTCGCCCACGGGACCTGGACCTTCGAGAGCCGCGGAGGCGCGCGATGAGCCGCCTCTTCGTCGTCCTCGCCGCGCTCCTCTTCGCCGTGAGCTGTCAGCGCGGAGACACCGAGCGGGTGCGCCCCGACGCGATCCGCTTCTCGCACGGCAAGCACCTGCGCGCGGGCGCGACGTGCCCGCAGTGCCACGCGCGCGTCGTCGACCCCGCCGCGGACACCGCCCGCACGCGCAACCTCGCGCTCCCCGCGGAGGCGGTATGCACGGGCTGCCACACGCGCCCCGAGGAGCGCGCGTGCGCCTACTGCCACGCCGAGCCGCGCAACCCTCGCACGTACCTCCGCACCGACCGCGAGCTCAACTTCTCGCACGCGACGCACGTCGCCCGCGAGCGCGGCGGCTGCGTGTCGTGCCACGGCCTGCGCGCCGACACGTCGACGGTGCGGCCCTTCGAGCCCGAGATCCCGACGATGGCCGGGTGCGCCACGCGCTGCCACGACGCGGACATGCGCGCGATGAACTGCACCAAGTGTCACCGCAGCCTCGACCGCTACAGCATGGAGGACCTCGCCTTCGTGCGGCACCCCGCGGGCTTCGCGCGGCGACACGGGACGCAGGCGCGCGCCGAGAGCAACCTCTGCTCGCAGTGTCACGAGCCCAACTTCTGCGCGCGGTGCCACAACCCGAGCGCGGGCGCGCCGCTGGCCGACCTGGAGCTCATGTCGGTCGCGCGAGATTTCGTGCACCGCGGTGACTTCCAGGCGAGGCACGCCGACGAGGCGCGGCTCACGCAGAACACCTGCACGCGCTGCCACGCCGTCGAGACCTGCGACGGGTGCCACCGCACGAGCGGCATCGGCGGAGGCGTCGGCCCGAGGGCCACGCACCCCGTCGGCTGGCTCGACCCCAACTCGCCGCGCAGCCACGCGCGTGAGGCGCGGCGGAACATCCTCGCGTGCGCGTCGTGTCACGAGACCGACGCCGCGCAGGTCTGCACGCCCTGCCACCGCGAGGGCGGCGGCGCGGGCAACCCCCACCCGCCCGGATTCGCGGCGGGCTTCGATCGAACGCAGCACTCGGTCTGCCTCGTGTGCCATACACACGCGCCTTGAGACTCCGACGGAGACGTGACTTCCGATGAGCGATCAACAGCGACCCCCGGACCCGAAGCGTCGAAGGCTCCTCGACGGCGCGCTCGTGGTCGCCTCCTGCGCGGCGGGCGTGTCGGCGGCGTTGCCCGCCGTGCGCTTCGCCACACCCCCGTCGGATGGGGCGACGGGAGCCTCCGCGTCGGTGCGCCGCACTGAGGTGCTCGCCGCGGGGTCGAAGCTCGTCGAGGTCGCGGGCGACGTGGTGCTCGTGGTCGCGGTGGGCGGCGAGCTCCGCGCCTTCTCCGCGCGCTGCACGCACCTCGGGTGCACGGTGCGCTACGCCCGCGCCACGGGCGAGATCGAGTGTCCGTGTCACGGCGGCCGCTTCGCCGTCGACGGGCGGGTGATCGCGGGGCCGCCTCCCGCGCCGCTCCACGAGTACGAGGTGACCGTCGCGGGCGACGACGTCGTGATCGAACGGAGGCGCGCATGGACCGGGTGAACCCCACCGACTCGCTCGCGTCGCGCTACCCCACCGACGCCCTGCGGCTCCGCCTCACGGAGGCCCGCGTCGACGGCTCGCGCATGGCGCTGACGCTCCTGGCCGCGCTCTCCGCGGCGCTCGTCGCCGTCGAGTTCGCGACGGGCGCGCTGCTCGCGCTCTACTACCGCCCCGAGCGCGAGGGCGCCCGCGCGTCGGTGCAGTTCATCATCTCGCGCGTGGAGTTCGGCGAGCTCGTCCGATCGATCCACGTGTGGGGCTCGCACGCGCTGCTCGCGTCGCTCTTCGCGCTCGTGGGCGTGGCGCTCTTCGCGGGCGTCCACCGCCGACCGGGCGAGGTCGCCTGGTGCGCGCTGGTCACGGCGTGGTTCCTCGGGCTCGCGTCGGCCTTCACGGGCGCGATGCTCCCGTGGACGGCGCGCAGCGCGCTCGACGCGACGCTCGCCTCGGAGGCCACGTCGCGGCTGCCGATCCTCGGACCGGGCCTCCGCGCGATCGTGTTCGGCGCGCCGTCGCAGGGCGTCGACCTCGTGCGCGCGCAGGGGATCCACCTCGGCGCGCTCCCGTCGCTCTGGGGCATCGTGCTGCTCGTGGCGGTGTTCCACGCGCTCGGTCGCCTCGTGCAGGAGCCGCCGCGCGAGGGGACGCGGGTCTTCCCCGACGTCATGTTCCGCGCCGCGGCCCTCAGCGTCACGGCCTTCGGCGCCCTCCTCGCGCTCGCCTCGTGGAGGCCCGCGGGCCTCGCCGAGGCGCCGTCGCCCACGCACGCGCTCACGGGCGACCTCCGCCCGACCTGGTACCTCGCGCCCATCGACGGTCTGCTCCGCGCCGCGCCGCCTACGATCGTAGGCATCCCCGGCGTGACCGTGCTGGTCTCGCTCGCCGCGGTGGGGGCGCTCGCCGCGCTCTCGCTGCCCCTCGTCGACCGTGGAGGCGGACGCCTCGGTCAGCGGATCGGACTCGCGCTGTATGCGCTCCTGCTGGGGGTGATGACCTTTGCGCTCCTTCGCTGACATCGCCCTCGCGCTCGCGGTCGCGCTCGCATCGACGGCCGTCGCCGCCGAGGAGCACTGCGGCCAGTGCCACGCCACCCTCCGCGAGGCGCGCCTGCGCACGCCCGCCGAGGCCCTTCGAGAGAGCGTCCACGACGCGCCTCGCGTGGGCTGCTCGGGCTGCCACGGCGGTCGCGCCTCGGAGGCCACCACGGCCGCCCACGACGCCGCCGCGGGCTTCGTCGCGCGCCCCGACCTCGCCGTCACCTCCGAGCGCTGCGGCGCCTGCCACGCCGACGCGCGCTTCATCCGCCGCGCGAGCGCGACGCTCCAGGTCGATCAGCTCGCGCTCTTTCGCGCCGACGCGCACGGCCACGCCGTCGCCGACGGCCGCGTGCGCGCGCCCTCGTGCGCCTCGTGTCACGGCGCCCACGACATCCGTCACGTCGCCGACCCCTCGTCGCCCGTAAACCCGCTGCACGTCGCAGAGACCTGCGGACGCTGCCACGAAGGACCCACCGCGATCCGCGGCGCGCGCCCCGCGAACGAGCCTCCCTCCGCGTGGAGGGCGAGCGTCCACGGCCGGGCGCGCGTCGAGCGCGGCGACGAGAACGCCCCCACCTGCGCGAGCTGCCACGGCGCGCACGGCGAGTTCCGCGAAGCGGGCGGACCCGACGCGCGCTGCGGGAGCTGTCACCGCGACGAGGCCGAGGCCTTCACGCGCAGCCCCCACGCGGCGCCCTTCGCGCGCCTCGGCTTCTCGGGGTGCGTGCAGTGCCACGGGTCGCACGGCGTCGGCGAGGCCGGCGGCGCGCTCCTCGGGAGCGGCTCGAGCAACGTCTGCGGTCGTTGCCACGACGGCGCGCAGAAGGCCCTCGAGACGGCCTCACGCCTCGACGCCGCCCGCGCCGGCGCGCTCCGCGCCGTCGACGAAGCGGCGGACCTCATGCGCCGCGCCGATCGCGCGGGGCTCTCGATTCCAGAAGGCGCTTCGAAGCTCGAAGAGGCCCGCGCGGCGCAGCAGCGCCTCGACGTGGCCCTCCACACGCTCGACGAGCGCGTGGTCGCGGGCGCGGTGCGCGAGGTGACGAGCGCCGCGACGGCCTCGCAGCGCGCGGCGCGCCGGACCCTCGGCCTCCGTGACCGTCAGCGTCGGGCGTGGCTCCCCGTGGTGGGCCTGCTCTTCGCGCTCGGAGCCCTGCTGGCGCTCCGCTCTCGCAACGGGGGCGACCGGTGAACGAGGAGCCGTCGACCGCGCGCGCACGCCCGAGGCTGCGTCCGTCATGGGGCGTCCTCGCGGCCGTGGCGCTCGCGCTCGTGGCGCTCTTCGCGGGCGCCGAGCGCGCCACCCGCTCGGATGACTTCTGCGCGTCGTGCCACGCGAGCTCGCGCGCGCACCTCCGCGGTCATCAGGGCACCCGCTGCGACGCGTGCCACGCCGCGAAGACCGCGGAGCGCCTCGGGCTCCTCGCGCGCTCGATCACGCACACCGCCGCGAGCCGCCACCACGCCGCCGTCGACCCGACGACCTGCGTCTCGTGCCACCAGGACCGCGCGGGCTCGTGGCGCAGGCTGATGTCGACCGAGGGGCACGCGTCGCACACGACGGGCGCGCGCAAGACCGACTGCGTGCGCTGCCACGGGCCCTCGCTCCACGACAAGCCCGACCCCGGCGCGCGCTGCGTCGCGTGTCACGCGAGCACGCCCATGCGCTCCGAGCCGCGCGACGAGGGCTCGTGCGTGCGCTGCCACGCCTTCGGCGCGCGCCCCGCGGCGCTCGCCCGCCAGGTGCCCTCGGCCCACGGGCCCCGCGTCGACGGATCGCGCATCCACGGCGCCGTCGACTGCCGGAGCTGCCACGACCCGCACCGCGACACCAACGACCGCGGCACGCACGACGGCAACGACTGCGTGCGCTGCCACCGCGGGAGCATCGCGTCCGAGGTGGCCGCCGGGCCGCGCGGTCACCGCGAGTGCCTCGGGTGTCACTCCGCGCACGCCGAGAGAGGCCGCGCGGGCATCGACTGCGGACGCTGCCACGAGCCGCCTCCGCCGCGCTCGACGCACCAGGCGGAGCCGTCGCGCAGGCAGCCCGCGGCCCGGGTGACGCCGTGGGTGACCTTCGCGTCTGGAACGACCACCGCGGTCCCCGACGCGCGCACCCCCAACGCCCCCACCGCGCGCCCCGCGCACACCGACTGGACGCTCACGGGCGTCTGCTCGACCTGCCACCGCCCGCACACGTGGACGGCGCACACCGACGACTGCCGCACGTGCCACGCCGGCCCCTCGACGTCGCTCCCGCGCGACGGTCGAGGCCACAACGAGTGCGTCGGCTGCCACGACCCGCACGCGCCCGTCCCCAACGCAGACACCTGCGCGACGTGCCACCAGAACATCGCGGCCGCGACCCATCAGGCGCCGCCCACGCCGCACCAGGACTGCCTCTCGTGTCACGCGCAGCACGACCCGCGGCGCCCCACGGCGTCGACGTGCGAGCACTGCCACGCAGCGCCCACGGCGGGCGTCGCGCACGGCCCCGACGAGCACCGCAACTGCCTGTCGTGCCACGAGCAGCACGGTCCGCCCGCGGCCAACGCCGAGCGCTGCGCGCGCTGCCACGCGGCCGAGGTGTCGTCGACCGCGACGCGCGCGACGTCGCTCTCGGGCGTGCACCAGCGCTGCGAGAGCTGCCACACGCCGCACGAGTTCGAACGCGCCAACGCGCGGACCGCGTGCGTCCACTGCCACGAGCGCGCCGCCGCGCCCACGTCGAACCACCGCGGGACGTGTACGCAGTGCCACGCGCCCCACGCGAACATCAACGCCCGCGGGACCGACTGCGCGACGTGCCACGCGGGCGTCCGCGCGGTGGGCTCGGAGCGTCCCGGCTCGGCGCACGCGCGCTGTCAGTCGTGTCACACGCCGCACACGGCCGCGCGCGGCGCCCTCCAGCGGTGCCCGACGTGTCACGCGCGGCAGGTCTCCGTCGCGCGCACGTGGCCCGCGGAGTCTCCGCACGCGGGCCGCTGCGAGTCGTGCCACGACATGCACGGACCGACGCCGCGGGTGGCCTGCGCGAGCTGCCACGCGCCGCAGAACAACGCGTCGCACATGGGACGCCACACCGACTGCGTGGGCTGCCACGCGCCGCACCAGGACCGCCCCTCCGGCGGCGCCTCGGCGTGGTGGAACCGCTGCGCCACCTGCCACACGCAGCAGGCGACCGCGGCGCAGACCGGCGCCGTCGCGCACCGGGCGTGTTCGAACTGCCACCAGCGCCCGGGCTTGCGGGCGCCGACCTGCGCGACCTGCCACGCCCAGGCCGCGGGCACGCTGCTCCACGGTCACCCCGCGCACGCCAACTGCGCCGGGTGCCACCCCCCGCACGGCACTGGAATCCCCGAGCGGGCGCAGTGCGTCGCGTGTCACCAGAACCGGGCGCAGCACTTCCCCGATGCGCCGCGTTGCCAGTCGTGCCATCCCTTCGGCACGCAGGGACGATGAAACTCGACGCGGACACTCGCTCGTTACAGTTCTCCTCCGAAGAAGAGCTTCAGCGCTTTCACGACGACCTCACGGAGCTCATCCGCGTGGCCACCGTGAGCGTCACGAAGAACGTCGAGGTCGAGGTCGCCACCGAGCGCGCGCGGGAGCTCATGCGCCGCCACGCCACGGTGCTGCGCTGCCTCAACCAGCTCCGGCGCGTGCTCCCGCGCCACGCCTCGGGCGTCGACGACCACAAGGTCGCCCCCGAGCGAGGCGACCCCCCCGACGAGACCTGATCGCCTCGCTCAGGTGATGACGTCGCGGCGCAGGTCGCGCCAGAGCACCGCCGCGCACGCGGCGGCGCCCGCGAGGAGCGCGAGGCCCTTCGGAGCCTCGTGGAGCAGCACCTTCCCGACGCCGAAGAGCGTGAGGTAGATCATCGCGCAGCCGAGCACCCAGTCGCGCAGGCGCACGCCCACCGTGGGCCCCGCGCTCCCCACGTCGGGGAGCTCCCTCGCGATGGGCGCCCAGCCCGAGCCCGCGGGGCGCACGCGCGCGTAGAAGCTCATGAGCGTCTCGACGGGCTCGGGCTTCGTGGCGTACGTGGCCGCGACCCACGACACCGTGGTGATCGCGAGCGTGCCGAGCATCAGGTGGGCGAAGCCCCGCGGCGTCGACGGGTCGAGGCCGACGACGTGCTGGAGCACCAGCGACGCGATGAGCGACGCGGCCATCGCGACGATCTCGCTCCACGCGTTGATGCGCCACCAGTACCAGCGGAGAATGAGCACGAGCCCCGTGCCCGCGCCCATCGAGAGGAGGATCTTCCACGCGCCCTCGACGGAGCCGAGCATGAGGGTCACGGCGCCCGCGAGGAGCATCGTGAGCACCGTGGCCGCGCGCGACGCGTTGACGTAGTGCGCCTCGCTCTGACCGGGCTTGAGAAAGCGCGCGTAGAGGTCGCGCACCAGATACGACGCGCCCCAGTTGAGGTGCGTCGCGACGGTCGACATGTACGCCGCGATGAAGCCCGCCATCATCAGCCCGCGGAGGCTCGGCGGGAGGTGGTCGATCATCACGCGCACGTAGGCCCCCTCGGGGTCGCGGTCGGTGCCGTCGCGCAGGCCGGGATAGAGCGCGTACGCGGCGAGCGCCGTGAGCACCCAGGGCCAGCTTCGAACGCAGTAGTGCGCGACGTTGAACCACAGCGTCGCGAGCACGCCGTCGCGCTCGGTGCGGGCCGCGAAGATGCGCTGCGCCACGTAGCCGCCGCCGCCGGGCTCGGCGCCCGGATACCACGCGGCCCACCACTGCACGCCGAGGTACACCGCGAGGGCCTCATAGGGCATCCACTCGGCGCCCGCCGGCGGGAGCACCGCGAGTCGCTCCGCGGGGATGGCCGCGCGGATGCCGTCGATGCCGCCCGCCGCGTCGACGGCGTAGAACGCGAGCGCGATGGTGCACCCGAGCTTCACGACGAACTGGAGCACGTCGGCCCAGAGCACGCCCCAGAGCCCCGAGACCGACACGTAGAGCCCCGTCACGAGGAGGCACACGGCCACCGCGGGCCCCTTCGGGAGCCCCAGCGTGAGCCCGAGGATCTTCGCCATCGCGAGGTTCACCCACCCCAGGATCACGCAGTTGATCGGCAGCGCGAGGTAGGCCGCGCGAAAGGCTCGCAGGGCCGCGGCGGGGCGTCCGGCGTAGCGCAGCTCGATGAGCTCGACGTCGGTCATCACGCCCGCGCGACGCCACAGCGAGGCGAAGAAGAAGACCGTGAGCATCCCGCTGGCGACGGCGTTCCACCACAGCCAGTTGCCCGCGACGCCGTGCGAGACCACGAGGCCCGTCACCACGAGCGGCGTGTCGGCCGAGAAGGTCGTCGCCACCATCGACGTGCCCGCGAGCCACCACGGCACGTCGCGGCCCGAGACGAAGAACTCGCTGAGGCTCGATTTCGCGCGCCGCCCGAACGCGAGCCCGAGGCCGACGTTCAGCGCGAAGAAGGCCACCATCACCGCCCAGTCGAGCCCCGTGAGTCGCATCGCGCGACTCTAGATCACAGCGCCCGAACGAAGAACGCCGTTGCGCGCGGCGACCTACGGGAGCTGGATGCGCCGCATGCGGTGAAAGGGCTCGCCGGTCCCGCGGTTGCCGTCGGGGAGGTAGAGGATCCCGTCGTCGGGCGAGATCGCGATGCCCTCGAGGCCGTAGAACTCGGCCTCTTCGAGGGGGCCGTCGACGCAGCCCGCGTTGCCGTTGCCCGCGAGCGTCGCGACGACGCCCTCGGCGTCGATGGTGCGCACGTGGTGGCCGTCGGCCTCGCTCACGTACACGAGCCCGCGCGAGTCGATGGTGATGCCCTGCGGGCCGCTGAACTGGGCCATCGCGCCGGGGCCGTCGAGGGAGCCCGCGGTGCCGCTCCCGGCGAGGGTGCTCACCTCGCCCTCGGGGGTCACGAGGCGGATGCGCTGGTTGCCCTGGTCGGCGATGAGGAGGTTCCCGTCGGCGCGGAGCACCACGCCGTAGGGGCGCATGAAGCGGGCGGCGGTGCCGGGGCCGTCGACGAAGCCCGAGCGGCTGCGCGCGCCCGCGAGCACGGTGACCGTGCCGTCGGTGAGGTCGAGCGTCTCGACGACGTGGAGCACGTAGTCGGTCATCGCGAGGCGCCCGTCGGGGAGCACGACGAGGCCGCGGGGGCGCCCGATGTCGCGCGCGACGACGGTGGCGGTGTGCTCTCCCGGCGCGACGCGCCAGATGGTCCCCGTGGTGTTGGTGCGGCCGCCGCGGTCGTTGGCGTCGGTCTCGATGTAGAGCGTCCCGTCGGGGGTGAACGCGAGGCCGAAGGGCGCTTCGAAGTTCGCCTGTCGAATGAGCGTGGTGACCCACCCGTCGGGCTCGATCCTGCGGACGGCGTTGTTGTTGAAGTCGGCGACGTAGACGTTGCCGTCGGGGCTCACGACCACGTTCACGGGGTTGTTGAAGCGCGCGTCGGTGCGCAGCCCGTCGGCGAAGCCCGGGTCGCCCGCGCCCGCGAAGGTCACCACGCCCTCTTCGAAGGGAGGCACGTCGTCGGGGTGCACGAGGTCGATGGCGATGTCGCTGAGCGCCGACTCGTCGTCGACGTCGGTCGTCGGAGCGATGTCTCCCTGCGCGACGTCGGCGATGATGTCGCTCGTCGCGTCGCGCACGTCGACGCGCGCGTCGGCCACGTCGCTTCGAACGTCGACGCGCGCGTCGGCGACGTCGCTCCGAACGTCGCTTCGAACGTCGACGCGCGCGTCAGCGCGGGCGTCGAGGCCCGCGTCTGAAGGCGCTCCCGAGTCGCCGCAACCCGCCGCGATCACCGCGACGAGCGCCGCGCATGGCGCGGAGCAGCGCCAGCGACGAGCGACAATCCAAGTGCTCATGCCGCGACCGTAGAGCGTCTCAGCGAACAAGTGAATTGTGGCGAAACCACCACAAGGAGAGGCGTTTGGTGCACACGACGTGAGGCGCGAAAGACGCTCTCCACGCCGCTGTGCAATTGTCGTTTGCCGACGTGCACGCGGCCGCACATCGCGCGTGAGCGAGCGCTCAATCACCCAGATCGAGTTCCCAGAATCCCACGTCGTGCCACGCGGCGAACTTGTATCCGACGGCGTGAAAGGTCCCGACGTGACGGAAGCCGAGCGCCTCGTGGAGCCGCACGGAAGGCTCATTGGGCATGGTGATTCCCGCGACGACGACCCTGAATCCACCGAGCTTCAAGCGACCGAGGAGCACCCCGTAGAGCGCGCTCGCGACGCCCGTCCTCCGCGCCTCGGGTGCGACGTAGATGCCCGTCTCGACGGTGCGCGCATACGCGTCTCGCTCTCGCCAACGACCCGCCTTGCAGTACCCCGCGAAGCGACCGTCGATGTCAGCCGCGACCCAGGGAAAACGCCGATCGCGTCGCTCCCAGGCCGCGGCGAAGTCCTCCTCGGAGGCTGGCGTCTCACCGAAGTGCACGGTGGTGTGCACGATGAAGTGGTTGGTGAGCGCGCACGCGGGCGCGATGTCGCGCGCTTCGAAGTCCCTCACGATCAGCTCGGAGCTCATGCGCCGAGACGATCAGCGCGCGGCACCGACTGTCAACGTCCCCGCGGAGCTCCGCCGTCGTAGAGGAGCGAGACGTTGGGCGTCGCGACCGTCGGCGCGATCGCGTGCGTGGGCGTCGATCGGCGCGTGAACGCCAGCGCGACGCCGAGCGTGACGACCACCAGCGCGAGCGCGAGCAGCGACCCGAGCACCACGCCGCTCGACGTGCCGCGACGCGAGGCCGAGCGGTCGCGCGCGGGCGCCTCCTCCGTCGTGCGATGACGCGGCGGCGGCAGCGGAGGCAGCGCGTACGTGGGCTGCGCGTACGCGGGCGGCGCGTACGCACGGCGAAGCGTACGCGGGCGACGCGGGACACTCGGGCGGAGGGAGCGTGACGGGCTCCTCGACGTCGTCGGCGACGACCACCGACGGAGGCTGCGAGGGCGCGCGAGACGGCTTCGTCACGGGGGGACGCGTCGAGGGCGCGCTTCCGCGGATCGTCCGTCGCGCGCCGCTCGGCGGTCGCGAGCGCGTCGCCTCGGGCGCGGGCGTCGCCATCGATCGCGCGGGATACGAGGCGGGTTCACGACGGATCGTGGGCGCGTCGTCGTGGCCGGGCCCCTCGGGCGACCCGTGGACCAGCGTCGGAACGCTGCGCTTCGGCGCTTCATCCATCGCGACGCGATCGTCCCCCGGCGCGCACGTCGGCGCAAGGCGCGGGGCGCGGTGACGTCACCCGAGGCGCTTCTCGTAGAGGTTGTCCTCCCAGTCGTTGTCGACGCGCTCGAGGAGCGTGAAGCCGTTGCGCTCATAGAGCCTGTGGGCCTTGCCGAAGCGCCGCGACGAGTCGAGCCAGATCGCCTCGTAGCCCGCGCGCCGCGCGAAAGCCTCGGCGTGATCGTAGAGCCGCTGACCGAGGCCCGAACCCCTCCGTTGGGGGTGGAGGTAGAGCCGCTTGAACTCGCAGGTGCGGCCCTCCTTCGGTCTGATCGCGACGGTGCCGACGACGACGCCGTCCTCCGCGACCGCGACCCAGAAGCCCGCGCCCTCGGCGCCGTAGCGCGTCGCGATCTCCGCGAGGTCGCGCTCCACGCCGCCGACGGCGTGGCCGAAGCCGAACTCCGTGAGCACGGCCGCGACGAGCGCGCGCACGGCGTCGCGGTCTTCATCCCGATAGGGCCTGATGGAGACGCTCACGGTCGGATCAGCTCCCCGAGGCGGCGGTCCACACGTAGCCCGCGAGGCCCTCGTTGGCGTAGCCGCTGCGAAGGGCCGAGTCTCGCTCGGCCACGCTCGTGGTGTAGAGGTGGTCGTTCGAACCGCCCTGATAGAGCCGATAGAGCGGGACGGCGCCGCACACGGGCGACGACGCGATGTAGCCCATGACGCCCTCGTTGGTGCCCGGCACGAGCCCCTCGCAGTTGCTCGCCGTCGTGTAGAAGTGCTTTCCGTACGACATGTAGCAGCGGTAGAAGGGCACCAGGCCCGGGGCCGGGGCCGCGTAGAGGTAGTAGTAGGGCGAGAACTCCACGCGGAAGCCGCAGCACGACGCCTCCGCGGCGCTGGCCGTGTAGAAGTGCTCGCCGCTCGCGTGATACGAGCGCGAGATGGCGACGCGGCAGCCGCCGCGGTCGTCGCAGACGCCGTTGCAGTTGTCGTCGGCGAGGTTGCACGCCTCCGCAGGAACCGACCCGCACGCGCCGCAGTTCGAGGGGTCCGTGCGGAGGTTCGACTCGCAGCCGTCGGCCGCGGCGCCGTTGCAGTTCCCGTAGCCCGACACGCACGAGACGACGGTGCAGCCGCCGCTCGCGCAGCCCGTCGCGGCGGTGTTGGCGAGGGCGCACGCGCGGCCGCACGCGCCGCAGTTCGACGGGTCGCTCGCGGTGCTCACCTCGCAGCCGTCGGCGGGGTTGCCGTTGCAGTTCGCGAAGCCCGCGTTGCAAGACGCCACGGCGCAGCGCCCGGAGGCGCACGCCGCCGTGGCGTTCGAGAGCGCGCAGCGCATCCCGCAGCCGCCGCAGTTCGAAGCGTCGGTGCCGAGCGACGCCTCGCAGCCGTCGGAGGCCGCGCCGTTGCAGTCGCCGAAGCCCGTGTTGCACGCCACGACGGTGCAGCGGCCCGACGCGCACACGCCCGCCCCGTTCGACGGCGCGCAGCGCACGCCGCAGCCGCCGCAGTTCGACTCGTCGCTCGACGTGAAGACCTCGCAGCCGTTGGCGGGGTTGCCGTCGCAGTCGGCGAAGCCCGCGTTGCAAGACGCCACGGCGCAGCGCCCGCCGACGCAGGTCGCCGTGGCGCTCGGGAGCGAGCAGGCCGTGCCGCACGCGCCGCAGTTGCGCGCGTCGGAGGCGAGCGTGACCTCGCAGCCGTTGGTGGGGTTGCCGTCGCAGTCGGCGCGCCCCGCGTCGCACGCGGCGATGTCGCAGCGCGCGCCCGTGCACGCGGGCGTTCCGCCGGGCGTGGCGCAGCGCACGCCGCAGCCGTTGCAGTTCGAAGGATCGCTGCGGGTGTTGACCTCGCAGCCGTTGGCGGGGTTGCCGTCGCAGTCGGCGAAGCCCGCGTTGCAAGACGCCACGGCGCAGCGCCCGCCCGCGCACGACGCGGTGCCGTTGGTGATCGCGCAGCCCATGCCGCAGGCGCCGCAGTTGCGCACGTCGGTGGCGAAGGTGGCCTCGCAGCCGTTGGAGGAGTCGCCGTCGCAGTCGCCGAGGCCCGCGGCGCACGAGGCGATGCGGCAGCTCCCGCGCTCACACGCCGCCGACGAGCCGGGGAAGGAGCACGCGTTGCCGCAGCGTCCGCAGTGCGAGGTGCTCGTCGCGAGGTTCACCTCGCAGCCGTTGGAGGCGACCATGTCGCAGTCGGCGAAGCCCGCATCGCAGGTCGCAATGGCGCAGCGTCCCGTCGCGCACGCCGCCGTGGCGTTGGGGAGCGAGCAGGCCGTGCCGCACGCGCCGCAGTTGCGCGCGTCGGAGGCGAGGTCGACCTCGCAGCCGTTCGAGGCCGTGGCGTCGCAGTCGGCGCGGCCCGTCATGCACGCGGCGATGTCGCAGCGGCCCGCCATGCACGCGGGCGTTCCGCCGGGCGTGGCGCAGCGCATGCCGCAGCCGTTGCAGTTCGCGGCGTCGCTGAGGGTGTTCACCTCGCAGCCGTTCGAAGGGTCCATGTCGCAGTCGGCGAAGTTCGCCTCGCACGCGGTGATCGCGCAGCGGCCCAACGCGCAGGCGCCCGTGGCGTGGGCCGGCGCGCAGGCGCGGTCGCAGGCGCCGCAGTTGCGCGCGTCGGCGCGCACGTCGACCTCGCAGCCGTTGTCGGCGTTGCCGTCGCAGTCTTGAAAGCCCATCACGCACGACGTCACGCAGCGCCCGCCGAGGCAGCCGGGGAAGGCGTTGGGCCGCGACGGGCACGCCGTTCCGCAGCGTCCGCAGTGCGAGACGGCGGTGTTGGTGTCGACCTCGCAGCCGTTGGTGGGGTTGCCGTCGCAGTCGCCGAAGCCCGTCGCGCACGAGGCCACGGCGCACCGCCCCATCGCGCACGAAGGCACCGCGTTGGGCGGATTGCACGCCGCCCTGCACGCGCCGCAGCTCGTCTCGTCGGCGTTGAGGTCGACCTCGCAGCCGTTGTCGGCGTTGCCGTCGCAGTCGGCGAAGCCCGCCTCGCACGCGAACTCGCAGCGGCCCGACGAGCACGACGAGCGCGCGTGGGGCCGCGCGGGGCAGGCGCTCCCGCAGGCGCCGCAGTTCGAGGCGTCAGTGAGCGTGTTGGTCTCGCAGCCGCTGGCCGCGGCGCGGTCGCAGTCGGCGAAGGGCGCCGTGCACGCGCCCACGGCGCACATGCCGTTCATGCACGCGGCGGTGGCGTTGGGCGCGGCGCAGCGGTTGTCGCAGCGGCCGCAGTGGGCGAGGTTCGACACGTTGTCGACGCACGCGCCGCCGCAGCACGAGAGCGTGCCGGGGCAGGGGCGCGACGCGGTGCAGCCCATCACGCAGGTGCTCCCGACGCAGAGCATCCCCGCGGGGCAGTGGTCGTCGGTGACGCACTCCACGCAGGCGCGGGTCGTACGGTCGCAGCGCCTCGCCAGCGGGATCGCGCTCCCCGCGTCGACGCCCGCGTCGCCGAGCAGCGCCGCGCAGCCCTCGTCGTCGCGGCAGCCGGGGAGGCAGGTGTTGCCCGTGGGGTCGCAGAAGCGTCCCGCGGGGCAGGTGTCGCGCGTCGCGAGGCAGCCCACGCAGCGCCCGGTGGTCGTGTCGCACACGGGGCCCGCGGGGTCGCTCGCGCAGTCGCCGTCGCTGGCGCAGCGCGTCGGTCCGTCGGGGGTGTCGGTGGCGTCGGTGACGTCGGCCGCGTCGGAGGCGTCGTCGGCGTCGGTGACGTCCGCGGCGTCGCGCGCGTCGGCGTCGAGGTCCGGCGCGTCGGTGACGTCCGGGGCGTCGGTGACCTCCGACGCGTCTTCTGGCGATCCGTCGGCGAGGCCGCCGACGACGGGGCGACCGGAGCACGCGGCGAGCGCGAAGAGCGCGAACAGCGCAGCGAGGCGGGCGATGTGACGCTTCACGAAGAGACTCCCCGGGCGGTGCGGTGGTGGAACGGCGCGACGGCGACGACGATACACGCGCCGCGGCCCGCCGCGACGGGCGCCGCATGGGCCGTTTGTCTCACGCCCATTTCTCTCGCGAAGCGCGCGGCGGGCGCGGCGCGCAAAGCACGACGCGCGATGCGGCTGCGCGGGGCGCACGAAACGTAGTAACGTCGCGTCCCTTTCGATGGCTTCCCGCTTCCCCGACGCTGCGCTGATGATGCCGAGCCTTGGCGCGAAGCTCGACGAGGCCGCCGAGCGAAACCTCACGCCCGCGCTCATCACCGTGGCGCGCGGCGCCGACGCGCGTGCCCCGCTCCCCGCGCGGACCGTGCGCCTCTGCGCCGCCCTCGGCGAGCTCGCCGGCGCCGTCTACGACGCCCTCGCGCCGCAGCCCGACGAAGACCTCCGCGCGCGCGTCACCGAGGCCGCCGCGGCGCTCGCGCTGCTCACCCGCGTCGACGACCAGGTGATCGACGGGCGTCACTTTCACGGCGGCGCGAAGGCCCCGCGCGACGGGCTCCGGCGCACGGTCACGGCGTACCTCGCGCCCACGCTCGACTCGCTCCGCGCGGCGCGTCCGCGCTACGACGAGGCCCGCTGCGCGCTCGCGGCCTTCACGGGGCAGCGCCTCCGCGCGCTCGCCGTCGACGAGGCGCGCATCGCCTCGCAGCACGCCATCATCGCCCGCGGCTGGGACACGCAGGTCGACACCGTCGCGACGCTCTCGGCGCACCCCTCGACGGTCACCGCGCACCGCGTGGCGAGCGTGTCGACGCGAAGCTCCGCGCTGTGGCTCGGCATGGTCGCGTCGGTGGGCGCGCTCCCGTTCCGCGAGCCCGTCGCGGCGCGCCCGCGGTGGCGTCGGGGGATGCTCCTCTGGGGCCGCTGGATCCAGCGCGCCGACGCGCTCGCCGACCTCGCGCGCGACCTCGACGACGGGCTCCTCTCGACGGTCGTCGCGCGGGCCCTGTGGGAGCGCGCGCCGCACGCCGTCGACGAGGCCATGCGCCGACGCGACGCGCCCGCGCTCTTTCGCCTCATTGCCGCGTACGGCGTCGACACGATGATGCTCCCGCCGCCGGGCGCGCTCGCGCGGGCGACGCGCGACCTCGCGGGCCTCGGAGACCTCGCCGCGCACCTCGCGTGGATCCACGCGTATCACCTCGGTCGCTACGAGTCGAACCCGCTGCGCGCCGCTGCGGGAGAGCGCAACCCGACGCCGTGATTCCGCGCCGCGCGCGCGCTCGTCCGCGCCGTCGCCGCTGATTCCGCCTGCCGCTCGGGGGCGGAGGGTGTATGGTGCGCGCCCTGCGAAACACGAGTGCCTTCTCACCTCTTCGATGGTCGACGACGCGAGGACGCAGATCTCGTTCAACGCATCGAAAGAGGCTCCGATGAGCAGTCAGGGAAGACCGTCGTTCGCGAAGCGACAAAAAGAACAGGCCCGCGCCGAGAAGCAGCGCGAGAAGGCCGCCGAGCGCGCCCGCCGCGCCGTGGACCGCAAGAACAAGCCCGAGGGCGAGCCCGGCGTCGACCCCGACATCGCGGGCGTGATCCCCGGGCCCCAGCCCGTCGTCGAGGATTGACCGCCGCGCCGTTGAGAGGACGCGGTGACACGCCGCCCGCCGCCCGCTGAGGGCGTACGCTCCCCCGCCGTGAACCGCGCGCTCCGTTTCGTCTCCGCGCTCGCTCTGTCGCTCCCCGCGTGCCGCGCCCGACCGCCGCGCGCACCGACCGCGACCGCCGCGCCCGTGAGCTCCGACTGCCGCCGCGCGATCGCGTCGGAGCTCGCGTCGACGCCGCTCGACGACACGGTCACCTGGACCTGCGGCGACGCGTCGACGTGCTGCCCCGCGCGCGCGTCCGACGGGCGGATCGCCCTCGCGCTCGTGGCCGTGAGCGATCCCCCCGGCGAGTGGTCGCACATGCTCTCGGGCGCGTGGTTCGACCGCGCGCGCGACGCGTATCTGGCCGTGCGCGACAACGACCCCGGCGTCGTGTGGATGCGCCCCGATCCGACCTTCTCCCATTGGACGGGCGGCTTCACGGGGATCGCGGTGTGGCCCCACGGCTCGCTCGAAGCGATCTCGGGCCTCGGCGACGGCCTCGTCATCGCCGACGAGGAGGAGGGCAACGTCACCCCCGCGGGGCCTCACCTCTTCACCACGACCCTCGCAGACGCGGGGCTCGACGCGTCGGCGAGGCCCCTCCTGCGCGTCCCCGAGAGGCTCGCGCGAGCCTGTGAAAACAGCGGTCTGGAGTCGGTCTCGGTCACGCCCGACGGTCGCACGCTCGTCGCCTCGATGGAGCGCGCGCTCTCGGGCGACGCGCCCGGCGTCGCGCGCGTGCTCGTCTCGGACCTCGCCTCGGGGACGCAGCGGCAGCGCGCGTGGCGCCTCGGCCCCGACTGCTGGAACGACGACCGTCCGAGCGACCTCGGCGTCTCGGAGCTCGTGGCGCTCTCGGCCGACCGCGCGCTCGTGCTCGAGCGCTCGTGGCGTCGCGCGGGCGGTAGCTGCGCCCGCATCTACCTCGCGGACCTCGCGCGCGGCGACGACGTGACCGACGTGACGGCCCTCACGCGCGAGACGCGCGCGATCCCCAAGCGGCTCGTGCTCGACCTCTCGACGCTGCCGCGCGACGCGGGCCTCGAACCCGCCGCGGGGCAGACCCACCCCGTGCTCGGCAACTACGAGGGAATGGCCCTCGGGCCGTGCATGGCCGACGGACGGCGCGCGGTGCTGCTGGTCACCGACGACAACGACGACTCGGTGCGGGCGCGCGGCGGACCTCCGCAGGCGAGGCGCGCGCTGGTGCTCGCCGCGACGGGTCTCTGATCGCGCCGCGGCGCGCTTCACCGCTTCCCACGGGGCGTGTGTGTGGTGATACTCCGCGCCCCCGAAACGCCATGAGCACCGCACGACGCAGAGGCCCCGCCGTCACCGACGCCACCTGGCGCCTCCTCGCGCGCGCCGCCGAGAAGGCCCGCCGCCGCGCCCACGCGCCCTACTCGGGCTACCACGTCGGCGCCGCGCTGCTCACCACGCGGGGGCTCATCACGGGCTGCAACGTCGAGAACGCGTCGTACCCGCTCTGCATCTGCGCCGAAGCCGCCGCCGTCGTCGGCGCCGTCAGCAAGGGGTGGAAGCGCTGGAAGGCCATCGCCGTCGCCACCGAGGGCCCCGTCGCAGGCACCCCCTGCGGCGCGTGCCGACAGATCCTCGCGGAGTTCGGAAAGGACCTCCCCGTCGGGCTCGTCGTCGGTGGAAAGGTGCTGCGCGTGGTGACGGTGGCCGAGCTCCTCCCCTTCGCCTTCGACGCCGACGTGCTGGCCGAGAGCACCGCGCCCGCAAGAGCAGGGGCTCATAAAACAGCGACCGTGAAGACGTCGGGGACCACGAAGCCCGCGCGCAAACCGGCACGCGCGAAGACGCCCGGCACGGAGCCCGCGCGCGACGGGTGATATAACCCTCGGCCGACCACCATGACCGCCTGCGTCGGACGGGAGCGCGAGCTCGCCTGGATCACATCGCGACTCGAGTCGACGGGCGCGAGCGGCACCGCGATGGTCGTCGTCACGGGCACCGCGGGCGTGGGCAAGTCGCGCCTCTGCGACGAGCTCCGCGAGCAGTGCCGCACGGCGGGGTTCACCGTGCTCGAAGGCTGGTGCGTGCGCAACGCCGCCTACGCGCCCTTCGTCTCCATCGCGGCGCAGGCCCTCGCGTGGCTGCGCGCCCGCTCCGAGCAGGACCAGCTCTCGCCCTCGGACCTCGACGCCCTCGCGCCCCTCGTGAGCGGACGCTCGATGCGCGGCGCCGACGCGCTCCCGCACGACGACGACGACGAGGCCGCCATCGGCTTCATCGAGGCCGTCTCGCGCATGCTCGCCGCCGTCGGACGGCTGCGCCCCGTGCTCGTGCTCCTGCGCGGATGGTCGCGCGCCGACGACGCCTCGCGCTCGCTCGTGCGCTCGCTCCTCGACGCCGCGGGACCCCTCGGCGAGCCCACGCCCGGCGCCCCCGCGTCGCTCTTCGTCGCGGGCGTTCGGAGCACCGAGCTCGGCGACCAGCTCGACCATCCGCGCACCGAGAAGCTCGAGCTCGAAGGGCTCTCCGTCGACGGCGTGCGGCGCATCCTCGCCGACGAGACCGTGGTCGGGCGCCTCCACGCCGCCACGTCGGGCAACCCCGAGGCGCTCCTCGCGACGCTCGCGAGGCTCCCGCCGCCGCGCGAGGCCGACATCGCGGAGCGCCTCGACGAGCTCGGCGACCTCCCGAGGCGGCTCGTGGCCGTGCTCGCGGCGGCCGACCGACCGCTCCCCACGCACGTGCTCGGCGCGGCGCTCGACCTCGACGCGCAGTCGGTCACGCGCGCGATCCCTTCGCTCACGGGGCCCGGCGTCGCGTGGCGCGCGCTCGACGCGACCGTGGGCGACGTGGTGATCGGCCTCGCCCGTCACGACGACGGCGTCACGGCCCTCGCGCGGCTCTCGCCCGAGGAGCGAAGGAGCCTCCACGCGGCGCTCGGCGCGGCCCTCGACGCGTGGGGCAGGGCCTCGCCCGAAGAGGTGCTGCGCCATCGGCTCGAAGGCCATCCCACGCCCGAGGCCGCCGACGACACCGCGAAGGTCGCCCGCGCGCTGCTTCGTCGACACGCGCCCGCGTCGGCGCTCGCGCTCGCCCGCGAGGCCGCGCCCCACGCCGCGCCCGCGACGTTGCGCGCGCTGGCCCGCATCGCGTCGAGCGCCGCGCGCGCGATCGGAGCGCCCGCGGAGGCCCGTCAGGTCGTCGCCACGGCGAGCCTCGCGCTGCCCGACGACCCCGAGCTCGCGCGCCTCGACGCGACGCTGTGCCTCGCGCTCGGTGACTGGAGCGAGACGGCGTCTGCGCTCGACCGCGCCGACGGGCTCACGCGCGACGAAGATCATCCCCAGCGCGC
The DNA here is from genome assembly GCA_046351535.1 of Polyangiales bacterium. GTDB lineage: Bacteria > Myxococcota_A > Polyangia > Polyangiales > CAISKJ01. The sequence goes on from JAXLYG010000005.1 coordinate 356,190, forward strand.
GGCCAACGCGGCGACGCGCGCCGAGCTCTCGTATCAGCGCGGGATGCTCGACGAGACCGAGCGCCTCGCGCGCCTCGCGATCGAGCTCGCGGTCGACGACAGCCCCGTGGTGACGCAGGCGCGCAACACGCTCACGAAGGTCTTTCTCGCGCGTCGCGACCTCGACCGCGGCTGGGAGTGGTCGCGCGAGAGCCTCGAGCGCGCGCGGGCGAGGGGGGCGAGCACCGAGATCCTGCGCGGGCTCATCAACCTCGGCGTGGTGGCGATCTGGCGTGGTGATCTCGACGAGGCGGTGCGTCAGCTCGGCGCGGCGCGCGCGGTGGCCGAGCACGGCGGGTCGATGATGCTCCGCGGCGTGCTGCGCGAGAACGAGGCCGTGGTGGCGCACCTCCAGGGCCGCTTCGGCGACGCGCTCCAGTGCTACCAGGAGGCCCTCGGGATCCTCACGCGCGTCGGCAATCGGCGCTTCCTCGCGCGCGTGGCGAACAACCTCGGCGAGCTCTACGTGCACGTGGGCGAGGTGGCGCGCGCGCGTCGTCTCTGCGAGTACGCGGTGCAGGTCGCGCGAGGGCTCACGGGGCAGCTCGCGGCCGAGGGGTTGATGCTCCGCGCGCAGGTCGAGGTGGCCGACGCGCGCACCGAGGCGGCCCGCGCCGCGCTCACGCAGGCCCTCGCGATCTACGTCGCCACGGGAGACACCGAGCGTCAGTCGAACGCGCGGCTCCTCCTGGCGCGCGCGGCGCTGGTCGACGGAGACCTCCCGCGCGCGGCGACGGAGCTCGCGCAGGTGCTCGACGACGAGTCGGTGTCCGCGAGGCTCCGCGCCGAGCGCGCGCTGGCCGAGGCCGAGCTCGCGCGCAGCCGCGGCGTCGACGCGTTCTCGCACGCGCGCAAGGCCCTCGAACTCGCCGAGCAGATGAACGACCTCGACCTGCGCTTTCACGCGCACGTCGCCGTCGCACTCAGCCTCGCGGAGCGCGGCGACGCGCCCGCCGCGAAGCGCCACGCGGAGCTCGCCGAGGCGCTTCGAACGGAGCTCCTCTCGCGCGTGCCCGAGGGGCTGCGCGTGTCGTACGGCGCGCAGCTCGCGCGCTCAGGCATCAGCCAGCTCGGCGCGCGCCTCGAGGTGCTGGTCACGGGAGCCGTCGCGAAGACCCGCGCCCCCACCGCGCCGCAGGGAGACTCCATGGGCCTCGTGGGCGAGAGCGCGGCGATGCGGGAGCTCCGCCGTCGCATCTCGCGCGTCGCGCCGCAGGACGTGACCGTGCTCCTCCGCGGCGAGTCGGGCACGGGCAAGGAGCGCGTCGCCGAGGCGCTGCACCAGGGCTCTCACCGCAAGGGCGGCGCGCTGGTGAAGGTCAACTGCGCGGCCCTCGCCGAGGGCGTGCTGCTCTCGGAGCTCTTCGGTCACGAGCGCGGAGCGTTCACGGGCGCCGAGCGTCGGCGGCGCGGGCGCTTCGAGATCGCCGACGGCGGAACGATCTTTCTCGACGAGATCGACGACGTGACGCCCGCCACGCAGGCCGCCCTCCTGCGCGTGCTTCAGGAGCGGACCTTCGAACGCGTGGGCGGCAACGAGACGCTCAAGGTCGACGTGCGCATCATCGCGGCCACCAACCGCGACCTCGCCCAGATGGTGCGCGACAAGATGTTCCGCGAGGACCTCTACTTCCGCCTCTCGTCGCTCACGATCCAGATCCCGCCGCTGCGGGAGCGCCTCGAAGACCTCCCGCTCCTCGCCGCGCACTTTCTCGAACGCGACGCGAGGGCGTCGGGCGCGGAGCCGCGGAGGCTCTCGACGGCCGCGCTTCGAAGGCTCGTCGAGCACCCGTGGCCGGGCAACGTGCGCGAGCTCGAGAACGTGCTCCGGGGATCGGCGCTCTTCTGCGACGGAGACGAGATCACGCCCGATGACCTCCAGGGGATGCCGGAGCTCTCACGCGCGACCTCGCTCGCGCCGCCTCCGACGTCACAGCCGCCATCGGGTCGCGGAACGTCGGAGCAGGGCGAGGTCGACGTGGTGTACGAGCGCATCCGTCACGGCGGTATTTCTCTCTTCGACATGCGTCGCGAGGTGGAGCGCGGGTGCATCGCGCGCGCGCTCGACGAGGCGAAGGGGAACATCACGCGCGCGGCGGCGCTCCTCGGCATGAAGCGACCCCGTCTCTCCCAGCTCGTGAGGGAGTACGGTCTTGCCAAGGGTGGTGATCCCGGCGACACTCCGGACCCATGAAGACGCTCGTGGGAATGTCGCTGGTGGTCGCGATGGCGCTCGGTCTCGCGGGGTGTGCCTCCACGGGCACCGCGCAGCACGCGACCGTCGCCGTCGGACGCGGTACCAACTACGTCGCCTCGGGTCCTGTTCCCCAGGATCCGAATCCGCACGGCGTCGCGGTGGCGTCGTCTGAGAACCTCCGCTCGCTCGGCGACCCCGACCTTCACGGCGCGGGCGTCCCGACCCCCGAGCCCGCCGCGCCCGAGCACGAGATCCGCCTCGCCGGTCCGACGCCGCAGATCCCGATCCCCCGCAGCGGCGCGATGGCGATCCCCGTCGACTGAGCCTCTCTCTTCACAGCCTCGCAGCGATCTACGGCCCGTTGAGAGCGATGACTCCAACGGGCCGTTCGCATTTCCCAGTCCACGATCCGAGGAGGCGCCGCGACGGGTGAACCGCGCGCGCGATGCACGATGAGCGAAGAGACACTCAATCGACGAGCCTTCAGCGCCGGCGTCGCAGCGACCGTGGCCGCGGCCGCGCTGCTCAAGGACGAGCGCGCCGAGGCGCAGCAGCGCACGGCCGCGCCGGTCCCGATGACGCTCCTCGCGACGCCGGCCGAAAAGGCCGTGGTGCCGCTCCCCTACGCGCCCGGCGCGCTCACGGGGCTCTCGGAGCGCCTGGTGCGCTCGCACCACGAGAACAACTACGCGGGCGCCGTCCGCAAGCTCAACGAGATCCGCCGTCAGCTCGCGAGCGCCGACCCCGATCAGTCGGGCGGCTACTGGAGCCTCTACGGCTCGCTTCGCGCCGCGGAGCTCTCCGCGCGCAACAGCGCGCACCTCCACGAACTGTACTTCTCGAACCTCGCGGCGCCTCCCGCGGGCGACGCGGGCGTGACGCCGTCGGCGGGCGTGGCGGCGGTGCTCTCGGCGCGCTTCGGCTCCGTCGATCGCTTTCAGGCGCAGCTTCGGGGCGCGGCGAAGGCGTCGAACGGATGGGTGGCGCTCGTCGTCGACCCCGCGTCGCGCACGCTCGAGCTCGTGCAGACCGAGGGACACGCCTTCGGCGCGTGGGAGGCGTCGCCGCTCGTCGTGCTCGACATGTACGAGCACGCGTACGCGATCGATTTCGGCGCCGACAAGGGCGCGTACCTCACGGCCTTCTGGCGCTGCCTCCACTGGGCCGAGGTCGAGCGACGGCTCAACCGCGCGCTCACGAGGGCGTGAGCGGAACGCGCGTCCCGGTCAGTCGCGGGAAGCGACCGTTGCCACCGCGACGCCTCTCGACGCCGCATCGCAGCCCATCGACGCGACGGCGAAGCCCATCGACGCCGCATCGCAGCCCATCGACGCGACGGCGAAGCCCATCGACGCCGACGCGAAGCCCATCGCCATCACCGCAGAGCCCCTCGACGCGAGCGCGGAGCACGACACCGCGCGTCGATCGCTCTCGCGGCCGCGTCGAGGGCCCTCGTTCGCGCGTCGACGGGCCTTCGTCGCGCCGCCGGTGGCCTGAAATCGCGCGCAAGTGGGCTCCGCGTCGTCGTCGATGTCCTCCGTGGTGGCGGTCGAAGCCTCCGCGCTGACGACCGAAGCACCCCGACGCGTCGATCGTCCCCGCACCGTCAAATCTGACGCCCTCGTCCGCAGAAATTGACGCCTCACGCGCGGAGCTTCGACGTTCGTTCGCTTCGCCTCTCGACGCCCGCGGCAAGCCGCAGGGACGGCGAAATCATCGTCGGCACACGCCGTGGAAAGCGTCCCCGTCCACGAGGTGATGGATGGCGAAGACGAAGACGACCCCGAGGCTGAAGCGCGACACACGGACCGTCACGGCGAACGAGCGCGCGAAGGCGACGCCGTCGGTGCTTCCCCCTTCGCCCGCGGAGGACGAGCCCACGGTGACCGTCGGCGCTGAGACGCTCGACGCGACGCCCGTGCGGCTGATGCTCCTGCTCCGCGGGATCGGCACGCTGAAGGCGGTACGCGAGACGCTCCGCGGCTGCGGGTACACGGCGAAGGAGCACGCCCGCGGGTGGCAGCTCCTCCACGCCTGCTCGGGCTTCGTCGAGGGAACCGAGACCGAAGACACGGCCGTGGCCGAGACCATCGCCGAGATCGACGCGTGGGACGAGCCCACCTACTCGATCGCCGATGCGTCGCTGAAGCACCGCCACCCGGCGCAGCACGCGTTCGTGTTTCAGGACCTCAAGGCGTCGCGCGGCGTGGCCGCGGTGGTGGGCGTGCACGCGTTCCTCGCGCGCCTCGACGCGCTCGAAGCGTCACCCGACCGCGCGGCGACGCGGGCCGCCGATCACGCCGCGCTCGCGACGCTCTCCGAGCGCGGCATCACCGCCGACGAGCGGGCGCGCGTGTGGAAGCTCGTCCGCAAGGCCGAGGCGCTCACCGAAGACGCGAGCTCCGACGCGAAGCAGCTCAGCGCCGCGGAGCAGACGAGCCGCCTCCGCGAAGCGCGCGCGTTCTTCGAGGAGTGGTCGCAGATCGCGCGCACGCTCATCACGCGTCGCGACCTGCTGATCCGGCTGGGTCTCGCGCAGCGCAAGGCGCCGGGCGTCAGCGACGACACGCCCGTCACGCCGACGGAGAAGCGCGAGCCGAAGCCCGCGTGACGCGCTCGGCCCACGAGGCCGCGTTGCTCGCAGCGGAGGCGTGGCGGCTGATATGCTCCGCCCGCAATGCGGCTGCACTCGCTCACACTGACGAACATCGGCCCCTTCGACGAAGCGAGCATCGAGTTCCTCGCGGACGGTGACACCTCGGGCAACGTGACGCTGCTCACGGGCGCGAACGGCACCGGCAAGACGATCATCCTCGACGCGATTCGAACGCTCTTCGGCTCCGAGTTCGCGACTGTGGAGCGCGACATCTGGCGCAAGGGCGCAGTCGGCGGGATTCGCGGTGACTTCTCGGAGCCCGTCGAAGGCCGCCAGTCTCGGTTCTCCATCGGCGTCGGGCCCGCCGCGCCTCCGTACTACCCCGTTGGCTTGTCGGTGGAGGTCGCGACCAACGTCGGGCGCGGCGCACACCCTCCCCCGTGGGTCGTCGACTTCTGGCGCTCTCAACTGGCGAACGATGCGTACGCCATTACCTCACTCGCAGCGATCAATCACCGCGCGCTGTTCAAGGGAGCGCTTCAGGGGGTATCGAGCAACGCGTCGGTGACGCAGCTCCTCTGTCACTTCGACTACCTGCGCGACAGTCGCAACGCCCGCGAGCGCGCCACGGGGGAGGCGCTCTACGCGCTCGCGCAGAAGATCGTGCAGATGAGCCTCCTCGACGGCGAGCTCAAGGAGATCGAGCGGCTCACCTTCACGCCCATCGTCCGTCAGGGCGGGCACGACGTTCCGCTCGCGAGCATCAGCAGCGGCAACGCCTACCTCGTGCAGCGCATGATCACGCTCCTCGGGCGCATGTACTCGCTCCACGTGCTGCGTGACGGCGACCCCGCGAAGCTCCACGAGGCTTCTGGACTGCTCCTCATCGACGAGGCCGAGAACCACCTTCACCCCTCGTGGCAGAAGAGCCTGCTGCCCAATGTGAGAGAGGTCTTTCCCAACCTCCAGATCATCGCCGCGACGCACTCACCCTTCGTCGTGGCGTCGGTGCGCGACGCGCGCGTCTACGTCTGCCACTACGACCCGACCACGCGTCGCACGACGGTGCGCGAAGAGACCGCGATCTATCAGAACAAGCCCGTCGACGAGATCCTCATGTCGCCCGCGTTCGATCAGACGGCGCCCTTTGGAGAACCCATCAGCACGCTCCTCGCAGATCGCCGCCTCGCGATGGCGAAGGGAGACGTTGCGACGCGCGACGAGATCGAACGGCGGCTCGTCGATCTCAACCCCACGTACTTCGGCTACCTCGACCTCGATCGGAAGATCGAGGCGCTGCGCAAGGCGGGCTGATGGTTCCGCTGGTGCGTGGGCCGACGCCGCGTCCCCTCGCGGAGCACGGGGCTCGTTGGACCTTGGCCTTCGTCGCGGAGCGCGCCGCGAACCCGTCGAAGCGTCCGCTCCGGGAGCGTTATGGCCACCCCGAGGTGCGCGTCGAGCTTCGTCGCATGAGCCTGGGGAAGTGCTTCTACTGCGAGCGCAAGCACACCGACGGCGAGCAGGAGGTCGACCACCACATCGAGGTCGCCGAGCGCCCCGACCTCGCGTTCGCGTGGGAGAATCTCTATCTGTCGTGTAGAGCGTGCAACGGGAAGGCGCCGAACACGCAGATCCCCGTCGCCTCGTGCGTCGATCCGTGTGCTCCGAGCGCCTCGCCGAACGCGCATCTGACGTTTCACGGCGAGTGCATCCAACCGCGCGCGAACTCCTCGCACGGGCGCGAGACCATCGAGAAGTACAGGCTCCATCGCGATGAGCTCGACCTCGCGCGCGCTCGCGCGCTCCGCGAGTTCGATGGGGCGTACATCGCCGTGCTGCGCAGCATGAACGCGTCGGGCCGAAAGGAGCCTTCCGTCGAGGAGCGAGAGTTTCTTCGCGACTTCGCGGACCCAGCGCGCCCGTTCTCACTGATGATGGCGACGTATCTGAAGCGCCTGGGACTGTGAGCGAACGAAGCCCGCGTGACCCGTCGCCCGCGCTCACCCCGCGTCGGGGTCGTACCGGATGTCTCCGCTGTGTGACGGATCGTAGCCCGGCACGCCCGACAGCATCGCGCGCAGCTCCGCCGACTGCGCCACCTCGCAGAGCCGCACCACCGCGGGCGTGCCGAGATCGGCGCTCCGCACGAGCAGCCCGTAGCGCTCGCTGGCGATCAACTGGAACGCGAGCCCGAAGCGCGCCGCCAGCGCGTGCGTCGTGAGGCCCACCTCGGCCTCCGCGCGCTGCACGGTCTCGCAGACCTCCGCGTGCGACGCGCACACGATCGCGCCCGAGAGCGCCTGCTTGTGATCGACCTTCGCGGCGCGCAGCGCTTCGATCAGGTGACCGTACACGCCCGCCGTGCTCGGCCTCGACGCGACCTGAACGCGATGCAGCCCCTTGAGCGAGGGAAAGCGCTCGCCCGGCCGCACCGCGAGACCCACCTCGCGCTCCACGAGGTGAATCCGCGCGAGCCTCGCCTCGCCCGCGCGCGACGGAGGGAGGCCGCCGTGACTGCCCGCGGCCGTCACCATCCCCTCGGCGAGCCAGCGGAGCGCGAGCGAGCGGTCGGATTGCACGAAGCCCCACAGCGTCTTTGCGCCCGCGTTGAGGCGCTCCATCAGCATGCGCACCACCACGTCTCCGTTCGCGGCGAGGAGCGGCGGCGGGCGCGCGGAGACCTCGTCTGCGACCGGACGCACGCTCGCAGAGGGCGCTTCGGGGAGCGCCTCGGCGCCGCGCGACCAGGCCAGCACCTCGTCGCGGCGAAAGCGCCACTCGCCGCCGACGCGACGTCCGGGCAGTCCGCGCTTGAGCAGGCGGTAGATGTGCTTCGGGTGCACGCGGAGAAGCTCCGCGACGTCGCGACTCGTGAGCAGCGGCGCGTCGTCGGTGTGCGTCGTCATCGCGCGGAGCATCGCCCCAAATCCACCCCGGCAGGAACCTCCGACGTGTGGGCCTCGAAAGGAAACCAGTTGCAACGAGATGGAACCATCGGTAGCAACGCGGGAGCTCAATGAGACCTTTCGGGCCACCAACGCCTCTCCGCGCGCGTCCGCCCGGCGCCTCGCGTGGGCCGCTGTCACCCGCCCGCGCCGCGCACCCCTCGACGCGCGTCTGCGACTCGATGCGCGAACCCCGGTGGCACCGTTGAACTCGTCGAACCTCTCCTCCAGGCTCCGCTTCGATCGGCACGAGCTCGCGGGCGCCTTCGGAGACATCGGGACCGACCTCCCGCTGCTCATCGCGCTCATCGCGACGTGCGGACTCGACGCGGCGAGCGTCTGCGTGATGTTCGGGCTGCTCCAGATCGCGACGGGGATCCTCTACGGGATCCCCATGCCCGTGCAGCCGCTCAAGGCAATGGCCGCGATCATGCTCGCGCAGCGCCTCTCCGCGGGGACCCTCGCGGGCGGCGGTCTCGTCATCGGCGTGTCGATGTTCCTCCTCGCGGTGACGGGGCTCCTCGACACGCTCGTTCGCGTGGTGCCCAGGGAGGTCGTCCGCGGGATCCAGTTCGGCCTCGGCGTGACCCTCGCGACGCTCGCGCTCAAGGAGTACGCGCGCGCCGACGGCCTCCCCGGCTACGCGCTCGCGCTCGTGTCGGTGGTCGCGCTGCTCGTGTTGCGGAGGCAGCAGCGCGTGCCCGCGCCGCTCGTCGTGATGGCCCTCGGGCTCGCCTACGCCGTCACGGTGAAGCTCGGCGACGGGTCGTTCCACGGCGCCGTGGGGCTGCGGCTGCCGTCGTTCCACACGCCGACGCGCGCGGAGATCACGCAGGGGGCGCTGCTCCTCGCGCTCCCGCAGATCCCCTTGTCGCTTGGCAACTCGGTGATCGCCACGAGCCAGACGACGCGAGACCTCTTTCCCCAGCGCGCGGTGTCGGTGCGAAAGATCGGCTTCACCTACGCGGCGATGAACCTCATCGCGCCGTGGTTCGGTGGGGTTCCCGTCTGTCACGGCTGCGGCGGCCTCGTGGGCTTCTACGGCTTCGGCGCGCGCACGGGGGGAGCGCCCGTGCTCTACGGCGCGATGTACCTCGTCCTCGGTCTCTTCTTCGCGCCCGGGTTCGCGCGCGTCGTCCACGTCTTTCCGATGCCGCTGCTCGGCGTGGTGCTGCTCTTCGAAGCCGTCGCGCTCATGACGCTCGTGCGCGACGTGGCGAACGAGTCGAGCTCGCTCTGGGTCGCGCTCGCGGTCGCCGCCGTGGTGGTGGGGCTCCCCTACGGCTACCTCGTGGGCCTCGTCGCGGGCACGCTCATCGTCTGGGGCGTGCGCCGCGGATGGGTGAAGACCCCCTCGATCGCCGTCTCCGACACGACGCCGTCGACGGGGTGAGGGGGCGTGCTCACCGACCGCTGTTGACGTAGCGCCAGCCGAAGCGCCCCTTGATGCAGAGGTGTCCGTTGGTCACCGACGACTCGACGGGCGACGTGACCTTCACCACCTGATCGTCTTGCACGTGCAGCGTCACGGCGCAGCCGACGCCGCAGTACGGGCACACCGTCGTGGTCGCCGTCTGCCGCTCGGGCGCCCAGGTCCCCTCGGCGCGCATCCGATGCTCGTCGCGGAACATCAGCGCTCCCGTGGGACACACCCCCACGCAGTTGCCGCAGAACACGCACGCCGACGCGGGGAGGCCCACTTCGAACTCCGTCGCGATGCGCGCTTCGAAGCCGCGTCCCGCGACGGAGATCGCGAAGGTGTTCTGCGCGTCGTCGCCGCACGCCTCGACGCATTTGTAACAGAGCACGCACTTCGAATAGTCGCGGACGAAGAGGTCGTTGTCGTCCTTCACGGGCTGCGCGACGGTGGCGCCGTCGAAGCGTTCGGGGGCGGCGCCGTAGCGCGCTCCCCACGTGCGCAGCGTGTCGGAGAGGGCCGTGTCGACGGACGACGCGAGGAGCTCGATCACGACCTTGCGCGAGACGCGCACGCGCTCGGAGTCGGTGCGGACGACCATGCCGGGCTCGGCCTTTCGCGAGCACGACGCGACGAGGGTGCGAGCGCCTTCGAGCTCGACGACGCACACGCGGCACACGTTCACGGGCGTGAGGTTGTCGGCCTGACAGAGCGTCGGCACGTCGATGCCGAGGGCCCTGCACGCGTCGAGGATGGTCGCCCCTTCGGGGACGCGCGCGACCCTGCCGTCGATGCTGAGCTCGACGACGCGATCGACGGAGTGCGTGACGATGGGGAGATGCTTCATGAGAGGCCCCCTCCCCGTCCCTCCCCCGCGAAGCGGGGAGGGATGCTGAGAGGCCCCCTCCCCGTCCCTCCCCCGCGAAGCGGGAGGTGCCTGTTGGTAGCTGGCATGCCCTCACCCCGGCCCTCTCCCGCCGAGGCGGGAGAGGGAGGCTCGGCGAGAGGCAGCGGCGCACGGCGCCCAGGCACCTCGTTGCATCGAAATCACCTCTCGCCTCAGCCCCTCGCCCGTTCGCACGTCTGCTCGCACGTCTGCCCACTCCTTCGCCCGCTCGCCCGCCCGCACCCCCGCGCCCTCGTGGCACCCGTGCGCTCCCTCTCCCGCCTCTGGCGGGGAGCAGGGCGGGGCATTCCAGCTACCAACAGGCACCCTCTCCCGCTTCGCGGGGAGGGACGAGAGGGGCTCGACGCCCCTCCAGGCCAGAGCGCGAGCTTCACGACGGCGGACTCCACGGCGCTCGACGCGGTCTGTCCGAGGCCGCAGATCGACGCGTCGCGCATGCACGCGGAGAGCTCTCGCAGCAGCGCGAGGTCTGTGTCTCGCTGCGCGCGTCGATCGGGGCGCGCGAGGCGCTCGATGAGCTCGTGCTGGCGCACGGTGCCCACGCGACAGGGCGTGCACTGGCCGCACGACTCCTCGCGGAAGAAGCGCGCGATGCGCGCGAGCACGGGGCCGATGGAGACCGAATCGTCGAGCACGAGCACCACGCCCGAGCCCAGCGTCGTGCCGCGCGCGCGCGCGTCTTCGAGGGTGAGCGGCATGTCGAGGTGCTCGGCCGTGACGAAGGTGCCCGCGGCGCCGCCGAGCAGGATCGCCTGCAGCGAGCGGCCCTCGCGGAGCCCGCCCGCGGCCTCGACGAGCGCGCCGAGCGTGACGCCGAAGGGCAGCTCGTACACGCCCGGCGCGCGCACGCCGAGACGCAGAAGAGCCTCGTGCCGGGCGATCCCTTCGTGCCGAGCGCGCGGTACGCGGCGGCGCCCTCGCGCACGATGACGGGCACGTTGAGCAGCGTCTCGACGTTGTGAATGAGCGTCGGCTGACCGAAGAGGCCTTCGTCGACGGGAAAGGGCGGCTTCGTCCGGGGCTCTCCGCGGTAGCCCTCGATGGAGTTGAGCAGCGCCGTCTCTTCGCCGCAGATGTACGCGCCCGCGCCGATCCTGAGGTCGATGTCGAAGCGCGCGCCGCGCCCCATCACGTCGTCGCCGAGGAGGCCCATCGACCGCGCCTGCGCGATGGCGTTCGCGAGGCGCTCGCGGGCCAGCGGGTACTCGCCGCGGAGGTAGATCCAGCCCTTCTCGGCGCCGACGGTGACGCCCGCGAGGGTCATCGCTTCGACGAGCGCGAAGGGGTCGCCTTCGAGGAGCGCGCGGTCTTTGAACGTCCCGGGTTCAGACTCGTCGGCGTTGCAGACGACGTGCTTCACGCGGCCCGCGGCCTTCGCCACGGCCATCCACTTTCGCCCCGCGGGAAAGGCCGCGCCGCCGCGTCCCGAGAGCCCCGACTCGTCGAGCTCGCGCATCACCCACGCGGCGCCGACCTCGAATGCTCGACGGAGCGCCGCATAGCCGCCGTGCGCGCGGTACGCGTCGAGGCTCTGCGGGTCGACCTCGCCCACGCGCGCGAGGAGCCTCACCGCGGAGCGATCGGTCTGCGGCGTCGGCGCGCGCTCGGGGATCGCGACGTGACGCGTTCGAAGCGCCGCGCGCACCGACGCTTCGGTGGCGTGACCGAAGCTGCGTTCGAAGGGGCTCTCGCCCGCGGAGACGAGCATCGCCGCGGGCGCCTGCTCGCACATCCCGAGGCACGGCGAGCGGTGCCAGGTCGTCGCGGGGTCGTCGTGTGACGGCGCGCCGTGGTGTCCGACGGAGCGTTCGAGCGCGTGGCAGAGGTCCTCTGCGCCCGCGGCGAGGCAGGCGACGTCGTCGCAGACGTGCGCCACGACGGGGGGGCGCTCGGCGAGCGCGAAGAGCGCGTAGAAGCTCGCCACGCCGTAGGCCTCCGCGGGCGGAACGTGGAGCTTCTGGCACGCGTAGCCGAGGGCGCTCGGAGAGATCCACCCGAAGCGCCCTTGAATGGCGTGGAGCGTCGGGAGGAGGAGGTGACGGCGTGCGCGCGCGCTTCGAAGCGAGACGCGGTCATCGAGGGGGCCGAGCGAGGCGTCGATGAGGGCGCGCTCGTCGTCGGTGGCTTCGGTTGCGATGGGGCGGAGGTCCACGGGGGGCGCTTCTGCGGGTGTGAGTCAGACGGCGGTTGCAGACGCTTCGGAGGCGGCGCGCTCGACGCGAACGGCGGCGGCCTTGAACTCCGCGGTGCCCGAGCGGGGGTCCGTCGCGTCGATCGTGAGCGCGTTCGTGTCGACCTCGTCGGGAAAGTGAAAGGTCATGAACACGAGCCCGTCGCGCAGCCCGTGATCGACGCGGAGGGGCGCGACCACGGAGCCTCTGCGAGAGACGACGCGCACGCGCTCTCCGTCACGGAGGCCGAGGCGCTTCGCGTCGCCGGGAGACATGTCGACGGTCTCGCCGCGACGGAGCGGAGACGAGAGCGCCGCGGTCTGCACGCCGGTGTTGTACGAGTCGAGCCGACGGCCCGTCGTGAGCGTGAGGGGGAACTCCGGCGAGAGGTGCTCCACGGGGCCCTCGTTGAGCACCACGGAGAACGGCGCCGCGGGGCCCACCCTCGGCTCGGCCCAGAGCCGCGCGTGAAGGAAGGGCGTCCCCGGGTGCGTCTCGTCGGGGCACGGCCACTGGATCCCGCCGAGCTCCTCGAGCCGCGCGTAGCTCATCCCGTGGTGCATGGGGCTCAGCGATCGCATCTCGTCCCAGAGCGCTTCGGGCGATGCCGGTCCGAGGTCGCGCCCCATCCTCCGCGCGATCTCCGCGATGATCGTGACGTCGTCCTTCGCGCTCCCCGGCGGACGCATCGCGGCCCTGACCCGTTGCACCCTGCGCTCGGAGTTGGTGACCGTCCCCTCGCTCTCGCTCCAGCTCGACGAAGCCGGGAGCACGACGTGGGCGAGCTCCGCGGTGGCCGTTCGAAACACGTCTTGCACGACGACGAAATCGACGCCGCCGATGAGCCGCCGCGCGCGGTGCCCGTCGGCCTCGCTCTGCGCGGGGTTCTCGCCGATGATGTAGAGCGCGCGCATCTCGCCGCGCTCCATCGCGTGGAACATCTCCGTGAGGTGCCAGCCCTTCTTCGGCGGGATGGTGCAGCCCCAGAGCGCGCCGTAGCGGCCGCGCACGGCGTCATCTTCGACGTCTTGAAAGCCAGGGAGCTTGTGCGGGAGCGCGCCCATGTCTCCGCCGCCCTGGACGTTGTTCTGTCCGCGCAGGGGGTTGAGCCCCGCGCCCCAGCGCCCGACGTTCCCCGTGGCGAGGCCGAGGTTGATGAGCGAGAGCACGTTGTCGACGGCGTTGTGGTGCTCGGTGATCCCGAGCGTCCAGCAGATCATCGCGCGGTCGGCCTTCGCGTACTCCCGCGCCATGCGCGTGATGAGCTCCCGCGGGACCCCCGTCACCTGCTCGGCGCGCTCCAGCGTCCACGGGAGCACCGAGGCCCGCCACGCTTCGAAGCCCACCGTCGCGTTACGGATGAAGCTCTCTCGCACCAGGCCCTCGGTCACGATCACGCGACCCACCGCGCACGCGAGCGCGATGTCGCTGCCCACCCGCAGCGGGAGCCACCCCTCGGCCCAGCGCGCCGACGAGGTCTCCCGCGGATCGACGACGTAGAGCCTCGCGCCGCGGTGCACCGCCTTGAGCACGTGGTGAAAGAAGATGGGGTGCGTCTCGCGGGCGTTGGAGCCCCAGAGGATCACCACGTCGGTGTCCTCGACCTCGCGGTACGAGCTCGTGCTCCCGCCCGCTCCGAATACCGTCGCCAGACCGACGACGCTCGGGGCGTGTCAGGTTCTGTTGCAACTGTCGATGTTGTTGCTGCCCATCACCGCGCGGGTGAACTTCTGCGCGAGGTAGTTCACCTCGTTGGTCGCCTTCGAACAGCTGAACACCCCGAAGGCGTTGCCGCCGTGATTGTCGCGCGCCGCGCGAAAGCCCTCGGCGACGCGCGTGAGGGCCTCGTCCCAGGTCGCGGGTCGAAGCGCGCCGTCGGCGTCGCGAACGAGGGGCTCGGTGATGCGTGCGAGGGTCATGGAGGCTCCTTCGAGGGGCGATCCTACACCCGCGCAAAGCCCTGAAAAGAAGCGATTCCCTGACGCGGCAGGTCAACCCGTGACGCGACCCTCTCGGACCCATCGGAGGGACCCGACGCCCCCGGCGACCCGCGTGACATCCGCCAGAAGGGCTCGAACCCCACCATGAAAGGGGCGTATCGTGCGCGGGCGGCGCTTCGTGCGTGAACACGGAGCGCGCGGTGGCGGGCACATCAACGCACGGCTTTCTCTGTGAAACGGTCCCGATCTTGCGAACGATCGCGCCCCGCAAGGAGAGGTTCCCGATGACGCGACACGTGTATTCCTTCGGTGGCAAGACCACCGCTGATGATGTCCCCAACGCGAAGGAGCTGCTTGGCGGCAAGGGGCAGGGGCTGCGAGAGATGGCCCGCATGGGGATCCCCGTGCCCGCGGGGTTCATCATCACCACGGAGGTGTGCGCCCACCACGTCTCGCACGGGGGGACGCTCCCCGAGGGCTGCGAGGCCCAGGTGCGCGAGGCCATGCGCGAGATCGAAGACGCGATGGGCGCGCGCTTCGGCGACGGCACCAACCCCCTGCTCGTCTCGGTGCGCTCGGGCGCCCGCGTCTCGATGCCCGGGATGATGGACACCGTGCTCAACCTCGGGCTCAACGACACCACCGTCGAAGCGCTCGCGAAGGCCTCGGGCAACGCGCGCTTCGCCTGGGACAGCTACCGCCGCTTCGTGCAGATGTACGGCGACGTGGTGCTCGGGCTCAAGCCCGAGTCGAAGACCGAGCACGACCCCTTCGAGGTCATCCTCGACGCGAAGAAGCGCTCGCGCGCGGTGAAGCTCGACACCGAGCTCGACGAGAAGGCCCTGCGCGAGCTCGTCGCGGAGTTCAAGACCGCCATCCGTGAGCGCCTCGGCGTCGACTTCCCCACGGACCCCTGGAAGCAGCTCTGGGGCGCCGTCGGCGCGGTCTTCGGGAGCTGGGAGAACCCCCGCGCCGTCACGTACCGCAAGCTGAACAACATCCCCGGGCACTGGGGCACCGCGGTGACCGTGCAGGCGATGGTCTTCGGCAACCTCGGCGACGACTGCGCCACGGGCGTGGCCTTCACCCGCGACCCCTCGACGGGCGAGGGGCGGTTCTTCGGTGAGTTCCTCGTCAACGCGCAGGGCGAAGACGTGGTCGCGGGCATCCGCACGCCGCAGTCGATCACCAAGAGCGCCTACGCGTCGGGCGCGCCCACCTCGCTCGAAGAGCTCATGCCCTCGGCCTACGCCGACCTCGTGGCCGTGTACCAGCGCCTCGAGAAGCGCTTCCGCGACATGCAGGACATCGAGTTCACCATCCAGCGCGGCAAGCTCTGGATGCTCCAGACCCGCAACGGCAAGCGCACGGCGAAGGCCATGGTGCGCATCGCCGTCGAGATGGTGAAGGAGGGGCTCATCACCCGCGACGAGGCCGTGCTCCGCATGGACCCCGCGCGCCTCGACGACCTCCTGCACCCGACGCTCGACCCCAACGCGCCCCGCAAGGTGCTCGCCAAGGGCCTCCCCGCGTCGCCGGGCGCCGCCACGGGCAAGGTGGTCTTCCACGCCGACGAGGCCGAAGAGATGGCCGCCAAGGGTGAGAAGGTCATCCTCGTGCGCCTCGAGACCTCGCCCGAGGACATCCACGGCATGAACGCCGCCGAGGGCATTCTCACGGCGCGCGGCGGCATGACCTCGCACGCCGCCGTCGTGGCGCGCGGCATGGGCAAGTGCTGCGTCGCGGGCTGCTCCGACATCGACGTCTCGTACGGCAAGGGCGAGATGACCGCCCGCACGAAGGAGGGCCTCGTCACGCTCCGCAAGGGCGACATCCTCACGCTCGACGGTTCGAAGGGCGAGGTGATCCTCGGCGCGGTTCCGCGTACGGCGCCCGCGCTCGACGAGAACTTCCGCGCGATGATGGCGTGGGTCGACGAGACGCGTCGCCTGGGCGTGCGCACGAACGCCGACACGCCGCACGACGCCGAGACCGCGCGCAGCTACGGCGCCGAGGGCATCGGCCTCTGCCGCACGGAGCACATGTTCTTCGACGAGGCGAAGATCCTCGCGGTGCGCGAGATGATCCTCGCCGACACCGAGGCCGACCGCCGCAAGGCCCTCGCGAAGATCCTCCCGATGCAGCGCCAGGACTTCGTCGGGATCTTCAAGGCCATGGACGGCCTGCCCGTCACGGTGCGCCTCCTCGACCCGCCGCTCCACGAGTTCCTCCCCACGGAGGCCGCGCAGGTGGCGATCGTGGCCGCGTCGCTCGGCGTGACGCCCGACGCCGTGAAGGCCCGCGTGACGGCCCTTCACGAGGCCAACCCGATGCTCGGTCACCGCGGGTGCCGCCTCGGCATCACGCACCCCGAGATCTACGAGACGCAGACGCGCGCCATCATGGAGGCCGCCGTGGTGTGCCACCGCGAGGGCGTCAAGGTGCGCCCCGAGATCATGATCCCCCTCGTGGGCATGGCCTCGGAGCTCGAGCGCCTCCGCGAGCTCTGCGACAAGACCGCGAAGGAGATCCTCGCCGCGGCCAACGTGACGATCCCGTACACGCTCGGCACGATGATCGAGCTGCCGCGCGCCTGCGTCGTGGCCGACGCCATCGCGCACCACGCCGACTTCTTCTCCTTCGGCACCAACGACCTCACGCAGACCACGCTCGGCCTCTCGCGCGACGACGCGGGGCGCTTCCTCGGGCGCTACGTCGAGCTCGGGATCTTCGCGCGCGACCCCTTCGTCACGCTCGACCGCGACGGCGTCGGATCGCTCATTCGCATGGCCGTGGCCAAGGGCCGCTCGATCAAGCCCAAGCTCAAGGTGGGCATCTGCGGCGAGCACGGCGGCGACCCCGCGTCGGTGGCCTTCTGCCATGAAGAGGGCTTCGACTACGTGAGCTGCTCGCCCTACCGCGTGCCCATCGCGCGCCTCGCCGCCGCGCAGGCCGCGCTGCGCTCCAAGGCCGCGACGTGACCGACGAGGGACCGAAGCTCAACGGTCCCGATCGCTACCGCAAGCGCTCGCCGCGCCTCGTTCTCGAGGAGCACTCGCACTGCGAGGTGCCGGCGGGCTGCGGCGGCGTGGTCCTCCGCTGGATCAACGCCGACCGCGAAATCACCGTACAGATAAGGCTCTACGCGACGGTCGAGGGCGCGACGCTCACGATCGACGGCGCCGCGCCGTCGAGCTCGCGCATGCTCCTCGCGCGGGGCGATCACGTGCTCGCCATCCACGCGCGCGGCGGCGCGGTGATGTGCAGCGTGCGCTTCGAAGAGAAGGGCTACGACCGCCGCGTGTCGCGCGCGACGGGCCTCACCTTCGCGTGCGACTCCGCCGACGATGGGACCTGGCGCGCGACCGCGGAGCCGCCCGACGGGTCACGCTGGCGCGACGATCCCTTCGACGACGCGTCGTGGGCGGTCGCGCGCGCCGTGACGATCGCCGCGCCGCCCGAGCGCGACGCCGCGGCGTGGCACCACCGCAACCTCACGAACGACGGCGTGATCGCGATCGGCATCCCCGACCACGACGGGGCGTTCTGGCTGCGAAAGCGCTTCCGCATCCCCCTCGTGGGCGAGCCCGGAGGGGGCGCGTGACCGACCTCGAAGACCTCGCGTGGGTGCTCTCCGTCGACGCGCTCGACCGCTCGTGGCGCGAGCTCATGGAGGCGGGTGTGATCTTCGAGGCCGCGGGCGAGCTGCGCCTCGCGGCGAGCGCCTACGACCTCGCGTACGGGGCCGCGCCCGACGAGGCCATCGTGGTCGCCGCGCGGCGTCGCGTGCTCGATCAGCTCGTGGTGCGAGAGCACGGGCTGGTGTTCCGCTACGTGCCCGCGGGCGCCTTCGTGATGGGCAACGACGAGGGCGAGCCCGACGAGCGACCGGCGCACCGCGTCACGCTCGGCGGCTTCTGGATCACCGACGTGCCCATCACGTGGGCCGCGTACTGTCGGCTCATGGGCTGGGCGTCGCCGCCTGACGGCGTACCGCCCGAGATCGCCGAGCGCGAGACCGCGACGAGGGACGACGACGACGCCTTCGACCGCGCCGCGTTCAGCCTCTACGAGGACAACAAGATCCGCTTGCAGTACTGCGAGTCGCACACGACGGGCGCCGCCGACTGGCACGCGCACCTCGCGATCACGCCCGAGAGCGGGCTGCGCGACCTCTTTCCCGAGCCTCCGAGAGACGACGTCGAGGCCCCCGAGAGCTGGGATGACAAGCCCATGGTCGCCGTGGGCTGGTACGACGCCGAGGCGCTCACCGAGCACCTCTCGACCTCCGACGTTCACTACTGGCTCCCCTCGGAGGCCGAGTGGGAGAAGGCCGCGCGCGGCGGACTCCGCGGCTGCCTCTACCCCTGGGGAGCGGAGCCTCCGAGCGCGGCGCGGTGTGATTTCGGCGCGCTCGAGCGCGTGTCGATCAACGTGCCGCGCGCCTACGCGCCCAACGGCTACGGCCTCCACGCGATGGTCGGCACCGTGTGGGAGTGGACCCACGACTGGTACGACGCCGACGCCTACGAACACGCCACGGAGAGCGACCCCGAGGGCCCGCCCGACGGCCAGCAGAAGGTGCTCCGCGGCGGCTCGTGGACCGACTGCGAAGACGTGTGCACCGTGACCTGGCGCATGGGCCTCGCGCCCTCGACCTGGCGCGACGGACGCGGCGATCACAGCAACCCCAACATCGGCTTTCGCATCGTGCGTCACGACACGCGCGCGCACGGCGTCGAGCGTCCGTGAGCGCGCGTCCGCCGCTGGTGCTCGTCGCGCAGCACTTCGGCGCGACGGTCTTCGATCGGCGCACCTCGCGCTACGCGCCCTTCGATCACGAGGGGGCGAGGCTCCTCCGAGAGACGCTCGAAAAGCCCTTCTACGCGGTCATTTCGGCGTGCGAAGACCCCGACGATCGCGCCGCCGTGACGGACTTCTTCGAAGACCTCGAGGCGCGCGGCTACTTCGATCTGCAAGGTCGCCTCGCGGGCGTCGCGCTCGACGTGAGAGACGTTCCGCCCGATCACCTCGTGGGGCCGCTCGCGGTGCATCAGGAGGTGGTCGCCGCGTGCAACCTCACCTGCGCGCACTGCTTCGCGGGGGAGCTCCCGCGCCGCGCGTCGCCCCTCACGCTCTCGGAGCTCGACGCGCTCTTCGCCGACCTCGCCGCGCTCGGCAGCTTTCGCCTCGGAATCACGGGCGGCGAGCCGCTCTTACGGAAGGACTTATTCGAAGTCCTCGACGCCGCGACGGCGCGCGGTCTGCACCCCTGCGTGACGACCAACGCGCTGCTCATCGACGACCGCATCGCGCGGGAGTTCGGCCGTCGCGAGCTCGTGTGGCTCAACGTGAGCCTCGACGGCGCCACGGCCGCGAGCAACGACCGCGTGCGCGGTCAGGGCGTCTTCGATCGCGTGCGGGAGCGCCTCGTCACGCTCGGCCGTCACGCGCGCTTCACGCTGGCCTTCACGGTGATGCGCCACAACGCCGCCGAGGTCGAAGACTGCGCGCGCCTCGCGGCCGAGGTGGGCGCGCACACGGCCGTGTTCCGTCCGCTCTACCCCGTGGGCGTCGCGCGCGAGCACCCCGAGCTCATGCCCTCATTCGAAGACTACGCCGGCGCGCTCACGCGCCTCTCGTCGATGACCGCGCTCGACCTCGGGGAGCACGACCTCCGCGCGGTCGATCCCTTCAGCCCCACGAGTCGTGACGCGGGGCGCGCGACGGCGGTCGATGACCTCGCGTGCGGCGCCGGCGCGACGGTGTGCTCGGTGTCGGTCTCGGGCGACGTGAACCCGTGCAGCTTTCTCGGCGACGATTTCGTCGCGGGCAACGTGCGAGCGCGCCCCTTCGCGACGATCTGGCGCGCGTCCGAGACGATGCGTCGGATGCGCGTCCCCTCCGCCGGACAGCACGGCTGCAGGGCCCGCTCGCTCGCCTTCGCGGGCGACGTCGACGCGCCCGATCCGTGGGTGACCGACGGCGCCGCGCACCCCGAGGCGATGCACCCGCTCGTGGTGCTGCGCACCTCTCCCCGCCGCTGATTCCGCGGATGCGAACGGGGGCGCGGGGGCGCGCCACGCGGAGGCCCCGCCCGCGCTCGCGGATCATACTTGCATCCATCCGTATGAACGGATATAAGACTCCCTGCATGGATGCACCGCCGACCGAGAGCGCCGCGCCGCGAGGCCGCTGGGAGCTGTACCGGCTCCTCGCGGAGCCCTCGCGCCTGCGGCTGATGGCGCTCGCGGGCGAAGACGAGCTCGCCGTCGGGGAGCTCGCGGAGCTTCTCGGCGAGGTGCAGCCCACGGTCTCGCGGCACGTCGCGGCGCTCCGTCAGGCGGGCGTCGTGGGCGTGCGTCGGCAGGGGACGTGGACGCTCGTGCGGCTCTCGGCGACGGCGCACGACGACGCCGTGGTGGCCGACGCGCTCGCGACGGGGCGTTCGCTCTGTGAGCGCGACGGGAGCCTCACGCGCGTGGCCGAGGTGATCCGCGCGCGGGAGAGCACCACGCGGGAGTTCTTCTCTCGTCCGGGGCGCAACGGGGCGCAGCCCGGTCCGCCGTCGGAGCTCGCGGCCTACCTCGCCGCGGTGGCGCCGCTGCTCCCCGATCGCGCGCTCGCGGTCGACGCGGGGACGGGCGACGGGCGTCTGCTCGAAGTGCTCGCGCCGCTCTATGAGCGCGTGGTGGCGGTCGATCGCTCGGCGGCGCAACTCGCCATCGCGGCCGATCGCGTGGCGCAGCGCGGCTTCGAGAACGTCGACCTCATCGAGGACGAGCTCGACGGCGCGAAGGTGCAGCGCGCGGTGCGGCAGCGGTCGAAGCGCGGCGCCGACGCGGTGTTCGCGGCGAGGGTGCTCCACCACGCGCCGAGGCCCGCGGAGACGCTCAAGGCCATCGCGTCGCTGGCCCGTCCGGGCGGCGCGATCACGGTGATCGACTACGAGCGCCACGAGGACGAGGCCCTGCGCGCGCAGCAGGCCGACCTCTGGCTCGGCTTCGAAGCGACGGAGCTCCGCAGGGCGGCGCGCGACGCGGGGCTCGAAGAGATCCACTTCACGAAGGTGCCGGCGCTGTGGTGCGGAGGCGGCGTCGACCGCCACGTCCCCTGGGCCGTGATGACCGCGAGGGCGCCCGAGGCGACCCCCGCGAGCGATGACAGCAAGGCCGCGCCGAAGGGGCGCGCACACAACGGAGCGAAGCGATGAACAACGAGATCAAGGGGCGTTACAAGGTCAAGGACATCTCCCTCGCCGAGTGGGGCCGCAAGGCGATCCGCATGGCCGAGAAGGAGATGCCGGGTCTCATGGCGGTGCGCGCGGAGTACGGCGCGCAGCAGCCGCTCAAGGGCGCGCGCGTCGCGGGCTGCCTGCACATGACCATCGAGACCGCGGTGCTCATCGAGACGCTCAAGCACCTCGGCGCCGAGGTCACCTGGACGAGCTGCAACATCTTCTCGACGCAGGACGAGGCCGCCGCCGCCATCGCCGTGACGGGCGTGCCCGTCTTCGCGTGGAAGGGCGAGACCGAGGACGAGTACAACTGGTGCCTCGAGCAGCAGCTCTTCGCCTTCGAGGGCGGTAAGGGCCCGAACATGATCCTCGACGACGGCGGGGATCTCACGGTGCTCATCCACCAGAAGTACCCGCAGCTCTTCGCGGGCGCGGACCCGATCCGCGGCATCTCCGAGGAGACCACCACGGGCGTGCACCGCCTCTACGAGATGGCGCGCAAGGGCACGCTCAAGGTCCCCGCGATCAACGTCAACGACTCGGTGACGAAGTCGAAGTTCGACAACCTCTACGGCTGCCGCGAGTCGCTCATCGACGGCCTCAAGCGCTCCACCGACGTCATGGTGGCGGGCAAGCTCTGCGTCGTCGCGGGCTACGGCGACGTGGGCAAGGGCTGCGCGCAGGCCTTCCGTGGCATGGGCGCCCGCGTGGTGGTCACCGAGATCGACCCCATCTGCGCGCTCCAGGCCGCGATGGAGGGCTTCGAGGTCAAGCGCCTCGAGAGCGTCGTCGACACGGCGGACATCTTCATCACCGCCACGGGCTGCTCCGACGTCATCACCGGCGAGCACATGAGCCGCATGAAGGACGGCGCGATCCTCGGCAACATCGGCCACTTCGACTCGGAGATCCAGGTCGCCTGGCTCGAGAAGAACCCCGAGATCACCAAGGAGAACATCAAGCCCCAGCTCGATCAGTACATCTTTCCGAGCGGCAAGCGCCTCACGGTGCTCGCCTCGGGACGCCTGCTGAACCTCGGCTGCGCCAAGGGTCACCCCTCGTTCGTGATGTCGACCTCGTTCACCAACCAGGTCATCGCCCAGATCGAGCTCTGGAACCACCTCGAGCGCTACCCCCTCGGCGTCCACATGCTGCCCAAGCAGCTCGACGAGAAGGTCGCCTCGCTCCACCTCGCCAAGCTCGGCGTCGAGCTCACGAGCCTCTCGCACACGCAGGCCGAGTACCTCGGCGTCCCCGTCGCGGGCCCCTTCAAGCCCTCGCACTACCGCTACTAAGCGACACCGTTTCGTACACCCTCCGCGCAACCCCGAGCACCGTCGGGGGCTCCGCGCGGAGGGTGATTCGTCGCTCCGTCCACGCTGTTCGATTGCGTGGTGCTTGCAGAAGCGACACCGAAAGTCGCACAATCGCGACCCTATGATGAAAGGGGACGGTACCCCCCTCCAGGAGAGCCCGCCGTCGCTCGGTGGCGTGCGGGTCGGGCTACAGCTCGGGCGCTATGAGCTGCTCCATGAGATCGCCACGGGCGGCATGGCCACGGTGTATCTCGCGAGGGCGCGCAGCGTCGCGGGCTTCGAGCGCGTCGTCGCGATCAAGGTGTGCCACCCCCACCTGCGCCACGAGGAGGAGTTCTCGTCGATGTTCCTCGACGAGGCCCGGCTGGCGGCGAGGATCCACCACCCCAACGTGGTGAGCACCCTCGACGTCGGCGAGGCCGAGCAGCTCTACCTCGTGATGGAGTACATCGAGGGAGACCGCATCTCGGGGCTCATCAAGGCCGCGGCGCGTCGGGGCGAGCGCGTGCCCGTGCCCATCACCCTGCGCATCATGATCGACGTGCTCTCGGGCCTCCACGCGGCCCACGAGCTGAAAGATCACCAGGGCCATCCGCTCAACATCGTCCACCGCGACGTGTCTCCGCAGAACATCCTCGTCGGCGTCGACGGGGTGACGCGCATCACCGACTTCGGCATCGCGAAGGCCGAGGCCCGCCTCACCGTCACCCGCGAGGGACAGGTGAAGGGCAAGATGTCGTACATGGCGCCCGAGCAGCTCTCGTCGACGAACGTCAACCGACGCGCCGACGTGTACGCCGCGGGCGTCGTGCTCTGGGAGGCCCTCACGGGCCGTCGCCTCTTTCGCGCCGACACCGAGGCCGAGACGCTCAACCTCGTGCTCCACGGCGTCGTGCTCGCGCCCTCGACGGTGGCCCCCGAGATCGTGCCCGAGGTCGACGCGGTGCTTCGCAAGGCCCTCGAGCGCGACCCCGACAAGCGCTTTCAGTCTGCGGCGGAGTTCGCCGACGCGCTCGAGAACCTCGACGTGCTCAAGGTCGCCACGACGCGCGCCGTGGCCGCGTACATCTGCGAGCTCCTCGCCGAGCCCATCCAGAAGCGCCGCGAGCTCGTCCGCAAGTTCAGCGAGGGCGCGCCGTTGCCCCTGCCCGTCGAGCACTCCGGCGTGCGCGCGACCTCGGACATCCAGAACCCCTTCGCCCACGGCGGATCGACGCGGACCAACGTCCCGCCGCTCCCCGGCGCGCTCTCGGCGCCGATGCTCCCGACGCCCGTCGCGGGCGACGCCTCGGTGCTCGAGATCGAGCCCGAAGACCCCACGTCGTCAAGGGCCCTACGCCGCCGCGGCCGCCGTGCTCCTGCTCCTCGTCGTCGACGCCCGGGAGCGCGACGCGATGCGCAACGGCCGCGCACCTCGGTGAACGCGCCGCCGCCGGGCACCAACGCGGTGCTTCGCGCGGCCCCGCCGACGCCTGCGCCGCCGACACCCGCGCCGCCCGTGGCGCAGCCCGCGCCAGAGACGCAGCCCGCGGTCGTGGCGCAGCCCGCGCCCGAGACGCAGCCCGCGGTCGTCGCCGAGACGCAGCCCGCGCAGACCGACGACCAGGCGCAGCCGCGCGGACATCACCCGCCGCGCGCCCCGCGCGCCCCGCGGGCCCCGCGCGTCGGCGCCGGTCACGCAGAGACGACCCCCGCGCTCCCGCCCGCGCAGCCCCAGCAGGGCGGCGGAGAGTTTCGCCCGAGCGGGATCTGAGAACCCACGATGCGAGCCACGACAGTTCTACTCACCCTCTCGCTGCTCGCGGCGCCCGCGGCGGCCTCCGCGCAGGACAACACCGCCTTCGCGCAGCAGCGCTTCTCGCAGGGCTCCGCGCTCTACGACCAGCGCCAGTGGGAGCCCGCCCTCGCGGAGTTCCGCCAGTCGATCTCGCTCTACAACTCGCCCAACACGCGGCTCTACATCGCGCGGTGTCTGCGCGAGCTCGGCCGCTTCGACGAGTCGGTGGTGGAGTTCGAACGCACCGCCCGCGAGGCCGGTGACCGCGCCGCGTCAGACCCGCGCTACGCCACCACGCGCGACGTCGCCAACAGCGAGCTCACCGCGGTCAGGCCGCGCGTCGGCAGGCTCACGGTCACCGTCCCCGAGCTCCCGCCGAACGCCGTGGTGCGCGTGAACGGGCGCGACATTCCCCGCGAGGGCGTCGGCGTCGCGATGCCCGTGATGCCCGGTCACATCACCGTGCACGTCGAGTCGCCCGAGTTCTTCCCCGAGGACCGCGAGTCCGACGTGGTCGCGGGCGGCGAGGCCACCGTGGGGATTCCCCTGCGCCGAAGGCCCGTGCTCGAAGGCCACACCGAGGTCGCGCGGCCCCTCCGCACGACGCCCGTCGTGGTCGCGCCGCCGCCGAGGGGGGGCATCCCCCGCAGCTACGGCTGGATCGGCGTGGGCGTGGGCGCCGCCGGGATCGTGGGCTTCGCGGCCTTCGGGGCCCTCGCGAGCGCGCGCTTCAACGACATCTCGTCGCGCTGCGGCGGCGCCGTCGCCTGCTCGCAGGAGGACCTCTCGCTCCGCGACGGCGGCAAGACCCTCACGACGCTCGCCAACGTCTCGCTCGGCGTCGGCATCGCGGGCGCCGTGGCCGCGACGGTGCTCTTCCTCGTCGGTCGCCCCGCGCAGGAGCAGCCTCCCGCGCCGACCGTCACCGTGGGCCTCTCGGGCAACGGCGTCTCGCTCGGCGGAGTGTTCTGATGCGCTCGCACAACCTTCTCTTCCTCTGCGCCGCGGCCGCGCTCCTCGGCGCCTGCTCGTTCAACTGGGACACCTTTCAGGGCCCGCACGGCAACGCGGACGTGCCCAAGTCCACCGACGTCTCCGACGCCTCGATGGACACGCCCGACACGGCCCCCGAGTGCACCCCCGCGAGCGACACGTGCCCCGTCGGGCAGTACTGCTCTCCCGGGCTCAACCAGTGCGTCTCGGGCTGTCGCAACGACACCGACTGCGCGGGCATGAGCGACGGCGGGGCGGGCTCGCTCCACTGCGCCACGGCCTCGCACATGTGCGTGCCCTGCGTCACCGACACGCACTGCCCGCTCGGGCAGCTCTGCATGGGGAGCACCTGCGTCGAGGGCTGCAACGCCTCGCACGCGTGCCCCTCGGGTCGCGCGTGCTGCGCGGGCGGGTGCGTCGACACGCAGGCGAACGCCGCCCACTGCGGCGCCTGCGGGAGCGCGTGCAGCACGCCCAACGGGACGCCCACGTGCATCGGCGGCGCGTGCGCCATCGAGTCGTGCCGCGCGGGCTTCGGCGACTGCGACCGCAGCGCCAACAACGGCTGCGAGACCGACACCACCACGTCGCTCGCCCACTGCGGCGGCTGCGGGATGGCGTGCACGCCTCCGGCCCACGCCGCCGCGGTCTGCACGATGGGTCGATGCGGGATGGGGATGTGCGACGCGGGCTACGCCGACTGCGACGGCAACCCGATGAACGGCTGCGAGGTGAACCTCCGCACCGACACGTCGAACTGCGGCACCTGCGGGACGGTGTGCAACTTCCCCGGCGCGACGGCGGCGTGCGCGCTCGGCGCGTGCGTTCGGACGATGTGCTCCGCGGGCATGGGCGACTGCGACGGCAACCCCGCCGCCTGCGAGGTCACCTTCGCCACCGACGTGAACAACTGCGGCCGCTGCGGGAACATGTGCGCCTTTCCCCACGCGACGGCCTCGTGCGCCGCGGGGACCTGCGCCATGACCCGCTGCGACACGGGCTTCGGCGACTGCGACGGCAACCCCATGAACGGCTGCGAGACCGACCTCACGTCGAGCCTCGCGAACTGCGGCACCTGCGGCAACGTCTGCGTCTTCGCGGGCGGAACGGGCGTGTGCCGCGCCGGGGCCTGCGCGCTCGCCGCGTGCGACACGGGCCGCGACAACTGCGACGGCATGGCCTCCAACGGCTGCGAGGTCGACCTCCGCTCGAACCTCTCGAACTGCGGCTCGTGCGGGCGTCCCTGCGCGCCGCGGCCCAACAGCACCTCGTTCTGCTCGTCGATGGTCTGCGGCCTCACGTGCGCGTCGGGCTTCGAGAACTGCGACGCCGCCGAGGCCAACGGCTGCGAGACCGACGTGGGCACCAGCCTCTCGAACTGCGGCGGCTGCGGCCGCTCCTGCGCGCCGCCCCTCGCTACCGGCGCGTGCCGCGCGGGCGTGTGCACCGTCGCGAGCTGCAACGCCAACTTCGGCAACTGCGACGCCATCGACGGCAACGGCTGCGAGACCGACCTCCGCACGACGCTGGCGCACTGCGGCGCGTGCGGCCGCGCGTGCAATCCGCCCAACGCGACGGGCATCTGCGCGGCGGGCACGTGCCGCGTCGACGCGTGCACGAGCGGGCTCATCCTCAACTGCGATGGGCTCGACGCGAACGGCTGCGAGGCCGACCTCAGGGTCGACAACACGAACTGCGGCTCGTGCGGAAACCGCTGCGCCGCAGGGCGAACGTGCGTGCTCGGGCGCTGCACCACGCCGGGCTTCGCGGGCTACACCCAGACCGTGCCGCCGGCGGGCGTCGCGTGGATCGACGCGTGCGCGCTCCCGGGGCGCGAGGTCGTGCTCACCTTCGAAGACGACAACGCGTGGGTGGGGACGCTGCCCTTCCCCGTGGAGTTCTGGGGCGCGACGAACACCGACTACGTCGTCCAGACCAACGGCTTCGTCGGCTTCGGGAACATCTTCTACAACTACCGCCCCGACGCGTTCCCCTCGACGGGCGCGCTGCGCAACTGGGGGCGCCTGCCGACCACGACGGGCTTCGCGCCCGGCGCGTACCTCTTCGGCTCCGACCTGGTGATGTCGTCGTCGGGCGTCTGCATCGCCTCCACCGGCGCCGCGCCCAACCGCACGTGGATCGCCGAGTTCGCCGCGGCGCACAGCTACACGAGCGCCATCGGCTTCACGTCGTTCACCTTCGAGATCCTCGCCTACGAGACCGTGCGCAGCGTCGACTTCCTCTACAACACGCTCACGCTCCCGGCGCCGCTCACGGCGAGCTCGCCGGACCTCGTCACCATCGGCATCCAGGATCACTTCGCCACGCCCCACGCGTCGCTCTACAGCGGCACCGTGACCTCGGGCTCGCGCATCCGCTTCCAGCCCAACTGATCGCGCGAACGAGCGCAGCTCGACGGTCCCGCGGAGTCGCCGCGGGGCCATCGAGGCGTCGTTGTGTGGGATGTGTTCGGGGGCGCGGAGAGAGGACGAGAGGCCGTCGCGTCAGCGCGCGCGGCCGTGGGCGACGTACATCTGCGGCGTGCCCGTACGCGTGTCGCTCCAGGTGGCCCAGAGGGCGCCCTGCGGCGAGAGCGTGAGGCCGAGGTAGTCGCCGTGCCACGTGCGGGGGTCGCGGCTCGTCGTGAACGTGAACCTGTCGTCGCTCACGGCCTCGTTGGCGCCGCAGGGCATCGACGGGTCGCCGGGGCAGCGCGCGTAGGCCACGGCCCCGTCGCCGAAGCGGTTCTCGAGCCAGATCGCGTGCACGACGTGGGTCGTCGTGTCGACCACGATCGCGGGGAACGCGTGCGTCGCGCACGAGTCGGGCTCGTCGTTGACCTTGCGGTGTGTCCACGTGGCGCCGCGGTCGGTGCTCGTCGCGAGGATGAGGTCCCACGCGGCGGTGGCGTTGCCCGAGGGGTAGAGCACGTGCACCGTGTCGCCGTCGATCGCGACGGGGGGCTGCACGTACACGGGCGAGTCCGTGGGCCGCGACACGACGCGCAGCGAGTCCTGCGTGCGGAAGCCGTCGCCCGAGCGGCGGAAATAGATGTGGTTCTCCGGCGAGCCGAAGCGCACCGCGCCGTCGGCGCCCGCCGCCATGCCCACGGGGAGCCCCACCCACGCCGCGGCGATCTCGCCGGGCCGACCCACCGCGAACTGGATCAGGTTGGGCGTCGTGGGCGTGCCCGCGGAGTAGCGTCCGATGGTGATGGGCGCCGACCATGTGCGGCCGCCATCGTCAGAGCGCTGCACCGTGAGGTTCACCGCGGTCATCGTCTGCACGACGTAGCCGATGTAGACCGCCTCGGTGCCCGCGGTCATGCCGGGCCCCGTGATGATCCACGGCTTGTCGCAGATGCCGCCCTGGTTGCAGAAGTTCGTCGGCTCGATGGCGCGGGGGTCGGCCCACGTGCGCCCCGAGTCGGTGCTCTCGGTGATGCGCACCGTGGAGCCCTGCACCTGGCCGAGCGTGTTGCGCCGCAGGCCGATGAAGGTCATGCGCAGGGCGCCGTTGCTCGCGGCGTAGTCGAGCACCGGGTCGCTCGCGCTGCCGAGGGGATCGGCGACGCTGCCCCACTCCCAGGTCGTGCCGCCGTTGGTGCTCACCGACACGCCCATGAAGGCCGAGCTGCGGCCCACGGCGATGTACGAGCTCGCCACGTTGCCGTTCGTCGGGTGGATCGCGATGTTGCCCTCGGCCGCCGCGGCGAGGTCGCGACGACCCGACGAGACCGACGCGTTGGCGCCCATGAAGGTGCGGCGGGGGAGGGCCGCGAGCTGGTGCGGTCCGGCCGCGGTGGTGAAGCACGCGGAGCCGTCGGCGCGCGCGCCGATGGGGGCGTCGTTGACCGAGCAGACGCGGCGACCGGCGGTGGTGCTCGGCGCGCAGACGTAGCCCTCGGCGGTGCGACAGTCGGCGTTGGCGGCGCACGTGCGGAGGCACACGGGGAAGCCCTGGAGCGTCGAGCAGGTCGAGTCGGAGGGGCAGCGCGCGCCGCCGTTGCACACCGCGACGCAGTACCCGCCGTTGAACCCGATGGCGTCGTTCAGGCAGATCTGCCCGGCCGCGCAGGAGCCCTGCGCGAACATCTGGTCGGTCTCGCAGGGCGTCCCGATGCCGCTCGCGGGCGGGGGCTTGTCGGGCGGAGGCGCGACGTCGACGACGGGCTCGTTGTCGACCGCGACGTCGGCGGGGGCGTTGTCGATGGCGACGTCGCGCGGGCCCGCGTCGGTCCCTTCGACCGTAGAGCCGCAGGCCCCGAGGGCCGCGAGGAGTAGCAGGTCACGAACCGGTCGAACGTCGCGCATGAAGCCTCATGAAGAAGGGAGTGCCGGGTGTCTCTGGCGCGCGGCATCCTCTTTGGTGAGACGCGCCCTGTCAACGCGGCGAAGCGCCGACGCAGGGGTTGCGCGATGCGTCGTCCGCTACGCAGCGACGCGCTCAGCGGTGCTTGTCCGAGCGGGCGAGCTCGCTCAGCACGGCCACGAGCGAGGGGCGCTCGGGCTCGGGCATGAAGCGCGCGCCGAGGCCCAGGTCTCGCGTCCGCGACACGGCGCGGAGGTCCTCGAGAAAATCGTGGAGGGTCGCGCTGGCGTCGCGCCGTCGGAGGCCCTCCCTGATCGCGTAGGCCATGCCCGGGGTGTTGGGGCGGCCGAAGGCCTCGATGGCCCAGGTCATCCAACGGTCGAGCGCGTCGCGGAAGGGCTCCGCGGTGTCGCTCGCGTGGGCCACGTCTGCCGCGGCGCCCTCGATGAGGCTCTGCCGCGCGTCGAGCTCCGAGACCGCGCGGGCCACGAGCTCCCGATACGGCGCGTAGGAGCACTGCTGGTGCTCGTGGAGCTGCCACCGGCACTGGCGTCCCGCGACGAGCTGCGCGGCCACGGCCTCGGGCCACGACGCGGGCGCCGCGGGGAGCTTCGGGTGCTCGATGGAGCGCGACGGCGGCGCGAGCCCGACGCCGTCGTTCACCGCTTCGTAGATGGCCGAGAGCGACGCGAAGAGGGCCGTGAGCTCGCGCACCTGACCGCCGCAGAAGCGCAGCCACGCCGACGTGGGCGCGTAGCGGAGCCCCGCCGAGACGGTGACCGCGCAGTGAAACACGCGCGCCCCGTGCGACTCGATCATGCGGCACACGGTCGATCGGTAGAGCTCGTCGGAGACGTCGGTCACGGCGCGCGCGCTCCTTCGATGGACTCGCGCACCTCGGTGACGATCATCGTGGCGAGGCGGTCGTAGAGGCCCTCGCCCTCGTCGCGCGTGGCCGCGGTGGGGGTGCCGAAGTACGCGCGGTCGGCGCCCATCTCGAGGAAGGTGTGCCGGCCCTCGCGGATCGCGACGGAGAGCGAGATGGGCACCGGGGCGAGGGTTGCGCGGATCTCTTCGCGCACGAGGTCGGGGCGCGCGGCGAGCACGAGCGAGGTCTCGTAGGAGCCCGCGTGACAGTCTCCGCGGCGGAACTCGTCGGAGAGCGTGCGCCCCCAGCGCCGCGTGAGCTGGTTCGCGAAGAGCGCGCCGGGGACCTTCGCCACGGCGCGCGCGAGGGCCTCGACGTGCGCGGGTTCGAGGTGGTTGTTCACCACGCAGACGCGTTCGAATCCAGCGGAGATCCAGGCCGTCGAGAGCTCTTCGAGGATGCGCTCGGTGGTCTCGGGCGAGAGGCTCACGGCGCCCGCGAAGCCCGCCGCGTAGCGCGTCACGCCGTAGGGGAGGGCGGGCGCGACGACGGCGTTGATGTTGGCCTCACGCAGTCTCGATGCGGCCACCTCGCACGCGCGCTCCGAGAGGATCGCGTCGGTCGCGAGGGGCAGGTGCGGCCCGTGCGGCTCGGTGCTCCCCACGGGCAGGAGCACGACGGGATGCGGCGCGCGGAGCAGCGCGGCGCACTCTTCGGTGGTGAGCTCTCCGAGTCGGAGCGAGGTCATGGCCGCGAGCGTATCAGCAGGGCTCACGCCCCGCGGAGCCTCTTGCGGTCGACCTTGCCGCGGTCGTTCTTGGGGAGCTCGCTGCGGAAGGTCACGGCGCGGGGGTACTTGTGCTTCGCGAGGCGGCTCTTGGCGAAGTCCTGGATGTCTCGCGCGAGGTCGTCTCCGGCGGTGAATCCGTCGCGGACGACGACGTGCGCGAGCGTGCGCATGAGGCCCTCCTCTTCGACGCCGACGACGGCCACCTCGGCGATCGCGGGGTGCGACAGCAGGCAGTCTTCGACCTCGAGGAGCGACACCCAGAGGCCCGAGACCTTGAGCAGGTCGTCGGCGCGTCCCGCGAACCAGAGGTACCCGTCGGCGTCGAGGCGAAAGAGGTCGCTCGTGCAGCACCAGCGGCCGTGAAAGGTCTGCCAGCTCTTCTCGCGGTCGCCGTGATACCCGAGGGCGACGCTGTCACCCGCGACCCAGAGCGTGCCCACCTCGCCGGGCGCGACGGGCTCGGCGCCGGGCTCCGTCGCGTCGCGCGGGAGCACCTTCACGGTGTAGCCGTCGACCACGCGGCCGAGGGAGCCGGGCTTGATGTCTCCCGGTCGGTTGGTGACGTAGATGTGAAACATCTCCGCCGAGCCGATGCCGTCGTACACGTCGACGCCGAAGCGCTCGGTCCATCGCGAGAGCAGCGTCGGGGGGAGCGCCTCGCCCGCCGAGAGGCAGAAGCGAACGCTCGACACGTCGAGGCCCGCAGCGCCGCTCGCACGCGCCGTCGCGTCGTGCTCGAGGAGCTTGCCGATCATCGTCGGGACGTTGGTGAGCACCGTCGGTCGGTAGCGCGTGATGGCCTCGGTGAGCGAGGCCACGGTGGGGCGCTCGGAGAACATCCCCACGGAGGCGCCGACCCTGAACGGGAACATGAGGTTGGTGCCCGTGGCGTAGCCGAAGAAGAGCCTCGGGACGCTCACGCAGATGTCTCCGCGGCGGTATCCCACGGTGCCGATCGCGTAGACCTCGGTGTTGAACGCGAAGTCGCGGTGCGTGTGAATCGCCGCCTTGGAGCGCCCCGTGGAGCCCGAGGTGAAGAGCCACACGGCCGGGTCGTCGCGGCGCGTGGGGAGGGGCTTCTCGCGCTCGGGCGAGGCCGTCGCGATGACGCGCGTGAGCGACTCGACGCGGGGCGCGCCGCCCGTGGCGGGGAGCGCGACGAGGGCCTCGGGGTCTTCGCCCGTGGCGGTGTCGGCGGTGACGAGCACGGCGCGGAGCCACGGAGAGCGCTCGATGGGGTCGCGCAGCGACTCGACGACGCGGCGCACGGTGACGAGGCACGACGCGCGCGTGTATTCGAGGAGGTACTCGAGGTCGTGCGTGGGCGCGTCGGGGTTGCCCATCGCGACGACGGCGCCGGCCTTCAAGACGCCGAAGAAGGTCCACGCGAAGGGGGGCAGGTCGGGGAGCACGATGAGGACGCGCTCCTCCGCGCGCACGCCGCGGGCGACGAGGGCCGAGGCGAGGGCCGCGGTGCGGCGCGCGACGTCGTCGAAGGTGTACGTGAGCGCCCCGTAGCGCAGCGCGACCTCGCCGCCGAGGCCGTCTGCGATGCGGTCGAAGAGGAAGTAGTCCGCGAGGTTGAACACGTCGGGGAAGGTCACGCTGTGCACATCGGCCTCGGTGGTGTGGGTGGAGAGACGCTGGACCGTGGTGGGTGCGCCCTGCGAAGCGCGCTCAGGTCTTCGCGGCGTGCTCCGCGAGGAGCTGCGTCGCGATGACGAGCCGCTGGATCTCGGTGGTGCCCTCGTAGATGCGCAGCGCGCGCACCTCGCGGTAGAGCCGCTCGACGGCGTTGCCGCGCACGACGCCCGTTCCCCCGTGGAGCTGGAGCGCGCGGTCGATGATGCGCTGCGCGGCCTCCGTCGCGTACATCTTGCCCATGGCGGCTTCGAGCGAGACGCGGGGCGCGCCGCCGTCCTTCGCGTGGGCGGCGCGGTAGACGAGCAGCCGCGCGGCGTCGAGCTCCGTGGCCATCTCCGCGAGGTACGCCTGCGTCGACTGGAACTCCGCGAGCGCCTTGCCGAACTGCCTCCGCGAGGTCACCCGCGAGAGGGCCTCGTCGAGCGCCCTGCGGGCCATGCCGAGGGCCGCGGCGCCGACGGTGCTGCGGAACACGTCGAGCGTCGACATCGCGATCTTGAAGCCCGCGCCGACCTCTCCGAGGAGGCGATCGCCCGCGAGGCGGCACCCTTCGAAACGGATCGTCCCGAGGGGGTGATCGGCCATCATCGGGAGCTCGCCCGCGAAGACGAAGCCGGGGTCGTCGGGGCGCACGATGAAGGCCGTGATCCCGCGGCGTCCGAGCGACGGGTCGGCGTTCGCGAAGACCACGTAGTGACCGGCGATCCCCGCGTTGGAGATGAAGGTCTTGGCGCCGTCGAGGACCCAACCGTCGCCGTCGCGGCGGGCCGTGGTGCGCATCGAAGACACGTCGCTCCCGGCCTCCTCCTCGGTGATCGCGAAGGCCGCGAGCGAGGTGCCGTCGGCCACCGCGGGGAGGAAGGTCTTCTTCTGCGCCGCCGTGCCCGCGAGCACGATGGGGTAGCTCCCGAGGCCCTGCATCGCGAAGGTGGTGTCCGCGAGGCCGCTCGCCCACGCGAGGGTCTCGCGCACGAGGCACACCGCGCGCACGTCGATGCCGTCGGGCTCACGCGCGGGGAGCCCGCCCACCGACGCGGGGACGCACGCCCGCAAGAGGCCCTTCTCCGCCAGAAGCGCCGCGAGCGCGCGGGGATCGTGCGACTCGACCTCGGGCGAGAGCGCCACGGCGCGCGCCACCCCGGCGATGGTCGCGTGGGAGGCATCGAAGAAGAACCCGAGGTCGTCGGTGCTGAGCCCGCAGCGTCGGCGCGCGGTCACGGGGCGCCTCGGAACTTCGGCGCGCGCTTCGCGACGATGGCGTCGTAGGCCTCGCGAAAATCGGGGTGCTGCATGCAGATGGCCTGCGCCTGCGCCTCGGCCTCGATGGCCTCTTCGAGCGACATCGTGTGCTCGGCCTCGATCATCTGCTTGGTCATCGTGTGCGCGAAGGCGGGGCCCTCGGAGAGCTTCTTCGCGAACTCCGTCGCCGCGGAGACCACCTCGGCGCGGGGCACGACGCGGTTCGCGAGGCCGATGCGGTACGCCTCCTGCGCGTCGACGAGCTCGCCCGAGAAGAGCAGCTCCGACGCGCGGCCGAGGCCCACGACGCGGGGCAGGAGGTAGGCCGCGCCCATGTCCGCGCCGCACAGGCCCACCTTCGGGAAGATGAACCCGAAGCGCGCGTCGTCGGCGGCGATGCGCACGTCGCACGCGAGCGCGATGACGGCCCCGGCGCCCACGGCCACGCCGTTGACCGCGGCGATCACGGGCCTGCGCACGCGACGGATGTTCCGGATGAGCGCGCCGGTGATGCGGGTGAAGTCGACGAGGCCCTGCATGTCGCGCTCGAAGAGCCGCGCGATGATGTCGTGGCGGTCGCCGCCGGAGCAGAACCCGCGGCCCGCGCCCGTGATGACCAGCGCGCGCACCTCGGGGTGCTTCTCGATGGCGACGAAGAACTCGCCGAGCTCGACGTAGCTGTCGAAGGTGAGGGAGTTCAGGCGCTCGGGGCGGTCGAGGGTGATCGTGCCGACGCCTGCGACGAGTTCGAAGCGAAAGTTCTCGGGCGAGAGGGTCACCGGGGCTGCTCCGTGATGTGTGCGATGGCTTCGATCTCGACCTTCGCCTCGCGCTCGACGAGGCCCGTCACGCCCACCAGCGCCATCGCCGGAAAGTGCTTGCCGAGCCGCGCGCGCCACGCCGCGCCGACGCCGCGGAGGTTCGAACGGTAGGCGTCGAGATCCGTGACATAGACCGTCATCTTCACGACGTCGGAGGCGGCGCCGCCCGCGGCCTCGACGATCGTCACGACGTTGGCGAGCGCCTGGTCGAACTGCGCGACGAAGTCGTCGGAGACGAAGCGCTGCGACGCGTCCCAGCCGATCTGACCGGCGACGTAGACCGTGCGGCCGCCTTCGCAGACGACGCCGTTCGCATAGCCCTTCGCGGGCGCCCACCCCTCGGGTTGAACCGTCTTCACGCCGTCTGTCCTCCGTCGATCGCGATGCACTGACCGTGGATGCCCCGCGCCTCATGCGGCAGGAGCGACCACACCGCGTGGGCGACCTCGTCGGCGGTCATCAGCCGCCGCTGCGGCGAGAGCGCTTCGAGGGCGGCGCGGGCGTCGTCGGCGCTGCGCTTCGTCGTGGCCGAGATGCGCTCGACGGAGCGCGCGGCCATGTCGGTGTCGACGAAGCCCGGGCACACGGCGTTGATCGTGACGCCCGAGCGCGCGTACTCGACGGCGAGCGAGCGCGTGAGGCCCACGAGGGCGTGCTTGCTCGCGCAGTACGCGGCCGTGTAGGCGTAGCCGCGGAGGCCGGCGTTGGAGGCGACGTTGACCACGCGGCCCCAGCGGCGCTTCGCCATCGCGGGGATGAGCCTGCGCGAGAGGCGAAAGGGGGCCGTGACGTTGAGGGCCATGGCGCGCTCCCACGCGGCGTCGTCGGTGCGCTCGAAGGGGAGCGACTCGGCGAGGCCCGCGTTGTTGACGAGCACCTCGATGGGGCCGAGCGAGTTCTCGACGAGGGAGACGGCGGCTTCGAGGGCGCTCGCGTCGGTCACGTCGCACTGCGCGGCGAATCCATCGAGCTCCTTCGCGACGCGCGTGAGCTCGTCGAGGGAGCGACCCATGACCGCGACGCGCAGGCCCTCGCGCGCGAGGCGCCGTGCCACCGCCTCGCCGATGCCTCGCCCGCCGCCGGTGACCAGCGCGACCCTACCGTGAAGGCTCTCCACGCGGGTCGTGTACACGCAGCGCGCGCGCTCCCGCAAGGGGATGCCGCGCCGTCGTTCGGGGCCGCGGGCGAGAATTCGCCGTCAGGGGGCGGCGGTGATTGGTGGTAGGGTCGCGGCCGAGGCCTCGATGCGATACCGGGTCACCTACGCGCGCCGCGACGATCTGCGCAAGGACCTCGAAGCGCAGCTCTCGCGCGGCGGGATCTTCGTGAACGTCCCTCCGCCCGACGACCTGTCCTACGGCGTGCGGCACCGCCTCGACCTCGTGGCCCCCGACGGGACGGTGGCCAAGAGCGACGGCGAGGTGCTCGCCGCGGTGCCGGGGGTGGGCATCGCGCTGTCGGTTCCGCCCGAGGCCGTCGCGATGCTTCGGGCCGCGCTCGATCGGCTCACCTTCGACAAGGGAGACGGCGCTCCGCCGCGTCACGAGCGTATCGATGACGCCGCGCGCCTGACGCCTCCCTCGGTGGCGCCGGTGTCTGCTTCGAAGCCCACGACCGCGACGGGATCGAGCTCGCCCGCGCAGCCCGCGACCCCGCAGCCCGCGACCCCGCAGCCTGCGACCGCGCAGCCCGCGACCGCGCAGCCCGCGACCGCGCAGCCCGCGACGCGTGTGCAGCCGACGGCCGACGCGCAGTCGTGGGACTCGCTCTCGCCCGCGGACAAGATGCGCCTCGCGCAGCACGGGGACCGCGACGAGCGCGGCGCCGCGCTGAGAGACAAGAACCGCACGCTGCACCCGCACGTGCTGAAGAACCCTCGCATCACCATCGAGGAGGTTGTGGCAATCGCGCGCAATCCGCAGAGCGCGCCGGACCTCCTCAAGCTCGTCGCCGAGCGCTCGGAGTGGATGGGGCGCTCGCAGATCGCCGAGGCGCTGGCGAGAAACCCCAAGTCACCGAACGACGTGGGGATCCGCGCGCTCGCGGGGTGCTCCGCGGAGGCGCTGAGGCAGATGGCCAAGGGTACGGGCGCGCCACCGCATGTCATCCAGGCCGCACGCAAGCGCGTTCTCGGCTAGACGCGGAGCGCGTGTCGCGCTGAAAAGAAAGGTGTTTCACGCGAGCGCTCGCGCGCTCGAAACCTTGTTCTTCGACCGAAGTTCGGAGAGAGTCGTGGTCATCAAGATCCAAGGCTCGCCCACCGCGATCGTCGCGGGCTCACGCGGCGTGCCTCGCAAGGTCGATGAGTCCGAAGAAGAAGAAACCATCGCGCGCGACGCGGTCACCGTCGACACCTGCGCGTCCCGCCCCTGAGGCTCCGGTCGCCCCTCCGACCTCTCGGAGTTTCGGGTTCGTGGTGCTCTTCGCGCTCCTCGCGGCGGTCTATTTTCTGGGTCGCGCGCGGGCTCCCGAGAGCCGCCGCGCGCCGCGCCTCGACACGTCGCCCAACCGACCTTCGGTGCACATCTCCGAGGGCGCCGCGACGCCGGGCGCGCTCGTCGAGCGGGTCATCCCGCTGCCGCTCCCGGCGGGCGCGTTCACCGCCGAGGACTGCCTCCGCGACGTCGAGGCGTGGCGATTCGCGGGGCGCGACCTCGACGGCGTCGACGCCTTTCTGCGATGGGCCGGCGTGTCGTCGCAGCAGGTGGCGCGCGTGCGCGCGGTGGCCCGTTGCGAGGCCGACGGCTGCACCGTGGTGCCCGACATCGAGCTGCTCGGATCGCTGAGCCGCGAGGCGCGCGGCGCGGTCTACCGCGAGCTCGCGAAGTACTCGGAGAACCGGCTCCAGATGTTCCCCGCGTACCGGCCCGTGGAGCTCGGGGCGTGGGGGGCGATCGCGAGCGTGAGCCCGCGGGTGAGGGCGCTCCTCGACGCGGGCACCTGGATCGACGGCGACCACTACGCCTTCTCCGACCTCCCGTGGGTGTGCTCCGCGGTGTCGACCGACGCCGAGCGCGTCGAGGCGCTCACCACCCTCCGCACGCGCTACGGCATCGACGCCTCGGTGCGCGTGCCCGACGGCGACATCGAGCCGCTCGTGCGCTACTGGTCGACGGGGAGCGACCCCGACGAGATCCGCCGCACGCTCCTCGACGCGCGCCGCCGCGACGGACTCGCGCCCGTGGCGGACCTCCTGCCCGCGATGGCGCGCGCCCGCATCAACCGCTACCCCCGCGCCACGGACCCCGAGTACGACTGCTTCTGGAGCGCGATGAACTTCTTCGAGGGCCCCACGCCGTCGAGCCAGCCCGTCGTGCCGCAGAGCGTGGCGCCGCTGCTCCGAGACGCCTACGTCGAAGTCCCCGCGGAGTCCGCGCGCCTCGGCGACGTGGTGGCCTTCCGCGCGGTCGACGGGCGCGTCGCCCACGCGTGCAACTTCATCGCGCGCGAGCTGCATTTCTCCAAGAACGGACGCACCCACCGCCGTCCCTGGTCGATCGTCACCGAGGCGGACCTCGCGCGCGAGTACCCCCACACCACGCGCCACGTCTATCGCCTGCGCTGACCTCCGCGCCGCGCGCGTGCCGATGGGGGTTGAAAGCACGGCGGACCTCGCGGTACCCGAAGAGGTGTCTACGCGACCACGCGCCGCACAGGGAGCCGATGAGCCCGTTCAAAACGTTGAGCCAGGACTTCGAGGCGTTTCGCAAGGGACTCGAGGCGACCGAGGCCCCGCCTGAGGGGATCCTTCAGCGTCAACGCGTCCGCGAGCACCTCGCGAGCGCGTGGCAGCCCGCCCAGGAGTCGGTGATCGGCTCGTACCGCCGCGGGACGAACCTCCGCCCCACGCGCGAGCTCGACTACCTCTTCGTGCTCGGGGCGCGGCACCAGCCGTACCTCACGGCGGACCCGGCGAAGGTGCTCGACGACGTGGCCGCGCGCGTCGGGGTCACCTGGTATCAGGCCCGGACGCGCAAGGCGCCGCACGGCCTCGCGGTGACCTTCCACGACATGACCGTGGTGCTGATCCCGGCGTTTCCGAAGCACGGCGGCGGGGTGTTCATCCCCGACACGGAGCTCCGTCGCTGGCTGCCGACGGACCCCGACGCCCACGCGCGCGTCGTGGCCGAGGCGAACAAGCGGACCCACAACCTCGCCGCCGCGGTGGTGCGCGCGCTCAAGTGCTGGCGCCGCGCGCGGCAGGTGCCCGTGCGGTCGTTTCACCTCGAGACCATGGCCCTGCGCGCGCTCACGGCGGCGCCCGACGACCTGCTCGCGGGCTGCATCGCGGCGCTCGACGGCGTCGCCGCGGCGGTGAAGGTGCGCTGCGCGCCGCCGTGCCCCGTCGGCGACGACGTGGACATGTACCTCGCGCTCGACCCGGCCCGCCGCGCCGCCATCGCGACCGCCGCGGGCGACGCCGCCGACGCGCTGCGTGACGCCGCCGCGCACGACGCGGAGCGCTCGAACGAGGCCGCGTGCGCCGCGGCGCGTGCGGTGTTCGGAGCGCCCTTTCCCGAGGGTTGAGCGAAGGCGTTGTCAATCGCCCCGGGGGCGTCGTATAGCGCCGCCGCGATGAGCCAGACCGACACCCAGGGACCGTCCGCGGAGCTCCCTCGCGAGCTCCTCGTGCGCATGCACGAACTGATGCTCAAGGGCCGCGTGCTCGAGGAGCGCCTCATCACGATGTGGCGCCAGGGCGACGGCTACTTCTGGATCGGCGGTCCGGGCGAGGAGGCGTTCAACGTTCCCCTCGGGTTGCAGGTCGACAAGGGCCGCGGGCTCGACCACGATTTTCTGCACCTGCACTACCGCTCGAGCGCGACGCTCCTCGCGATGGGGGCCGACCCCGTCGACTCGCTGCGGCAGATGAAGAACACCGCGACGGACCCCTACTCGGGCGGTCGCAACTTCGTCGGGCACTACTCCTGGCGCGCGATGAACGTGGTCCCCGTGTCGTCGCCCATCGAGGTGCAGTTCTCGATGGCGCCCGGCACCGCGATGGCCCAGAAGCGCCACGGCGGCAGGGCCATCACCATCGTGCAGGGCGGCGACGCGGGCACCGCCGAGGCCGACTTCTACGCCGGACTCCTCTGGAGCTCGCGCAAGGGCCACGAGCTCCCCGTGCTGCTCATCGTGACCAACAACCAGTGGGGCATCTCGACGGCCTACGACGGGCAGCACCCGGCCACGACGCGCATCGCCGACCTGGGCCGCGCCTTCGGGATGCCCTCCGAGGTGGTCGACGGCAACGACCCCGAGGTCGCCTGGCACGCCATCGCGAAGGCCATGGAGTACGTGCGCACCGAGCGGAAGCCCTACCTCATCGAGGCGATGGTGTCGCGCCTTCGCGGGCACTCGTCGGCCACGGGCGCGGCCTTCATCAAGAGCGAGACCGACTGCCTGGCGCGCTTCGAAGAGCGCCTCGAGGCGCGGGGCTACCTCACGCGGGCGCACATGGACGAGATGCGCGCGCGCTTCACCGCGGAGCTGCTCGAGGCTTCGAAGCGCGTGATCGCCGAGGCCCAGCCCGACCCGTCGACCATCTGGAACAACGTGTTCGCGACGAGGAACCTCGTCGGAGAGGGCCGCTGACATGACCACCATCGCGCAGGCGATCAGGCTCGCGCTCCACGTCGGTGAGGAGCGTCACGGCGTCACGGACATCTTCGGCGAGGACGTGGGCGCGCCCCTCGGCGGCGTCTTCACCTGCACGCAGGGCCTCCGCACGGCGTGGAACTCGCCGCTCGACGAGCGCGGGATCGTGGGCGCCGCGATCGGCCTCGCGCTCGCGGGGCAGAAGCCCGTGTGCGAGGTGCAGTTCAGCGACTACTCCTACAACACCATCGAACTCCTCAAGCTCGCGGG
The DNA here is from genome assembly GCA_046351535.1 of Polyangiales bacterium. Taxonomy (GTDB): domain Bacteria; phylum Myxococcota_A; class Polyangia; order Polyangiales; genus CAISKJ01. Next base: position 397,266 of record JAXLYG010000005.1, read on the forward strand.
CGGAATGCACTGGTCGTCGAACGGCGACTGGAACTGCCCCATGGTGCTCATGACCCCCACGGGCGCGGGCATTCGCGGGAGCCTCTACCACTCGCACAGCTTCGACGCGACGGCGACGCACCTGCCGGGCTGGCGCGTGGTGATGCCGTCGAACCCGCGCGACGCGTACGGGCTCATGCTCACGGCGATCCGCGAGCCGAACCCCGTGCTCTTTCTCGCGCCCAAGGCGCTCATGCGCTACCGCGGCGAGGAGGGCGAGGACGTTCCGGGCGTTCCTGATCAGAAGGCGCTCGACGACCTCATCAACAAGCCCGTGACCGGCGAGCAGTCGCAGTGGGCCGCGCGCTGGCCCGAGACGCCCGACCTGTTCATCCCGTTCGGCGAGGCCCGCACGGTGCGCCGCGGGCGCGACGTGACCGTGGTCACCTACGGCCGCCACGTCATCATCGCGCGCGACGCCTGCGCCGAGCTCGCGAAGGAGGGCGTCGAGGCCGAGCTCCTCGACCTGCGCTCGCTGGCTCCCTACGACTGGCCCGCGATCGTCGAGAGCGTGAAGCGCACGCACCGCGTGGTCTTCGTGAACGAGGAGCTCGACGTGACCAACTTCGGCGAGCACCTCATCCGCCGCGTGGTGACCGAGCTCTTCTACGAGCTCTACGCGCCGCCGCGTCTCGTGGCGGGCGCGATGGTCCCGGGCATCGGCCTGTCGGACAACCTCGAGCGCGCGAGCGTGCCGCAGCGCGACGACCTCGTGCGCGCGATCCGCGAGACCGCGAAGCACCAGCCGTAGCGCGCTTTCATCGGGGCCGGTGAACGCCATCATCGGGCCCGGTGAACGCCATCATCGGCCCCGGTGAACGCCATCATCGGGCGTCGGTGAACCGGCGCTACTGGTTGCGCACGCGATCGGCGGGGACCCACTCCTCGCGGCCGTCGAGGAAGCGCACGCACACGAGCGCGCCGTCGCGGGCGAGGGGCGTCGCGGGGTACGACGTCCCGTCGGGCGCGTAGACGCGCACGAGCGTGCTCGGCGGAGGCGCCTGGAACGCGGCCATCTGCTGCTGCTGCTGCGGACGCGGGAGCGTCGCCATGAAGCGCGCCGTGTGGTCGGTGCCGCCCGTGAGGTTCTGCAAGATCGCGATGGGCGTGAAGATCAGCCCGAAGGGAAAGCCCCACCACCCGAAGAAGAGCGACAGGAGGAGGTAAGGCGCCGCCGCGCTCATCGCGCTCTCGCCGGGCCGCACGAAGACGATCGCCGAGCGACGGAACGTGACCACCAGCACTGAGATGCAGTAGCTGAACTCCACGACGCGGCCGCCGCGCTGGAGCTCGTAGGCGAACTCCTGCGGCGAGAGGTTCTCGGCCCCTTTGATCTCCATGCTCAGCCGCTATCATGGCGCCCGACGCGTCGCAACGACGCCCCGACGCGAGGTCCCACAGCATCGATGAGCGCGAGCACCTACGACGACCTCCCCTACGAAGACTACTGCTTCGCGCGCACCCACCCCGAGCACCTCTTCGCCGTGTCGGCGCTCTGCGCGCGGAGCGCCCCGCACTTCACCCGCTGCCGCGTGCTCGAGCTCGGCTGCGCGCGCGGCGCGAACCTCATCCCGATGGCGCTCGACCTGCCCGCGAGCGAGTTCGTCGGCGTCGACCTCTCGGCGCGGCAGATCGACGAGGGGCGCGCGCGCGTCGACGCCCTCGGCCTCGCGAACATCAAGCTGCGCGAGGGCTCCATCGTCGACGTCGACGAGGCCGACGGGACCTTCGACTACGTCATCTGTCACGGCGTGTACTCGTGGGTGCCCGCCGACGTGCGCGATGCGATCCTGCGCGTGTGCCGAGCGCGCCTGCGACCCGACGGCGTCGCCTACGTGAGCTTCAACGCCCTGCCCGGGTGGAACGCCGCGCGGACCGTGCGGGAGTTCCTCGCGATGCACGTTCCTTCAACGGGGAGCGCGTCGCAGCGGCTCGCGCGCGCGAGGGATGCCCTCGCGGTGCTCGCCGAGGCGGTTCAAAGCGCGAGACCCCGTCGGCCCGCTGGATGCGCGCCGAGCTCACCGCCATCGCCGCGGCCGACGACAGCTACGTCTTTCACGAGTACCTCGAGGCCGTGAACGACGCGGCCTACCTCACGGACTTCGTCGCCGCCGCGCGCGCGCATCGCCTCGCGCACCTCGCCGACGCCGACCTCACCGTGGCCGCGCCGGGCCTCCGCCCCACCGAGGGGGACCCCATCGCGCTCGCGCAGGCTGTCGACTTCGCCGTCGATCGACGCTTCCGCGCGGCGCTGCTCGTTCACGAAGAGACCGCGGCCGAGCGGGCCGACCCCGCGTGCCTCGCGAGGCTCCTGCTCTCGACGCGCGCGGAGTTCGACGGCGCCGCCGTGAAGCTCGACGGGCGCGCCGTCACGCTGCAAGACCCGTGGCTCACCGCCGCGCTCGTCGCGCTCGTCGAGGCCGAGCGCCGACCGACCTCGTACTCGACGCTCGTCGCCGTCGCGGGCGCGCGCCTGGGCCTCGACGCGAAGCGCTCGCTCCACCTCGCCGCGTCGCGCTGCGGCGCCGTGCTTGAGCTCGTGTACGAGGGGCTCTTCGAGATCCACGGGGGCGAGGCCCGCTACGCCTCCGACGCGGGGATCAGACCCGTGGGCTCGCGCCTCGCGCGGTCTCAGTGCGCCGAGGGCGAGACCGTGACGACGCTGCGGCACACGCGCCTCGACGTGCCCGACTTCGAACGCGCCACGCTCGCGCTCCTCGACGGGACGCGCGACCGCGGGGCGCTCGTCGACGCGCTCTGGACGCACCCTGAAGGGCAGGGCCTGCACCGCGGCGAGCTCGCGGGGCGCGTCGAAGACGCCCTCGACTGGCTCGCGCGAAACGCGCTCCTCACGCGCTGATCACGGGTTCTTTTGTGGCAGACTCGGCGCCCTCCAATGCGCGCCTACCGCGTCTTCGCCGCCTCGCTCCTCGCCCTCGGTTGCACCTCGAACCCCTCGGCGCCGTCGCCCGACGCGTTCGATGACGACGCCGTCGAAGACGCGCCGAAGGTCGACGCGCCCGCCTCCGACACGCCCCTCTCCGACGTGATCGATGCGCCCTCGATGGACGCGCTCGACGTGCCTCGCGTCGACGCGCCCCCGGTCGATGGTGGCGGCGACGCGCCCGCCGATGGGACCGTCGACGTGCGCACCGACGCGCCTTCGATGGACGCGCCCGACGTCGCGCCCGACGTCGCGCTCGACACGCCCGCGCTCGACGCGTCCGCGCTCGACACGCCCGCCGCCGACGCGCCCGCGGAGCTGCGGTGTCCGACGACGTTCCGGTACGTTCCGCCCGCGGGGCGCGCGGTGTCTCGCGTCGAGGTGACGGGCGAGTGGAGCATGTGGTCGAACCCCGGCGCCGCGATGCGCGCCGACGGACGCGGCGGCTACACCGTCGACCTCTCGCTCGCGCCGGGCCTCCACGCGTACAAGCTCCTCATCGACGGCAACTGGGAGCTCGACCCCGACGCCGCGCGACGAAAGTACGTCGGCGGCCTCGAGAACTCGGGCGTGCTCGTGCGCGACTGCCGCCCGCCGAGGCTCGCGCTCGTCTCGGGCGCCGCCTCGCGCGCCTCGATGGGCAACGGCGCGTATCGCGCGGAGGTCTCGATCACGCCGGGCGTCGATGCGGTCGCGGTCGATCCTGCGACGGTGCGCGCGACGCTCCGTCACGATGCGAGCTCGCGCGCGCTCACGGGCGTGACCTTCGACGCCGCGACGGGGCGCGCCACGCTCGAAGCGACGGGCCTCGCCGACGGCAAGTACACCGTGACCGTCACCGCGTCGGATCGCATGGGACGCGCCGCGGAGCCGCTGCGCCTCGTGTTCTGGGTCGAGGCCGAGGCCTTCACCTGGCAGGGCGCGACGATCTACATGGCGATGATCGACCGCTTCGCCGACGGAGACCGCACGAACAACCCCGCGCGGACCTCGGGCGTCGACGCGCGGGCCGACTATCAGGGCGGAGACTTTCAGGGCCTCCGCGCGCGCATCGCCGACGGGACGCTCGATCGCCTCGGCGTGCGCGCGATCTGGGTCGCGCCGGTGAACCGCAACGCCGACGGCGCGTACCTCGCGTCTGACGGCGTGCACCGCGTGATGGGCTACCACGGGTACTGGCCCATCCGAGCGCGCGAGGTCGAGCCGCGGCTCGGCGGACCCGACGCGCTCGCGGCGATGATCACCGAGGCTCATGCGCACGGGATCCGCGTGCTGCAGGACTTCGTGGTGAACCACGTCCACCGCGACCACGAGTATTTCCGCGACCACCCCGACTGGTTCCGTACGGGCTGCGTGTGCGGCACGGGGGGCTGCGACTGGACGGCGCGGCGCCTCGACTGCCTCTTCACCGACTACCTCCCCGACGTGAACTGGTCGGTGCCCGCGGTCTCCGAGCAGCTCGCGTCGGACGCGTCGTTCTGGATCGACCGCTTCGACTTCGACGGCCTCCGCGTCGACGCCGTGAAGCACGTCGAGGACATCGCCGTGTACAACCTCCGCGCGCGGCTCCACGACGACTTCGAAGCGACCGGGGCGCGCGTCTTTCTCACGGGCGAGACCGCGATGGGCTGGAGCGACTGCGGCGTCGCCTGCAACCGCGGCGAGTACGACACCATCTCGCGCTACATCGGCCCCCGCGCGCTCGACGGCCAGGCGGACTTCGTCCTCTATCACGCCGTGCCCTACCGGGCTTTCTCCTCGGACGCGCGCGGCATGCTCCACGTCGACTACTGGACGCAGCAGAGCCAGCTCCAATACCCCGCGGGTTCGGTGATGACGCCCTACGTGGGCAGCCACGACACCGCGCGCTTCACCACGCTCGCGACCTACCGCGGACAGGGCCCCGGCCTCGACCCGGGCATCCCCGGACGTCAGTGGGACGGCGTCGCCGAGGCGCCCACGACGAGCGATCCCTACGCGCGTCATCGCCTCGCGATGAGCTGGGTGCTCACGATCCCCGGCGCGCCGCTGCTCTACTACGGTGACGAGTACGGCGAGTGGGGCGGGGCCGATCCCAACAACCGGCGCATGTGGCGCGACCCCGCGGCGCTGTCGGCCAACGAGTCCGCGACGCTCACGCAGATCCGCGCGCTCGGCGCCGCGCGCAGGGAGCTCGTCGCGCTGCGCAGGGGCAACTACGTCTCCCTCGACGCCACGGAGGAGACGCTCGTGTTCGCGCGCGTCTTCGAAGGCCGCGCCGCCCTCGTGGGGCTCTCGCGCGCGTCGGCGCCGAGGACGGTGACCGTGCGACTGCCGGGAGGATTTCCCCTCGCGGACGGGGCGACGCTGCGGGACCGGCTCGGCGGCGCGAGCGTGCGCGTGATGGGCAACGCGGTCACCGTCACGCTCGGCGCGTGGGGCGCGGCGGTGCTCGCGGAGTGAAGAGACTCAGTGGTGCGCAGGCGTCGGGTGGAGCCCGTGACGGATCTCCGCCGCGTCGACCCGGAGGCTCGACGGGAGCTCGTCGTCCTCCGTCGGCACCACGACTTCGAAGGTGATGAGCGAGCCCGAGAAGACCGCCGCGATGTGCGTCGCGTCGACGAAGGCCACGGCGCGCACGTCGTGACGAGGCAGGGCCGTGCCCGGCGCGTTGAGGAGGTACGGCGCGCGACGCACGCGCGTGAAGAGCCACAGGTCGTCGCCGTGCGCGAAGAGGGTCATCGCGCCGTCGGGTGACACCGCGACGCCCGGAGGCGCAGCGCCGCCACGCCAGGGGAGCGCCTGCGCGCGGTGATCGGCGCGTCCGCACGAGAGGGGGAGGGTGGTCTCCCAGAGGCTCCCGCCGCGCGCGAAGACGAGGTGAACGGGCTCCGCGGGGACGCCGCCGTCGAGCAGCACGTCGCCGTGCGGATGGAGCCACAGCGGCCTCGGCGGCGACGGGTCGAGCGGCGACGTGTGCGTCTCGCATCCCGGCAACGGATCGTCGGAGCGCGGCACCACCACGGAGCACCGGTGCCCGTCGCGTTCGAAGCGCAGGCGATCGAACTGACACCCGCGCGCCATGTCGACGACGCGCACGGGGCCGAGCGCGAGGGGGTCGGTCCACGTGGGGGCGGGGCGGTCGCCGCGACCGACGACGCGCGCCGCGCCCAGCTCGACGGCGATGGCGACGCCGCGGTGATTGCCCGCCGGCGTGGTGGATTGAACGTTTACCTGGAGCGCCCCCGTGAAGCTCTGCCCGAGCGTGGTGTCGAGCGAGCCGACCTCGGTGGCGCAGCCCGAGTACGGGTGCGCGGTGATCGCGCGCCACACGAGCGGCGTGAGCGAGGGCTCCTCGATCGCGAAGGAGGCCGCGCGCGTGGGGGCGCCGTTCGAGAAGCGCGCGCAGTGATGCACGATGGCGCCCGCGCGACGGTCGAGGCCGAGGCCCGTGAAGACGTCGAGCACGTCGACGGTGTCGGTGACGAGGGGGCCGTCGTCGGCGTCGAGGATCGTGCGCACGATGAGCCCGGGGCCGAACTCCGAGAACTCGAAGGTCGAGATGCGCGCGTGCGGCGACGAGGCCGACGAGAGCCACACGCGGCGCGTACCGAGGAGGCGTCCGTCGGTGGGCGGGGCGACGTCGACGGGGACGCCCGCGTCGCCGCGCGCGGCCTCGTTGTCACCCGAGAAGAGCGCGACGAAGCCCGCGACGAGGGAGCCGTTGGCGCCGTCTCCGACCACGTCGTCGTGGGCCGCGGTGGGGCAAGGGTGGTCCGAGGCGACGGCGCGGCAGGGCGTGTGTCCGTAGGCGTACTCGATCGCGACGATGGGGTCGGGGAGGCCGTCGTCGTCGAAATCCGGCGGGTCATCCCAGCGCCCGAGCGAGCGCGCGCCGCCGAAGGTCACGCGCGGGAGCCGACGCCACGCGCCGGGCGTCGCATGCCGTGGCGCGGGGGGAGGCGTCACCGCGTTCGCCGTCGCGGCGACAGGCGCGACAGCCGCCGCGCGACGTTGCTGCTCGGCGATGCGCTGCTGCTCCGCGAGCCGCGCCTGCTCCGCGCGCTGTGCTGCGATGCGCTGCTGCTCCGCGACACGTGCCTGCTCGGCGCGCTGCGCTGCGATGCGCTGCTGCTCCGCGACGCGTGCCTGCTCCGCGCGTTGCGCTGCGATGCGCTGCTGCTCCGCGACGCGTGCCTGTTCGGCGCGCTGCGCTGCGATGCGTGCCTGTTCCGCCAGTCGGGCCTGCGCCGCGCGCTCCGCGGCGATCCGTTGTTGCGCTGCGAGACGGGCCTGCTCCGCGCGCTCTGCGGCGATGCGTGCCTGCTCGGCGCGTTGCTGCTCGGCCGCGCGTCGTTCCTCCGCCGCGCGCTGGTCTGCGAGGCGCCGCTGCTCGGCCGCGCGCTGCTGCGCTGCGAGGCGTTGCTGTTCGAGGCGTTGCTGCTCCGCGAGTCGCTGTTCGGCGCGCTGCTGCTCTGCGCGCTGCTGCTCGGCGAGGCGTTGCTGCGCGGCGCGCTGTTGCTCCGCGAGGCGCTGCTCGGCCGCGCGCTGCTGCTCGGCGCGACGCTGCGCCGCGAGGCGCTCCTGGGCCGCCTGCGTCTGCTGTTCTGCGCGCTGCGCCTCGGCGAGTCGCTGCGCTTCGGCGAGTCGAAGACGCTCCGCGCGCTGCTGCTCGGCGAGCCGCTGGGCCGCGCGTTGTTCTTCGGCCTGTCGTTGCGCCGCGAGACGCTCGGCCGCCACCCGCTGCGCTTCGGCGAGCCTCTGTCGCTCCGCGGCGCTGCGTTGCTCCGACGCCCTGAGCGCGGCGCGCTCCTGTTCGGCACGCTGCTCTGCCGCGCGTTGCTGCTCTGCCGCGCGTTGCTGCTCGGCCTGCCTCCGTTGCGCCGCTGCGCGCTCGGCGGCGAGACGCTCTCGCGCCGCCCGCTCGGCTGCGAGGCGCTGCTGCTCGGCCTCGCGCTGCGCCGCGACCCGTCGCTGCTCCGCGAGCCGCTCGGCCGCGAGTCTCTCCTGCTCCGCGCGCTGCGCCGCGGCAACGCGCGCCTGCTCTGCGACGCGTGCTTCTTCTGCGCGTCGTCGCGCCGTCTCACGTTGCGCCGCAGCGGCGCGCGCCTCCTCCGCGCGTTGTTGCGCGGCGAGTCGCTCCGCTTCCGCGCGTTGCGCCGCGGCGGCGCGCGCCTCTTCCGCACGTTGCCGGGCCGCGAGGCGTTCCTGCGCGGCGAGTCGCGCCTGCTCCGCGCGCTGCGCGTCGATGCGTTGCTGCGCGGCGGCCCGCTCGGCGGCGACGCGTTCGGCTTCTGTGCGTCGAAGCGCCTCAGCCGCCCGTTGCGCTTCGGCCCGTTCGGCTGCGACGCGTTCGGCCTCTGCGCGTCGAAGCGCCTCGGGCGACGGCGTCGCCGCGGCGTCGGCCTCGGGCGTCGCGACCACGGGTTCGGGCGCTGCGCCGTCCGCGGGCGCAGACGCGTCCGCGGGCTGCGCGAGGAGCGCCGCGAGGTCGATGGAGATCGCGACGTTGAGCCCTCCGCCGTCGGCCGGTCGCGCAGTGTTTTCGACGGGCCGCGCGGGCGCGACGGGCTCGCCGGGCGCGGCGTCGGCGAGCTGCGCCCGCTGCGCGGCGAGCACGCGGAGGTACGCCTGCTCGGCCTCGTCGCCGTCGACGCTCGCGTCCGACGCGGTGAGCGAGATCCCGATCGCGACCGAGGGGACGCTCGGGACGTCTTCGACAGCGCGGTCTTTTCCGCACGCCATCGCGAGAGTGAAGGCTGCGAGTGTGGCGGGGAGCGGACGCATCGACGGCTTCGACAGGGGACGCCGATGGTTTCACGAAGACCCCTCGGTGACCAAATACCCTGCCGTCGCGCTCCTATCCCCCGGCGCTCGTGTACTTCGAGATGCTGCGCGTCCAGACGACGCGCGAGGTCGCGACGAAGACCGTCGCGAGGCCGAGGGCGCCGAGGCCGTGCGCGAGGTCGAGGCGACCGAGCACCGCGAGCGCGGGATAGGTGGTCATCACCGAGAGGGGGATGATCAGGGTGAAGATCCACGAGAGCGCGCCGCGCCACACCGACGAGGGCCAGCGCGCGGCGTCGAAGGTGCTCCCCAGGAGGAACACCAGGTTGTCGACCTTCACGGTCACGAAGGCGAGCGCCACCACGATGATCCAGAGCGAGTGCAGGATCGCCACCGAGGCCACGAGCACGAGCCCCGCGGTCACGCACTCCCAGAGCGACGGCGCGCGGTCGAGCCCGTGCGCGGCGTAGGCGAGCAGCGCGGCGCCGCCCACGACGTCCGTCGCGCGCCACGGCTCGAGCTTCGTCGTGCTCACGAGGAACTCCGCGTCGGCGGGCTTGAGCAGCACGAAGTCGAGCGTTCCCTTGCGAAGGTGCGCGACGGTGTTGGTCACCGACGGCTCGATGGCGCCCTGGATCACGCCCTTGAGCGCGGTGAAGAAGCCCACCACGAGGAGCGCCTCGGCGCGCGACCACCCCCCGAGCGTGCGGTGGCGGTCGTAGAGCACCATGAGCGGCGTCACGGCGGTGGCCGTCCAGAACACGCTGATGACCGCGCCGAGCATGAAGTCGACGCGGTACTGCGCGGCCTGCGACACCGAGGTCCGCAACTGCACCGCGAGGAGCCGGAGGTAGCGCATCGGCATCACCCTCCGAAGGACTCGTAGCGCTTGAGCCCGCGTCGCCAGAGCGTCGTCGCCGACGCGCTGAACACCGTCGCCCACGCGAGCTGAAGCGCGATGCCGCGCATCGTCTCGCGACGGTCGATGAGGCCCACGATCGACTCGACGGGCAGCGCCAGCGTCGCGCGCCACGGGAGCCACTGCGCGAGGCGCCGCACCGTCTCGGGGAGCAGCTCCAGCGGGGCGAGGTAGCCCGAGAACACGTAGCCTGCGGCCATCCAGAGCTCCCACACCGAGAGGGCCGAGTCGGCGAAGAACGAGAGCGACGCCACCGTGAGCATCGCGCTGTAGAGCACGGCCCACGAGCCCGCGAGCGCGATCGGCACGAGGGCCCACTGCACGGGGTCGCGCGAGAGTCCCGCGGGGCCCGCGACCACGTAGAGCGTCGCCGCGATGGGCGTCGCCACCACGAGCCGCAGGGGCATCTGCGCGAGGTTCTCGGCGGCGTAGTGCGCGAAGGGGTGCAGCGGGCGCATGAGCCGCGTCTGGAGCGAGCCGTCACGGATCGCGAAGGTGAGCTCCCACACGACCCAGCTCCCCGTGAGAAAGCGCACGAGAAGAACCGTGAGGAAGTACCCCGCGAAGCCGCGACCGTCGAAGCGCCCCACGGGGCCGTCGGCGGCGACGCGCGTCCACAGCGCGATCATCACGAGCGGCATGTTCGTCGTGAGGATCCACACGAGGAACTCCCCGCGGTACGCGAGCGCCGCCGCCGCGCCCACGCGCATCACGCTCGCGACCTTGGTCAGCCACGCCCTCACGTCGCAGCGCCCTCCGCGGCCTCGCGCTCCGTGCGAGAGCGCGCGAAGAGCTCCGCGAGCACCTCGTCGAGGGGCGGCTCCTCGACGGCGAGGTCGCTCGTCTCACAGCGCGCGAGGGCCAGCGAGACCACCGCCGAGAGCGCCTCCTGCGGCACCTGGAGCACCAGCTCCGATTCCGTGACAGATGACACCTTCGCGCCTGCGCGCTCGATGGCCTCGATGGCCTCGGGGCTCGCCGCGGTCGCGAGGCGCATCAGCACGCGCCGCCCCGGTCGCACGCGCGCCACGAGGGCCTCGCGCGAGCCGTCGTACACGATGCGCCCGTGATCGATCACGAGGATGCGCGGGCAGAGCGCCGTGACGTCGTCCATCGCGTGCGACGTGAGGATCACCGTGGCCCCGTGGCGCTCGTTGTAGTCCTTCACGAAGCGACGCACGGCCGACTGCATCACCACGTCGAGGCCCACGGTGGGCTCGTCGAGAAAGAGCACCTTGGGCCGGTGGAGCAGCGCCGCCGCGAGCTCGCACTTCATCCGCTCGCCGAGCGAGAGCTGACGCACGGGCTTGTCGAGCACGTCGCCGAGGTCGAGCAGTTTCTTCAGTTCGTCGAGCGTGTCGCGGTACGCGCGCTCGGGCACCTCGTAGATGGCGCGGTTGAGCGCGAAGGTCTCGGCCGCGGGGAGGTCCCACAGGAGCTGCTGCTTCTGCCCCGCGACGAGCGTGATCGTGCGGAGAAAGGCGGGCTCCCTGCGCGCCGGGTCGTGGCCGTCGACGCGCACCACGCCCGAGGTCGGCGTGAGCAGGCCCGCCATGCACTTGAGCGTCGTGGTCTTGCCCGCGCCGTTGGGGCCGAGAAAGCCCACGCGCTCACCCGCCGCGAGGTCGAGGTCGATGCCGCCCACGGCGGTCACCGTGCGGTGCTCGCGCTTCACGAGCGCCTTGAGCGCCGCGACGAGCCCCGGCGGACGCACGGGGACCCGATACTCCTTCACGAGTCCGCGGACCGAGATCATAGGGGGGATGTTCGTTACCAGCGCGCGCCCGCCGCGTCGACCTCAGTCGCCCTCGGGCGGCGCAGGATCGAAGGTCGCGCCGAGGCCCGAGAGGTCCTTTCGCGTGCGGTCGAGCACCATGCGCCAGAACGTGAGGCTCACCTCGGGCGCGAGGCGGTCCATGAGCCACAGGGCCTTCCACCAGCGGGGGATCACGATCACGGCCTCGTCGCGCAGCACCGCGTCGAGGGCCTCGCGCGCGAACACGGGCGGGTCGAGGGGACGCAGCCGCTCCCACACCTTCAAGATGTCCGCGTCGCCGAGGCCGAGGTTCGCGCGGCCGTAGCGCCCCCCCGTGAGGATCGCCGTGCGCACCACGCCGGGGCACAGCGCCGAGACCTTCACCCCGTGGCGCCTCGCCTCGACGCGCAGGCTCTTCGAGAGCCCCACCACGGCGTGCTTCGAAGCCACGTAGCTCACCTCGCCGGGCGTGGGCATGAGACCCGCGACCGAGGCCGTGTTCACGATGTGCCCCGACCCCCGCGCGACCATCCATCGGTAGACGGCCTGCACGCCGTTGGTCACGCCGCGGACGTTCACGTCGACGACGTCGTCCCAGTCGGCGGGGGTGTAGCGCGCGACCTCGCCGCCGACGCCGATGCCCGCGTTGTTGAAGAGGTAGTCGATGCCGCCGGCGCGCCTGCGCACGTCTCTCGCGACCGCGGTGAAGGCCGCGCCGTCGCGCACGTCGAGCTCGACCGCGTGGGCGCGCGCGCCCTTCGCGGTGAGCTCCGCGGCGGCCTCTTCGGCGAGCGCGCGCTGACGGTCTGCGAGCACGACCTCGCCGCCGCGCGCGCAGAACTCCGACGCGAGCGCGCGGCCGATGCCCGACGCGCCGCCCGTGATGAGCGCGACCTTGCCCGTGAGTGAGGCTTGTCCCCGTGTGCGCATCGCGCGAGCGTATCACCGGGGCGCGCGGTGACGGTATCGTCGCGCCGATGTCCGACGCCCGATGGACCGTGTACCTCCTGCGATGCGCCGACGGATCGCTCTACGCGGGGATCACCAACGACCTCGCCGCGCGCCTCGACGCGCACAACAAGGGACGCGGCGCGAAGTACACCCGCGCGAGGCTCCCCGTGGTCGTCGCGTGGAGCCGCGGGCGGCAGCACCCCACCGACGCGCGACGGCTCGAGCGCGCGATCAAGTCGCTCACCCGCGCGGAGAAGCTCCGGCTCACCGACGGAGACGAGGCCCTCTGGCGGAGGCTCCGACGCGCGACCCTCGGGTGATTCCGGCGCGCCGTCGAGGGCGCCTCGGGGGCGCCACTATCGGCTTGACCGGGTGGGCCCTCCTCGCGTCCCATTCCCATGGGGGACGAGCGGGCATGTCACGCGTCCCACGTCAGGGAGGCGACCACCCATGGACCGCATCGACTCGATCGGCAGGATCCTCGAAGACCTCGCGCGCACGCTCGACTCGCCAGACCTCGACCCCGACCCGTCGCGCGCCGACTGGTCGACCGTCGAAGGCCGCGTCGCGCAGGCCCGCGGCCTCGTGAACGACAGGCTCTTTCTCGACTACGCGACGAAGCTCGACGAAGACGAGGCCCGCGGCACGCCCTCGGGCAACGCCCGCGACGCCGCCGCGTCGACGGTGGGCGAGCTCGTCGCGCTCTGCGCGGTGTCGGGGCACGGCGACGACGCGAAGACGCTCCTCGACGTCGCGCAGCGCCTCGCCCCGAAGAGCGGCCCCGTGCGGGATGAGCTCGACGCCGCGCGCTCGCACCTCGACGGCTACGCGATGCTGGTCCGCGCGCGCTGGCTCCTGCGGGCGCAGCGAGAGTCCGAGGGCGACAAGCTGCTCCGCTCGATCGTGAAGACCGTGACGGAGCCGCGGCTCCGGGAGCGGGCGCGCGTCACGCTCGACGGGCCTCGCTCGCTCAACGGCTCGGTGCCGTCGCTCTTTCGCATCAACGGCTTCGGCGTGGGGCTCTACGGCTCGCGCGACCCGTGGCCCGACGGGTCGTACGTCACCACGCTCTGCCTCTCGGCGCTGTTCATCCCGGTGTTTCCGCTGCGGTCGTACCGGGTGAAGCCCGACGCGCGGGGCTGGGTCTTCTTCGCGCGCCACCGCCTCTCGCGCTTCGCCCGCGGCGTTCAGGCCGTGGTGCTCGGGAGCGCGCTCGCGGGCGGCGCCGCGATGGGCTACCAGTCGTGGGCAGCGTCGCCCGAGCACATCGCCTCCGTCGCGTTCGACGCCGCGGCGGCCGCGGAGCGAGACCACCACGAGGATCAGGCCCTCCGCGCGTACGAGTCGCTGCTCCAGACGAGCGCGTCGCGGCTCTCGTCGGGCGACCTCGGCCGCGCCTCGGAGGGCTTCGCGCGCCTCGCGCTCCGCGGTGTTCACGAGCCCCTCGCGATCGCGGACGTCGACCACGCGGAGCGCGTCGTGCGGCGCTTCACGTCGCTCCCCGTCGACGCGAAGACCCCGCGCGCCGAAGGGCTCTTCACCGCCGCCGTCACGCGCTGGATGGCGCAGGTCGGCGCCGCCTCGCCCGCCGCCACGCAGGCGACGCTGCGGCTCGCCGAGCTCGGCGCGCGCGTCGCTGCGCCAGGCTATCGCACGCCCTTCGACGAGAAGCGCGTCGAGATGGAGCGCCGCATCGCCGCGCGCTTCGGCGCCGCGTGGCCCCTCGAGGCGCTGCCGCACCTGATCGCCGTGGGGCCCTCGGCCGTGCAGGAGACCCGATCCCTGGTCGAGTCGGTGCTCGCGTCGCCCTCGCTCGCGCTCGCAGGCTTCGACGAGCTCCGCACGTGGCAGCGCGCCGTGCGAGACGAGCGCGATCCCGCGCTCGTGGCGCTCTCTCGTGACGTGACCGACAGGCTCACGCGGGCCGGGGAGCTCGCCGCGACGCCCGCGCGCAGGCAGGCGCTCGAGACCGGGCAGCGCCCCGCGCTCGAAGCGTGGGCGCAGGCGCACCCCGACGACCAGGAGGTGGTCGCGACCCTCGCGACGCAGCGTCGACGCGAGGGCGCCAACGCCGAGGCGCTCCAGATCATCACCGCGATCGGCGCGCCGGGGCGCATGACCCCCGGGGTGCGCCTCGCCTACGCCGATCTGCTCGCGGACACGGGCCGCATCGCCGACGCCGACGAGGTGCTCTCGCGCACGCTCGAGACGCGGCTGCCCCGCTTTCAGGCCGCGCAGCGCGCGTGGGCAGAGGCCATCGAGCGCGTCGAGCAGGGCCTCGTCAGCACGGCGCGCAGCGGGGGTCTGCCGACGGACGTGCAGGAGCGCATGCGCGACAAGGCCGAGGCCGAGCAGCGGCAGATCTTCGGCGAGTGGGTGCGCGAGATGATGCGCAACGCGCCCGAGCTCAACGAGCCGCGCAGCGCGATGGAGCGCGTCTCCGACGTGGTGCCCACGGCGCTCACGCTCGGGATGATCAAGCTCCGACGGGCCAACGAGTTCGACGGAGACGAGCGGCGCCGCGCGCTCGGAGAGGCCGAGCGGCTCTTCCTCGCGATCCGCGATCAGGCCGAGGGGACGCCCGCGTTTCGCCTCGGCCTGGGCCAGGTCTATCACCGCCTCGGGCGCGCCGCCGAGGGTGACCGCGAGCTCAACGCGCTGCTCTCGGAGGGCGACGCGCAGCAGAAGCTCGCGGTGGCGTCGGTGTACCGCGACCTCGGGGTCACCGACCGCGCGCGCACCATCGCGCAGGGGGTCTTCGACGCGAGCGACGGCGACGCGAAGGGCGCCGCGGCGATGACGATGGCGCTCCTCGCCGACACGCTCGAAGACGAGGAGATGTGGCTGCGACGGGCGCCGGCGACGCTCCCGCGCCTGCACATCCGGCTGCGTGAGGTCGAGGCGAAGAAGCTCTTTCGCGACGGTCACCTCGCCGAGGCCGACCGGGCCTTCAGCGAGGTCGCGGCGGAGTACAGCCGCGACGCCTCGCACGACGGCGCGTCGGCCAACAACGCCGCGATCGCGGAGTTCGCGCGCTTCGGGTGCACCGGCGACGTCGGGCGCGTCGACGCGGGCGTCGGTCTGCTGGAGCAGGCGCGGCGCCACTCGCCCGAGAGCTCCATCGTGGCGAGCAACCTCGCGGACGCGCTGCTCTTCCGCGGCGGGCTCCGGGTGCTCTCGGGCTTCGCGCGGGTGAGCGTGATGCGGCCCGAGACGAACGAGCTCGACGGGATGCTCGACGCCCTCTCGCACGGCGCGCAGCGCGAGGCGGCGCTCACGGCGCTGCGCCGTGATCCGTCGATTCAGCAGGGGCTCGAGCTGCTCCGCCAGGCGACGGTGCTCTCGCCCGAGCGCGTGGAGCTCTACGCGCAGGAGCTCGACGTGCTCAGCCGCGTCGACGACGCCGCGGCGATGCTTCGGCTCCAGGGGCGCCTCCAGCGCGTCGAGCGCCTCGACACGAGCGCGCTCATGTCGCGCCTCCGCCGCTGGCAGGACGGCCTCGAAGACGCGATGGTCCGTCAGACGGCCTCCTCGGGCGTGGCGCGCGCCGCGCACGCGGTCACCGAGGTCGAGCGGACCCACGACGCGCCCTCGCTCGCCCTCACGCTCGAGAACCACGCCCGCGCGCTGCTCTACCGGGCCCGCGTCACCGGCAGCGCCGACGACGCGCGCGCCGCCGCGGACCTCCGTCGTCGCGCGGCGTCGACGTGGGACGGCGTGGCCGACCCCAGGGCGCTCGCGTCGGCGCTCCTTGAGGCGGCGGTGCTGGCGAGCGTCGGCTCCGACGAGACGCTTCGACGGGCGCGCGACGCAGACTGGCGCATGTACCCCACGGACCAGTCGCTCCTGCGGCTGCGTCAGTCGGGTGCCGACGGCGTCGCGGCGCTCGCGAGGCTGCGCGCGCGCCCCGAGGTCGGGGAGGCCCTCACGCTGCTTCGCGCGGCCTCCGCGCGGGAGCCCGGGAGCTCGGACCTCATCCTCGCGCGCGCCTTCGCCGACGAGGCGCTCCTCTCGACCGCGCAGGGCGCGGCGTCGCGTGACGTCGTGACGCTCGCGCTCGCCATCGAGGCGATCCTCCGACCGACCTCCGCGTCGAGGGAGCGCGTCTCCGCCGTGCGCTGAGCGCGCGCGACGCCCTATCCGCGACGTCCGAGTCCGAAGAGGCGACCGGGGCCCGCGTCGACGTGGCACCCCATGCACGCCGCGATGCGCCCCGACGAGGTGACCTCGCCTTCGGGCGAGACCGTCCCGTAGATCCATCCACGGTCGGAGCGCGGATCGCGCGCGTCAACGCGCATCATCACGAAGAGCCCCGCGGGCTGATCGGGCTCCACGGTGGCGCCCTCGGGGGTGCGCGCGACGAGGTGCGCGGCGTGGACCTGGGTGGCGTGCGCGAGGTCGACGGGGCGGTGCGTCCACGACTCCTTCACGATCACCTGGAGCCTCGACGCGGTGCGCGCGAGGTACGCCGTTCGGTCTCGCGCATAGAGGAAATAGACCGTCTGCGTGGGCCCGCCCGACGCGGCGGCGCTGAGCCTCGGGAGGCTCGGCCGGGGCTGTCGACAGAGCCACGGGGCCCATCGGAGCTCGTCGTCGACGCGTCCCCACGCCACGTACTCGCGCGCGATGGCCGCGAGGCGATCATGCAAGGGCCCCTCGTCGAGCGCGGCTTCCGGCGTGACGTCTTGATGATCGGGGCCGAGCGTCCGCGGCGAGGTCTGCCCGCGCAGCCACGGGTGCGCGCGGAGCTCGGCCTCGCTCCACCCCGTGCGTACGAACGGCGCTGCGGGGACCACGGGCGCTGCGGGGACCACGGGCGCTGCGGGGACCACGGGCGCTGCGGGGACCACGGGTTGCTGCGCGGGGGCGCCCGCGTCGAAGGTGAGCACGCGGGGCGCGGGGATGGTCTGCGTGGACGCCGTGCGGGCGTTGATGGCGAGGGCGGCGCACAGGGCCGTGAGGGCCGCGCGAGAGAGCTGCGAGCGGTGCATCGAGACTCCGTTGTCGGGTGTGGCGCATTGCAACGGACGAGCTCGGCGGGAGTTCTTCGCGGCGTAGCTCTACTGTCCCGGATGAAGCCTGGGCCTTCACGCCGCGTGTTGGAAACACGCGGCAGGAAACATTTTGTGAGCATCCTGCGAAAAGTCCCGCTTCGCAGGACTCCCAATCGGAGCCTCGTGCGCGAGTCCCGCGGAGCGGGACTTCATTCAGATCGATCTCGAACTGCCTTCCCTGCCGCGTGTTTCAACACGCGGCGTGGGGGCGCAGCGCTCGTCCGGGACAGTAGAGGTAGAAAGACGCGCGGGCGGCCGCGCTTCATCACGCGAGGCGCGGCGCGCGACCGCCGCGGTCAGGCCTGGCGAGCCTGGTCCTCGCGGCGCGCGCGGAGCGTGCCGGCGGTGAACGCGACGACGCTCGCGAGGTAGAGCATCGCGGCGATGCCGCCGAACACGGCCGTGGCGTTCATCGCGTTCGAGATCGACCGGGCGAGCATCTCGGCCTTGCGCGACGGATCGACGTTGCCGAGCGCCCCGAAGCTCCGCACGAGGAACACCGCCGTGAGCGCGACGCCCAGGAACTCGCTCGCGACCGCGACGAGCGGGAGCATCGCGGCGCGCTGCCACCACGCGCCCCCGAGGCGGGCGGCGACGCGGCGGCCCCAGGCGTAGAGCGCGACCACCACGCCGATGTGAACGGCGAAGCCGAGGAGCGCGGGGAGCGCAGCGAGGACCTCCATGCGCGCGAGGATACACACTCGCGGCCCCGCGCGGCGCCGCCGTCTGCGCGCGCGAACGACCCGCTTCCCCCGCCACGGCGCGCGGTGAGACACTCGCGCGCATGCGAAACGCCAAGATCCTCGCCACGGTGGGACCCGCCAGCCGTGAGCCCGCGATGCTCGACGCCCTCCTGGCCGCGGGGGTCAACGGCTTCCGCGTGAACTTCTCGCACGGACTCGCCGACGAGCACCGCGCCACCGTCGCCAACATCCGCGAGGCCGCGAAGCGCGCGGGCCGTCACGTCGCCATCCTCGGCGACCTCTCGGGCCCCAAGATCCGCTGCGGCACCTTCGCCGGTGGCCCCGTCAACCTCGTCGAGGGGCAGACCTTCACCCTCACCACGCGCGCCGTGAAGGGAGACGCCTCGGAGGTCTGGTGCACCTATCCGCTCGCCAACGACCTCAGGCCCGGCGACGCGGTGCTCCTCGACGACGGGCTCCTGCGCTTCAGCGTCAAGGAGGTGCACGGCGAAGACGTGGTGTGCGTGGTCGAGGTGGGCGGGACGCTCTCCGATCGCAAGGGCATCAACGTGCCCGGCGCGCGCCTCTCGGTGCCCGCGCTCACCCCGAAGGATCACGTCGACGCGAAGCTCGCGATGGAGCTCGGGGTGGACTACCTCGCGCTCTCGTTCGTGCGTCGCCCGAGTGACCTCGACGAGGCGCGCGCCCTCATCGGCGAGGGGATCCCCATCATCGCGAAGATCGAGAAGCCCGAGGCCGTCGAGAACCTCGTCGCCATCATCGACCGCTGCGAGGGGATCATGGTCGCGCGCGGCGACCTCGGCGTCGAGCTCGGCCCCGAGAAGGTCCCCCTCGTGCAGAAGGAGGCCATCAAGCTCGCCAACGAGCGCAGCAAGCTGGTCATCACCGCGACGCAGATGCTCGACTCGATGATCCGCTCGCCGCGCCCCACGCGCGCCGAGGCCGCCGACGTCGCCAACGCCGTGCTCGACGCCTCCGACGTGCTCATGCTCTCGGGCGAGACCGCCTCGGGCCGGTACCCCGTCGAGGCCGTGAAGATGATGGACTCCATCATCCGCGAGATCGAGTCGTCGGCCCTCTACCGCTCCGTCGTCGCCCACGCGCCGCAGTCGATGGGGTGGGACTTCGCCAGCGCCTGCGCGGCCTCGGCGGCGATCACGTCGCGCCACGCGACGCTCGCGGGCATCGTGGTGTTCTCGCACTCGGGGCGCACGGCCGACCTCGTGGCCGAGTTCCGCCCCGCGGCGCCCATCGTGGCGGTGACGCCGACGGAGGCCATCGCGCAGCGGCTCGCGCTCCAGTGGGGCGTGATCCCCGTGTGCGCGACGATGCCCGCGAACCCCAACGACGCGCTGCACGCGGCCGAGGCGATCGCCCGCGAGACGCTCAAGGCGCGCGACGGAGACACCGTGGCCATCGTCGTGGGGAGCCAGAAGCACTCGGGCAACAAGAGCTTCGTGCTCGACACCCTCGGGCGATGACCGCGGCGCCTCGATGCCCGCGCTGTCAGGTCGCGTTCGAGCCCTTCGCGTTCGACGCCGCGACGACGCTCGACCTCTGCCCGCGGTGCAACGGCGCGTGGTTCGACGCGGGAGAGCTCGCGCAGGTGCTCAACACCGCGCGCGACCTGAGGGACGTGCCCGATGAGCTCCCCGCGGCGGCGCCCGACGCGCCGCTGTGCCCGCGGTGTCCCGGCGTGTGCCTCGTGAGCGTCGCGTACGCCGAGGTTCCGGGCGCGCCGCACCTGCTCCGTTGCCCGTATTGTGAAGGCCATTTCGCGCCGCTCTCGTCGCTCGCGGCGATGCGCGCGATCAACGCCGCGGCGCCGCGCACGAAGCCTCGCACCGAGGCCGTCGTCGCCGTGAGACCGCCGCCCGCGGTGCCCGCGTCGGTCACCGAGGCCGTGGCGGTGCCCATCCCGAAGGTCGATCCCGACGTGCACGTCGACCAGGGGATGACCCTGCGCCAGTGCCTCCTCGGCGTGCCCGTGTCGTTCGCGGTCGTCGCCGTCGTGCGCACGACGGGCATCGGGAACCTCCTGCTCCACGGCATCCGCGTGTCGCTCCACGAGCTCGGGCACGCCTCCGCCGCGTGGGCGTGCGGAAACATGTCGGTGCCGCTCCCCATCGGCGTCACGTACACCACGCCGGGCAGGAGCCTCTTCGTTCACTTCGTGGTGCTCGCCCTGAGCGGCGCGGGCGTGTGGGCGGGGCTGCGCGCGAAGACCCTGGCGCCCGTGCTCGCGTGCGGCGCGTACGGCGTCGCGTCGCTCGTGTGCACGTGGGGTTTGAGCGAGGCCACGCAAGACACCGTGCGGGTGTTCATGGGCTGCGGCGGCGAGCTGGTGCTCGGCGCGCTCCTGGTCGTGCTGGCGCACTGGGAGATGCCGCCGAGGCTCCAGTGGGGGCGCTTCCGCTGGGTGGTGCTCGCGCTCGGGGCGTGCTGCTTCGTGTCGGCCTCGCTCTTCTGGCGCGAGGCCGCGCGCGACTGGGACCTCATCCCCTGGGACGCCGCCCTCGCCGACACCGGCGACATGACCAGGCTCCGCGACGACCACGGGTGGAACGAGGCGAAGATCACCGCGCGCTACACCGCCCTCTCGTGGGCCTGCCTCGCGGCGATCGTCGTCGCGCAGCTCACGGCCGCCGCGCGCCTCTGGCGGAGGCGTCGCTTCGCGTCGTGACCTTTCGCGCGTCCTCCTCCAGAATCGCCCGTCGCATGGCACGCGCGCTCACCCGACTCGGCTTCGTCGCGGCGCTCGTCTGCGCGTGCTCGCCGTACCCCACGGCGCCCGGCCTCATGGTCACGCCGCCCGATCCGACGCGCGCGGGCGTGCTCGGGTTCGACGGGCCTCGCGGCGCCGCCGCCGTCGATTTCACCGCGCAGGCGAGGGTGACCGACGCGCTGAAGGTGCAGGTGGTCTTCCCCGCGCGCGTCGACGGGAGCCTCGAGGCCGAGAGCGCGCCGTACCCCGCCGTGGTGTTCGTGCAAGACGCGGCGGTCTCGCGCGGGCGGTACCGCTGGCTCGCGGCGCACCTCGCCACGCGGGGCTACGTGGTGATCCTGCCCGACCACCCCTTCAACCTCGCGATGCTCGACGCCGACCACGCCGTGCTCGCGCTCCGCGCCGTGCGCGACGCCGCCGCCGAGACGGGGACGCTCCGCGGCGCCATCGACCCCTCGGCCCTCGCCGCGGTGATGGGCCACGGCCTCGGCGGCGTCGTGGCCGCGCGCCAGTGGGCGCACTACACCGACTTCAGCGCGGTGGCCGTTCTCGCGGCCTATCCCGCCGACGCCGACTACGACGCCATCCGCGCGCGCCGCGGCGCGCACGCGCTGCTCATGGCGGGCACGGCCGACGTCCCCACGGCGCTCACGCGCGTTCAGGGCGCGTTCACGACGGTCTTCGAAGACCCCAAGCTCTACGCGCAGGTCGACGCGCTCAACCACTTCGCGTGGACCGACGACCCCACGAACGACGAGCTCACGAGCGACGGCCCGCGGCCCCCGACGGCCGACGCGCGGGCCGAGACGCGCCGCGACGCCCTCACGGTCCTCGACCTGTGGCTCGACAGCGTGCTGCGCCGCGACGCCGACGCCACGATGAGCCTCGCCACCGGCACGTTTCACAACGTGACGCTCCTGCGATGACCGCCGCGCGCCGCACGTCGACCCTCGCGCTCGCGCTCCCCGCCGCGCTCCTCTGCGCGCGCGAGTGCCGCGCCGACCCGCTCGCGCTGCGCGCCCCCGTGGCCGGTCGCGTGGTGACGGCGACCTTCGGCACCCCCGAGCTCTCCGCGGGCGCGTGGCTCTCCGACCGCTTCGGCTTCGCCGTCGAGTGGCACCTCCCCGCGAGCGCCGTGGGCGGCTCCATCGCGACGCGCCGCACGCTCGTCGGCGAGCGCATGGGCTGGGGCGTCGACCTCACGCTCGCGGGCGGCCTGACGGTGCCGCTGATCTCCCTCGCGGGCGCGGTGAGCTTCACGCCCGCGCTCGTGGGGCGCTGGCGCAACGACTACGTGCACGTCGCGGCGAGCGTCGTGTCGCCGATGGTGCTGCGCGTCGTGCCCGACCCCGCGCTGCGGCTCCCGCTGCTGCTCGAGGTGTGGCTCATCGGGCACTACCGGCGCCTCTCGCTCGGCGTTCAGGGCTCCGTGGGCAGCGTCTTCGTGACGGGACTCTCGTGGGCCTACGCGATCCAGGCCTCGGGCTTCGTGGGGTGGGACCTCTGATGACACGACGCATGCGAACCATCACCCGGCTCCTCTCGGCGCTCGCGCTGGCGGCGCTGCTCTGCGCGTCGCTCGTCGCGCCGCGCGCGTCGATCGCCTCGCCCCACGACCCGAGCGCGCTCACGCTCACCGGGCAGACGACGGGCGGCTCCTTCGGCGGCTCCTCCTGGGGGAGCGGTTCGTCGAGTTCGTCATCGAGCTCGTCGTCGAGCTCGTCGTCGAGCTCGTCGAGCTGGTCGTCGGGTGGATCGTCGTCGAGCGGCGGATCGTCGTCGAGCGGCGGGTCGGGCTCGATCTTCGACCTCCTCGTGCTGATCTTCGAACTGGGGCGGCTCCTCGTGTGGGCCTACTCGGTCAACGTGTTCTTCGGCCTCGCGGTCACCGCGGCCATCCTCGGCTTCATCGGCTGGGTGTTGTTCTCTCCTTCCAAGAAGTAGCCACGCCGTGTCTTCACCCACGCCCCCATCGCCGCCGCCCGAGCACGAGTTCTCGACCTCCGACGAGGCGGTCTTCGTCGACGTCGCCCGCGGGGCACGCTTCACGGGGAGCGTCGCCGTCGCCCTCGGCGCGCTCCTCGCGCTCGGCGGCCTCGCGGGCCTCGCGCGGCCCACGGCGATGCTCTCGGCGCGCGCCTCGCTCGCGGCCTCCGTCGCGGGCGTCGTCACCGGCGTCGCCGCGGCCTGGGCGGGCTCGCAGCTCGTGTCTGCGTCGCGCGACCTCCACGCCGTCGCCGGGACGCGCGGTCGCGACGTCGCCCATCTCATGCGCGGCGTCCGCGGGCTCCGAGGCGCCTTCGCGGCGGTGGCGGTGATGCTCGTCGTCGCGGTGGTCGCGGCGGCGCTCACGGCCCTCTCGCTCCTGCCTCACGGAGGCTGACCATGCGCGACGACAGCACGCCTTCGGGCTACGAGTTCTCGCCCGCCGACGGCCGTGACTTCGACGCGCTCGGCGCGGCCCTCGCGCGCGGCGGCGCGCTGCTCTACGTGCTCTCGCCGCTGCTCGTGGCGCTGGCCTTCGAGGCGCTCCTCACGCTGCGCGCGCTCGGCCCCGGCGCCTCGATCCTCGGGGTGCTCGCGGGCGCCTCGCTCGGCGCGGCCTTCATCGCCGCGGTGCTCGCGCGCTGGATGCGCCGCGCTGCGAAGCACTGCGTCGCCGTCGCGACGACCTCGGGTGACGACCTCACGCACGCGCTCGACGCGATGCGCTCGGTGGGCGCGGTGATGCGCGTGCTGCGCGGCGCCGTCGTCGCGGTGGGGGCGCTCATCGCGGTGGCGCTCGTGGCGCGGCTCACGCGGATGTGACGCGGGGCGCTACTTCAGCAGCGCCGAGAACGCGCTCGCCGCGGGGGAGAGCGGGCGCCCGAGCTTGCTGATCACCGCGAGCCTGCGGTGGATGGTGAGCCCGCGCACCTCGACCACCTCGACGCCCGTGTCGCGCCCCTCGACGCCGAGCTGGCTGACGAAGGCGAGGCTCTGCGTGTGGGCCACCATCTCGAGCGTGGCCGCGATGGAGCGGAGCTCCATCTGCACGTTGACCTCGACGTCGGCCTCGCGCAGCGCCGTGTCGATGAGCTGACGGATCGCGCTGCCCGCTTCGAAGCCCACGAAGGCGTGGCCCGCGAGGTCTTTGACGTCGACGCGGCGACGGCGGGCGAGGGGGTGGTCGGGCGCCGCCACGAGCACGATGCGGTCGCGCCGCAGGGGGACCACCTCGAACTCACGAGAGTGCACCGGGAGGGTCACGATGCCGAGCTCGATGCGCTCGTCGCGCACGTCGGCCTCGACCTCGCGGCTGCCCTCCTCGCGCACGTGAAAGCGCACGCCGGGGTACTGCTTCTGAAAGCGCGCGATGGCCTGCGGAACCACGAAGGACACCGCCGTCGCGCCGCCGCCGATGCGCACCACGCCGGTCTCGAGGCTCGACCGCGCGCGCACCTGCTCCTGCATCGAGGCGTAGCGGGCGACCAGGACGCGCGCCTCGTCGGCCACGAGGCGGCCCGCGTCGGTGAGGCTCATCCCGCGGCGGCTGCGTTCGAAGAGCGACGCGCCGATGTCCTCCTCGAGGAGCTGGAGCCGACGGGTGAGCGCCGGCTGCGTGAGCCCCAGGGCCCGCGCCGCGCGGGTGATCGTGCGGTGCTCCGCCACCGCGAGGAACGACCGCAGAAGCAGGAGATCCATCCATGCAGAAATAGCATCGATACCATCGAAACTATCCAATTCCGCGCATGGGATCTCTGCGTTAGGTTCCGCGGCGTCGAAGGCAGACCGAAGGGAAGCGCCGCCGCGCGCATCACCGCCGCCGGTGCCCCACCCCCGCAAGCCGCTGCCCGAGACGGAGAAGTGTCATGCTGAATGCCTATCGCGAGCACGTAGCGAAGCGTGCAGAACAGGGCGTCCCTCCCCTCCCGCTCGACGCCGCGCAGGTGACCGCGCTGGTGGCTCTGCTCAAGGCGCCGCCCGCGGGCGAGGAGTCCTTCCTCCTCGACCTCCTCGTGAACCGCGTCCCCGCGGGCGTCGACGACGCCGCGAGGGTCAAGGCCGCCTTCCTCGCCGACATCGCCCGAGGCCGCGCCGCGTCGCCCCTCATCGACCGCGTGCGGGCCACCGAGCTCCTCGGCACCATGCTCGGGGGCTTCAACGTCGACCCGCTGATCGAGCTCCTCGACGACGCCGCGCTCGGCGCCGTGGCCGCGAAGCAGCTCTCGCGCACGCTCCTCGTGTTCGCGGCCTTCGACGACGTGGCGAAGAAGGCCGAGGGCGGCAACGCCAACGCGAAGGCCGTCCTCGACTCGTGGGCGAAGGCCGAGTGGTTCACCGCGCGTCCCGCCGTGCCCCACAAGATCACCGTCACGGTCTTCAAGGTCGTGGGCGAGACCAACACCGACGACCTCTCGCCGGCCACCGAGGCGTGGAGCCGCCCGGACATCCCCCTGCACGCCGTCGCGATGCTCAAGAACCCCCGCGAAGGCATCACCAACGCCGTCGCGCAGATCGCCGAGCTCAAGAAGAAGGGCCACCCCATCGCCTACGTGGGCGACGTCGTGGGCACCGGCTCGTCGCGCAAGTCGGCCACCAACTCCGTGCTCTGGCACATGGGCGATGACATCCCCCACGTGCCCAACAAGCGCTCCGGCGGCCTCGTGCTCGGCGGCAAGATCGCGCCGATCTTCTTCAACACGATGGAAGACTCGGGTGCGCTCCCCATCGAGTGCGACGTGACGAAGCTCGCGATGGGCGACGTCATCACCGTGTATCCCTACGAGGGCAAGGTCGTGAACGAGGCCGGCGAGACCATCGCCACCTTCGAGCTCAAGACCCAGGTGCTCCTCGACGAGGTGCAGGCCGGCGGACGCATTCCGCTCATCATCGGTCGCAGCGTCACGACGCGGGCGCGCAAGGCCCTCGGGCTCGGTCCGAGCGAGACCTTCCGCCTGCCCGTGCAGCCCAAGGACACCGGCAAGGGATACACCCTCGCGCAGAAGATCGTCGGCCACGCGTGCGGCGTCGCGGGCGTGCGTCCGGGCACCTACTGCGAGCCCGTGACCTCGACCGTCGGCTCGCAAGACACCACCGGGCCCATGACCCGCGACGAGCTCAAGGAGCTCGCCTGTCTGCGCTACTCGGCGGACCTCGTGATGCAGTCGTTCTGTCACACGGCGGCCTATCCCCGCGCCGTCGACATCGAGACGCAGAAGACCCTGCCCGAGTTCATGCACGCGCGCGGCGGCGTCGCGCTGCGGCCCGGCGACGGGATCATCCACTCGTGGCTCAACCGCATGCTCCTGCCCGATCAGGTGGGCACCGGCGGCGACTCGCACACGCGCTTTCCGCTGGGCATCTCGTTCCCCGCGGGCAGCGGGCTCGTGGCCTTCGCGGCGGCGCTCGGGATCATGCCCCTCGACATGCCCGAGAGCGTGCTCGTGCGCTTCAAGGGCACGATGCAGCCCGGCGTGACGCTGCGCGACCTCGTCAACGCGATCCCGTGGGCGGCGCTCCAGACGGGCGATCTCACGGTGGCCAAGAAGGGCAAGAAGAACGTCTTCAACGGACGCATCATCGAGATCGAGGGGCTCCCGAACCTCACCATCGAGCAGGCCTTCGAACTCGCCGACGCGACGGCCGAGCGCTCCGCCGCGGGCTGCACCGTGCGGCTCAACAAGGAGCCCATCGCGGAGTACCTGCGCTCCAACGTGACGCTCCTCCGCTCGATGATCGCGAACGGCTACCAGGACGCCACGGCGCTCGAGCGCCGCGCGAGCAAGATGGAGGCGTGGCTCGCCAACCCCACGCTCATGGAGCCCGACGCCGACGCCGAGTACGCGAAGGTCATCGAGATCGACATCGACACCATCACCGAGCCGCTGCTCGCGTGCCCCAACGACCCCGACGACATCAAGAAGCTGTCGGAGGTCGCGGGCACCAAGATCGACGAGGTCTTCATCGGCTCGTGCATGACCAACATCGGTCACTTCCGCGCGGCGGCCTCGCTGCTCCAGAAGTTCGCGAAGCCCGTGCCCACGCGCCTGTGGATCGCCCCCCCGACGCGCATGGATCAGTCGCAGCTCATGGAAGAGGGCACGTACGCGCAGTTCGCGGGCGCCGGCGCGCGCACCGAGATGCCGGGATGCTCGCTCTGCATGGGCAACCAGGCGCAGGCGCTCCAGGGCGCGACGGTGGTCTCGACGTCGACGCGCAACTTCCCCAACCGCCTCGGCAAGGACACCAACGTGTTCCTCGGGTCGGCGGAGGTCGCCGCGGTGGCCTCGATGCTCGGTCGGCTCCCCACGCCCGAGGAGTACCTGACCTACGCGCGTGACCTCCAGTCGAAGGCCGACAAGGTCTACCGCTACCTCAACTTCGACAAGCTCCCGACCTTCGTCGAGGCCGCCTCGAAGGTGCGCTCGCTCCCCATCCTCCAGTAGCCGCGCTTCGCGCTCCCTCTCCGACGCGGCAGCGCGGAGAGGGAGCCGCGAGCGCCCTGCGTCAGCCGTCTGCGTCGCGCTCGCCCGCGGCGCGCAGCATCCCCCGAGGATCGCTCACCGCTGCTCTCCTCTCACGGAAGAGCCGATCGAGAAGTTGTTTCGCTGAACCAGGGACGCGGAGCAGGGGCTCGCGCGGGTTCGACGCACGGGATCTCGGCGTGTCTCGCATCGGGGTTCCGCGCCTGTGATTGATGCGCGCTGCGCGCCTTGTGAGAGCCTGAGATTGACGCGCGCTGTGTGCCTTGTGGGGCCTGAAATTGACGCGCGCTGCGCGCCTTGTGGGAGCCTGAGATTGACGCGCGCTGCGCGCCTTGTTGGAGCGCGAGCTTGACGCGCGCTGCGCGCCTTGTTGGAGCCTGAGATTGACGCGCGCTGCGCGCCTTGTTGGAGCCTGAGATTGACGCGCGCTGCGCGCCCGGGGTTCGGCGCATGGGATCGCCGGGTGTCTCTCCCCGCCTCACCGCCGGGCAACAGAGGGTGGCGCCCCCACAAGGGGGGCGGGAGCTGGCTGTCGCTCTGAAGAAGAGGCGCTCTGGGCGGCGTGCGCACCCTTTCCTTGCGCCCATGAATTGCCCTCTTCGCACGGCCCTTTCCGCGCGGGGTGCGTGGTGGCATCGCCGCAGTGTTGGCCTCCGTGATGGCTCGATCCAGATCGCGCTTCCTGGTGGAGTCAGCCAGCTCCCGCCCCCCTTGTGGGGGCGCCACCCTCTGTTGCCCGGCGGTGAGGCGGGGAGAGACACCCTGCGATCCCCTGCGCCGAACCCCGGGCGCGCATCGCGCGTCAATCTCAGGCTCCAACAAGGCGCGCATCGCGCGTCAATCACAGGCTCCAACAAGGCGCGCATCGCGCGTCAATCACAGGCTCCAACAAGGCGCGCATCGCGCGTCAATCACTGGCTCCAACAAGGCGCGCAGCGCGCGTCAATCTTAGGCTCCAACAAGGCGCGCCACGCCGCGATCCCGTGCGTCGAACCCCGGGCGAGCCCCTTCTCCGCGTCCCTGGTTCAGTGAAACGACCTTCTCGATAGGCGCTTCCGCGAGATGAGAGCAGCGGGGAGCGATCCTCGGGGGCTGGGCGCGCGGCAGCGCTGGAGAGGGGGCGACTCACCCCGCGCCGACCTCGTCATCGACGCGCTGCCACTGCGCGTTGAGCCAGCGGACGCGCCCATCGCGATCCTCGGGAATCTCAGCCCGAGGGCAGCGCCAGAGGCTCACCGTCACGTGTTGTCCGACGAGGCTCCCGCGGCGAAGGTCGGCCAGCGAACGCACGCTCTCGAAGCCCCTGTGCGCCATGAAGATCACGTCGGCGCGCGCGTCGGCGTCGAGCAGCGCGAGCACCCCTTCGAGGCGCGGTGGGAGCACATGCGCGAGCCTCCGCGCGGCCTCGCGCTGCTCGACGGTGGCCGTCGGCGAAGACTCGATCTTCTCGAGCACGCGCGCGCGCATCGCGGGGGTGGCGCGCGTCCCCTCGGGAAAGATCATCACGCCGTCGCGCGGGCCGAGGTTCTCCGCGAGTCCGCGCACGGCCGCCACGTCGCCCGCGGTGTCGCGCGATCCGCGCTGCACGAAGGCGTTGGGGACGCGCCTCCCCACGATGTCGAGGCACGGGTCCCAGAGCAGCTCGCGCTTGAGCACGTAGCGCAGCCGCAGTCCGTAGGGCCGCGAGAGCAGCGCCGCCGCGAGGAGCGTGTCCGCGACGCTCGCGTGACGCGAGAGCACGAACACCGGTCCGCCGCGCGCGCACTCGACGCCGCGGGTCTCGACGCGCAGCCCGAAGATGGCGCGGGTCCAGTCGAAGAGCCCTCCGGCCCACCACCACTGGAGCCTGAAGTTCGCGTCGAGCTGCCGCTCCGCGTCGCCGCCGCGCAGCCAGATCGCCGTCGCGATGAGCACGCCCATGAGCTCGTACGCGAGGTAGACGAGCACCATGAAGAGGCCGCGCGTCGTGGCGAAGCGGGCGCCCGTCGCGAGGTCGAAGACGACCGTGAGCGCGAAGAGCGCGGGGCTCAGCCCGACGACGAGCGCGAGCGTCGCGACGAGCGCGAGGAGCGTGGTCGCCCTTCGCAGGAAGCGCGCTGCGCCGCCGTCATCGCCGCGAGCCATGAGGTCCGTCCGTTCGACGGCGGCGCCCACGCGACCCGCCGTAGATCAACGGGGTAACACGCTCAGAAAGGCGCGCGCAACGGCGCCATGCCGCGGCGCGTTCAGCGGCCGCAGACCGAGGCGGAGAAGCTCGACTCGGGGAGGAGGTAGTTGCCCGAGGCCCATCCCCGCGTGCCGCTGTAGTCGACCTGATACCAGCCCGACGACGGTCCGCTCACGAAGGCCACGCGCGAGCCGCAGGGCATCGAGCCGATCACGGCCTCGGTCGTCGAGGGGCCGCGGCGGAGGTTGAGCGCCGACACGTTGACGCGCATGTACACCGCGGCGGGCGCGGGCGTCGGCGTCGGCGCGGGCGTCGGCGCGGGCGTGGGGGCAGGCGTGGGCGCGGGCGTCGGCGTCGACGCGCCGGGGAGCGGCGCGACGCCGTGGT
Organism: Polyangiales bacterium; assembly: GCA_046351535.1. Taxonomy (GTDB): domain Bacteria; phylum Myxococcota_A; class Polyangia; order Polyangiales; genus CAISKJ01. The sequence continues at coordinate 427,145 of JAXLYG010000005.1, forward strand.
TGCTGTACCAGGAGGTGCGCGCGGTGGCGCCGTCGGTGTTGAGCTCGACGTGGAGGTGGTCGTTGTGGGGGTGCGGTCCGCCGTAGGCGCGGAGCTTCGAACCCGCGGGGCGGCTCGCGTTCCACGAGCTGCGATCCCAGATGACGAGCTGCACGCCGAGCTCGCTCGCGTTGGTGATGAGCCACGCGGCGACGGCGTCGCCCACGGTGTTGTCCGCGGCCCCGCCCGCGCGCGTCGGGATCATCACGTCGATCGCGCGTCCGGTGCCGTGCATCGAGGTCTGCGCCGCGTTGGCCGTGTTCTGTCGGCACACGTACCCGCCGTAGGAGCTCACGCCGCGAAAGTTCGCCTGGAGGTAGTCCCCGAGCTGCCGCGAGCCCGAGAGAAAGCGTCCGCCGCAGTAGCGCCCGCCCGCCCACGGCGGCGCGTCGTCGTAGCGCGCGTATTGACGGTCCGAGAGCGCCGTCACGCTCGCCGACGGGATCCACCGACCGGCCACCGCGATCTCGCTCGTCTCGAAGCTCTCGTCCCAGTCGTCGGAGTCGAGCTCGTCGGCCGCACAGCCCCCGAACGCCAACGCCACGAAGCCCACCCCGACTGCCCTGGTCAACGCGTTGAACGTCTGCATCGTGTCGTGACCCTGTTGAGCAATCACGAGGCCAGCGGCAGAAGCCGCGATTTCACGGCATCGCGTGGCGCTCGTACGGTCACAACGCTGTTCACCCCCCGTCCGAGACGGGATGTAGGTCTCCCGGCGCGAGGGTGTTCCCGCATGGCCGTCGGTGTCGGAGGGCTACGTGGCGGGACGAAAAACTGCGACGATGCGTCGTGAACCTCGACAAGCTATCGGCCACCGACCGTGTGTTCCTCGACATCGAGGGGGGCGCGCTGATGATGCACATCGGCGCGGTGATGGTCTTCGACGGCGGCGACCTCGTCGCGGCCGACGGAGCCCTCGACGCCGCGCGCCTCACGCGCCTCCTCGAAGCGGGCGTCTCCGAGGCTCCGCGGTTTCGCCAGGTCGTGCGCGAGATGCCCGGCCTCGGGGCCGTGTGGGTCGATGATCCCCGGTACCGCGTCGAGGATCACGTGCGACACACGGCGCTCCCTCGACCGGGTGACGACGCGCAGCTGATGGCTCTCGCGGGGCGCGTGTTCTCGCACCCCCTCGATCGACGTCACCCCCTCTGGGAGGCGTGGCTCGTCGAGGGCCTCTCGGGCGGACGCTTCGCCATGCTCATCAAGGCCCACCACGCGATGGTCGACGGCGTCGCGGGCATGGCCGTGCTCGCGTCGCTGTTCCGCGCGGAGCCCGGTGATCACCTCCCCGAGATCACGCCGTGGAGCCCGCGCCCCGCGCCGCGCGCCATCGAGATCGCGACCGCGCTCGTGACCGACAGCGCGCGCTCCGTGGTCCACGCGCTGCGCGATCTGCGAGGGACGCTCTCCGACGGCGGCGCGCACGCGCGAGACGTCGTGGGCGGCCTCTTCGACACGCTGCGAGAGGGCGTCGTCCCCGCGTCGCCGTCGTCGATCAACCCCGCCGAAGTGGGGCCGCGGCGCACCTTCGCGGGGCTGCGCCTCGACCTCGCCCGCGCGAAGGCCGTACGCCACGCGCTCGGCGGCACGCTCAACGACGTCGCGCTCACGACCGTCACCGCGGCGCTGCGTCGTCACCTCGCGCGACGCGGAGACCCCGTCGACGAGATGCGCGACTTCCGCGCGCTCGTGCCCGTCAACCTCCGCCCGCGCCAGGACGACCTCGGCGACGGCGGGAACCACATCTCCCTCGTGCTCGCGCAGCTCCCGCTGAGTGACGCCGACGCGCGGCGACGCTTCGAAGCGGTGCACCGCGCGTGCGACCAGCTCAAGCACGCCTCGCACGAGATCGAAGGGGCCGCCTTCCTCGAGCGCATCGGAGACCTCGGCGGACCCAACGTCGTGTCCGCGGTGTTCCGCGCCGCCGCCATGCTCCGCGCCTTCAACGTCACCGTCACCAACGTGCCCGGACCGCAGCTCCCGCTCTACGTGGGGCGCGCGCGCATGACCTCGATCCACGCCGTCGTGCCCCTCTTCGATCACCAGGGCGTCGGCGTCGCCATCGCGAGCTACGACGGCGGGATGTTCCTCGGCCTCTACGCCGACCCCGACGCGGTGCCCGATGTGTCCGCGCTCGCCGACGACGTGCGAGAAGCGTTCGAAGAACTCTGCACGGTCGCAGAAATCCGCTGAAACAAAGCGCGTTCAGCGCGTCCGATGCGACGCGTGTGCGGCCGCGCGCAACGGCTGCGCACATCGATGAGACACGCGCGTGACTTCGCTTCGCGGGGCGCGAATCGGTCTTCCAGCGGGGCGCCGCTTGGACTATTGCGGTGGCCATGATCAACGTCGCAATCAACGGGTTCGGGCGTATCGGCCGACTGGTCGTGAGCGCCATGGTCGAGAACGGTCTGCTTGGCGATGAGCTCGACATCGTCGCGGTGGTCGACGTGTCGACCGACGCGGACTACTTCGCGTACCAGCTCAAGTACGACTCGGTGCACGGGCGCTTCCGCGGAGAGATCTCGACGGAGAAGAGCGACCCCTCGCGCGCCGAGAACGACGTGCTCGTGGTCAACGGACGTCGCATCCGCTGCCTCCCCGCGCCGAAGGACCTCTCGCTCCTCCCCTGGAAGGAGATGAACGTCGGCATCGTGATCGAGGCGTCGGGGCTCTTCACCGAGGCCGACCTCGCGCGCGCCCACCTCGCCGCGGGCGCCAAGAAGGTGCTCATCACCGCGCCGGGCAAGGGCGTCGACGTGAAGACCATCGTCATGGGCGTCAACCACGACGAGTACGACGCCGCGCGGCACCACATCGTGTCGAACGCGTCGTGCACCACCAACTGCCTCGCCCCCGTCGTGCACGTGCTCATGAAGGAGGGCTTCGGCATCGAGTCGGGCCTCATGACCACGATCCACGCGTACACGGCCACGCAGAAGACCGTCGACGGCCCCTCGAAGAAGGACTGGCGCGGTGGACGCGCGGCGGCGATCAACATCATCCCCTCGTCGACGGGCGCCGCGAAGGCCGTCGGTGAGGTGCTCCCCGCGACGAAGGGCAAGCTCACGGGCATGGCCTTCCGCGTGCCCACGGCCGACGTCTCCGCCGTCGACCTCACGATCCGCACCGAGAAGGACACGTCGATTCAAGAGATCGACGCCGCCCTGCGCCGCGCCTCGCAGACCTACCTCAAGGGCGTGCTCGGCGTGACCGACGAGGAGCTCGTCTCGACGGACTTCATCCACGACGACCGCTCGTCGATCTACGACGCGAAGGCCACCCTCGAGAACAACCTCAAGGGCGAGAAGCGCTTCTTCAAGATCGTGAGCTGGTACGACAACGAGTGGGGCTACTCGATGCGCGTCGCCGACCTCGCGGCCCTCATGGCCGAGAAGGGCGTCGACAAGGGCGACAACCTCGCGCTCAAGGGCATCGACGACGTGGCGCTCAAGGGCAAGCGCGTCTTCATGCGCGTCGACTTCAACGTGCCCACGGAGAACGGCGCGATCACCGACGACTTCCGCATCGTGTCGGCGGCCCCCACGATCCGCCGCGCGCTCGCCGCGGGCGCGCGCCTCGTGCTCGCGTCGCACCTCGGACGCCCCGCGGAGAAGGGCTACGAGAAGGAGTTCTCGCTCGCCCCCGTGGCCGCGCGCCTCGCCGAGGTGCTCGGCAAGCCCGTGAAGTTCGTCACGGACTGCGTGGGCCCCGTGGCCGAAGAGGCCGTCGCCGCGCTCAAGGACGGAGAGGTCTGCCTCCTCGAGAACCTCCGCTTCTACCCCGGTGAGGCGGTGAACGACGAGGGCTTCGCGAAGAAGCTCGCGAAGCTCGCCGACGTGTACGTGAACGACGCCTTCGGCACCTCGCACCGCGACGCGGCGTCGATGACGGGCGTGCCCCGCGCGCTCGGCGGCGGCGTGGCGGGCGACCTCGTGAAGAAGGAGGTCGACGTGATCCACGGGGCGCTCAAGAACCCCGGGCGTCCCTTCGTGGCGGTGCTCGGCGGCGCCAAGGTGAGCGACAAGGTCTTCGTGGTGAAGAACCTCCTGAGCCTCGTCGATGAGGTGCTCGTCGGCGGCGCGATGGCCTACACCTTCATGAAGGCCGCGGGCATCGAGACGGGCAGCTCGCGCGTCGAGACCACCGTGAAGGACAAGAAGGGCGTCGAGAAGCCCGTGCTCAAGATGGCCCAGGAGATCCTCGAGCTCGCCAAGGCCAAGGGCAAGCGCATCGTGCTGCCCATCGATCACGTGGTGGTGCAGAAGGTCGAAGCGGGCGCGCCGACGAAGGTCGTCGACACGCTTGAGGCGGGCTGGATGGGCGTGGACATCGGACCCAAGACCCGCGCCCTCTTCGCCGAGAAGCTCTCGACCGCGAAGACCGCGCTCTGGAACGGCCCCATGGGCGTGTTCGAGATCAAGGGCTTCGACGAGGGGACCATCACCGTGGCGAAGGCCTTCGCGGACATCACCGCGAAGGGCGCGGTCACCATCGTGGGCGGCGGAGACTCGGCCGCCGCGGTGCGCTCGCTCGGCTACGACGACAAGGTCACGCACGTCTCCACCGGCGGCGGCGCCTCCCTCGAAATGTTCGAAGGGAAGTTCCTCCCCGGCGTCGCCGTGCTCGACCTGAAGTAATCATTCTCTCCGTCTCTCTCCCTACACATCTCCAGCACCCTCGCGAACCGTCGCGCCCGTCGAGCGCGCGGAGGAAGACGTCGTCCGATGCCCCTTCTCATGATCCCCGGTCCCATCGAGGTCTCTCCCGCCGTGGTCGAGGCCAGCAACGGAGCGCCGCCGGGTCACCTCGAGAAGGGCTTCATCGACGCCTTCAGCCGCGCGCTCACGGCGATGCGCAAGGTGTGGCGCGCCCCCGACGACGCGCAGCCCTTCGTCATCCCCGGCAGCGGAACGCTCGCGATGGAGGTCGCCGCCACGAACCTCCTCGACCCCGGTCAGCGCGCCGTCGTCGCCAGCAGCGGCTACTTCTCCGACCGCATGGCCGAGATGCTCCGTCGCCGCGGCGTCGAGGTCACCGTCGTGGCCGCGGAGCCCGGTGACGAGCCCGACCTCGCGGCCGTCGACGACGCCCTCGCGCGCACCTCGGCGCACGCGCTCTACGCCACCCACGTCGACACCTCGACGGGCGTCCGCGTCGACGCCGAGGCCCTCGCCGCGCTCGCGCGGAAGCACGGCGTCCTCAGCGTCTTCGACGGCGTCTGCGCCACCGCGGGCGAGCGCTTCGAGATGGCCGCGTGGGGCGCCGACGTCTACCTCACGGCCTCGCAGAAGGCGATCGGACTGCCGCCCGGCCCAGGACCTCCCAACGGACGGCGACAGAAACGTCCACGCGGTTGGACGAGCCGCAGGCGCACAGCGTGAGGCGGCCTCCCCAAGACGAGGATGAGGTTGGCGCAGCGTGTCGAGTCGCGGGTCGTTGTGGAGGCGTCCAACGCGAGGTCGCCGGGGATCCCCTCACCCAAGCAGGGCGAAGTACACCTCCAGGTCCAGCTCCCCGGGGCCCGGCAGCAGCACGCGTCGCAGCGCGTCCGCAGCTCCCCGACGGGCGGCTGCGCAGGCGCACCCCGCGCAGCCATCCCACCACGTTGAACGCCAGCAACCGAAGCCAGCTCAGCAGCTGCAGCGGATGGCGATCGGCCGCGGCGTTGCTCGCCCACGCCGTCCCGTCCTCCTGCCACACCACGTAGCGTCCAGTTGCAGTCGTTCTCGATGCCCCAGTGGCCCCCGCACCACCCACAGGATCTGGGACCCCGACAGCAGACCCCACGGCATGTTCGTCACGAACCACCGTTCCATCGTCACCTGCTCACGGCCCGCGTCGTCCAGCGTCACCGTCTGCACCAGCCAGCCCTGGCGCACGTGCGCCCAGCCCTCCCAGCCCGCGATCGCGTCGGTGCGCAACAGCCGCCGCTGCGCGCTCCGGCCGTCGCGGCGCTCCCAGTTCGAGACCGCGTCGGGCTGACCGACCCGCGGGCGCAGCATCCGCTCCAGTTCCGCCCGTAGGGTGGGCTGCGAGGCGTTGACGCGCATCACATAGCCGTAGCCGTCCCCGTCGATCAGGGCTGCATTGGCCTGCGAGGTGTAGCCCGCGTCGAGCGTCACGGCGCTGAACAGCTCCGTGTGCTTCCATGCCTGAACCAGCGCCCGCCAGAAGGTGGGGAAGTGCCCATCTCGTTGGTCTGCGGGGGGATGAAGTCCTGGTCGATGCAGGGCCGCGATGCGGCGCTGGTGAGCACGCGCGCATCGCCCGCAGGTTCCAGACCCCGTCCTGGAGTTGGCACCGCGGTCGCCGCGGTGGTCGCCCGTCCAGACCGTCTTGCCGTCGACGGCGAGCACGCCCAGAGGCAGGCCCACGGGCCGCAGGGTCTTGCTGCGAGCATGGCGCACCTGCGCGCGCAGGGCCGAGCGTGCGGGTCGCGGGTCGATGCGCTCGAAGGTGTAGGCCAGGGTGCTGTCGGGCACCTTGATCGCCATCTGCTCGCTGGCCCGTCGACTCCCTTCATGGAAGGTGTCTGGAGGATGGCGGCGGTGAGGAAGACGTCGAGGAGGTAGGCGAAGCCCACCGCTTTCCCTTGCGTCGTCGAGGGTCGTGCAGCAGCGCGGTGAGCTGATCGAGGAGCTGCACCCGTTGCAGAAAGCCGCTTGTTCGTCTGGGGATCCGCGGCGATGTCATCCTTCGGTTGGCGGCCGTGGGGATCGGTCGGGCGTGGCTGCGAACTTCGACCGTCCGATCTCCCGGCCGTCGGCCTCCGCCGCAGATCTACGCGAGCGAAGCCGCTGCGTGGGCGCGAATTTGCGCCCGGAGCCGATCGCCATGCCAACCGCTGCCGCACAGGCACGCGGTAAGGGTCTACCTACCGTTCATTGGGAGGCCCTGCCGCCCGGCCTCGCGCTCCTCGTGGCGAGCCGACGCGCCCTCGAAGCGCGCGCAAAGCTCCGCGTGCTGCCTCCGATGACCATGGACTTCGAACAGTGGGCGCCCGTGATGCGCGCGTACGAGTCCCGCGGTCCGAGCTACTTCGCGACGCCTGCAACCACGCTCGTGCGCGCGCTCCCCGTGGGCCTCGACGAGATCCTCGCGAACGGAATGGACGCACGCTTCGAACTCCACCGCCGCGTCGCCGACGGGATGCGCGCCGCATGGAAGTCGATGGGCCTCACGCTCCTCGCGAAGCGCGAGGGCATCGCGGCGAACACGCTGAGCGCGGTGCTCTACCCCGAGGGCGTCGGGCCCGAGCTCGTGGGCGCGATCGGCGCGCGGGGCGTCACCGTCGCGGGCGGGCTGCACCCGGCGATCAAGACGAAGTACTTCCGCGTCGGGCACATGGGCGACGTGCTGCGCCGCCCGGAGTCGCTGCGCGCGACCGTGCGCGCCGTGGCCGAGGCGCTCACCTCGCTCGGACGCGCGACCGACGCCGACGCCGCCGTGGCGGCCTTCGACCGCGCGTAGACACTTCGACGTGACCGCGCGCGACCGTTGACGCGCGACCCTCCGCGGGGTTGATCTCCGCGCCATGCGCATCGGCATCGACCTCGGCGGAACCAAGACCTACGGCGTCGCCCTCGACCGCGACGGCCACGTGCGCGCATCGAAGCGCATCGACACGCCGCGCCACGACTACGACGCCATCGTGCGCGCCGTCGTCGACCTGGTGGGCGAGCTCGAAGCGCGCGTCGGCGAGCGCTGCTCCGTGGGCGTAGGGATGCCCGGCTGCATCTCGACCGTGACCGGACGCGTGAAGGGCGCCAACACCGTCGTGCTCATCGGGAGGCCCTTCGATCGCGACCTCACCGTCGCGCTCGCGAGGCCCGTGCGCGTCGAAAACGACGCCAACTGCTTCGCGCTCTCGGAGGCCGCAGACGGCGCCGCGGCGGGCGCGCGCGTGGTCTTCGGCGTCATCGTGGGGACGGGCACCGGCGGCGGCGTCACCGTCGACGGACGCGTGCTCCGCGGCGCCAACGCGATCGCGGGCGAGTGGGGGCACAATCCACTCCCGTGGCCGCGTGATGAAGAGCGTCCGGGGCCGCCGTGCTACTGCGGCAAGACGGGCTGCATCGAGACCTTTCTCTCGGGGCCGGGCCTCGCGGCCGATCACCTCCGCGTGACCGGCGAGGCCCTCGACGCGACGGCCATCGCCGCGGCCGCCGACGCGGGAGACATCACCGCGATCGCCACGCTCGACCGCTACGCCGACCGCATGGCGCGCTCGCTCGCGACGGTGATCAACGTGCTCGACCCCGACGTGATCGTGCTCGGCGGCGGCGTGTCGAACATCGCGAGGCTCTACGACGCGGTGCCGCGCGCGTGGGGGCGCTACGTGTTCTCCGACGCGGTGCAGACGGGCATCGTGCGGGCGATGCACGGCGACGCCAGCGGCGTTCGCGGCGCCGCGTGGCTCTGGCCGATCGAGTGAATTGGGGGAGCGGAGAGAGAGAGGGAGAGAAGCGCGGAGCGGTCAGAGGCAGCAGGCGTAGCCGAAGCGGTCGGTGACCGGGTTCGGGTCGTCGGGCATCGACGAGAGCAGGCCGCCGACGCGCACCGAGTCGTTGTCGGCGCCGTTGTTGGTCCACGCGCGCACGCCGGGGAAGCGGCCCGCGTTGCGGATCGACTGCATCTGGCTGTTGGAGCACACGTCGGCGCCGAGGCGGGCGCAGGCGCGCGACGCGTCGATGAACGAGGTGTCTTCGACGGTGTGCGAGTCGACGACGCACACGCCGTTGACGAGCGAGCCGGGCGAGGGGCACGAGAAGTCCGCGGGGCGCTGCGAGATGCAGCACGCGAAGGCCCAGGCGTTGTTCCACGCGGGGTTGTCGGCGGTGCGCGAGCCGACGATGGTGCCGAAGCGGCCCGAGTCGTTGTCCGAGACCTCGTTCGTGAGGCGGCGGATGTCGCCCGAGAAGCGCCCCGCGTCGTTGAGGGTCACGTACTGCGCCTTGGAGCAGAGGTCGCTGTGCAGCGCCGAGCAGATGCGCGCCGCGGCCATCGCCGTCGTCTCTTCGCGGTTGTTGATGTACGTGATGCGAACGCCCGCCGACGAGGAGCCCATCGCGGGGATGAGCGACGCGCGGGTCACGTCATCCGCGGGGGCCGCGCCGGTGCAGCACGCGAAGCCGTAGGTCTGCGCGATGGAGGGGTCGTCGCTGCTCTGGAGCGCGAAGTTGATACGGCCCGCGTCGTTGTCCGAGAAGTTCTTCGACCACACGGCGCGGCGGCCCACGACGTCGTTGTAGAACATGTCGGCGCCGGCGCCCTCGTGGGCGTAGCGGAGGCGCATGTACTGGGTCGCCGAGCAGAGGTCGCTGTTGAGACCCTGGCAGGTCGTGGCGGCGGTGTTCCAGTCGGTGCCGGGGTTGGAGTTGTCGGTGAAGGTCACGCACACGCCCTCGATGCGCGTGCCCGCGACGCAGCGGCTCTCACCCGCGGAGCCGCCGGTGCCCGGACCCGCGCCGGGACCGACCCAGCGGCCCATCGCGTCGATGACCATCGTGCCCGCGATGGAGATCGTGCGCGGGGTGATGTCACCCGTCACGTTGCCCGCCACGAGCGCGTAGGGGACGCTCGCGACGACTTCGCGCGGGGTCATCTCGGGGTCGGACCCGACGGCCACCGCGAGGAAGCGCGGCGAGCCGTTGAACACCGTCGACGGGAAGGGCGTCGAGGCGCCGAGCTGCACCGAGAAGAAGCCCTCGTCGAGCGTCACCGAGTTGGCCTCGGACCAGAGGAGCATGCCCCCCGTCGCCGCGTCGTAGATGCGGTAGGTGATGGTCTGACGGCCCGTGAGGGGAGCCCCGGCGGTGTCGAAGAGACGCCCCTGGTGCATGAGCGTCTGCGGCACTCCCTGTGCGCTCGCCGCAACGGGCGCGAGCGAGGCCGCGGCTGAGAAGAGAGCGATCGCGAGTGCCTTGCGAAGCGAGAGCATGTCCGAGTCCTCCATCGCGCGCTGCGCGCACGAAACCTTCTTCAGTTACCTTGAGCCGCCCGAAGCGCCTACGACGCCGCCGCGGAGGCGGAAGCCCGTCGAGCGCATGACCGTCTGGTGGATCGTCGACTGGCCGAGCGTCGAGACCATGCGGTAGCTCGGAGAGCGCATCACGCCCCCGGCGCCCACGAGGCTCGTCGCGCGGTGCCCGTTCACGCCCGCATCCACCGGGGGAACGTCGACAGGGGGAATGTCTGCGGGGACGTCGACAGGGGGGACGTCGACGGGGGGAACGTCCACCGGGGGAACGTCCGTGATGGGCACGTCCACCGGGGGAACATCCATCGGCGGAACGTCGACCGGAGGCACATCCGTGACGGGCACGTCCACCGGGGGAACGTCCACCGGGGGAACATCCACCGCGGCGTCGTCGGGCGTCGCGTCGCCCGGCACATCCATGGGGGGCGTCACGTCCGAGGGGGCGTCGGCCTGGGGCACATCCTCGGGCGTGGGGTTGTCCGTCGGAGGCGTCGCGTCGCTGCCGTCGCTCGTCACGTCGGTCGAAGCGTCTGCGGCCACGTCGTCGGAGCCGTCGGGGGTGATCACCGTACCGCCGCCGCCGTCACCGCAGCCGATCGCGAAGGCGCCGCACGCCAGAAGCGAGGTGAGTGCCAGTCGCAATGTCATCCGTTGCATCCTACGGGACCCTCTCGCGTGAGGAACGGAGCCTACCGGCATCGCCGAAAGGACGTCAACGGCCACAGCGCGGCGCGCGTCGATCGTCACGTCAGAGCCACCGGTGCATGAAGTCCGCGAAGAGCGCGAGCGCCACGATGGCGCCCACGAGCGAGACCGCGGCGAGCACGCCCGTGACGATGAAGTAGCTTCGCTGCAGGGCGAACATCTGCGCGAGGCCCGCCATCGCCTCCATGAGGTTTCGAATGTCGCTGCCCTTCGTTGACACGATGCGCGCGATGGGCCCCGACGCGCGGCGGAGCCACACGCCCGTGACCGAGAACATCGCGCCCGTGAGCGCCATCGGGAGCGACGACACGAGCGCCGGCGCGCCGCCCATCCACACGTGCACGATCGCGATGGCGAAGAGCGCCGCGCCCATCACGCCCTGCGCGGTGCCCACGAAGCTCATCGCGCGCGCGAGCGCGTCGAAGACCTTGTTCTCAGCGTCGCCGAACTCGTACTCGGTCGAGGGGACGGGGGCCTTCGCCTCGGAGAAGATCGGCGCGTTGGTGACGTCTGCTGCTGCCATTGTGCGCGCGAGGGTAACACCCCCGCGGCGCGAGCGGGTCACTCAACGCTGGAGCTCGCCGGCGGCCAGGAGCCACGGCGCGAGGGCCGGCGACGGGGCCGACGCGACCTGCTCGCGGGCCCTTGAAAAACGGGCCAGGGTGAGCTCGAGGAGCGCCGCGAGCGAGGCGCGCGTCGGCGCGTCGACGGTGGCCGGCGGCGCGCGGAGGATCGACGCGACGGCGAGGGAGGTCCACGGCTCCCACGAGGGGATGTTCGCGGGGCAGCCCGTCGCCGCGGGGCAGCGCGCGAGGAGCGAGCGCGCGAACTCGGGGGCCAGCGCGTCGGTCTCGGCGCGCGCGCCGGGCGAGAGATCACGCCCCTGCCAGAGCGCCCAGAAGGCCAGCGCGTCGAGGCCCGTCGGGAGCGCCCCCGAGGTGATGCGCATCGCGATCCAGGTGCTGGCCCGCGAGGCCGCGGCGTCGACGCGCGCGTCGGTCGAGGGCGCCGCCCTGCGCGCCGCGAGGAGCCCCCAGGTCGCCAGGGCCGTCGCCGCGTCGGAGGCCGCGCGCGCGGTGGGGACCATGTCGTCGGAGAACGATCCGTCGGGGCGCTGCGCCGTGACGAGGGCGTCTCTCGCGATGCGGACCCGCGCGCGCGCCGTCTCGGCGTGGCTCTCTTCGGCCATGAGCGCGAAGGCGATCGCGGCCCACGCCGTGGCCGACGTGCTCGCGCGGGCTTGCGGCGCGTTCGACGGAGACGCGCTCCACCCCGTCGGCAGGCGGCTCGCGTCGAGCGCGCGGAGGATCTGGAGCTGCCGGTCGGGTGCGACGATCGCGCCCGACACGTGACCGCGGAGCAGCGCGGCGAAGACCTGCGCGGTGTCGTTGCCCGATGAGGGTGCGCCCGCGGCGGAGCCGAAGCCTCCGTCGGCGTTCTGGTGCGCGAGCAGCGCGGGCGACCACTGCGCGGCGCAGGCCCTCAGCGCCGTTCGATCGGTCACCGTGAGCCCTCCCGACGTGGGCGGCGGCGTCGGCGTGACGGTCGTGGTCTGCCGCGCGGCCACGGCCTCGGGCACGCGCCGATGGAGGAGCACATAGCCCGCCGCGATGGTGAGCCCGAGCGAGAGCGCGCCCGCGACGGCGATGGTGGTCAACGAGATGCCCTGCGCGGGCTTGACCGACACGACGGGAAGCACCGTGGTGAGCGCGTGCGGATCGGGGCGGCGGTGCGGATGCGCGAGCGCCGAGGCCGCGTCGCTCGCTTCGGCCTCGCGCGCGATGCGCTCGGAGAGCAGGTCACCGGGCGTCTGCGCGGGCTTCGCGGGGGTCCCCACGCGGGCCGGGGGCATCGGAGGTCCGGCCTGCGTCGACGCGGCGGGGGCGGGTGACGGCTTCGAGGGCGCGGGTGACGGCTTCGAGGGCGCGGGCTGCGTCGCGGGCGCGGGCTGGGCCGTCGCAGAAGGCGCGGGTTGCGGGGGCGCGGGCTGCTGCGACGGCGCGGGCGTCGACGTGATCGCGGGTTGCGGCGCGGAGTTCTTCGGCGCCGACCTCACGGGCGGGAGCGTGTAGGGCGCGTGCTCGTCGACGGGCTCGGGCGTGACCTCGAGAACGGGCTGCGGAGGCGCCGCGTGCGAGATGTGACGCTCCAGGGGGATGGGGCGCGTCTCCATGGGGCCGAGCCGTCGACCGTCGCCCGACGAGTCGTGGTGGGCCGGTCTCGCGAGGGGAATGGGGACGGTGTCCATCGGGCCCGCGCGCACGCCGATGCCCGCTCGGGGCTGGTCGGGCGTTCGCACGGTGGGCATCTTGATGGTCTTCGCCTCGCCCGCGTCGCGCACCCTCGCCTTCGCCTGACGTCCCGTACCGGGAGGCGCGGGAGGCGCAGGACGCGCCGGAGCCTCACTCGCGGGCGCAGGGGCCTTCGGCGTGACGGGCCGCACGCGCGACACGATCTGACGGCCGTTGTTGGGGATCGTCGGACGCTCGGACTCGGCGGAGTCTGCGCTCGCGTCGACGGCCGGAGGCGCGGGCGTCGGAGGCGGTCGCGGAGGCGTCGGGGTGAAACCCGGCGGACGCTTCGCGGGCGTTCCATCACCGGCGCGCGCGATGGGCCTCGGCCTCGCGGCGGGCATCTGAACGGTCTGCGGGACCTCGCGATGCGTGTCCGTGAGCTCCCTCGGCGCGGGGGGAACGGGCACCTTCGCGGCGCGCGTCGGAGGCTGCGTGGCGGCGGGATCGAAGACCCTCAGGAGGTCTCCCACGGCATCTCCCGCGGAGGCGGGGCGCTTCGAGGCGTCGGGGTCGATGCAGCGCAGGAGCCACCGATCGAAGGCCGGAGAGAGCGCGATTCCGCGGGCCGCGGCGAGGGTCGAGGGCGTGGGGTGCTGCGCGCCGTCGGGGATGCGCTCGAGCAGCGAGGCCGCGGTGTTGCCCTCCCAGTAGGGCACTCCGACGAGGAGCTCGAAGGCGATGAGCGCGAGCGCCCAGACGTCGGTGGCCGCGGTGGGCTCGGTGCGTCCGGTGAGCTGCTCGGGGGTCATGTAGAGCGGCGTGCCGAGGCGCGCGGCGTTGCTCGTGCGCTTCTCGTGGGTGAGCTTCGCGACGCCGAAATCGAGGATCTTCACGCGGGCGGGCGCGTCGCTCGGAAAGGTCAGAAAGAGGTTCGCGGGCTTGAGGTCCCGGTGGACGATCCCCTCGGCGTGGACCTTGTCGAGCGCCGAGGCCACCTGGCGCAGCACCGTGAGCACCATCGAGAGCGGAATGGGCGCGCCGCGGCCCCAGGTCTCGGAGATGTACTGCGAGAGGTCCTTCCCGTTCAGGAGCTCCATGACGAGGAAGGGCATCCCCGAGTCGGCGTCGACGTCGGTGTCGATCACGTTCACCACGTGGTCGCTGTCGATGTTCGCGCACACGCTGGCCTCGCGCTGAAAGCGCTCGACGCTCACCGCGTCGGCCATCACCTCGGGGAGCAGCACCTTCAGCGCGAGCCGCCGCCGCGTGCCCAGGTGCTCCACCTCGTAGACCTCGGCCATGCCCCCCGAACTGATCCTTCGGATGAGCTTGTACCGCTTCGCGAACACCGCGCCGGTGCTCACGAACTGGCCTGCCGCAGGGGATTCTCCGCCGGCCGCGTGCTCGCGCGTCGGGTTCTCGTCCGTTCCTGTCACGTGGGTCGACGCGCACTCTACAGCACGTCGCGCGAGCGGCGCGAGGCCCCAACCGCAGCGATCCTCGTTGTCGGTGGCGCCCTTGACTTGCGGGGAGCATGTAGGCATAGACCCGTCCCCGTCGCGATCGACTCCCTCCAATGGTGGCACCCTCTCAACTCACGAGCGCGCCCGTAGACGCCACGATCCCGCGGCTCCCGCTCGGCCCCCGTGAGGTCAGCGTGCGCGCGCTGGTCAGCGATGCGGTCTCGCTCACCAAGCCCCGGCTGACCTCCCTGGTGCTCTGCACCACGACGGGGGGCATCGGCCTCGCGGGCGGTCGCATCTTCTCGCTCCACACGCTGCTCACGCTCGTGGGCACCACCCTCGCGGTCGCGGGCGCGCACACGCTCAACTGCTGGATGGAGCGCGACCTCGACGGCGCCATGGACCGCACGCGCAACCGCCCGCTCCCGGCGGGGCGCTTCGATCCGCGCGTGGCGCTCGTGCTCGGGGTGCTCTACTCGCTGGCCTCGCTGCCGGTGCTCTTCATGGGGGTCAACCCCCTCACGGGCCTCCTCGGCGCGACGGCGCTCGCGAGCTACGTGCTGCTCTACACGCCCATGAAGACGCGCTCTCCCGCGGCGCTCTACGTGGGGGCCATCCCCGGCGCGCTGCCGCCCCTCATGGGCTGGACGGCCGTCACGAACCGCCTCGACGTGGCCGGCGTGGTGCTCTTCGCGATCCTCTTCGTGTGGCAGCTCCCGCACTTTCTCGCCATCGCGATCCACCGCAAGGACGACTACGCCCGCGCGGGGATCAAGACGCTCCCCATCGTGCGCGGCGACGCCGTCGCGAGCCGTCACGTGGCGCTGTGGGTGCTCGCGCTCGTGCCCGTCACGCTCGCGCTCGTGCCCCTCGGCGTGGCGCACTGGCTCTACGGCGCGGCGGCGATCGGCCTCGGCGCGTGGTTCATCGCGGTGAGCATCAGGGGCCTCCGCGGCCCCACCGACGGACCCTGGGCGCGCAAGGTGTTTCTCACCTCGCTCGTGCACCTCACGGGGCTCTTCGTGGCCCTCATGATCGATGCCCGATGACGTCGGCGTAGCGGCTCCCCGCGCGAAGCCCACGCTCCGTGAGATCCTCCGCGCGAGGCCCTGGATGGCCGCGCCGTGGATCGCGCTCGTCCTCGCGACGCCCGTCGTGGTGAAGCTGCGGATGACGCGCGCGCCGGTGCCCGTATACCGCCAGCTCCCGACCTTTCAGCTCACCGACCAGACCGCGCACCCCTACGGCAGCGCCGAGCTCCGCGGCCACGCGTGGATCGCGAACTTCATGTTCACGAGCTGCCCCTTCTCGTGCCCGCGCCTCACGCGGCACATGGTCCGCGTGCAGGACTCGCTGCGCGCTGAGGGATCGGCCGTGGCGTCCGTGCGCATGGTGTCGTTCACGGTCGACCCCGAGGTCGACACGCCCGCGCGGCTCTCGGAGTACGGCGCGCGCTACCACGTCGACCCCGCGCGCTGGCGCTTCGTCACGGGCCCGACGCCCGAGATCCAGCGGCTCAGTCAAGAGGGCTTTCAGGTCGCGATGGGCGCTGCCCCCGAGGGGAGGCCGCAGGGCTACAACATCCTCCACGGCGAGCACATCATGCTCGTCGACGCGGCGGGGCGGATCCGCGGGTACTACCGCGCCAACGACGAGGGCCTCGCGGCGATCGTCCGCGACGCCGAGACCGTCACCCTCGAAGCGGCATCGCAGCGGTAGCGGAGCATCATGACCACCAGTGAGATCCTCGCGGCGAACAACGCCTTTCTCAACGCGTCGAGCGGCGTGTGCCTCGCCCTCGCCGTGCGCGCGATTCGCAACGGAGAGCGCGCGAAGCACCGCGCGCTGATGTTCGCGGCGCTCGCGTGCTCGGCGCTCTTTCTCACCTCGTACCTCGTGCGCGTGGCGCTCTATCCCTCGCGGCCCTTCGCGGGGACGGGCGCCGTGCGCGCGGTGTACTTCGCCATTCTCATCTCGCACATGATCCTCGCGATGGCGGTGCCTCCGCTCGCGCTGCGCGCGCTCTGGCTCTCGGAGGTGAAGCAGCGCTTCGAAGAGCACCGCCGCATCGCGCGCATCGCCTTCCCGATCTGGATGTACGTGTCGGTGACGGGCGTGGTGGTCTACGCGATGCTGTTCCACTGGCCCGTCGGGTGAGTCCCGCCGCGCGCATGTGGATCGCGGGCGGGGCTGTGGGCCTCGGCGTCGTGGCGAGCTTCGCGCTCGCGATCACGTTCTCGGCGAAGCGCTTCCGTCACGAGCGGCTCCCCACGGGCCCCGACGTGGTGCACGTCGAGGTGACCGCGCAGCAGTACTCGTGGGAGGTGCGCCACGCGGGGCGCGACGGCGTGCTCGGGACGCGCGACGACGTGACGCTCTCGAACGAGCTGCGCGTGCCCGTTGGACGCGCGGTGGTGGTGCACCTCAAGACCCGCGACGTGGTGCACGGGCTGTTTCTCCCAGCGTATGGGGCCTATCGCGACGTGGTCCCTGGGACGGAGGCGCCGTTCTGGTTCCGCGCGGAGGAAGCGGGCGAGTCGGTGATGGTGTGCTCGCAGCTCTGCGGCGTCGGTCACGCGCAGATGCGAGGCCGCGTGGTGGCCGTCGCCGAGCCCGCGTGGCGCCGCTGGAGCGAGGCGCCGTAGCTCAGCGCGTTCGCGCGCAGCGGAAGCCGAGGAGCGCGCTGCGCGTGTCGGGCCGGTACGCGTCGTCGCGCGCGCTGCCCTGAAGGAGCACGCGCTCGGGCGAGTACCAGCTCCCGCCGCGGATCGTGGGGTAGCCCGTGTCGTTGACGGGGCAGCGGGGGTTGGTGCGCGCGACGCGGTTCCAGCACTGCGTGTTGGCGTAGGGCGCGAAGAGGTCCGCGGTCCACTCCCACACGTTGCCCGCGAGGTCGAAGAAGCCCGCGGTGTTGTTGAACGCCCCGACGCGCCTCGTCGCCGCGCCGTCGTCGCCCGCGCAGCGCGACCACTGCGCGCGGTCGCACATCGCCGACGGAACCTCCGCGCCCCAGGGGTAGAGCCTCCCCGGAGAGAGCCCCGCCGCGGGCGCGTAGCGGGCCGCGTACTCCCACTCGGCTTCGGTCGGCAATCGACCGCCGTCCCACACGCAGAACGCCTGCGCCGTCGCCCAGTCGACGCAGTTGAGCGGGTGATACTCGCGGCCCATCTGCCCCCAGTTGCAGCGCTCGGTGCCCATGGGCGGATTCGTCGGCTCGTTGACCGCGCCCGACCATCGCATCGTCCCATCGGGATACGCGACTGCGGCGCCGGGCGGCGCGGGGTGACCCGCGGCCCAGAAGCGCTGAAAGCGTGAGACGGTGACCTCGTACGCGTCGAGCGAGAAGCCCCCCACCGTGATCGCAGGCTGCGGCGGCTGCGCGCGATAGCCCGACGCGTCGCCGAGCGAGAACGTCCCGCCCGTGAGGTACACGAGCCCGCAGCCCGTCTCGCTCGCCGTCGGACAGCTCCGCTGCTCGCCGCTGCGGCACGCGCCGCGACCGTCGCAGGTGCCGCCCATGCACGTCGTCCCGGGGAGCTGATTGCCCGCGGGGAGACACAGCTGCATCGCGCCGGCGCAGCGCGTACGACCGATCACGCAGTCGCCGACGCCGTCGGTGCAGGGGAGGCCCTCGACGCACGCGGGCCCCGTGTCGACGATCACATCGACCACGGGCGTCTCGTCGACGACCACGTCGACCGCGGGCGTCGTGTCGATCACGGGCGTCGTGTCGGAGGCCGCGTCGGGCGAGGCGTCGCGAGGTTCGCGAAAGGGAGTGCGCGCGCCGCACGCGCTCCACACGAGCGCGGCGGTGAGCGAGAACGACAGTCGAAGCAGCGTCGGACGCACGGCGCGCGACGGTATCACAGCGATCACAGATAGCTGCTGTTGAACCACCACTCGGCGCCGAGGCCGAGGTAGTGCTCGACGCTGTTGAAGCCGAAGGGATCGCCGGGCGCGTAGAGCCTCCGCGCGCCCTCGTCGCGCACCGTCATGAGGTAGATGAGCTGGAGGTGGGGTCGGGTGTAGCTGCCGCGTCCGCCCGGTGAGACGAAGGGCACGACGCCCGCGCGGATCACGGAGCCCTGCACCGTGCCGACGCCGGTCTCGGGGTCGAGGGCGTCGTAGACCACGCGCTGATAGCTGCCTTCGAGGGCGAGGCCCGCGCGCTGACCGAACCACACGATGGGACGCGCCACGACGGCGCCCTCCCACAGCGCGCTGCGAGAGAACACGCCCGCGTCGGCGTCGCGGAAGTACCGCACGTAGGCCGCGCCCATGAGCGCGAACATGCCGTGCTCCCAGTTGCCCGAGGCCGCGAGGCGGAACTCCTGCGCGCGCTCCGACGTGCGCACCGAGTCGATCACCGCGGGGACGCGCAGGTCGCCGTACGCGCCGAGGCCCTGCGACCAGCGCGCGAACACGTTGACGAAGTTCGCGCCCGAGTACGCGCCGAACTGCGCGCCCACGACGTAGCCCGAGTCCGACGGGAGCAGCACGCGGTCGCCGCGGTCGTTGATCTGCCGCACGCCCTCGGCCATCGCGTGAAACTCGCCGTAGAGCGAGAGCTTCATGCCCGCCCGCGCCGTGCGGCCCGCGAGCCACCAGGTGAGCTTCGCCGTCGAGATGATCCGCGGTCGGTCGAGGAGCAGCGCCGTCGCGCCGCCGAACCCGTCGCGCGCCGTGACCGAGATGGTCTGGAGCTGGTACGGGTCGTCGAGGCGGTTCATGCCGATGGCGGCCTGGATGGTGAGGTCGTTGCCCGCGTCGAAGCGCGCGCCGCCGCCGACCATGTTGAGGTTGTCGAGGGGCCACCAGTTGAGGAGGTACGCGTCGTCGCCGCGGTACATCCGCGAGCCCGCCCAGAGCGAGAGCGAGGGGTGCAGCGCGCCCTGCTCCTCGAGGTAGAGGTTGCGGATGGCGAAGGTGCCGCCGAACTCGCCCGTGAAGTGAAAGAGGCTGTCGTTCGCGGCGATGGTGAGCACCGCGCGCCAGCGCGTCTGACGGAGGCGCCAGTCGTAGTTGAACTGCGCTTCCATGTAGGGCGTGAGGTCGAGGCGCGAGCCGAAGGCGGTGATGTTGGCCTGACGACCCGATCGTCCGCGGAGGTCGCTCGCGATGCCCACGCGCCCGTAGGAGCCGAAGGAGAAGCCCGTGGTGGGGCGCTCCTCGGCGGCGGCGTCGGCGGCGGGGGCGGGCGGCGGCGTGGTGGCGTTGTCGGTGCCGGGCGACGCGACGGGCGCTCCGGGCGGCAGCGGCGGGTGCGCCGAGGGATCGACAGGCTGCGCCCACGCGGCGCCGACGAAGAGGAACGAGCCTAGCGAGGCGGCGATCGGGCTGAAACGCACGGCGGGGGACGCTACGCGATTTCGTCCGCGCGTTGCACTGACTTCACCATCGCCCCGACGGCCGCGCACCCGTCGCACGCGACCCCGCGAAGCGGACACCCTTGACGGGACCTGTCGGCTGGGAGAAGGGTGCAGCCCGCCCATGCGACCGTACGCCACCCTCCTCACCGCCGCGATGATGGCGGGCGCCCTCTCGACCGCAGTTTTCGCGCAGCCCCGACCGCCCGTTCGACGCGTCCCTCCGCGTCCCGCAGCGGCGCGTGACGGCGCTGTCGCCGCGACCGACGCGAGCGCGCCGGCCTCGGACTCGGGCGCCTCCGCGGCGGCGTCCGTCGACGGCGGCGCGGCCGACGCGACGGCCGTCACCGCAGCGGTCGTCGACGGCGACGCGGGCTCGGTCACCGTCGGCGACGCGGCCTTCCCGATGCGCCAGGTGGGGAGCGGAACGGCGGTGCACTTCCCCGTGCCCGAGCAGTTCGCGCGCACGGCGGTGCCGGTCTTCGTGCAGGTGCGATCGAGCGCCCCCATCGACCACGTCTCGCTCTTCTACCGCGGCCTCGGCGCGCGGCGTTACACCGAGCTCCGCATGCAGGCGATGGGGCAGCAGTTCCGCCTCGCGTCGGGCTACGGCGCGATGGTCCCGTGCGAAGACGTCTTCCCCCCGAAGGTGCAGTACTACGTCGAGGTCATCGACCAGTCGGGCGCACCCAACGGCCGCGCGGGCACCGCCGACGCGCCCATCGAGATCAACGTCGTCGAGCAGCGCCACTACCCCGCGCCCACGCTCCCCGGTCAGCCCGCGCCCCGCACCTGCGGGACGCTCACCACCGCCGTCACCGCGCGCGACGCCGGCGCCGCCTCGACCGAGCCCCAGCGCGGGAGCGCCGACCTCGGCGAGCCCTGCCGCGCCACCAACGACTGCCGCCGCGGACTCCGCTGCGGCACGAACCACCAGTGCGTCTTCGAGGCCCGCTGACATTCTGGCACTGACCCTCCGGAGAAACGCCGCCGGACGCTGCCAGAACGTCACCCGACAGGGCCCCTCGCGCGAGGGTGAAGGCCCTGCGAATCCCATCAAATCACGGTGAATCGAAGGGGTGGCACGCCCCCCGCATAAGGATCTGAAGCCCCATGCGAAGGCTCCTGCCCTGGCTCGAAACCCTGCTCCGCCGCTACCCCTGGGTGATCACCCTGGTGGCGCTCGTCCCCTGCGCGTATTTCGCCGCGAGGGGCACCGGCGAGATGGTGGGCGCGAAGGTCTTCGCCGCCGACACCGAGGCGCTCGCGCGCCCGCTGCCCGCGACCACGACGACCGCCTCCGAACCCGCCGCGCAGAACCGTCACGTCCGCGATCGTCAGGCGATCGTGCACCGCAACGTGTTCGACTCCGACGCGGGCTGCCTCGACTGCCCCGACGCCGCGGCCGACGCCGCGGTCGACGGCGCGGTCGTCGCGGCCAACCCCCTCGACGACCGCATCCTGCCGCCCGAGGCGTGCATGCGCCGCGACGCCGACGCGGGCGTCCCCTCGTCGCAGTTTCCGCAGCCGTGCGAGTCGCAGGCGAAGATCGTCGGCGCCGTGGTGAGCGAGCTCGACGAGTGGTCGTTCGCCTTCGTGCAGATCACGCAGGGCGGCACCTCGATGCCCTTCCGTCAGGGCCAGCAGATCGACGGTCGCACCGTGAGCCTCGTCGGTCACTGCGGCGCCGTGGGGGCCTACGTGCTGCTCCGCCAGAGCGGCGCGCCGCGGTGCTTCCTCGCGCAGATCATGCCGCCGCGCGCCGCGCCGCCGCCCCCGCCGACGCCCGTGCCCACGGCGACGCCCGCGCCCGAGACGGGCAGCGCGCTCTCCGCCGCGCTCGAAGGCATCGAGCGCTCGGGCGCCAACGAGTTCAACGTCCGTCGCTCCACCGTCGACCGCATTCTTGAGAACCAGGCCGAGCTCATGCGAACCACGCGCATCATGCCCCACGAAGAGGGCGGACGCGTCGTCGGCGTGCAGCTCTTCGGCGTGCGCGGCAACTCGCTCCTCGGCCGCCTCGGGATGCAGAACGGCGACGTCCTCAACCGCATCAACGGCCTCGAGATCGCATCGCCCGACCGCGCGCTCGAAGCGTACTCGCGCCTGCGCACCAGCGATCACCTGCAGATCTCGATCACCCGCAACGGCCAGCCCGTGAACATCGACTTCAACATCCGATGATGACAACCGCCCCCATGACCCACGCGTCGACCCGAGTCCGTAGACCCCCGATGCCGGCCCTCGCCGCGCTGGTGCTGTCGCTCGTGGCCTTCGTCGCCA
Organism: Polyangiales bacterium; assembly: GCA_046351535.1. GTDB lineage: Bacteria > Myxococcota_A > Polyangia > Polyangiales > CAISKJ01. The sequence continues at coordinate 449,217 of JAXLYG010000005.1, forward strand.
CCGCGTGGTCGCAGCCGACGCCCGCGCAGCCCGCCGCCGCGGCCACCACCAAGAACCGCCCCGTTCGACGGCGACCCGCCACGGTGCTCGTGCCCCCGCTCGCGCAGGCCCTCGGCCCCGGCGCCGCGATGCCCGTCGCGCCCGCCGCCGCGCAGCCCGCGCCCCCCGTCGCGGCGCCCGTGATCCCCGCGATCGGACAGCCCGTCGGACCAGGGCAGGTCGTCGGTCAGAACCCGGGCATCCCCGGCTCGATCATCGACGCGGCGGGAGGCTCCAACGCCTCGATGCACGAGTTCGAGAGCGGCATGGACTACCGCCCGCTCCCGCCCGGCGCGCGCATCACGTTCAACCTCCAGGACGCCGACCTGCCCGACCTCGTGCGCGCCATCGGCAACATCACGGGGCGGCGGTTCATCATCCCGGGCAAGGTGCGGTCGATCAAGACCACCATCTACTCGCCCACGAAGATCACCCCCGGCGAGGCCTACCAGGCCTTCCTCTCGGTGCTCGAGGTCAACGGGATGACCGTCGTCCCCGCGGGGCGCTACCTCAAGATCGAAGAGACCGCGGGCGCGGCCACGCAGGTGCTCCCCACGTACTCCGCGGGCAGCGGCGAGTCGCCCTCCGACGACCGCTTCATCACACGCATCGTGCGGCTGCGGAACATGTCGGCCGACGACGCTTCGAACCTCCTCGGCCACTTCAAATCACGCGACGGAGACATCACCCCGTACGCGACGACCAACACGCTCATCATCTCGGACACCGGCGCCAACATCCGACGGATGCTCCAGATCCTCGGCGAGGTCGACGTGGCCGCCGTGGGCGAGCAGATCTGGGTCGAGCCCATCCACTACGCGCTCGCGAGCGAGCTCCAGGGGCGCATCAACGAGATCCTCGGCGGCGGACAGGCCCAGGCCGCGCGGCCCGCGGGCAGCTCCAGCGACCTGCGCCTCACGCGCATCCTCGCCGACGACCGCTCGAACTCGCTGGTCATCGTCGCCACGCAGCGGATGTACCTCCGCGTGCTCGAGCTCATCCGCCGCCTCGACGTGTCGATCGAGGGCGAGGGGCAGGTGCGCGTGTTCCGCCTCCAGCACGCCGACGCCGAAGAGATGGCGACGACGCTCAACAACATCACCGGCGGCGGTCGCGCCGCGGGCGGTCAGGGCAGCTCGAACCGCGGCCAGAACGCGGTCTTCGAAGGCCAGGTCCGCATCACCGCCGACAAGCCCACCAACGGCCTCGTCATCACCTCGTCGCCGCGCGACTACCTCGCCGTGCGCCGCGTGATCGACGAGCTCGACCGCTCGCGCCGTCAGGTCTTCATCGAGGCCGTGATCGTCGAGCTCCAGGTGAACCGCACGAGCCGCATGGGGCTCAACTTCCACGGCGCGCTGCCCATCAACGACGGCACCGACGGCGTCGGCCTCGGCGGCTTCTTCCCGCTCACGTCCATCGCGCTCAACGACCCGAACATCCTCTCGGGCCTCGCGCTCGGCGTCCGCGGCGCCGCCGTGGCGGGCTCGCAGAACCTCCTCCCCGGCATCGGCGTGTCGATCCCCGAGTTCGGCGTGACGCTCAACGCGCTCGCCACCACGGGCGACGCCAACGTGCTCGCGACGCCCAACGTCATCGCCACCGACAACGTCGCGGCGGACATCAACGTCGGGCAGAACGTGCCCCTCCAGACCAACGTCGGCGCGGGCTTGAGCGGCCTCGGCGGACAGGCCGGCGCCCTCGGCGCGCTCGGCGCCCTCGGCTCCTTCGGCGGCGGCTTCGCGGCCCCCCGTCAGGACGTCGGCACCAAGATCCACCTCACGCCGCACGTGAACGACTCCGGCGAGGTGCGCCTCGAAATCGAAGAGGAGATCTCCGAGGTGGGCGCCTCGACCGGTCAGCTCGGCGCCGTGACCATCAACCGCCGCACGGCCAAGACCACCACCGTCGTGCGCGACCAGAACACCGTCGTCATCGGCGGGCTCATTCGTAACACCGAGACCAACAGCGAGGAGCGCGTGCCGATCCTCGGAGACATCCCGATCCTCGGGGCGCTCTTCCGCCGCACGACGACCTCGGTGCAGCGCTCGAACCTGCTGCTCTTCCTCACGCCCTACGTCATCCGTGACCAGAGCGACCTGCGCAGGATCTTCGAGCGCAAGATGCGAGAGCGGCAGGAGTTCGTCGACCGCTACTTCGTCTTCTCCGAGAACAACTACGAGCCGCCGATGGATTACACCCGCACCAACGGGCTCGTAGAGGAGATCCGCCAGTCGATCCGCGAGCTGCGCGCGCGCGCCGAGCTCGAGGCCCAGTCGACGCCGCCGATGGCCGAGCCGCACACGCCGAGCGAGAGCATCGACCTGCCCGTCGACGTGCGCGGGCCGAGCAACCCGACCACCAACCCGCCCACGCCGCCGGGCCTGCCCAACGCGGCGCCGACCTTCCCCAACGCGGGCGGCGGTCCGTTGCCGATCACCATCGCGCCCGTCGTCGGCCAGCCCGTCCCGCAGTGAGCGCCGAGGAGCGACGCACGTGAGCACCGCGCAGTACATGGCCGACGTGTTCCGTCGCTACGGGGTGATCGACCCCGAGCGGCTCTCGGCGGCCCTCGCCGCGGCCGAGCGCGACCGCAGCGGAACGCTCCTCGACGCGCTCGTCCGCGAGGGCGCCGACGAGGCCCCGCTCGCCTCGGCCCTCGCCGACGAGATGGGCCTCGAGTTCTGGCCCGACCTCCCGAAGACCGAGCACCTCCCGATCCAGCTCCTCCGGGACATCCGCTTCGACTTCAGCTTCGCGCGTCAGCGCCAGCTCATGCCCATCCGCGAGGGCGACAACGCGACGCTCCAGGTGGCGCAGGGCAACCCCCTCGACACCGTGGCCCTCGACGACCTCCGCATGGTCGTGGGCCGCGAGGTCGAGGCCGTCGCGAGCACGCCCACCGCCGTGCTCGACGCGATCAACCGCGCGCAGGCGGAGATCAACCGCACCGCGGAGCTCGAGCACAAGGGCGCCGCCGAGGCCGCCGACGACACCCGCGCCGACCTCCTCGAGAGCGACGAGGACGCCCAGATCATCCGCTGGGTGAACAGCCTCTTCGTCGAGGCCGTGAAGGAGCGCGCGAGCGACATTCACATCCAGCCCGGGCAGGGCAAGGTCGTCGTGCGCTACCGCATCGACGGCAAGCTCTATCACATGCGCGAGGCGCCCAAGAACGTGCTCCCGAGCATCGTGGCGCGCATCAAGATCATGTCGGGGCTCAACATCGCCGAGAAGCGTCTGCCGCAAGACGGCCGCATCGGCTTCAAGCTCGGCACCAAGGACGTCGACATCCGCGTGAGCACGATCCCCGTGGGGCAGGGGGCCGGCGAGCGCATCGTGATGCGTATCCTCAACAAGTCGTCGGTGATGCTCGAGCTCACCGACCTCGGCTTCGCGCCCGACCGCCTCGACCTCATGCACGACCTCATCAACCGCCCCGAGGGGATCGTGCTGGTGACCGGTCCCACGGGCTCGGGCAAGACCACCACGCTCTACGCGTGCCTCAACAAGATCAACAGCCCCGACATCAACATCCTCACGGCCGAGGACCCCATCGAGTACGACATCGCGGGCCCCGGCCAGATGCAGGTGAACCCCAAGATCGGGCTCACCTTCGCGACCTGCCTCCGCGCCTTTCTCCGCCAGGACCCCGACGTCATCATGGTCGGCGAGATCCGCGACAAAGAAACTGCTGAAATCGCCGTGCACGCGTCGCTCACGGGCCACCTCGTGCTCTCGACGATCCACACGAACGACGCCGCCGGCGCGGTCACCCGCCTCGTGCACATGGGCATCGAGAACTTCAACCTCACGAGCTCGCTGCTCGCGATCCTCGCGCAGCGCCTCGTGCGCGTGCTCTGCCCGCACTGCAAGGAGGCGTACACCCCGCGCGAGACCGACCTCGTCCGGTTGGGCCTCGACCGCGCGCGCATCACGCAGCGCCTCGCGCGGCCCCAGAGCCTCTACTCGAAGAGCGCGTTCGGCGGCTCCCCCGCGGCGCGCGTCGCGGCGGCCATCGCGGGCGGATACCCCGCCACGCTCTACCGCGCCAAGGGCTGCGCGCACTGCCAGAACACGGGCTTTCAAGGCCGCACGGGCATCTACGAGCTGCTGCTCATCACCGACGCGGTGCGCTCGCTCGTGATCAAGAACTCCGACTCGCCCACGATCCGCCGCTGCGCGGTGGACGAGGGCATGGACACGCTGCGCGACGACGGCGCGCGCAAGGTGCTCGAAGGGCTCACGACCATCGAAGAGGTCCTCGCGGCGACGCAGGACGAGATCTGAAGGGCTGACGAGAGGCTACGACCCCAATGGGACACTTCGCGTACATCGCAGTCGACGCCAAGGGGCGCACGGTCCGGGGCACGGTCGACGCCGACGACGTGAAGGGCGTGCGACAGCTCCTGCGACGCCAGGGCGTGTTCCTCGACTCGGCCACGCCGCTCGCGGAGAACGCCGCGGCGCCCAAGGCCGCTTCGAAGACCACGACGGCCAACGTCGCTGACGCGCGCGAGGCGCTCTCGTTCGCCGAGAGGGCCCCCGCGATCGCGAAGCTCTTCAAGAGCGTGAAGAAGCTCGTGTCGTCGCCGGGCCAGGCCGTGGCGATGTCGACGCGACAGCTCGCGACCCTCGTGAAAGCGGGCATTCCGCTCGTCGAGGCCATCACGGCCCTCATCGATCAGATCGAGGACGAGGGGCTGCGCGAGGCCTACTCCGACGTGCGCAACAAGGTGAACGAGGGCACGTCCTTCGCGATCGCGCTCGGGGGGCACGCGGACTACTTCCCCGGGCTCTACGTGAACATGGTCGCGGCGGGTGAGGCGTCGGGCACGCTCGAAGCGGTGCTCGCGCGCCTCGCGGACTTCATGGAGGGCCAGGTCAAGCTCAAGAACAAGGTCGTGGGCGCGCTGGCCTACCCCGCGTTCATGGCCATCATGGGCGTGGTCATCCTGTGGGTGATGATGGTCGTGGTGGTGCCGAAGGTCAGCGCCATCTTCGAAGACTTCAAGGCCGCGCTGCCCTGGTACACCGCGCTGCTCATCAACATCTCGAAGATCATGGGGAGCTTCTGGTGGCTCATGATCATCCTCGTCGCGGGCGGCGCCTACGCCTTCGCGCGGTGGAAGAAGACCCCCGAGGGGCACTACCGCTGGGACGCGTTCACCCTGCGCGTCCCGCTCTTCGGTGAGCTCCTGCGCATGGTCGCGATCACGCGCCTCACGCGCACGCTCGCGACGCTCCTCGCCTCGGGCGTGCCGCTCTTGAAGGCCATGGACATCGTCAAGAACGTCATGGAGAACAAGGTGCTCGAGGCCGTCATCACCGAGGCCGCGGCGAGCATCAAGGAGGGCGAGAGCATCGCCGAGCCGCTCAAGCGCTCGGGGAAGTTCCCCCCCATCGTGACGCACATGATCGCGATCGGTGAGCGCTCGGGCGAGCTCGAGTCGATGCTCGAAGCCGTCGCCGACTCGTACGACTCCGTGATCGACGGGCGCGTCGCGATCCTCACGTCGCTGCTCGAGCCCATTCTCATCGTCGTGATGGGCGGGCTCTCAGGCGGCGTGGCCTTCTCGATCCTCATGCCGCTCCTCCAGCTCAACGAGTTCGCGCAATGAGCCGCAAGCGCCGACGGCACCGCGAGCGCACCGTGGTCTTCCCCTGGGAGACGCGCGCCCCTGCGTTCTCGTGGTTCTCGCGGCGCCACGCGGGCGCCGGCGTCGGCGTGCTCATCGCGCTCGTGGCCGTGTGGGTGCTCGTCTCGCTCGATGACCGTCGTCGCAAGGTCCACGCGACGCGCGCCGCCATTCGAAGCGTGATGCTCGCCACGGAAGATTTTCGCGCGGACCTCGGTCGCTGCCCCACCAGCATCGAGGAGCTCGCGCGCCCCCCCGAGGTCGCGGGCGTCTCGGGGCGCTACCTCGCCGACGTGCGGCTCGACGGCTGGGGCCGTCCGCTGCGCCTCCGATGCCCGGGGTGGAAGCACCCATCGTCCGCCGACGTTGTGTCCGAGGGCCCGCCCGAGGGGCTCTTTCCCGCTGAGATCATCGAGTGAACCGCTGACGGAGACACCATGAAGCACCGCACCGCAAAGAACGAAGCACCGCGCCGGCTCTCTCGCCGCGCGCTCCGCAGGGCCGCCCAGCGCGGCATGACGCTCATCGAGATCATGATCGTCGTGGTGATCATGGGGCTCATCGCGAGCGCCGTGGGCATCGGCGTGTTCAACCAGGCCAAGAAGGCCCGCGTCGAGACCGCCACCACCGAGACGCGCTCCATCGAGCACGCCGTCCAGCTCTGGCAGCAGGATCACCCCACGGGCTGCCCCACCGTCGCGCAGCTCCAGGCCGACCGCGTGCTCGACTCGCACTCGCGCTCGAAGGACCCGTGGGACAACGACTACCTCGTGTCGTGCGAGAACGGTGACGTGACCGTGCGCTCCAAGGGCCCCGACGGTCAGGAGGGCACCGACGACGACATCCCTCACGTGCGTCGCTGAGAGAACTCCGTGCCGCGTGACCTCACCACCCGCGCCCCTCTCCGCGACCGGAGCGAAGGTGCCTGCAGGAGAGCGATCCTCTCCTCGGGCGCCCGCGCTCCGCGCGCGGTGCGGCGCGGTGGTGCGCGCGGCTTCACGCTCATCGAGATCATGATCGTGGTGCTGCTCGCGAGCCTCATGGCCACGGCGGCCACGGTGGGCTTCTCGGCGCTGCGCCGCGGCCACCTCCGCGCGGGCGCCACGAGCATCGCGGCGGCGCTGCGGGCGTCGTACGTCCACGCGCTCACGACGGGCCGCACCACGCGCCTCGTGCTCGTGGTGGGCTCGAACCGCTACTGGATCGAGGACACCGACGACGCCCACGTGCTCGACACCTCGGACCCGCTGCACCAGGGCGGCGCCGCGGAGAGCGCCGAAGACGCCGAGCGCCTCGCGCGACGCGCCGCGGACCTCATCGCGTCGCAGCGTCCGAGGGCGCCGCGCGCGGAGTTCGAACGCCCCCGCGGGTCGCGCTACCGCGAGCGTCAGCTCGCCGACGACGTGACCATCCTGCGGCTCTTCACCGAGCACACCGAGGAGCCCCGCGAGCAGGGCAACGGGCACGTGTACTTCTGGTCGGGCGGCGTCGGAGAGCGCGCCGTGGTGCAGCTCCGCGGCGTGAGCGGAGAGGTCTACTCCGTGGTGCTCCGCCCCCTCACGGGGCACTCGCAGATCTATGACCGCGAGGTCGAGCCGCCCGTCGTCGACGACTCGCGCACGACCGACCAGACCGAGGTCGACGCGCGCGAGCAGCGCGTAGGAGGCCCGCAGTGACGGCCCCCGCGCGCCGCGCCCAGGCGGGCTTCACGCTCATCGAGGTGATGATCGCCATCGCGATCCTCTCGATGGCGCTCGCGACGATCTTCGGTTCGAACATCGGCGGCGCGCGGAGCACGGCGCACGCGCGGCAGATCACGCGCGCGACGCTGATGGCGCGCTGTCGCATCGTCGAGGTCGAGGCGTACCTGGTGAAGAACCAGCTCCCGCCCGCGGACCAGGACATCGAAGACCCGCCCGCGACGGGCGCCGAGCCGTGCTGCACCGACGGCGTGACGTGCGACGCGAAGGTCGAGCGCATCGAGCTCCCCGCGCCGCAGCGGGTCGAGACCGCGGCGGGCGATCAGCTCCTCGGGCGCGCGGCTGGCGCGGCCGCGGGGACGTCGTTCGGCGGCCCCGGCGGGGTGACGGGTGGCGACGGCGGCGTCGGCGCGCTCGGGATGCTCGCGGGCGCGATGGGCTCCATGGGAGGCGGATCGTCGAGCGGCGGATCGGGCTCGCTCTCGGGCTCCGGCGCGCCCTCTCCCCGCGAGATGGCGGGCACGCTGCTCACGACGGTGTACCCGACGATCAAGCCCATGCTCGAAGGCGCCATCCGCAAGCTCACGGTCTCCGTGCGCTGGAACGAGGGCAGCCGCGAGTACTCGTTCGACGTCGTCGAGTACGTGACCAACCCCGGGCAGACGCTCCCCGCGGGCGACCTCTTGAACGCCGCGCAGAACGCAGCCGGCGGAGGCACCGGAACTGGAACGGGCACGGGCACGGGCCTCGGCGGCGGCATGGGCATGGGGATCTTCGGCGGTCCTCCGCCCATCAGCGCCACGCAGGCGCCGGGGGGAGTGACGCGGCCGTGAAGAACCGTCGCGCGCAGCGGGGCTTGACCCTCCTCGAGGTGCTGGTCGCGACGGCGATCCTCTCGATGGTCGCGACGATGATCTGGGTGTCCTTCGACCAGACCGCGAAGATGCGCATGAAGCTCACCGAGCGGCAGGAGCACGACCACTACGCGCGCGTCGCGATGGCCCGCATCACGCGCGACCTGCGCGCGGCCTTCCTCTCGCTGCACGTCAACCAGGAGCAGCGCCTCGCGTCGGTGATCACGGTCTTCAAGGGCCGCGCGGGCCTCGGCGGCGCGCAGCTCGATTTCACCACCTTCACGCACCGTCGGCTCCACCGCGGCGCGCACGAGGGCGACGCCTGCGAGGTCGGCTACAAGCTCATGGAGCACCGCGGCGACGACAACCTCGAAGGCATGGACCTCGTGCGCCGCGAGAGCGCCCGCATCGACAACGACCCCGAGCACGGCGGCGTGCTCGACGTGCTCGTCCCCGGCGTGCGCAGCTTCGAAGTGCGCTTCTTCGACGACGCCACCGACCAGTGGGTTGACGCGTGGGACTCCACGCAGGCCACGGGTCAGCCCGGCCGCCTCCCGCCGCGCGTGCGCATCACGCTCGCGGTCGAGGAGGGCGCCGCCCACGAGGAGCGCGTCTACACCACCGAGACGCAGCTCTACCTCACGCGACCCCTCACCTTCGGGCTGCCGATCTACTGACATGCGCGCGCCCGACACCACCACCACCGAGAGGCCCGTGAAGCGACGGCGAAAGCTGCCGCCGATCCGCCGTCACGCGGGGCGCTCGACGGCCTTCACGGTGCGTCAGCGCGGCGTGGCGCTGCTCATGGTGCTCGCGGCGATTTCGCTGCTCTACGTGATGGCCGAGCAGTCGCGCGAGGAGGTCGAGGTGTACTCGCTCTCGGCCTTCGCGGCGCGCGACCAGCTCATCGCGGAGTACCAGGCCAAGAGCGCGGTGAACCTCGCCCGCGTGGTGCTGCACGCCGAGCCCACGATCCGCCGCGCGATCACGCCCATCATGGCGCCCATCATGGCGCTCATGGGCAGGGGGCTCAGCGCGCCGCCGCAGATCCCGATCTGGGAGCAGGCCGACCTCATCATCGGCCCGTTCCGCGGCCACGACGGCGGCTCGGCGCTCGGTCAGCTCGCCAACGTCGACTTCGCCGATGGAAAGAACCTCGCGGGGCTCACGGGCCTCGACTCGGTGCGCATCATCGACGAGGACTCGAAGATCAACGTCAACTCTCTCGTGCGCTCGTCGGTCGCGGCGATCTTCACGGCGCGGCAGTTTCAGGGCCTCGTGGCGAACCCCGAGCTCAACCCCTTCTTCGAGCAGCGCGACGCCGACGGGCAGTTCACCGACCGCCTCACGCTCTTCTCGTCCATCGTCGACTACGTCGACTGGGACGAGAACCAGTTCGACGTGAGCCTCCTCAACACCAACGCGGCGCAGTCGGGCGGAGGCGGCTCCGAGGACCCGATGTTCTACTCGAGCCTCAAGCCCTCGTACCGCCGCCGCAACGCGCCGCTCGACTCCGTCGACGAGATCCGCATGATCCGCGGCCTCGGCGACGACGACCTCTGGGCGCGCGTCATCGACCCCGACCCGGGCAACCCCACGCGGCGCACGGTGACCGTGTGGGGCCAAGGGGGGGTCAACGTCAACACGGCCAACGCGCAGACGCTCCTCGCGCTCATCTGCGCCTTCGCCGTGCAGGCCCCGCAGTGCAACGACGCCACGCAGGCGTCGCAGTTCATCACGTCGATCACGATGGTGCAGGCCCTCACCCTCTCGATGGGGATCCCGTTGTTCAACTCCGCGCAGAGCTTCGTCGCGACCCTCCAGGGCCGACCGCCGCTCGGGCCGATGCTCCAGCAGCTCGGCTTGCAGCCCTTCACCATCCCCGACTCGGGGGCCCTCGAGCGCAACATCGCGGTCGAGAGCAAGGTGTTCTCGGTCTACGCCGAGGCCACCGTCGGCGGCGCGCACACGCGCGTCCACGCCGTCATCGACATGCGCCCGCAGCCGCAGCTCCCGTCGACCTTTCTGCGCGCCTCGGGGGCCACGCTGGCGCCCACGGCGGGCGGCGGTCTGGGCGTCGTGAACTCGCAGGGCGGCACCATCATCCACTGGCGCGAGGACTGAGCACATGGCGCGCTATCTCGGCATCGAGGTCACCGACACGCTGATCAAGGGGGCGCTCCTCAAGACGGCGTACAAGAAGCTCTCCATCGAGGGCGTCTACACGGTCTATCGCACCCCCGGCCCCGAGGGGCTCGCGCAGGCCGCGCGAGAGCTCGCGGGCATCGTCGTGGCGCAGTCGAACATCCCCGGCGTCAAGCAGCAGGAGCTCGACGGCGTGTACGCGGCGCTCCCGGGCACCGACGTGTCGCTGCGCGCGATCTCGCTGCCGCGCGCGGTGTATCGACGCGGCGACAAGGGGCTCACCGCGGAGCTCGAAGGCGCCGTCCCCTTCGACATCGACGACGCGATGGTCGACGCGCAGGTGATCCGTCAGGGCGATCCCGTGGAGCTCCTCGCGGCCGCCGTGCTCACGGCGCGCGTCGAGTCCTTCGTCGCGGCGCTCGCGTCGGCGGGCATCGACCCGAGGGAGGTCGGCGTCGCGCCCGTCGCGCTCGGAGAGCTCGCGGGAGAGATCCCGCAGCTCGCGACGCCCACGCCCGTGGTGCTGGTCTACGCGTACGAGCGACGCGCCGAGCTCGTGGTGCTCGAAGGCGGTGTGGTCCGCTTCGCGCGCACGCTCAACGGGCTCACCACGCCCGCCGCGAGAGAGCGCGGGATCCGCCAGTCGATGGCCTCGTACCGCGCGTCGGGCGGCGCCGCCGTGACCGCGGCGTACCTCTGCGGCGAGGAGGCGAGCATCACGGCGAGCATCCTCGCCGACGCGTGCGGGCTGTCGGCCGACTACGTGGGCGCGATGCCCGCGGGAGACTTTCAGATCGCGCCGACGGCGGGCGAGACCGCGCTGTGGGAGGCGCCCGTGGCCGTGGCCCTCGCGACGCGCGGGCTCGGGCGCGAGGGGCGCATCGACTTCCGCAAGGGTCACCTCATGGTGGCGGGCAGCGCGCAGGCGCTGCGAGAGCGCGCGCCCTTCCTGGGCCTCGCGGCGATGGTGATCGTGGGCTTCTGGGCGATGTCGACCTGGGCCCACTATCAGAGCCTCGTGACCGAGCGGAACCGACTTCAAGACACGCTCGGCACGGTCACGCAGGAGGTCTTCAACGACCGCACCGTCGACCCCGATCGCGCGTCCTCGCTGGCGCGCGGTGAGGGCAGCGCCGACGACATCGACCCGCTCCCGCCCGCCGACGCGTTCGACGTGCTCGGCGTCCTCGCGACGCGCATCGCCGCCAACGTGCGACACGACGTGGAGCTCCTCGACATCCGCGGCGAGCACGTCTCGATGCAGGGCATCGTCGACACGCTCGCGGACCGCGACAAGGTCGTCGAGGCGCTGCAGCTCTACCCCTGCTTCCCGACGGTGAGGCCCGGTCGCTCGACGACGAACCCGGGCGACAACCGGCAGAAGTACACCCTCGACGTCGAGTTCCGCTGCCCCGAGGCGCAGCAGCGCGGCACGCGCGCGCGCACCGGCGGCAACAACAACCGCGGCACCGACAGCAACACCAACTCCGGAGGCGCCCGTGGCGGCAACACTTAGCGCCGTGCGCGGGGCCCTCGCGGGCCTCTCTCCGCGCGAGAAGCGACTGCTCATCATCCTCGCCGTGGTCTTCGGCGTGCTGACCTTCATCGGCGTGAGCTGGTGGTCGTCGTCGCAGCTCGAGGCCATCGAGCGCGACTGCGCCGACACCAAGGAGGCCCTGCGCACCATCCAGCGCCTCCGCCCGCGCATCGCCGCGAGGAACGCGCGCCGCGACGCGATGCTCTTGCGCTACCACACGCGCGCGCCCGCCCTCACGAGCTTCGTCGAGGAGCAGGCCCGCGCCTCACACGTGCAGGTCGCCGAGTCGCAGGACCGCCCCCCGACGCCCGCGGGGAGGCGCTTCACCGAGCGCGCGGTCTCGATCCGACTGCGCGCCGTGGGCATCGACGCCCTCGCCGACTTCATGGATCGGATCGAGAGCGCGGAGTTCCCCGTGGCGATCACGTCGGTGCGAATCCGCAGGCGCTTCGGCGAGGCGAACCGCTACGACGTCGACGACATGGTCATCGCCACCTGGGATCAGAACCCCGCGGCCAACCGCGATTCGAACAGCGGCAGCGCGGCCTCCAACGGCTCGACGCAGCGAGGTGCGCCGTGAAGGAGCGCCTCCTCGCCATGCGCCCGCTGCTCCTCCGAGTCATCGGGTATCCGCTCTTCTTCCTGCTGTGCTTCGTGGTGTTCCTCTACATCACGTTCCCGTACGACAGGCTGAAGGAGGTCATCATCGCGCAGGCCGAGGCGCCGCGCGTCTCCCCGTCGGGCCGCACGCTCCCGTCGAACATGGAGCTCACCATCGCGAGCCTCGGGCCCACGTTCTTCCCGGGCCTCAAGGCGAAGGGTGTGACCGTGACGTACCTCCCGTCGTCGCCCGGCGGACGCCCGACCTTCATGCACATCGACGAGGCCGTCGTTCACGTCTCGCTGCTCGGCCTGCTCCTGCGCCGCGCCAACGTGAGCTTCGACATCGAGGGCCTCGGCGGCGAGATCGAGGGATCGCTGAGCTGGTCGCTCGCCACCGAGACCGCCGCGGACGCTTCGTCGTCCTCGTCGTCTTCGTCGTCGTCCTCGCGCCGCGCGGCGGCGGGAACCCCGAGCGGTCTGCGCTCGTTCGAGATGAAGATCACCGGCGTCAACGCCGCCGAGATGGGGCCGCTCGTTCAAGCCGTCGGGCTCCCCCTCGGAGGAACCCTCGACGGCACCATCGAGCTCACGGTGCCCGACGGACAGATCCCGCAGGCTGAAGGCGCCGTCGCCATCACGGCCTCGCACTTCGCCGTCGGAGACGGCCACGCGCAGTATCAGATCCCGCACTTCGGCGGCGTCACCATCGACCAGATCCGCGCGGGCGATTTCACCTTCAACATGAACATCCGCCGCGGCGTCGCGACGCTCGAGCGCGTGGGCGCGCAGTCCAACGAGTTCGCGCTCCAGATGGACGGCCGCGTCGACCTGCGCCCCGAGCTCTCGCTGAGCGCGATGAACCTCGGCATCCACTTCAAGCTCACCGACGCGTACCGCGCGAAGAGCGAGCAGGCGGGCCGCATCCTCACCGTGATGGAGATGGTCCCCGACCTCCAGCGCGCGCGCCGCGCCGACGGGATGTACGGCTTCCGCTGCACGGGCGTGTTCGCGCGCCCGCCGACGTGCCTCCCCGACGCGCGCGGCGCCGCGGGCGCTCCCGGAGGCGCGATGGGCGCCGCCGGACGCGTCGACGAGTAGACCGCTTCCTGCCCGAACCTCAACGCCCACAATCCCCGCGGCAAACCGTAGCGCGTGAGCACGCCAGGCCGCGCCAACCACGCCTGGACATCCGAGCGCGCCAGCGCAACGGTTCCGTCGCCCCCATGACGATCTACCTGGCCTCGGTCATCGCGACGGTGCTTCACCTCAAGCGCGTCTGCGCGCGGTGCAAGCGAGAACAGGTGGTCGCCTTCGGCCAGCGCGCGGTCACCGTCCGATGCCGCTTCTGCCAGCACCCCATCGCGCCCCCGGCAGCCTCGAAAGCCCGTTGAAATAGCCCTCGGACGCGTTTCGCACGGGCGCGGCGCCGCGCCCTCGCGCGCCGGAGCCGCTCCGATTTTGTGACTCGTCCGTAGCGCGTGGTACGCACGCAGACCCTTGCGCGGTGATTCTGTCGCTCGCTCAAGCTTCTTTGCGTGTTACCGATCTAGTCCCTCCAGAACCGCCCCAGGAATTGGACCCCTCCTCCGCGGTCAGTAGGATGAATGTCGATGTGGGATAGGCTCCAGCGACGCCCCCTTCTGACGTACTTCGTGTACCGCGCCCTCGCGCTCACGTGGGCGTTCGCGCCGTTCCAGGTTTACTACCTGCAACGTCGCGGGCTCTCGGTGGCGCAGGTCTTCGACCTCAACGTGGTGTTCTCGCTCTCGGCGGTGGCCTTCGAAGTCCCCACGGGGATCTTCGCCGACCGCTACGGGCGACGCGTCTCGATGAGCGCCGGCGGCTTCGTCATGGCGATCGCGTGCGCGTTCTTCATCGCCGGGCGCGGCTTCTGGGCCTACGCCGCGGCCAACGTGCTCTGCGCGCTCTCGATGGCCCTCTCGTCGGGGGCCGACAGCGCGTACCTCTACGACCACCTCACCACCACGCAGGGCACGTCGAAGTACGCGCGCCTCGAAGGGTGGAGCACGGCGGCCAAGGGCGTCGGCAACCTCGCGGCGGTGCTCCTCGGCGCGGTGCTCTACCAGTACGTGCACCCCGCGAGCGTGTTCGTGCTCACGGCGGCGTTCACCTGTACCGCGGGCGTCGTGGCCCTCTCGCTCCCCGAGACCCGCGAGAAGCGCGACGGCAAGATCATCGATCATCTGCGCCGCGCGTTCGAAGCGCTCCGCGCCGACGGACGCCTCCTCGCCGTGGTGTCCTTCGGCGCGATCTCGTTCGTGCTCCTGCGCCTCTCGCTCTTCGCCGATCAGCCCCACCTCGAGTCGCACCTCCACGGCGACTGGCTCCGTCGCACCATCCTCTCGATGGGCCTCCTCGCGGCGGCCAAAGAGGTCGCGAGCGCCTCCGTCGCGGGCGCGTCGGGGTGGTTCCTCCAGGGCGTCCGCGCGCGCTGGCTGGCGCTCGGACTCGCGGGCGGACTGGTCCTCGCGTACGGCTTCATGGGCGAGGACCACGGCGTCCTCTGCACCGCGCTGATGATCTGCCTCGCGGGCTCCTTCGGGCTCTTCTCGCCGCTCATGCGCGCGCTGATGAACCGCCTCATCGACGGACCCGACGACCGCGCCACGCTCCTCTCCGTCGAGGGCATGGGGCGCCGCCTTCTCTTCGCCGCGGTGTCGCCCGTCTTCGGCCGCGCCGTCGAGGCCTCGTCGCTGCACACGACGTTCACCGGAACGGCCTGGGTGGCCGCCATCGCCTACGCCGTCCTGGGGGTGTCGGCCCTGCTCTCGTTTCGCGCGCCGTCGCTCGCCCCCATGAGCGGCCCCAAGCGCCCGTCGCGTCCCTCCGCGGTCGCCACCGCGACGTGAGCCTCCGTCACCACGTCGCCTTCGTGCTCCGCGCGGTCGACCCCGTCGATCCCCTCGTCGAAGCCCTCACCGAACAACCCCCGACGCCTCCCTCCGACGCCGTCGTGCGCGCGGGAGACCACCTCACGCAGTGGTTCACCGCGCGCGGGGGGACCGTCGAGGCCCACTACCTCTTCGACGACGCCTACGCCGCCGCGCACCCCGAGTCGCTCGACCGCGCGCACCTCGCGATGCTCCACGCGCTCCTCACCTTCAAGCTCTTCGACGACGGCGACGTGCTCATCCCGCCGCGGCAGCTCGCGGGCGTGGTGCGCTGGCCCGCCATCGACGAGCGCCGCAAGCCGCTGGCTTCGTCAGAAATTTGATCTCCTCCGCGGACCCCGCGATGGTCGCCGCGAAGATGCACCTCCGACTGGTCGCCCTCCCCCTCGCAGAGCCGAACGAACCCGTCGCGACGCCGCGGCACAGCATGGTCGCGCCCCGCGGCGCCACGCTGTCGGACTACCCCTTCGAAGAGACGTGCCTCGTGGTGGCCTTCGCGGCCAGCGATGACCTTTCGAACGCCCGCGCGGGCGGCAGGCTCCCCCTCGCGGCGATGCCCGAGATCTCTGGCGAGGACGCCTACCTCGTGCTCCCGCTGCGCGCGAGAGAGGGCCTCGTGACGGCCTTCGCGCGCGGTCACGAGGGTCGCGTCGCGCACTGGTTCGACGAGGCAGTCGTCGTGCGCGCCGAGCTCGACGGAGGACGCGCGCCGAAGCTCTGGGTGGGCGCCGCGTGGCCCGTCCGCGAGGTGCTCGAAGGGCGCGACGGCGAGCGCGTCTCGCTCGGCGCGCTCGGTGACGCCGTGCGGGTCATCAACCAGCTCGATCACGTCGAGGGGATCTCTCCCGGCGGGCTCTTCGACCGCCGCGGCGTCGAGGCCGTGACCTCAAGGACCTCGTACGTGGGCGTGTCGCGCATGGGCGTCGAAGCGCTCGGCCTCGGCGCCGACGCCGTCGAACCCACCTACGTGTGGAGCGTGCGCGACGGCGACCTCACGCGCGTTCGCGTGGCCCTCTGCGCCTCCGACGACGACTCGATCACCGCGCTCTTGACGCCCGTTACGCTGTGCCCGTGACGGTGAGCGTCCCGGTCTCGGCGAGCACCTCGGCGAGGCACTCGGTGGCGAGCGAGACGCGCGCCGACGGGGTCGCGGCTTCGAGCACGCGCTGACGCGACGACGCCACGGTCACGAAGCGATCGACGAGGCGCAGCGCGAGGCGCGCGGAGGGGA
Organism: Polyangiales bacterium; assembly: GCA_046351535.1. Taxonomy (GTDB): domain Bacteria; phylum Myxococcota_A; class Polyangia; order Polyangiales; genus CAISKJ01. The sequence continues at coordinate 465,877 of JAXLYG010000005.1, forward strand.
GCTCCGTCGGGGCGTCGAAGTCGAAGCGGGGCTGCTTCGCGCGCGCCGCGCGGATCACCTGCGACGAGATGCTGAGGAGCGCCGCGCGGAGGGCGGGGCGCACCTCGACCTGCTCGGCGATCGGATCACCGAGGAGCGTCGCGCACACGCGGCGGTAGGGCGTCGTGACGTCGAGCTCCTCGAGGGCGACGCGGAGCTGTCCCTCGACGAGGATGTTGAAGCGTCCGTCGGGGAGCTTCTGGTGCGCGACGATCTTGCCGAGCGTGGCGACGCGCGCGAAGGCGGGCGAGGGGCCGTCGGCGGGGCCCGTGAGGAGCGCCACGACGAGGTGACCGTGACCTTCGAGCGCGTCGCGCACCATCGCGCGGTAGCGGGGCTCGAAGATGTGCAGCGGCAGCCGTTGCTCGGGCAGGAGCACCACGCCGGGCAGCGGAAACACCGCCACGTCGTCGAGGGGGATCGGCGCGCGCCCTTCGCCGCTCATCGCCTCGCTCCGAGGGTGACCGCGTGGAGGAGCTCTCCGCGCGCCGCGACGTCGTTGCGCCACGCGCCCGCGAAGCTCTGCGTGACGACGCGGGCGCCGTGCTGGCGCTCTCCGCGGGCGATCATGCAGGTGTGCGACGCGTCGAGGACGACCCCCGCGGCGCGCGCCCCGAGGTGCTCGACGAGGGCGTCGGCGATGTGCTGTCCGAGCGTCTCTTGCAGCACCATGCGGTGCGCGCAGATCTCGATGAGCCGCACGACGCTGCCCAGGCCGACGATGCGTCCGCCGGGGAGGTAGCCCACATGCGCGACGCCCGTGGAGGGGAGCATGTGGTGCGGACACACGCTCGCGTAGGCGACGTGCGTGACCGCGACGAGGGCCTCGCTCGTCGAGGGGAGCGCGTCGACGAGGGCGTCGCGGGGCTCAGACCTGTAGCCGTCGAGGAGCTCGTCTCGAAACGCGCGCGCCACGCGGTCGGGCGTGTCGCGCAGCTCGGGGTCTGCGTCGACGGGCAGGCCGAGCGCCACGAGGAACGCGCGCAGCGCCTCGGCGGCGCGCAGGCTCGGAGCGTCGTCGGACGGAGGTTCGCGCACGTCAGTTGAGCGTCGGCGGGATCGAGAGGCGCTCGAGCGGACGGCGAGACTCGTAGCCCTCATCGAGCGGGTGCCAGTGCGCCACCGCGGGCTCGCCGTAGCGCCAGCAGAGCCACACGGTCTCGGGGCCGCGGCGGCCTTGAAAGTCCACGAGGCCGAGGCGGTAGTCCTTGACCACGGCGCCGGTGGCCTCGACCTCGCGCCAGCCGGCGTGGAACTCGCGCACGCGCTCGCGCATCTCCTGCTTGAGGGCGGCGATGTCGGGGGGCTCGCTCGGGTCGACGTCGAGGAGGTGTGGATCGAGGCCGCGCGCGGTCATCTTCTCGCCGTGCGCATCGAGCTCGCGAAGGAGCTTCATCTGCCGCTCAAGCATCACGTTGAGCTTCGGGAGGAGCGCGTTCGCCTCGGGGATGGTGAAGATCCGCATGCGTTCTGACACGGGGTTTTGCTTGCCTGTCCTTTCGTCCAGAGGTCGTCGCGGAGAGGCGACGAGATTCACCCGACCGCCCGCGAAAGGGAAGTACCCTCCGCGGCCCTCCTCGCGCATTGCCGCGCCCTCTCCCGCGGGCGTAGCGTCGAGCGCACGAGGCGTACGACTCCGATGACTCCGATCCGCCCCCCCGGCTCCTCGCCAGTCTCCGTTCCGATCGACGTCACCTCCGCCGTCGGCGCGACGTCGTCCGTGACGGCGGGCGCGCCCGTGGGGGTCTCGAACCTCTCCGCTGCAAAGCCTCACGCCACGGGTGGCGCGAGCGCGGTGATCGCCGACCTCGAAGCCTCGCGCATCACCCCCGACGCGGCCGTCAAGCGCCTCACCGAGATCGCCCTCGAGGGCGCGCGCTGCCCCGCTGCGATGCGTCCCGCGGTCGAAGCGCGCATCCGCGCCACGCTCGCGAGCGACCCCCTCGTCGGCGCGCTCCTGCGTCGCATGGGAGCCTCTGCGCCCGAGGAGTGACACCCCGCGAGGGCGCGCGTCACGCTTTGACATCGCGCGGCGAACGGTGGTATCTCGCCGCCCGCTGAATGGCCATTCAGTGGCCCATTCGCGAAGAAGAGAGAGAGGGAGATCCATGGCCGTCGACGTCCAGAAGCTGTTCAACGAAGACCTGACCAACGCGCTCGCCACCCGCGGCGACGACGCCCGCAAGATCGGTGGCAAGTACCAGATGAACATCACCGGCGAGGGTGGTGGGAGCTGGACGATCGACCTGATCTCGAACCCTCCGACGATCACCTCGGGCACCGTGGCTGACGCGGGCGTGACGATCGACGTGGCGAACGCCGACTTCCAGACCCTCGTCGCCGACCCCGGCGCGGGCATGAAGCTCTTCTTCGCGGGCAAGCTCAAGGTCAAGGGCAACCAGATGCTCGCGATGAACCTCCAGAAGCTCTTCGCGCTCACCCGCGGCTGAGAGCGTCTCGCCCTCCTCCGCGGTGACCGTCCGTCACCGCGCTCCTCGATCCCATCTCAGCGACCGTTACGGAGCTTCGCCGTCCTTCACGGCGACGGTCTCGCCGGCCACGCGCGCGCCCTGTTCGAGACAGAGCAGTCGCACGCGGCCCGTGGCGTTGATGCGTCCCGTGGCATCGGTCACCGTGGCGTCCCAGACGTGCGTGCGTCGGCCGCGCGTGACGGGCTTCGCGGTGACCGTGAGCGTCCCCTCGCGCGCCGCGTGGAGGAACGACGTGTGGTTGTCGAGCCCCACGACCGAGAGCCCCCGCGGGAGCCCCCACGCCGCGGCGCCCACCGAGCACACGGTCTCGATCACGCCCGCGTAGACGCCTCCGTGTACGAGGCCGTAGGGCTGGAGGTGGTGCTCGCCGACGGTCCACTCGGCGACGACCTCGTCGGCCGTCGCGCGCACGAGGCGGAGGCCCATGGCCTTGTTCCAGCCCTGGATGTTCTCGTTGAGGTACTCGGAGAGGTCGGGGGATGCGTCGGGGAGGGCGGTCATCGTGGGGGGCGCGGATCATCGACGAGGTGAGGGGGCGCCCACAAGAGACGACGCGACGGTCAAGCTCTGCCTCAAGTCGCCGCCAAGCTCCGCCGTAGAGACTCCCTGAGAGGAACTCCATGGCACCCCCCGATCGCGACCTCGTACGCGCCTTCAAGGCCGCCCGCTGGGATGACACCGCCGCGCTCGACGCCTTCGTGCGCGAGGTCGCCCCCGTGACCTCGACAGAGCTACGCGGCGCCCTCGCCGTGCTCGTCGATCGCTCTCTCGCCGCCGACGGAAACGCCCAACGCCGTCGCTGCGCGGCCTTTCTCGCGCTCGTCGACGCGTCGCCCGACCCTTCCCTCTTCGTCCCCGTGGTGAGGGCGCTTCGAAGCGCCGACGCCGTGGCCCGCGCGACGCTTGTTCAGTCGCTCCCCAAGGTCAACCAGGTCGAGTCGCACGACGAGCTCTGCGAGACGCTCGCCTCGCCCGACCCCGACGTGCGTAAGGCAGGCGCCCTCGGCCTGCGGCTCGTGGGAGGCCGCTCGGCCTTCGTGCGCGTGTCCGAGATGGTCCGCGACCCGAGCTTTCAAGGCCGCGCCGAGGCCATGGAGACCTTCACCGCGAAGGCCCGTCACGGCGCGATCCCCATGCTCGCCGACGTGCTCACCCACGGCACGTTGCAGGAGCGCGCGCGCGCCGTGGCCTACCTCGGCGACCGCGAGCTCATGGCCAAGGCCCTCGACGACGCCGCCGAGGCCGTGAGCGTCGCCCTCGACGACCGCGACGAGCGCATCGCGGGCAGGGCCATCGACGCCCTCGCGTCGCTCGTCCCCGAAGAGGCCTTCTATGACCGCGTCGGGTATCGCGTCGACTCGATCAGCCCGATCCTCGCGAAGTCCGTGGTCGAAGCCCTGCGCCGCTATGCGACGCCGCGCTCCATCGAGCGCCTCGGGCGACGCTTCCGCGCGGGGCCCAACGCGATCCGCATGGACGTGCTCGACAGCCTCGAGCACATCGGCAACGACGACGTGCTCCCGGTCATCGCCGAGGCCCTCGGGTTCTCGCAGATGACCGTGCGCGAGCGGGCCGGGCGCGTGCTCGCCAACCTCACCCGCAGCGGCAAGGTCGACACCGCGCGCACCGTCTTATGGCTCCTCCGCAGCCGTGATGTGAACGTGCGACGCATCGCCGTCGAGGTCGCGCGCCAGTCGGCCGAGCGGGCCAGCGCCCTGTGGCCCAAGCTCCTCGGGATGCTCCGCGACGAGGACTGGTGGGTGCGCGAGCGCGTGATGGACGCCCTCGTCGAGATCGCCGGCGAGCAGCTCACCCGCTACCTCGTCGGGATGCTCGAAGACCCCTCGGACGTCGTGCGCCGCTTCGCCATCGGCGCGCTCTGCAAGGTGCACGACCCCAAGGCCCTCGGCGCGCTCGTGCGCTGCGCCCAGAACGACGCCGACTGGTGGGTCCGCGAGCTCGCCGTGCAGGCCGCCGCGGAGCTCGGTGATCCCCGCGCGGTGCCGTACATCCTCGACATCATGGGGCGCGTGCCCGAGATGCGCTGCGCGTGCATCGACGCGCTGCGGACGCTCAAGGCCCGCGAGGGCGCGCCCCACGTCGCCGCGCTGCTCATCGACAACGACCCCGACGTGCGCCTCGCCGCGGTGAGGGCCCTCGGCGACTTCGACCACCGCGCCGAGCTCGATCGCCTGCGGGCCCTCGAGCAGGACCCCGTCGCCCGCGTGCGCACCGCGGCGCGCGAGCTCCTCGAGAAGTGGAACGCCACGCGCGGCCTCACCGTGATGACCGACGGGACCCTCTCGTACCTCGATCGCCTCCTCGTGGGGATGGCCCAGAACGGCGCCGACGACCTCGTCGTGGCGGCCGGTCGCACGCCCTACGTCAAGCGCATGGGGCGCATGCTCGCGATGGGCAACGCGGCGCTCTCCGAGCAGCACGTCCAGGGGATGCTCCTGCCGCTGCTCTCGCCCGATCAGCGCGCGGCCCTCGACGCCCTCGACGACGTCGACCTCTCGTACGAGGTCAAGAGCACGGGCCAGCGCTTCCGCGCGCACGTGTTCCGCCAGATGTCGGGGCTCTCGTCGGTGTTCAGGCTCATCAACAACGCCGTGCCCGAGCTCGAAAAACTCGGCCTCCCGCCGGTGGTGTGCAACCTCGCCAACGCCAAGAACGGGCTCGTGCTCGTGGGCGGTCCCACGGGCTCGGGCAAGAGCACCACGCTCGCGGCCATCATCGATCACATCAACCGCACGTCGACCTCGCGGCACATCGTCACCCTCGAAGACCCCATCGAGGTCGTGCACCGACGCAAGGGCTGCCTCGTGAGCCAGCGCGAGGTCGGCACGCACACGCACTCGTTCAACGCCGCGCTGCGCTCGGTGCTGCGGCAGGACCCCGACGTGATCCTCGTGGGCGAGATGCGCGACCTCGCGATGGTGTCCTTCGCCGTGACCGCCGCGGAGACGGGCCACCTCGTGCTCGGCACGGTGCACACCTCGTCGGCCGAGACCACCGTCGACCGCCTCGTGAACGTGTTCCCCTCGGGACAGCAGCCGCAGGTGCGCTCGATGCTCGCGGAGTCGCTGCGCGCCGTCGTGTGTCAGCACCTCATCCCGCGCAAGGAGCCGCCGGGGCGCGTCATCGCCTGCGAGGTGATGATCAACAACGACGCCGTGTCGAACCTCATCCGCAAGGGCAAGTCGTTCCAGATCCCCGCGGTGGTGGCGACCTCGCGCGACGCGGGGATGCAGTCGATGGACTCGGAGCTCATGCGGCTCTACCGCGACGGCACCATCGCGCCCGAGGAGGCCTACCTCCGCGCCGTCGACAAGAAGACCTTCGAAGTCGCCTTCGGGTGGACCGCCGAGGTCAGCGCGAAGCCCTCGAGCAACGCGTCCAACGGCAACGGCCGCGCGCTCAACGGCGAGCACCCGAGCGCCTGAAGGGGGAGAAGATTCTCATGGCCCGACTCGACTCGTTCCTCCGCCTCGTGGTCGATCAGCAGGCGAGCGACCTGCACTTTCACGCGGGCAACGTGCCCATCATCCGCCACGACGGCGAGCTCATCCCGCTGCCCTTCCGCTCGCTCTCGCCCGACGAGTCCGCGCGCTTCATCCACGAGATCCTCGACGAGGAGCAGCGCGAGGTCTTCGAGCGCGAGTGCGAGCTCGATTTCGCCTACACCGCCGAAGGGGTGGGCCGCTTCAGGGTCAACGTGTTCCGCCAGTCGCACGGCGTCGGCGCGGTGTTCCGGGTGATCCCCAAGACCGTGCCCACCATCGACGGGCTCTCGCTCCCGACGGTGCTCCGCAAGCTCGCGGGACACCAGAACGGCCTCGTGCTCGTCACGGGCCCCACGGGCTCGGGCAAGACCACCACGCTCGCCGCGATGATCCACGAGATCAACGCCACGCAGCGCCGCCACGTCATCACCATCGAAGACCCCGTGGAGTTCGTCCACGCGCCGCTCAAGAGCGTCGTGACGCAGCGCCAGGTGGGCGTCCACGCGGCGAGCTTTCACCAGGCCCACCGCTCGGCGCTGCGCGAGGCGCCCGACGTGCTCGTCGTGGGCGAGCTGCGCGACCACGAGACCGTCTCGCTCGCGCTCTCCGCCGCGGAGACGGGCGTGCTGGTCTTCGGCACCCTCCACGCGAACTCGGCCTCGAAGGCCGTCGACCGCATCTTGAACGTGTGCTCCGACGAGGGCCGCGAGCAGGTGCGCTCGGTGCTCTCGGTGCTCCTCCGCGGCGTCGTCGCGCAGCAGCTCTGCAAGCGCGCGTCGGGCGAGGGGCGCGTGGCCGCCATCGAGGTGCTCCTCCAGACCTACGCGGTCGCCAACATGATCCGCGAGAACAAGCTCCACCAGCTCGACGGCTGCCTGCGCTCGGCGGACCCCGCGTCGACGGGGATGCAGAGCCTCGACCAGTCGCTCATGCAGCACGTGCGGCAGGGCATGATCACCCCCGAGGAGGCCATGCGCGTCGCGAACAACCCCGAGGACTTTCGCCGCATCGCCCTCGAACTTTCGAACGAGGCCTTCGCATGAGCGCCCAGGCCGTCACCCCCTACGAGCGCGCCCGAGAGGCCGAGTCCGCGGGTCACTACGACCTCGCCGAGGCGCTCTACCTCCAGGCGCGCAGGCCCGGCGACGCAGGGCGCGCGGCGTGGCGCGTGGGACGCTTCACCGACGCCGCGCGGCACTACCTCGAGGCCGCGATGCACGTCGAAGCCGCCGCGTGCTTTCACCGCGCGCGCGACACGGCGCGCTGCCTCGACGCGCTCCTGCACACGCCCAAGGACGGGCCGTCGTACCGCCGCGCGTGTCAGCTCGCGCTCCGCGTGGCGAGCGAGCGCGACGTGCTCGACCTCAGCCTCGACCACTTCGTCGCGCGCTTCCTCTCGTCGGCGCCGCGCGACGAGCACGACCTCGAGGCCTTCGAGCGCGCCGCGAAGCTCTACGAGCGCCACGGGATGTCCGAGAACGCCGCCGACGTGCTCGCGCGCATCGTCGACGCCCGCCCGCAGCACCCCGACGCCGCGCGACGCCTCGAGCGCGCCCTCCGCGCCGCGCAGCCCGGCGCCCTCGACGCCGCCACCGCCTCGCAGGACCTCGCCTTCGTCGCGCGCCCCGCGAAGCGCGCCACGCAGCACAACGTCGCGCTGCCCGACCTGCCCGACCTGCCGCCGCCGCCTCCGCCGCCTCCGCCGCGCGCCCCCGTCGCCGCGCCCGCCACGCCCGCCACGCCCGCCGCCGCGCCCGCCGCGGTGACGCCGTCGACGTCGGGTGTTCACGCGGTCGAGCTCGACGCGCGCGCGCTGCCGCCCGGCGCGCTCCTCGCGGGGCGCTACCTCATCGGCCGCAAGCTCGGCGAGGGCGGCATGGCGAGCGTCTACGCGGCGCACGACAACGAGCTCGACGAAGACGTCGCGATCAAGGTGTTTCAGTCCGACGACCCGCAGCTCATCGCGCGCTTCAAGCAGGAGGTCGCCCTCTCGCGCAAGCTCGCGCACCCGCACGTGATCCGCCTCTATGACCTCGGCACGCAGGGGCGCGCGCGCTTCCTCACGATGGAGCTGCTCGAAGGCCGCTCCCTCGACGCGCACCTCGGCGGACCGGTGGATGTCGCGACCGGCGTGGTGCTGCTCCTCCACGCGTGCGCGGGCCTCGGCGCGGCCCACGCCGCGGGGATCGTCCACCGTGACATCAAGCCGGCGAACTTCTTCCTCACGCGCGCCGGCGCGCTCAAGCTCATGGACTTCGGCATCGCGAAGCGGCAGAGCGCGTCGGAGGGACTCACCGCGGCGGGCTTCATCGCCGGGACGCCGCACTACATGGCCCCCGAGCAGGTGAGCAACTTCGCGCGCGCGACGGCCTCGTCGGACCTCTACTCCATCGGCTGCATGGCCTTCGAGATGTTCTCCGGCGCGGTGCCCTTCGACCACGAGGAGCTCATGCCGCTCCTGATGCTCCACCTGCGCGAGCCCGCGCCGCTCCTGCGATCGCGCGCGCCGCACGTGCCCGCGTCGCTCGAAGCGGTGGTGGCCTCGCTGCTCGCGAAGGACCCCGCGGCGCGTCCCGCGAGCTGCGAGGCGCTCTCCCAATCCCTCCGCGCGGTGCTCAGGGAGCTCGGTCGCTAGCTACTCGGTGCAGAGCGTGGGCGCTTCGAGGTACCACTCGCCGCCCGAGTCGGGCAGCGGGCGCAGCGTCCCCGTCGCGATGACGTCGCCCGTCGGAAACGCCGTGCCGCAGCAGAGCCCCGAGTCGTCGCCGTCGCACGCGAACGCGGCCTCGTCGCGCCCGAGGTTGAGCGCGCGCACCGACGTGGTCGCGGTGCCCGTGAGCGCCATGCGCCCGTTGCACGTGTTGCAGCACTCGCCCTGCGGGCATCCCATCTCGGTGCACGGCGCCGAGGTGCTGATTCGCGCGCGAACGCGCACGACCTGACCCGAGAGGCGCATGCGCTCGTCGACCACCTGCGCGAAGGTCTGCGGCGCGGCGAGCCTCACGTTGGGCGCGGGCTGCGGGCAACGGGGGATCGCGACGGGCGCGGTGCATCCGCGGGTGGCGACGCAGGCGCGCTCCCACGTCCCGGCGCTGCGCTGCACGACGAGGCGAGGATCGCGCGGGCGCGTGTCGACCGCGGGCGCGGGCGTCGGTGCTGGGGCGGGCGCGGGCGTCGGCGCGGGCGTCGGACGCGCGGGCGCGGTGACCCTGGGGCGGCGAGGGGGGCGGCGGTTCTGCGCCTCCGCGGGAGAGACGCAGGCGGCGACGAGGGCGAAGAGCGCGAGGTGTTGCTTCATGGTGGGGTTGATTGGTGCCTCCGCGCGATGAACACGCACGGAGCCGCGATGTTTTGGGGGGAACGCTACGGCCGCGTGGGGCACACGTAGCCCGCCGTGGCGGGCGCGCGGTCGATGCGGAGCACGACGCCCTGCGACTCGACGGCGATGCGCGTGTTGGGCGGAAACGCGTACGGAGAGAGCTCGTTGGGCGTCGACCACGTCTGCCCCGCGCGCGTCACGAGCGTGATCGCGTAGCGCCCCGCGGGGAGGCCCTCGTCGGTGCAGCGCACGTCGGGGCGCAGCGCGCCGAGGGCCGCGGCGATGCTCGGAGGCAGCTTCGGCGCGATGGGCGTGAAGCTCCCGTCGGGCCTCACCTCGACGGCGATGGGCGACATCACCACGCGCGCCGCCCGCGTCGTCACGGGCATCGAGGGGAGCGTGAAAACGCCTTGGATTCCCGTGTCGGGGACCATCACGCCGAAGAGCACCACGGGGGCGACGCCGGGCGCGTGCTCGGGCTGGTTCATCGCCGTCACCACGCGCGCGAGGGCCGACGGATCGGGCGACGGGCTCGCGAGCACGGCGCGCTCCTCCGCGGTCGCGTCGTGGAGCTTCACGAAGAGCACCAGGGGCCACGTCCACGGCACCGCGACGGTCATCGTGGGCGTGACGGGCACCGGGAGCAGCGTCGGGTGAACGGGGCGGTAGAGCGGGCCGAGCGTGAAGCGCAGCATCGCGTTGTCGAACACGACGCCCGCGTTGCGGGCCGCGGGGAGCTCAGGCTCCGCGATGCCCGCTTCGAGCGTGAACGACGGCAGCGCCGCGGCGATCATTCGAAGGTCGTCGGGCACGCCCGCGGGCAGGTTGCTCGGGAACACCAGCGCGCGCGCCGAGGGCGCGAGAAAGCCCGTGCGCGCGGCGTAGTCGACGACGGCCGCGCCCGGCGCCGGTCGCGCGGGCATCGGAGACACCATCACGCCCGACGGCGGAGGCGTGTCACCGACGCGGAAGATCGGTCGGTCCTCGGGCATCGGGAGGCCGAGGAACACGGTCACGCCGCGGGTGACGGCGCCCTGCTCGGGCATCGTCCACGCGGTGCCGCTCGCGGAGGTCGTCGCGCGCCCGACGCCGATGGAGACGAAGCGCGGAGACGCGATGGCCGTGGGGTCTGCGACGGCGCCGCCCGCGACGTCACCGCGCACGGGCTGAGAGCGCACGCCGTAGAGGGGATGAAAGCCCTCGAGCTCGTTGCGCGCGGAGTAGAACGCCCGGAGCTGGTACTCGCCCGCGTCTTCGATGCTCGGGAAGACGAAGGGCACCGACGCGCGCACGCGCCCGCCGGGGAGCGCCGTGGCGCCCGCGAAGAGCAGCGACGCGGGGATCGCCTGGAGGCTCTCCGCGGTGGTGGCGAAGCCGTCGGGCGGCGGCGGGTTGTTCGCGCGAAAGAGCAGCAGCACCACGCGGCCGAGGGGGATGCCCGCGGCGTCGAGGGGCGGCGGCGGACCCTCGTAGAGGATGGTGCCTTCGATGCGTCCCGCGGGGGCGTTGTGGTTGGGGTACGCGCCGCCGACGTTGCGGTCGAGGGGCGCGTCGAGGCACGCGGCGATCGGGAGCGAGAGGGCCGCGAGGAGGCTGGCTTGTGCGACTCGTGAGGTCATGGCGCGTCTCTCTCTGCCTCAGTACCGGAAGGTGACGGTGCCCATGACGCGCGCGCCGAGGGGCGCGCCGAAGGGGTGCTGCCGCGCGCGGTTGTCGGTGAGGTTGAAGCCCGTCACGCCGAACTCGAGGCGGTCGGCGATGGCGCGGTAGCCGACGCGCGCGTTGAGCTGAAAGTACGCGTCGAGGGGGTAGGCCACGTAGACGACGCCGCGCGCCGTGTCGAAGTCCTGCTCGGTCCACACGGTGCGAGAGATGAAGTGACCGTCGACGGAGAGGTCGAGGCCGAGGCGCGTGCGGAGCTGCGCGCCCACGTTGAACTTGTGCTGCGGCGTGCGCTGGTCGCCCGTGAGGAGGCTGCCCGTCTCCTGCTGCGTGTAGGCGAAGGTGTAGTTGCCGTAGAAGTCGAGGCCGTCGAGGGGGGCGACGCGCAGCGCGGCCTCGGCGCCGAGCATCGACGTGGCGAAGGGGTTGTTGACGAAGTGAAAGCGCCCGACGTCGATGGCGCCGCCGGGGTTGTTCACGCCGGGCAGCGTGTTGAACGACACGTTGCCGAGCTCGATGAGGTCGGTGCCGCGCGTGTAGAACGCGTTGAGCTCGTACTGAAAGACGTCGCTCGTCTGGTCTTGAAAGCCGATGTCGGCGGAGACCGAACTCTCGGCGCGGAGGCGCTGCGAGCCGTTGTCGTAGACCTCGCCGCCCTGCACGCGCACCTCGACGCCAGGCACCGTCGTGGGGTTCTGGAGGTCGAGGTAGAGCTCGAGCATCGTGGGCGTGCGGAACGACGTCCCGCCCGAGAGCCGCAGGGCCCTGCGCGCCGTGGGCTTGTAGATCAGCGCGAGGCGCGGCGAGAACACCGGCGCGTCGAGGACGGGGTGCACGTCGACGCGGAACGACGCGAGCGCCGAGAAGTTCGGGAGCAGGCGCGCCTGCGCCTGCGCGTAGCCCGCGAAGTGGTTGAGCACATGGTCGGCGTTGAGAAAGTTCCAGGTGATGTGCTTGAGGCGGTAGCTCGCGCCGAGCGTGAGGTTGATGGGGATGGACCCCGCGTGGAGGTCCCTCGCGTAGCGGAGCTCGACGTCGACGACGTTCTGGTAGAGCCGGTTGGCGAGCGACGAGACCCCGAAGCGCTGCAGGTACTCGTCGGAGTCGCTGTAGACGTGGTTGAGAAAGGCCCTCGCCGTGAAGCCCCGGTGCGAGAGCTGGAGCCACGGCTGCACGAAGGTGATGTCCGTGTAGAAGCGCCGCAGGGGGCCGATGGCGTTGAACCAGATCGAGTCGCGCGCGGCGGTGACGCCGCCGCGCAGGGTCGACGCGCCGAAGCGCGCGCTGAGGTCGAGGTCGGCGCGGGCGCCGTGCAGCGCGAGGTTCGTGTCGCCCGCGTCGACGCGGTACGTGAGGTCGCCCGCGTCGATGAGCCGCCCGAAGCTCGCCATCTGGTCGTAGCCCGCCGTCGCGCGGAACGACACCGCCCCCGCGCGCCCCGAGGTCATCGCCATCGCGCGGAGCCGGTCGGCGTTGCCCGCGCCGAGCGACACGACGCTGCGTCCCGTCCCCGGCGCGCGCGTGATGATGTTCACCACGCCCGAGTACGCGTCGGCGCCGTAGAGGGCCGAGCCCGGTCCTCGGATGATCTCGATGCGATCGATCTCCTCGGTGTGCACCGGGAGCACGGGCCAGAGCGTGAGGCCGATGAAGTCGAGGTCGACGCTGCGCCCGTCGATGAGCACCAGCACGCGGCTCGAGAGCCTGCGGTTGAAGCCCCGGATGCCGACCTGATAGTCCGACGCGTCGAGGGCCATCACGTCGACGCCCACCGCGCGACGAAGGAGCTCGGGCACCGCGGTGATCCCCGAGAGGCGGATGTCCTGCGCGGTGATCACCGTCGACGCGTTGGGCGAGTCGAGGGGGCTCTGCGCGCTCAGCGTCGCGGTGACGAGGCGCTCCTCGTAGGCGTCGTCGCCCTCCGCAGGCGCCGCGGGCGTCGGCGTCGGAGTTGGTGTTGGTGTCGGCGTGGGCGTCGGAGTTGGCGTCGGTGTCGGTGTCGGCGTGGCTGCTGTCTGCGCGCCGCCTCCCTGCGTGAACTGGAGGATCGTCTGCGCGGCGTTGCGGAGCGCGGTGACCTGCTCGGGCGAGAGGTTGCCGATGGGCGCGGGCGGAGGCTCCGTGCCCGGCGTGACGGCGGGGTTCGTCGTCGGCGTCGGAGGCGGCGGTGGCGGCGGCGGTGGGGCCGCCGCGGCGCTTCGTCGGCGCTCCAGCTCGCGGATCGTCTGCTCGACGTCGGCGCGGTCGGGGACCTCGTTGGCGAGGTAGCGCTGGTAGTACTCGATCGCGCGGTCGACCTGGTTGGCGTCGGCGTAGGCGCGCGCGATGTTGAAGAGCACGTTGGGGTTCGGGAGGATGCGGTTGGCCTCTTCGAACTCCGCGATGGCCTCCACGAAGCGCTGCTGCGACACGAGCTGAAGGCCAGCGCGAAAGTGCCTCCGCGCCTCGGCGCGTTCGTCGGCATACGAGGTGCGCGGGGCCGCGAAAGCGGCGCAGAGCGCGAGCAGCGGGAGGAGCGTGCGCGTACGACCCATCACGGCGCGCACGGTAACGCGCACCGCGCTTCGAATGGAAGCCGCGCGTGAGGGGGACGCGCGCGACCCGCGGAGGCGGACGATGCGCCCTATTCCACGCGCGCGGCCGCGTGGTGCGCGTCGCCGGGCGTGCGCGCTCGGATCGAGTACGTGCCCGCTTCGAGCTCCAGCGGGAGCATCACGCGGGCGCTGAAGTGCCCGTGCGCGTCGGTGACGGTGGTGCCGAGGGCCGACTCGCGGCGCCCGTTGCGAATCAGCGAGACGACGCGGCCTCCCTGAACGAGCTCCAAGATCACCGGCAGGTCGACCACGGGCGACGCGGTCTCGTCGTGGGCCTCTCCCTCGCATTGCAGAAGGGTTCCGCGCACGACGGCGCCGCCGTGGGGCTCCGACGACTGCACCGAGAGGAGCCGAAGGTTCGTGCTGTGTCGCTCCGTCGGTTCGAGGCTCCCGTCATTCGCCGGATTGCCTTGCGACTCGGCGCCGTTCTCCTCCGCGCCGATCGCGCCGCCTGACGCGCCGGTCCCGTTGCCCGGTCGGGTCCCCATGCGAGCGCCGTTTGCCGAGGCGCCCGCGGCGCCGTCGCCCGGCTGCCCGTTGGGATTCTGTCCGTTGGGATTCTGCCCGTTGGGGTTCTGCCCGTTGGGATTCTGCCCGTTGGGGTTCTGTCCGTTGGCGCTCGGCGGTTGCGTGGCGGGATCGTGATCGGGGCCGAGTCCCTGGTTCTGCGGGCCTTCGGGGTGGTGCCCCCGGCGCTGAGAGCCGTCGGGCGACGCGCTCGCGCCGTAGGTCGAGTAGCCGTTGGCGTAGCCCGCGGGGCGCGGAAAGGGATCGGCGTTCTCGGGCACGAAGCGCTCGCGCGTGGCGCTGTCGTCGCGGAGGTTGACGTCCCAGCCGCCGAGGTCGACGCGCGTCCAGCCGGTGCCCGTGAGAAACACCTCGGCCCACGCGTGGGCCTCGTTGCCGACGTAGCGCGCGGGAACGCCGAGCGCGTGGAGCGTGAGCACGAAGGCGTAGGCCCGGTGGCGACACGCGCCGACGCCGCCGAGCGCGAGGCGGAGATACTGCGAGGTCTCCCCCGACGCGGGGAGGTCGGCGTCGCGGTACGCGCGGAAGTACCGGATGAGCGAGGCGAGCGTGACGCTGAAGGGCTGATCGCGTCGGGCGCCGACGTGCGAGAGCACGCGAGGGTGCTGCGTCACGAGAAAGGGCGGCGCCGCGGGTTCGGGCTCGGGGCCGCGCAGCGAGGCCGACCCCGGGAGGTCGTTCGGCACCGAACCATCGGGCGCGACGAAGGCGTACTGCGGCGCCGCGAGGACGTACGAGAGGTGCACCGTGCGGGCGGTCTCGGCGCGGACGAAGAGGTTGCCCGCGGAGTCGCGGAAGAACCCCACGGCGACCTCGGGCTCGGTGCGGAACGAGAGCACGGCCTCGTCGCCCGCGACCGAGGGGATGGGCGTCGGAGAGGCGCTCGTGAGCTCGACCTGCACGTCGCCCGTGAAGCGCGCCACGCGCTCGCGAGACCACGACGCGGGCACCTCACCGACGCGGAGCGCGCGGAGCGAGGGGTCGCGGACCGTGAGCCGCCCCATGTCGTCGACGGCGTCGTAGGCGTGCGTGCGCTTGAAGGGCGCGATCGAGGGCGAGAACACCTCGGTGTAACGGAGCGTCGCGCCCGCGGGGGAGCGGGTCTCGAGGTCCATGCCGCGGGTGTTGGGGTTCCAGTTGTTGCGGGGGTGGAGCACCGAGGCGTTGGGGTCTTGCCGGTCGCTCCAGCCGGTGCCGCTCGTGGCCCGACGAAACTCGTCGGCGCTGTTGGGCGAGCTCAGTACGCCAGGGGGAAACTCCCCGAGGTTGAGGTCGCCGGGAATGAACCTGTGGAGCCTCGGCCCCGGGGTCTGGGCCGCGCCCGGCAGGGCCGCGGTGAGGGCGATCAGGGCGAGTGCGAAGCCTCGGCGCATCGTGGAGGGAGCCTGCATGGTCACCTCCGACGTCGCAAGGGATCAACGAGTTCGCACGACGAGAAGAACCCGTCGCGGGACGCGGAGGCTGCGCTACGGCGGCAGATCAGGGAACGCCGGCTGCGCGGGCGTCGCGCCGTTCTCGCTCGGGTGGGCGCGAACGTGGGCGCGTCCTCCGCGGGCTTGCCTCGGAGGGGGCGCAACCACCGTCGGCGGTGCGGCCGTCGGCGATGTGAGCGTCGGCGGTGCGACCGGCATGGGCATCACGGCTGCGTCGGGCGGCGCGATCGGGGCGGCGGGCACCTGCTCCGCGACGAGGCTTCCGGTCGTGCGTGTACTCACGTCGGTCGCAGCGTGTCGTGCCGTTCGCGCCTCGCGCTTCTCCGACGTGAGCACCACGGCGGTGAAGATCGCGACGCCCACGAGCGCGGCGCCGGTGATCCAGGGGTTGCGACGCTTGTCGGGCGTGACGGGCGGGGCGATCGACGCCTGCGGCCGCGTCGCGCCGAGGGACGTGTCCGACGACGTGATCGACGCGCGGGGAGGAGCGCTCCGCGACACGTTCAGCGTGTCGGTGAGAAGCAGCTCCGCCTCGGCCCAGAAGCTCGGGCTCCACGAGATGCGGCTCCGATCGCTCGCGAAGGGGAGCAGCGCGGCGGCCATCATCCGCAGCGAAGGGAACCGCTCCGCGGGGCGCTTCGACATGGCGCGAAGCACGATCGCCTCCAGGGCCGGCGAGAGCTCGGGGCGCAGCGCGCGCGGGGGCTTGAAGTTGCCGTCGCCCACGCGCTTGAGGATCGCGTAGACGTTGTCTCCCTCGAACGCGTCGGTCCCCGTGAGGCACTCGTAGAGGATCACCCCGAGGGCGTACTGATCGCTCCGCGCGTCGGCGTCGCGCGTGCTCTCGATCTGTTCGGGGGCCATGTACGCAGGCGTTCCGAGCATGGTCGCGGTGGCCGTCCGGTGCTCGCCGTCGCCCGCCACGACGCGCGAGATGCCGAAGTCGAGCACCTTGGGAAAGGGCTCCCCCGCGGCGCCGCGCGTGACGAAGAGGTTGTCGGGCTTCAGGTCGCGATGCACCACGCCCGCCTCGTGCGCGGCGTCGACCGCGGCGATCACCGGCAGCATGAGATCGACCGCGAGGTCGGGAGAGAGCACGCCGCTCCGCTCGATGAGGGCGCTCAGGCTCTCGCCTTCGAGCAGCTCCATGATGAGGTAGGGCGTGCCCTGGTGCTCGCCGACGTCGGTCACGTCGACGATGTGGGGGTGGCGGATCGCCGCCGCGGCGCGCCCCTCCCTCGCGAAGCGCGCGCGGAGCACCGGGACCTGCGCGTACTGCGGGTGCAGCACCTTGAGCACCACGGGCTTCTGGAGCCCCGTGTGCGTCGCCCGATACACGGCGCCCACGCCGCCCGCGCCGAGCCTCTGCTCGACGCGATAGGCGCCGAACAGCGTCCCCGGCGGGAGGGGATCACGCGCGTCGCTCATCGGAGCCACCCCTCGATGCGCGAGGCCCCTCCGCCGTGCCACACGAAGCCGCCCGTGAGCCTCGCGCTCGTCGCGCCCGACGAGACGAACGCGCCCGTGATGCGAGGCCCGCCCACGGTCGAGACATCCGAGGGAACGTCCTCTGCGACCCTGTCATCGGGCGCGTCCGCGGGCGTCGTCGCATCGACCGCGTCTGCATCCACGGCAGCGTCGGGCGTCACGACGTCAGCCGCGCCGGCGAGCTGCGGCCCCGCAGACAACGGGGTGCATCCCACCATCACCGCGAGGAACAACAGCGCGCACGGGGCTCTCATCGCGATCAACTCCCTCAGAAGGTCAGCGCGCATCGGAGCCCGAGCGTCCCCGGTCCCGATCCGCACGCGAGCGCGGTCGGCGGTCGCGCGCTCGCCGCGGGCGCCGTGACGAAGAGCACCACCGAGACCGCAGCGAGCGCGCCGCCTGCGATCAGGCCGACGGTGCTCAGCGTCTCCCACGTCGCGAGGTCGCTCGCGGATTGCGCGCGCGCGACGGCGCAGCGATCCACCCGCGTCGCGTCGGTGGTCAACTGGTCGGGGCACTGCGCGGCGAAGTCCGAGACGACGCCCTCACGGAGCCTCCACGACGCGAGCGCGAGCCCGAATCCGGCGACGGACCCTCCCGCGACGACCCACGCCAGCGCGCGACGCGTCGGGGCGCCGTGATCCGAGGGGACCGCGCGGAGGCGCTGCGCGGGCGCCACCACCGCCGCGGGCGACGCGCTCCGCACGATCGGTCCGAACACGAACGACTCGCGCGCGCTCACGCCCGCGGTGAGCGTCACGGTGCGCGTGAGCGCGCGGCCGTCCGCCGTTTGCAGCGCCAGGACCACGGGCCCGGGCGCGAGATAGAACGGCGACGCGGAGGGGAGGGCGACCGCGTCTCCGTCGTTGATCCGCAGCGACGCGCCGGGCGCGTCGGCCTCGACGCGCAGCTCTCCCACGCGCGCTCGCACCGTGCGAAGCGCGGTTTCGAGCGAGGCGCGATTCTGCTGCACCCACGGGTGCTCGTCGGCGAGCGCCGCAGCGAGGTGCCGCGCGGCCTCGGGCCAGCGTTCGAGCGCCATCTCGGTCAGGGCGAGCTGCGCGACGGCGCGCGCCGAGTGGGTCGCCGCGACGGCCTGCTCACAGCGCGCGAGCGAGTCGGCCTGGCGCCCCGCGCGGCGGAGCGCGTAGCAGTCCGCGAGGAGGGCGTCTTCCTGTGACTGCGCGGCGGCGCGCGAGGGCGCGAGCGTGACGAGGAGCGCCGCGATCGGCGCGAGGCAGGCCCCCACGCGCGCGCGCACCCTGCGACCGACGTCCGTGCCGCGGGCGCGACGGTGCGCGCGGTCCGCGGCGTGGTCGGGTGAGGGGGGCCTGCGCGGGCTCACGGGAACACTCCCTTCAGCGCGGGGGCTTCGGCGCTGCGGGGGTCGCGTCGGCCTTGTTTGCCGCGGGGCGACCGCCCCTGCCATAGAGCTGCGCCCAGCGCTTCTCGAACATCGAGAAGGCGTCACGGATCGCGCTGCCTTCGGGCGACGCGGCGACGGTGCGGTGAACGTCGGAGCTGATCGACGCGATGGGCTCGACGGTCTTCGCGAGGTGCCGGTGCACCAGCGCCTGCATCGCGATGAGGTGGCGCTCGAGCGCCTCGAGGCGGAGCGCCATCGGGATCGCGCGCACGGCGGGACCCACGTTGATGCTCATCCCTTCGAAGACCGGCGCGTAGGTCTCGAGGGCGGCGAGGGTCTCGTCGTCGACGAGGAGCTCGGCGGCCATGAAGCGCGCGCGGTCGACGCTGCCCGTGAGGGGCGAGAGGCTGCGCGCGAGCGCGACGTCCGCGTCGGTCAGCGCGGTCTGCGTCGACTCGGGCTCCTGCGGCTTTCCGTCGTTGGCGGCGCGCAACGGCGCGAGCGCTTCAGTCTTCTTGAGTGCGTTTGCTCCCATCGGTCCCCTCTTCGTCGCGCTGGCGCGTCGTGCGCGGTTGTCGCGGTGGCAGCGATCGCGTCGCGACCCACCGCTGCCGTCTCACCTCGTTCAACGGCGTTCGCGGGGACGGAACTGAAGCCTCCGAGCGACGATTCGGGATTTTTCTCGCAGCGCGTCGGATGCGTCGGGGCGCGACGATCGAAGATCAGCGGGGGGAGACGCAGCGAAAGCCGATGCTGGAACTCCGGTACGACGGACCGTGGCCCAGGTCGAGGGTGAACACCCCGGCCTGGGGCCCGCGGGTCCAGTTGTTTCCACGGATCGCCGCGCTCGGAATTCCGATCTGATTGTCGGCCGTGTTGTAGACCACCGACGAGATGTTCCATGTGCGGTCGCCGCCGTAGGTGGGCGGCCACACGTCGGCCTCGTCGTTCACGCGTCGCCCCACCACCGGGGGTGTCGTGGCCCCCGTCGCGGGAGGGAGCGCGGCGAGCGCGCCGACGCTGGCGTACCACTCGTCGGTCCACTCCCAGAGGTTGCCGACCATGTCCTGCGCGCCCCAGGAGCTCGCGCAGTTGTTCCCCATGCCCGTCGCGCGAGGCCCCGGCGGGGTGTTGCTGACGTTGCAGTTGTTGCCCGAGGTCGCTTCGACGGTGGTCATCCCGTCGGCGGCGGCGAACCACTCGAGGCGCGTCATCAGCCGCTTGCCCGCCGCGTTGCACAGCGCCGCGGCTTGAAACCAGTTGAGGTTGCTGCTCGGCATCACCCCGGGCCGAGACACCGCGAGGAGAGACTCCCTCGACCCCGTGGTGGTCCACTGCCCCGTGTCGCCGAGGCCCGCGAGCGAGTCCGTGCGCGTGCCCGTCGCGCGATCGAACGCGGTGGCTTCGTAGCGGTCGATCCAGAACGCCGTCGCGCCGCGGCCGACCTTCACCACCTCGTCGCGCCCGCCCGCGATCATGCGGAAGCACACGGTCATCGCGGTCGTCGACGCCGCCGCGTCGAGCGTGAAGTCCGCGGGGCACGCGTTGTTCACGCCGGCCTGATCGGCGAAGCGCGCGTAGGGGACGGGCGTGATGGGGGCGCCTCCGTCGGGCGTGAGCGTGGTGCCCGCCTCCGCGATGGCGTAGGTGATCTCGCTGCCGTCGAAGAAGCTCGCGCAGGGGCCGAGGGGAACGTCGGCGGTGAACGCGCCGCCCGCGGCGATGGTGATGGGCGGCGTGGAGACCGGGCCGCAGGTGGTCGATCGCTGCCGGTTGGTGAAGGTGAACGAGAGCGTCGTCGTGCGCGGCGCCATGGGGAGCGTCCCGTCCGCGTCTCGGAGCACGCCCGCGTAGGTGAAGTGCGACGTCGTGGGGCCGCCCGGGTCTGCGCCCGCGAGTCGAATGGCGGCGAAGAGCGCGAGGCCGAAGAGGCCCGCCGCGACACCCGTGCGAGCGATGAACGATCTCCAGGGCATCATCGAGAAGGGTCCTTCTGGCCGACGTTGAGTCGCGACGGGTAGCACGGTGCGCGCAGCGCGCGGTAGCGGTCCGCGGCGGTGAGAACACGAGTTTCAGAAGCGCGGTTCCGCCGTTCAGACTCGTCGCTCCCAACGTACCGAACGCTGCTCCCGACGTTCCGAACGCTGCTCCCAACGTACCGAACGCTGCTCCCGACGTACCGATCGTCGCTCCCAACGTTCCGCACGCTGCTTCCAACGTTCCGAACGCTGCTCCCAACGTACCGATCGCTGCTCCCAACGTTCCGATCGTTGCTCCCAACGTACCGATCGTTGCTCCCAACGTACCGAACGCTGCTCTCAACATGCGGATCTGAGCCCGTGGCGATCAACGCCTTCAGGGGAGCGCGCAGCGCAGAGGGGCGTCGCTCGGGGCGCGAGAAAGGCGAGGCGTCGCCGCGGCGCAGCGGAGCATGAAACCCCCGCGGACCGTGTTATGGTTCGCGCACGATGGAGTCGTTGCTATACGGGGTCCTCGGTGCGATCGCCCTCTCGGTGCTGATCGTCGTCCACGAGTTCGGACATTTCATCGTCGCGCGCGCCTTCGGGATGCGCGCGAGGGTGTTCTCCATCGGCCTCGGGCCGGTGATCGCGAGGTGGCGCCCCCGCGGGAGCGAGACGGTCTTTCAGGTCGCCGCGCTGCCGCTCCTCGCGTACGTGAACATCGCGGGCATGGACCCCCGCGAGCCCAACGAACCCCACGACCGCGGGAGCTACAAGAACGCCTCGCTCCTCGCGCGGCTGTTCGTCATCGCGGGCGGCCCCCTCGCCAACTACCTCGCGGCCATGCTCATCGTGTTCGGGCTCCTCGCCGTGGGCGGCGAGCAGGTGGCCGAGCCGACGATCCGTGAGGTCATCCCCAACAGCGCCGCCGCCGCCGCGGGGCTCCGCGCGGGCGATCGCGTCGTGCGCGTCGCGGGCTCCCCCGTGACCGAGTGGCGCCACCTCGTCGAGCGCGTCTCCCGCTCCAACGGCCAGGCCCTCGAGTTCGTCGTCGAGCGCAACGGGAGCCCCACCACCGTGATGGTCACCCCCCGCATGGACCCGACCTATCGGGCCTACAAAGCCGGGATTCACCCCACGATCGGCTACGCGCCCGTGGCCCTCGGAGAGTCCGCCGTGCGCGCGATGATCGCGCCCGCGCGGGCCGTGGTCGAGAGCGCCAACGCCCTGCGCCGCATGGTCCGCGGCAAGGAGCAGGTGCGCGTGATGGGCCCCGTGGGCATCGTCAACGAGATGGTGCACGAGGCCCGCCGCGGATGGCGCGACTGGGTGAACATCGTGTGGCTCATCTCCGTGGGGCTGTTCTTCCTGAACCTCCTCCCGGTGCCCGCGCTCGACGGCGGGAGGGCGGTGTTCCTCGCGTACGAGTTCCTCATGCGCCGCAAGCTGCCGCCGCGCTTCGAGTACGCCGCCGTGGCGGTCTCGATGGTGCTCCTCCTCGGCGTCGCCGCGGTGTGCATCGTGACCGACACGATCCACTGGCACTGACCTCCCCGCTGACATCCCCGAAAACCGTGGTAGCTTCGCGCCCGTAGGCGTGGACCCGTCACTTGCGGGCCGCGACCTCGGAAAGCACCAATCGGTTTCGCATGGCCGGCAAGATCACCGTGCCCGAGCTGCGCGCGCGCAAAGCGACCGCGGGCAGGGGCGAGAAGATCGCGATGGTGACCGCGTACGACGCGACCTTCGCGCGGATGCTCGACGCGGCGGGCGTCGACGCGATGCTCATCGGAGACTCCCTGGGGATGGTCATCCAGGGCGGCACGAGCACGCTCCCCGTCACCGTCGACGAGATCATCTACCACGGGCGCGCCGTCGCCCGCGGGACGCAGCGCGCCCACCTCATCGGCGACATGCCCTTCATGAGCTACCAGGCCGGGCTCAACGACGCCCTCTCGAACGCCGGTCGCATGATGAAAGAGGGCGGCTTCGAATCGGTGAAGCTCGAAGGCGGACGCGAGATCGCCGACGTCGTGCGCGCCCTCGTGCGCATGGGCATCCCCGTGCTCGGTCACGTGGGCCTGCTCCCGCAGCGCGTCCACGCGATGGGCGGCTTCAAGGTCCAGGGACGCACCGGCGACGCCGCCGAGTCGATCCTCGAAGACGCCATCGCCATCGCCGACGCGGGCGCCTTCGCGATGGTGATCGAGGGCGTCCCCGCGCCGCTCGCCGAGCGCATCACGCACGCCGTCGAGGTGCCCACCATCGGCATCGGCGCGGGCGCGGGCTGCGACGGTCAGATCCTCGTGTCGTACGACCTCCTCGGGCTCAACGACACGATGCGGCCGAAGTTCGTGAAGCGCTTCGAAGAGTTCTTTCGCAAGGGCGTCGAGGCCACGCGCGCCTACGTCGACGAGGTGCGCGGCGGGGTCTTCCCCGGCGTCGAGCACTCCTTCGGCCTCGGCCCCGCGCAGCCCTCGTCGAGCGCGCCCACGCAGCTCACCGCCGCCACGCCCGCCTACGGCCCGACGCAGTGAGCGCGCCGACGGTGATCCACGCGCCCGCCGTGTTCCGGGCGCGCTGCGAGCGCGCGCGCCGTGACGGCCTGCGCGTGGGATTCGTCCCCACGATGGGGGCGCTCCACGAGGGCCACCTCACGCTCGCGCGCGAGGCGCGACGGCGCGTCGGTGACAACGGCCTCGTGACCGTGTCGATCTTCGTGAACCCCACGCAGTTCGGCCCCAACGAGGACTTCTCGCGCTACCCCCGCGAGCTCGACGCCGACGTCGCGCGCTGCGCCACGGCGGGCGTCGACGTGGTGTTCGCGCCCGCCGCCGACGAGATGTATCCGCCCGGCGATCAGACCCGCGTCCGCGTCCCGCGCGTGGCTGAGCCCCTCTGCGGCCCGCACCGCCCCGGGCACTTCGAAGGCGTCGCCACGGTGGTCGCGCGGCTCTTCTCGCTCTCGGGCGCCTGCGTCGCCGTCTTCGGCCGCAAGGACTACCAGCAGTGGCGCCTCCTCGATCGCATGGCGCGCGACCTCTTCATGCCCGTCGAGGTCGTGGGGCACGCGACGGTGCGTGAGCCCGACGGACTCGCGATGAGCTCCCGCAACCGCTACCTCTCCGCGGCCGACCGCGCGCGCGCCCGCGCCGTGCCCGAGGCCCTGTCGCGCGCGGCCCACGCGTACGCGCGCGGCGAGCGCGACGTCGAGACGCTGCGCGCGCTCGCCGAGGAGCACCTCCGCGCCCACTGCGACGCGATCGACTACGTCGACCTGCGGGAGCCCGTCGACCTCGAGGCGCTCCCCGCGACGCTCGCGCCCGATCAGCGCGCGGTGATCGCGACGGCCGTCCGCATCGGCGCGACGCGGCTCATCGACAACGTGGTGCTCGGCGAAGAGCCCGCGCCGATCTCAGCCCTTCAGTAGCAGCAGCAGCACCGCGCCGCCGAGGCCGACGACGACGCCGACGGCCACGGCGATGAAGACGGGCGCCTGGCTCGGCGGCGGCGCCGTGCGCGGGATCGCCTTGTGCGGCGCCGTGACGTCGGGCGGACGCGCCGCGAGCGGCGGCGCCTTCACGAGCGTGTCGGGATCGGTCGAGAGCGGATCGTGCTGCTTTCGCGGCGGTCGGAGCGACTCGGGCGGCGGCGCGTCGAAGCCGACGGGCGATTTCGCGACCCCGTTGGGCTGCGAGGCGGCGTCGGCCTGAGACGCCGCGGCGCTCGCCTGCGCGGCGGCCGCGTTGGCCTGCGCGATGGCGGCGTTCTGGTTCGGGATGACCGCGTTGACCTGCGCGATGGCGGCGTTCTGGTCGATGAGGCCGCCCTGCGGCGCCGCGGCGACGGGCGGCGCAGCGGGCGCGCTCGTGAGCGAAGACGCGGGCGCTTGCACCGCGACCGGCGGGGGCGCTGCGGCCGGCGCCTGCGCTGCGACCGGCGCTTGCGCGGCGACCGGGGCTTGCGCGTTGCCCGCGGGGCGTTGCGGGCGCTGCGCGAGCGAGGCCGCGGCGGCCGCGGCGGCGAGCAGCTCCGCGTCGGGGCTCGCGTCGTCCATGACCTCCGTCGGGTTGTCGTCGGCGGCGAGCGTGTGTCGCCGCGGAGGAGGCCGCGCGGGACCGGGGATCGACGGCGCGCGGAGCACGCTCGGGGTCTTGCGATAGAGCGGATCCGAGGCTTCTGATGCGCCCGACGCGGCGGGCATCGGCGGCGGCGTCTGCGTGGGCTTGAGCGCGGGGCGAACGCCTCCGCCCGAGGGGTGCGGATCGGCCGCGGGCGGCGGCTGCGGGCGTCCGCCGGGCGCGTGGCGCGTGCGCGCGACGTTGGGCGGCGGAGGCGGCACCGAGCGCGGCGCGGCGGGCGCTGCGGGCGGCGGCTTGCGACCGGCGACCGCGGGGTTGAGCGTGGTGGCGACGGCCTTCACCGCGCGGTGGGCCTCGAGGTTGGTGACGTCGTTCGACTCGTCGTCGACGAGGGGCGCACCGAGGGGCGCGAGGTGGCTCCGCGCCGAGTCCGACACGCGCTCGAGGAGCTGCGCCAGCTCGCTCTCGGGCTGCGGGTCTTGCGTGTAGAGGAACACCGTGAGGTCGTCGGCGAGCGCGCGCGCCGAGGGGTGTCGCTGCGCCGGGTCGGCGGACATCGCGCGCCGCAGGATGTCCGCGAGCGCGGGCGGCAGGTCGGGGCGCAGCTTCTCCGCGGGTTCGAAGATCGCGCGGGTGATCCGCTCGAGCATGAGGGGCAGCGGCGCGTCGGGGTACGCCTGGCGTCCCGTCACGAGCTCGTAGAGCACGAGGGCCGCGGCGAAGACGTCGGTGCGCGCGTCGACGGCGTGGCCCTTGGCCTGCTCGGGGGCCATGTACGAGTACTTGCCCTTGATCTGTCCGGCCTGCGTGGCGGCGGCGCGCAGCGAGGCCTTGGCGAGGCCGAAGTCGGTGAGCTTCACCTCGCCGACGAACGAGATGAGAATGTTCGACGGCGTGACGTCGCGGTGGACGATGCGCAGCGGCTTGCCCGCGTTGTCGGCCTTGCGGTGCGCGTGGTCGAGGCCCTCGCAGACCTCCCGCATGATGTACGCGGCGAGGCGCGGCGAGACGGCGCTGCGGCGCGGGCCGAGGCGCGAGAGGAGCTTCGCGAGGTCGACGCCGTCGACGTACTCCATCGCGATGTAGTGCTGATGCTCGATCTCGCCGAGGTCGATGACCTGCACGACGTTCTTGTGCGAGAGGCGCGAGGCGATGTTGGCCTCCTCGACGAGCTGGCTCACGAAGTCGGGGTCTTCGTCGCTCTGCGAGACGCGGATCATCTTGATCGCGACGGCCTTCTGAAAGCCCGCGACGGAGCGCGCCTGCGCGAGGTAGACGTCGACCATCGCGCCCGACGCGAGGCGGCGCACCAGCTCATAGGGCCCGAAGAGCCGCGGCAGCTCCATGGAAGGGGACGGCACGATGGGGAGTGTACCCGCAGCGCGCTCGTTCAGAAGATGATTTTCCACCGTCGCGCGGCGCGAGAAGTTGTGTGCGCGGCGCGCGCGGCTCTAGACTCCGACGCCGCCGATGACCGACACGCCCCCGACCCTTCAGAGACCTCGCCGCGAGCAGCTCCGTGAGATCGGGCTCTTCGGGGGCCTCTCCGACGAGGCCCTCGACCAGCTCACGCAGGAGCTCCACGCCGCGTTTCTGGGCGCGGGCGTCGATGTGACGCGCGAGGGCGAGCACGCGCGAGAGATGTTCGTGGTGCTCTCGGGCGAGCTCGAGGTGGTGCGTCTTTCGAAGGGCGGCCACGAGGGGCGCGTGGCCATCCTGGGCCCGGGGAGCTGGTTCGGCGAGATGTCCATCGTCGACGTGCAGCCGCGCTCGGCCACGGTGCGCACGGTGGCGCCCTCGATGCTCCTCAAGGTCACGGCCGAAGACCTCGACCGGCTCTACCGCCGCGACATGAAGTCGTACCTGCTGCTCGTGCTCAACATCGCGCGCGAGCTCTCCCGCAGGCTCCGCGTGGCCGACGGGATGATCGCGACCTTCCTCTCGTCGATGTGGGACGCGCACATGGGCCCTGCCTCGCGTCGCCCGAGCGCGTCGGACGAAGACCGCGGCGGCTGAGCCCGAGAGTCGCTTAGAAGAGCGAGCGCCCGCGCTGCTTGAGGGTCTCGACGATGATGCCCGCGGTCTCTTCGATCGCGCGGCCGGTCACGTCGACCACGGGCCACGAGGGGTGCTGCTTGAAGATCGCGTGCGCGAAGTCGAGCTCCTCGCGCACGTGCTCGCGGAGGCCGTAGTTGGTGTCCGGCGGCATGCCGAGCTGACGGAGCCGCGCGCGGCGGATCTCGCAGAGCTGATCGATGCCGATGGTGAGCCCGACGATGCGGTCCTGCTGCACCTCGTTGACCTCCTCGGGGAGGCCGACGCCGAGCACGAGGGGCACGTTGGCGACCTTGATCCCGCGGTTGGCGAGGTAGGTCGACAGGGGGGTCTTCGAAGTGCGCGAGACGCCCGCGAGGATGAGGTCGGCCTTCTTGAGGTTGCGCGGCTCCTTGCCGTCGTCGTTCTTGACGGCGAACTCCACGGCCTCGATGCGGCGAAAGTACTCTTCTGAGAGGGGCAGGCTCGCGCTCGGCTTGCAGAGCGGCTCGGAGTCGAGGAAGCCCGAGAGCTTGCCGAGGAGCGCGCCGATCACGTCGACGGCCTCGACGTGCTTCTCGTAGCAGAGCTGGTGGATGAACTCCCGGAGCTCGGGGGAGACGATGGTGAACACCACCAGGCCACCGTCGCGGGCGGCCGACTCGACGACCTCGCGGGCGCTCTCGGCGTCTCGTACGCGCTGGTGGAGTCGCACGCGGGTCTTGCGCGCGGGGAACTGGAGCAGCGCGGCTCGCACCACGCGCTCGGCGGTCTCGCCGGTGGAGTCGCTGACTACGTCGATCGGTCGTGAGGCGTCCATGAGGGCCTCGGACCGTATCACGCCCGAGACGCCGGGGGAGATGCGTCTCGTACGCGATGACGACGGTCAGTCCTTGAGCATGCGGTGGATGCGCTTGGCGTTCTTGTGGCGGAGGGCGGCGCGCAGGCGAGCGCTGCGGTTGCGGACCTTCTTCTGCTTGATCTTGCGGCTCACGAGGTACATCGGGCGTTTCCTTGAAGTGACCAGCGCAGGGGCTGCGAGGGGCGCGGACCCTACCCCCGTCGCCGCGCCGTTGTCAATGCGTCGAAGTTGCACGGACGCGGGGCATTTCTTGACCCCAACGCGCGGGGTTCTTTACGATGCGCCACCGACAAATGGCGTCCTCTCAGGAAGTCCCGAAGAAGCAGTTCGCGCTGCGCTTCATCTCGGGCAAGTACCAGGGCGGCGAGTTCCCCATCGCGGCCGATCGCGAGATCTTCATCGGTCGCTCGAACGAACTCGACGTCGTGCTCGTGGAGGACATGGTCTCTCGCAAGCACGCGAAGATCAGTTGGAACAACGACGCCCTCATCATCGAAGACCTGGGGAGCACCAACGGCACCTTCGTCAACGGCGAGAAGATCAAGCGCGCGCGCTTGAAGGAGGGCGACCGCGTGCTCGTGGGGACGAGCATCGTCCGCGTGGCGCTCATCGACGCGCAGGCTGGCGCCTCGACGACGAACGAGGCCGAGGCGCGCGCGAAGATGCAGAACGTCGCGACGCGCTCGACGTCGGTGAAGGCCATGACGGGCTCCATCGACGAGCTGCCCCTCGTCGACCTGTTGCAGCTCTTCGCGACGAGCAAGAAGAGCGGCGTGCTCGTGGTCACGCACGACGACGACGTGGGGAGGCTCTACCTCCGCAAGGGTCAGATCGCGTTCGCGAGCATCAACGAGAACACCGAGCTCGGGCCGCTCAAGAGCATCTACCGCCTGCTCACGTGGGAGACGGGGACCTTCGAGATGCAGGGCCCCGACGAGCGCGAGTTCGCCGAGGAGCTCAACCTCTCGACGGAGGCGATTCTCATGGAGGGGATGCGGCACCTCGACGAGGTGCGGCGCATCAGCTCGCAGCTCCCGTCGATGAGCGCGCGCATCACGGTGCCCCAGCCGCTCACGCCCCCGCTCAAAGACCTCAACGAGAAGGAGCTCTCGCTCTTTCAGCTCGCGTGGAACACGGGCCGCGTGGGCGCGCTCCTCGACCGCTCGCGGCTCACCGACCTCGAGACGTGGGAGCTGCTCTTGAAGCTCATGCAGCGCCAGTACGTGCGCGTCGACTGAGTCTCGCGTTCACCGCGCGGAGACGTCGCGGTGCTCAGCGGCGGTCGAAGTGCGCGAGGATCGAGAGGTACGCGTCGGTGAGGCTCGTGACGAGCGCGATCGACGAGGCGTGCTGCTCGGGGTCGCCGAGGTAGCGGTCGGGGTGATACTGCCGCAGGAGCGAGCGATACGCGCGCTGCACCTCGAGCCGCGATGACCCGACGGGGAGCTCGAGGAGCGCGTAGCACTTCGCGATGGAGCGGTCGCGCGTGCGGTCTCTGCGCGCCGACGCGATGGCCGTGAGCTCGTCGTCCGCGGCGGGGCGCCCGTTGGCGGCGCGGCCTCGCGCGCGGCGCCGACGCTCGAGCTCCATGCGGAGGTTCTCGTCGGTCCACGCGCGCAGGCCGACGCGGTCGGCGAGGGTGGCGCCGGGGTTCGCGGCGCCGGGGCGGTCGAGGGCCGAGCGCATGCCCTCGGTGATACGGTCGAAGATGCCCATTCGCGTGCGCCTCCGTTGTGCGATCAGCCCGCGCTGCGGCGGGCGAGGAGCCGCTCGATCACGGCCGCCGACTCGGGGGTGAGCTCCGAGAACACCACGCCCACGCCGGGCGGGTCGTGCTGCGACCGCACGACCTCGCCGACGCCCTCGATGGTCTCCATGTCCTCGTGGAGCACGGTGAAATGGAGGTTCACCCGCGTGCCCACGGGGAGCGGGGTCCGCGTCTTGATGAAGGCCCCCGAGCGCGAGAGGTTCGTGACGTACTCGTCGATGAACGCGTCGAACGACTCGAACTCCTGATTGATCGTGACGCGCTCCTCGACACGGCGCTTGTCGTCGTTCATGGCAACACTCCCCTACGAGCCGGCGAGGTCGAACTGCTCGATGTGGTACTCGGGCCTCGACTGCACGCGAATCTCGCGCATGTAGCGCCGCTGCGCCTCGTCGAGGTCCTGACGGATCTCGTTCTTGAGCGTGTCGACCACGGCGGGGTGGGCGTTCACGACGATGCTGTAGCCCTTGAGGTCGTCCTTCTCGCGGCGGATCTGCCGGAGGATCTCATACGCGACGGTGAGCCTCGACGACGTCTGCCCCGTGCCGTCGCAGTAGAAGCACGGTTCGAAGAGCGTGCGGCCGAGGCTCTCGCGCGTGCGCTTGCGGGTCATCTCGACGAGCCCGAGCTCCGAGATGCGCACGGCGGTGGTCTTGGCCTTGTCGTTCTTGAGCGCCTCGGCGAGGGCCTTGTCGACGCGGTCGCGGTTCTGCGGCCGGTCCATGTCGATGAGGTCGAGCACGATGAGCCCGCCGAGGTTTCTCAGGCGGAGCTGGTAGGCGATCTCGGCGATGGCCTCCATGTTCGTGGCCGTGACGGTCTCTTCGACGTCCTTCTTGCCGACGAAGCGGCCGGTGTTGACGTCGATGGCCGTGAGCGCCTCGGCCTGGTCGATGATGAGGTACCCGCCCGACTTGAGCGGCACCTTGCGCGAGAGCGCGCGGCCGATCTCGTCTTCGATCCCGTAGGCGTCGAACACGGGCTCGTGGCCCGTGTAGAGCTCCACGTCGTCTTTGCGGTCGGGCATGAACTGCTCGACGAAGCGCACGAGGCGCCCGTGGGCGTCCTTGTCGTCGATGATGATCTTGTCGACCTCGGGGCCGAAGATGTCGCGCACCGTGCGAAGCACGACGTCGAGCTCGGAGTAGAGCAGCGTCGGCGCGCGGGCGCCCTCGCGCTTCTTGCAGATGTCCGCCCAGAGGTGGACGAGGTACGCGACGTCGGTCTTGAGCTGCTTCTTCGTGAGGCCCTCGGAGAGCGTGCGCACGATGAGCCCGCCCTTCTCGGGCTTGAGCGACTCGATCACCTCGCGGAGCCGTCGGCGCTCCTTCTCGTTGCCGATGCGCTTCGAGACGCCCATGTGATCGACCGTGGGCATGTAGACCACGTAGCGACCGGGCAGAGAGACGTGCGAGGTGACGCGCGCGCCCTTGGTGCTGATGGGGCCCTTCGAGACCTGCACGACGATCTCCTGCCCCTCGCGGAGCACGTCGCGGATGGGCTTCGGCGCGCGCGTGTCGCGCTGCGCGCGTCCGCCTGCGGGCTTCGGGGGCTTGGGCGCGCGGTGCGTGTGGACCTTGAGCGCGGGCTTGGAGTCGGGCTTCGCGTCGAGGTCTTCGTCGCCCGGGATCTCGGGCTCTGACGAAGCGCCCGGCGCGGGCTCCGCGGTGGTGGCTTCGGCCTCGGGCTCCGGCTCGTCGTCGTCGCCGAGCATCGCCGCGCGGAACTCCTCGTCGGGGAGCGCGTCGTCGACGTGGAGGAAGGCCGCGCGGTCGAGGCCGAGGTCGACGAAGGCCGCGTTCATGCCCGGGAGCACGCGCGTGACCTTGCCGAGGTACACGTCGCCGACGACGCTGCGGTCGCCTCGACGCTCGATGTGGAGCTCGGCGACGATGCCGTTCTCGATGATGGCGACGCGTGTCTCGCCGATGTCGACGTTGATGACGATCTGGTTTCCCGCCATTGGGACTCTGTCGTGGATGAGAGAAGTTGTTTTGATTTGAAATGATCGTGGAGCGCCGCCCTCAGGCTCAAGGCCCCACGCGGGCGCGACTCTAACACGGAGCCTCGCTCACCCGTGGGGTTGAAGCGCGCGCGAATCCGCGCGGGCGTTCATCGGGAGACTGGCGATCCTGGCGGTGGAGGCGCGGGAGCGCGCGGCGGGAGAGGAACGCGCGGCGGGAGAGGAGCGCGCGGGCGCTGACCCGCGGTCAGTTGGTGGAGAAGATCGCTTCGATCTCTTCGCGCACCGAGTCTTCGGTGCGGGCGAGGGCGATGGCGAGCTCCTTGACGACGAGGGTGCGGGCGTTGTCGAGCATGCGGCGCTCGCCGAAGGAGAGCGATTTCTCGGCCTTGAGGCGGTAGAGGTCGCGGAGCACCTCGGCGACGTCGTAGATGCTGCCGGTCTTGATCTTGTCCATGAAGCCGCGGTAACGGCGGTTCCAGGTCTGGTTGTCGAAGGCCACCGTGCGCTCGCGGAGGATCTCGAAGATCTCTCGGATCTCCTCTTCGCAGATGACGCTGCGGAGGCCCACGCTCTCGGCGTTCTTCACCGGAACCATGATCCTGCGGTCCGAGTCGAGGATGCGAAGGACATAGAACCGCTGCCTGGCGCCCGCGATGTCCCTCTCTTCGATGCTGACGACCTCGGCCACTCCCTGCGCGGGATACACGGCCTTGTCGCCAACCCTGAACTCGGAGACGCTTCGTGCCTGTTGCATCGTAACTCCAGCTCCCTTTTCTGGGGGGTGAACGGCCTTCTTGCCTCGGCGTCGCGCGACGCCCTCACGACCGACAAAGCGGACGCAAGAGGGCGCCGTCTCGCAGACGCGACGGAGATCCGTCCGCGACGGCTGCGCAACGCCGATGGAACCGTCTTCATTCCCCGTGAGGTCTCTCCCGTCGTGACAGCCAATCGGGGGGAGGGGTCTGAGGCTCCAGCCGCGCTACCGTCCTACGTCGCGTTACTGGAGCGTCTCACGGGTCGAGGATCGAAGGGGTAAACCCCGACGACCTCATGTCTTCGATATGAAAAACGCCCCCTCATCGGAAGCGTTGTTTGAGACTCCGTCCTCCAGCGAGGCATAAGCCCCGGGAGCGGCCGGACTCTAGTCAACTCGGTCGTTCGGGTCAATGGTGAACTGAAGCGCGGTTCAGTCTCGAAACCGCGTCGACGACGGGGCGTCGCGGACGCCATCGAAGCGATGCGATCACCGCGGTGACGATGGGGCGGAGGTGGCGCGAGAGAAGGGGGGAGGCGGAGGGGAGGGGAGGCGGTCAGTGGGCGGGTGTCGCAGGCGCGGACGAGTCGAGCGACGAGAGGTCGGGGAGCTCCTCGATGTTGGGCATGAGGACGATCTCGACGCGGCGGTTCTGGGCGCGGTTCTCTTCGTTGTCGTTGGCGCGCGCCGGCTGGAACTCCGCGTAACCCGCTGCGCCGAGGTGCTCCGCGGGGATCTGGTTCTGGGCGAGGAAGCGCACCACGGTGGCGGCGCGCGCGGCCGAGAGGTCCCAGTTGTCCTCGTAGCGTCCGCCGCGGCCGATGCGCTGGTTGTCGGTGTGGCCCGCCACGAGGAAGTCGCGGTTGCCGATCTGACGGAGCACCGTCGCGACCTGCGTGAGCACCTGCTGGCCCTCGGGCTTGAGCTCCGCGCGGCCCGAGTCGAAGAGGATGCCCGCGGGCAGCTCGATCACCATGCGCCCCCGCACCACGCGCACGCGGAGCTGACCCGCAGAGATCATCGAGCGGAACTGCCCGAGCATGTTGCGGAACACCGCGAGCCGCGCCTCCTGCTGCTGCTGGCGGCGACGGAGCTCCGCCTCGCGCTGCCGCGCGGCCTCGAGCTCGCTCTGCGTCTGCGCGCCCTCGCGCTGGAGGCGCTCGCGGTCCGTCGTCGTGTCGCCGAGCCTGTGCTCCAGGTCGTTCGCGCGCGTCGTGAGCGCGTCGAGGTCCGTGCGGAGCCGGTCGCGCTCCGCCGTCGTGTCCGTGAACTGACGCTGGAGCTCCGCCTTCTCGCGCTGGAGCTGGTCGTACTCGGCCTGCGTCGGATGGCAGGCGCCGAGCGCTGCGGCGCCCATGAAAAACAGCGTGATCGCGCGATTCGGGCGGGGCCCGGAGCCCTGGGGTTTCATGGGCGGGGGACCCTATGGAAGGACCTTGTCCAGCGTCAAGGAAAATAAAAGAGCATGGGAACGTACTTCGCCATAGCATCAGGTGCTTGACACCAAACAAAACGACGATACATTACGTGTTAGACAACCTCATTACGGAGGTGGAGGATCACCATGGCGACTGCGAAGAAGACGGCGAAGAAGGCGGCCCCCAAGGCCAAGAAGGCGACCGCGAAGAAGGCGACTGCGAAGAAGCCGGCCGCGAAGAAGGCGACTGCGAAGCGCGCTGCTGCGAAGAAGCCCGCCGCGAAGAAGACCGCGAAGAAGGCTGCTGCGAAGAAGCCCGCCGCGAAGAAGACCGCGAAGAAGGCTGCTGCGAAGAAGCCCGCCGCGAAGAAGGCTGCGGCCCCCCGCAAGCCCCGCGCGAAGAAGGCCCCCGCGGCTCCTGCGGCCCCCGCGGCGCCGACCAGCGACTCGGAGGAATGACCTCTCCGGTCATTCGACCAACGCTGACCGGCTGAAGGCCGACGAAGGACCCGAACGGTCTTCCGTCGGCCTTCGGCTATTTACGGTGTCACGGTCAGGGGAAGGGACACGGTCGTGAGGGACACGGTCAGGGGCGCCGCCTCGGTCGTGACCTTCGTCACAAACTCCGCTCCGCCCCCGACTCCCGGTGTGTACGGTCAGGGGCTCCGCCTCGGTCGTGACCTTCGTCACGAACTCGGCGCCGCCCCCGACACCCCCACCGAACTCGGCGCCCTCGGCGTTCGCAACATTGCGAACGCGATCGCGACGTCACTGGCCCGCGGG
This sequence comes from Polyangiales bacterium, assembly GCA_046351535.1. GTDB lineage: Bacteria > Myxococcota_A > Polyangia > Polyangiales > CAISKJ01. Next base: position 499,931 of record JAXLYG010000005.1, read on the forward strand.
GAGCGCTCCCTTGCGCGGGTCGCTCGCGGCGATCACGCGGCGAGCGGCGCCCTCGCCGCGGATCACGATCGCCTGCGCGACCGCGAGCGACTCGACCTCGACCACGGTGTGACCGCGCGCTCGCAGCGCCGCGCGCACGTCTTCGGGCACGTCTCGCTCGACGAGCATCTCCTCGGGCGCGCCCTGGTGATGAATGCGCGGCGCGCTCACGGCCGCCTCGGGAGACATCCCGTGCGCGAAGAGGTTGAGCAGCACCTGCGTCGTCGAGGTCGTGATGCGAGGACCTCCCGCTGCGCCCACGCACGCGATCGGTCGACCTCCTTCGAGCACGATCGTCGGCGTCATCGACGAGATCGGCCTGCGCCCGGGCGTGAGCGCGTTCGGACGACTCGCCGCGAGGCCGTAGGAGCTCCCCGCGCCGAGGCTGAAATCATCGATCTGATCGTTGAGGATCACGTCGAGCGTCGGGGCCGCGACGCGCGCGCCGAAGGGCTCGTTCACCGTCGTCGTGAGCGCCACGATCGTTCCGTCTGCGTCGACCGCGCAGAGGTGCGACGTGCCGTGGTCACGCGCGGGCTCGTCGGGCGTCACCGCGCTCACGTGCGACGGGTCGATGCGCGCCCGGCGTCGCTCCATGCGCGCGGGGGCGAGCAGCGCGTCGGGCCCTACGACGCCCTCGTTCGCGGGATCGCCCGCGTAGCGCGCGCGGTCGTCGAAGCCCTGGCGCCACGCCTCCGCGAGCATGTGGTCGTACGCGCTCGATCCGTGTCGCATGCGCTCGGGCGACGCGCCCTCGATCAGCGCGAGCGCCTCGAGCATCACCAGCCCGCCCGCGCTCGGGTACGACGCCGTCGCGATCGTGCGTGACCCGAACGCGCGCTCGAGCACGGGGCGCTCGACGGCCCGATAGCCCGCGACGTCGTCGGCCGTGATCACGCCTCCGCGCGCGCGCGCCGCCTCGGCGTAGCGCTGCGCGAACCCGCCGCGCACGGAGCGATCGCCCTCGCGGGCGTAGCGTGCGAGCGTGGTCGCGAGGAGCGGCCGTGCGACGCGCGCGCCCGCCGCGATGGGGTTTCCGCCGGGGAGCCACGCGCGGGAGAGGTGCGCGTCGAGGCGGAGCTCCGCGGCGAAATCGCGCGCCCGGTCGGCCACGTACTGCGACACCGTGAAGCCGCCGCGCGCGAGGGCGATGGCGGGCGCCGCGTCGCGCGCGAGCCCGATGCGACCGTAGCGCTGCGCGAGGTACGCGAGGCCCGCGGGCTCCCCAGGCACGCCGACGGCGAGGCCGCCCACGTGGCTCGCGCGCGCCGCGTTGGGCGCGCTCGCGATCATGGCGGCCGTCAACGCCGCGGGGGCCGTCTCGCGGAAATCGACGAACACGCACGGAGACCCGGGACGGCAGATCACCGCGAGGCCTCCGCCGCCGAAGCCGCTCGACGCGGGCGATGCGACACCGAGCGCGAGGGCCGTCGCCACCGCCGCGTCGACCGCGTTGCCGCCCGCGCGCAGCACCTGCTCGCCCGCGCGCGACGCGTCGCTGTTGTCCGCCGCGACGGCGTGACGGCGGAACTCCGCGGAGGGACGGAAGTACGCCCACGACGGCGACGCGAGCGCCACGGCCAGCGCGCCGAGCAGGAGAGAAGAGCGCCGTGATCGGGTGCGGGGTTCCATCATCGAGGGAGCGTAGCTACAGTGCGCGCCTCTGAGGAGACACAATCCCATGCGCATCGCCTTCCTGATGGACCCGATCGAGCGCGTGTCGATCGACAAGGACACCACCTTCGCCCTCATGCTCGAGGCGCAGGCGCGGGGGCACGAGGTGTTCTCCCTCGGCCCGAGCGACATGTTCGCCGCCGACGGGACCGTCTACGCGAGGCTCACGCCCACGCGCGTCGCCCGCGTCGCGCCGCCCGCCCACGCGACGAAGCTCCCCGCCGTGCTCACCGACCTCCGCTCCGTCGATGCGCTCTTCGTCCGCACCGATCCGCCCTTCGACAGCACGTACCTCTACGCCACGCAGCTCCTCGAGCGGCTCCGCGGGCACGTGCTCGTGCTCAACGATCCGCGGGGGCTCCGCGACGCCAACGAGAAGCTCTATGCGATGCACTTTCCCGAGGTCACCCCGCGGACCCTCGTCTCGATGCGCGAGGAGGACATCCGAGCGTTTCTCGATCGCATCGGCACCTACGGGGTCATCAAGCCCCTCGACGGCGCCGGCGGCCGCGGGATCATGATCCTCGACCCCAGGGATCAGAACTTCCGCTCCATCATCGAGACCACCACCGACGACGGACGACGGTACTGCATGGTGCAGGAGTACCTCCCCGCGGTGCGCAAGGGCGACAAGCGCATCCTCCTGCTCGAAGGCGAGCCCCTCGGCGCCATCCTCCGCGTGCCCCGCGCCGACGAGGCCCGGAGCAACATCCACGTCGGCGGCCGCGTCGAGCCCTCGGACCTCGACGACGACGACCGGCGCATCATCGCCGCCGTGGCCCCGAAGCTCCGCGCCGACGGCCTCATCTTCGTGGGCCTCGACGTCATCGGCGGAAAGCTCACCGAGGTCAACGTCACCTCGCCCACGGGCATCCAGGAACTCTCGCGCTTCACGGGCTCCGAGCCCGAGGCCAGGGTCCTCGCCTGGATCGAGAACCGGGTGCGCACCCCCGCACACTGAATCGCCATTCAGCGCTCCTTGACACTGCCCACCTGACGCCTCTACACCCTCGCCCTTGACGCGCCCCGACGGACTCGGACTCCCATCGGAGCGAAGCGCGGTCGCGCGTCGTGGTCACCCTTCAGCAGGAGCGCAGTTCCGTGAAGATCCTCGTCTCCCTCAAGCGCACGGCGGACCCCGACAACGCCAACAAGGTCAAGGTCGCCCCGGGCGGCGCCAAGATCGTCACCGACGGTCTGGAGCCCAAGGTCAACCCCTTCGACGAGTACGCCGTCGAGACCGCCCTCCGGCTCATCGAGAACGGCAAGACCCGCATCGCGGGCGACAGCGTCGTGGTGACCTCGTTCGGCCCCAAGGAGGCCGCGACCAACATCCGCCAGGCGCTCGCCATGGGCGCGGACTCGGGCAAGCTCTTCATCGCCGACGACGAGTCGCTCGACGGTGACCTCGTCGCCCGCGCGCTCGCCAAGGTCGTCGAGACCGAGAAGCCCGACCTCGTCATCCTCGGCAAGCAGGCCGTCGACGGCGACAGCAACCAGGTCGCGCAGGAGCTCGCGGAGCACCTCGGCTGGCCGAGCGCCACCTTCGCGATGAGCATCGACCTCGCGGCGGACAAGAAGTCCGTCACCGTGGGCCGCGAGGTCGACGGCGGGGTCATCAAGCTCAAGCTCACGCTCCCGGCGGTGATCTCCGTCGACCTGCGCATCGTGAGCGCCAAGGCCGTGACCAACAACGTCACGCCCGCGACCTTCAACTACAACGACGGGCCGCGCTTCGCGCCGCTCCCGATGATCATCAAGGCGAAGACCAAGCCCATCGCCGAGGCGCCCATCGCGTCGCTCGGCGTCGAGACCGCCCTCAAGGTGAAGTACACGGGCTTCGAACTCCCGTCGGCGCGCAAGGCCGGCATCAAGGTCAAGGACGTCGCCGAACTCGTCGAGCGGCTCCGCAACGACGCCAAGGCCCTCTGAGAGGAGACACCGGATCATGAGCAAGACCCTCGTCATCGCCGAGATCTCCGGCGGCCGACTCAAGAAGACCACCCTCAGCGCGATCACCTTCGCCCGCGGCGCGGGCTTCGCGTTCGACATCCTCGCGCTCGGCAAGGGCGCCGCCTCCGCCGTCGAGGAGCTCCGCGCGTACGGCGCGGGCTCGGTGCTCGTCGGCGACGACGCGCTCTTCGCCAACTACGTGGGCGAGGCCTTCGCGCCCACCGTGGCCGACGTGGCGAAGAAGGGCGGCTACACCGTCGTCGTCGCCACCGCGAGCTCCTTCGGCAAGGACCTCACGCCGCGCGTCGCCGTGCGCCTCGGCGCGGGCCTCGCGCCCGACATCTCGCGCGTCGAGAACCAGGGCGGCGCGCTCGTCTACAAGCGCCCCATGTACGCCGGCAACGCCATCGGGACCATGCAGGTCACCACGGCCGTGCAGGTCGTGAGCGTGCGTCAGTCGGAGTTCTCCGCCGCGGTGCCCTCGGGCGGAGCGTCGGCCGTGAGCGCCGTCGCCGCGTCGCCCGCGCCCAACGCCGCGCGCGTGCAGTTCGTGAGCTTCGAAGAGGTCAAGTCCGAGCGCCCCGAGCTCACCGAGGCCCGCACCGTCGTGGCCGGCGGCCGCTCGCTCAAGTCGGCGGACAACTTCAAGTCGGTGCTCGAGCCCCTCGTCGACGCGTTCGGCGCCGCGATGGGCGCGAGCCGCGCGGCCGTCGACGCGGGCTATGTGCCCAACGACCTCCAGGTCGGGCAGACCGGCAAGGTCGTGGCGCCGCAGCTCTACATCGCCGTGGGCATCTCGGGCGCCATCCAGCACCTCGCGGGCATGAAGAACAGCAAGGTCATCGTGGCGATCAACAAGGACGCCGAGGCGCCCATCTTCCAGGTGGCCGACTACGGCCTCGTGGCGGATCTCTTCAAGGCCGTGCCCGAGCTCACCGACGCCGTGAAGCGCGCCCGCGCCGACCGCTGATCGCACCTCATCTCCGCGCGCCCGCGCGGTGTTTCATCCCCCCTCCGTTTTCTCGAAGCGCCCCGCCGGCTGCGACCGTTCACGGTGGCGTTGCGGCCCCGCGCGCCGCGCGCCGTGGACTTGACCGCTCGCGCCGTGTGGTGTGTGGTCTGCGCCCTCGCAAGCACACAGGAGACACAGCGTGGCGGAGACGAACCCGGTGACACCGACGGGCGAGGTGATGTCCCTCGAAGCGATTCTCGAGCGGCTCGGTCGCGTGGTCGAAGCCCTCGAGAAGGGAGACCTCCCGCTCGAAGAGTCGCTCAAGCAATTCGAAGACGGGGTGCGGCTCACCCGAGAGGGGCAGCGTCGACTCGACGCCGCGGAGAAGCGCATCGAGGCCCTGCTCTCGACGGAGCCCGGCGCGGGCGAGCCCGCCACGCAGCCCGTCGCGCCGCGTGAGGGGTGAATGCTCCTCGGGTTTCGTCAACGCGCGTGTGCGGGGCGGTCACCGCAACGCGAGAGGCGCTGCGAAGAGAGCCGAGAAGGCCTTCGTCGAGCGCTGGACTTGGATTTTCGTGCGGTGGTAGAACCGCCGCGCCTTTCCTGGAGACTTGGGTGCTCCGATCTCGTCGCGCGTGGCGCGAGCGGTCGCGAAGCAACGATCAGGTTCGTATCTTCGGAGGACACAGATCATGCGGCAGACTCGACGCCTGGCCCTGATGCTCGCGGCACAGTTCATTCCTTTCGCCGCGTATGCGCAGACGGTTCAGCGCAACCCGCCGGCCAACGCTGGCGCGAACAGCGACGATGAAGACTCCGACGACGAGGAGGAGACATCGACTCCGCCCGCGCAGTCTTCGAGCGAGTCGAGCGCGTCTCGCGAAGAGCAACCCGCGGCGCCCGCCGCCGACGAGCCCGCGGAGAGCGACGCCGATCGACGCACGCGCATCCTCCCGCGCTTCTCGACGCTCGACGGCTCCGTCGGTCTGCTCCACACGGCGACCGCGCAGCTCGGCGGCGCCGGGTCGTTCCGCTTCGGGCTCATGGGCGAGTACGCGTCGGCGTCGGGCTTTCTCCGCCCCGCCGACCTCGCGGGCACGGCCTTCGTGGGCGGCGAAGACGACGCGCGCCACGTCGGCGGCACGCTGACCCTCTCGTACTCTCCCCTCGACTTCCTCGAGGTCTTCGGCTCGGTGCGCGCCTACGCGAACGCCAACAACCGCGAGCGCCCCGCGCTGTTTCAGGTGCTCGGCGATTCGAACCTCGGCGTGAAGGCCGCGTTCCGCCTCACGCGCGGGTTCTACCTCGGCGGCGACCTCTCGGTGTTCCTCCTCAACCGCTCGGGCGACGTGGGGCTCAACCTCGACTCCACGAGCATGCAGGCGCGCATCATCGCCTCGCTCGACCTCAAGGAGCTCACCCGCACCGTCCCGCTGCGCTTTCACTTCAACCTCCGCTACTACCTCGACAACAGCGCCTCGATCGTCTCCGACGTCGAAGCCCGCCGCCGCGCCGCGCAGCCCGGCTTCGACCCCGCGATCTGCGCCACCACCAACGACCCGCGCTGCTACCTCGAGGTCTCGCGCGTCGAGCGCTACGCCCTCGGCGTCAACCGCAGCGACCAGCTCGGGATCAACCTCGGCGTCGACGCGAACCTCCCGTATGTGAACCCCTTCCTCGAGTGGTCGGTGGGCATCCCCGTCAACCGCCAGGGCTACCAGTGCTACGACCCCGGCGCGACCGGGACGCGCCCCGGCGGCCAGGCCGACGACGACCAGTGCCTCGGGCAGACGGGCTTCTCGTCGATCCCCTCGCGCCTCTCGATCGGCGCGCGCGTGCTCCCGCCGGTGCGCGGCCTCTCCGCGACCCTCGCGTTCGACATCGCCACCTCGGGCTCGTCGACCTTCGTCCGTGAGCTCGCCCCGACCGCGCCGTGGATGTTCTTCTTCGGCGCCGCGTTCGCGTACGACATCCACCCCGAGGTTCAGCGCGTCGAGGTCCCCGGCCCCGAGCGCATCGTGAACCGCGACGTCGACCGCACGCCTCCGGGCGGCACGATCAACGGCACGATCCGCGACGCCGAGAGCCACTCGGGCGTCAACCACGCGATCCTCACGTTCACGGGGCACCCCGAGCTGCACCTGCTCGCCTCCGCGGCCGATGGCGCCTTCCGCTCGGGCCACATGCCGCCGGGCGACTACCGCGTCCACGTCGAGGCCGAGGGGTACAACCCCAACGACTGCAACGTGACCATCCCGACGCCGCCCGCGCCCGCCGCCCCCGAGCCGGGAAGCGCCACGGCAGAGCCGCCCGCGCCGCCGCCTGCGCCCGCGCCCGTCGCGCTCTCGTGCGACCTGCGTCCGCTCCCGCGTCGCGGCAACCTCTCGGGCCACGTGATCTCGAGCCAGGGCGGCGGACCGGTCGCCAACGCGACCGTGACCATCACGCCTGGAACGGGCGCGACCCCGGGCTCCACCGAGCAGACCACCACCACCGACAGCGCCGGCGCGTTCACGGTGAGCGACCTCCTCGCGGGCCCGTACACGGTTCAGGTCGGCCAGACCTCGACGCACATGGCCACCACGCCGCAGCCCACCACGGTGGAGTCGCGTCGCACGGTCAACGTCGACATCACGGCCACGCGCCGTCCGGCGCGCGCGTCGGCGGTGCTCCGCGGCGGCGTCATCGCGATCGCGCGGCAGATCCACTTCCAGACCAACTCCGCCGAGATCCTCCCCGACTCGACGGCGCTGGTCGAAGAGATCGCCGACGTGATCCGCCGCAACCCGACGCTCTCGGGCGTCGAGATCCAGGGCCACACCGACAACACCGGCACGCCCGCTGGCAACATGACCCTCTCGCAGAGCCGCGCCGAGTCGGTGCGTGACGCGCTCGTGCGCCTCGGCATCCCCGCCGACAAGCTCACGGCGCGCGGCTTCGGTCAGACCCGCCCGCTGCGTCCGAACCTCACGGTGGCGGGCCGCACGGCCAACCGCCGCGTCGAGTTCCACGTCACGCGCGCCCGGTGATCGCAGGGCGCTCCGCAGCCGTCGCGCTCGTCTCGCTGCTCCTCGCGTGCAGCGGCGGCGCGACGGTGACGCGGAGACCGCCTCCTCCGCCTCCTCCTCTCCAGCACGCACACACACAGCCCCCGGTCGTCGCGCCGCCGCCTCCTGCGCCGCCACCTCCGCCCGCGCCGAGCGCGGTGGAGCGCGCGAGGGCCGCGTCGTCGTCGCTCCCGACGCTCTCGGTCGACGAGTCCGCGTGGACGCCGCCGAGGCTGCTCCGCGCGCTCATCGCCGCGACGCGCGTGCTGCCCGCGCCGACGCCCGTCGAACACCGAGACGGTCTCTCGCGCTGGACGCTCATCGCCGACGCGTCGACACCGCCCGACGCCTTCAGAACACGCGTGTGACGCGATCACGCGCGAGGAGCCTCGCGTCGCGTGTGCGAGCGACTCGGTTCCGTGGTCGGGCGCCGACCGCGCGCGCGTCGTCTTCGCGTGGAAGGCCGCAGAGGGCACCCCCGCGGCGCCGGGCTTCGCGCAACCCCTGAGGGCGCTCACGCGGCTCGGCGCGGGGCTCTGCCTCGTTCACGCGGAGCGCACGCTGCGTACGCTCGATGTCACGGTGCGCGCGCCCGACCACGAGGCCCTCGGACGCGCGCTCGCGCTGATGACGGTGTCGCCGTCGCTGCGCGACATGATCCTCGTCCGCGCAGACGCGAACGGCGCAGGGATCGAGGCCGTGCTCTCGTGGTCGATCGAGCGCGTGACGGGCGAGGCCGACCTTGGTGAAGACGCGTGGCCCGCTCGCTGTGACGGTCACTCGACGGTGGGCGGCGGCGCGCTGCCGGGGACGGTTCCCGTGGCGCGCGCGCTGATTCGGGGGAGGGCGGCCCAGGGCGCGGTGGTGCGCGTGGGGCGGCGCGAGTGGCTCGTCACGGCGGGCGATCACGCGGCGAGCGTCGACGTGGTGTCGGTGCGCGACGCGGGGGTCGCCGTGCGCCTCGGGGCCCGTACGGCCGTGCTTCGCTTTCCGCCCGGGGCGCGGCCGACGCGAGCCCGTTGAGGCGGTGCGAGTGCCCCTGATACCACCGTGACTGCGCCGGGGGTCGGCGTGGGCGGTCGATGTGGGGTCTGGCAGCGCCGATGGCGAAGCGCCTGTCGCGGATTCTCGATGCGCCTCACCCCGGGCAACTGAAGGGTGGTCGCTCCCTTCGGGAGCTACACGAGGCGCCGAGGCCGTTGCTGCTTGGACGATCTGAAACGACACTCGCACGCCGCGTGGAGGCAGGCGCAAGCGTGTGACCTGAGAGGCTGCGGCGCACGCAAGAGTCCCATTCGCTTGCGGGTGACCTGTAGCTCCCGAAGGGAGCGACCACCCTTCAGTTGCCCGGGGTGAGGCGCATCGAGAATCCACGACAGGCGCTTCGCCATCGGCGCTGCCAGACCCCACATCGACCGCCCACGCCGAACCCCGGCGCGTCGACGCAATCGTCCAGGTTTGATGTCACGGTGGTATGAGAGAGTTCGGGAGTCTCTCGGAGGCGGTGCGAGCGCCCCTCGGGAGAGTTCGGGAGTCTCTCGGAGGCGGTGTGAGTGCCCCTCGGGAGAGTTCAGGAGTCTCTCGGAGGCGGCGCGAGCGCCCCTCGGGAGAGTTCGGGAGTCTCTCGGAGGCGGTGTGAGCGCCCCGCGGATGTTCCGTCGAGGAGGGCGGCGCTACCGGAGCGCCGTCACGAAGAGCGTGAAGACGCAGCCGATGCCCGCGAACCACACGAGCGAGCGCAGCGCGGCCTTGTCGGCGATGTAGCAGGCCGCGTAGGCCACGCGCGTCGCGAGGAAGCCCCACGCCGCGATGGGTCCGAGCTCGCTCGCGGGCGCGGCCATGTGGTTCGCCAGCACCGCCGCCGCGAAGAGGGGAAAGACCTCGAAGGAGTTCTGATGCGCCCAGTACGCGCGCTGACGCCAGCCCGTGAGCTGCGACTGCCACAGGCGCGTCTGGTGGTTGTCGTCCTTCGAGAAGGCGCCCACCTTCGAGATGAGCGTGAGGAGAAAGGGCATCGCGCCCGCGATCATGAGAGGCAGCGTGACGTGCAGCATCGGGTGATGGCCTCTACGTCGCTCGCGCGCGAACGGCAACGGGGCATCGTGTACGATTCGTCGCGCGATGCGTCCGAGCGAAGCGTGCCCGTGCGGTTCCGGTGAGCCCTGGGGGCGCTGTCACGGCCGCGAGGAGCCTGCGGTGGAGCGTCCCGCCGCGCGCGCGAGGACCGTGCGCGGCGCGTCGGTGATGGCCGCCGTGAGGGCGCTCGATGCAGCGCGTGAGGCGAGCGCGACGCCGGCCGAGCGGCCCGTGTGCGTGATCGATGGGTTTCTCTCGCCCGCGCTGTGCCAGAGGCTCATCGAGGGCTTCGAACGCAACGTCGACCGGCTCGACATGGGCGCGAGCGATCCGTACTGGCGGGCGCGGCTCCTGTACTTTCAAGCGCTCGCGCACGAGCCCGAGATGCAGCGCGTGATGCGCGAGGCGCGCGACGGGTACGTGCGTGAGATCCAGCGCTTCTACGGGCTCTCGGAGGCGCTCTACACCGACACGGTTCACCTCGTGCGGTGGCGCGAGGGGCAGTCGATGGGCGCCCACGCCGACAACGCGGAGCTCGACGGGAGACCCAACGCGTTCCCCTGGAGGGACTACGCGAGCGTGCTCTACCTGAACGACGACTACGAGGGCGGAGAGGTCTTCTTCGCGCGCTCCGGGCGACGCATCAAGCCTCGCACCGGGATGCTCGTGGCCTTCTCGGGCGGCCTCGAGCACGTTCACGGCGTCGACGTCGTGCGAAGCGGGACGCGCTACACCATGCCCGCCTGGCACACGCGCGACGCGGCGCGCAGAGATCGGGATCTCGACCCGCGGTGACGGCTCAGCGCTCTCGCAGGAGCTGCATCACGGCCTCGGCGACGCCGCCGCCCGTGGCGCTCGTGGCCGTGAGGCGGTCGGTGGCGTGCATCGCGACGTGCTCGGGGCTCTGACCCATCACGAACGACCGCCCGGCCCACTGGAACATCGGGATGTCGTTCACCCAGTCGCCCACCACGGCCACGTCGCGCGCCGTGAGGCCGAGGCGCTGCGCGACGACGGTGAGCCCCGTGGCCTTGTCGTGGTTCGCGTTGCGCACGAGCAGCGTCCACGTCTCACGCCGCGCGTCGATGGGAAAGCGCGCCGCCATGAGCGTTCCGCCGTGCTCGGACTCGACGCGCGCGAGGGCCGTCTTCACCGCGTCGTGGGTGCCGAGGGCCACCGCGATGGTCACGTCTCCGCGATGGGCCCACGCGCGCGAGCCCGCGAGCGTCTCGTGGAGCGTCACCTCGGGCGACCAGATCCCCACGTAGTCGACGTGGGGACGGCCCTGCTCCTCGCCGTGGATCTCATCGTGGAGGATCCAGAAGGGCGCGAGGCCGTGCTCGCTCGCCGTGTGCGTGAACCACTCGACGTGATCGCCCTCCATGGCCTGGCGAGAGATCACCTCGCCCGTGACCGGGTCGATGACCACGGCGCCCTCGGCGCACACCATCGGCGTGGTGATGGCGAGCGCTCGCGCGGCGGGCATGGCGCCCGTGGTGATGCGCCCCGTGGCGATGGTCACGGCGATGCCGCACTCGCGGGCGCGGTTCACCGCGTCGATGTCCCACTGCGAGATGGTGCCGTCGGTGCGGTAGACCGTTCCGTCGAGGTCGAGGGCGAGGAGTCGGGGCGTCAAAAGGTCCCCGCGACGCCGAGGGAGCCGCCGCCCTGCGAGGGCCCCGCGCTCACGAAGAGCGTGTGCCGCTCGGGCGCCTCTCGCGCGAAGTAAAGCACCAGCGCGAGCACGCCGAGGGAGGCCCCCGTGGCCGTGAAGATCACCGGCGCCGCCGAGTCGTTCGCGCCCGGCCGCTGCGTGGCGAACATCGCCGCGCCGATCGCCGTGCTCGCCACCGCGCCGCCCGCCGCGGCCCAGAAGATCCCGTCGGCGCGGCCGTGTCGGCGCGAGATGTCCGCGAGCTCCGCGCGGGCGCCGCGGAGGCGCGTGAGGATGCGCTGCGTCCGCGTGCGCTCGGCCTCGTCGGTCACGCTCGCGAGGTGCCGCGCGTACGCGACGATCGCGTCGTCGATGTGCCCGAGGCGCTCGTGCACCATGCCGAGGTTCAAGAGGAGGTTGGTGCCCGTGCGGTCGAGCGAGTACGCGGTCTCGAGTTCGAAGGCCGCCTCGCGGTATCGCCCCGCGGCGTAGAGCGATCGGCCGCGCTCGTAGTGGATCACGGCGAGCTCGCGGTTCGACGCGTTGGGGCGCGCCGTCGGGCGGGTCGCCGCCGGGGGCGTGGGCTCGGGGTCGGCGTCGTTCGGGGCGGAGGTGCCCTGCGATGGGGCGCTCTGCTGCGCCCGAGCGGTCGGCGTCAACGCGAGGAGCGCTGCTGAGAGGGCTGTTGCGAGTAGGCCGGTCGGGCGCATGGCGGGCGGATCATACGCAGCAACGCGCGGGAATCGGAAGCGTCGCAAACGGACACCCTCTGCGTGTAGCGTTGCGACCCTGTGATGAATCACCGACGCCGCGTCCTCGCCCGGGGCCTCTCGCTCTTCGCCGCGCTCACGACCGCCGCGCACGCGCAGGGGCTCCCCGACGAGCTCTCGATGCCCGGCGTCACCGCGGCGTCGGTGACGGGCGCCGAGGCGTCGAGGGTGAACCCCGCGGGCATCAACGTCGCGCGCGCCTCGTCGCTGCGCCTCACGCACGTCAACGACCTCGGCGCCGCGACCACCGCGCTCCGCGGAGAGAGCCTCGCGTGGTCGACGACGCTGCCCCTCGGCTTCGCCGTGTCGCTCGGCGCGTCGTGGGCGCGCCCCATCGTCAACAACGCCTCCGCGGGGGCCTACGGCACGGCCGAGGCGGGTCTCGGATACACCCTCCAGCGCTCGCTCATGGTGGGCCTTCGATGGCGCCTCTTCGGCGGCGGCGGTGACGCCATCGAGAGCCGCTCGTCGCTCGACGTGGGCGCGCTCTGGCGACCCTCGCAGTACCTCATGGCGGGCGCCGTGATGCGCGGCGTGGTGGGGCCCGTGAGCGCGGCGCACGGTCTCGATCGCACGCTCCTCGGCGGGTTCGCGGTGCGGCCCACGGGCACCGACGCGCTCACGCTCGGCGCCGACGTGGTGGTGCCGTGGCACGGTGACATTGGCGCGCGCGCGGGGGCTCGCGTGGCGATTCCCTACGTGGGCTATCTGCGCGCGGAGGGGACCTGGGATTTCAGGAACGAGCGCGTGGCGCGCGGGCGCGGGCCTCGACGTCGTGTGGGGCCGCGCGCGCGCGGCGGCGGCGCCTTCGCGGGCGACGGAGACGCGCTCGGTTACACCGCCTCCGTGGGCTGGGACGGCGACCGCAGCCCCGTGGGGATCCCCGACAGCGGCGTGTCGGTGACCGTCCCGCTCGACAGCTCGCCGGGCGCGCGCTCGATGCTGCGGCTCCTGTGGCGGCTGGAGCGTCTGCGACGTGACCCCGCGGTGCGCGCGGTGCTCTTCGCGCCGCGCGACGAGGTCGGCGGACTCGCCCACGCCGAGAGCTCCGGGAGTCTTTCAAGCGCCTTCAGCGCAGGGGCGTGCGCGTCGCGTGTCACCTCACCGAGGCGAGCGCGAGCACGTGGTACGCGTGCGCCGGGGCCGATCGCGTCGTGGTCGATCCGGCGGGCGGCGTGCGCCTCGCGGGCCTTCGAACGGCGCGCTACTACCTCGGCCCCGCGCTCTGGAACCTCGGCGTGCGTACCGATTTCGTGCGCATCGGCGACTGGAAGAGCGCCCCCGAGCAGTTCACCCGCGAGGGCGGCAGCGGCCCCGCGCGCGAGCAGGAGGAGCGCATCCTCGACGACTCGCTCGCGAACCTCGTGGCGGGCGTGGCGCAGAGCCGCGAGGTGAGCCCCGAGGAGGCGCGCACGATCATCACGGGCGGCCCCTACACCGCGCGCGAGGCGCGGGCGCACCACATGATCGACAACATCGCGGGCCTCGAAGCGACGGAGCGTGCGCTGGCGGTCTCTGTCGACGCGGCGCAGGTCGACTACGAAGACTACGTGCCGATCCGCTCGCGGCGCTGGTCGAGCGGGCGCTCCATCGCGGTGGTGATGATCGACGGCGACATCATCGAGGGCGAGAGCAGCGAGATCCCCGTGGTGGGGATGCACCGCTCGGGCGACACCTCCGTCGCGGAGGCGCTGCGTCTGGCCGCGGCAGACTCGCGCGTGGGCGCCATCGTGCTGCGCGTCGACTCGCCTGGCGGCAGCGCGCTCGCGAGCGACCTCATCTGGCGCGCGGTGGCGCAGGCCGCGCGGCGCAAGCCCGTGATCGCGTCGTTCTCGCGCATCGCCGCGTCGGGCGGCTACTACGTGGCCGCGGGCGCGCGAGAGATCATCGCCGACCCGTCGTGCCTCACGGGCTCCATCGGGATCTTCTACGGCAAGGCCGACATCGCGGGCCTGCTCGGTCGCGTCGAGGTGGGCGTCGAGCTCACGCGCCGCGGAGACCGCGCCGACATGGAGAGCATCTTTCGCCCCTACACCCCCGAGGAGCGGACCTTTCTCGCGGGCAAGATCGGCGAGTTCTACAACCTCTTTCTCTCGCGCGTCGCAGCGGGCAGGCACCGCGACGCCGCCGCCATCGACGCCGTCGGCGAAGGCCGCGTGTGGAGCGGGACGCGCGCGGTCGACCTCGGCCTCGTCGATCGCACGGGGGGGCTCATGACTGCCCTCGAACGCGCGCGGTCGCTCGCGGGACTCGGTGAAGACTACGAGCTCATCGAGCTGCCCGCGGAGCCGGGGGGCCTGCTCAACACCGTGTCTCGGATGCTCCTCGAAGAGGGATCTTCGCCGCCGTCGCTGATGGCCGAGGTGGCTTCGCGCCCCGAGATCCGCGCGCCGCTGGGGTGGGTGATGACCGTCGCGGGCGCGTCGGGCACGCCGATGGCGATGACCGACTGGCCGATGCTGGTGCCGTAACCGCTCAGGCGACCCCTCGTCGCGCACCTCTCGCGAAAGAGCTCGATCCCCGGGCTCCTCGCGAGACGCGTTGGGGTGGGGCCGGCGTGGTTCGCTCCGTGGGTTCGGCGCGAGAGATCGCGCGCACCGGGGTTCGGCGCGAGAGATCGCAGGGTGTCTCTCCCCGCCTCACCGCCGGGCAACAGAAGGTGGCGCCCCCACAAGGGGGGCGGGAGCTGGCTGTCGCTCTGAAGAAGAGTCGCTCCGGCGGCGCCTGTGCATTGACCGCTTCGCACGGCCATTCCCTCGCGGGGTGCGCGAGGGCATCGTCACGGTGTTGGGCCAGCGAGGACTCCTTCCAAGTCACGCTTCTTGATCGAGTCACCCAGCTCCCGCCCCCCTTGTGGGGGCGCCACCTTCTGTTGCCCGGCGGTGAGGCGGGGAGAGACACCCTGCGATCTCTCGCGCCGAACCCCGGTGCGCGCGATCTCTCGCGCCGAACCCCGGTGCGCGCCGCGCAGCGATCTCTCGCGCCGAACCCTGGAGCGCGTCACGTGAGCCCCTTCGCTGCATCGTCGCGCTGGCGAAACGACCTTCTCAAGAAGCTCCTTCGCGACGTGAGAGCGACGAGGCGTTCACGCGAAGGGGAGCCCCGAGAGCATGTAGCGCAGCCACACGAGCTCGCGCAGCGCGCCGAGGCCCGCGTAGAGGTACGGCTCGCGGCCCGCCGCGGCGCGCGCGATGGTCGAGGCGATGTCTTCGTTCACCGCGCTCGTGAGGTGGACGATGGTGCCGTGCGTCGCGTCGCGCACGACGTCCCAGCGCCAGCGGGCGCCGTGGAGCGAGCCCGTCTCGCCTTCGAGCGTGACCACGCCGGGCGACACGCGGCGACGCGCGATCACGCCCGCGCCGCTGTCGAAGGGAGAGCTCAGCGACACGTCGGCGCGCGCGGTGTCTCCCGTGGCGTCTCCCGTCGCGTCGCTGCGGCGCACGCCGGGGACGAGGTCGTGGTAGTGCGACACGTCGTCGATGCGCGACTGGAGCACGTCGGCGCGTCCCCACGTCTGGTGCGTCACCGTGGCCTGCGAGACGGCGCCGTCGGGCGCGAGCGCGAACGAATACACGTAGTAGCGACGCGGGCCCGAGGCGAGGCCGAACCACGGTCCCGCCGCGGGCGGTTCGAGCGACGCGCCCGGCGCCGAGGTGCGCGCGGGACGCGGAGGCGTGGCCGTGCCCGCGAGCGACACGGCGCGGCGCGCGACGGAGAGCGAGAGCACGAGGTCGACCGCGACGCCCATGCCCGCCGTCGAGGTCTGGTTGGCGCGCGAGGCCTGACGCAGGAGCCAGTGCCCCTGCGACGGGTCGCTCCACGTCGTGATGACCAGCAGCGTGCGTCCGGGGCCGTCGTCGAGGAGGTCCCAGCGCGCGGCCGCTGCGCCGAAATCGCTTTCGAGCACGTTGAAATCGACGCGCCGCTCGCCCACCTCGGTGAGGCTCGTCGTGGCGCTCACGTCGAGCAGCGAGGCGGCGACCTCGAAGCGGTAGGCCGCGCGACGTCCGCGGCGAGAGAGCAGCGTCACGCTTCGAAGCGCGGGCATGTACTCGGGCCATCGCTCGGCTTCGAGCAGCGCGCGCCGCACCACGTCGAGCGGCGCCGCCACGGGGACGGCCACCGTCACGCGCGCCCCCGGTCCCGCGTCGGGGTAGTACACCAGCGCCGCCGCGCCGTGATCCGCGAGCGGACGGAGCAATCGGAGGTCTTCGGTGGGCGGGCAGTCGATGCGGCTCCCGACCTGCGCGAAGGAGGTCCGCGGAGCGAGCGTGAGGAGCGCGAACGCGAGCGCCAGCGAGGCGAAGTGACGAAGCATCATGGACCCTTCGAACGTGCGCGACGCCCGAGCGCATTCACTCCGACGTGATGGACGCACACCTCGATGAGCGCGCACCCGTCGCAGCGCACCGGATCGCGGCGCGAGGGGCAGCGCTGGGAGATTCCCAGGTGGCAGACGGCCATGTCGTACTGAACAGGGTCGTCGGGCGAGAGCTCACGGAGCGCGTCGGTGATCTCGTCGGCGGTCTTGCGCGAGGCGTCGGCGCGCGCCGTGAGCCCGAGGTTCCGCGCGATGCGGTGGATGTGCACGTCGACGGGAATCACCAGCGCAGACGGAGGAATGCGCGCGAGGCCCAGGTCGACGCCGTCGTCGGGGCGCACCACCCAGCGCATGAGGAGCCACACGCGCTTCGAAGCGCTCGGCCCCTCGGGGTCGGGCAGGAGGTGCCGCGAGGCGCGAGACATTCCGTCGGGCCACGCGAGCGCGCGAAGCTCCGAGACCCACGCCGAGAGCGCCGCGCGGAGGTCACGGTCTCGCTCGTACGCGCGTTCGAGGCTCACGAAGAGCCCGCCGTCGCGCGTCTGGAGAACCCCCACCGCGTAGAGCAATCGGGCGATGTCGGCCCCGGCGAAGGTGCGGTGACGAAACGCGCCGAGGCGGGCGACGAGGGCGTCGCGAGAGCTCTCTCGCACCGTGGCAGAAGGCGACGATCCCAGGAGACCCAGCAGCGCTTCGAGCTTTCGGGTGATGATGAGCACCTTGCCGAAGGCCAGGAGCGCAGAGACCAGCGCGACGAGCTCGCGGTCGAGCGGGTCTCGGTAACGGCGGGCGAACTGGAGCGGATCGCGGCCGAGGGCCTCGAAGCGCCGGGTCTTCTGAAACTCCGCGTGCCAGCGGGCGATGGCGGCGAGCGAGCGGTCGCGCGTGAGCCGCCGGAGTGCAGGTGACCGCGACGCCATGCGTGGGTTATAGACGCTCTTCGCGTGGCCCGAACAACCGCATTGCTTCTGACGCTGGTCGGAGGGCTCCTGCCCGCGGTCGGTCACGCCGAGGGCGGACTGCGCAAGGGCCCCTGGCTCATGGACCTCCGCCGCGACTCCGTGGTGGTGATGGTCGAGCGAGAGATTCCCGGGCCGCTGCACATCTCGGCGCGCGCGCTCGGCCCCGCGACGCTGCCCGACGGAGACGCCGCCACGGCGATGGGTGCGCTCCCCGCGCCCGTCGACCTCGACGACGACATCTCCCTCGATTTGCACGAGATCCAGCTACGGGGGCTCTCGCCCGGCACGCGCTACGAGTATCGGGTCACGGGCCCCGGCGTCGAGTCGACGGGCGGCACCTTCACCACGGCGCCCGAGCGCGCGGTGCCCTTTCGCTTCGCGATCTACGGCGACACGCGCAGCGATCCGCGGGCGCACCGCGCGGTCATCGAGGCCCTGCGCAGAGAGGGGCCCGACTTCGTCATCCACACGGGCGACCTCGTGGGCGACGGGCGCGACGAAGACCTCTGGCAGCGCTTCTTCGACACCGCCGAGCCGATGCTCCGCGACGTGCCCTTCGTGCCCGTCATCGGCAACCACGAGTTCCTGAGCCCCGCGTCGTCGGGGGCCGAGAACTACCGGCGCTACGTGCACTTCGAGCCCACGGGCCCGTCGCCCGAGCTCGACGCGGTGTTCCGCTTCGCCAACACGCGCTTCATCCTCACGAGCTCCTACGACGACTGGACGGGGCCCTCGCGCGAGTGGCTCGTCCACGAGCTCGAGACCGCGCGCCGCGAGGACCCCACGGGCTGGCTCTTCGTCGTGATGCACGAGGGCCCGCGCTCGTCGGGGCCGCACGGCGACAGCGAGGCGCTGCGCGACGCGGGCGTCGACCGGCTGCTGCGGCGGATGCGCGTCGACCTGGTGATCTCGGGTCACGACCACGCGTACGAGCGCGGCGACGACGAGGGCCTGCGCTACATGGTGTCGGGCGGAGGCGGCGCGCCGCTCTATCCGCGCCGCTCGGTACGATCGTTCTCGAAGATGTACCGCAGCGAGTTTCACCACGTGCGCGTCGACGTCGACCGCGACCGCGTGGTGTTCGACGCGACGCGCCCCGACGGCACCGTGTTCGATCACGCGGTGCTGCACCACAACGGGTGGGATGACATGCGCCGCGAGCCCGCAGCGCCCGAGCAGGCGACGCCCGAGGCGCCCGCGACGCCCGACGCGCCCGTGCGCTCGATGATCGACCCGGAGACGCTGCTGAAGTTCGCGCCGCTCTTCGTGCTCGTGTCGTTGCTCGCGTGGGTCGCGCGCAAGCGCTCCGAGCGGCGGTAGCGGGAGCCCCTGTCGCTGCGCTCGAACGCGCTGGAACTCGCTGCGCGGCTTCGGGTACGTTGGTCTCGACGTCGCCCATCGCACGCACGCGAACGCCGACGTCACCATCGAGGAGGGAGCGACCATCATGCCATCGAAGGAAGTGACCGACAGGTCGAAGTCTGCGGGGGCCGTCACGGCGTCGATCGAGGCGCACGCGCCCGCGGCGAGCGCGTCGATCGTGGGGATGTTCAAGCGCGTGTTGCACCGCGGCGAGACGATGCCCGACGTGGCCTTCACGCTGACGCTGTTCGGGCGTCTCTTGAAGGTCGACAACGACGCGCTCGTGACGGCCGACGACACCCACGAGGACGAGAAGGCCGACGACGCGGCGCCGCGCAACACACGCGACGCGTCGGCGGCGACGGTCCGTGAGGCGTGCGTCCACGCGCGCGACGGCGTGTCGACGGTGTATGGCGAGGCGGCGCTTCGGGCGCTCGGCATGGCGGCGGCGCCTCCCGCGGTGAACGACGGCGTGGCGCTGGTGCGCTGGGCGACGACCGCGGCGACGAAGCTCGAAGACGCGGCCATCACGCTGCCGAGGGCCGCGAAGCGCGGGGTATCGGTCGACCGCGCCGCGCTCGCCGAGGGGATCCGAGAGAAGCTCCCGACGCTCGCGGAGGCGATCACGGACGTCGAGCGCGAGCGACGCGAGCTCGAGGCGACGCAGGCCGCGAAGAACGCCGCGATGGAGCGCAACGACAAGAGCTTCGCGCTCGTGGCCAACGTGGCGAGCGCCGTGTTCGAAGCCGCAGGGATGCCCGATCAGGCCGCGAAGGTGCGTCCCAGCGTGAGGCGTCCCGGGCGCGTCGAGAGCCCCGAGGACAACAGCTCGAACGGCGGCGGCGGCACGGGCACGCAATAGCCCGCATCGGCGCCAGAGGCCGCGATCTTCACGCGAAGAACGCGAGCCGCGGAGTGCAGCGCAGCTTCTCTGCAACATGAACGCGCGCTGCGTTCTGCATGGACGCTTTTTTGCGACGAAGTCGCGGGCTGCGGATCGCAGCGAGCGTTTTTTGCAACGTAGAGGCGAGGTGTGGCGCGCAGGCGAGGCTTTTTCGCGACGAAGACGCGAGGTGCGGATCGCGGTTCGCGTCTTTCGCGCTGGTGTCGCGTCGCTGCGGGGCGAACGCGCGCCGCGAGCGAACGAGGGCGCACGGATGTGTGGGACCCCTTGACCCCGCTTCCGCGCGCCCTTTCCCCGCAAATTGAGTCTGACCGCCATTGGGGAGTTGACGGCGCCAGACGCTTCCCGTCGCGCCTGGGGTTCGGCCCGCGTGAGAGGGACGCGCGTGACGCGCCCAGGGCGATACGCGCGTGAGGCGCCAGGGAGATACGCGCGTGACGCGCCCGGGGCGATACGCGCGTGACGCGCCCAGGGCGATACGCGCGTGACGCGCCCAGGGCTCGCCCCCCAAGGGATGTACACGATCGGGGGCTCAGCCTGGGCTATGACGAGGCACGGATCACCCTCTTCGAGGGTTCAGCAGAGAGAGCCTCGCCATGCCTTCTGAACCGGTCGAAGACCGGTGATCCGTGCCTTGATGAAGCCCAGGCCGAGCCCCCGATCGCGTACATCCCTTGGGGGGCGAGCCCTGGGCGCGTCACGCGCGCCTCACGCGGCCGAACCCCAGGCGCGACGGGAAGCGTCTGGCGCGTCAACTCCCCGATGGCGGTCAGACTCAAATTGCGGGGAAAGGGCTCTGTCGATCGCCAACGTAGGCTTGAGCGACGAGGTTGTCTCCGGTTCTGGCGACTGTTGTCGCAGGAGGCGGACGTGATCGGCGGCAGGAGCGCGCTCCACGCTTCGGGCCACAGAGCCCTTTCCCTGCAATCTGCGGGGAAAGGGCGCGCGGAAGCGGGGTTAGGGGGGCGCGCTACCGCGTGGCAGCGCTGCGCTCCGCGGCGAGCGCGGCGGCGAAGGCGCGTTCGAAGCCGTCGCGGTCGAGGTAGCGCGAGCCTCCGTCGCGCACGCCCGACGATGGCTTCTTGAGCTTGCGGACGCGCGACATCATCGCGGCGACCTTCGACGCGTCGGCGGTCGAGACGAGGTAGCGCACGCGCTCGACGTCGACGCCGCGGAGCACGATCTCGTCGAAGTCGAGGAGGTCCTTGGGGCGCCCCGCGAGGTACTTGATGGCTGCGAGGTGATCGGGGCGAAACACCTTGAGGGGAATGCCAAGTCGCTTCGGTTCGATCGCCGTGCGGATCGCGCTCGCCTCGGGCTCGGTGATCGTGCTGAGCACGTCGACGCGCACCGACGGGGCCTCGCCCGCCGCGATGGAGGCCGCGTTGTCTTCATCGAGCCACGCGACAGCGTGCGAGTCGGTGATCCAGAAGGTCTTCACGCCGCGCGCTGCGAGGGCCTTCACCAGACGCCTCGCGCTCACGGGGCGCGCGAACACGTCGAGGTCGTCGGTGTGTCTCCCCCAGCCGGTGTCTCTTACGGCGACGGCGCCGCCGATCGCGAGGCGCATCTTCTCGTCGACCGACTGCGACACGAGCAGCACGAGCCTCGCGAGCGCGTCGGGGAGCCCCGCGCGGTGGGCGAGCGCGAGCACCTCACGGTCATCGAGCGGAGGGATCGACATGAGCGCTTTCTACCACGCTCACTCGCCCGCGCGAGGTCAGGGGTCGTGCTGCACGAGCGCGCTACGCGTCGAAGAGGTCGCGCGCCGCGGTCGCGGTGACGGCGCGGTCGAGCCACGCGTCGAGCGTCTCGCGGTCGTCGCAGTCGAGCACCCGCGCGCGGGTCTGATCGTCGACGCTCACGGCGCGACGCGCGAGCACGCGGAGGATCGACGCCGCGACCGCGCGGGCCTCTCCGCGCGCCTCACCGCGCGCCTCCCTGGCGGCGAGCTCTCGCTCGATGACGCGGTTTCTCGACGCGAGGAGGGCCTTCGCGACGGTGTCATCCGCGAGCACGCGGTCGACGAGGGCCGCGACAGGGAGCGGCACACGGAAGCACCGATCGGTGATCTCTGCGTCGGCGTCGAGCTCGGTCCAGTCGTGGTGGGCGTGGTCCCACTCGTAGACCTTGCGGCTGGCGACCTTCACGGCGAAGAGCCTGCGGACGCCGCGCTTCGCGAACTTCTCGATCTTGTCGGTGGTGTGCGCGAGGCGCTCGGTGTCGAGCACTTCGAACGCGATCTCTTCGAGCTGGCGTCCGCCCGTCCTGGGGTCGAGGGCGCTCGGAAAGACGCTCACGTCAGGCGCCGCGTCGGAGTCATCGTCCGCGCGCGTGAGCATGTCGACGGCGCCGCGATACCCCTCGGCGAGCACGCCCGCGAAGAGCGCGGCGGCGTCGAAGTGCTGCGTCGCGTGCGGCGGGTTCGCGCCCATCGTCCGGTACACGCGGCCGTCGAGGATCTCTGCGTGGGCCTCGGGCGCGACGAGGCGCTCGTCGACCGCGGGCAGCCGCGCGTTGTTCGCGGGGGCGTACGCGCCGTGCGTCGAGGCGCCGGGTGCCAGAACAGCGGGCGTCGGAGACGTGCGCGGCGGGTTCATCGCCGCGGAGCCTACCGTCGCGAGGGCGACGAGGGCAACGCGACGAGCGCCCGGCGCCCCGCCGCGATCAGCCGTAGTGCAGGTGAAAGATCCGCTGGCCCATGAGCAGCGCGTCGTGGTGCGCGAGCGCGCGGATGCCGCGGATGCGCTGGTAGGTGCCGTTCGAACTCCCGAGGTCGACGATCATCACCTGGGGGCCGTGCGGCACGATCTGGCAGTGGAGGCCCGAGACCCAGCCGTCGAGGGGGAAGCGCAGGTCGGCGCGGTTGCGGCCGAGCGTGATCCCCGTGCGAGGGATGCGGCAGGGGAACATCCCCTTGTCGACGTCGCGGCCCACGACGAGGTGGAGCAGCCCCACGGAGTCGACCGTGGGCGCGAGTTCGAAGCGCAGGATGATGCGGCCGATGCAGAACTGATCGCCGTCGGAGAGCTCGACGTGCTGCTGCCGCGGGATGCGCGCGTAGACGCCGTTGCGTGAGCCCTCGTCACGGACCCACACGCTCTGGCCCTGGACGATGATCGTGGCGTGACGGCCCGAGAGGAGGTTGTCCTTCGCGAACATCCCGCCGACCTCGCGGCCCACGAGGTTCTCGCCCTCGTTGAGCGGGAACTCGCCCTCCTCGGTTCCATCGAGCTGCGTCACGAGGAACTTCGGACGCGGCGTGCCGATGGCCTGCACCACGCGGGTGTGCGACTCCTCGATCTCGGGCTCGACACGCTGCGCGGACCAGGGGTCTTGCGGCGGCTGCGGCGCGATCGGAGGCGCGATGGGCGTCACCGCGGGCTTGATCTGCGGGAGGCCCGAGGGCATTCCGCCGCCGCCGGGGCCGATGGTCTGCGCGCGGGCGGGCATCACGGCCGACGCCATGAGCCCGTTGGGGCCGATGGTCTGCTGTCGCGGCGGATTGAACTGCGGCTGCGACTGGTACGGCGTGCTCCCCGACTGCGATTGTGCGAAGGGATCCGCCGCGGGGAAGGAGTCCGACGTGGGCGGCGCGTAGCCCTGCGACGACGCCTGCGACTGCGCGAAGGGATCTCCGCCCGAGGAGAAGGGATCACCCCCGCCCGAGGAGAAGGGATCACCGCCCGCGGGGTTCGCGAAGCCCGCGTTGGGCGCCGACGGCATCCGCGTTCCCTGCGGGGGACCGAGCGGCGGGAGGGGACCGAGCGCGCCGCCTGAGGGCTGCGCGGGGCCGAGCGGCTGGATGGGCGCGAGCGGAGGCGCGTTCTGCGGCTGCGACGGACCGAGCGGCGGCAGCGGTCCGAGCGATCCGCCCGAGGGCTGCGCGGGGCCGAGCGGCGGCATCGGGCCGAAGCCCTGGAGCGGCACCGCGGGCACGGCGGGCGACGAGGGCGAGTACGAAGGACCTCCCGCGGACGACGGACCGAGCGGCGGCAACGGACCCATCGGACCCGGCGCCGACGGCGACGTCGCGGGCGGAGGACCGAGCGGCGGCAACGGACCGAGCGGGCCGAGGGGAGACGGGCCCTGGGCGCTCATCGGCGACGCGTTCATCGGCGACGCGTTCATCGGCGGGGCGCTGAGCGGAGGGTTGATCTGCGGCCCTCCGACGGGCTTGTTTCCGAGCGATCCGATCGCGGGGAGAGGACCGAGCGAGGGCGGCGCGTTGACGCCTCCCATCGGCGACGAAGACATGGGCGAGGAGCCCGAACCGCCGAGCGAACTGATCGGAGGCATCGGGCCGTAGCCCGCGGAGGGACCGCTCAGCGACGGAGGCGCGATGGGCGCGGGCCCCGGTGCGCTCGCGGGCGCGCCGATGGGCGGCAACGGACCGAAGACGGGAGGGCCGCTCTGGGCCGAGGCCGCGGGGGCCGAGGCGATGGGGGGCGCGAGC
This sequence comes from Polyangiales bacterium, assembly GCA_046351535.1. Taxonomy (GTDB): domain Bacteria; phylum Myxococcota_A; class Polyangia; order Polyangiales; genus CAISKJ01. The sequence goes on from JAXLYG010000005.1 coordinate 524,101, forward strand.
GGAGGCGGACCCATGATGGGCGGAGGTCCACCCGCGGGGGCGCCGATGGGCGCGATGCCGGGCCCGATGGGGCGCGCCATGCCGAGCTGAGGGGGTGCGCCAGGAGGACCGCCGATCTTGGGAGGTCCGCCGACCGGCCCCGGTCCTGCGCCGGGCGCTCCGCCGCGCGCGCCTCCTCGTGGCTGGATCTCGCTACCGCAGCCGAGGCAGAACCGGATGTCGTCGGGATTATCCTTGCCGCACCGAGGACAACTGACTTTCACCAACGCCTCCGCCTTGTGTCTACCTTCACCTCCGAGGGGAACGCAATGCGCGTCGCGCACGACCTCGCTCGGGGCCGCACACTATCACCGCTTTCGCCCCCTCCGGCAACGGTCTCCGCGCCCGCCGCGGGCGGTGTCACGGGCGCCTCCTCCCGCGCGATGCTTTTGCCTCGGGTCGCCCGCGCGTTGTAAGCGTGGAGCCCTCCCATGACTACGGACCTATCCCGCCGGGCGCTCCTCTCGGCGTGCGTCGCGGCGGCCCTCACGTCGAAGGGCGTGGCCCGCGCGCAGAACAACCGCGCGGCGAGCACCTACCGCGGACGCAGCGAAGACGAGTGGCTCACCCTCATGGCCACGCGCCCCGCGCAGCGCATGGTGTCGCGCCACAGCAGCACCGCGGTGGTCTACTGCCTCGACCTCGGCGACGGGATCCTCACGGCGTTCAAAGCCGAGCGTCCGCACCAGGAGACCTGGTGGCGTCACGAGATCGTGTCGTACCGCCTCGCGAAGCTCCTCGGCATCGACGGCCGCGTGCCGCCCGTGGTGGGCAAGCGCGTGCCCGCGAGCATCTTCGGGCGCTACACCGCGAGCGATCGGCTCGTCGTGCAAGACGACCGTCAGATCCGCGGGTCGGCGGCGGTGTGGGTGCCGGGGCTCCGCGGCGAGCAGCTCCACACGCCCGAGCGGCGGCGCGAGTGGACGGGCTGGATGCAGCCCGGCGCGACCATCCCCGCGGCCAGCATGGAGCGCGCGCGGCAGATCTCCGAGGTGCTGATCTTCGACTGGCTCATGGCGAACTTCGACCGCTGGAACTGCTGCAACATCCCCATCGACGAGCGCTCCGAGCTCGTGGTGCGCGACAACGACGGCGGCTGGTCGCTGCCGATCATCAGCCACATCAACGCGCCCGACAACGTGCGACGGCTCACGCGGCGCAACTGGGAGCGGCTCCACACGGCCACGGGCGCGGCGCTTCGCACCGAGGTCGAGCGCGATCCGCTGCACACCGAGAACCTCCTCGGGCGCGCGGAGTACGAGGCCTATGACCGACGCCGCGAGCGGCTCATCGTACACATCGACGGGCTCATCCGGCGGTGGGGCGAGGCCGCCGTGCTGGCCTGGCCGTAGACCTCGCGCGGAGCCTTTGCGGTAGACCTTCGCGCGCGTCGTGTGCGAGCGTCGCCCGTCATGGAAGACCTCAAGATCGAAGACCTCACGGTGGGCGCCGGGGCCGAGGCCGCGACGGGGCGCACGGTCGACGTGCACTACACGGGCTGGCTCACCGACGGCACGAAGTTCGACTCGTCGCTCGACCGCGGGAGGGTGTTCTCCTTCCCACTGGGCGCGGGGCGTGTGATCCAGGGGTGGGACCGCGGCGTGGCGGGGATGAAGGTCGGCGGGCGTCGCAAGCTCACGATCCCTCCGCACCTCGGCTACGGCTCGCGCGGCGCGGGCGGGCTCATCCCGCCGAACGCGACGCTCGTGTTCGAGGTCGAGCTCATCGCGGTGAAGTAGCTTCTTTTCCGCTCATCCGAGGAGCTCGAGGAGGTCGTCGCGCGTGAGCGTCGCGGCGGGATCGGCCCCGTCGAGCGCGGCCTCCGCGAGCGCGCGCTTCTTCGTCTGGAGCGACAAGATGCGCTCCTCGACGGTGTCTCTCGCCACGAGTCGGTACACGGTCACGGCGCGTCGCTGCCCGATGCGGTGCGCGCGGTCGGCGGCCTGATCTTCGACGGCGGGGTTCCACCACGGGTCGAGCATGAAGACGTGATCGGCGGCCGTGAGGTTGAGCCCCGTGCCGCCCGCCTTGAGTGACACGAGCATCGCCGTGGGACCTCCCTCGGACTGGAACTCCTCGACGACGGCGCCGCGGTCTCGCGTCGACCCGTCGAGCCTCGTGAAGCGCACGCCCGCTTCCTTCAGGTGCGGCTCCACGCGGTCGAGGAGCGAGGTCCACTGCGAGAAGACGAGCGCGCGATGCCCTTCTGCCGCAGCGGTTTCGAGCGCGTCGACGAGGCAGCTCACCTTCGACGACCCGTCGGCCCGCTGCCCCGGGACGAGCCCCGCGTGACACGCCGCCTGACGCAGCCGCAGCAGCGCCTCGAGCGCCACGAGCGCGTTGCCTCCGCCGCGCAGCGCCTCGACGACCTCGTCGCGCGTCGCGGCGCGCACGGCGTCGTACACGGCGCGCTCGGCGTCATCGAGCTCGACGCGGAGCACCACCTCGGTCCGCGGCGGAAGCTCCGGCGCCACGTCGCGCTTGAGCCTCCGGAGCATGAACGGACGCACCCTCGCGCGGAGCCTCGCCGTCGCATCGGGGTCACCGCTCGCGACCGGTGACGCGTAGCGCTCGTCGAAGTCGCCGCGCCCGCCGAGGAGGCCGGGATTGGTGAAATGAAAGAGGCTCCAGAGCTCTTCGAGGCGGTTCTCGACGGGCGTGCCCGAGAGCGCCACGCGAAACGCTCCGTGGAGCCCGTAGGCCGCGCGCGCCGTCTGGCTCGACGGGTTCTTGATGGCCTGCGCCTCGTCGATGACCACCGTGTCCCAGCGCTCCTTCGAGAGCGCCTCGGCGTCGAGTCGGAGCACGGCGTAGGTGGTGAGCGTCACGTCGGCGCGCGCCTCGAAGCGCCGCCCCGGGCCGTGATAGACCCACACGCGCAGCGACGGGCGGAAGCGCTTGATCTCCGCCTCCCAGTTGTCGATCACGCTGCGCGGCGCGACCACGAGCGCGCGACCTCGCAGCGCTGAAATGGTCTGGAGCGTCTTGCCGAGGCCCATGTCGTCGGCGAGGAGCGCGCCCATCTTCGCGTCGCGCAGAAAGCTCAGCCAGTCGACGCCCCTGCGCTGATACGCGCGCAGCGTGGCCGTGAGGTCGTCGGGCAGCGTCGCCGCGGGGATCGCTTCGAACCCTTCGGCGAGCGCGCGGAGCCCTTCGAGCCCCGGAGGCCGCGGGCGTTCGAGCGCGTCGCACAGCTCACCGAGCGCAGGGAGCATCGCGCGCGCGACCTTGCCGTCACCATCGCGCGCCGCGAGGAGGTCCGCGACGCGGGCGCCGTGCTCGCGCAGCCACGACGCGGGCAGCGGCGCCCAGCGCCCATCGTCGAGGGGAACGACGTCGATGCCCTCGCGCCACGCCGTGAGCACGGCGGCCGCATCGGCCTTCGGCGCAGGAGTTTCATCACCCTCCGCGCGCGGCAGCTCGAAGCTGAGCTCGAAGCCTCCGTCGGAGAGTTCGAAGCGCGGAGTGACTGCGGTCTCTTCGAAGAGCGACGACGCGAGCTCCGTCCCCGCGCTCCACGCTCTCGCCCGCGCGAGGAAGCGCCCCACGTCTTCGCCGCGCAGGTCGGTGCGCACGCCGGGGACGAGCCCGAGCTCATCGCGCAGCCTGTGAACGAGCGCCACCTCGGCCTCGCGGTCTCGCACGTACACGGTCCCGCCGAGGTAGAGCGCGCGCGCGCCCTCGACGCGGAGGCTCACGGGATCGCCGTACACGACCGTGGGCGTGACCGAGAGCAGGTGCGGCAGGAGCGCGGCGTTCATCGCGACGCGCGGCTTCACATCGCGCCGCACCGCGGGGATGCTCGCGCGCACTTCGACGTTCACCTGCGCGCGCAGCGTCGGCAGCGCGTCGAGGACGAAGTCCGCCACGTCGCCCGCGCTCACCTTCTGCACGCGCGGGAGCGAGGCCCACGACGGTCCCGTGAGCGCCGTCGCGCCGAGGGGACGCACAATGTCACCGCAGAGCGCGACGCCGGGCGCGAGCTCCGCGGTCACCGCGGGGTCTCTCGCGATGCGCACGGTGATGCCCTTCTCGCTCCCTTCGACGGAGACCTTCGGGAGCACGGGCTCCGTCGAGACCTTCACCGGCTGGTCGTTCGCGCGCACGTCGTCGCAGCGCGAGAGCGCGCCGAGGAGCGCGTCGAGGTCGTAGCGCGCGCGCGGATCGATGAGCCGGTCGACGTCGGCGTCGGCGTCGCGCGTCGCGAGGGTGACCGACGCGTCGGAGAGCGTCCCCGCGAGCTTCGTGGCGGCGCCGTCGGGCGCGACCGCGTAGCGCTCGACGACGAGCCCCTCACGGCCGCGCGTGAGCGCGTAGCGCAGCGTCGAGGCGACGGACCTCGCCGCGGGGAGCGCGACGCCCGAGGCGAGCGAAGCCTCGTACGCGACGGCGGCGGCGACGATGTGGGCGCAGGGGTCGGAGCCTCCGCAGTCACACGCCCACTCGCCCGACTCGGGGTAGAGCACGGCGGTCGGCGGCGTGGGCCAGTCGGCGAGCCGCACGGCGAGGACGATCTCGTCGTCAGACTCGCGGTCGAGCATCACGGCGCCGCTGCGGGCGAGCTCCGCGCCCGCGGTCCAGCGGGGGCCCATCGCGCGTTTGCGGAGCCTTGCGACGAGGGTCTTGAGCGAGTCGAGGTCGACGGCCATCGCGCGATCCATGCACCCGCGACGACGCCGACCGCAACGACGAAGCGCACGACCGCGACGCTTGATGCGGGCGGCGCCGCGACGCATCCTCGGCGCATGGGCTCCGTCGCACCGCGCCTCGCCGACATTCCTGACGAAGACCTCCCGTTGTCGAGCGACCCCACGCTCGACTGGTTTCACGCGCATTTCGAAGAGGTGCAGAAGTACAAGGGGCAGCGCATCGCCATCGATCCCGCGCGCGGCATCATCGCGGCGGGGACGTTGCGCGAGGTCTACGCGCAGCTCGAAGCCGCGGGGATCTCCCCCGACTCCGACGTCGTGATCCACACCGTGCTGTAGACGCGACGATGACGCTCAAGGTGAGGCTGACGCAGCAGCTCGACCGATCGCACCGTGTTGGCAGGCGCGAGCGGCGGAGCCTCGGAAGCGTGGGGCTGGAACGTCGATCTGATCCTGGGCGGCGGCTCGCCCGCGGAGCGTCTCACGCTCGACGGGGCGTGGGTCTACTTCACCGGGTGGCCGCTCGCGGGGTACGACCTGCTCCTCGGCCATCACGACGTGTTCGAACGCCTCACGTTCAGCGTGCTCAATCACGCGCCGACGCCCGCGTTCGTCCTCCGCGCGCCCACGGCTCGCTGAACCCGCTCGCGGAACGCTACGTCGTCGAGCCGCCCGCGAACGACGGATCGCCGTGGTCGCCCGCGCCCGAGGCCGTGTTCGACGGCGGCGTGGTCTTCGAAGCGCCCGCGGCGCGCGCCACGCGGTGCAGCACCATCGCGACGTCGGCGAGGCCCTCGAAGAAGCCGCGCTCGGTGTACGCGAGGTTGTGCCGCGCGCAGAGCTCCTTCGTGGCCGCGGTCACGCGCGCGAGGTTGTGCCTCGGCATGATCGGGAACACGTGGTGCTCGATCTGTCGCTCGAGGCCGCCGAAGAACCACGCCGTTCCCCACGGGGCGCGGACGTTCTGCGAGGCCACGCACTGGAGCTCGTAGAAGCCCGGCGCCTCGTCTCTGCGGTAGATCGGACGCGCGTTGTGGCCCACGAGAAAGACCGTGCCCGTCATGATCCCCGAGGCGAGCTGCGCGGTCACATAGAACGCGATGCGGAGCCCCCACGTCGGGAGCAGCGCGAGCATGGCGAGCGTCCACGCGTGGTGCGCCACGATGCACGCGAGCTCGAAGGCGCGGAGCCTCACGCGCGGCGCCTTGAGCGCCCAGAGCGCGCTCTGCGTCACCCAGTTGAGGCGCGCGAACGAGATGATCGGCAGCGCCGTCACCGTCTGGATGCGCACGAGGAAGCGCGTGAACCCGCCGATGTTCTCGAGGTCGCGCTCGGTGAAGGCCAGGAGCGGCATCGTGTCGATGTCGGTGTCGACGCCCATCACGTTGGGCAGCGCGTGATGCGTGTTGTGCTTGTGGCGCCACCAGTCGGCCGAGAAGCCCAGGATCACGCCGCCCACCGCCACCGAGACCGCGTCGCCCGTCGGGCGGTCGGGGAAGACCGCGTGGTGCACGACGTCGTGCGCGAGCCAGCCGCCCTGCTGCCACGCGAGCGCGAGCGAGAGCGCCGCGATGGGCCACAGCGACGACGACGCCGCGAGCATCGCCGCCGAGGCGCCGATGAGCCCGAGGATCACCAGTCCGCGCAGGAGGAACCACGCCTTGCGACCGACGAAGAGACCCTCGTCGACGGAGCGCGCGCGCAGCGCTTCGAAGTCGCGCTCGACGTCGCTCGTGGCCGACGGATCGGGCGCCATCACGGGGGCGTTCTTCGCGCGGAGCCCCTTCAGCGCGCGCCGCGCGAGGGGGCCGTGAAACGCGGCGAAGACCGTGCTCGCGTCGCGCCCGAGGAAGAACCTCAGGAGGTCTCCGCCGGGGTGGTTCTTCGCCCAGCGGGCGACGTCGTAGACTTCGCCGTCGATCTTCACGACGTCGTTGGCGGTGGGCTCGGGGCGTTCCTTGCGTGCCATGGAGGCGGCGGAGACTACAGGACACCGCGCCGCGAAATCATCCGTTTCTCCCCGCAGAATCTGCGGTCGACGCGCCGCGCAAAACGATTTTCGAAGCCGCGCGGCGCGGGGAGTTGACCACCGTCAAGGACGGACGCTGCGGAGCGTCGGGTCCTCGTCGACGAAGCGACGGATCCACGCGTCGAAGCCCTGCGGCCGGATGGGCTGGAGCTGCACGACGTGAACGATGCCCGGCGCGATGAAGTACCGGGCGCCGGGCCACGTGCGGTCGGCGCGATCGGCGAGGCTCATGAGGCGCGCGCTGAAGTCCGTCGTCGAGAGGTTCATGAACGTGCTGATGATCGCGTCGTTCTGGAACGACAGCACCGCGAAGCGGTTCGCGCTGTAGCGCGTGCGGTAGTAGTCGACGAAGGCGTCGATGGTCCCTGCGCACGCGGGGCAGTCCGCGGGGATCTCGACGCCCCAGTTGTGCGACCACGTCGCCCAGCGGTCGGCCGAGGGCTGGATGGGCGGGCCCGAGTCGTCGACCACGTCCACACGCACGCGCGGAAAGGCCTGCTGCACGCGCGGGAGGTTGAACGCCGAGCCGAAGCCTCCGGCGCTGTCGCCCGCGAGGTACACCCTGCGCGCGTCGGGGAAGGTCGCCGCGATGCGCGGGAGAAAGAGCCCGAGGTTGCGCGCCCCCATGTGGTGCGTCTCGTGGGCGCCGAAGAAGTCGTACGTCGAGACGCGGTTGCCCACGTGCACGTCGCCCGTGCAATACGGCACGTACACCATGTTGAAATCGCGGAACGGGTTGGCCGCCTCGCGTCGCATGAAGAGCATCGCGGGGCGCGCGGCGTCGGTCACGAACTCGAGGCGCCCGTAGCCCGTCGCCACGTAGAACGACGACGACACGGGGCCCCAGCAGGTGATGCCGTCCCAGCACGCGCCGCCGCCCTGGAGGAACACCAGCACGTCGCGCGAGCCCGCGTGGGGGTTCACGCCGAAGCCCGTGGGGCGACCGTTGGCGCACGCGCTCCCGGGCACGTCGACCCACGTCCACTGGTCCGCGGGGGCGCGCACGGGCTCGGCGTCGACGGGCGGCGGGAGCGCGTCGCTCGGGGTCGCGTCGTCGCGCGCGTCGCGCGTCGCGCTCGCGTCGATCGCGGGCTCGTCGAGGGCGTTGTCCGACGCGACGTCGAGGGTGAACGCGTCGGCGCTGTCGACGGGCGCAGCGTCAGGGATCACGGCGCCGTCGGGCGCAGCGCCGCATGCGGTCACGGTGAGCATCACGGCGAAGGCGGCGGCTCTCATCGCGCGGGAGGCTACACCGGGCGCGCGACGGGCGACACCTCCCCGACGCGCGATGTCACCCGCGACGCGGCGCGCGCTGCTCTACGGCGCGGAGCGCGTGGCGCGCGGCGAACTGCCACCGCCGCGCGAAGGCCACGCGGAACTCGTCGCGGGTGCTCGTGCGCGGCGTCGCGAGCACGGCGGGGCACGCGAGGTCGTGGGGCATGGTGAAGGGCACCTCGTCGGGCGCGATGAGCCGCGCGTGTTCGGCGAGCGAGTCGCGCCACGCGCGCAGGTACGCCTCGACGCGCGCCATGTCGTCGAGGAACTCGCCGGGCACGACCTCGATCTCCTGCTGGCGGTTGTCGCGGCCGCCGCTCGCGTCGAGGAGGCTGAGTTCGAACGCGGCCACGACGCCCGTCCAGTGCACCCGCACGCCGCCGCGCGAGGGGCCCGGCGGGGGGACGTCGTCGTTCCACGGCGTGTCGAGGGCGCGGAGGATCATCGACTCGGTCTTGAGGAGCGGCGGCTTCTCGGTGAGCACCGCGTGGACGCGCTCGAGCCCCGCGCCCGCCACGCCCGGCGGGATCGCGAAGAAGCGCCCGAGGTGCTTGCGGTCGGAGAGCACGGCGGCGAAGTCGTCGCGCGTCGAGAGCCCCTTGCGCTTCAAGATCGCGGCGTGGACCCACCCCGCGCCGAGGTCGTCGGCGGTGAGCGTCGGCGCGTCGGGGAGCGCGCTCGTCGCGAGGTCTCGCAGCGCGCGTCGGAGCACGGCGCACCAGGCCTTCACGAAGGCCTCGGCGCGGCACCGCTCGTCGAGGAGAGAGACCGGGACGAGGTTCACCACGCAGCAGGTCTCGGTCGGTGAAGCGGGGGTCTTGAGGCGCACGCGCACGCCCACGAAGCGGTCGTCGCACCACGCGGACTGCGGCCACGGCGGCGCGGCGTCCATCCCGTCGCGGGGCCACGGCGTGAGCGCGTAGCGCCCCTCGCGCATCGGGAGCTCGTCACAAAGCAGCGACGAGAGCCAGGCCTCGTGGGCTTCGCGGTCGGTGGTCATGGCGCGGTGACGATCATCCCCGTCGGGCGATATCGGGAGCGACGAGGGTAGCACCGCGCGCGAAGGCACTTCCAGCCGCGAACGCGCGCGAAGAAAGGGATACGATCGCGCCCCTCTCATGCGCGTACCTTACGGCCTCACGGTCTGCGCGGCGCTCGTCGCCACGGCGCTCTCCCCGCTCGCGGCGGAGGCCAACGGGCGCTTCCCCTCTTCGAACTACTTCGTCGCGGGACCGGGTCCCGAGAGCCGCGTGCTCGCGCTGCGCGCCACCTTCGGCGTCATCACGAGTTACGACGGCGGGCGCTCGTGGTCGTGGGTCTGCGAAGAGGCCCTCAACGCCGTCGGGACCTTCGATGCCTCGATGTCCATCGGCTTCGACGGCACCCTCGTGGTGGGCTCCCCGAGCGGGATCACCGTGTCTCGCAGCGAGTGCTCGTGGACCTCTCCGCGCGGCAACCCCATGCGCCCCATCGTCGACGTTTCGAACGACGCCACGGGGCGCTATCTGGTCACCGCCATCGGCCCCAACGGCGTCGACGACACCCTGATGCTCTCCGACGACGGCGGCGCGAGCTGGACCGCCGGCGCGCGCATCCCGGGCTTCTTCACCGAGACCGTCGAGATCGCGCCCTCGGACCCTTCGCGCATCTACGTGGCGGGCTTCATCCGCGGGGGAATCCCCGTGCTCCTTCGCTCCGACGACGGGGGCATGACGACCTCCGAGGTGTCGCGCGACACGGCCTTCGGCGGCGGCACGAGCGCCTTCGTCTCGGGCGTCGACCCGACCAACCCCGACGTGCTCTACGTCCGCTCGGGCGACGGCTTCGGCACGATCCTCCTGCGGTCTGACAACGGCGGCCGCACGTTCCGAGAGATCGCGCGCACGGCCGATCAGATGGCGGGCTTCGCGCTCTCCGACGACGGCGGAACCGTCTGGATCGCGAGCGCCGATCGCACCGAGGGAATCCGTCGCTCGGTGCGCGGCGGACCCTTCACCCGCATCGCGCCCACGGTCACCGCGCGGTGCCTGCGTCAGCACGCGGGCGTGCTCTACGTGTGCACCGACGAGGTCGCCGACGGGTACCTCCTGGGGAGCTCCATCGACGGCGGCGATCACATCGACCCGCTGATGTCGGGGCGCCTCCTCGCGGGCCCGTCTCCCGCGTGCAACGCGACGACGCAGGTGGGCATGGTCTGCGGTCCCCTGTGGCCCATGCAGCGCGTCCCGCTCGCGTCGATCGACGCGGGCGCGCCGCCGGTGCTCGTCCCCCGCGACGCCGCGGTGATCGACCTCGGCGCGCGCACCGACACGAGCGCCGACGCGGTCACGGACACGCCCTCGGACACGAGCGCCGACGCGGGCAGCGACATCGCGCGCGACATCGTGAGTGACGCGGCGAGTGACGCGGGGGGCGACATCGCGGGTGACACGGGCGGCGACGCGCCGAGTGACATCGCGGGTGACACGGGCAGCGACGCGGCGAGCGACATCGCGAGTGACGCGGCGAGCGACGCCGTGAGCGACATCGCGGGTGACACGGGCAGCGACGCGGCGAGCGACATCGCGCGTGACGCGGCGCGCGACGTTGCCACCGACGCGGGACCCGCGACGCCACCCGGTGACTGCGGCTGCCGCGCGCAACGCAGCGAGCGCGGCGGCGCGTGGGCGCTCGCGATGATCGCGCTCGGGCTGCTCGGGCGGCGTCGAAAGCGCTGCAGCCATCATCGGGGCCGGTGAAGGCCATCATCGGGGCCGGTGAAGGCCATCATCGGGGCCGGTGAAGGGCATCATCGGGGCCGGTGAAGGCGTGCGGTATCCTCGCGGGATGTTCCCCGAGCCAGACCTGTCGGGCCCCGTCACGGTGCTCTTCACGCCGCGCGACCTCCCGCTCTTTCGCGATGGGATGGCGAGGCTCCACGCGCTGCCCGCGGCGTTCCTCGACCGACCGTGCTGGGTGCATCGCGTCGGGCTGCCGCTCGGGGAGCACATCTTTCGAGAACTCCCCGAGGGGCCCGTCGACGCCGCGGTGCATCCCCATTTCTGGGCGATGCTCACCGACGTGGTCGGCGTGATGACCCACGACAACAGGCTCCGTCGTCGCATCCTCGACGCCGAGGGACACGGCAGGATCACCCTCGGCTATCACGCCACCGGCGACTACGACGAGGTGCGCGCGTACTTCCGCGGGCGCTGTCCGCTCGTCGAGGCGCGCGAGCTCCTGCGCGACGCGCTCACGCCGCCCGCGCCGACCGAGGACGACACGCGCCGCGCCGTCGATGTGATCCTGCGATTCAGCGCACGCTCGTCGCCCGCCCGCGCCGCGCTGCATGACTTTCTGCACGGAGGCGCGAGCGAGGTGCCGCCCATGCCCGCGCGCAACCCCCCGCGCCTCGAGGACCTCTTCGACGGACTCACGCCGCACGCGCTCAACGCCGTGCACCTGCGCGCGCTCGACGTGCTCGCCTCCGCGCCCGAGCGACTCGCGCGCCTCGAGTCGAAGCTCACGTTCCACAGCCCCGCGCACGACCTCCACTATCTGTGGCGAGAGATGCTCGGCGCGAGAGGCGTCTCCGACGACGACATCGAGCCCGCGGCCGTCGTCGCGTGGGCGACGGGCGACGCGGTCTGCTCGCGGGCCTGGTGGATCCTCGACCGCGCGGCGCGCGACCCGGGAGCCTTTCTCGCGCGCTACGCCGCCTCGCCGCATCGCGCGCTCATTCACCGCCGCCTGCTCTTCGCCGCGTGGATCACCTGGGACCTCCCGCGCTTCCACGCGCTCGCCGAGGCGCTCGTCGCGAAGTTCGGCCGTCGCCTCGACGCGCAGGCGTTCCACGGCATCCTCGCGTGCGAAGACCCGACGCGCAGCCGCGCGCTGCTCCGACGACACCGGGCGGTCGTGCTGAGGGGGCGTCCGCGGAACGGGAGCGCCAGCGTCGACGACGCGTCGATCGACGGCCCCGGTGAGCCCTTCGAGCGCGCGTGGGCGCGCGGGATCGTCACGCTCTGGCTGCGCCAATGGCGGCGTCGAAAGCGCGGCGATGTTCATCGGGCCCGGTGAACGCCATCATCGGGCCCGGTGAACGCGACAGTCCGTGGACATCACGCAGAATGGAAACGCCTGCCGGGGTCCTGCGCTCGCCCGTGGAGTTCGACCGGCTCGTCGAGCGCTTCCTCGCGGTCGTCGCGGCGTCGCGGAGGCGCTACCGCGCGATGACAACACACCGCGAGCCGTCGAGGCCCATCGGGCCGCCCGGGTACAGGAAGTCGAATGGCGACGACGCGCTGCGGAGGATGAGATCGTCGTACCCGTCGTCGTCGAGATCGGTCAGCCGGAAGGCAGCGGAGTAGCGCGCTTCTGACGCGTCGGGCACTCCACACGCGCCGAGAGACACGCCCGGAGGAAGGGGTCGTCGAGAAGCGCCCATGTGCACGCCGAACGAGGAGACACCGCCGCCAACCAGCTCCCACCAGCTCAAGAGGTCCTCTGCGCCGTCGGCGTTGACGTCTCCGTGCGCGGGCGCGAGCAGGTAGTCGAGGCTCTGGTCTCGGTACGCCATCAGCGTGCGGCCAGAGATCTCGATGCCGTACGTTGGTCCGTACTGGGGAAGGCTCACAAACAGATCGCCATAGCCGTCTCCGTCGCGATCCACGATGGGCGTGAGCCTCGTTCCGTACCCCGTCCATGGAACCCCGCTGCCGATCGGGGCGCGCAGGGGAGCGAGCGCCGCACCACTCGGTCCTCCGCGGTACACGTACAGGTCGATACGCTCGGTTTCACCCTGCCCCCATCCGAGGCCGAGCGCGCTTTCGAAGAAGCCCACGTCGCCAAATCCGTCACCGTTGACGTCGCCGAGCGCGATCGGACCCGCGGGCGAGTAGGTGACCCCGGTTCGAAATCCCTTCGGATTCGCCTCCCAGGAGACGTTGCCGTGGAAGACCACCTGGGCGTCGTCTGCGACCCCGTCGCCGTTCACGTCGGCCAACACTCCGGCGACGAACGGTGGGGCGATCGCGAACTCCCACGGTGGCGACGGGCTCGCGTCGAGCGCCTCACCGTATCGAGCGGTCGCCCGCCAGAAGTGAACGCCCGGCGAGAGCGGGAGCGGGGGACGAAAGCTCTCCCCCGTCACATCCCATCGGTGTTCTACCGTCTCGCAGGTGCGCGTCGCGCAGACCTCGATGCGCGCGCCATCGGCGCCGGACGCGAGCTCCCAGCGAAACCACGGTCGCGCAGTGGGAAGCCTCCACGCCGAGATCGGCGCCTTGAGCCTCACCGACAGCGCGACGCAGCGTCCGGCGGCGCACGACTCGCCCGCGGCGCAGGTACGACCGCAACCGCCGCAGTTGCGGGCGTCGGTCCAGATGTCGGTGTCGCACGCGGTGGTGGGGTCACGGTCGCAATCGGCCAGAGGCTCCCGACAGCGTCGCTCGCAGCGTCCCCCACGACACTGCGCGGTGCTCTCGGGGGTGTCGAAGCAACGCACGAAGCAGGCACCGCAGCGCGTCGGGTTGCTCAGACGATCTTCGCCGCACGTGTCCCTGTCGGGCCCGAGACAAAAGAGCGTATTCGCCGGGCAGGGCGTGCCGTCAGGACGTGTGCGCGACCCGTCAGGGAGCCCGGCATCACAGCCACAGATGACGGCCGCCAGAGCGATCAGCCACGAGATGACTCCGCGAGATCCACGCACGACGAACCTCCGCCGCTCCTCAATGGTTGTTTCGGATGGGCTGGCGCGTTTATTGTGCCCGTGGGCACCACGGCGCGACACGGGACCGAACACCAGGAGCGCAGAAGTCCGCGGAAAGCTGTCTACCACTACTGTCCCGGACGAGAGCTGCCCCCTCGCGCCCCGTGTTGAAACACGCGGCAGGGGAGGCAGTTCGAGATCGATCTGAATGAAGTCCCGCTCCGCGGGACTCGCGCACGAGGCTCCGATTGGGAGTCCTGCGAAGCGGGACTTTTCGCAGGATGCTCACGAAATGACGCTTCCCTGCCGCGTGTTTCAACACGCGGCGCGAAGGCAGCGCTCGTCCGGGACAGTCGTGCTACGCGCCGCGGTCGACGGTCGCGCGCAGCTTTCGACGCGTCGGATCGCCCGTCCTGCGCGGCGATATCATCGCGTGACCGGGGAGACCGCGCGATGGACGAAACAAGGCATCGGACCGCTTGGGGCGCCGCGTCGAGGATCGCGCTCGCGATGTTGGCTTCGCTCGCGGCGTCGGCGCTCGATGCGTGCACGACGGGTCTCTCGCAGGGCGGCCGCGCCATCGTGGTGCTCGGGACGGCACCACGGAACCGCTGCCGCATCCTCGGTCCGGTGTTCGCGGACGGCTCGGGTCTGACGCCTGCGCGCCAGATGGAGAGCGCGATGAACGACCTCCGCAACAAGGCCGCCGACCTGGGCGGCACCCACCTCCTCGTGCAGCACCAGCAGATCGCGCACCAGCAGAGCGCGATCGTGACGCGCGGCGGCGTCGTTCCCATCACCTCGTCGTCGGCCGTGATGACCGGCGTCGCGTATCGCTGCCTCGGACGCGGCCCCGTCGAGGCCGTGGGCGTGCGGTGAGCGCGCGTTGCGCGACGCAGAACGACGCTCGTGTGGTCCTGCCCGATGCTCGCAGTTTGCACCCCATCATTCCCCGTTGACCGGGCTCGATCGAGCGTTGCACCGTCGACGATGATGACCACCAGCGCGCCTCGCCCTCGAACGAAGTCCACGACCCCGAAGCGCCGCGCCGCGAAGGCCGCGCCGAAGAAGCCCGCGCCGAAGCTCCCCGCGGCGCTACAGAAGAACGCGAAGGCCATGGCCGACGCCGCGAAGCAGCGGCTCCAGCGCGCCGCGCAAGACGCCTTCGATCGCGCACGCGCCGCCATCGCTGAGGCCGATCGTCACCTCTACGACCTCGGCCTCGCGCTCGTCGACCTCGAGCGCGACGGCTACGCCGAGACGCTCGGCTTCGAGAGCTTCAACGACCTCAGCGCGCGAGGTCTGGGGCTGTCACGCAGCACCGTGTCTCGCCTCACGCGCGCCGTGAAGAGCCTCCCGCGGGAGCGCTACGTCGCGCTCCGCCCTGACCGCGTCGATGCGCTGCTCGAACTCGCCGAGGCGACGGAGGCCGACGATACGCAGGAGATCCTCGACGGCGCCCGCGTCGCGCTCTGGGACGGAGGGCCCGTCCTCGACGTGGCGAAGGCGCAGAACGCGGCGCTGCGCGAGGCGGCGCGCGAGGTCCGTGCGAGGCGCGAAGAGGCCGCAGGACGCGACAAGCCCCGCCGTGGACGCACCACCACGCGCGGAGAGCGCCGCGTCGCGAGCGAGGCGTCGTCGTCGCTGTCGTCCGCGGGCAGCCGCGCGAAGCTGCGCGCGAAGGCGACGAAGCCGGGCGCGGCTGCGCGCTTCGAACTCGTCGATCTCACGGAGGCCGAAGCGCTCAAGGCGCTCAAGGCGCTCGGCGTGAAGGTCGCTCCGTCGCGAGAGTGCTGAGGCCCGTTCATCGGGAGACGCCATGGGAAGGCCCGACCAGCTCGCGAAGCGCATCCTGACGAAGGAGACCCCCGAGGTGCCCGACGGCGCCTTGCCGCCGCGGGAAAGGAGTTGTGTATGACCTCGCAGACCGCCGACGACCTCCCGCACCTCCCTGTCGACGAGGGCGAGCGGCGACGCGTGAGGACGGAGTTCACGCGGAGGCTTCTCGCGATGTACCCCGACGCGGCCAACGAGATCCTCGAGAAGGGCATCGAACAGGGGATCGAGCGAGGCATCGAACAGGGCATCGAGAAGGGCATCGAGAAGGGCATCGAGAAGGGCATCGAGCGAGGCATCGAGAAGGCGCTGGGGTCTCTCACCCGTCTGTTCGAGCGCAAGCTCTCGCGCACGCTCGACGCGGCGGAGCACGCCACGCTCGTCCGGCGCCTCGACACGCACGGCGCGGCACGCCTCGGTGACGTCGTGCTCGACCTCTCGGCGGTCGAGCTCGATGCGTGGCTCCGCGACCCCGCGGCGAAATAGTCACGTTCATCGGGCCCGGAGAACACCATCATCGGCCCCGGTGAACGCCATCATCGGGCCCGGTGAACGCGATGGACACAAACGTCGCGGGCTGAACGCTCGCCCGTCGTGGGGCACCGAACGCTCGTCATGCCATCACGGCGCCGGTTCGAAGTCCTGCGCGCGGCCTCGTCGGCCGTCGTCGCCGCCGCGTGCGCGCTGTCGTGCGACGGTACGCCGACGGGCTCCGACGCGGGATCCGATGCGCGCGCGCGAGCCGTGTGCGACGGCGGCCTCGTCGACCTGAGCGCCGACCCGCGCAACTGCGGGAGCTGCGGGTACAGATGCTCGTCGACGACGATCTGCTCCGAGGGGCGCTGCGTCGGCTGCGAAGACGGCGCCATCGTCTGCGAGAACCGATGCGTGACGTCACGCGCCGACCCCGACAACTGCGGCGTGTGCGGCCACTCCTGTTCGGCGACGGAGACCTGCGCCGGAGGGACCTGCGTCGTCTGCCCCGAGACCTTCGCCCATTGCGACGGCGACGCGTCGACGTGCGGTCATGACAGCCTCTCGTCGCGTACGCGCTGTGGCGGATGCCGGACCTGCGGCAGCGGCGCGGCGTACGTGGCCGACTGCAACGGCGGGCGCTGCGTGAGCGCGTGCAGACCCGGCGCGGCGGACTGCGACGGCCGCGCGGAGACCGTGTGCGAGACCGCGCTCGACTCCGACAGCGCGCACTGCGGATCGTGCGAGAACGTCTGCCTCGACGGCTCGTTCTGCGCGCGAGGGCGCTGCGAGCGGAGGTCCGTTCAACCGCGCGCGCCCACCTCGGCGATGATCGTCGCGAGCGCGAGGCCGTGGTTCCGATGGACGCTCCCCGTCGGCGCCGAGGGGGCGCGGCTGCAACTGTGCGACACGAGGCGCTGCGACGGCGTCACGTCGCAGCGTGACGTGACGGGCGATCGCTGGCGGCCGAGCGCTCCGCTCGCTGAAGGCGTGCACTTCTGGCGACTCTTCGCGTTGCGATCGGGCGCCGCCGACGCGACGCCGGGGCCTGTGTGGGAGCTCGTCGTGCCCGCGGGAGAGGCGCCTCCGCGCTCCGACGCGCGAGGATTTCTCGACGTGAACGGCGACGGCCTCGAAGACCGCGTCGTGTCGCGACGGGCGCCCACCGACAGGCCCGAGGGACGTTGGGTGCTCGATGTGTTCTTCGGCGGTCGCGCCTCCGACGCGCCAGACCAGACGCTCCTCGGAGATGAGTCAGAGTTCTTGTTCGGGGCGCCGGGCCATCAGATGTGGAGGGGCTTCAGCGCGACACCCGCCGCAGCCGGAGACGTGAACGGCGACGGCTACGGCGACCTCGTGGCGCAGGTGCGTGTGAACACCGAGTACATCGACCTTCACAATGTTCGATTCGCGCGTGTCTCGCACCTCATGTACTTCGGTGGACCGACGGGGCTCTCGGCGATTCCTCGCAGCGATGACGCCCTCTGGTCCGGGCTCATCGACGACTCGACGACGTACGGCGCGCTCCTCCTCGACGTCTCGATCCCCTTTCCCGTGGGCGATCTCGACGGCGACGGCTTCGGAGACTCGTACCAGCGCATGCGCAGCATCACGGGTTTTCCTTCCTGCACCGAGGTCCTTCACCTCGGCGGCGCGCGCTTCACGAAGGTCGAGCGGCCTTGCCCGGTGCCGTCTCCCGGTCCCGTGCTCCTCGTGGGTGACTTCGACGCCGACGGCGCCGTCGACCTCATCGAACACCAGCGCGAGGAGTACGCCATGTCCGCCCCTCCGAACGTGGGCTTCTACACGCGCGGCGGCGTCGCGTGGCGCGCGACCCCCGACCGCCGAAGGCTCGACGTCTGCCAGGGGATGCCCGCGCAGGACCCGCTCGCGGATGTCGAACTCTCGGTGCGCGACCGCGATGACGACGGCTACGACGACCTCCTCGCCACGATCAGCGGCTATCCACGACCCGTGACGCTGCTCTACCGGGGCGGCCCCGACGGGCTCCGCGAGACGCGCTGCGAAGCGCTTCCCTGACGGAGCGCTGCGCGCCTCCACCACAACGCGTTCACTGAGGCGTGAAGCGTACGCCCATGCCCGCGCGCACTCCATCGCGCACGAAGGCCGACCACGTCAGCGCCGTGAGCGGCGTTCCGCCTTGAATTCCCACCACTGCCATGGCGCCGTCGTAGTCCGTTCCGCCCACCACGTCGCAGTAGTGGAACTCCACCACGCCGTCGGCGTAGAGCCGCATCTGGTGGTGCAGGTACGGCGCGCGCGCCATCGCGTTGGGACGCAGGTCGAAGGTCATGTGCCTGCGCGGCGCGGCCACGTCGAGCCAGCGGGTCTCTCCGTTGAACAGGAGGTCGACGCGCGCGTCGATCAGCGACGCGAGCAGCGCGGCCTCGCCCGAGATCGGCAGCGTGCTCACGCCAGGCATGAGCGGCGCGTTGAGCGCCATCGGGGCTGGCGCGCTGCTGTCGAGGCGCACGCCCGAGGGCGTCGCGAGGCGCCACGAGCGCATCGTCGCGCCGAAGTACGGGAACTCGAAGGGCAGCGCCTCCCACGTCGACCCCGACGAGCCGAGGAACGTCGACGTGTAGCGCGCGTCATGCGCGCCCGCGGTGGGCTCGCACTCCGCGGTGATGCGCGTCACGGCGTAGCGGGGCGTGTTGATCGTCACGCGCAGGTCGACGGCGTCGTGCTGCCGCTCGCGCGGAAGGCTCATCGCCACGATCACGTCGCGCGCCGCGCCGTCGTTGCGCCACGCGAGCTGGTTGTCGCTCCAGGTCGACGCGCCGAGGTCGAGGCAGCGCGCGCTGTCGCACCCGTCGAGCACGCGAAAGCGTCCGCGACCCGTGAGCGTGAGCGTCTGTCCCGTGCCCACGCGCGCCGCGTAGTAGTACGCGCCCGTCTCGCCCGTGGCCCCGCACGGCGCCGCGCCCGTCGCGAGCAGCGGACGCTCCGCCAGAAGCGTCGTCCCGTCGCTCACGCGCAGCGCCGTCGCGCAGGTCATGCGATTCGCGGGGGCTCCCACGGTCGACTCCATCGCGTGCTCCCACACGCTGTCTCGCGGCACGCCCGTCGCGGCCACCCACACGTCACGCGGGCTCGCGCTCGCGTTCGTCCACCGCGCGTCGGCGCGGATCGCATCGGACGACACGGCTCCCAGGCACGCGCCGCCGCACGCGTCGAGCACGGCGAAGCGCTGCTGCGCCGCGCCGGGCACGCCCGACACGTGGATCGTCTCGCCCGCCCCGACGCGCGCCCGGTAGTACAACGCGCGGGCTCCGGGCGCCGACGCGCACGCGGGGGCGGCGCTCAGCGACCACACCGTCGTCGACGGCACCCGCGTGGGGAGCCCGGTCGCGCCGTCGCAGCGCGCGTTGGCGGGCGCGAGCTCCACCTGCGAGATGAACACGGTGCCACGCGGATCGAGCAGCTCGAGCGGCGTCACCGCGACGCGCGCGTCGACCGCGGAGGCGCCCTCGTTCACCCACGCGATCGACGTCGACGGCGGACGGAGGCACGTCCCTCCGCAGGCGTCGAGCAGGTGAAGCTCCGCCGCGAAGATGTCGGTGATCGCCCCCGACGTCTCGCTCCGCGCGGTGAAGCGCGCGCCCGAAGGGACGTTCACCGCGTACCACGGCGACGGTCCCTGCCGGGGGCCGCAGCGCGCGGGCTCGTCGCCCACGGTCATGAAGGTCCTCGCCATGAGGCCCGCGAGCCGCTCGGCCGTGGCGCACGTCGCGTTGGCGCCCGTCGCTCCGATGCGAGGCCAGAACCAGAAGCGTCCGCGGACGCCGGGCTCCGCGGCGCCGACGGCGACGTGGAGCACACGGGTGCTCGCGCCGGGGTTGCGCCACCACGCGAGCGTTCCCCCGTCGACGTCGCGCGAGGTCTGCAACGCCACGCACGCGCCGCCGCACGCGTCGAAGGCGCGCACCGAGGCCGCGGGGCCGCTCCCGTCGGCGGCGACCTTGAGCAGCACCGACTCGCCCGCGTCGACGCGCAGGGCCATCCAGCGCGCGGGACCGCCCGCTGCGAGGGTTCCGCACGCGGGCGCCGCGTCGGAGGCCGTGACCGTCGACATGTGGTAGCGAAAGAACGGCCGCACGGCTTCTCCCGCGCCGCATCGGTCGCTCCAATTCTCGGGGAAGCCCGCGTCGTCGAGCGGCGCTTTGGCGTCGCCACGATCGACGTCGAGCGCGGGCGCGTCGTCGCCGTCCGCGGCTCCGTCGGTGCGCGCGTCGTCACCGTCCGCGGCTCCGTCGGTGCGCGCGTCGAGGGCGCCATCGGTCACGGCGCCGTCGAGGTCCTGGCGGCTCGTGTTTCGCCCCGTGTCGTCCCACCAGTCACAGGCGCACAGCAGCGCGCTCCCCAACGCGAGATGACGAAGGCTCATGGGCGCGGAGCCTACCGCACACGCGACCGCTGGCGAAGGCGCCGCCCACGAACGCCATCATCGGCCCCGGTGAACGCCATCATCGGCCCCGGTGAACGCCATCATCGGGGCCGGTGAACGACCGCTCCGTCAACGGGGCATCACGCGGCGTGGCGTGGCGCGCCTCCGTCCGCGCGCGCTGTCGACGGGCTGCGGCGCGGCGGTCGGAGACACGCTCCAGCGCAGGCTCACGGGGCTCTCCGCGGGCGACGCGAGCGTCACGGCGAGGGGACGCTGCGCGGGCGTGAACAACGCGCTCCGCGTCACCGCGGGCGTCTCTCGAACCGGCGGCGCGACGGCGGCGATCGGTGCTGTGATGCGTTGCCGCGCGCTGCGATGGTGGCCCGCCCACATCGCCACGGCGGCGCCGACGAGCACCGCGGCCGCGAGGGTCAGCCCCGTGAGCAGACGCCCGCTCCGCAAGGGGCGGCGCGTGATCGCGCGGAGGTCGTCTTCGAAGTCTCGCGCGAGCCACGCGCGCACGCCGACGGCGCTCACGGCGGGGGCGCGGAGCCCCATCGACTGCGTGTCGCCCGCGCGCGCGACGGCGCGCTCGAGGGCGGCGAGAAAGGTCCCCATGTCGGCGTAGCGCGCGGACGCGAGGCGCGCGAGCGAGCGCTCGAGCACCTCGACGACGGGACCGGGCAGCGCCGGGAGCCGCACCGCGAAGGGGACGTGCTGGTGCTGACTCACCGCCAGGAGCGTCGACACGGGGGTCGGTCCCACGAAGGGGAGCGTGCCCGTGAGGGCCTCGTACCAGATGATCCCCATGGACCACACGTCGGCCGCGGTGCCGATCTCGTCGCTGATGCCGCGCGCCTGCTCGGGAGACATGTACGCGGGGGTTCCCATCACCATGCCGACATGCGTGATGTGCGGGCCGTGCTCTGCGTCGAGGAAGCGGGCGATGCCGAAGTCGAGCACCTTGGGCACCACCTCGCCCGTCTCGTCGCAGTGGATGAAGAGGTTCTCGGGCTTGAGGTCGCGGTGCACGACGTTGCGCGCGTGCACGTACGCCATGGCGCGCATCACCGGCGCGAGCAGCGCCATCGCCCGCGCGAAATCGAGCGGACCGTCGCGCTGCAGCGTCCGCGCGAGCGACTCGCCGTCGAGGAACTCGAGCACCATGTACGCGACCTGCCGCGCGTCGCCGAGGTCGAGCACGTCGACCACGTTGGGGTGCTTGAGCTCCGCGGCCACGCGCGCCTCGCGCAGAAAGCGGTCCGACGCCTCGGCGTCGCCCTCGTACTCGGGGTTGAGCATCTTCACCGCGACGCGTCGGCCGGTGCCGATGTGGCGCGCTTCGAACACCGTCGCCATGCCGCCGCGCCCCACCACCCCGCCGAGGTGATACTTGCCGTCGAGCAGCGCGCCGAGGTGCTCCACCGCGTTCATCGGAGCGTCATGCGGCGTACGCGATGGTAGGGCAGCGCGCCGCCGCGGTTTCCGTCGGGCAGGTAGCCCGTGGCGCCGTCGGGCGAGATGGCGAGACCTTCGAGGCCGAAGAACTCCGCCGCGCGCAGCTCGCCGTCGAGGTAGCCCTCGCGGCCGTCTCCCGCGATGGTGCTCACGACGCCGTCGACGTCGATCCGCCGCACGACGTGTCCGCCCGACTCGCTCACGTAGAGCGCGTCTTCGCTGTCGATCGCGACGCCCTGCGGCCCGTCGAAGGTCGCCGCCACGCCCGCGCCGTCGGCGCTGCCGCGCGCCCCGCTGCCCGCGAGGGTGCTCACGGCGCCGTCCATGGTCACCACGCGGATGCGCTGGTTCAGCTGGTCGGCGACGAGGATGGCCCCGTCGGTGCGCCGCGCGACGCCGTAGGGGCGGTTGAAGCGCGCCGCGGCGCCGACGCTGTCGACGAAGCCCGATGCGCCGCGCGTTCCGGCGAGCACGGTGACGGCGCCGTCGGCGGGGTCGAGCACGGCGATGACGTGCGCGGCGTAGTCCGACATCACCACGCGTCCGTCGGGGAGCACCACGAGCCCGCGCGGCCTGCCGATGTCACGCGCCACGACGGTGAGCGAGCGCGCCGGGCGCGCGCGCGCCACACGGTGCCGGTGCTCTCGCTCCGCGCGCCGCGGTCGTTGGCGTCGGTCTCGACGTAGAAGGTCCCGTCGCTCGCGAAGGCCATTCCGAAGGGCGCTTCAGAGCCCGGCGAGCGAAGATAGGTGGTGACCCACCCGTCGGGCTCGATCCTGCGGATGGCGTCGTTGCCGAAGTCCGCGATGTACACCTCGCCGGTGGGGCTCACCGCCACGTTCACCGGGTTGTTGAAGCGCGCGTCGTCGCGCAGCCCGTCCGCGAAGCCCGGCTCGCCCGTGCCCGCGAGCGTCGCGACGCCGACCGAGAAGGGAGGCACGTCGTCAGGGCGCGTGAGCGAGCTGTCGACGACGGAGATCACCGCGTCGGGCGCCGCCGCGGGACGTCGAGCGCCGCATCGGGCGCCGCGTCGAGCGCCGCGTCGGGCGCCGCGTCGGGCGCCACGTCGGGCGCCACGTCGCGCGTCACGTCGAGCGCGGTGCTCACGTCGCGCGCCACGTCGCGCGCCACGTCGGAGGAATCCGCGAGCGGCGCTGCGTCGACCCGCGCGTCGTTGGCGGGCGGTGACGCCCCGCCAGCGCACGCGCGGCCAGGCCGAAGAGCGCGAGGAGGAGCGGCGTCGCCGCGCCGTGCGGCCCCTGCGAGTCTGTCCGGCGAGCACCCGCGGAAAGGCAAGCGTCGTGAGCATCGAGGACCTCCCGTCTCGGGTGCTCGCCCGGGGAGGCGCGCGCCGTCGACAGGTGGTCATTCCGCATGGCTCGTGCCGCGCCGCGGGCCCGCGTGCTGCATCGGCCGGGCGCAGCGTCCGCGCAGCGCAGACGCGTTCGTGACGCCCTTCCGAGCGTTCGCGCGCTCCGCGGCCGCTCCGCCCCACGTGAGCGCGCGATTCGCTACGAAGCGACGGTCGCGGGGCGCGCGCGCCGTCGCGGCCCGACGCGCTGCCGCCGCGAGCGTTTGTCATTTCTGCGGGGAGTTGTTATACCCGCCGCCCGCGCGGCGTCGCGCACGACGTTTTTTCGCGGTTCGTAACGGGTTCTCGCCGTCCTTGTACGGCGCGAGGTGATCGGATGCTCTTCGACTGGGTGAGCGGACTCTTCTCGAGCGATCTCGCGATCGATCTCGGGACCGCGAATACACTCATCTACGTTCGCGGGAAGGGCATCGTGTCGTGCGAGCCGTCGGTCGTGGCGGTGCAGCGCGACGAGCGGGGCGTCAAGAAGGTCCGCGCCGTGGGCCGCGAGGCCAAGGAGATGCTCGGCCGCACGCCGGGCAGCGTCCAGGCCGTGCGACCGCTGCGCGACGGCGTCATCGCCGACTTCGAGATCACCGAGGCGATGCTCGAGTACTTCATCAAGAAGACCAACAACCGCAAGACGCTGGTCAAGCCGCGCATCGTGATCTGCGTGCCCTTCGGCATCACCGAGGTCGAGAAGCGCGCCGTGCGCGAGAGCGCCGAGAGCGCGGGCGCCCGCGAGGTTCACCTCATCGAAGAGCCCATGGCCGCGGCCATCGGCGCGGGTCTGCCCGTGACCGAGGCGACGGGCAACATGGTCGTCGACATCGGCGGCGGCACCTCCGAGGTGGCCGTGATCTCGCTCGCGGGCATCGTGTACTCGCAGTCGATCCGCGTGGGCGGCGACAAGATGGACGAGGCCATTCAGGCCTACCTCAAGCGCAAGTACAACCTCATGGTCGGCGAGCAGACCGCCGAGCGCGTGAAGTGCCAGGTCGGCAACGCCTACCCCCTCGACGAGCCGCTCACGATGGAGGTCAAGGGCCGCGACCTCGTGGCGGGCGTTCCCCGCACGCTGGTGATCAACTCCGACGAGATCCGCGACGCGCTCGCGGAGCCCATCAACTCGATCGTCGACGCCGTGATGGGCGCCCTCGAGAAGACCCCGCCGGAGCTCTGCTCGGACATCAAGGACAAGGGCATCGTGCTCACGGGCGGAGGCGCGCTCCTGCGCAACCTCGACGTGCTGCTGCGCGAAGAGACGGGCCTCCCCGTCATGGTCGCCGACGACCCCATCAGCGCCGTGGTGCTCGGCTCGGGGAAGTCCCTCGACCACCCCGAGCTCCTCTCGATGATCGCGATCGGCTGAGCGCGCCGAGCGCGCCGATCGCTCCTACTGCGACAGGGTGCGAATCCGTCGCTCGACCTCCAGGCGGTCGGGCGTGTCGGGTCTGCGCGAGAGGTACTCACGGAACGCCGCGGCGGCCTCGGCGCGGTGCCCGACGTGCTCGTGCGCGACGGCGAGGTTGAAGTAGAGCTCGGCCACCTCGTTGTGCGACTCGGTCATGTACCGCAGCGCCGCTTCGAAGGCCTGGAGCGCCGCGGGGTACTGCCGACG
This sequence comes from Polyangiales bacterium, assembly GCA_046351535.1. Classification (GTDB taxonomy): domain Bacteria; phylum Myxococcota_A; class Polyangia; order Polyangiales; genus CAISKJ01. Next base: position 548,930 of record JAXLYG010000005.1, read on the forward strand.
CGCGGATAGAGCGCCACGCCGCGGTTGAAGAAGGTCGCCGCCTCGCGCGCGCGAGCGTCGGTGCCGGGCGGCGGGCGCGCGATGTCTTCCTCCGTCGCCGCGCGAAGTCTCGCAGCGAGGCCATGCGCTGGTCGAGGTCGGCGCGCATCGCGGCGGGCGGCGCGTGCGAGATCACGCGGTCGTACCAGCGCGTCGCGTCGTCGACGGAGGCCGCGCGCTCGTTCATTCGAAACGCGTTGAAGGCCATCTGGAGCGACGGCGCGGTCTCGTACGCTGCGCCGAAGAGCCGCGCGGCCTCGGCGAAGTCGTTGCGCTCCGCGGCGGCCATCGCGTCGGCGTAGAGCCGGTCGGCCTCGGGGGCGGCGTCGGCGGTCACCGCGGCGTCGTCGTGGGCGCGCGCGTGCGATGACGTGACCGACGACACCACCGTCACGGCGCCCGCGTCGTCGGCGTTCGAGGGGGCGTTGGGGGGAGGGCGGTTCGAGGAGCACGCGGCCGCGAGCGCGGCGGCGACGAGGAGCGTTCGCATGGAGAGGTGTATGGATCTCTGGGGACGTTCAGGGCGCGGTCGAGGCGGTGACCGTGAGGATGTAGTTGCCGCGAGACCCGCTGCCGAAGCCGCCGACGAAGAGGTAGTAGTCGCCGGGGTCGAGGGTGACGTCGAAGGCCGAGGCCACGCCGATCGCGTCGTCGTTGCAGGCGCCGGGGACGTTGGTGCCCGGGCACATCGAGCCCTGCGTGAGCCACATGATCGTGTCGAAGGCCGAGCCGTCGGTCGAGAAGCTCACGCGCTGGCGGCGGTCGACGTGGTAGCGGAAGACCACGTCCTCCGAGGTCGAGCCCGTGGAGCACGGGGCCGTGTAGTCGTGGCGCATCATCGACGTGTTGCCCATGAAGACGCCGCCCGCCGAGGGGATCGCGGTCATCGTCGAGCAGGTGTCGTTGTCGGTGACGCTCACGGGCGTGACGGGCGCCGTCGCGTCGAGGGTGAGCGTGAAGTCTCCGCCGCGGATGCTCTTCACGAGGACGTAGTACGTCCCCGGGTCGAGGCCGCGCACCGAGAGGCGACCGGGGGCGCCGAAGCGGCAGGCGCGCTCCGTCGCGCGGTCTCCGCAGGTGGTGTCGAGGGCGACGTAGAAGTAGTCCGAGGTGGAGCCGCTCGCGGTGACGTTGACGTCGCGCCGCTCGGTGAGCGTGAAGCGGTAGACCACGTCGCGCGAGCCGGTGCCCGAGCACGAGAACTGGTAGTCGGCCTCCATGCCCGCGAAGGTGCCCATGACGGGCGTCCCCGGGGTGATCGTGAGGGGCATGGCGCACACGTCGCCCGCGGGCGGCGGCGACGGCGGCGTCACCATCACCTCGAGGGTGAAGGGGTTGATCGTGCGCCCCGCGACGACGAGGTAGTACGTGCCCGGCGCGAGCTGGCGCGCGGTGAACTGCGCGGGCGCGGCCGCGTCGCAGCGGAGCGTCATGGGCGAGGCCACGCAGCGGTCGACGAGGGCGAGGGTGAGAAAATCGCTGCGGGCGCCGGCGACGCGCGCGACGATGTTGGCGCTCTCGGTGAGCGTGATGGCGTAGACGACGTCGGGCTGCGTGCCGCCGCAGCGGGTGTTGATGTTCGCCGCCACGTCGACGAGGTCGCCGCGGAAGGTGCCGCCCGTCGAGGGGATGTTGATGGGCGTCGCGCAGGTGTCGTTGGTCGGCGGCATCGTGGCGGGCGCGAGGTCGACCTGGAGGTTGATGTCCGCCGCCGCGCCCGAGGAGCTCGTGCCGAGGAGGATGTAGTAGTCGCCCGCGGGGAGGGCGCGCGCGCGCACCGTCGTGGGGTAGCCGATCTGGCACACGCGCACGTCGGTGGTCATCATCGGGCTGCCGCAGCGGCCCGGCATGAGCTGGAGGTACACCGCCGAGGTGCCTCCGCTCGCGGTGAGGGTGACGTCGCGGGCGTCTTCGAGGCGCAGCCGCGCGACCACGTCGCGCATGAGCATCCCGCCCGCGCACTGGAAGCGGTAGTTGCCCGTGGTGCCCGCCGTGGGGAGGGTGAAGTTGCCGCCGCGCGAGACGTCGAGCGGGTCGTCGCAGGTGTCGTACGGGGGCAGTCGGCAGCCGCCCGGCTCGGCCATGTCGACCATGCCATTGCAGTTGTTGTCGATGCCGTCGCCGCACACCTCGGGGAGCCGCGCGTTCACCCGGGGGTTGCTGTCGTCACAATCGCCGCCGACCCAGCAGCGGGGCGCGCCCCCGTCGGCGGAGGCGTCGTCGGGCCCGGCGTCGACGCCGCCGTCGCAGTCGGGCGCGGCGCAGTGGATGTCGGGGTCGCCGTCGCGGTCGTTGTCGCGCGGCGAGTGCATGCAGGTCTTGGTGACCTCGTCGCAGCGGTCGATGGTGCAGGTGAAGTTGTCGTTGCAGGCGACGGGCGTCCCGCGGATGCACCCGCGGCGCATGTCGCAGGTCTCGAGGCCGTCGCAGTAGATCCCGTTGTCGCACGCCATGGTGTTCGGCACGCTCGCGCAGCGGCCGTCGGCGGCGCAGAAATCCATGGTGCAGTCGATGCCGTCGTCGCACTGCGAGCTGCGGGTGCACACGCGCCCCGCGGCGTCGCGCGAGCCCGTGTCGGTGGGCAAGACGCGCGCGTCGGTGGCGTCCATCGTGGCGTCCATGACGCCCGCTTCGGCGAAGGTCGTCGGCTGCTCTTCGCCGCAGCCGGCGAGGGAGAGCGCCGCGCAGACGAGAGCGAGGAGGGCCGTAGGCCGCGAGGCGTGCGGTCGCAATGCCATGAGAGACACTCTCCGATTGAAGGGTGTCGGAGTATAGGCAGACTCGCGGGGCGTTCGGTACAGGGGATCCGCGCGGCGCGACGCATCGGAGGCTTTGCCCACGGGCGGCGCCGCGGGGTATAGCTCTCGCCCCCAATGAACCGCCGCGCGAAGATCGTCTGCACCATCGGCCCCGCTTCGAACACCCCCGAAGGGATCGACCAGCTCATCGCGTCGGGGATGGACGTCGCGCGGCTCAACTTCTCGCACGGCACCCACGACGATCACCGCAGGGCCATCGCGTCGATCCGCGAGTCGAGCGCGCGGCACAAGAAGGCCGTGGCGATCCTCGGAGACCTCTGCGGCCCCAAGATCCGCGTGGGGAAGCTCAACGGGCCCGCGCGGGACATCGCGCCGGGCGAGACCTTCGCCATGGTGGCGGGCGAGACGGCCGACGGCGACGACGTCCCGGTGCGCTACGACACGCTCGCGCAGGACCTCGCCGTCGACGACCTCATCCACCTCGACGACGCGCGCATCCAGCTCAAGGTGACGGCCATCGAGGGCCCGCGCGTTCACATCGTCGTGCAGGAGGGCGGGCACCTCCGGAACAACGTCGGCGTTCACCTCCCCTCGGGCAACCTGCGCCTCGACGCGCTCACCGCGAAGGACAAGCAGGACCTCATGTTCGGCCTCACGGCGGGCATCGACTACGTGGCCGTGTCGTTCGTGCGGAGCGCCGACGACGTGAAGCTCGTGCGAGAGATCTGCGAGGCGTGGGGCAAGTCGCTGCCGATCTGTTCGAAGATCGAGACGCCGCAGGCCATCGACGACCTCGAGGCCATCGTCGAGGCCTCCGACGCGGTGATGGTCGCGCGCGGCGACCTCGGCGTGGAGTTTCCCCCGGAGCTCGTCCCGGTGCTTCAGCGCAAGGTGCTCACGAGCGCCGCGACGCACCGCCGCCCGGTGATCGTCGCGACGGAGATGCTCCACTCGATGATCACCTCGACGCGCCCGACGCGCGCCGAAGCGGGCGACGTCGCGACGGCCATCTACGACAGCGCCGACGCCACGATGCTCTCGGGCGAGACGGCCTCGGGGGCGCACCCCTCGCTCGCCGTCCGCATGATGGCGCGCATCGTCTCCGCGGCCGAGACCTCGCCCTTCTACGCCCCGAGCGTCGCCCCGCCGCCGGCGCCGCCGGTGCCCTTTCCCGAAGCCATCGCGCGCACCGCGGTGGGCGCTGCGAGAGACGTCGGCGCGCGGCTCATCGCGGTCTTCACGCAGACCGGCGACTCCGCGCGGCTCATCTCGAAGGAGCGCCCGCCCGTCCCCATCGTGGCGTTCTCGCCGAGCGAGCACATCCGCCGCCGCGTGGCGCTCTACTGGGGGGTCACGCCGCGCGTGCTCCAGCCCATCAACGACACCGACCAGATGATCGACGCCGTGCAGGGGCACCTCCAGGCCGGAGGCTTCGTCTCGCCGGGCGACAAGATCGTGCTGGTCTACGGCTCTCCCATCGCGGTGACGGGTCGCACCAACACCGTGCGCATCCACCAGATCCAGTGAGCGACGATGGCGTTCTCGAAGGAGGCATCCGATGGCCGACGTGAAGGTCTACGTGACGGACTACTGCCCCTACTGCACCCGCGCGAAGGGGCTCCTCAAGCGCAAGGGCGTGGCCTTCACGGAGATCGACGTGAGCGACGACCCCGAGACCCGCGCGTGGCTCGTGAGCACCACGGGGATGCGCACGGTCCCGCAGATCTTCATCGACGGGAAGCCCGTCGGGGGCTGCGACGACATCCACGCGCTCGATCGCGCGGGCGAGCTCGACAAGCTCCTCGGCCGCGCCTGATCGCGGCGCTCCTCGCGCTCTTCATCCTCGCGCTCTCCGCCACGGCCTCGGCGCAGCCCCGCAGGCCCGCCGTGGGCTACGGTGTCACGGCGTGGCGCGACAGCGGCTTGAGCGCCGTGCGCGGCGCCACCGTGGGCCCCATCGAGAGCTCGCAGCACCCCGATCGCGGCTACGGGACCGCCGCGAGCGCCGCGTGCCTCGACGAGCTCGTCGCGCTCGGCGTGAACTGGGTGAGCGTCACGCCCTTCGGGCGTCAGTGGTCGCTCGAGGCCACCGAGATCCGCATGGACTTCGAAGCGCCCTATGCGCAGAACCGCGAGGCCGTGACGCGCTTCGTGGCGCAGGCGCACGCGCGGGGGCTCCGCGTGCTGCTCATTCCGCACCTCTGGCTCGACATGCCGGGGTGGCGCGGCGAGATCGGCGAGAAGAACGCGCAGGGCGCGCCGAGGGCCTTCACGCAAGACGAGTGGACGCGGTGGTTCCGCAGCTACACGCGCTTCGTGACCGAGTGGGCCCGCACCGCCGAGCGCGCGGGCGCCGACATGTTCTCCGTCGGTGTTGAGCTCAAGTCGTCGTCGGCGACGCGCGGCGAGTGGTTCGACGTGATCGACGCGATCCGCAGGGTGTACCGCGGCCCGCTCACGTACTCCGCGAACTGGGACGAGGCCGACAAGGTGATCTTCTGGGATCGCCTCGACGTCGCGGGCATTCAAGCCTTCTATCCGCTCGCCGAGCGCGAGGGCGCGCCCATTTCAGAGCTTCGAAGCGCTGCGCGGCGCAGGGCCGACGACCTCGAGCGCTGGGCCGTGCGAGAGCAGCGCCCGGTGATGTTCGCGGAGTTCGGCTACAAGGCCATCGTCGACACGACGCTGCGGCCGTGGGAGTGGCCCGACGGGATGACCAACGTCCGCGTGAGCGGGCGCGCGCAGGCCGAGGCGTACCGCGCGCTGCTCGAGGCCTTCGTGACGCGTCCGTGGTTCGTGGGCGGCTACGTGTGGCGCTACTACGCCGACCCGATGGACAGCTCGCAGGAGGAGGCCTGGGGCTTCTCTCCGCGTCAGCGCGACGGCGAGACGGTGCTGCGTGAGCTTTACAACCCTGCAATCGCGTGGGGCGCGGATCCGATGCAGGACGTGAGCTGGTAGGGAGTGGGTGGGGGAGGAGGCGCGCCCGACGAAGGGCGCGCGGGGCTCAGTGGCCGCCGTGGAGGCGGGTGACGCCGGGGTGCGTGGGGTCGCCGGGCTCGTGGCGCGGGTTCTTGCTCACCTGCGTGCCGTCCTGACCGACGTGGCTCATGAGCTGATCCTTGTCGTAGACGAAGGAGGCGCGGTCATCGAGCGCGGTCATGTGGTAGCCCGTGTCCATGCGGATGGCGTCGCAGGGGCAGGCCTCGACGCAGAAGCCGCAGAAGATGCAGCGGAGCTCGTCGATGACGAACTCCTCGGGGTAGCGCTCGTAGCCGCGGCGCTTGTCCCCTTCGGGGTACTCCGCGGGCTTGATGTAGATGCACTGCGCGGGGCACGCGGTGGAGCAGCAGAGGCACGCGACGCAGCGGGGAGAGCCGTCTTCGCGGTGCGTGAGGCGGTGGACGCCGCGCCAGCGCTCGGCGTAGGGGCGCTTCTCTTCGGGGTACTCCAGCGTGGAGCAGCCCTCGGCGTAGGGGTCGGCGATGGGGTCGGGCTTGTTGCCCGAGGCGAGCTGCGCGGTGCCCTTGAAGAAGTGGCGCAGCGTCACGCCGAGGCCCTTGACCACCTCGATCACGTAGCTCTGCTCGGCGAGCGAGCGGCGGGGCTTGCGGAGAACCTTCGTCGTCGCCGTCACGGGGTCGTCCCTCCGGTGGTGATGCCAAAGCCGTTGTAGAAGAGGATGCCGAGACCCGTGAAGAGCACGTTGAGGAGCGCCGCGGGGAGCAGGATCTTCCAGCCCAGGGTCATGATCTGGTCGTAGCGGAAGCGCGGGAGCGTCCAGCGGACCTGGAGCTGCAGGAAGATGAGCCCGGCGACCTTGAGGAGGAAGGTCACGATGCCCACGAGCACCACGATGATGTGCGCCCAGTGCCACGACACGTCGATGCCGAGGTAGTGGAACTCGAGCCCCGTGTTCTGCACGAACGGGAACTGCCAGCCGCCCAGGAAGACCACCGTGAGGATCGCCGACGAGGTGCACACCTCGACGAGCTCGCCCGACGCGAACATGCCGAACTTGAGGCCCGCGTACTCGGTGAAGTAGCCCGCGACGACCTCGCTCTCGCCCTCGGGCACGTCGAAGGGCACGCGCTTGGTCTCCGCGATCGCCGCCGTGGCGAAGAGCACGAAGGCCAGGGGCTGCACGAAGATCCCCCAGCAGTGCTGCGTCTGCCAGGTGATCATGTCGCCCGGCTGCACCGACTGGTAGACCATGAACGAGCCGACGAGCGAGAGGCCCATCGCGACCTCGTACGACACCATCTGCGACGCCGCGCGGAGGCCGCCGAGGAGCGAGAACTTGTTGTTCGACGACCAGCCCGCGAGGGCCGCGCCGATGACGCCCGCGCCCGCGACGGCGAAGACGTAGAGCAGGCCCACGTCGAGCGCCGTGATGCGCATCGGGATCGTGCGCGAGGCCTCGTCGGCGGACCAGTCGGCGGACCAGAGGTCACGGAGGTGATCGAGGTGCAGCGTCGGGCCGAAGGGGATCACCGCGAAGAGGCACAGCGAGGGGACCAGCGCGATGATCGGCGCGAGGCGGTAGAGGACCTTGTCGCCTCCGGTGGGCTCCCAGTCCTCCTTCCAGATCATCTTGATGCCGTCGGCGATCGAGTGGACGAGGCCCGCCGCGCGGATGCGCACGGAGCCCACCACGATGGCCGCGCGGTTGGGGCCGATGCGGTCCTGCATCATGGCCGACTGCTTGCGCTCCACCCAGAGGAGGATCGCCGCCATGTTCACGAGCACCCCGACGATCAGGGCGATCTTTACGAATGCCTGGATCCAGAACATCGTTCGTTCCTCACGCGCCGGTGGCGCCAGCGGCGTCGACCGTGGCGGTCGCGGCGGGCTTGTGGTCGGGGTGCGCAGCGGGCGCCTGCGCGAGCAGGGCGGCGCGCACCTCGCGGAGCTTCGTGTACGAGAGGTCGAGGTTCATCGCGCGCCCGAGGGCCGCGATGATCTCCCACGCGGGCTTCGCGTCACCCTTGGGCGGGAGCGCGCGCTTGAAGGGCTGCGCGAGGCCCTTCGCGTTGACGAAGCTCCCGTCGGCCTCGGCCCACGACGACGCGGGGAGCACCACCGTGGCGAAGCGCGCGAGCGCGCCCTCGTGCGAGAGCGCGAGCACCACGTCACCGATGCGCGAGAGCGGCGCGAGCGCGTTGGTGTCGACGTCGACGTCGGCGCCGAGGCCCACGATGGCCTGCACCTGCCCCGCCGCCGCGGCCGCGAGGAGGTCTTGCAGCGAGCCCACCTTCGCGCCCCCTGCGACGGCCGTCGCGCCCGCGCGGTTGGGGTTCTGATCCGCGTTGCGGAGGATCTTGTCAGCCCTCCACGGCGCCTTCGCCGTGAGGTAGAGGTTCGCGCCGAGGAGCCGCGCGAGCTCCGCCACGACGAGGTTGTCCTCCGTCGAGAACTGCGCGCCGAGGAGCACGGCGACCTTCGCCCGCGGGGCCTTCGAGAGCACCTCCGCGGCGCGCTCGAGGGCCGTGTCGACCTTCACGTCCTGCCGCGCGCCGTCGCGTCCGAGGCGGGCCTTGATGACCCTGCCCTCGTGCTCGCGGAGGTAGGTCATCATGCCGTCGTCGCACATCCAGAAGCGGTTGACGGCCTCGTTGTCGCGGGGGCGGTTGCGGTACGCGCGCTGCTCCCTCGGGTCGACGTCGACGTACATGTTGCAGCCCGTGGCGCAGCCGGGGCACACCGAGGGGGCGTCCTTGAGGGTCCACACGCGGGCCTTGAACCTGAAGTGGCTCGACGTGAGGGCGCCCACGGGGCACACGTGCTCGGTCATGAGGGTGTAGTCGCCCTCGAGCTTGCGGCCCTGGGCGAGCACGACCTCGTTGCGGTTGCCGCGCTCGCGCAGGTCGAGCATGTGGTCGCCCACGACCTCGTCGCACACGCGGATGCAGCGCGTACACGCGATGCAGCGCTCGGCGTCATAGACGATCGTGTCGCCGAAGACCGCGGCCTTGGGCTTGTGGATGGGCTCGTCGCGCATGCGCTTGAACGTGCGCTGCTCGCTCATCCAGTAGTCCTGGAGCTTGCACTCGCCGGCCTGGTCGCAGATGGGGCAGTCGACGGGGTGGTTCACGAGCAGGAACTCCTGCACGTGGGCGCGGGCCTCGACGGCGTACTTCGACGTCGCCGAGCGCACGACCATGCCGTCGGTGGCCTGCACCTGACACGCGGGCTGGAGCTTGGGCTTCCTGTCGGGCACCCAGTCGCTCCTGGCCGCGTCCCACTTGAGGATGTCGAGCATCATCGCGCGGCCGCCGGGCGGCGGCTCGATCTCGACGAGGCACATGCGGCAGTTGGCGGCCACGGAGAGGCCCGGGTGCCAGCAGTAGTGCGGGATCTCGATCCCCTGGCGCCACGCGGCCTTGATGATCGTCTCGCCCTTCTCGAAGGGGATCTCGCGGTCGTCGAGCTTGAAGATAGGCATCTGCGTCACCCTCAGCGGTCGCACTCGCCGCCGATCATGTTGATCGAGCCGAAGGACGGGACGATGTCTGCGAGCATCGAGCCCTTGATCATCGTCTTCACGCACTGGAGCGAGAAGAAGCACGGCCCGCGCACGCGCACGCGCCAGGGGTTGCCCCCGCCGCGCGAGACGAGCAGGAACCCGAGCTCTCCGTTGCCCGCCTCGGTGTACTGGTAGACCTCACCCGCAGGGACGTTGACGCCCTCCATGATGAGCTTGAAGTGGTTGATCGTGCCCTCGATGGTCGTATAGACCTCGCTCTTCGGCGGGAGCACGATGCGGGGGTCGCGGACGTTGATCTCGTCGTCGGGGGAGCCCGGCTTGATCTTCTTCATCAGGTCGAGCGACTGCTCGATGATGCGCGCGCTCTGACGGATCTCTTCGAGGCGGCAGAGGAAGCGGTCGAAGGTGTCGCCGTCTTCGCCGACGGGGACCTCGAAGTCGACCTCGTTGTAGGTGAGGTAGGGCTTGTCCTTGCGCACGTCGTAGTCGACGCCCGTCGCGCGGAGCACGGGCCCCGACGCGCCGAAGGAGATCGCGTCTTCGCGCGAGAGGATGCCGACGCCCTGCGTGCGGTCGAGGAAGATGCGGTTCTTGAGGAGCAGGGATTCACACTCGGCGACGACCTCGAGGATCTTCGGGAGGATCGCGCGGCACTGCGAGTCGAAGCGCTCCGTGGGGCCGAAGATGGCGCCGCCGATGCGGAAGAACGAGTGCGTCATGCGCGCGCCCGTCTGCTCCTCGCAGGCCTCCCACACCCACTCGCGGGCCTTGAGGAGCCAGAGGAAGGGGGTGAACGCGCCGAGCTCCATCGCGATGGCGCCGTTGCACGTGAGGTGGTCGGAGATGCGCGAGAGCTCGCCGAGGACCACGCGCATGAGCTGGCACTTGCGCGGGACGGTCACCCCGAGGAGCTTCTCGACGGCCATCGCGTAGCCGACGTTGTTGAGCAGCGGAGAGACGTAGTTCAGCCGGTCGGTGTAGGGGAACACCTGCTGCCACGTCCCGCGCTCGCTCATCTTTTCGAAGCCGCGGTGGAGGTATCCGGGCTGGACGTCGACCTCCTTGATGGTCTCGCCGTCGAGCTGCACCACCATGCGGATGGTGCCGTGCATCGCCGGGTGCGAGGGACCCATGTTCAGGGTCATGGGCTCGCTCGGCAGCTCCAGATCGGATTCCTCGAAGTCGAGATCGACGGGTTCCATGCGGCGGTTCCGTGAAGATGCGGTGATGGAGGGCGGTGTTGAGCGGGTTCGTCAGTCAGTTGCTGTCGGTGCCGCGCGGCGCGGCGTTCGGCCGATCATCGACGCTCGGCGAGCGGTTGATCGGCATGCCCTCGTCCGCGAGGAAGGGCCCGAGCTTGTCGTGCGTCCCCTCGCGGTAGGCCACCAGCGGGTGCGCCCTGTTCGCGGGGTAGTCCTTGCGGAGCGGGTGCCCTTCGAACTCCTCGTACATAAGAATCCGTCGGAGGTCGGGGTGCCCTTCGAAGCGCACGCCGAACATGTCCCACGCCTCGCGCTCCATCCAGTCCGCGCCCTTCCACACCGAGGTGAGGGTGGGGCAGCGGGGGTCGGCGCCCGAGACCCGCGTCTTGAGCCGTACGCGGTGCTTCTTCGTGAGCGAGTGCGCGATCACGTAGACCTCGAAGCGGTCTTCCATGTCGAGCTCGTCGGAGGTCGGGTCGCAGCGGTCGACGACCGACAGGTCGACGAAGTAGTCGCACGCGCAGCGGGGGTCGGTCTTCACGAACTCCGCGGCCTCGCGCCAGCGCGCGAGCGAGATGAGCGCCACCTCGTCGCCGCGGAACGAGCTCGTCTCGAGCACGTCGGCGCCGAACTTGTCCTTGAGCCGGTCGAGGATGATCTTCGACATTGGAGGTCCTGCGTCCTTCGCTCAGCGCTTCATGCGGATCTGATGGAGCTGCTCGAGGGACTTCACCTTGTCCTCGGGGAGCTCGGTGTTCTTGAGGATCGCGGGCGTGCGGTCGCCCTCGCCGATCTTCTTCTGGAGCAGCATCAGGCCGTCGAGCACGGCCTCGGGACGCGGCGGGCACCCGGGGATCATCACGTCGACGGGGATGATCTTGTCGATGCCGGGCACCGTCGCGTAGTTGTCGTAGAAGCCGCCGCACGAGGCGCAGGTGCCGAACGCGATGACCCACTTGGGCTCGGTCATCTGGTCGTAGATGCGACGGAGGGCGGGGGCCTGACGCTGCGAGATGGTGCCCACGACCCAGAGCACGTCGGCCTGGCGGGGCGAGAAGCGCGGCGCCTCGGCGCCGAAGCGCGCGAGGTCGTAGCGGGGCGAGGCGGCGGCCATGAACTCCATGCCGCAGCACGCGGTCACGAAGGGGTATTGGAACAGTGAGTACTTGCGCGCCCAGTTGAGGAGCGCGTCGAACTTCGTGGTGACGAAGCCCGAGTCTCCTCCGCCGACCACGCGGGTCTCGAGGTTCACGTCTGCCATTCGAGGGCTCCCTTCTTCCAGCAGTAGACGAGGGCCACGGTGAGCACCGTGAGGAAGGCCAGCATCTCGACGAAGCCCGTCACCCCCAGGCGCTGGAAGAGCACCGCCCACGGGTAGAGAAAGATCGCTTCGATGTCGAACACCACGAAGAGGATCGCGGTGAGATAGAACTTCACCGACTGCTTGACGTGCTGCGCGCCCGTCGACTCGCTGCCGCACTCGTAGGGGATGGACTTCTCAGGCGTGGGGTTCTTCGGCCCGAGCAGCGACGCCAGGGTGAACATCGCGAGCGCGATGAACAGGGCGAACGCCACGATCATGAAGATCGGGCCGTAGGCTTGCGCGAGGCTGAGTTGCGATGCGTCGTTCACGGCAGCGCTCCGATGGACGGGAGGATCTAGCGATCTCGCAGAAACGTGTCAATCACCCGTTTCGCAACGGGTTTCGTGGGGTTCGCCGCGCGTCGCACGAGGCGTCGGTCGGTCCGCGGCGCGCGACCGTACACCGTGTCGCCCTCCAGATGCCAGAGAGAGTCACTGCGGATGGGGCCGTCCCCGCGATGAAACGCCCTCTGTCGAAGGTCAGAGCTCGGTCGTGAGGACCTTGAGGGGAGCGCCGCCGCGGGTCTTGCCCGGGTGGCGAGAGACTTCGGTGAGGCGGCGTGAGAGTTCGGGCGAGGGGTTCGACACGACCACCTGGGTGCGCCGCGAGGCTTCGAGGCAGAGCTCGGCGACGTTGGCCGCGGCCCAGGGGTCGAGGGAGGCCGTCGGGGCGTCGAGCCAGAGGAGGGTGGGCGGTTCGGGTGACAGAAGCGAGCCGTAGAGGGCGAGGGCGCGCAGCGTCCCTTCGGGGAGGTCGTGGTGGGCGGTGCTCGCGCCGTCGCGGGTGCGGAGCTCCATCCGGGCCTCGCCGTTGCTCGCGCGGGGAAAGGTGAGCCCGTCGTAGCCCGGGACGAGGTCTCGCGCGAAGCGGTCGAACGCGCGCCGCGTGTCGTGCCAGTCGGTCACGTTGGCCAGGAGGTTCACCACGTTGCGCCCGTCGTGGGCGAGGGCGCCGTGGAAGCCGAAGGGCACCGACGGGGCGCGCGCGGGCGCGCCGGGGCCGAAGTCCGCGCTCCCCCGGGGGAGCTTCCACGACGCGATGGCGTCGATGTGGGGCGTCACCCTGGGGTCGCGCCGAAAGCCCGGCATCGCAGAGAGCGTGGACATGTCGTGCGCGAGGCGCGTCACCTCGGGCTTCGCCTTCGCGAGCACCGGCGAGCCGGGGAGCTTCTTTCGCGGGGGGACGTACTCCACGCGGTCTCCCATGCGCTCGAGCACGTCGACGATCTTGAAGTCGTTCGAGAGGGTCGCGCGCTCGTACCCGATGAGCCAGTGGGGCCTCGCGTCGAGGCGCTCGACGATCACCTCGTGGCCGTACTCGAGCTCCGCGTTGCGCTGCGGCGCGCACAGCGCGAAGAGCTTCATCTCGATGGCCTCGGGGTGCCAGAAGTCGGCCTCCGTCGCGCGCTCCTCCGTCATCGCCTCGGAGAACGAGCTCCACCCCCGCGCGAGCGCCGAGAAGAGCGCCAGGGCGCGCTGGAGCTCCGCCGCGCGCGCGCCTCGCACGACCGTGAGGTCGCCGGGCTTCCACGTCACCGCGCCGATGGAGCGATACCCCTCGACCACGAACTTCAGGATCTTCACGTCTCCTCCGTCTGCCCTTCGCGCATGGGCCAGCACGCGCGCAGGGCATCACCATCACAGAGCGCGCCTCGGATGCGCCCTCGCGCCCCCGGCGCGCGAACGTAGCGCGAGAGCCACACCGACTCCGCCGCGAAGCGCTCGACGCCGCGGCTTCGCTCCCACGCCGTGAGCACCCGCGGCGTCACGGGCTCACACCAGCGCCCCACGATCGCCTGGAGCGTCCCCTCGCGCTCGGGCTCCGCGGCGCGCCACCACGCGTCGTCGAGCGCGTCGTCGCGCTCGGCCCACGCGCTCATCTCGCACGGCGACGGTCGCGCCCTCGTCCCGAGCGCCACGGAGATCCCCGCGGACTCGGGGTCTCGCGGGTCCCACAGCTCGACCCACGACGCGCGCCCCGCGGCCATGCTCCGCAGCGCCTCGCGCCACGCGGCGCCCTCGACGCCCGCCTCGCGCACCGCCGCGACGCCCTCGACGCTCGCCCCGCGCGCCCCGCTCGCGCGCACCGTCGCCACGCCGCGCAGCGCGCCCGCCTCGACGAGCGCGCCCACCACCCGATCGGCCCAGCGCGCGACGCGCGCGGCCTGCTCCACGGGGCTCGCGACGAAGGCCACGTAGGTCCCCGCGACGGTGCGCTCCGTGGGGCGCGCGCCGTCGACGCGCACCGTGATCGACTGCGTGAGGCACCCGCCCGCGTCGGCCACGACGCGCAGCGAGAGGTCCGCTTCACCGACCGCGCGCACGAGCCCCGCGAGCTCGATCACGGCCACGCGCGAGAGGCGCTCGGCGCGACCCGACGGCGCCCTCAGCTCCGCGACGAGCGCGCGCTGACCTTCGAGCGCGACGCGCGAGAGGGCGGCGCCGCGCCACGCGAGCGCGGCGGTCGCGTCGGGCTCCGCGGCGCGGATTCGAAGCGCCGTGGGCGCGATGATCCCCGCGTCGAGCGCGGCGCCCGTCACGTAGACGCGGAGCGCGCGCGCGGCGTCGGGGAGCGAGACCCAGAGGCCGACGCGCGAGAGCGTTCCTTCGGGAGAGAGGGTGACATCGCGAGAGAGGGCCGCGCCCGAGACGAGCCCGTGGGCGCCGTCGGAGCCGCACCACGCGCAGGGCCCGGCGCACGCGACGGCGCGCGCGTAGGGCGGCGGGATGAGGTCTTCGAAGCGCATCGCGGCCGGTGATGGAGCCACCGCAGACGCGGCGACGTCAAGGCGCGCGAGGGCTCGATGAGGGGGAAATACCGCTCCGGCAGCGCAGGAGGCGCGCGGAGCGACGAGACGTAGGCGCGTGGGTGGGGAGCGGAGACGGCGGCGCGTGCGCGCCGGGGCGTCAGGGCGTGGGGTTGGCGATGCGGAACTCGACGCGGCGGTTCTGCGCGCGGGCCGCGGGCGTGGTGCCCTGCACGAGCGGGCGCGTCTCGCCGAAGCCCTCGGAGGCGAGGCGACCGGCTTCGATGTGGCCCGTGGTGGTGAGCCAGCGGACGACGGAGGCCGCGCGGCGGCGAGAGAGGTCGAGGTTGCGGTCGTCGGGGCCCGCGTCGTCGGTGTGTCCCTCGACCGAGAGGCGGGTGATCTCGGGCGTCGAGCGCAGCGCGTCGGCGATGGCGTTGAGCAGCGGGAAGCTCGCCGGGAGGATCACGTCGCTGTTGTTGCCGAAGAACACCGGGCGGAGGATGCGCAGCGCGCCGTTCTCGAGCACGAGGAGGCCCGGGCAGCCGTTGCGCGTGGGGTTGGTGCTCGGCGCGCCGGGGCGGTCGGGGCAGTGGTCGACGGCGTCGGGCACGTTGTCGTGGTCGCGGTCAGGCGCGGGGCAGCCGGCGCGGGCGGGGTCGGGGTGGATGCCCGCGGCCTCGGCGGGGCACTGGTCGCCGTGGTCGAACACGCCGTCGTGGTCGCCGTCGGCGTCGGGGCAGCCCGCGCGCTCGGGGTTGGGATGCGCGCCCGCGGCGTCGGTGGGGCACAGGTCGTCGGCGCCGAAGACGCCGTCGTGGTCGTCGTCGGGGAGCGCGCAGCCCGCCCGCGCGGGATCGGGGTGATCACCGGCGGCGTCGTGGGGGCACTGGTCGTCGGGGTCGTAGACGCCGTCCATGTCGGAGTCGGTGGCCGCGCAGCCGCGGCGCGCGGGGTCGGGGTGCTGACCCGCGGCGTCGTTGGGGCACTGGTCGTCGGGGTCGTTCACGCCGTCGCCGTCGGTGTCCGCGGGCGGAGGCGGCGGAGGCGGCGGAGGCGGCGCGTCGGCGAGCGAGTAGATCGCGAGGGAGATGCCCGCGCTCCACCACTGGAGGTCGCCCGTGACGGGGGCCGGGGCGCCCGCGGGGACGTTCACGAGGGCGGGCGACGCGTCGCGGCCGTCGAAGGTGTGAAAGAAGCGGCCGTAGGGGCCGATGGCGATGCGGCGCGAGAGGAAGAACTCGATGCCGAGGCCCCCGTCGACGCCGAAGCGGTTCACCGAACCCACGGCGTGGACGGCCGCGTCGCCGTCGATCCAGAGGCGGGCGAAGTCGCCGAGCTTGGGCTCGATGCGCACGCCGCCGAAGCCGAAGATCAGCGGCACGTCGGCCTGGTTGTCAGGGCGGAAGAAGCGCCCCGCGCCGGCGCCGAGCTGGAGCGAGAGGGGCTCGAAGAGGCGGTACGAGACGCGCGCGGAGACCTCGCCCGTGAGGGTGTCGGTGTTCACGTCGCTGTGGGTGAAATCACGGATCGTGGTGCCCGCGCCGGCCTCGAGCCGGAACACCCAGCCCGAGTAGTTCTGCGCCGAGGCGACGGAGGGCGCGAGCGCCAGGGCGAGGGTCGCCGTGGTGAGCAGGGAGGTGCGCTTCGAGGGGATCATGAACGCTCCACAGGCGCCGCGGTCGGTGATGGATGGGTGTTGCTTCGGGTGTCTCGCACCGGTGACGGGGGACACGGAGGGCGCCGCGCGCCGATGGCTAACGCAAGTCGGTGGTGCACCGCAATCACAGAATGGGCGCGCATCGCGGTGGCGCTGGCGCCATCGAAACCCTTACAGTCGACGAAGAAATGCGCGCCGATCACGAGCCCGCCGTGGAGGTCCACGGGCTCACCCGACGCTTCGGCGATCGGGTGGTGCTCGACGGGGTCGAGCTGTCGCTCCCGCGCGGCGAGATCTTCGGGCTGCTGGGACCCAACGGCGCGGGCAAGAGCACCACGCTGAACCTCCTCATGGGGTTTCTCAAACCCACGGCGGGGAGCGCCTCGATCTGCGGCCTCGACTGCACGCGCGAGACGCGCGCGGTGATGGCCCTCGTGGGTCACATGCCCGAGGAGCCCTCGCTCTTCGAGAACCTCACGGGCCGCGAGCTCGTGTCGTTCGTGCTCTCGATGCGGGGCCTCTCGTCGCCCGATCGCTGGCGCGCCGTGGGCGAGCGCGTCGAGCGCCTGGGCTTCGTGGCCGAGTTCGACCAGCTCGTGGCGGGCTACTCGATGGGCACGCGCAAGAAGCTCGCGCTCGTCGCGGCGCTCTCGCACGACCCGCGGGTGCTGCTCCTCGACGAGCCCACCAACGGCCTCGACCCCGTGGTCGCGCGCGAGGTGCGGGCGCTCCTCGAGGAGCTCGCGTCGGGCGGCGTGACGGTGCTGCTCTCGACGCACCTGCTCGACGTGGCGCAGCGGGTCTGTCACCGCCTCGGCGTGCTCGGCGGAGGGCGTCTCCGCGCGCTCGGACACGCCGACGAGGTGTGCGCCCGGGCCAATGCAGCGTCGCTCGAAGACGCGTTCATCGCGCTCACGGGGCGCGCGTAGCCGATGGGCGATCCCTCGGCGGCGTCGCAGCTCGCGGCCGTGGCGCGGATGCTCGTCCGCTCGACCCTGAACTCGCTCCGTCGACGGCAGGGGGCGGGCGCGGTGGTGGTGCTGGCGCTGCTCGGCACCTTCCTCTCGATCGAGCTGGCGCGCTTCGGCGGGCGCTCGGCGTGGGGCGTGACGCGCGTGCTCGGGTACGTCTCGCCCGAGCGCGGACTGCACTACGGATCGTTCTGGGTGGCCGAGCTCTGGTGCGCGCTCGTGGCGCTCAAGTACGCCCGCGTGCTCCCCGGTCGCGGCGCGCGGAAGCTCTTCGACACGCCCCTTCTCAGGGCGCTCCCGCTCTCGTTCGCGGCGCGCTCGCTCGGCGAGGTGATCGCGGCCAACGCGTACAGCGCGGGCGTCGTGGCCTTCGTGCTGTGTCCCACGCTCTGGGGCCTCGCGCGCCACGCGCACGACCGCGCGGCCTCGCTCGCGATCGTCGCCTCGACGGCGCTCGCGCTCAACGCCGCGGCGAGCCTCGTGGCCGTGGCGCTCCACGAGGGCGCGTCTCGACGGCTCGCGGGCCGCGCGCTCGACGGCGCGCGCGTCGTGGCCGCGGTGATGGGCGTCGGGCTCATGGGGCTCTTCACGGCCATCGGTCCGCTCGGGGCGGGCCTCGCGAGGACCCTTCGAACAGGCACCGCGGTCCCGCGGTGGAGCGTGCTGATCCCGACGCGTCCGCTCGTTCGCTGCGTGCTCGGTGACGCGAGCGCGCGCGCTGCGCTCTCGACGGCGCTGCTCTTCGCGGCGCCCGTGGCGCTCTCGCTCGCGGTCTTCGCGTGGCGCGCGCGCACGCCCGCCGACCTCTCGCTCGACTCGCCGTGGGGCCGCTGGGGCGCGGGCCGTTGGGAGCACGCGCTCGCGCAGTGGCGCGTCGAGCTGCGCGCGCTCGGGCGACAGGCGCCGTACATCTTCCTCGCGACGCCCGCGTTTCTGACCTTCTTCGCGCTGCTCGCGAAGGGCGCGCGCTCGGCGACCGGCGCCGACCTGCCGCTCATCGTGCTCATGGGGCTTGTCTCGTGGGCCGTCGTGGTGATGGGCACGGCGCTCTCGGGGGCCGCGTCGAGGCGCTGGCGGCGCGTCCTGTGGATCCCTCCGACGCTCGGCCTCGCGCACGACGCCACGGTGCGCGCGGTGGCCGCGGCGAACCTCGCGGTGACCGCGCCGCTCGCCCTCGCGCCGCTCGTGGTGCTGCTCCGCGTGGAGCGCCCCGAGGCGTGGTGGTATCCGCGCATGGCCGTGGGGCTCCTCGCGGCGCTCGCGGTGGGGCAGTGGGCGCAGTCATCAGCGCTCTTTCTGCTCATCGACCCGGCGCCCGATCGGCTCACGGGGCTCTCGGTGGGCGCGCTCTTCGGCGTGCTCGCGGTGTCGCTCCCGACGGCGGCGCTCGTGGTGATGCTCTCGGCGACGCCCTTCGCGCAGTGGGCCGCGGCGCTCGGGCTCTTCGCGCTGCTCGCGTGGTCGCTCGAACGCGCCGCGAACGCCCGCGTGCGCTGGATCCGCGACCCTGACGGAGACCCCGACGCCGCGCGCCGCGCGTGGCCCGCGCTGCGGTCCTTCGGCGTGGCGCTCCTCGCGCAGGTGCTCGCGATGGAGACCTGCGGCTCCGTGCTCAACACCTCGCTCGCGACGGGCCTCGTGGCGGGCTACGCGGCCTTCGCGCTCGCGGTGGTCCCCGCGTCGCTCACCGCGTGGCGGCGCGTCGCGACGGAGCGCACGCCGCGCTGGTCTCCGCGCTTCTCGGTCATCCTCGGCGCGCTCCTGGGGGCGCTCAATTTCGCGGCGACGGTGACCGCGATGAAGGCGCTGCGAGGCCCGAACGAGGGCGGCGCGAGCGCGGTGGCGATGGCCCTCTCGGCGGCGCCCGGCGCGCTGCGGTACGCGCTCGCGGCCGTGGCGGCGATCGTGGCGCCCGCGGCCGAGGAGGTCTTCTTTCGCGGATGGCTCCAGCACGCGCTCAAGACCGACCTCCCGGCGCGGCTGCGCCCGTGGTCCTTCGTGCTCACGGCGGCGGTGTTCGCGGTGATGCACGCGGGCGAGCCCTGGGCCCCCGTGTTCGTCGGCGCCCTCCTCGCCGGCGCCCTCATGGAGCGCGGCGGGAGGCTCGAAGGCCCCATGGCCTTTCACCTCGTGAACAACGGCCTCGCGGTGATGGTGGCGCTGCGCGGGTGACGCGCTACGCGGTGGCGGCCTCGTCCGTCGTCGGTCGCTCGCGTCGCAGCGCCGCCCACACGAGGAGCGCGTAGAGCACGAGCACCCGCGCGAGCGACACCGCGATCACCGCCGTGGGCTCGTGCGTGGGCGTCGGGAGCGTGATCAGGCACCAGGCGAACATGAAGGCCGCGAAGGTGCTTCGCGAGCGGACCTCCGCGGCGAACACCGCGAGCAGCACACACACCGTCGACAGCACGAAGGGCGCCGCGTAGGGGCTTCGCAGCGAGGCGAGCATCACGACGGAGAGCCACACCGTGAGCCTGTGGCGGGGTGTTCCACCGTTGCGTCCGGCGAGCACGGCGAGCGCGAAGACGAGCAGGGTGTACACGCGGCCGAAGAGCCGCGCTTGCGGCCACGACCAGCCCGCGAGGCCGAGCGCGCCGAGCTTGAAGGGGATGCCGAAGGGGGCGATGTTGAACGCGATCTCGCGCGGCGAGCGGGCCATGAAGCGCAGCGCCTCGCCCGAGTCGACGTGCGGCAGGTGGTAGACGAAGAAGTCGTGCCACACGCGCGTGCCGAGCACGGCCACCGAGAGCGCGCACAGCGCCGCGGCGGCCAGCGCGGTGAAGGCCACGGCGCGCCAACGCCGCTGCATCAAGAGGATCACGCCGAGGAGGCCGGGAAAGATCTTCGCGAGCGTCGCGACCGCGAGGAGCGAGCCCGCGAGGCCGTCTCGGTTGCGCTCGAGCGCGATCCAGCACCCGAGGCACAGCGCCACGGCGGCGAGGTGAAAGTTGCCCACCTGGAGCGTGATGAGCAGCACGGGATTCGACAGGAGTAGCGGCGCGAGCAGCCACATGCGGCGCTCTGCGGTGCCGCCGAGCGTGGCGGCCGTCGCGGCGCAGGCGCCCAACACCATGACGAGCGACGCGGCGCCGAAGAGGAGCCGCAGCGAGAAGAAGCTCGAGGTGAGGGCGAGCATCGCGCGCGGCAGGAGGAGAAAGGGCGGCGGATAGCCGAAGGCGTCGAGCGCGAAGGGCGCGAAGCTCGCCGCGGTCGGAGGCAGCGGCGGCGGCGCGCCGGGGTCGTCCTGCACGTAGGCCATGTCGTAGACGTTGGCCGCGGGATCGGTCGAGAGGATGGCGCCGTGCACGTACGCCGTGAGGCACGAGTGGTGGACGAGGAAGGGCTCCTCGGGCATGAGCGAGTAGCCCACGAGGCTGGGGTCTCCGAGGAAGATCGCGATCTTCACGAAGCCGTACACCGCGAGGAGCGCGCCGACGGCCCAGAGCGCCACGAGCGCGCGCTTCTCGGTCTCGATCCAGCGGTCGAGGCTCTCGGGGAGCGGCGCGCAGAGACGGGGCGCGAGCGCGACCGCGAGCGGCCCCGCGACGAGCCCCAGCGCGGCGATCGCGGGGATCGGGACGCGACCGAAGACGCCGAGCGCGCGCGCGATCGGGACCCAGAGCGAGAGCGCGACGTAGGGCGTCGCGATGGCGGCCCAGAGCGACGCGACGAGGCGGCGCCCGAGGCCGGGAGGCGGTGCGACGGCGTTCATGCGACGGTGGTATCACCCGCGCGCGCAGGCATCACAGACACGAAATCGGCCATCGGGTGTGCGGACTCCGACCAGTCTCGACGCGGCTCAGCCCTCGGGGAAGTCCGCGAGCCAGTCTTCGACCAGCTTCAGGGCGTCTCGCGTGCGGGCGTCGGCGCCGCTGTGGTGTCGGCTCGACACGCGGAAGGTCATCTCGCCGCCGAGCTCCCCTTCGAGCACGGTGTCGAATGACACGACGCCGGGGACGTCGAGGTAGGGCGTGTGCGGCGCGAAGAGGATCCCGCCGCCCTCCGACGCGAGGGCCCGCAGCACGAGCAGGTCGTGCGAGACGAACCACGGCGAGACCTCGGCGTAGCCCCCGGCGAGGAGCGGCCACGCGTCGGCGCGCTCGCGGGCGCGCTTCCACCCGAGGATCTCGTGCTTCGCGAGGTCGGCGACGGAGCGCGGCGTACCCCGCGCGCGGAGGTACTCGGGCGACGCGAGGGCGCGCAGCGGGACGCGCGCGATGACCCGTGAATACCAGGCGTTCCTGTCGGGCGCGGCGCCGTCGTGGAGCACCAGATCGCAGGGCTCATCGAGGCACGCGAGCGGGTCTTCGACCTGGCGCACGACGAGCTGCAGCTTCGGCAGCGCGCTGCGCGTCGCGAGGAGGCACTGCACGCGCGGGGTGAGCGGCATCCCGATGGGCTCCAGCACGCGGAGCGTCCCCGTGGCCTCGCCCGCGGCGGCGCGCGCGTCGGAGAGCAGCGAGCGCGTGTCTTCGAGGAGCGCCCGCCCGCGCTCGACGACCACGAGGCCCGCCGCGGTGAGGCGCACGCCCTCGGCGTCGCGGTGGAGCAGCGGGACGCCCACCGTGGTCTCGAGCTCGTCGAGGCGCCGCCGGAGCTGCGAGCGCGGCAGGGCCAGCGTGCGCGCCGCGCCCTGGATGGAGCCGCTCTCCACGACGCTGAGAAGCACTCGAAGCCCCGCGAGGTCCACGGCGCAGGATAGGCTGGATCGCCGCGGGATCGTCAAGGTGCGGCGGATGGAAGAACCGCGTCGGGGCGCATCAGCCGGGAGCTGCCGATCGACATGTCAGTTCGCACGAATTGATTGACGTTTGACAATTGTCAACTTCGTGCCGATACTCGCAGGCCATGAAGAGCACGTTGGCCGACCGGGTCCGCGCCGCGATGGAGCACGCGGGGCTCAACCAGAAGCAGGTCGAGGAGCGGGCGAAGCTCTCGCTCGGTACATGAGCCGCGTGCTGCACGGCAGCGCGAGCGCGTCGACGCCGCGCGGCTCGACCGCATCGCGAACGCGCAAGGGGTCGACTTCGTGGCTCTCGACGGGCAAGGGGGCGTTGACCTCGCGGCGCGCGACGGACGTCGAGATCGCCTCGCGGCGCCCGAGCACGAGGAGTCGAACCCCCTCGAAGACGCGCTCGCGGCGGCCTTCAGGCAGGGGAGCTTCGCCCTCGCGGACCTCGACGTGGTGCGCGCCCGCGCAACGGGGCGGCGCTCCTGCGAGACAAGGAGCACCTGGCCGACGCGGCGCGGTCGTGGCTGCACGCTGCGGCGGCGCTGCGAAAGACCTCGACGCCGGTGACCTCGGCGACGCTCGCGGGTGATGACCACGCAGGGGTCGGCGCGCGCCGGCGGCGCCCTCGCGAGCGCGACGCGGCCCTCAACCGCGAGGCGCAGCGGGAGCTCCAGGCCCTCGGCGGTGAAGCGCCGCGAGAGGCCGTGCGCGTCCCTCGCAAGAAGTGACATAGACCGTCACGTACTGCGACGCTGCGGAGAGCTGGCTGTCGCCGCGCTACGGCGGAGCTCGCTTGAAACAAGGTATTTCCGCGCGCGGTGCGGGCGTCGCGGCGCTCGGGGCGTTGCCGGCGGGGTCGAGGAGGGCTTCAACTGAGGGCCGACCGTGCGTCAAGAAGCAGTCAGCGACACCAGTCTCGGATGGGACCAGCGCGAAGCCGCGGCCGAGGCCTTGCGCCCGCGAGGCTCGACGGGTGGTCGCGCCGCCCCTCAAGGCCATCATCGCGGCGCTCGGTTGGCGCCTGTCCGCGGGGTCACCCATGCCCACGGGTGGATCGGTCCCTGAGTCGTGCACGATTCACATCGACACGAAGGGCTCGCGCGGAGGCGGTGAACCTCCGCATCGCGCACGAGCTCGGCACCTGCGGCGATGCTCGCGTGCGTGGCTCACGACGAGCACGACGCCGACGCCATCGGCACGGCCATCGCGGTGCCCCGTCGCTGGGTGCGCCACACGGTGCGCCAGGTCGGGTGGGACGCGCCGCGCCTCGTGGCGAGCTACCCCGACGCGCAGCCCCTCGAGGTCGTCACGCGCGTGGCCGTGATCGCGGGCGGCGCGGCGGTGATCTACATCGCCGGGCACCGCTCCGTGGCCGTGATCGGCGAGCGCGGCGACATCCCGGTGCTGCCGGGCGAGCGCGAGGTCGTGCGGGTGATCCGGAGTTCGAAGCGCCCGAGGCCCATGGTCGACGAGCGCACGGGCCTGCACGGCTGGCCGATGCCGGGGCCCTACGGCACCGCGGTGGTGCTCATGGCGTCGCCCGAAGCCGTCGCGAGCTGGTGAGCACGGCCGATCGACAAAATGACAATTGTCGATTGACAATCAAGCTGGTCGGATGTACAGATGGGGATGTGAGCGGCGCTGGTGGCGGCGCTCCGCGAGAGAAGGGGAGCAGACGTCATGGCAGCGCATGGAAAGCGGGTGGTGCGTGCGGTCGGCGGCGCAGCCGCGGACGCGAGGCGCGAAGGGGCGGAGCGGTCGACGGCGGCGGCGACGGAGGCCGACTGGCAGGCGTGGCTCGACGAGCGCGCGGCGGCGGCCATCGCGGCGCAGGACGACGCGGAGATGCTCGCGCGGCGCTGGGGTCCGGAGCCCGAGTTCATGCTCGCGGCGGGGGGCGGCCATGCGTGCTGAGCGCTACGTGGCGAGGTGTCCGCTCTGCGGGACGGCCTACACGGCGAGGAGCTGGTACTGGCTCGAGTCGCTCGGGCTCGAGCGCTGTGGCGAGGGGTCGATGACCTCCGTCGAGGTGCGGCAGTGCGCGGTGCCGGGGTGCTGCAACACGCTCATGCGCACGAGCGAGGTGTCGATCGCGGCGGCCTGCGTGGGGGGCGTCGCGGCCAACGACGTGCGCTGAGGCGCGGCGACGGGCGCGACGGGCGCGACGGGCCACGACGGGCCACGACGGGGCAGAGGGACGACGAGGGAGCGCGGACGATGAGCTGGCTGAGAAATGACGATCGGAAAGCGGGCTTCGAGGGCGTCGAGGGGCGCGGGCTCCCGGCTTCGGGCGGACCGTCGAGCGGGCTGGCGGAGGGATTCATGAAGGCGTTCACGTTGGAGTGTCCCGGGCGCTGCGAGCCCGGCATCGCGGTGCAGGGCGGGGCGATCGTGATGGGCGTGCGGCCGATGGATCACAAGCCGCAGCTCATCCAGCTCGACCCCCGCGCGGTGGTGAAGAGCGGGCGGCTCGTGGAGGCGCCCGGTCGCGGCGCGCTGCTGCTCCTCCGCGATCAGTCGGGGGTCTTCGGGTCGTGGCACCTGCGCGCGGCGCAGCCCGCCGAGCGGTGGGACGCGATGGTGGCGACCGAGAGCATCCCCAACGCGCTCGACCGCATCCTCGCGGCGGAGCGGGTGAGGGCGCGCTTCCCCCACAAGGCGCCGGTGGGGTGGTACGAGTTCGCGCGGGGCACGGCCTCGCCGATCACCGAGAACGCGCGCCCGAGGCTCGACCTCTACGGCTACCTCGAAGAGGGCGCGTCGTTCGAGATCCGTCGCCGCGGCAAGCTCGATGGGACCCCTTCGGTCTTCGTCGTCGAGTGCAGGAACGGCGACGTCAACGTCTATGACCCGCGCCTCGCGGCCCTCTCGCGGCGGCAGCAGCACCTCGCTGCGCCGCTCTGAGAGGTCACACCCGCGAAGGTCGCGACGGTCTCAAAGGTTTCGCAGACGGAGCATTCCCCGCGGTGATCAGGCATGGAAACGCCCGGCCAGAACCTCTCCGTCCTCCTCGGCCAGGGGGCGTCCCCGTGGTGCGATCCACGGGATCTCCGTCTGCGAAAGTCTCTCCCGAAGGCGCTGCGCTTGTCCAGTGTCTTTCGATGGCCCGCAAGGGGGCGCCGCGTCGCTCGACGTGAACCTCCTTGCGGGCCGCGGAGGCCAACGCCTCCGAACCCCCAACGCGGCGCTGCGTGATATTCACCGCGTCCATGCTCCTCGCCATCGACGTCGGCAACACCAACACGGTGCTCGGCCTGTACTCGGGCCACGACCTGCTCCACCACTTTCGCATCGAGTCGGGGCGAGGACGCACCGCCGACGAGTACGCCGCCCTCATGCGCATGATGCTCGACCTGCGCGGCGTCGCCCCCGACGCCGTCACCGAGAGCGCCCTCGCGTGCGTGGTGCCCTCCCTCGGCGAGACCTTCGTCTCCGCCGTGCGCTACGCCTTCGGGCACGAGCCCATGGTCGTCGGGCCCGGCATCAAGACCGCGATGCCCATCCTCATCGAAAACCCGCGCGAGGTGGGCGCCGACCGCATCGTCAACGCCGTGGGCGCCTACGACCGCGAGCGCTGCGGGCTCATCGTCGTCGACCTCGGCACGGCCACCACCTTCGACGTCGTGTCACCCAAGGGCGAGTACCTCGGCGGCGTGATCTGCCCGGGCATCCAGATCTCCGCCGACGCGCTCTTCTCGCGCGCCGCGAGGCTCCCGCGCGTCGAGATCGCGAGGCCCGCGCGCGCCCTCGGACGCAACACCCTCCACGCGATGCAGTCGGGCATCGTGTTCGGCTACGTGGGCCTCGTCGACGGCCTCGTCGACCGACTGCGCGGCGAGATGGGCTTCGCGTGCAAGGTCATCGCGACGGGGGGCCTCGCGCGGCTCATCGCGCCCGAGTCTCGCACCATCGACGTCGTCGACGATTTTCTCACCCTCGACGGCCTGCGCATCCTCTGGGAGCGCAACCGGTGAGCGCGTGAGCCGCGCCGCGCGCATGGGTCTGCTCGCGGTCCTCGCGCCCTGCGCGGTGCTCCTCGCGCTGCGCGTGGGCGTGGCGCCCGTGTCGTTCTCGGCCGCGTGGAGAGACCCCCACGGCGTCGACGCGGCCATCGCCGGGGCCCGCCTCGCGCGCGTCTGCCTCGGCGCCCTCGCGGGGGGGGCGCTCGCGCTCGTCGGGGCTTCATTTCAAGCGCTTCTGCGCAATCCGCTCGGCGACCCCTACGCGCTCGGCGTGTCGGGCGGCGCGGCGCTCGGGGCCTCCCTCGCGGTGCTCGTCGGACTCGGCGGCGTGGCGGTGCCCTTCGCGGCCTTCGCGGGCGCGCTCGGGGCCACGGCGGCGGTGCTCGCGGCGGCGCGGGCGTCGGGCAGGGTCGGCGTCGAGTCGCTGCTCCTCGCGGGCCTGGTCTTCAACGCGTGCGCGTCGGCGGCGCTCGCGTTCATCCGCTCCGTGGCCGCCTCGGGGCGCGCGCAGGAGACGCTCTCGCTCCTGCTCGGCGTGGTCACCGAGGAGCCCGCGTCGCGCGTGGCGCTCGTGGGCGCGTTCGTGCTCGCGGGCTCCGTCGCGCTCTTCGCCGCGGCCAAGCCCATGAACCTCCTCGCGCTCGGCGACGACACGGCGGCGAGCCTCGGGGTGCGCGTGGGCGCGGCGCGCGTGGTGATCTTTCTCGCGGCCTCGCTCGTCGTGGCCGCGGTGGTGAGCGTGTGCGGGCTCATCCCCTTCGTGGGGTTGCTCGTGCCCCACTACGTGCGCTCGGCCCTCGGCGCCGATCACCGGTGGGTGCTGCCGGGGTCGTTTCTCGCGGGCGCGGCGCTCCTCGTGCTCGCCGACCTCGCCGCGCGGATGGTCTTTCTCGCGCTCGGCACCGAGCCCCCCGTCGGGGCGCTCACGGCCCTCGTGGGCGGACCGTTCTTTCTCGTGATGCTCCGCTCGCTGCGCGAGGAGAGCGCGTGACTCAGTCGGCGCCCGCGTCGCAGGGGATCACCACGCGCGGCGCGGTCTCGTCGCAGAGGCCCTCGACGCACGACACGAGCGCGCCGCACGTCGCCGTGTTGCAGCTCACCCAGGTCACGCACTCGCTCGGCCGCTGCGCGTCGGGGTAGCCCCCGTCGGTGCACGCGCGGAACACCGTGTCGTCTGCGCAGAAGCCCTGCACGCACAGGGCGATCTCGCCGCAGAGGGCGCCGCCGTTGCAGTCCTCGTCGCGCCTGCACGGCGATGCCCCGTCGCGCGTGGCCTCGGGCTTCGCCACGCAGCCCTGCGCCGTCACCAGCGCGAGCGCGAGCGTCCACGGGATCGTGCGTCTCATCGCGGCCACCATATCACTCCCGCGACGGGCGCTGTATAAACGCCCGCGTGCGAGCCTACGGCCCCCTGATCGGCGCACTGGTCGCGTGCGCCGCGTGCTCAGGTTCTGACTCGACGACCGTTGGTGTCACCCCCACCGTCGACGCCTCTGTCTCCGACGCTTCGGCGCCCTCCGCGGAGCTCGGCACGGGAGGGCGATCGTGGCAGGCGCTGCCCTCGTGCGGGAGCGGTGAGAGCGAGGTCGTGCACGGCCCGCAGGGCGGCTATCACATCTTCGGGAGGGTCCGTTATCGCGGCCTTCCGTCGGATGTCTACGTGACCTATCGGGTGCTCTCCCTCGACGGCGCGAGGCTCCTCACCGACGACCGCGACCGCCTCCGACGCTCGCCGGGACACGGTCTCCTCCAGACCTCCGGGGGCTTCGAATCGACCTCGGGCGAGCTGGTGATCTTGCAGATCCAGAACCCCGCGGAGGTCACCGGACAGCGCTTTCGCTTCGAGGTGAGGGTGCAGGACGCCAACGGCGCCGCGATGATCTCCGACGCGCGCGAGGTCACCATCGTCGACAACGAGCCATGACCGCGGAGGCTCCCTCGACGTGGCGCGGCCGCGCGCTCGGGCTCCGCGCGGCGCTCCTCGTCGCGACCCTCGTCGTCTACGGCCCGCACCTCTCGGGAGATTTCGTCTGGGACGACCGCGAGTACATCCTCCGCGAAGCGCGGATGTACGCCCCCGACGGCGGCCGCGCGCTCCTCACGCAGCCCTTCGGCCCCGCGGGCGGAGGCGTCTACCGCCCGCTCTCGACCGTGAGCTTCTGGGCGCAGGCCCACCTCCACGGCATGTCGATGACGGCCTTTCGCGCGCTCAACGTGGCGATCCACGCCGCCGTGGCGCAGAGCCTCGTGAGCGCGCTCGCGGGCCTGGGCGTCGGGCTCGAAGCGTCCGTCGTGGCGGCGCTGCTCTTCGCGCTGCACCCGGGCGCCACCGAGGGCGCGATGTTCATCAACGCCCGCCACGACGCCCTCGGGACGCTCCTCGCGCTCCTCGCGCTCACGGCCTCGCTTCGGCCTTCGAACACCCCGCGCGCGCGATGGATCACCGCGCTCCTCACGGGCCTCGCGACGCTCGCCGCCATGAGCTGCAAAGAGGTCTTCGCGCTCACGCCCGCCTTCGTCGCCCTCGCCGCGCTCCTCCCGACGATCACACCGGGGACGGTCTCGGCGCGGATCCGCCGCGCCCTGACGCTCTCGTGCGTGTCGGGGGCCTTCATCGCGGTCGCGCTCCTCTGGCGTCGTCACCTCGCGATCACCACGGCCAACGCGCTCACGGGCGCGCCGCTCTCCGAGGTCGCGCGCGGCGTGATGGGCTGCGTCGCGCACTACGTCACCCTCGCGTTCACGGGTCGTCAGGCCATGACGGCGCTCGCGTGGCGCCCTCCCTCCGCGGCCACCGCGGCGCTCTGGGGAGCCGGGCTCGCGCTCGCCCTCGTCGCGCTGATCGGGCTTCGTCGAAGGGCTCCCGCGCTGTCCGAGCGCCTCGCCGTGGGCCTCTCGTGGCTCGTGCTCTTCTCGGCCACGTCGGCCCTCGCCGCGCCCGCCACGGGGCAGCTCGCGAACCGCTACCTCTACTATCCGCTCGCAGGCTGGGCCCTCGCCGTGGGGGCGCTGCTCTCGTACGGCGTCGAGGCCGGGGCGCGCGCCCGTCGCGTCGCGCTCGGCGGAGCGCTCGCGCTCTCGGTGATCTTCGCGCTCACGAGCGCCTCGCAGGCCGGTCGGTGGACGACCGCGCTCTCGCTCTTCGGCGCGGACCTCCCCGAGGGCGAGGGCGACGCGCGGGTGCTCTATCACTACGGCGTGGCGGTGGCGCGGGTGCGCGGATGCCCCGAGGCCGTCGGGCTCTTCGCGCGCTCGACGGAGCTCGAACCCACGTACTGGCGCGCGTGGCACAACGTCGCCGGGTGCCTGCTCCAGATGGGCCGCGCGCGCGACGCCGTGGAGCCCGCCCGACGCGCGCTGAGGCTGGCGCCCCGCGACGCGGGCAACGTGATCAACCTCGGCGCCGCGTACATGCTCTCGGGCGACCGGGCGCGGGCTGAGCCGCTCTTGCGGCGGGGCTGCGAGGCGCTCCCGCGCGACCCCGCGTGCGCGTTGCGCTGATCGCGTCGCGGGGGGCGTGTGTGATACACCCACGGCCCTTCCCATGCTGACACTCCGTGAAGAGCTCGGTCGCCTCGGCGCCAACGCGCTGAAGGCTCGCTTCCCTGACGCCGCGATCCCCGACGCGGTGGCCGTCGATCGGTCGCAGAAGGCTGACTTCCAGTCGTCTGCGGCGATGCAGCTCGCCCGCGCGCTCAAGCGCCCGCCGCGCGAGATCGCCGACGCGCTCTCGGCCGCCTTCGCCGAGCACCCCGCGATCGCGCGCGCCGAGATCGCCGGCGCGGGCTTCGTGAACCTCTCGCTCCGCGACGAGTGGATCGCCGCGTCGGTGCTCGCGTGCAGGACGCTCCGCGACGCGGGCCGCGGCGCCGTGGCCGTGATCGACTACTCGTCGCCCAACGTCGCCAAGCCCATGCACATCGGGCACATCCGCTCGACGATCCTGGGCGAGGCGATCAAGCGCGTGATGCGCGCCACGGGCTACACCGTCATCGCCGACAACCACCTCGGCGACTGGGGGACGCAGTTCGGCAAGCTCCTCGTCGCGTGGCGCCGCTGGCTCGACCCCGCCGCGTTCGAAGCGCACCCGGTGGGCGAGCTCCTGCGCCTCTACGTGAAGTACTCCGACGAGGAGAAGGCCCAGCGCAAGGCCATGGGCGCCGCGAAGCCCGAGAAGGCCGACGGCGAGGAAGACGACGGCGCCGAGAAGGACGCCCCGGAGCTGCTCCGCGAGGCGCGCGCCGAGCTCGTGAAGCTCCAGCGCGGAGACGTCGAGAGCGTGGCCCTCTGGCGCCGCTTCATCGACGTCTCGATGCACGAGTTCGAACGGGTCTACCGCCGCCTCGACGTGAGCTTCGACGTGGTGCTCGGCGAGAGCGCCTACAACGACCGCCTCGCGGGCACCGTCGACCGGCTGCTCGCCGAGGGCATCGCCGAGCACAGCGAGGGCGCCGTCGTGGTGACCTTCGAGAAGGCCCGCGACGGAGAGGCCATGCCGCCGCTCCTCGTGCGAAAGGCCGACGGAGGCTTTCTCTACGGCAGCACCGACATCGCCACGGTGCTCTACCGCGAGGAGCGCTGGCACCCGTCGCGCGTGATCTACGTGACCGACGAGCGGCAGCAGCTCCACTTCAGGCAGTTCTTCGCGGCCTCGCGGCGCCTCGGCGTGAAGACCTCGCTCGAGCACGTGTGGTTCGGCCTGATGCGCCTGCCCGAAGGCACCTTCAGCACGCGCGACGGCAACGTCATCGGCCTCGAAGCTCTGCTCGACGAGGCCGAGCGCCGCGCCCTCGACGTGGCGCGCCAGTGCAACCCCGACCTCAGCGACGAGGAGGCCCGCGAGGTCGCCCGCAAGGTCGGCATCGGCGCGGTGAAGTACAACGACCTCTCGCGCGACCGCACGACCCTGGTGACCTTCACCTGGGACAAGGCCCTCGCCCTCACGGGCAACACGGCCCCCTACCTCCAGTACACGCACGCGCGCATCTGCTCGATCCTGCGCAAGGCCGCCGATCAGGAGCTCGTCGCGGGCGAGGTCGGCGCCCTCGAAGCCGCGGAGCGGGGCCTCGCGCTGCGGCTCCTCTCCTTCGATGAGGCCGTCGACGAGGTGTCGCGCACGTCGCGTCCGCACCTGCTCTGCGACTACCTCTACGAGCTCGCGACGGCGTACTCGACCTTCTACAACGAGTGCCCGGTGCTCAAGTCCGAGGGGGCGGTGCGGGCCTCGCGTCTGCGCCTGTGCGAACTCACGGTGGCGGTGCTTCGCGAGGGTCTCATGCTCCTCGGCATCGAGGCCCCCGAGCGGATGTAGCGCCCTCTCTCCCGCGGCGCGGCGCGGCTGTGATAGCGTCCGCGCCGCCGTGGAATTCAAGGACATCGCCCACTCCTCGCCGCGCGTCGAGACGACCCTCGACCGCGTGCTCGCGACGCTCATCAACGACGAGCGCGACCTGCCCTTCGTGTACCTGATCCTCCAGTGCCTGGCCGTGGCGCTCCTGGGGGTCGGGCTCTTCTTCGTGCCCGCGCAGTACTTCTGGTACGCGGCGCCGATCTACTGGGTGATCGTGGCCTTCGGGGTGCTCGACCGCTTCATCCTCATGCTGCACTGCACGTCGCACCGCACGCTCTTCAAGAAGGAGCGCGCGTGGATGAACCAGATCATCCCGTGGGTGATCGGGCCCTTCATGGGCGAGTCGCCGGAGACGTACTTCGCCCACCACATGGGGATGCACCACCCGGAGAACAACCTCCCCGAAGACCTCAGCTCGACGATGAAGTACCAGCGCGACAGCCTCGCCGACTGGCTCACGTACTACGTCGACTTTCTGCTCTTCGGGCTCGCGCGCCTCGTCGGGTACCACAAGCGCAAGCACAACCCGAAGCTGCTCCTGCGCACGATCGTGGGCGAGGGGAGCTTCCTCCTCGTGGCGGGCGGGCTGTGCCTCTTGAACTGGCGCGCGTCGATGGCGGTGTTCCTGATCCCGCTGGTGATCGTCCGCTTCCTGATGATGGCGGGCAACTGGGGGCAGCACGCCTTCGTCGACGCCGCGGACCCCGGCAACGCCTACAAGAACAGCATCACCTGCATCAACTCCCGCTACAATCGCAGGGCCTTCAACGACGGGTATCACATCCACCACCACGTCAAGGCCCGCACGCACTGGACCGAGCTCCCCGCGGAGTTCCGCGACAACCTCGAGACCTACGCGCGCGAGGACGCGATCGTGTTCGAAGGCATCGACTTCTTCATGGTGTGGGCCTACCTCATGCTCGGCCAGTGGAAGACCCTGGCGAAGCACTTCGTCCACATCCCCGGCGCGCCGGAGCGCGACGAGGCCGCGGTCATCGCCTTCCTCAAGTCTCGCGTGCAGCGCATCGACGTCAGCAACTACGCCGCCGCGTAGTCACGCCGAACACGCAACCCCATCACTTGATCTGCGAGAGGCGCGGCGGGCGAAAGTCCTCGCCGCGCGCGAGCGGACCGTCGAGCCGCGACGCGTCCGTGAGATCCGCGTCGTTCCAGCGCGTGGTGACCTCCGAGACGCGGTGCAGGTTGGCGCCGCGGAGGTCTGCGTGTGAGAAGTCCGCCGCGTCGAGCTTCGCGTACGCGAGGTTCACCCAGCGCGCCTTCACGTGGTCGAGGCGGCCCTTGCGCAGGTCGACCTTCTCCATGTTGGCCCGCTCCAGCCGCGCGAGCGTGAGCTGCGCCTCGATGGCGCTCGCCTCGACGAACATCGCCTCGCGCAGGTCGGCGCCGCGCAGGTCGACGCCGTCGAGCTTCGCGCCGCTCAGGTCCGCGTAGCGCATCTTCGCCTTGAGAAAGACGCCGCCGCGGAGGTCCGCGCCCGCGGCGATGCAGCGCTCGAGGTTGGCCTCGTCGAAGCGCGCCTCGGCGGTCTTGGCGCCCGTGAGGTCGACGTCGGGCAGCTCGACGCGCGTGAAGTTGCAGCCGCGCAGGTCGGCGTCGACGAACATGGTCCGTTCGAAGCGCGTCGCCGTGTCGAAGCGGCAGCGTCTGAAGTCGACGCCCGTGAGGTTGACGCCCGTGAGGTCGGCGCCCGAGAAATCCGCGTGTTCGAGGGTGGTGCCTTCGAGCGAGGTGTTCGTGAGCCGCGCGCCCGCGAAGGACGCCGACTCCGCCGTCGCGCCGTCGAAATACACGGCCTCCATCGAGGCGCCGTCGAAGCGCGCGCCCTGGCACTTCGCGCCCGTGAGCGTGGCCATGTCGAGCGTCGCGCGCGAGAGGTCGGCGCCGACGAGCGTGGCCTCTTCGAAGGTCGCCTCGCGCATGTCGCAGCCGACGAGCCGCGTCGAGGCCAGCGTGGTGCGCTTGAACTCGCACGACGGAAAGCCCGCGCCGCCGGCCTTGAGCTCCTGCATGTCGCAGTCGCGAAAGCTCACGCCCGTGAGCGTGGTGCCGCGCACGTCGAGGCCCACGAGCGAGCAGCCGTCGAAGGACGCGCCCTCGGCGGTGACCGCGCGCAGATCCGCGCCCCGCAGCGAGGAGCGGCTGAACGACGCGTCGCGCAGCGCGGCGCGCTCGAGGCGCGCGTTGTCGAGGGCGCACTCCTCCCAGTTGACGCCCGTGAGGTCGGCGTCGGAGAGGTCGCAGCGGGCGGCCTGCACGGCGCCGAGGGTCGAGCCCGTGAGCGCGACGCGCGAGAGGTCGAGGCCCGCGAGGGTCACGCCGCGCATGCGAGACTCGGTCATCTCGGCGGGCGCCGCGGCGAGGGCGCGGAGGTCCGAGTCTTCGAAGGCGCAGCCGCGCAGCGCGGCGCCGCGGAGGTGCGCGCCGGTCCACACGCCGCCCTTGACCTCGGCGGAGACCCACTCCGCGCGGTCGACGCGGGAGCCCGTGAAATCAGGCTCGTTGAGGGCCGCGCCCACGACGCACAGCTCGTCGAGCGCGCAGCGCTTGAACACGCAGCGGTCGAGGGAGCCGTTGAGCACCAGGAGCCCCGCCACGTCGCTCTCTTCGAAGCGCCAGCGCGTCGAGACGCAGTCCTGCACGACGGAGCGCGCGACGGTGGCGTGGCGCATGATCCAGCTCGCGAAGCTCGATCGCACGAAGCTCACGCGGTCGAGGGCGCACTCGACGCCGCGCGGGTCGGGCTCGAACGCGAGGCCCGCGATGGCGCACTCCTCGAAGCGGCTGCGCTCCACGGAGCACCCGAGAAATCGCACGAAGGTCAGCCTGCACCGGGCGAAGCGCGCGGCGCGGAAGGTGACGTTCACGAAGTCGACGCGGCGCAGGTCGAGCTCGACGAGCTCCGCGTCTTCGATGGTGATCCCACGGATCACGACGTCTTCGAGCAGGAGAGACGCCGCGAGGTGACGCTGGAGCCCTTCGGGCGTGGTGATCTCGTTCACGTCGGGCGCTCCTCGCCTTCGAGGTGCGTGCGGTCGAGGTTGGCGAGGGTGAGCTGCGTGCCCTCGGTCTTCGCGCGCCAGAGCTGCGCCGCGAAGAGGTTGGCGCCGCGGAGGTCGGCGTGCGAGAGGTCCGCCGCTTCGAAGCTGCCTTGAAACACGTCGGCCCCGAGGGCGCTCGCGCCCACGAGCACGGCCTCTTGAAAGCACGCGCGGCGGGCCTTGATCCCGTCGAGGCGCGCGCGCACGAGGTTGGCGCCGGTGAAGTCGGCCTTCTCGAGCTCGGCGTGCGTGAGGTCCGCGTCGTCGAGCACGGAGCCCGCCCACTGAGACTTCGCGCCCTTGATCCCCGTGAGCGTGGCGCGTTCGAAGCGGGCTCCCTCCGAGGGGCGCGCGCCGGTCATGTCCGCGCGGTCGAAGTTCGCGCCCTCGGCGCGGCTGCGTTCGAGCGACGTGTCGACGAGCGAGGCCTCGGTGAAGTCCGCGCCCGTGAGCACCGCCTCGGTGAAGTCCGCCGTGGTGAGCTTCGCCTTCACGAAGCGCGCGGCGACGCAGCGCGTCTTGTGAAAGCCCGCGCGTTCGAAGCTGGCCTCTTCGAAGTCGCAGTGTTCGAAGCTGGCCTCTTCGGCGTCGGCGCCGTCGAACACGGCCCCGCGAAAGGTCGCCGCGTCGGCGCGCGCCTTCGAGAGATCGGCTTCGAGAAAGCTCGCGCCGCGCGCGAAGCTCCGCGCGAGCACGGCCTCGGAGAGGTTGGCCTCGTCGAAGAGGGTGCCTTCGAGGCGGCATCGGTCGAGGCGCGCACCACGAAGCACGCAGCCCGAGAAATCGACGCCCGAGAGGTCGAGCTCCGAGAGGTCGAGGCCCGTGAGGTCTCGCTCCGTGAGGTCTTCGCCCGCGGCGGCCATGCGCTCGACGTCGTCGCGGGTGAGCTCCGCGGGGGCCTCGGCCTCGCCTTCGATTTCAGCCTCGGCGACCGCGGCGGCGCGCACCTCGGCGGGCACGGGGTGCTTCTGCTTCTCGAGCGCCGCGACGACCGCAGACGCCTTCGGGAGCGGCTCCGACGCTGCGCCCGCGGAGAGCCCCGCGAGGGTGACGCCCGCGGGGATGAGCGCCTCGTTGAAGCGCTCGGTGAGCCGCTTGACCGACGGTGTCTCTTCGAGCGGGACTTCGGGCGGCGTGACGAAATTCTCGTCGTCGGGGGCGTCGGACTCCTGCTCCTCGTCGTCGCCGTCGAGCTCGCGGATCTTCTGCCACATGAGGGCCTCGCACGCGGCGAGGTCGCGCAGGGGCTCGGCCGCGGGGGCGTCGAGGTAGAAGAGCCGGTCGACGTCGGAGAGCTTCTCGTCGGCGACGTCGACGGTGCCGCGCCAGAGGCAGTAGACCTCGCCCTTGTCGGCGTCGATGGTGATGGTGTCGAGGCGCATCACGAGCTCGGTGAAGACGCCCTGACCGTCGGCGTTGCGGCGGTCGACGAAGGCCCGCACGCGTCGCGCGGGGAGGCGCGTGTCGACCTCGGTGAGCTTGGGGTGCAGGCCGCGGAGCAGGATGCGCTCGTCGCCGCGCCAGTACCCGTCGATCTGCTGCTCGACGGGCGCCGCGTTGAAGTACGCAGGCGAGAAGTCGTCGGGGAACCACGGCCAGCGCGTGTCGCGCCAGCGGTCGTCGTAGGTGCCCGCGTAGCGGATGCGCGCGCTCCACATGCGGTGCAGCGGGCCGAGGTGCGCGGGCGGCGGCCGCGCGCCCTGCGAGTGGATCAGCGCGAAGGGGTCTTCGAGGTTGGGCAGCGGGACGACCCTGCCGCGCGGCGTGTCGACGGCGACGATGCCGACGCCGACGGGGTTCTCGGCGAAGGCCGGTCCGCCGAAGGCGCGCTCCCAGCGCAGGGGCATTTTTTCGAAGGGCACCGGGCCCGCGAGGACGCCGTTCGAGCTCCAGTAGCGGTCGCCCACGACGGTGATCGAGCGGTCGATGGCGCCCACGCGCATGCGCACCTGCACCGCCGCCGCGGGGACTCCGTTGGGGGCGTAGCAGGTGCCCGCGAGGGTGCACTCGCCGCGGGGCTTGGTGAGCGCGAGGTCGCCGTCGAGGCGGAGGCTCGCGTCGGGGTCGTCGTCCCAGTGCGCGTCGCCGCCGCAGGGGACGGGCTTCTCGGCGTCGACGCAGACGCCCCCGTGCACGAGCGCGTAGGTGGCCTTCACCACCACGGTCATCGTGTGCTGCGGAGGACGGAGCTGCCAGACCGCGTAGGAGAACTCGTACTTCGAGTCCTTCGCGACCCTCATGCCCTTGCTGGCCTCGGTCATCGCCTCAGCTCGCGACGAGCTTGCCGAGCACCTCGAGCTTCTCCTTGAGGTGCTCCGACTTGGCCTTGATCTTCTCCTTCACGGAGAGGTTCTTCTTCATCGACGTGTCGCCCTTCACGTCGACGTCGTTCTTGAAGAGCGCCTGCTTCTGCACCTTCATCTCCGAGTCGAGGATCGTGACCGGGGTGTTCACGGTGAAGAAGGTCTTCGCGCGGATCGCCACGATGGCCCCCACGAAATCGATCTTCGGCGACTTGAGCATGTAGGTCGCCACGGCGTCGATGTTCATCTTCGCGCAGGCCATGCGGATCGCCGGGGCCTCGAGGCCGATGATCCCGAAGGACATGAGGTTGCAGATCGCGCCGCCCTTCATCTCCGACTTGATCATCCCGAAGATGCTCGCGGTCTGCGTGACCATCTCGGCCACCGAGGCGGCGTTGACCGAGAACTTCACCGCGGTCTTGAACTCGATGTTGTTCGTCGCGGTGCCGGTGATCTTCGCGTTGGTGAGCATCGAGATGCCCGAGGGGCCCTGGATGTCGACCTTCGTCCCTTCGCCCGCGCCCGCCGCGCCCGTCGCCGCGGCCGTGCCCGCGATGGCGCCGAAGATGTTCTTGCCGCCGACCGCGGAGATGTTGTCTCCCCACGTCGCGGCCGTCTCCGAGAAGTGACCCGCGCCGTTCTCGCCGCTGCCGCCCGCGAGCGTGTTCGCCGTGCCGACGAGGGTGCCCACGTTGCTCATCGTGTCGCCCGCGGCCGCGATGGTGTCCCAGGGGTTGCCGCTCGCGAAGCCCGTGAGGTCCGCCGCGGTCTTGCCGATCGCCGTGGGGAGCATCGCCG
The DNA here is from genome assembly GCA_046351535.1 of Polyangiales bacterium. Taxonomy (GTDB): domain Bacteria; phylum Myxococcota_A; class Polyangia; order Polyangiales; genus CAISKJ01. The sequence continues at coordinate 586,361 of JAXLYG010000005.1, forward strand.
CCGCGACGAACTTCTCCGCGCGCGACGAGGGGCCCTCGGCGTTGGGCTTCGGCACGTTGGCGCCCGCGCCCGTGCCGCAGGGCCCCGCGGGCACCGAAGAGCCCGCCCACACCTTGATGCTCTCGCCCGCCTGCACCGACATCGCGGCCTTGGTGCCGATGAGCGTCCCCTCGTCGGAGACCGCCGCGAGGCCCGCGTTGGTCTGGAGCGAGAGGTTGCCCGCGGCCTGCACGTCGGTGGGCCCCGCGGAGTCGAGCATGATCGACCCGTCGGTCGTGAGGCTCGCGCCCGAGCCCCCGCGCCCCGCCGAAGCGCCGAAGGTCATCCGCGTGTTCGCGTGGGGGACGGCCACCTGGTAGCACTGCCGCGGCGACGCGTTCTGCGCGGCCTTGTAGCGCTCCTCCGCGGCGCCCGCGCCGGGCACCTCGGGGATCGCCTCGCGGGCCTCGTTGGCCGCGGCGCGGTCTCTCGTGGCCTGCGCCCTCGCCGCGGCGGCCTGCGTCTCGGCGGCCTCGCGGGCCGTGCGCAGCTCCGTCGAGCGCGCGACGGCGGCGCGGTACTCCACGAGGTCGGCCTGCGTGAAGCCGCCCTGCTGATCGGCGCGCTGCTCGATGGCGAGCACCTGCGCGTTCTGGTCGGCCTCGGCCTGACGCGCGCGCGCCGCGGCGGCCTCCTGATCGCTCGCCGCGTTCTCGCTCGCCGTGGCCGTCGCGTTGGCCCGCTGCGCCTCTGCGCGCGCGGCCTCGCGGCGGGCGACGTCCTCGCCGGACTCGGGCACGGGGCTGTCCTGGTCCTGACGGATCTCGCCGGTGCCGCCCGAGGCGCCAGGCTGGTCGATGTTCGGATCGAAGCGTGCCGGGTCTGTCATTGATGCACCTGAACCATCGCGCGGTGGCGGCCGTGAGTTGTGAGAGCGGAGGTGACGGCGAGGGGAGCGCTGCGGCGCGCCCTCACATCATGCAGATGACCTTGGTCTGGCTCGGCGCGACCTGCGCGCCCGGAGGGGCGTTGGAGCTCGTGCCGTTCTGGCCGCACATCTTCGTGACGGTGACCAGGGCCTTGCCCTCGACCTTCACCTTCACGGAGCCCATGCGGTACTGGGTCTTGTCCATGTTGACCTGCGAGATCATCCCCTTGAGGGTGCCCGCCTCGTCACCGCTGGAGCGGCCGATCTCCGAGCTCTTGTGGATCGAGGGCTTGCCCACGATCTTCACCTTCGAACTCGTCTCGCTCGCGCCGGAGCACTGCGACATGTTCGGGAACGGCGTCGGCACGAAGGGCGCCGGCGGCGCCGGGACCTTGCAGACATCCGGGAACGCCGCGCACTGACCGCCACCCTTCGTCGACGCAGGGAACATCGCCGTAGACCTCCGTGAACCCTCAGCCGAGGTAGAGCTTCTCGCCGTCGACGCGCACGTCGCCGCGGGCCTTCAGAATCGCGCGACCCGACAGCACCTGCCAGGTCTCCTTCGCGAGCACGCGGTAGCGCCCGACGCGCTGCTGGAGCGTCCCCTCGACGTCGCGGTAGGCCTCCTGCGCGCGCTCGACGATGCGCCCCACGCGCGACTCCATCACCTTCGCCGTGACGTTCACGCGCTCGGCCGACACGCCCACGCGCGCCGCCGAGATCACCGCCTCGCGGCTCTCGACCGTGGTCTTCGTCGTCGTCGATCGCAGCGACGGCCCCGACGCCTCGACGCCCGTCGCGTCGACGCGCAGCGCGCCCGCGCCCGCGCCCGACACCGTCACCGCGTCGCGCGCCACGACGCGCACGCTGCCCTCGTCGGCGCGCAGCTCGAGGTCGCCCTCCGCCGCGCGCACCACGGTGTGACCCGCGCGGTGCTCGACCAGGACCGCGCCCTTCGCGTCACGGAGGCGCAGCACCTCGTCGCCGCCGTCGTGTTCGAGCGACGCGCGCGCGCCGTCGCGCGTCGAGACCGCGGGCCTCGCGCCGAGCGCGCCGAGCACGAACCACTCCGAAGAAGCGTTGAGCGCCACGAGGGCCTCGGCGCCCACCACGGGCTCGGCGCCGCCGTGCACCACCGCGGCGCGCACGCGCTCGTCGCCGAGCAGCACATCTGCGAAGGCTCCGTCTGCGTCGACGGAGGCGATCACCGCTCTGCGCAGCGCGATCGCGAAGGGGATGGAACCAGGTGCGGTCATCTGCGCGGCGCTCCCTCGTGTGCGGAGTTGCGTCGCGTGGAGGCGCCACAACCCGGCGGACGGTTATAACAGAGCGCCTCCGCGCGTCGCTATACATTCGCCCCGCGATGACCCCCCACGACGACCCGGGCGAAGGCCCCGACGCCGCCGCGCTCCGCCGCGCGCTCACCCTCTCCCGCGAGCAGCGCGCGAGCGCGACGCGAGGGCGCTTCGCCCCGCCCGACACGGTCCACCTGCTCCGGCGCTGCGCCCGCTGCGGACAGCTCTCGCTCCTGCTCCGAGGGAGCGAGCTCCCGTGGACGTCGCCGCTCTCGCCCGCCCGCCCCGCGAGCGTGGCCGACGCCCTCGCGCGCCTCCGCGAGCTCGTCGAATCTCCCGGTCGATCGGCCGAAGACCCGGCCTGCGCGTGCCCCTCGGGGGCCTCGCATCGCGTCGTCGCAGGGAGGCTCCACCGCGCCCTCGTGGGCGTCGGCGCGGACCTCATCGTCGAGGTCGTGAACGGCGAGGCGCGCGCGTTGAAAGCGCCCTTCGACGGCCCCGAACGCTCCCTCTCGGGCGTCGCAGACGAGGCCCTCGCCGACGCGCTCGGGAGGCTCCCGTCGCTCGCGACGGCGCTGCGCGCGCTCGGCCTCGAAGCGCTCGCCGACGCGGCCGCCGTGTACGCCCCGGAGCCCGGTCAGTGGCTCGTCGCGGCGCAGCCCCACGCGCTCGAGCGCACCCTCGCGACGCTCCGCGCGAACGACCCCGACGGAGCAACCTTCGATGCGGTGTACCTCGCGCCCTCGACCGCTGTCGAAGCCCTGTGGATGGCCCTCGGCGAACCCGTGGCGTCTGCGCTCGGCGACGGGACGCTCCGCGCCGCGATGCTGCTCGACCGCGCGCGCTGGGTCTCGCTCGCGCGCCTGTGGCTCGTTCGATCGGGCGTGCGCGTGGAAGAAGACGCCGACGCGGGGAGGCTCACCGTCGACGCCGACGGGGTCGCCGTGCCCGTGGAGCTCGCGCCCGTGTCCGCGAGCGTGCTGCGCCTCGGGCTGACGCTCTCGGAGGGCGCCGCGGTGCTCGCAGACGCCGTGAATGAAAGGCTCTCGGTGACGCGGCGCTTCCTCGACGCCGTGGCCGCGATGCGCCCCGGGGTGCGCTTTCACATCGAAGACGCGCGCGCCTTTCCGACCTTCGACGACGGTCGCCGGGGGCTCCCCCTCGACCTCACGGCGCTGCCCGCGAAGTGTCCCGCGGGGAGCGAGCGGCTCGCGCGCGAGGTCCGCTACGCGTGCGACGGGCTGGCGCCCTGGGCCGACGCGACGAGGGTGTGCCGCTGCGGCGCCGCGGCGCACGTCGCGAGGAGGCTCGTGCCGTGGTCGGTCATCGACGGGATGTACCGCGCCGCGCCCGACGACAGCCCGGTGATCCTTCAGGTGCTCCGCGCGGAGACGCCCGTGGCGGCGGTGGTCGCGGCGGTGGTCTGCGACCTCCACGTCTCGGTGCTGCGGCGCTCGGAGCGCGACGCGCTCTCGCTCACCGACGAGGAGCTCTCTCGCCGCGCCGACGTGGAGCGCGAGCAGGAGCGCTTCCGCGGCCGCTGCGAGCGGTCGAGCGACGGCGAGGGGCGCGCGGTCGCGGCCCTCGTGGCGCCGTGGGTGGCGAGCGCGTTCTTCGACCTCTCGCTGGTGCACGGCGTCGCGCGCTCGGCGGGGGTGACCTTCGGCGACGGACCCGTCGCGGTGCGGGCGCCGAGCCCCAACGTGCTGGTGCTGCACCACCCGGGGTGCGAAGCCTCGGCGGTCGAGGCCGTCGCCATCACGGCCCTCGGACACGACGGGTACGGGCCCTCGGAGCGGACGCCCTTCCTCCTCGCACGCGACGCCGCGATGCCCCGCGAGGCGGTCGGTCGTTTCGAACGCGAAGACGCATAGATCGACGGCGCGATCCGTGGCACCGTCGGAGCGCCGCCGGTGGGGCCACGCATCGCCAGCGCCCAGAGTCCGACCCGTTTCTCTATCTCTCCATGACAAGGAGCCGTTGATGTCCGCGGAGCACAACCCCTTCGAGGTCACGTTCCAGTCTGAAGCGATCGCCGCGGGCGATCTGTTCCTCCGTCGCATGCACGGCGTCGAGGAGCTGTCGCGGCTCTTCGAATTCGAACTCGAGCTCCAGACCGACGCCAACGGGGTGCTCGACCTCGCCGCGATGGACGCCATGCTGGGCGCCAAGACGTGGATCTCGTTCGGCCCCGAGGCGTCGTTCCCGCGCTACGGCGTGCTGCGCGAGCTCACGCTGCTCTCGCCCGGCGACCGCGGCCCGACGGTGTACCGCGCGGCCTTCGTCCCGCGGCTCTGGTACGCCACGCAGAACATCGGCTCGTACGTGTTTCAAGACCTCTCGGTCCCCGAGATCGTGAAGGACGTGCTCACCGAGATCGGCTTCGCCGACGGCGAGGACTTCGAACTCCGGCTCACGGGCGCGTACCCCAAGCGCGAGTACACCGTGCAGTACCAGGAGAGCGATTTCGACTTCCTGTGCCGCCTCCTGGAGCACGAGGGGATCTTCTTCTTCTTCACCCACGACGGCGCTGACAAGGTCGTCTTCGCCGACGGCAACAACGCCTTTCACCCCCTCGAAGGCCACGACACGATCCGCTTCGACCCGCGCGAGAACTCCGTCGACTCCGGCGAGACCGTCGCGGCCCTCTCGCGCGTCGCCCGCGCCGTGCAGCAGAAGGTCATCCTCAAGGACTACAACTACCGCACGCCCTCGACGCCGCTGCGCGTCGAGGCGCCGGTGCTCCCCGAGGGCCACGGGTATCACCTCTGGTACGGCGACCACTTCAAGGACAACAAGCAGGGCCAGCGCTACGCCCGCGTCCGCGCGCAGGAGCTCGCGCAGCGGCGCCACGTGTACCCCGGCGTCTCGCGCGTCCGCGGCTTCTGCGGCGGGACGAAGTTCACCCTCGAAGGCCACACGCTCACCGACATGGACGCGCAGTACGTCGTCACGCAGGTGACCCACTCGGTCACGCAGCTGCGCTCGACCACCGACAACCGCGCGGGCAACCAGGGCTACGCCAACACCTTCGAAGCGATCCCCGCGGAGACGGCCTTCAGGCCCGCGCGCGTCACGCCGCGCCCGCGCATCTTCGGCATCATGCAGGGCCGCGTCGACGGCCCCACGGGCCTCGGCAGCTCGGCCCCCATCGACGCCTTCGGGCGCTACAAGATCGAGCTCCCCTTCGACGTGAGCGGCGAGACCGGCGGCAAGGCCTCGCGCTGGATCCGCATGGCGCAGGTGGCCAGCGGCAGCGGCTACGGGATGCACTTCCCGCTGCACATCGGCACCGAGGTGCTGCTCTCTCACATCGACGGCGACCCCGACCGGCCCATCATCGTGGGCTCCGTGCCCAACCACGAGACCCTGAGCCCGGTCACCAGCAACAACCCCTCGCAGAGCGCCATTCGCACCCGCACGGGCATCGTCATCTCGTTCGACGACGACTCTCCCTGAGCTGAGTCGGAGCCGCGCCAATGCTCATCCAGAACCGACTCGGCAGCCGCTTCGAACTCGTCGTGAGCCCCGCCTCCTCCGAGGCCGAGCTCCCCGACCCCTACGCGAGCCCCGAGGCGTTCCTCTCGACCTTCACGCCCGCGCAGCGCGCGGAGATCCTGCGCGCCGTCGGGGCCTCGCCGCGCTACGCCGCGCTCGACGTCGCGACGCTGCGCAACCACCGTCAAGACGTCACCGCCACGGCCCTCCTCGCGAGGCTCGTGCGCGCGCGCCACGTCGCGTTCAAGGTCCCCGGCGTCGTCCGCGGTCGCCCCTCGATCACGGGCGGCGTCGCCGCCTCCGCCGCGCCCGCGCCGCAGCCTCCGCCGCCCGCCGCCCCGCCGCCGCCCGTGCGCGAGGAGGTCGTGTGCGAGCTCCTCGGGGTCACCGCAGAGTGCTCTCACAACGGCCGCAAGGCCAACAGGTCGGGGCTGCTTGAGGTCGTGCCGGGGCGCTCCCACGACCGCATCAAGCTCACGTCGCAGCTCCGCGGCGGCTGCGGCAAGCACCCGCGCTGGGAGGTGCACGCGCCCGGTTCGACGGAGCCCGTGAAGACCGGCGTGAACTCGTCGTTCGTGGCGAAGGGCTGGGGCTTCAAGACGCTCTGGGGCGTGTTCGAAGTGCTCCCGAAGTCGTATCACGTGAACTGCACGTGCTGCTCGGGGCCCACCAAGCACCTCGAGGTGAAGGCCTACCCCATCGACCAGTGGAAGATCTCCATCGACGTCGACTTCAAGAAGGCCCCCACGCAGTGGACCTGGGACGTCTCGCTCACGACCGGTCCTCGGCGCCGAGGACGACGGGGCTTCAAGGTCAAGAACGAGCTCCTCAAGACCCTCACGGACAAGAAGAAGCAGCTCGACTGGGCCTTCGACAAGCTCCTCGCGCCGCTCGTCGGCAAAGAGACCAAGTGGGAGTTCTTCAAGACCTCGCTGATCTTCACGGCGGCTGGGCCGAGCACACCGACCACCGCGCGTTCTACAAGCTACGACGCATATGACGCTCAAGCTCGACCCGCTCATCAAGGGCGAGTTCATGATCCCCTTCGGTCCCACCAACGCGATCCCGCCGTGGATCAAGAAGTGGACGACCGACTACATCGGCGACCTCTACCTCTACCTCAAGTTCGCGGGTGAGCTCTCGCTCCAGGGCCGCTGGGGCCGCTCGTCGCCCGACGAGCACGAGGCCACCGCGTCGGGCGAGGGGAAGATCTCGGTCAAGGTCGGCGGCAACCTCTTCCTGATGAAGAAGGGCGCCCTCAACCTCGACGTCAACGGCGGGACCTTCCTCTCGTGCGAGGCCAAGTCCGCCGTCGCGCGCAAGCCGGCCATCGAGTACGACGTGAAGTGGGGCGGCCTCGAGATCGAGCTCACCATCGAGGCCGCCTGGGGCATGGTCGAGTACAAGCGAAAGTGGAAGGCCATCGAGGGCTGCTCCCTCCTCGAGAAGATGCTCGGTCACAAGCCCGAGCCCTGGTACCCCCTCGGCAAGTGAGCGACCGCTGACAACGCGCTCCGCGCGACCTGACGCCACACCATGACCACCGCGCTCGTCTGTCCCCGCTGCGGCGCCGCCCTCACGACGCCGACCCCTCCGCCGCCCTTTCTCAACTGCTCGTACTGCGGCGCCACCGTGGCCCTCGCGGGCGCGCAGCCCACCGTCGGTCCCTCGTCGCCCGAGGCCGCGCAGGCCGCGAAGGAGGTCACCGCGAAGACCCCCGCGCAGCGCTTCAGCGAGTCGGTGGCCGCGTCGATGAAGGCCGCCATGAGCCCCTACGACGCGATCCGCACCTCGGCCGACAAGCACCTCGAACCCGGCGGGCAGGGCGACGTCATCGCGAAGGTCGCCATCGCCCTCGCCGCGGACTTCGACGCCGCCAACAGGTGCGCCGCGAGCGCCGACCCGCAGAGCCTCGCGCGCATCGCCCTCGCGTATCACGGCGCCATCCCCGAGCTCCGCGACCGGGGGAGCGCGTCGCTCACGGCGCCCTTTCTCCTCGCGACGCCCGAGGGGCCCGTGCACTTCGACCGCACGCTCACGCCCGCCGAGGCGACGGCCCTCTATCAGCGCCCCGCCGCGGCCCCGAAGAAGCGGGGATGGTGGCCCTTCGGAGGCTGAGCCCGCGCCCTGAATCTCGTGCGACACTCCGCGGCCGAAAAGGGGAACCGCCGTGACGCCACTCCGCCCTCCTCCCGACTACCGCGTCGATCTCGTGCGCCGCGTCGCGCGCGTCGCCGCCGTCGCGCTCTGGGTCCTCAGCGCGTTCTCCCCGGTCGTGGGCGTCCCCGCGACGTGGCTCGTGCCGCTCCTCGCGCTCGCCGTCGCCGCCCTCGCGATCCCGACGCAGACGCCCCTCACGACCCGCCCCGAGGCGTGGACCGCGGCCGCGCTCTCGGTCTCGCTCGCCGTCGTGAGCGGGATCCGCGCGGAGACCAGCGGCGAGCTCGCGGCCCCCCTGCTCGCGGCGATGATCATCCTCTGCGTCGAGATGATGGTGGTGCTCGTCCCGCTGTGGGTCGGGCAACGCGTCGACGACGCGCTCGGCCCTCGCCTCGCGAACGGTCGCGGTCGCATGCGCCTCGTCGCCATCGCCGCCATCGCGTGTGGCGTCGTGGGGGTGGGCGTGACGCTCGCGCGCTTCCCCGGTCGCGTCGAGGCGTCGAGGCTCCACGCGCCGCGGGTGTCGCAGCCGTCGCAGATCGGGGTGTACCAGCCCTTCGGCGCGCGCTGTCCGCCGCGCTGCGATCAGGGGCCCGACGGGCGTCCGCGCAACGTCAACCTGGCCATGCAGAACGCGCGCACCGACGAGATCGTCGAGGGCGCCACCCTCCTGCGCGAGCGCGTGGGCGCGATGAACACCCGCGTGCGTCTGCTCTTCGCACCGACGGGCCACGCGCCGCGGTATGTCTTCGACCGCACGATCCCCGGCGGTCAGGAGATCCACATCGGACGCGACGCCGCGGGCGCGCACCTCACCCTCGACTACGGGCAGCACCCCAGGACCATCGTGCGCCTCGAGGACGGCGCGGTGTTCACCCAGAACCAGCGCAATCGCGAGCGCGAGACGCCCTTTCACGCGCCTGTCTCCTACGTGCTCGGCGCGCTCGCGGGCCTCGCTGCGGCGCTGTGGTTCCTCTCGCGGGCCGCGCGCGATCGACGCGCGCTCGGTCGCAGGAGCGAGTGGCGCCGCGCGACCATCGAGTCCGACGGGATGGTGCACTTCGACAGCGAGCTCCCGCCCGCGCCGCTGCCCCAGGGCGTCGAGTCGACGCCGGGCGACGCCGTCGTGATGCGCGTCACCGCCCCCCTCGGAACGGGCTACCGCAGCGACGGCGTGGTGACCATCCACGAGATGTTCGTCGGGTCGTCCGAGCTCCTCGCGAGGCACCTCACGGCGCGCGCCACCGCGTGGGAGCACGGCGCCTTCGCCTGCGTGCTCGCCACGCTCGCGCCCCTCCTCGGCGTGTGGCTCTTCGGCGATGCGTGGTGATCCGATGCGCGCGTCGTCGGCGATCCTGCTCTTCGGGTTGACCGCGTGCGCCTCGTCGGTGCGCGCGACCGCGGGCGACGCGGCGTCCGACGCACCCCCCGACGTCGCGCCCGACGCGCCGCTGCGAGACTGCGCGTGGCGCGTGGGCGCCGTGCGCGACCTCGTCGGCACGGAGCCCGCGTCGTGTGAGCTCGTCGACGCGATCCCCGGCGCGTGGGTGCTCCGCGCGTGCGTGTCGAGCGCGGGCGCGACGTCGGTGTACCTCACGCGCATCGACGACGCGACGGGCGCGCTGACCCAGCGCCGCTACACGCTCCCGAGCCTCTCGTTCGACGGGCTCATCGACGCGTCGCTCGCGGCGGACCCGTCGCTCGGGCGCGGCGTGATGGTCGTGCCGAACGCGACGGGGCGCACCCTCGTGGGCTTCGACAGCGCGGCCACCTTCATCGCGGAGCGCGCGATCTCGGATCGCAGCGGCGGCTTCTCGCTCGACGCGTGGCGCTCGCCCGTGGTGCGCGCCGACGGCTACGCGCTCCTCGCCGATCAGGTGCGCGCGCTGTGGGGCACCTCGCTCGCGTTCGCGGACATGAACGGCCTCGTCACGCGCGCGACGGACCTCGGCGCGGCGCCCGAGGCGCCCTCGACGGTGTCGCGCTTCAACCTCGGCGGCGGAGGCTTCGCGCTCGGGTGGTTCGCGGCCACCACCGGCCCTCGGACGCTCGTCGCGCGCACCTACCGCGACGACGGCGCGCCGCGCGGCTCCGCGGTCACGGTCGGGCCGCTCTCGATGACGTCGCGCTACGCGATCCGCGGCGACGCCGACGGCCTCGTCGCCGTGTGGGAAGGCTCCGTCGACACGCTCCCTCCGCTCACGGGCGTGGCCTTTCGCGCCCTCGCGCCCGACGGGCGCGCGCGCGGAGAGACCGCGGTGCTCTCGTCGTTCGGCTTCTACGGCGGCGCGCTCGACGCGGCCCTCGCGCACGGCGACGTGCTCGTGTCGGCCGTCATGGGCTCAGGGGTGCTGCGCCTCGCGGTGCTCCCCGTGTCGCGCGATGGCGTGGCGCGAGGGGCGCCCCTCTCGGTCTCGATGGTCGATCCCGTGCGTCCCTCGCGCTCGCGGTCGCGCGTCATCGCGACGGCGGGCGGCGCGCTCGTGGCGTTTCAGCGCACCAACGACGTCGTCGCGCTGGCGACGCTCTCGTGCGCGCCGTGAGCCTCAGGGCGCCGCGCGCGACGCGTCGTCGGTCGCGACGTCGTGCGAGAAGCTCACCCCGTCGTTCACGGTGAAGCGCAGCGGGATGCGCGCGCGGGCGCCGCGCCACTGGATCGCGGCGACGTAGACCCCGCGCTCGCTGGCCTCGCGGAGCTCGTCGATGAGCACGCCCTCGTCGCTCGTCACGCGCACCGTCGCGTAGGGGATCGGGATGCCCGCGAGGTCTGAGAGGCGCAGCGAGAGCACGCGCCCCGCGGCGCCCGTCGCGCGGAGCTGAACGTCGTGGAGCACCGGGCCCGCGTCGCGCGCGGTCACGGTGAACTCCTGCGCGTCGGCGCCGCCCGCGTCGCGCGCGCAGCGCACCGTGTGAGACCGCGCGGGCGTGAGGCGAAGGGCCTCGGGCACCGGCGCGAGGCGCGCGCCGTCGACGCCGCAGAAGACCCCCGCGGGCGCGCGCAGCGTCGCGGGACGCGCGGGCGAATCTCCCGTGGCCTCGGCGCCAGGGACGATCGCAGGCGCCGCCACGGTGATGCGCGCCGCGGGCGAGGGGACGCCGTCGAGGCCGAGCGCGTCGATGGCCGAGACGCGGGCGTACCAGTCTCCGGCGCCCGCGACGCGTCCCTCCCATCGGAGCTGACGGAGCGGCACGCGCTCGCTCACCACGAGGTCGCGAAAGTCGGCGTCGCGCGCGAGCTCGACGCGCCACCCGCGCACGGCCACGCCACCCGAAGGCCCGTACGAGAAGCCCACCGGACCGGCGCCGCCGAGCGTGGCGAGCGCGCGCGGAGGCGCCTCACGCCACGACGGCGCGGCCGCGAGCGAGAAGAACGACGAGGCCGGCGCGCCGTTGGTCATGCGAACGCCCTGCCCCGCGCGGACGAGGCGCACATGCGCGCCCGTGCGGACCTGCGCCCGTCCGCGCAGCACCGAGACCTGCGTGCGCACGGCGCGGGGCGCGGAGGAGATCACCGCGTCGCCGCGACCGAGTGCGACCACGCTGGTGCCGATCGCGAGCGGGATCGTGGGCGACGCTTCATCGGCCGTCGCGCTCACGCGCACGGTGCCGCGTTCGAGCGTCGTGGTCGTCGAGGGCGGCGCGTTGGCGGCGGGCGGCGCGGCGCTGCCGAAGAGGGTGAGCTGCGTCTCGGGGAGCAGCGTCAGCGTCGCGCCGTTGGGCAGCGAGAGCGCCAGCGTCGCGCCGTCGCCCGCGGAGAGCCTCGACCCGGCGGGGAGCGTGTCGCCCACCGCGGGGGCGCGTCCCGCGGGTGCGCCCGGTGGCTGCGCTTCGACGGCGCCGTGCGAGGCGATCACCGTGACCTCGCGCGCGCCGCGCTCCGCGGTCGAAGGCGCCGTCTGCGCGAGAACCCCCGAAGGAGACAGAAGAAGAGCCCCGAAGACCCAGACCGTGTGACGCATGCGTGATCGCTCGCTCCTCCCGATGAATGACCGCGACCCCCGCGGATCATCGCCCTTTGCGCAGCGCAGGGGGAAGCACGATCGCCGTCGGGGCCCGGAGGTCTCAGCGGGCGCGGAAACGCATCCGGGCGAGGATCCCGTAGTGGTCTGACGGGGTGACCGCGGCGCCGCGCGGCAGGCGCACGCTGGTCTCGGTGAACACCACGCGCGCGTCGGAGGGCGTGACGATCCCCGCGTCGAGGTCGCGCCGCCGCACGAACACATGGTCGATGCGCTGCGGCGGGAGCGCGCTGTGGAGCCCTCCCGTGTTGAGCGCGTTCCGCGGGTCCCACGTGGGCTCGGCGCTGTCGGGCGAGAGCGTCGCGAACACGTCGACGAAGCCCGCCGCGAGCACGCTCCGATAGTTCACGTCGGCCACGCCCGGTCCCGCGTTGAAGTCGCCGAGGATCACCGGGACTCCGCGCGCGTCGGCGGCGAGCGCGAGGAGCTGCCGGATCTGTTGATCGCGCTCGACGACCACCGCGGGGTGGTCGGGCGGGGTGAAGATTCCCCCGGCGGTCGCGTGGAGGTTGAGCACGGTGACAAGGCCGACGCCCTCGACGTCGAGCTCCGAGACGAGCACGGACTTCGATGCGAAGAGCCGCTCGTTGAGGGCGCCGCGCGTGAAGCGCTCGAGGCGGCTCCGATGGGGATGCCGCGTGAGGGTGAGCAGCCCGCTGTCGAAGCGCACGCGACCGCCGGGGATGTACGCGCGGTGGGGATAGGCGTGCGCGAGTCCCTGCGTGAGGGCCGCGCGCTGCGAGGGCTCATAGACTTCTTGAAGCGCGACGACGTCGGCCTCGACGCCGAGGATGACCGAAGGGAGCGCCGCGAGCCGCGCGCCGACGTGGGGGACGGGCTCGTACATCGACGCGATACGCAGGAGCCCCGCGTTGTACGAGAGGAAGCTGAGGTCGACGGTCTTCACGAAGAGACAGTCTACCAGCGCACGATGCCTCGCTCGCTGTGAGACCGACCGTCGAGGAGCCGATCGAGCGCGAAGGTCACGGAGAGGTACACGCGCCAGTTCTGATACCTGTCGTAGAAGGGGTTTCCGTAGTGGCCTTCGCCGTCGAGGATCAAGCGGGTGAGCGCGTAGCCCGCCTCGACGGTGAGCCCCGACGTGGGCATCACGTCGAGCCAGAACGCGAAGTCGGAGTAGACGCGCGTCGCCGTGCTCGGGATCACGCCGATGGTCGGACCGATCGTCGTCGCGACGTCGTAGGGCCACTGGTGAGACATCCCGAAGGAGACGCCGGGGCTCAACACGTCCCACGCCTGCGTGACGGTGAGGTTCCAATCGAGCCCGTCGTGAACGGAGGTGATGCCCCGGAGCTGGCCGCTGCAATCGCCCGCAGCCGTGACGCAGGAGCGGGCGTAGGGAATCTCGCCGCGCACGCCAGGCGTCGTGTACTGATGGAACCAGTGGGTCCACCCCGCGCGCGCGATGGCGCGGAAGGTCCCCCGGGCGAGCGGCGTCGACCAGTGGGCCTGCGCGACGAGCGTCGTCGCGAGGATCATCGTGTCGGCGCGCGAGCGCTCGGAGACGGGCGCGGTCAACGCCGCGGCGACGCTCGTACGCAGTCCCCCGAGCGCTGGGATGCCGTCGAACCACAGCGCCAGCGTCGGGTCAGAGACCCGCAGCTCGTGTCGGGTCGTCGTGTCGTCCGCGTCGGTGAGCTCGACGTCAAAGTCCCAGTACGCGCGGAGCTGGAGCATCCGGTGGACGCGGTAGCGCGGCCGTAGCGTGAGGTAGAGATCGGCCTGCGCGCGCACGTCGCCGGCCGGGACGTAGGTGCGATCGAAGAACGCGCCGTTCGCGGCGAAGCCGAGCGTCGTCTGCGAGTCGGTCCAGGGCGTCGGAGGTTCGGCCGCGTGGGGCTGCGGCTCGGCGCGGGGCTGCGGCTCGGCGCGAGTCTGCGCGTGGGCCGCGTGTGTTGCGAAGAGCGCGCTCGATGCGATCAGAAGTGAGGTCCCCGCCGCGCGTGCGACGAGCGAAGATGGTGCTTTCATGCGTGTTCCCCCGCTTGTTCCCCGATGCAGAGCGCGGAGGGTGCCACGGCCGCGCGGCGCGGGGCAACGTGACGCGATGGGGGGCGTGAAGAAGCGGGTGGGATTTGGGCGCCTGGGCGTCAGTGCGTCGGCGGCGCGGGCGGCGCGGGCGGATCGACGGGCTCGCTCTCTTCGACCACGGGTCCGGTCTTCTCGCGCATGGCGGCGAGCTGATCGAGGTAGCCGAAGATGCGCGCGTCGAGGTCGTCGCCGAGCTTGGGGTTCGCGTCGCGCTCATCGACGAGCGCGTCACGGAAGCGCTGGAGCTGCCCCACGGCCTTGGAGCGCAGCGCGGCGGCCTGCTTGCGCGATCCCGGCGTGGCCTCGGCGCGCGCGCGCAGCAGCTCGTCGAGCTTCGCGCCCGCCTTCAACTGCCCGTCGACCCAGGTTGAGAGCGTGCCGCCCGCGACGGGGAGGAGCGCGAGGTCTTCGCGGAGTTCCTTGAGTTGGGGGCGACGCTCGATGGCGGCCTGGGCCTCGTCGGCGTACGACGCCTGAAGCGACACGATCGACGGGACGAAGGTGTCTCGAACGCGCTGCGCGGCGGCGCGTTGCTCCTTGGTGGCCGAGGGGAGGCGGAGGTACGCCTCGGTGAGAAACCAGACCGCGGAGCCGTAGCCGTCGTGCATGACGTCGGTCTCCGAGAGCTGATCGGCGAGGGGCCGCGACCCGATGGTCACCGCCGGGAGCGCCTGGATGGCGTCGAGGGAGGCCCGCAGCAACGGCTCATAGATCGCGCCGCAGCGGGTCGCCCGCACCGTCTCCACGCGCCGGGACAGCAGATCGCTGATCCCGAGCTTGAGGTCAGACAGAGTGAGGGAGCGCATGCCCGTAGCTACGGCAGGAGCCCGTCGGAGCTTGAGCCGATCAGCGCGAAGCGGCGGGAGGAGGGCGTTGGTGTTGAGCGCGACCAGCACGAAGGGGCGGGCGGAGGGTGGCGAAGTTGAGCGCGATCAGGTCGGAGGGGGTGGCGGAGGGTGTTGGCGCTGAGTGCGATCAGGTCGGAGGGGGTGGCGGAGGGTGTTGGCGCTGAAGGCGATCAGGTCGGAGGGCTGCCGCGAGGGCGTCGAAGCTGGTCGCGGTGCTCACTTGTGTGGGCGGCTCGCGCGATGTTCACTCCGTCTCGCGGAGATCATCCTGCGAGACGCGCGTCGAGCGGAGCAGGCGGTCGGCGTCATGGAGGTCTCACGGTGCTTCGAAAGGTCTGGTTCAGAGAGTTCCGCGCGCTGCGGGAGGTCACGGTGGCGCTTGAGCCGTTGACCGTGATCGTCGGCGCCAATGGCTCGGGCAAGACCTCCGTCCTCGTCGGGATCGAACTCCTCACCAGGCTGGCGCGAGAGTTCTCGAGCTCCGTTCTCGGTAGCGCCTGGACAGCCGAACGGAATCAGGTCGCAGCGCCAGAGCGCGAGACCGTCTGGGGGGGGAGCGCTGACGCTCGGCGGTCAAGCGTGCGAGCTCGAAGTGAAGGCGCGCCCGCCCGCGGAGCACGGCGACGATGCCTATCGCGGCCTCGGCGCCGTTGCGTCCATCGAAGCGCGCATCGGTGAAGATGTCGCCCGTGCGGATGCGCCGCCGGGCGGTACACACCTCGGAAATCTCGGGCCTCGGTATCGCGAACTCGCCGAGGCGTTCCCTCGGGCGAAGGTGCTTCGCTTCGACTCTCAGCGCCTCGCTGCACCCTCCTACGAGGCGGGAGAGCGACCGTCCCTCTCGACGCACGGAGATGGTCTGGCGTCGGTGCTCGCGGACCTCGCCTCGCGCGATCCTGACCTGCTCGACGCGATCGTGGAATCGACACGGCGCGTGGTCGCGAACCTGCGGCGGGTTCGACTGCCGCGCGCGAAGGTCGAGCGCTCCGAAGTCGAGGTGATCGAGATCGCCGGGCAGCAGACCTCGTACACGCGGACCCGTGACTACTGGGGCCACCGCGTCGCGCTCGACATGGTGAACGGCAAGGAGATCCCGCTCGCCAACGCGGGCGAGGGGACAGCCCTCGCGCTCGGGCTGATGACGTGGCTGCACACGTCGGGATCGAGCGGCCTCCTGCTCATCGATGACCTGGACCGCGGCCTCCACCCGAAGGCTCAGCAGGACCTCGTCCGCGAGTTGCGCGCGATCATGAGCGCACGGCCCGACGTGCAGATCATCGCGACCACGCACTCGCCGTTCGTGCTCAACGAGCTGACCTACGAAGAAGTGCGCCTCACGACGCTCGACCGCGAGGGCGCGACGCTCGTCGGCGCGCTCACCGAACACCCCGACTACGCTCGCTGGAAGGACCACGTACAACCGGGGGAACTCTGGACGAGCGGTCTCGAAGATTGGCTCCGCTCACGGCAGCGTGAGGCCGCTGCGTGAAGTTCCTGCTCGTGTGCGAGGGCAGCGCCGATGAGGGTGACCTGCGCGCGATGACGGAGCACGCGCTCCGCTTCGCCCACGACTGGGTCGCTCAGTTCGAGACGGTCGAAGCGGCTGGCCTTCAATGGGTGCGGCCGAACGGAGGCGAGCCGTACCTCCGCTGGGCAGACATCAAGAAGACCTGCGAAGACCTTCGTGTGCCCCGCGTCAATCGTGTCGGAATGCCGCTGCACGCGTCGTCGACGCGGCGCGTGTTGAACGCCCTCTCATACCACCGCTACACCGAACCTGGACTTCAGCGACGACCGCGGCGCCGGTGAATGAACCCGGACGATTCATGAGGATCACGGCGACGCACTCGCCGCAGGTTGAAAACCTGCGGCAACCTGCGCGCATGAAGAACGGGGTGAAGTCGGCGTTCCGCCGACTCCCAGTCACGAGCCCGCGAAGCGGGCTTTGATCGCGTCGATCCCTGCGCATGTTGCCGCAGGTTTTTAACCTGCGGCGAGTGCGTCGCCGTGATCCTCATGAATCGTCCGGGTTCATTCACCGGCGCCGCGATCGTCGCTGAAGTCCAGGTTCGGTGTAGCGGTGGTATCAGCGATGGGAGAAGACATCTCTCGCGTGATCTTCGTGCACGACTCCGACGGGAACGCAGACGTTCGAGAGAGCGTCGAGTCGACGCGCGACGCGTGGCTTCAGGAGCGCGATGAGAAGGACGATCGGCAGACCTTCGATGTCGGCGTGGGCGTGGCGAACCCGGAGCACGAGGCGTGGTTGATCGCGATGTTCAAACCCCGCGATGACGGCGAGTCATCGCAGCTACAGAGGGTGAAGCAACGGCTTGGCTTCGATCCGACGTTGCAACCGGAACGCCTCACGTCCGGCCGGGTGACTGATCCCAAAGACGCCAAGAGGGTGCTGAGGGAGCTCCTGGGTGACGACTCCGAACGGCGAGAGGCGTTGCTGCGAGAGGCGACGATCCCCGAGATGTTCGCCCGAAGCGACGAGAGCGGCTTGCGTCCGTTCGTGGTCGAACTCGTGACGCGCGTCGCGACGGCGGGGGGTGTTGTCGCGTACGAGCGAGGCGAGCAGTTGCCGCACACGCTCGCGATCCTGGGGCGCTGATCGCCGTTCTGCGGGGAGATACCCCCTTCACCGAGGCGCTCCTGTGGTGTGCCTCCGCTCCCCGCGCGGAGTGTGATACCCGTAGCGGCCACCATGCTGCATCGCTCCGAAGGGTCGCTCCGACGCGAGATCTGCGACGCGGGACGCGCCCTCTACGAACGCGGACTCATCGGGCCCCTCGACGGAAACGTCTCCGCGCGCCTCGGCGATCGGTACCTGCTCTGCACCCCCACGGGATCACACAAGGGTGAGCTCCGCCCCGACGAGCTCGTCAAGCTCACCCTCGACGGACGCGTCGTCAGCCCCGGCGCGAAGCCTTCGTCCGAGATCCTCATGCACCTCGAGATCTACGGGATGCGACCCGACGTGGCCTGCGTCGTTCACGCGCACCCGCCCTGCGCCGTCGGGCTCACCGTCGCGGGCGTCTCGCTCGACAAGCCCGTCGTGCCCGAGATCCTCTTCGCCATCGGAGAGGTCCCCAACGTGCCCTACAGCTCTCCCACCACGCGGGACGTGCCCGACGCCATCCGCGCGGTGCTCTCGCGCTGCGACGCCTTCATGCTCGCGCGCCACGGGAGCGTGTGCCTCTGCCCCGACCCCCGCCGCGGCGTCATCATGACCGAGACCATCGAGCACACGGCCAAGATCACCCTCGCCGCCAGGAGCGCGGGGGGAGGCTCCCCGCTGCCGCCCGCCGAGGTTTCGAAGCTCCTCGGGCTGGCGCAGGCCGCGCGGGGGGCCGTGTCGGGGCGCGAGGCCGAGGTCGTCGAGGCCGTGACCCGCGCCGTGCTCGCGAAGCTCAAAGGCTGATCGCACCGCTGTAGCAATCTCGTCGCGTCGCGCGCGGTCGGGTATCGTCGCGGCCCACCGATGCTGCCCACCGCGGTCACCGACGCCTTCCAGACGCTCGCCGCGCGACTCCCCTCCCCGGGGATGACGGAGGCGCTACTCGCATACTGGCGCACGTCGCTCCACGACGGACACGACGCGCTGCCCTCCGACGTGCGCGCCGCCGCCGACGTGCTCGAGCGCACGCTGCCGGGCTTCACGCGCTCGACGCACGGCGTCGCGGAGCTCTCGAAGCTCTTCTCGCACCCGTCGGGCGTGGTGCTCCTCGCGTGGTGCGCCGCCAGCGTCACGCGCTCGGACACGCGCATCGCGCCGCTCCTCACCGCTGCCGCCGCCGATGAGCTGCAGCACGCGCTCGTGCCCACGGTGGCCCGCGCGCGCGTGCTCGAAGGTCCCCTCGTCGACGCGCTCCAGTGCGCGCCGCTCGCGGGAGACCCCGCGTGGCTCGCCGATCCCGAGTTCGCGCAGGCCAGGGCGCGGCTCGACATCCTCGTGTGGGAGGCGGGCGCGAGCGCGCTCCAGCTCCCCGAGCTCGGCGCGTGGCTCTGGGGCTCCGAGGTGACCTTCGAACAGCTCGTCGGACAGCCTGCGCGCGGCACCCTCCGCGGTCGCGTGCTCGCGGCGCGGTGCCTCGAGACCTTCGCGCGGGGCATTCCCGTTCACGACGCCGAGGCCGTGGGGCGCACGCTGCGTGTGCTGCAACCGTTGCTCCTGCACCCCGAGCCCCTCGTGTGGGTCCACGCGGCGCGCGCCGTGGGACGCTTCGCGGGCGTGCTCGACGCGCTCGAAGGCACGCTCCTCGACTGGCTTCGAAGCGAGTCTGCGCTCCTGCGTCAGCGGGCGATGACGGCCTTCGCGTCGCAGGGCGCCGAGCGGCTCAAGGTGCTCGCGGGCGAGCTCGCGGCCATCGTCGACAACCCCAACGAGAGCGACGTGGCCCTCGGCGCCGTGGCCGCCGCGACGCCGTACCTCCTCTTCGACCGCAGAGACCTCTGGGACCGCCTCTCGTCGCGCATCCTCGCGGGCGACGGCGGCGGTGTGGCAGCGCGCGCGCTGGCCCGCGGACTCGGCGCGCTGTGGCGTCGTGGGCAGCACCAGACGACCATCGAGGCGCCGCTCAAGCATCTGCGCGAGCGCGCGCGGCGCAGTCACACGAGCTCGCTCGACGAGTGGCGGCGATGGCTCGACGTGCTCGCGGTGACCGATCCCGTCGACGGCGCCGAGCGCGACCCGCTCGATCTGGAGCAGGGGCTCGAGAACCTCGTACGCCTCGCCGCGCAGTACGACGACGAGGAGGCCGACGCCCGCGCCGCGCGCTTCGCGGGCGCCCTCGCCGCGACCTTTCAAGAGGCCCGCAGGGTGGCGCTCACGGAGGCCTCGCCGCGGAGGAGAGCCGCGGGGCTCAACGCCGTCGAGGGCATCGCGCGCTCGCTCGCGCTGGGGCTGTGGGGGCCGCTCCTGGCGACGGCGCCGTCGAGCTCTCCGGTGCCCGAGCCCGACCTCGAAGAGACGTGGAACCTCATCGCCCACGCGCCCGAGGCGCTGCTCGACGAGGTGGCGAAGCGACGCCGCGAGAACGACACCGACACCGAGACGCAGGTCGCGCTCGAGGTGCTCGCGATCCGCCTCGGGAGCTACTCGCTCGACGCGTGCGGCGAGGAGCCCGACCTCGGACCGGGGCGCGGTCCCACGGCGCATCACATCTGCCTGTGGCTGCGGAAGGTCGCGGGCCTCGCCGACGGGTCGCGCGAGCTCCCCGCGCCGCTGCGCGCGGCGATGAGCGCGCTCCTCTGGCGCCTCGTCGACACCACGCGCGGAACGGCGCTCGGCGAGCTCGACGACCTCAAGTGGCTGGGGCCCTTCGCGGCCTGGTGGGCGCTGGTGATCGACCGTCCCGCGATGCTGCAACAGCTCGCGAGCGCGCTGCCGATGATCGAGCCCGCGGCGCTCGACCGCTGCTGCGAGCTGGCCGACGTGATCCGCGCGGCGGTCTCCGTCGACGTGACCCGCACGACGCTCTCGTCCGACGGACCGAAGTCCGAGACCGTGCGTCCTCGGGCCGCCGAGGGGCCCTGGCGCGAGACGGTCTCCGAGGCCCTCACGGCGCTCTACGCGCACGACACCGAGCTCTCGCGCGCGCTGCTCGGCTTCGGCACCGCGCTGTCGGAGTTCACCGCCGCGTCGGGCACGCGCCCCACGCTGGAGCTGCTGTGCCTCAAGCTCGCGCTCGCGGCGGAGCGGCTTCACGCGGCGCTCGAAGACCCGGTGAAGGCGCTGCACCCGAGCGAGCACGACGAGGGCTTCACGTCAGACAACGCCCCGCGCGTGGCGGCCCTCGTGGCGCGCTCGATCAGGGTGAGGGACCTCTCGTCGCTCGGCGTGTGGTTCGGCTCGCTCGGTCCCGTGACGTCGGCGCTCGTCGAGGCCGCGGTGACCTCCGCGGTGCGCCGCACGCCGCCGCCGCCGCCCGCGCCGAAGAAGCAGGGGCCGCAGGTGATCGAGGGCTACGAGCTCCTGCGCCCGCTCGGAGAGGGCGGCGTGGGGTCGGTGTGGCTCGTGCGAAAGCCCGGCGCCGATCGGTACTTCGTGCTGAAGATCCCGAAGGCCGACACGCTCGCCGACGCGAACGACCGCGAGCGCGCGGCGATCCTCGCGTCGTTCGTCGACGAGGCCAAGGCCCTCGCGGGGCTCTATCATCCCCACGTCGCGAACATCATCGACCGCGGGGTTTCGAACGGGGTGCCCTACCTCGTGCTCGAGTACCTCATCGGCGCGGACCTCAAGGCCTACGCGGGGGCGCGGCTCATGTCGCTCTTCGAACTCCGGCAGGTGGTGCCCGAGACCTGCGCGGGGCTCGCGGCGCTGCACGCGGCGGGGCTGGTGCATCGAGACATCAAGCCCGCGAACCTGTGGCTGCGCCTGCCGCTCCAGGGCGGCGAGACCTTCGACCCGGCGAAGCACAGGGACCCGGCGCGCACGCCGCCGCTCTCGACGGTGGTGATCGACTTCGGCATGGTGCGCGCGATGCGCGTCTCGCAGGAGGCCGTCGGACGCTTCGTCGCGGGCACGCCGGGCTACATCGCGCCCGAGCAGGTGCTCGACCCGCTGGAGCTCGACGGGCGCGCCGACGTGTACGCGCTCGCGGGCACCGTCTACAACGTGCTCACGGGGCGCACCTTCTTCGACGAGGTGTCGGCGATGCGCGACCGCATCCTGGCGCACATGCAGCGAGATCCGCTCGAGGACGCCGAGCGCGTGCGGGGCTTTCCGAGCGCGCTCACGAAGCTGCTCCGCGCGGCGACGGCGCGGTCACCGAACGACCGGCCGCAGCCGCTGGAGTTCGGCCGCGAGTTCGCGACGCTCTTCTCGTAGCGTTCGGTCTCTCGGGAGCGGTTGACGCGCGCGAGGCCGTAGTGCGACGATGAAATCCATGAGCGGGAGCACAGATGGAGCGTTTCCGCCGGGCACTCAGGTCGGTGACTACCGCATCGTGAAGCACCTCGGAGAGGGCGCGTCGGGCGCGGTGTACGAGGTCATCAAGACCTCCGTCGCGAAGCGCATGGCGCTCAAGGTGCTGCACCGCTCGCTCGTGGGTCAGGGCGATGACCTCCAGCGCTTCGAGCGCGAGGCGATGATCGCGGGCGCCATCGAGCACCCCAACGTCGTGCAGGTCTTCGACGTCGGCGAGTTCGACGGCCACTACTTCATGACCATGGAGCTCCTCGCGGGAGAGACCCTGCTCGACAGGCTCAAGCGAGACGGGATCCTCTCGGTGCGCGAGGTGGCCGACCTCTTCGTGCCGCTCATGTCGGCCCTCGGCGCCGTTCACGATCAGGGCATCGTGCACCGCGACCTCAAGCCAGGGAACATCTTTCTCGTTGCGCGTCGGCCCGGCGTGATCGAGCCGAAGCTCCTTGATTTCGGGGTGATCAAAGACCTGAGCGGCATCGTGGGCGGCGACATGACCCGCGCCCACTCGATGGTCGGGAGCCCCTCGTACATGTCCCCCGAGCAGGCCGAGCAGGCGCGCTCCATCGACGTGCGGAGCGACCAGTTCACCATCGGCTCGATCCTCTGGGAGTGCCTCATCGGGCGGAAGCTCTTCGACGGCGACTCGCTCTATTACGTGCTCTT
Source organism: Polyangiales bacterium (assembly GCA_046351535.1). Classification (GTDB taxonomy): domain Bacteria; phylum Myxococcota_A; class Polyangia; order Polyangiales; genus CAISKJ01. Next base: position 608,740 of record JAXLYG010000005.1, read on the forward strand.
CAAGATCACCAACGAGGAGATCGTCCGCCCCGCGACGCTGCGTCACGACATCCCGCCGGCGCTCGACGCGCTGATCATGCGGGCGCTCGAGCGCGACCCCGCGATGCGCTTCGCCTCGGTGCGCGAGCTCGGCGTCGGCCTCCTCCCCTTCTGCTCCGAGCACGTGCGCGCCGTCTGGAAGGAAGAGCTCCTCGCCGCCGTGGGCGCGACCTCGCTCGAAGCGCTCGGCCTCGTCGAGAGCCCCAGCGTCGGCGCCCGTACCGATGTGGGCGCTCGCACCGATGTGGGCGCCCGTACCGATGTGGGCGCCCGTACCGATGTGGGCGCCCGTACCGATGTGGGCGAGCGGACCAACATCACCGGGCTCGCGCCCGACGTCGAGGTCCCCGAGGAGTCCGAGCGGACGCGCATCAGCGACGTGCCCGACGAGCGCAGCGCCCCTGCGCACGCGCTCGAAGACGACGACGAAGCCGACGCCGTCACCTCGATGATCCCGCGGGTCTCGCCCGGGATGATCGAAGCGATCCGCAAGAGCGCCCCGCCCATCATCACGATGGACCCTCCGACCACGACCGCGCCGGGGCCGAGGCAGCGCGTGGCGACGCACGTCTCGCCGCCGATGCAGATGGTGGCGCCGCCGATCTCGTCGCTGACGCCCATCGCGTCGCTCACGAACGAGCCCGTGGGCCCTCTGCCCGCGCCGATGTCGCACGTCCCCTACGCCACGATGCCGCCGCGCGTGTCGGCGCCGACGCCGTTTCCGATCGTGGGCGAAGAGACCTTCAGGCCCGCGTCGCGCCCCGCGGATCCGCCTCGCAAGGGTCGCGCGCTCTGGGGCGGCATCGTCGCGGCGCTCCTCGTGGGCGCGCTGCTGGTCACGGGCGCGCTGCTCGCGTCGCGGAGCGGCTCGTCTCCGGTCACGACGTCGACGCAGGCCGCGGTGCAGGCGCCTCCCGTCGTGCACGCCGCCGTGCCGCCGCTCGCAGACGCCGCGGTCGCGCCCGTCGTTCAAGCCGCGCCCGTCGTTCAAGCCGCGCCCGTCGTTCAAGCCGCGCCCGAGGCGCCCGTCGTGCAGCCGCAGGCCCGCGCGGAGGAGCGTCCGAACGTCGCGCGTCGGCGTCGGGTCGGTGCGGTGAAGTAGGCGCTCAGCGCTTCGAAGCCCGCACGCAGAACACCAGCCACGGCGGCGTGAAGAGCGCGGCCCACGCGACGAGCGTGAGGTCCGCCCGGCCCGCGAGGAGCGCCGCGAAGAAGCCCGTCGCCGCCGCGCGCGGCGCGAGCTCACGCCACGGCAGCCGCGCGTCCGTTCGAAGCACCGCGCCGGTGTAGCCCACCGAGCACACGGCGATCACCGCCGCGATCACGCCGAAGGGGAGCTCGTCGCGCAGCGCGTACCGCAGCCCGCCCCACCACAGCGCGAGCAGCGCGGCGTGCGTCGCGAGGGGCGCGAGCGCGATCACGGCGACCTTCGAAGCGCCCTCGAAGCGATCGAGCACCCACGTCGCCGCCGCCGCGAAGAGACCCCACCCCACGATCCCGATCACGGGCACGTGGAACACCCCGGGCTCCGTCCACGACCACAGGCCCGCGCGCACCGCGATGGGCTCGATGAGCGACGCGTCGAAGGTCACGAGCGCCCCCGTGAGCAGCGCCTCGGGCACGCCGCCCCTCGTCGAGAGGGCGCGCGAGACGCGCCGCGCCGAGAGCACCACGGGCGCCCAGATCGCGGGGATGAGCAGCGGCACCTGATCGACGCGCAGGTGCCACCCCGGCGCGTACGAATAGAAGCCGTACGCGCGGATCATCGAGTCTTCGCCCGCGAGCGCGGCCGCCGCGAGGAGCACCGCGTCGCGTCGCATCGCGGCGTCACCGCGGTGCGCGACGAAGTACACCGCGACGATCGCCACGCACGCGACTTCGAGGAGCAGCATCGCGACGAGCGCATAACACCCGCGCGCCGCGGCGCACAACGTCGTCGCGCGGTGACAGCGCTCCGCGTGAGGGGATAGGCTCCGCGCCGCGATGAGCGAACTTGCGTCGGCGCTGCGGCTCCACATCGTTGCGATCGCGGCCTCGGCCACGGTCGCCTTCGGGTACCTCTTCAAGGGTCACTACCCCGTCGGGCTCGCGCTCCTCTGCGGCTTCGACTGGTGCATCGTGAACCTCCTCAACCGCGCGACCGACGTCGACGAAGACCGGCTCAACGGCATCGCCGCCACGGAGTTCGTCGCCCGTCACGCGCGCGTCATCACCGCGCTCACGCTCGCGGCCCTCGTCGCCTCGCTCGCCTGGGGGTTCGTCGCGCTGCCGCTCCCGCTCGCGGTGGTGCGCGCGGTCTTTCACGCGCTGGGCATCGGGTACAGCTACCGCATCGTCCCGACGCCGCGCGGGATGCGGCGCTTCAAAGACCTCTACGTGCTCAAGAACTCCATGAGCGCGTTCATGTTCGTGCTGAGCGTGGGGCTCTATCCCATCCTCGGCGTGGCGGGCGCGCTCACGCTCCCCGTCGCGGGCGTGGCGGCGGTGATCGCGTTCTTCTTCCTCTTCGAGCACACCTTCGAAGTGCTCTACGACCTGCGCGACGTTGATGGAGACCGCGCGGTGAACGTCCCGACGTACCCCGTGGTGCACGGGGCCCGCGTGAGCGCGGCGATCATCTACGCGCTCTGCGCCGTGTCGGCGGTGGTGCTCGTCGGCGCGAGGCTCACGGGCGCCGTGCTCACGAGAGAGATTCTCATGGTCGCGGCGCCCCTCGCGCAGGCCGTGTTTCTCTGGAAGCGGACGCCCGAGAGGATCTCTCGCGCGGACTGCATCGGGGCGACGTACGCGGGCGCCGGGGCGCTGCTGTTCTACCTCGCGGGCACGGCGCTGTGGCAGCGCGCGGGCCTCCCGATGGACATCTGACTCAGTGGTGGTGGTGCCCGTCGGGGCCGTGGGCGTGGCCGTGCTTGAGCTCGTCCTTCGTGGCCTCTCGCACGCTCTTGACCTCGACGTCGAAGAAGAGCGTGTGGCCCGCGAGGGGGTGGTTGCCGTCGAGGGTGACCTCCTTCTCGTTGACCTCGGTCACCCAGAGGACGATGTGCTCGCCGCGGCGTCCCTGCGCCTCGAGCTGCATGCCCACCTCGGGCTCCTGGCCTTCGGGGAGCGACTCGCGCGGCACGGTCAGCACGCGGTCGTTGCGGCGCGGTCCGTAGCCGTCGTCGGGCTTCACGGTCACCGAGAGCTTGTCTCCCGCGGCCTTGCCGAGGAGCGCGGCCTCGAGGCCCGGCACGACCTGACCCGACCCGTGGAGGTAGAAGAGCGGTTCGTCGCCCTCCGAGGTGTCGATGAGGCTGCCGTCCTCCGCCTTCAGCGTGTAGTCGATGGCCACGATGGTGCCGTCCGCGATGATCATGTCGAGCTCTACGTCCTTTTCTGCCCGATGACGCCGACATCCTGTGCGGTGTTGCACGGTCGTGACCGCGAGCGGGCGCGACGATGCCACCAGTTCCACGCCGTGTCGATGCGCCGCGTTTCGTGTCGGAGCTCGCGCGCGATCGCCATGAATTACTGGCGTCCCGCGCGCGCATGGTGTCTCCTCCGCCCGTCTCTGGAGCTCCGATGAAGAAACGCACGCTGCCGCACACGGCGGCCTTCCTTGTCTCCGCGGTGGCCGTCGGCCTCCTCTGCGATCACCTCCCGGCGAGGGCGCAGCCGCGCGCCCAACGCCCCGCGCCCGTGCGCCGTTCGACGCCCGCGCAGCGCCCCGCGACGCCCGCCCTCGACGCCTCGGTGAGCGCCCCCGTCGACGCCTCGACGGAGGTCGCGCGCTCGTGCCCGAGCGGCATGGTGCTCGCGGAGGGAGACTGGTGCGTCAACGTCGACCAGAAGTGTCTCCGCTGGCTCGACGAGCCCACGCAGCTCCAGTGCGCCGAGTTCGAACCGCCCCGCTGCACGAGCCGACGGCGGCACATGGCCGTGTGCATCGACCGCTACGAGTACCCGAACCAGCCCGGCGTGAGCCCCACGGTGATGGTGAGCTGGTACGAGGCCCGGCGCCTCTGCCGCGCGCAGAACAAGCGGCTCTGCACCGAGACCGAGTGGACCTTCTCGTGCGAGGGACCGAACTTCACGCCGTACCCCTACGGCCTCTCGCGCGACCGCACGGCGTGTCGCATCGATTTTCAACCGTCGGCGCCCGACCGCACGCGCCTCGGTGATTCACGGTACGAGCTCGACGAGAGCGCCAGGCTCTACGGCGCGATGCCCTCGGGCTCGATGCCCCGCTGCGTGAGCTGGGCGGGCGTCCACGACATGACGGGCAACGTCGACGAGTGGACCGTGAACGAGACGGGCGTGCCCTTCGACTCGGCCCTCAAGGGCGGCTGGTGGGGACCCATTCGCGCGCGCTGTCGCCCCGCGACGACGGCCCACAACGAGGGCTTCATCTACTACCAGATCGGCTTTCGATGCTGCGCCGACCCCGATCCCCCCTATCGCCCTTCGGGCGCGGGGCCTGACGGCGGCTCTGACGGGGGATGAAGGTCCGGCGGCGCGTCGTCGTCGTCCATCGGCGCCTCGTCGCTCATCGCCCCGCGTCGCTCGCGCGGCTCGATGCGGATGCGCGACGCGGTGTGGCGCTCGTCCCAGGGCTGACCGGGGCGCCATGAGACCTCGCCCGAGGTGCCCCAGCCGACCGCCCTCACGACGCTGCCCTCCCAGCGCATCCAGAGGAGCCCGCCGTCGGCGCGCGCGGCCTGATCGAGGCACGCGACGCGCGTCACGCGGCTGTCGTCCCAGCGCAGCGTGGCGGCGTGCGGGACGTGGAGGTGACCGCACAGGACCCACCGCGGACGCAGGCCGCTCACGAGCGCGGCGGCGTGGGGGTTGCCGACCTGCGGCCAGTGCCGCTGACGGATGCCTCTCGCGCCTGCGCGGGCCACGGCGCTGTCGCGACCCGCGATGCCGCGGGGCCACTCGTGGAGGATGAGCACATCGGCCGCGGGGACGGCGCGCACCACGTCGACGTCGGCCTGGCGGAAGTACCCCGCCTGCTTGCTGCTCTCGGCGCTCGTCGCGGGCACGCGCGGTCGGTCGAAGCGCGTCGGGGCGTAGATGCCCGAGAGGAACGCGATGCGGAGCCCGTGGAGGGTGCGGACGCCCGCGCGCCCGAGGTACCGCACGCCGGGCACGAGCTCGCCGCCGTTGGGGAAGCGCTCGAGGTCTTCGAAGTCTTCGTTGTTGCCGCCGACGAAGATGAACTCGCGGCGCATGGCGCGCTCGCCGCGGGCGTAGGCCGCGAACTCGGCGGGCATGTTGCGCTTGGTCGACTTGCGGCGGTGGTCGTCGGGGGTGGCGAAGGTCTCGACGTCACCCACCGCGAGGACCATGGCGACAGGCTCTGCGAGGTTCTTCTCCAGCTCCTCGACCCACTCCTCGACACGGAAGAATCTCCCGTGCACGTCTCCGATGACCGCAACAAGCATCGCGCCGGGCGGACATTACCCCAAAGCGCCTCGCGAACACGCCTTGTGATGCGCGTGCGGCGAAAAAGGCGGTGTTTTCGGGTGTTCCGTCAACCCGAGCGGCGGGCGGAGGGGCGATCTGGAGGAGGGGGTCGCGGTCAGGCGGGGGGGCGGGCGGGGGCGAAGAGGTTCGCGGGCTCGGCCCGCTTGCCGCTCTTTCGCATGTGCAGGTAGAGCGGGATGCAGATCAGGGTCGAGACGATCCCGATGAACTGCGAGGTCGAGAGGGGCCCCACCACGCCGCGCTCGGCGTCGTCGCGGATGATCTCGAGGAGCGAGCGGCCGATGCCGTAGAGGATCCCGAAGGAGAGGAAGATCTCGCCCTCGAACTTGCGGCGGCGCCACATCCACATGAGCACGACGAAGATCGTGAAGCCCATGAGCGACTCGTAGAGCTGCGTGGGGTGCACGGGCACCGAGTGCTGCGTGCTGAAGGGGATCTTGCAGACGTGCTCGGTGGTGCTCCACACGCCGTGGTAGTCGCGCTCGCACACGCGGGGGTCGGCGTGGAAGCCGAGCTGCACGTGCTGCTGCCACGCGGGCGAGCCGTGGTTGTCGTTCCAGTGGGGGAACGATCCGAGGCGCTTGAGGAAGCCCGGCGCCGAGGGCGGGAGCGGACGGCCGAAGTCGCAGCCGTAGAGGTAGCAGCCCATGCGGGTGATCATCAGGCCCGTGCCGAGGGAGGGCACCGCGGCGTCGGCCCAGGGCCAGAGGCGGTAGCCCTTGCTGCGCAGGAAGATGATCGAGCCGAGGAGGCCGCCGAGGAAGCCGCCGTAGGCCACGAGCCCGCCCGAGCGGAGCTTGAGCATCGACCACAGCGTCGGGAACTCGCTGAGGTTCGTGAGGATGTACAGCACGCGCGACCCGGCCACGGCGGTGAACGCCGTGAACACGTAGCAGTCGGCCATGTGGCGCATGTACTCCTCGATGCGCGCCTTGTCGGTCTCGGGGCACTGGCGGCGCATGAGGCCGAGCACGATGTACCAGCCCGCCACGAGCGACAGGCCGAGCATCACGCCGTACGAGTAGATCGGGAGCGACTCCCACTGCGCGCGCCAGTTGGCGCCGTTGGCGAAGCCCCGCAGCAGCGGGAGGATCTTCGCCGCGCCTTCACCGGGCAGCGAGACCGGCGCCGCGAAGGCGAACACGCCGAGGCCGATGAGGATCGACACCACGGCGTTGAAGGGTGAGTCTGCCGGGAGCGTGAAGCTCGACTCCGGCGCGGCCTCGGGCTTGTCGTCCTTTGCGGTCTTGTCGTCCTTCTTCTTCGGCTGCGGCGAAGCGCGGTTGACGGAGACGACGATCGAGAAACATCCCCAGAGGATCAGCAGGGGGACGATGAGTTTGAACATCCCCCCTGGGATCGTGAACATGACCGGGTGCATATCGGGCTCGCGGTGTAGGCGGACCCTCGGACGCGGTCAAGTACCCTCACGACCCTCTGTCGAATTCGAACTCGCGGGGAATACAGCGCTTCAGTGGAGCGATGTCACGTACTGGACGAACACCGGCGAGGCCCACTCGAGCGTGTGGTCGAAGCGCGCGCGGATCACGCCGTCGCGGTCGATCACCCAGGTCTCGGGGAAGAGGTGCGTGCCGTAGCGTCCGTTCACGATGGCGCGCTCGGGGTCGAAGAGCAGCGGCGACGTGAAGCCCGGCGGGATGAGCGCGGCCACGTCTTCGCGGCGCTCGGTTCCGACGAGCACGAGGGCCACGTCGCTGCGCCCTCGCACGAGCTCGTCGAACGCGGGCAGCGACTCGGTGAGCTCTCGCACGCAGGGGGCGCAGTCGCGCGACCAGAAGTGCAGCACCACGGTCTTGCCTCGCAGCGACGAGAGGCGCACGGGGCGGCCGTTCTGGTCGTTGAGGGTGAAGTCCGGCGCCGTGCGGTCGTTGCCCTGATACTCGGGCCGCAGGATCGCGATGAGCTGCGCCTCTCTGCGCTGCTCGCCGTCGAGCGCGGCGACGCCGAAGCTCACGCCCGAGGCCACCGAGACGGCCACGAAGGCGAGCACCCCGACGGCCACCGCGGGCGAGCGACGGATCCACGCGAACATGCGCTTGCGCTGCGAGATCAGGGGCTTCGCCTCGACGACGGGGCCGGTCATCTCGGCGGGCTTCTCGGCGTCGTGCTTCTTCGCGTCGGACTTCTTCGACTTGCTCACGGGGCATCCTCATCGCGCGCGGCGCGGTCGAGGCGTTCGTGGAGCGCCTCCGCCGTGAGCCTGTATTTGAAAGCCTTCCGTCCGTTGACCGTGATCACCGGGACCTCCGTGGTGTAGCGCGCCACGAGCGCCGGGTCGGTGTCGATGTCGACCACGTCGAGGGTGAAGGGGCGCGCCTCGCGGACCGCGTCGAGCACGAGCTTCGCGTCGTCGCAGAGGTGGCAACCCGCGCGGGTGTAGAGCGTGACCGTGACCATTCCGTCGGTGAGGCCTTCGGGTATCACCCTCCGCGGTCGGATGTCGAGGGCGCAGCGACGGCGAAGGGGCCGCCGGGCCGCGGCGCAAGGCGCTCCCCGGGCGCGAGGAGCTTCAAGGGAAAGGTCTGTTCTCCGAGGCGCAGGGCGTAGCCACCATCGGGTGACTCGACCGCGCGGTCGAGGAGCGCGAAGGCCGCCGCGCGATCGAAGCGGCAGAGGAGCGATGCGCCGCGGACGTAGGCCCAGACCTCTCCGTCGGGCGAGACGCGCACGGTGTCGAGGTCGAGGGCTTCGCGCGCGTCGTCGGAGAGGGTGACCTCGACGCCGTGGTCGGTGAAGGTCACCGCGCGGGCGACGAGGGGCGCGAGGTCGACGGCGATCCAGCACCAGTCGAGGCTGTTGCGGAGCAGGTAGCGCCGGGCCTCGTCGTCGAAGTCGACCCACGAGAGGAGACCGCGCTCGAGGCGAGGGTGTTCGACGCGCTCGCCCTCGTGCCAGACGCGCCCGTCGGCGTCGATGCGGATGCGGCTCTCGCGCGAGAAGCGGAAGGGAGGCACGGCGTCGGGGGTCATCGCGCCGGGGACATGGCGTCGGAGGGGGCGAAGCGCAATCCCGTCAGTGCGCGGCGGCCCTGGATTGCGGCTTCGCGTTCCAGACGCGGAGGGCGAGGGTGAAGCCGATGATGGCCGCGGGGAGGATGGCGGCGGGCCAGGTCCACCAGTTGGCGGGGTTGTGCTTGGCCTCTCCCTCGGGGAGCACCTTGCCGAGCACGAAGGCCTCCGTGGCGACGCCGAGGTAGACGAAGCCGTCGATGAGCCCCACGGCGATGCCCGTGTTCTTCTTGCCGCCGAAGTCCATCGAGGCCGTGCCCGAGAGCATCCCGTGGACGCCGATGATCGCGAGGGACATCACCACCACGACCCAGCCCACGGCCGACGTCGAGAGGGTCACGAACATGAGGAGCGCCCCGACGATCATCACGCCGTAGAGCACCGCAGAGACCGGCCCGCGGCGCGACTGGAACACCCTGTCGGAGATGATCCCCGCGACCATGCCGCCGAGGATGCCCGCGACGCAGTTGAGCATGCCCCAGTGGTCGTGGACGAAATCGCTCGCGAGGGTCTGACCCGCCGCGGCGGCGGCGTGGCGCGCGGCCTCCGTGGGGACGCGCCCGAGGTCCCTGGCGAAGGGCTTGTAGTACTGAAGGATCGAGTTGCGGAGGTAGCCGCTGCAGAACTCGATGAGCGCGATGGTGAGGATCGCGGGGTTCGAGAGCATGCGCTTCGCGACGTCGAAGACCGAGGCCTTCTCGCCGTCGTGGGCGCCCGTCGCGTCGCCGAGGTCGAAGTCGGTGTGACCCGCCTCGCCGGGGGTGTCCTTCACGAGGGCGAAGTCGAGGACCGCGAAGACCACGAGGATCGCCGCGGGGACGTAGAACACCCACGGCACGGAGCTGTGCTCGACGATGAGCTTGCACCAGTCGAAGGCGAAGTAGAGCCCGAGCGAGATGAGCACGCCGAAGATGCCGCCGAAGGTCCCGCGCTCGCGGAGGTGGAACCACGCGGAGTTGACCTTCACGATGGAGACCGCGCCGAAGCTCTGGAAATACATGTTCGCCGCGTAGAGCACGGCGAAGAGCGGCACGAGCTCGGGGTGACCGTGCGGCGCGTGCCCGACGCCCGTGACCATCACGCCCATCACCACGTTGACGAGCGCCGCGCCGATGGCGGCGACCATGATCGTGGCCCTGCCGCCGAAGCGGTCGGTGAGGGGGCCGTTGATGACGAACGAGACGCCGTAGGCGAGCGTCCCCCAGCCGTAGATGGTCGAGAACTGAGACTTCTCGAAGACCGGCCCGATGGTGGAGTTGAGGTTGTACCGGGCCATGTAGAGGAACGCGTACGTGAGCCCCACGGGGAGCCAGTTCTGCACGCGTCGGCGGACGTACTCAGGGGAGTGCCCGAGGTCGACCTTCGGGAGCCGTGAGATCACCGCGGAGATCACCGCGAGCAGCGCGAGGATCGGGACCAGTTCTTGGAGCCATGCGGGCATTGGTGGTTTCCTGCGCGGAGCATCGCACGGCGTCCTCCGACGGCGGAAGACTCCGGCAAGGGACGCGGCGCCCTCTGACGGCCCCTCGCGACCCGCGCCGCCCTCCGCCCCGCCTGCCCCTGTGGAATCTTCGCGTCGCGCAGGGGAATCGACGGTACCTTCGCGCGCGTGAGCGAGCATCCCCTCCAGCGAATCCTCGACGACGTCGTGCGCCTGCGCGCCGAGCGCCCCGTGGTGATCTTCGACCTCGACGGCACCCTCTACGACAACCGCGGCCGCACCCTCCGCATCCTGCACGCCTTCGCCGCGGCCCTCGAGTACGAGCACGCCCGCGACGCTGCGGTGATCCGGTCGCTCGGCATCGACGACCTCAGGTACCTCATCGAAGACACGCTGCTCCCCCTCGGCGTCGACCCCTCGGTGGTGGCGCGCGCCAAGAAGACCTGGGCCTCGCGCTTCTTCACCGACGCGGCCTGCGCCGACGACATCCCCGTGCGCGGCGCCGTCCCCTTCGCGCGCGCCTGCCACGACCGCGGCGCCACGGTGGTCTACCTCACGGGACGCGACATCCCCGGCATGCTCGTGGGCACCGTGCGCACGCTCCGCGACGACGGCTTTCCCATCGGTGTGCCGCGCTGCGAGCTGGTCTTCAAGCCCACCTTCGAAGAGAACGACACGGCGTTCAAGATCCGCGTCCTCGACGCGATGGACGAGCTCGGCCGCGTCGTCGCCACCTTCGAAAACGAGCCCGGCAACTGCAACGTCTTCCGCCGCCGCTGGCCCGACTCGCTCGCCGTGCTCGTCACCACGCAGCACGCCCCGGGGGCTCCGCCCCTCGACGCCGAGTGCGTTCGCGTCCCGAACTTCGACCACCCGTAGACCACCGCTCGCAGCGCCGCAGGAGCGCATTTCCTCCATGAGCGAAGGGATTCGCATCGAGAAGCTCCGCAAGGCGTGGCCCGACGGCTCCGTGGGCCTCGACGACGTCGACCTCACGATCCCCGGCGGACAGTTCGTGGCCATTCTCGGTCGCTCGGGCGCGGGCAAGAGCACGCTGCTCCGCACGGCCGCGAGGCTCATCGAGCCCACGTCGGGCCGGGTCTTCGTCGGAGGCTACGACGTCACCGCCGCGACGGGCCGCGAGCTCTACCGCGCGAGGGCCCGCGTGGGCTTCGTCTTTCAGCAGTTCAACCTCGTGAAGTCGTACACGGCGATCGACAACGTGCTCGCCGCGCGCGTCTCGCACGCCCCGTGGCTCCGCGGACTCATCGGCCTGTGGAGCGACGCCGATCGCGAGGTCGCGCGGCGATGTCTCACGGAGGTCGGACTCGGCGACAAGATCGACGCCCTCGCGCGAGAGCTCTCCGGCGGTCAGCAGCAGCGCGTCGCCGTCGCGCGCGCCTTCGCGCAGGAACCCTCCGCCATCTTCGCCGACGAGCCCACGGCCTCCCTCGACCCGCAGCTCGCGGCCACGGTGCTCGAGCTCCTGCGAGACTACGGAAAGCGCCGCGAGGTGCCCGTGCTGGTGAACGTCCACACGATCGAGCACGCGCGCCGCTACGCCGATCGCATCCTCGGGATGCGCCGCGGACGCATCGTCCACGACGGCCCCGCGCGCGAGCTCACCGACGCCGTCGTCGACGGGATCTACAACGACCCGGCGCGCACGGAGGCCGCGTGATGCGGGCCCTCACTGTCCCTCTCCGCGAATGCGGGAGAGGGTGCCCGTTAATTGGCTGCCATGCCCTCACCCCGCCCTCTCCCGCCAGAGGCGGGAGAGGGAGTCTCAGAGACGTCGTGCTGCGACGCTGTCACGCATCGTTCGCCTCCGATGCCCCGTCGTCCCCCTCTCCCGCCTCTGGCGGGGAGAGGGCGGGGTGAGCATGGCGGCTACCAACAGGCACCCTCTCCCGCGTTCGCGGGGGACGGGAATGAGGGAGCCCGCTTCGGCGTGCGCGCCATCCTCCTCGCGCTCGCGATGTTCTTCGCGCCGTCGGTGGCGCGCGCGCAGCAGCAGCCCGAGGAGGTCCCGCGGGCTCGTGCTCGGGTTCAACCCGCGGAGAACGCGCAGACCCTCCAGCGCTCCGCCGATGAGCTCGCGCGCGCGCCCTCTCGCGCATTCACATCCCCGTGCGGGCCAGCGTGACGCTCGACTACACGACGCTCGTCGAGTCGATGCAGTCGAGACCCGTCCACGTGGGATGGCTCACGCCGTCGCCCCTCGTGCTCGCGGAGCGCCTCTTCGGGGTGCGCGTGCTGCTCACGCGGGTCCGCCGCGGAAAGCCCACGTACTTCTCGGCCCTCGTGGTGCGCGACGACTCGCGCCCCACCGCAGCTCGAAGACCTGCGCGGCGCGTCGATCGCGTGGGTCGATCCGACGAGCACGAGCGGCTATGTGATCCCGCGGTACCTGGTGATCGAGCGGGGCTTCGATCCGTCGCGGTTCTTCTCGCGGCAGGTGTTCGCGGGGCAGCACGACGCCGCCGTGATCTCGCCATGCAGCGCGGTCAGGTCGACACCTGCAACCGTGTGGGCCGATCCGCCCGACGAGCACACCGGCGCGTGGACGCGCTACCTCGCGAACCGCCCCGGTCCGCGGCTGCATCCGTGATGTACTCGCCGCCCGTGCAGGCGCGATCGCGACGACGGAGGAGCCGCGCGCGCTCACCGCTGCTCATTCGCAACCTCGGCCTCGCTCGTGGCGCTCGAACAGAGCGACGAGGAGAAGGCCATTCTCCGCGAGCTCAGCAACACCGACGGCTTCGTGCCCACCGACGCGGCCGCGTACGACATCGTGCGCAGGGCCTTCGCGGCTGTTGCGGCGAGCAGTCGCGAAACCGCGCGGGACGCTTCGGAACACCCCGAGCACATCGCGATCTTCAGGGCAGCGCTCCTGGCGCTCATCGCGGCGCTCGGCGCGGGGGCGCTGCGACGGTGGCCGCGCGTGCAACGCCGGCGCGTGGGCGGTCTTCGCGCTCGCGCTCGCGTGGGAAGCGAAGCCGCGAAGCTCCCCACCCCGGCGACTTCATGCGCGGCTGGCGCTACATCGGGATCTTCTTGCGGGGGATGTTTCCGCCCGATGCGGCGGTGGCGGCGGAAGTTGCTCGAAGCGACGGTGCTCACGATCCGCCTCGCGCTCGTGGGCACGGTGGCAGGCGTTCCCTTCGCGCTCGCGCTGGGAGCTCCTCGCGGCGGAGAACGTGAACCCGGCGGTGGCTCCGTCGCGCGGCGCTTCGCGGCGAACCTCAACCGCTCGATCGACCTGCTCATCGTCGGCCTCGTGCTCGTGAGCGCATATGGTCCCGGCGCGTTTCCCGGTGTGGGCGCGCTGGCGATCCGCACGGTGGGCTCGCTCGGCAAGCAGTTCTACGGACGCTCGAAGCGATGGACCCTGGTCCCGTCGAAGGCCATGTGGAGCGTCGGCGCGACGAGGCTCAGGCGATCCGCTGGGGGATCTGGCCGCAGTTCACGCCGCACTTCGTGTCGCAGTCGCTCTTTCGCTTCCGGAACTCAACGTGCGAGGCGCGGTGGTGCTCGAGCTCGTGGGCGCGCAGGGTATCGGCTTCCTGTTGCAGACGTACATGCGCGGCGCCGGGCTACGCGGGTCACGGTGGTGATCCTCGCGATCGTGGTGCTGGTGATGGGCCTCGACGCGGTGTCCATCGCGCCTCCGGCGAGACACGCGGTAGAGTGCGGGCGATGAGCCCGAACCCTGAAGCGCCGAAGCGGCTCCGCACGTTCCGCGACATCATCGACGCTGCCCGAGCATGACGGGGCACGGGTGATCGCCGGCGTCTCGTCGTGATGCGCGCGCCGCCGCACATCAACGCGGTGAGCGCGCTCAACACGCTGCTCAACGGGCCTTCCAGTTGCAGCGCGGAGGCCCTGGCGGGTGGTGGATCCAGACCCGGGCCGAGCTTGTGCTCGGCGTCGACGCGGACTTCGAGACCGTGGACCCCGACCTGGTGGGGTGGCGCCGCGAGCGTATGCCGCACCTGCCCGAGACGGCGGCGTTCGACACGGTGCCCGACTGGATCTGCGAGGTGCTCTCTCCGTCGACGGAGGTGCATGATCGCGCGCGGAGAAGACACGCCTACGCGCGTGCGGGCGTCGAGCACGCGTGGCTGGTCGATCCGATCGGGCGGACGCTCGAAGCGTTTCGCCGCGAGGGGTTCGGTGTTTCGTCCGACGGGCACGTGGAAGGCGATGCGCGTGCGCGTCGAGCCCTTCGACGTCATCGAGATCGACCTCGCGCATCTGTGGGCGCGGTAGTCGCACGAGGCCTGACGCTGGCGTCGATGCTCGGACCGCATCGGAGAGAGACGACCGAGACCAGGGGATCGCGAAGAACCCCGGTGCAAGTCGACGCAGACGGAGCGACCCACCGCGGCCTCGTACAGCCTTGCGCCGAGACGACACCCGCGCGCCGCTGGGTGCGGTGCTCCTGAAGGCGTGAGCTCGTAGGTCGTCGTCCGCGCGACACATGCATGCGCGCGACGGTGACCTCGGGCGCTGCGACGACGCGTCGAGCTTTTTGCGTTGGCGATGCAGACTGCGCCGTACGACCACGCGAACCAGACCGCCGCGAGGAGGAGCGCACCCTTCCGCTGGACGCGCGCGGGGCGGAGAAGCGTGTCGCAACCGAGCGTGAGCGGCTGCGGTGAGCGTGACGAGGAACGCCACGACGTCTTCGAGGAGGGTGTTGAGGTCGAAGAGCGCGCCCCGCCAGCGCGAGCGCAGACATGTAGAGCAGCACATCGACGCCGGCTCGTGGATCGTACGCGGGCGCGTCGAACGAAAACGCGGATGGACGCTTCGCGGCATACCCGAGGAGACGATCAACGGAAGCACCGCGTTGAGCACCACTGTGAGCGCGTAGGGGCGCGGATGCGCGAGCCCCCAGAGTCCCATCGCGAGGCTCGCGTACGCGACTCGTCGCGTCGCGCGAGACACGGCAACGAGCGTCGCGGTGCGCTCCTCGGGCGACGCTCGAGTCGCGGGTCCGCGCGGAGCGACTCGGTGATCCGGGTCCGGTCGATGAAGTCGGGTTCGGCAGCGAGACGAACTGCCGCGTCGAGCACCTCGTCGGATCGCATCCACCAGTTCATCTTGATGGGCTTCTTCCATGGTCGACGGACTCGATCGTGAGCTTCGCGAGGCGATCGCTACTTGAAGACCCCGCGCCCTCCAGCGACCTCGTCGGCGAAGAACTCATCGAGCGATCGCCGAACGAACTGCGATACGTGAATGAGTCGGAGCCCGGCACGAAGGCGCCGTAGATGGCCTCCGCGATCATCGCCCGCAGACGCCCGCGAACGCAGCGATCATGAGCAGGAGAAGCGCCGCGATGAAGAGCGGGTGCTGCGACCCGGTGTCGGCGCCGGTAGCCCCGACGAACCGCCAAACGGCGAGGCCGGAGAAGATCAACCCCCACTGCCGAGGAAGACCACGGCGTAGACGCAGTCTCGTTGCCTTCGATGTAGACGCGCGGCCAACCGTTGTCGTGAGTCGTGGGTGTGGCGGACGTCGTCCGTTGCGTTCCCCCAATCGCTTCTACGATGAATCGCGTCGTCACGCGCGGAGACAAATCGCCGCTCGACGCGCGCATCCAACGTCGGCGCTGTGCCGCGCTTCAACCAAGGCGTCGCGCGTGAAGTTGCTCGCGCCGCCGTTCGCCGTCACTTGACAGCCCCCTCTGCGCTGCTCGCATCTCTCGCCCGTGAATCCCGCTCGTTCGCTCCTCGTGTGCGCCTCGCTGACGCTCTTCGGCTGCGCGCATCGCGCATCGTCTCCCGCAGCCGCCGCGAGCGCTCGAGCGCGCCGTCGGTCACACTCCGCGCGATCGGCGACGGCGTGGTAGTTCCCCACACCTCGATGCACCACGTCGAAGGCATGGGCCTCTTCCCCTCGCACGGGCTCGTCATCGAGGGCCCTCAGCTTCTCCTCGTCGACGCCGCCGTGGGGACCCGCGGAAGACGCGTGATCTCCTCGCGCAGGTGAGGGCCCGTTTCGGCAGGCTCCCCAGCGCGGCGATCGTCACCCACTGGCACGATGACCGCGTCAGCGGCTCGCGGAACTCCACGCCGTGCACATCCCCGTGTACGCGACGGCGGCCACCGCGGCCTGGTCGCAGCGCACGGCGGCGGATCGTTCGATGGCGAACTATCGACTCCCCTCGACCGTCGCACGCTCGCGGGGAACCGAGATCGAGGTGTTCTTTCCCGGCGCCGCGCACACGCTCGACAACGTGGTGGTGTGGCTCCCTTCGCGCGCGCTCCTCTTCGGCGGCTGCATGATCCGCCCCGCGGGGCGCGCGCCCTCGGCAACCTCGCCGACGCCGACGTCGCCGCGTGGCCGCCTCTGCGCAGCGCGTGGCCGAGCGATACGCCTCGCGCGCGTCGTCGTTCGAGCCACGGAGAGCCCGGTGACCGGCGCCCTCCTCCGCACCACGGTCGAACTCGCGCGCGCCGCGACGGCAGCCCTCGTCCGACGCTCACTGAACGCGCGAAGCGCCCGCGTCGCGTCGCGGTAGACCACCTCTGCGCCGTGCAGCTGCGTGGAGCTCCGACGGGAGGTCCCTCGACCCGCGCCTCGCCGTGTCGCGGCCTCGCGGCGGAGGTGACCGTCGTGAACATCACCGGCTTCCAACGGAAGAAGCGGCGCCGCCAAAGCCCGTGAGCACCTCGATGCGGCCGTCTCGGTGAACACCGGCGATCCGTCGCGGGCCCTGCTCTGCCAGCGTCCGGGCGACGGCGCATGCTCACGAACGCGGCCTCGGCGTGACCGCGCAGCAACATCGCGCGCTTGCGCGTTCGCACCTGCCGAAGCTGAAGCACACCCACAGCGTCGCGAAGGCTTTTTCCACGGCCAGTCGCGTGAGCTCCGCGCGTCGTCGGGTGAGCGTCCACGCGAGCGCGCTCCGGGCGCCGCGACGCCGCCGCGAAGGCCGTCGCATACAGCGGAATGAGCACCGTGAAGTGACGCTCGAGGCCCAGGTTGCGTCGCGTGACCCACACGACGATCACCACCGCGAGGAGAGACATCAAGAGGATCCTGACGCCCGCGGCGCTCTCGGTACGAGCCAAGGAACACCCGGCGCGGCGATCCACAGCCGCGCGCGCCGACGAAATGGAACCGTGTACGGATACCAGAGCCACGGGTGTGCGACCTTCGGCAGCGGCCTCGTCGCGAGCGCGAACTCGCGCCACGCGTCGGCCACGTAGGCGCGGTTCTCTCGGAGGAACATCCATTCGCCGGTGTTCCAGCGGTGCAGCGCAGCCCAGAGCGCCGGCGACGCCGGGGCGAGCCACACGCGCCGCCTCACGCAGTCGTCGCTCGTACGCGCTCATCTGCCGAGCATCACAGGGAGCAACGGCCACGCCTCGTAGCGCAGCAGCACCATCGCCGTAGGCGAGGCTGCGGCGAGTTCCATCGGCGGCACTGCACGCGACATCCCAGCGCGAGCGCGAGGAGTTGAAGAGCATCGCCTCGGAGGCTTCTCCGCCGACGAGGCCGCCGAGAGGTTCTGCGGCCAGAGCGCGTGCACCACACCCGCCGCTGCAGAGGATCACCCGCTCGGCCTCGGCGAGCCAAGGGCGCGTCGCGGGGTTTCTCGCTGGAATACCTTCAGAAGCGACGCGAGCGCGGCTCGACGCCGGCCGCGCACGCGACGCTCACGAGGCGAACGGCGACGAAGCCGCCGCCGAGCCCGTCGCACGCCGAGGTCGACGAGGTACCACAGCGGGAGCCAGACCCGGTGGATCTTCAGGTCGCGCCGCTCAGCGGCGGGCCCTGCGCGCGATCTGAAAGTGCGCGTAGCCGTCGACGTCGAGGTCGGGCCCGCGGTGATGAGGCCGAGAACGCAGCCACGTGGCCCACGCGACGACGAAGGCGCGGGGAGGACCCTCTCCCCGTCCCTCTCCCGCGAGCGCGGGGAGGGTGCCCATGGGTGGCTGCCGGCCGCCTCTGCCCTCTCCCGCCCTCATCGTTGCTCTCATCTCTTCAGACGGCCTTTTTTTTGTGGGCCCGCGGGAGGCTCGCAGGAGTTCGTTGGCCGCCGCAGTCCTGTCGAGGCCGCGCCCGAGCAGTCACCTTGCCCCGGGGGTGGAGTCCGCCGTGGCTCATGAGGCCTCCGATCTCAGCGATCCGGCGTACGGCCTGGCTCAGCGTCGGCACATGGCCCACCCTCGCGCGCACGGGCCTGCGCAGCAGGATCGCCGTCGATCTCGTCGCGCGTCAGCAGTTCGTCTGCGCCGGCATCGTCGGCGTACTGCTGCCACGATGCGTCCAGTTGCAGGGTGCGCATCGCCACGCTGCTCAACAGCGTTGCCCACTTCTCGATACGCTCCCCGCGAAGGTAGGCTGCGTGTCTTCCATGGCATCGACCTGATTTCCAGAGGTTGTGAAACTCCTCCTTCCAGCGCTGAGCGTACCCGTCGATCACCGCCTTCGCGTCCTCGAAGTTCGCCAGTGGGGCCGTCGTCAGCAGCATCCACTCCAGCCGCTTCTCGCCTCGCGGCGCGCTGTGCACCTCGCGCGTCAGGACCGCGCCCACCGTCACCGTGCGCACCTTCTTGTGATCCCACTGGTGCTTGAGGCGCAGGGTGACCGTGCGAGCCCGCACGCTCATGCAGGCTGCGCGCGCGCGACGCCCCTTGCCCGCGGGCGTCGGGCGAAAGTACCGACCCAGCGCAGCTGTCGCGCAGCTCGGGCCACAGGTAGGTCGCTCCACCCGTCGTCGCGATGCGGCGGTTGGACAGCGCGCACCGTCAGCCGCCAGCTCTGGGCGACGGCGTGCAGGAGCGCCTCACCGATGCCCGCCGCGGTCCAGTTGGAACCAGAGGACCACGGTGGCCAGCTCCGCCGCGTTGAACGCCGCCTGCGCCTGCTCCGCCACGACGATCAAACGGCTCTCCTTGAGAGCCATGGGCCGCACTACGGCGCGGCTGTCCTGATTCGCTTGCGCACGCGCGTCCAAGTGTTGCCCGCAGACTCAAGCCCGACCCCCCTCGGGGCTGACGGCGATGGCGGTCATGACCTGCAGTCCCCTGCCCTTGGCGCGGTGAGTGCGGCGGCGCCAGGTCCCGCGCGTGCCGTGTGTATCGCACAGTGACAGGCTGCTGCCGTCGATGGGGACGTAAGACCCATGCGTGGGGTCGGCATCGTCGCGCGCAGGCGCCCAGATGGCGGCCGCGAGGAGCGCGACGGTGATGGAGGGGCAGGCCAGGAAGTCGTAGGCCCCGCGGCGCTCGGCCAGCGAGCCGAAGGCCGCGGTGACGGTGCCCGCAGCGTGAGCCAGGAGTCTGGCGGCGATCAGGATCGCGCGTGCGGTCCGGCGGAGGTCGCCGAGTACGGCCTGGCCGAACTCCTCGCGGGCCCAGTCCTTCTGTGCAGGGTGACCTTCGCGGCGCCCGCGGGAGATCTTGTTTCGCGGACGTTGCGACGCACGCTTGGAACCGCCGCCACGGTTGGACTTCGCGCACTTGGATCGAGGCGTCATTCGGGGCAGTAGAGCTCCGATTGCGCCGAATGCAACCTCAAGTGCCTAGAATTCAGCCCTCTCGATGAGATGAGAGCAACGATGAGCTCCCGCCAGAGGCGGGAGAGGGTGATCGGCGGAGAAGATCGTCCGCGACGGGAGAGGGTGATCGGCGGAAGATCGTCCGCGGCGCGCTCTGTCGACGCTCGACGCTCGTCTCCCTCTCCCGCCTCTGGCGGGGAGGGCGGGGTGAGGGCATGGCAGTCGAAACAGGCACCCTCTCCCGCTTCGCAGACGGGGAGAGGGCCTTCACACGTCGATGTGACGGAGCTTCATCTGCACGTCGCTCGACCAGTGGTTCGCGAACGCGCGGACGCAGGTCGAGAGGTAGCGGTCGTAGTCGTCGAACACCTGGTCGCCCCAGGTCGCGCGGATGTGCTTCTCGTGCATGCGCATCCGACGGAGCCACTCGGCGGTGGTCTTGCCGTAGTGCGTGCGGCGCGTCTTGAGCTCGACGATCTCCCAGTAGGGATTCACCGCGGCGACGAGCTCCTCGAGGCGGGGGTTGAGCCCGCCGGGGAAGATCACGTCGGCCGTGAACTTCAGGTCGGCGATGTCGGCGCGCGTGCGCGGCACGCGGTTGCGGAGAATCGCCTGGAAGCCGAAGTACGACCCGGGCTTCACCCACTGCGCCGTCTTGCGGAAGTACTCGCGGTAGATCTCGATGGCCATGCCCTTGTTCGCCTGGTCGGGCGAGCACAGGTGGTCGATCATCTCGATCGACACGAGGCCGTCGTACTTCTCCGCGGGCTCGAAGTCCTTGTAGTCCGTGCACCACGCCCGCATGTTGGGGATCTTGCGGTCGTTGATCTCGCGGAACTGCTCGGTCGACAGCGTGATGCCGTGGGCCTGCTTGATCCCGCGCTGCACGATGTACTCGAGGTTGGCGCCCCAGCCGCAGCCGATGTCGAGCACGGTCTTCTCGGGCGAGAGCTCGGCGTAGTCGTAGAGGATCCGCGACTTGTTCACCTGCGCCTGCTCGAGGGTCTCGTTCTCGTGCTCGAAGACGCCGCAGGTGTAGTGCATCCGCTCGTCGAGCCAGAGCCTGAAGAACTCGTTTGAAACGTCGTAGGAGACCTCGACCTCGTGCTTCGTGGACGTCACGTCTACACCTCTCGAAAGAACACTCTCAGAACGGCTGTTCGGGCGGCGGAGGCGTTACCGCGGGCGCTCGCCCCTCGTCAATGCGTCAGGGGTTACGCAGTGCCATGCATGCCGACCGTTGCACCTCCTGGTCGCGCAGGGCCGTGAGCACGTCGACGAGGCGCTGCACCCCGACGGGCACCGCGAGGCAGCCGGTCATCATGCCCGCGCGGCAGGGGGCGCCCACGAGGAGGCGCGCGCCGTCGATGTTGATCTCGAAGACGGTGCCGTCGACGGGGCGGGGGTCGTAGCCGTAGAGGGCTTCCATCATGGGCATTCCGCGGGCGAAGCCGAGGGCGGTCTGCACGTCTCGCGCGGCGACGGCGGCGTTGAGCTCGCCCACGTCGACCATGTCCGCGGTGTTGCAGCCGGGGAGGGTGGTCGTGCACATCGCGGTGACCATCCCGCTGGGGCTGCCGCTGTGGCGCTCGGCGCGGAACGACAGCGGCGGCGCGAGGGTGAAGCGGTCGGTGAACGCCACCTTGCCGCCGTTGAGCCCGAAGACCACCGTGGTCGAGAGCATCGGGGTGCAGGGCACATCGCTCGTCGCCACATCGTCGACGAGGGGAACGTCGGTGAGGTCGAGCACGTCGGGCGCGGGTCGATCGACCACGACGCGGTCGGTGGAGCCGTCATACTGCGGGAGCCCCGCGTCGGTGCGCGTGACGTCTTCGGGGACGAAGGGTGTCGTCGAGTCGCCGCAGCCCGCCGCGAGCGGGAGCGCGAGAGAGAGAAGCATGAGGTGCGAGCGCATGGCGCGACGCTAAACCCGTTCGCGGGGAACTCCAACGGGGGCTTCTCGGGGCGGGCGGTGCGGCGCGGTCGCCTACCAGCTCCAGAGCGCGCCGAGGTCGAGCTCGATGGCGTCGAAGGGTTCGGCGCGTACGGGCGCGTCGCCCTCGGCGAAGAGCGCGAGGAGCCACCCCTCGGTGACGCGACGAAAGACCTGTAGCGAGTGCGCCTCGGGGTCGACGAGCCAGAGGTGCCCGACGCCGAGACGGAGGTACATCGGCACCTTGACCTGCACGTCGTGTCGCCGCGTCGAGCGCGACAGGATCTCGCAGACCCAGTCGGGCACCACGGAGATCGCGGCCTCGGGCGGCGCGTCGGGCAGTCGATCGCGGTGCCACCCCGCGAGGTCGGGTTGCGCGAGGTCGGGCAGGTCTCCGAGGCGAAGCTCGGGCTCGGGCAGGATGATCCAGCCGCCGGGGCCACCGCGTCCGCGACGAAACGGCGGAGAGAGCGAGTCGCTGAGCGCGATCGCCGAATTCTGATGCATCGGCCGCGGTCGCGGCATGGTGTAGAGCGTGCCCGCGATGATCTCGGCGACCATGCCGGGCGGCGGGTCGCGGTACACGGCGAGGGCCTCGGGGGCGAGGTTGGGGTACTCGGCGTCAAGCGCCAGGGCTGCGTCGGCTGCCATCGCGGCGAAGGTATCACGGCGCTCGGGGCGCTCGAACCGCGCTCGCGGGCGACGGTGCGGAGGGCCCGGAAGCGCCCCGCACGACACCTTGACTTCGCATGTCGAGGTCGCGACCGTGTCGCGCGCTGGCGACGGACTGTCGACGCCCGACCACGCTCCCCAACGCCGTGATCGTGAGACGACGGAGCACCTTCGGCTGGCCTCGGAATCGCAGTCCGTGGGGCCTCAACCCACGGGCGCCTGCGCCCCGACGAATCACCCCGACACCCCTACGACGAAGACCACGCCGATGCCCCTCCCTCGCTTCCTCGCGCTCTCCGCTTCGCTTGCGCTCTGCGCGTGCTCTGGCGATCCGGCGCCCACGCCTGCGCCCGACGCCGCGGCCACCGACGCCGCGAGCGACATCACCGCCTCCAACGACGCCGCGCCTGCCGATGCGAGCGCCACCGACGTGAGCGCCACCGACGCGAGCGCCACCGATGGGAGCGACGCGTCGTCGATGCTCCGTCGATGTCCCACGTCGGGGCGAGGCGCGCTCTCGGGCGACCTCTGCTTCAACCTCACGCCCGCGGAGACAGGGCTCTCTGCGTCGGGCGCCAACGCCACCGAGGATCAGTACGCGCTGCGCCCCATGAGCGGCGCGCGTGGCGTCTTGATGCTCTTTCTCCACGGCAGCGGAGGGACCCCGCGCGGGGTGATCGCCTCGCCCGACAGCAACGTGTACGCCGCGGCGCGCGCGCAGGGGCTCCACGTGCTCTCGATCGCGTACCGCAGCGACGACGCGGTCGGCGCGCTCTGCAACGCGGCCGCGGATCGCGACGCGTGCTTTCTCGCCACGCGGACGGCCATCTTGACCGGCGTCGCGCAGCCCGGCGCCGCCGCGCCGCTCGCGACGATCGCCGTGCATGAGGGCGTCTACGCGCGCGTCGGAGCGGCGCTCCTCGCGCTGGCCGAGCGCGACCCCGACGGGCGTTGGGGGCAGTTCTACGACCTCGCCGCGGGGCGCGACGTGGCGCGCGGGCTACGCTGGTCGTCGATCGTCGTCGCGGGACACTCGCAGGGCGGAGGGCACGCGGCGCTGCTGGCGAAGCTCCACCCCGTGCGGCGCGCGGTGATGTTCTCGTCGCCGTGCGACCTCTCGTCGGGCGCCGCCGCGGCGTGGCTCACGTACGGCGCAGCGTGGGCGACGCCGCAGTCCAGTCTCTTCGGCCTCGGCTCGATGGGCGACGCCGTGTGCCCGGGGCACGTCCCCGCGTGGGACGCGCTCACCATGCCCACGGCGAACCGCGACAACGGCGCGGTCGTCTGCGCGACCGAGAACGCCCACGCCGCCAGCATCAAGTGCGTCGAGAACGCCCCGCGCTGGACCGCGCTCTTCTCGCCCTGAGCGCATCGCGTCGAGCGCCTACCACGCGACGGGCAAGGGCGCGTCGGTGTACGTGATCGGCCGCCAGACCTCCTGCGTACACGGCGAAGGGCGACACGGCATCGAGTCGAGGATCGGCGGAACGGTGCTCCCGAGCTGGCCGAAGCTGTTGTCGCCCCAGCACGAGACGTCGCTGTTGCGACCGAGCGCGCAGGCGTGCGCCCGACCGATCGCGAGGTCTACGGTCGTGTCGACGTTTCTCCCCACGCGCGTCGAGCTCGGAGAGGCCGCGCCGACGGGGTGCGAGCCCCAACACCGCACGACGACTCCGCCGAGCACGCAGGTCCGCTCGCCGCTCGCCGCGACGCTCGTCGCGTCTCGCACGTCGGTCATCGCGACGGGCTGATGGCGCTCCGTGCTCGCGCCGTCACCGAGCTGCCCCTCTGCGCCGCGGCCCCAACAGAGCACCGATCCGTCGCGTCGGCGCGCGCAGGTGTGCTGCGATCCCGCCGCGATCTCGACGGCTTCGGTGAGTCCGGGCACCTGCGCGGGCGCGTCGCGATCGCGGTCGGTCCCGTCGCCGAGCTGACCGGCGTCGTTGTCGCCCCAACACCACACCGAGCCGTCGTCGGCGCGCGCGCACGTGTGGCCCTCTCCCGCTGCGAGCTGCACGAACCTCCGCGCGTTCGAGATCACCCGGAGCGGCGCGCGATCGTGGGCGCACGCGACCGCGCCGTCGCGACCGAGCGCGCACAGGCCCCACGCGCCGACCGCGACGTCGGTCACGCCGCCGGCGGGCGTCACGATCGAGCGCGCGCCCTGCGACGCTTCGCCGTGACGCCAGCAGACCAGGCCTCCGTCGAGGAGCGCCGCGCAGCCGAGGCCGCCACCGAGCGCGATCCGTGATGCGCGCGAGACGCCCGCGACCCGACGCGGCGCAGGGACCTCTCGCGGCTCCGCGGGGCGCACGTCGAGGGCCTCGCAGCGCACGTTGCCATCTTCGAAGAGGCCGCACGCGTCGCCGTCGAAGGACGTCCGCTCGAGGACCGCGACCTCGCGCGCACCACGCAGCGCAGGGACGCGCGACGGAGCGCCGCCCTCCCACGACCAGCACCGCACGCCGCCGTCACCGCCTCGCGCGCAGGCGTGTTCGCTGCCGAGCGCGAGCCGCACCCCGCGGTCTCTGCGCACCACGCCCGAGACCATGCCGCGACCCGCGATGCACGCCACCGCGCCGTCGCCCATCACCGCGCAGACGTGCGCGCCGCCGCCCGCGAGGTCGACGACGCCGCGTAGCCCCGCGATCTCCGTGGGGACTCGCACCGAAGGCGTCGCGGAGTCGTGATCGTAGTCGCCCCAGCAGCGCACGGCGCCGTCGCGCAGGAGCGCGCAGGTGAAGCGAGCGCCCGCGACGACGCGCGCGACGGGACCGAGGCCCGCGATGGGCGCGCCGGGCTCGCTCGTCGCCGCGCCGTCGACGCCGAGCTCGTGGTCGTAGTTCGCGCCCCAGCAGCGCACCGCGCCATCCCGCGTGACGACGCACACGTGCTCGGCGCCCGCGGAGACCTGCACCACGTCGACGAGGCGGTGGATGGGGAACGGCTCCTGAAACGCCGCCGACGCCGGGTTCGCGCCGCGCAACGGGGCAGCGTCGCTGCGCCCCCAGCACCGCACCGTCGCGTCGCGCCGGAGGGCGCACGCGTACATGCGTCCGATCGAGATGTCGGCGATTTCGGTGAGCGATGCGGCGGGGTCTCCATCGCGCCCCCACCACTCGGGGACCCAGCAGCGCGCGCGCCCTGACGCGAGCACGACGCACGCAGACGCGCCGTGAATCGCGAGGCGGGTCGCGCCCGTGATGCCGCGCATGTCGCGCTGCCACGCGTCGTCGTCGCCGGGCGTGCGCGGCGCTTCGAGGCCGCCCCAACACCACACGCTCCCGTCGACCGAGCGCGCGCACGCGTCGTGGTCGGCGAGGGCGAGCTGCGCGATGCGTCCACCGGGCGTGGGCCCTGGCGCTCGAACGCGCGGCGCGGGACCGGCCGTGATGCGCGTCTCGGGATACTCGTCCGCGGGCGGATCGGCGGTGCGTCGACGCGCGCGCGTCAACCCCGCGCCCGCCGTCGCGATCAGCGCGCTCAGCGTGAGCGTGACGCCCACGCGCCACGTCCTCGAAGCGAGCGCTTGCGTCGTCGCGGCCATGCTGGCGGGGACCCTCGCGATCCGTTCATCGCGCGCGTCGTCGCGATAGGCGCCCTCGGTCTCGTCTCGACGGCGCATGAGCGTCGCGTCGAACGCGCGCGCGTCGTCCGCCGTGAAGAGCGGACGCGCGTCGGGATCGCTCGCGGACGCCGTGACGGACCACCCGGTGACCGCTCCGTCGAACACGCGCTTCAACCAGCGCGCGCGCAGCCGGTCGCGCACCAGCACCGCGACGAGGGCTGCGACACCCATCGCGAGCGCGCCCGCGCTCACCCACCGCGCCGCGCGATTGCCGAACGCGAAGAGGCTGAGCGAGCCCGTGAGCGCGAGCCACGTCCCGCCGCGGCTGAGCGCGACGTCGCTGCGATCGAAGGCGATGGAGCCCAGTCCCGGCGGCCACAGGAGGAGCATCGACGCGGTGATCCCGGCGGCGATGCACGCGACGACGCCGCGGTGCGCGGCCGCAAGGGAGGCCGCGAGCAGCGCCGCGCAGAGCGACGCCGTGACGACGACCGCCACGGAACTCCACGCAGACGACGGAGCGTTTGGAAAGCCACGCGCGCGTCGCGCCGAAGCTTCAGTCGTCGACGGCTGGTCGTTCATTTCGTGCGATGGGGCATCCGTCACGACGCCGTCGTCAAGCGTCGCGCGTGGGAGACGACGCGCGCGGGGAGTATCCTCGCTGCCGACATGGACAGCCCGATCCCGCTCGACCCCGACACCTTCGGCCCGGCGTCTCCGTGCTTCGGTTGCAGCCCGACGCACCCCAACGGCTTTCACCTCCGCTTCGCGCGCGGGGGAGAGGTCATCACCACGCGCTTCGTCCCGGGCCCCGAGCACCAGGGGCCGCCCGGCGTGATGCACGGCGGGCTCGTGATGACGCTCGCCGACGAGCTCGCCGCGTGGACCATCATCGGCCTGCGCGAGCGCTTCGGCTTCACCGCCACGGTCGAGGGTCGACTCGCGCTGCCCGTGCGCATCGGCGTCGAGGTGATCGGCCGCGGACGCATCGCGAAGGACGGACACCGCGTGCTCCAGATCGCGACCACGCTGGAGCAGGCGGGCGCCGTGGTGTTCGAGGGGAGCTTTCGCTTCGTCTTGTTGGATGAGCGGGGCGCCGTTCGCCTCCTCGGCGCGGAGATCCCCGAGGTGTGGAAGCGCTTCTGCGTCTGAGCGGTGACGTGAGCGCGAGGACGCTCAGCTACCCGTCACGAGGACCGGCGACCAGCCCGTGTCGGTGGTGCCGTTGCCGAGCTGTCCCGTGGTATTCCGGCCCCAGCAGTACGCGTGCCCGTCGGTGGTCCTCGCGCAGGTGTGCAACGCCCCCGCGGAGATCTGCGTCGCCGGGAGAGGCAGCAGCACGGGAGACGCCACCGTGCGGAAGTCGTCGTCGGTTCCGATGCCGAGCTGTCCGTCGGAGTTGGAGCCCCAGCACACGACGGTCCCGTCGGAGCGCAGCGCGCACGCGTGCTGACCGCCGACGCTGATCTGCGTCACGGAGCTCAGCCCGAGGACCGTGACCGACGTGCTCCCCGATGAGGTCGTTCCGTCGCCGAGCTGCCCCATGCTGTTGGGGCCCAGGCAGCGCACGGTGCCGTCGCGGAGGCGCGCGCAGATCTCTCCGCCCGTGGTGGAGATCTCCGCGGCGTTCGAGAGATCCGGGTACGGCGCGGGCGCGTACGCGTTCACCTCGTACACGGTTCCGTCCTGGTCGAGCGCGAAGGTGTATCCCTGGCCGCACGCGACCATCACGATGCGCGAGAGACCAGGGACCAGCGTCGGCACCCTGCGGCTGATGGTCGTGCCGTCGCCGAGCTGCCCGTTGCTGTTGTCACCCCAGCAGAGGACCGCGCCGTCACCGCGGACGGCGCAGAAGTGCCCTACGCCGCCGCTGAGCTGCGCGACGTCGCTGAGCCCCAGCGGCGCGACGGGCGTAGCGCTGTCGACGGTGGTGCCGTCACCGAGCTCTCCAGACGCGTTCGAGCCCCAGCACCGCGCGGTCCGGTCTTGAAGGCGGACGCAGTTGGAGACGCCATACAGCACGCCCGCGATCTGGTCTGCGGTGCTGATCGACGGCACGCGCGTCTGCGTGAGCACAGGGGAGCTCATCGAGACGCCGAGCAGGCCGCCCGGGTTGTTGCCGCTGCACCAGACCGTTCCGTCGCTCTTGACCGAGCAGCTGTGATCGCCACGCGCCATGATGGCGCGCGTCGTGATCGGAGGCGCGCACGCGAAGGCGACGCAGGTCCCCGACACGGCGCCGTCGACGCACGCGGTCCCGCTCGCCTGCGGCTGGTCGCCGGGGCACGCGTCGCTCGCGCCGGTGCAGGTCTCCGCCGCGTCGCACACGCCCGCCGCGGCGCGACACACCGCGCCCGCCGCCACGTACGCGTCGCGCGCGCAGACCACCGACGTCCCCGAGCACGCCGTGTGGCCCGTCGAGCACGGACCCGGCGCGCACGACGCCGACGCGATGTCGTCGCTCACCCCGTTGCAGTCGTTGTCCGCGCCGTCGCAGACCTCGACGGCCGGAGCGCCCGCCGTCGCGTCGCAGCGCGCGCCGCCGCCCGCGGCGCACACGGTCACGCCGCTGCGCATGCACGCGCCCGCGCCGGCCGAGCACGCCGCACCGACGACGGTCTCGCACCCGTTGGCGCTCACGCCGTCGCAGTCGCCGCGGTTCGACGGACAGCTCGCCACGCCGCACACGCCGCCCGTGCACGCCGCGTTGGCGTCGGGGAGCGAGCAGAGCGTTCCGTCGGGGACCGCGGGGTTGGAGCACGCGCCCGACGCGGGGTTGCACACGCCCGCGACGTGGCAGGCGTCCGCGGCGGAGCACACGACGGGGTTCGCGCCGGTGCACACGCCCGACTGACAGGTGTCGCTCTGCGTGCAACGGTTGCCGTCATCGCAGGCCACCCCGTTGGTCGCCGCGGGGTTGGAGCACGCGCCCGTGGCGGGGTCACACACGCCCGCGACGTGACACGCGTTGAGGGCCGAGCACACCACGCCCGCGCAGAGGTCGACGCAGACGCCGTTGCGCGCGACGAGCCCCGCGCAACACTGCGCGGTCCCGCTCACCGGAAGCCCCACGGCGACGCACGCGCCGTGATCGTCATCGTCGTCGTCGTCGTGATCGTCTTCACAGCGCCCGTGTTCCGCGGGGCGGTCGCCGTCGTGGTTGCCGTGCCCCGCGAGGCACGCCTGCCGCGAGACCCTCAGCAGGGTGTAGCGGCCGTGCCCGGTCTCGTGGCAGACCGTGACGCGTCCGCCCTCGTCGGGGCGCCCGCACCGCGACGACGCGGCCTCGCTCACCGCCGGGGTGCTCGCGTCTTCGGTCGAGCCGCAGCCGACGAGCAGCGCGAGCGCTCCCACCGCGGTGTAGGACGCGGCGCACCTTGCCTTGTAGAACATCGGATCTGGTTCCTCTCTGCGAGCGTCTCTCGCGCGACGACATGACGCGCAGCGACGCTTCACGCTGCGGAGAGCAACCGCGATACCGATCGAAGAAATGAAGCGTTTCGCGCATCTCGCGAGGC
This sequence comes from Polyangiales bacterium, assembly GCA_046351535.1. GTDB lineage: Bacteria > Myxococcota_A > Polyangia > Polyangiales > CAISKJ01. The sequence goes on from JAXLYG010000005.1 coordinate 637,929, forward strand.
GGCGACCGTCACATCGCTGCAACGGTGCGAGGCGGGGCTGTTACGGTGCGCGGGCTGCCATGGCCCACCCCTCGGGCGGATCGGAGACCGGACGCGGGCGACGCATCGCGACGTGATGCACCCGCGCGAGGCTCGTCGCCACGAGGAGCACGTCCTCACTGGGAGACAGCGCGATCGCCACGGGGTGCTCGTCCGTCGCGCGAAGATCGAGTTCGCCCACGAGGCCGCCCGTGCGGTGATCCCACACCTCGACCTGATCGCGCGTCGGCACCACCACCCGCGCCGCCCCGAGCGCCATCGGGAGCAGGTCGTTCGAGCGCCCGTCGCGTTGGAGGAGGCGCACGCCCTTGCGCGTGTTCGCGTTCCACACGTGGACGTGTCCGCGGCTGGAGGTCTCCGACGCGAGCAGGGCGCCGTCGCGCGAGAACGCGGCGGACCTGCGCGGCAGAACGGGGACCGAGAGTCCGGCCAGCTCGGGCCAGTCTCCGCTGGCCTTCTTCGGCGGGCTTCGCGGGCTGGCGTCGCGTCCGTCGAAGCGAAACAGGTACGCCATCTGGAGGACGACCAGGGCCACGACCTCGTCGCCGTCGCCCGCGAAGCACGCGGCGCCGTGATCGAAGACCTCGGCGCAGTCGAGGCGCGCGGTCACCCCACGCGCGAGGTCGACGATCGACGCGCCGCGCCCCTTGCGATGCACCGTGACGATGCGCCCGCCGTCGGGTGACACGCGGATCGCGCCGACGCCCGCGCACGCGACGGGGTCGAGCTCCTGGCCGTCGGAGAGCGACCAGACGCGCACGAGGTCCTCGGCGCAGGCGGCGTAGAGCCTCGCGCCGTCGGGCGAGAACGCGACGTCGAGGACGGTGCTCTTCGGGCCTTCGAGCGCCCACACGGTCTCGCCGGCGGAGACGTCCCACACGCGCACGCTGCGGTCGGTTCCTGCCGTGGCGGCGCGTGCGCCGTCGGGCGAGATCGCGAGGGCGGTGATGCTCCCGGCGTGCTCTCCGTGGTGGTGCGACTCGCGTCCCGTCGCGAGGTCGCGCACGCAGAGTGTGCTGCCGTGACGGAGCCACGCCGCGCGCGTCGCGTCGGGCGAGATCGCCGCGTCGTGCACCGACTCGTCGAGCGTGGGCGCGAGGGTCGTCACGCGTCCGTCGGGCGTCATGCGATGCATCGCTCCGTCGCGGTCGACCATGACGAGCGCCCCCTCGCGGTCGCAGCCCGCCGCCTCCGTCGTGAGGGCGCGCACGAAGACGCCGACGCGCGTGTTGCTCGCGAGGTGCCAGCACGCGGCGCCGCGGCCTTCGCCCAGCACCCACAGGAACGCGCCGTCGCAGCTCCACCGCGTGCGTCGCATGCTCGACGGCGCATCGAGGGGTTGCTCGTCGCCGGTCTCGACGTCGACGATGCGCACGCCTCCGCGCCAGTACGCGACGCGACGCGCGTCGGGCGAGATCGACACGGGGCCGTTGCCGCGCAGCGTCCGCGACTCGCCCTCGCCCGACGTCGACCAGAGGCGAACGAAGCCGTCTTCGCACGCGTCGACGGCGATGGCTCCGTCGTCGGAGAGGGCCACGTGCGTGATGGGGCCGCGGGGGCGCCCGAAGCGTCGCTCGAGCGTTCCGCCGCCCGTGCGATAGAGCAGCACCTCGCCCTGGTGCGTCCCCATGAGCACGCGTGTGCCGCTACCGTCGATCGCGATGGGAGCGTTCGGCGCGAGCGCGGGCCGCGGCGACCAGGGCGTCGTCTCCGCGCGCCTGCCGGTGTCGGCGTCGAGGCGAGAGAGGCCCGCTTCGGTCACCACGAGCACCGCGCGCGGGTCGCGGATCAGCGCGAGGCGCGGGTCGGCGTCCGTGACGCGGCCGACGTCATCACCCCACGTTCGCACGAGTCGCAGCGTGTCGAGATCCATGGTCGGTCGCCTCGCTCTGCGGCTTCTGAGGTGAACGTGTGGGCGTCGCGACACGAGATGGCGAGACGGCACGACCTCGCGGCGCGCGGTCACACCGTTCGCGAGGATTGAGGGCGCTCAGGCCGAGCGGGGCCAGGTGGCGACGGGCGTTCCGTCGAGGGGCGTCTGTCGCGCGTGGCTCATGTGGTAGCGCAGGCGGCTCACGAGCGTCGCCGGTGACGTGGGATCGACGGCGCTCACCGCGACGCCTCCGTTGGCGCGCGCGAGGGCCGCGGCGACGCCGGGCGGGGCCGCGTCTGACTTGTTGAACACCATGAGCCGCGGGATCGACGCGAGCTCGAGCTCCGTGAGCAGCGCCTCGGTGGTCTCGATGTGGTCTTCGAAGCGCGGATCGCTCGCGTCGACCACGTGCAGAAGAAGATCCGCGTCGGCGGCCTCTTCGAAGGTCGCGCGAAAGGCCGCGACGAGGTCCTTCGGCAGGTCACGGATGAAGCCCACCGTGTCGGTGATCACCACCTCGTGACCGCGCGACGTGGCGCTCTCGGGGTCCGCGGGGTCGGGCTCGATCCAGAGCTTGCGCGAGCGCGGGTCGAGCGTGGCGAAGAGCTTGTCCTCTGCGATGACCCCGGCGCCCGTGAGCGCGTTGAGGAGCGTGCTCTTGCCCGCGTTGGTGTAGCCCACGAGCGCCACCACGAAGACCCCCGAGCGGAGCCGGCGCTGACGGCGCTGGCGGCGCTGCGACGAGAGCTCCTTGAGCTGGGCCTCGAGGTGCGAGATGCGGTCGCGCGCGCGGCGTCCTGCGATCTCGAGCTTGGTCTCGCCGGGGCCACGGCCGCCGATGCCGCCGGTGAGGCGCGAGAGCGAGTCGTCCTTCTGGCCGAGGCGCGGGAGCATGTACTTGAGCTGCGCGAGCTCGACCTGGAGCTTGCCGTCGCGGCTCTCGGCGCGCTGCGCGAAGATGTCGAGGATGAGCTGCGAGCGGTCGATGACCTTGAGGTCCGTGACCGCCGCGATGGCCGCGGCCTGCGACGCCGTGAGGTTGCGGTCGAAGATGAGCACGTCGGCGTCGCGCTGCATCGAGCGCAGCACCACGTCGTCGAGCTTGCCTTTGCCCATCACGTACTTCGGGTCGATCTGGTCGCGCACCTGCGAGACCTCGTCGACGACGGCCACACCCGCCGTGCGCGCGAGCTCGCGGAGCTCGCGGAGCGAGTCCTCCACCGAGGCGCCGCGGCGCTTGTCGGTGACGTGCACGAGCACGGCGCGTCCCTCGGGGGCGCTCACCTCGCGGCTGTTCGACACGCGCGCGAACTCGGCCTCGAGGGCGCGCATCGTCGCGGCGAAGTCGACGTCGAGGCGGTGGTGCGGCGTCGCGGGCTCCTCGCGCCAGAGCTTCCCCTCGGGGTTCTCGGGGAGCAGGTGCGCCCACGTGACCATGCCGGGCGTGCCGTCGGGGTTCATGAGCAGCGCGGCCACGAGGTCGAGCCGCAGGCGCGACAGGTCGACGAGGTCGTCGTGCGTGAGCCCCTCACCGCGCAGGTGCGTGTGGATCAGCCGCAGCGCGCGGAAGCGCCCGTTCGCCGCGCGCAGGCGCCCGACGTCGGGGAGCATGAGCTTCGAAGCGTCTCCGACGATGACGTGCTCGATCGCGCCAGACCGATGCACGAGCACGCCGACCTGACGACCCGTCGACGACGAGGCCTCAGCGAGGGAGCGGAAGAGCTCGGGGGTGGCGATGCGATCGGAGGGGACGCGGCGGCGGTAGATGCGCTCGAGGGCGCGCGTGTCGCTCGGAGACAGGCCCGTGGTGTTGCCGAAGATTTCGATGGGGCACCTCCACCCGTGAGCGTACGCCGTTCTCACGAACGCGCACAGAATCAGCGTGATTTCGTGGCCCGAGGGGACAGAACGCGTGCCGCGGCGAGCGCCCTCGCGGGGCTCAGAGGTGCTTCGAGAGCAGCGCGCGCACGTCGTCGGGGATGGGGATCGACGTGAGCTTGTCGAGGCGCGCGGTCACGACCACCTGACGCACCGTCGCGCAGAGGACGCCGTCGCGCTTGCGCGAGATGTCGTGGCGAAAGGTCACGCTCTTGGTGCCGAGCTTCTCGACGGTGACGTCGATGAGGGCCACGTCGCCGTAGCGGAGGGGCGCGCGGTAGTCGACCTCGACGCGCACCGAGGGGATGCCGATGTCGCGCTCCATCGTGAGGTGGGGATAGCCGCCGGGGAGCTCGCCGAAGAGGGCCTCGAGGGCGTCGTGGCAGTAGGCGGGGTAGTGGGCGAAGAAGACGATGCGCGCGGCGTCGACGTCGGCGAAGCGCACGGTGCGTTCGTGGCGGAACATATCGGGGGGTGGGGAACTTCTGCGCTCCGACCCCGGAAAGCAACGGAATAGGCACGCGGGGGCTTTGGTTACGCGCGCGACCGGCGCCCCTCGTGGACTCGTTGACACGTGGAGGTCGCTGGATAGGATGCGCGCCGCCGGGCGGCACCTCCCGTGGTGCCGACGTGTGTCTTTCGCTCGTGAAACAAGCGGAACGCACGCAGAAGACCGGCGCGCGACAGGGTGGTGACACCCGCCGCGGCGACCAATGGGGGTCGCCGACGGCAGACGCGAGGCAACAGGAATCGATTACCAGGCGAATGGCGAGGCGATGTCCACTGATGTGATGATCGAGGCGCGCGACCTGACGAAGATCTACGGTACGCAGCGCGCCGTCGACCGGTTGAACTTCGAGATCCGACGCGGCGAGGTCGTCGGCTTTCTCGGCCCCAACGGGGCGGGCAAGTCGACGACGATGAAGATCCTGACCTGCTTCATCTCGCCCTCCGAGGGGACGGCGAAGGTGGGCGGGCACGACGTGTTCAACGACCCGCTGGCGGTGCGGTCGGTGCTCGGATACCTGCCGCAGCGCGCGGCGCTCTACCCCGAAATGGGTGTGGTCGAGTACCTGGAGTTCGCCGCGGAGCTCCGCGCGATCCCGAGGGGCGATCAGCGCGAGCGGATCAAGAAGGTGGTCAAGATCTGCGGCCTCGAAGACGCCCTCCGCAAGGAGATCGGGCAGCTCTCGTACGGCTACCGTCAGCGCGTGGGTCTCGCGCAGGCGCTCATCCACGACCCGCCTATTCTCATCCTCGACGAGCCCACGGCGGACCTCGACCCCAACGAGAGCGCGCAGATCATCGAGTACATCAAGGAGATCGGCAAGACGCGCACGGTCATGCTCTCGACGCACGACCTCACCGAGGTGAAGGCCGCGTGCGCGCGGGTGCTCATCGTGAACCGCGGGAAGATCGTGGCCGACGGCGCGCCCGACGACCTCGCCGCGAAGTCGGGCCGCGTGCGCTACGTGCTCGCCATCGACGAGAAGGAGGGCGCGAAGTCCGAGGGCGGCTATCGCAAGGCCCCCGGCGGCATCGACGACGTGCTCGAGGCCGTGAAGGGCGTCGTGAAGGACAGCGCCGTGAAGGAGCTGCCGAGCGACGACCGCGCCCACGTGGTCGAGATCACCGCCAAGGGCGGCGACGATCACCGCAGGGAGTTCTTTCAGCTCGCGGTCGACAAGGGCTGGGCGCTGCTCGAGCTGCGCCGCGAGGCCCTGCAGCTCGAAGAGGTGTTCCGCCAGCTCACGGTGGGCGCCGACGCGAAGGCCGCGAGCGAGAAGTCTGATTCCAAGAAAAGCACCGCGAAGGAGTGACGACCATGTCAGAGACCGCCGCAGCAAGCGCCCCGGCGGGAGCCATTCCCCGCGGCTCCACCGGGACCATGACCAACAACACCTGGGTGATCGCGAAGCGCGAGTTCGCCTCGTACTTCAGCTCTCCCCTGGGCTACATCGTGATCGGGATGTTCCTGCTCCTCGTGGGCTTCCTGGTCTTCTATCCCTTCGCCTTCCTCGTGATCGGCAAGACCTCTCTCCAGCCGCTCTTCAACGCGATCTCGTGGCTCCTGCCCCTCATCTCTCCCGCCATCGCGATGCGCACCTTCGCGGAGGAGCAGCGCACGGGCACCCTCGAGATGCTCATCACCCAGCCCGTCCGCGACTGGGAGGTCATCCTCGGTAAGTTCCTCGGCGCCGCCGGCCTCCTCGGCGTCGCCCTCGGCGCGACCTTCATCTACCCGATGGTCATCTCGAAGATGGGCGAGCTCGACTGGGGCCCCGCCATCGGCGGCTACCTCGGCCTCATGCTCGGCGGCGCGGCCTACGTCTCCCTCGGCGTGATGGTCTCGTCGCACACCAAGGACCAGATCACCGCGTTCTTCCTCGCCTTCATCATCGGCGCGGTCTTCTTCCTCCTCGACAAGGCGCCGATCATGTTCGGCAACAGCGCCACGGTGCTCGAGTACCTCTGCCCCGACTACCACTTCAAGAGCATCGCCCGCGGCGTCGTCGACATCCGCAACGTCATCTACTTCCTCTCTGTGATCTCCGTGTGCCTCCTCGCGACCGCGCGCTCGCTCGGCAGCCGGAGGTGGAGCTGACATGGAACGCCGCAGCCAGGCCCGCGCCGAATCCGGCGCCTTCGTCTTCATCGTCCTCACCGCGCTGGTCTTCCTCAACGTCCTCGCGGTGAAGGTCTTCCACGTCCGCTTCGACCTCACGAAGCGGCGCCTCTACTCGTTGTCTGAAGGCACCAAGCGCACGCTCGGTCGCCTCACCGACAACCTCACCGTCACCGTCTACTGGACCCCCGACCAGCCGCCGCCCGCCAACGACGACGAGCGCCTCCTCCGCGAGCAGCTCGACGAGTACACCGCGGCGGCCCACGGCCGCGTCGAGGTCCGCTGGGTCCGCACCGACAACGACGAGCGCAAGCGCGCCGCCGAGAGCGCGAGCTGCTCCAAGCGCATCCTCCAGACCGTGCGCGAGGGACAGGCCCAGGCCGTCGAGGTCTACCGCTGCATCACGTTCTCGTACCTGCGCAACAGCGAGCGCATCGACTTCGTGAACCCCAACGTCGAGGGGCTCGAGTACGAGGTCACCTCGATCATCAAGAAGATGATCGACCCCGAGCGCACCATCGGCTTCCTCACGGGCCACGACGAGGGGACCCCCGACAGCGCCATGCCCTACCTCTCCCGCATCATGCAGGAGATGCACGTGGGCTACACGACCCGCAACATCGACCTCCACGGCGGCGACGACGACATCCCCACCGACGTGAAGGGGCTCATCATCAACAACCCGACGCGCGCCATCTCGGAGCGCGAGCTGCGCCGCATCAACGCGTACCTCATGCGCGGCGGCGCCGTGGCGGTCTTCGCCTCGGGCGTCAACGTCACCGGCACGGATACGCGTCCGTCGGGCGCCAACGCCGAGCACAACCTCGGTCAGCTCCTCTCGGGCTACGGCATCACGCTGCGGCAGAACCTCGTGCTCGACGCGCGCGCCTCCGACGCCGTCGCCGAGATCGACCAGGGCCGCGCGCGCATCCGCCTCTTCGCCTTCCCCGCCATCGCCGAGGACGGCCTCAACCAGTATCACTCGTCGGTCTTCCGCCTGCCCTTCATCGTCACGCCCTTCGTGTCGCAGCTCGACGTCGACCGCTCGCGCTACTGCGAGGCCCGCGACGAAGAAGAGGCCAGGACGAAGTGCGGCGACCGCCCGGCGCTCATCACCATCGGCCGCACGAGCGACATCTCGGTCGTGCAGCAGGGCACCTTCGAACTCGACGCGATCGACCTGCTCATGCGCCGTCAGACCGTCTTCGGTCGCCCCGGCGGACACGGTCCCTTCACCGTCGCGGTCGCCGCGGTCGGTCCGCTCCGCAGCGCCTTTCAGGGTGACGCGCCCGCGTCGGCGGACGGTGGCGTGACGGGATCGCCCATCACCGCGCCCGCGCAGGCGACGCGCGAGCACCCGGCGCGGCTCCTCGTCGTGGGCTCGGGCAAGATGTTCGGCATCGACCAGCTCCGCGAGATCGCGCCGCTCCAGGGCGCGATGCCCACGAACGTCCAGATGCTCTTCAACGTCTTCGACTGGCTCAGCCAGGACTCGGACCTCCTCGCCGTTCGCGCGAAGAACGTCTCGGAGCCCGAGCTCGCCACGACGAGCGAGACCAAGAAGAACATCTTCAAGTGGGGCTCGATCCTCGGTCTCCCGGCGATCGTCGGGGTCCTCGGGTGGATCCTCATGGGTCTCCGCGCGCGCCGCCGCGCCGAGATCAAGCTCTGATCACAGACCCACCACCAAACACCCTCCAGCACAGAATCACCGACCTATGAATTCCAAGGGAATCGGCATCGCCCTGGGCGTGCTCGCGGTGCTCGTGATCGCCACGATCCTCGCGTACCGGCAGCCCGCTTCGGAGACCACCGCGGCGCTCACCAACCCCTGGTCGCGTCTCGACAAGGCCCGCGTCGACCACATCACGATCCGTCGTCCGTCGGCGCCCGCCAACCAGCAGACCCTCGAGTTCGAGAAGCGCGACGGCGCCTGGCGCATGACCGCGCCGGGCGTCGGCCCCACCGAGGCGCGCGCCCTCGAAGACCTCATCGACCGCTTCGCGGAGATGAACGTCGTCGCCGTCGCCGGTCGCAACGCGTCGTCGTACGCGACCTTCGAAGTCGACGACGAGCACGCCACGCGCGTGACGCTCAAGGCCGGCTCGTCGGCGCTCCTCGACGTGTTCGTGGGCACCAACATCGACTCGGGCACGGCCGTCCGCGCGCCGGGCAAGCCCGAGATCTTTCGCGTCGACCAGTCGATCAACGGCATGGTCACCCGCGCGCCCCGCGACTGGCGCGAGCGCAACGTGACCCACAACGCGCGCGAAGACGTGCGCGCCGTCGAGTGGACCAACCGCGGTCACACCTACCGCTTCACGCGCAACGGCGACACCTGGACGCCCGCCGCGGGCACGGTGATCGACCGCCTCGACACGGCCAAGGTCAACTCCCTGGTCGACTCGGTGACGAACCTCCACGCGTCGGACTTCGCCGACGCGGGCGCGACGACGGGCATCACCAACGACTCGGCGCGCGTGACGCTCGAGCTCGCGACGGACTCGGGCGAGCAGCGCGTGACCGTGCGCGTTGGCAACAACAGCGGCGATCAGGAGACCTACGCGCAGCGCGAGGGCTCCGACGTGGTGTTCGTGATCTCGCGCTCGCAGGCCGACGCGGTGAACCCCGAGCTCACGGCCTTCCAGGCGCCGCTCCCCGTCGATGGCGGACCCGACGCGGCGACCGACGCGAGCGCGCCCGCCGCTGCCGCGGAGCCTCCTGGCGGCGGCTTCCCCGCGGGGCTCCAGATGCCCGGCATGGGCGGCCCCGGCGGACCGGGCGGCCCCGGCAACCAGATCCCCCCCGGCGTGATGGAGCAGATCCGCCGTCAGCTCCAGCAGCAGGGCGCCGCGGCGCCGCACTGACCCTCACCCCGTCCCCCGCTTCGCGCATAGCGCGGACACATCTCACGACGGGCCCGTTTCTCGATCTTGCGGGGTGGAGGCAGTTCGCTTTCCTCCACGTCGTTGCGGAGGAACTCCGCGAAGGCTTGCATCCTCCAACCGTTGCCAGCCTCGATGGACGACGGCGCCGGGCTCGCGGTCGCGACGCGGCTCCCACCCCCGAGGCGGCCCAGCGCCACCACGACCGATCGCGCGCTCCAACGCGGCGGCGTGAACACGGTAGTGCTTGCACACCACTCGCAGTGTTTCAGCGTCGCCTCGCCCCAGATCGACGAGGCCGAGGCGGCCACCGAACGCGCCATCTGGATCCACGACGACACCTTCACCGCCACCGGGCGCCAGCGCCACCAGCCGCTTGAAGCTCGCAACATCCGTCACACCGAGCTTCGAGCTGCGCAGGCGTTCTTGATCGCGAACACGATTCGCCGACCATCGCGACGCGTACCAGCGAGCCACGCGCCGCGGCCGACGCCGTCGTCACCGCCAGCGTCAGCAGCATCACATCCACCGGCGATGTCGCGCGTCCCGAGCGCTCGTGCAGCCACACCGCGAACAGAGGGCGCGCCTGCACGCGCCCGAGCCTGACGCGGAGGCGCAGGTCACCGACGCGTATCGCACCAGCAGCTCCGCGTCCGTTCGACCACGACGCCGCGCACGGTCTGTCGCACGGTGACCGTTTGCGACCGCCACGGGCTGCGCTCGGTAGGCCCGCACCTCCGCGATGCTCGCGATCAGGCGGTTGTGCTGGGCCACCCGCGGATCAGCGCGGCCCCCGCGCCACGCCGCCAGCAACGAGGCCCAACAGTCGCCTCGCGATCGGCCGTGGACCAGGAGCCGGGCGAGTTCATGCGGTCGCGCGGCTCGACGACCTTGCGTCGCCGCCTCGCCCACTTGCGACCCCCCCTCTCCTTACGCGAGGGCGGCCGCGACTTGTGGTCCTGGGAGCGCGGGCCGAGCGCGCCACGTCGGCGCCCAGCCATGCGATCGGCCACCCGGTGCTCGGGTCGGTGGCGGTGGCGGCGTGATGACGTAGCCGCGGCGCGCGCGGAGCGGAGCGGCCCCGCGTCGCGGGGCGTCGTCGTCCTCCGCCCGAACGAGGCAGGTGTCCTCGGGGATGAGAACGACCTCGCCGGAGAAGGCGTCGAGGGGGAGATCGGGGCTGAGTGCGAGGACGCGGCGTGCGTCGATGCGCGGGTTGTTGATCCAGCGCAGGAGCCCCCTGCGCTCCGCACGCTGCGGTGGCGTGCCATTCGGCCAGGGAGCGGGCGAGCACCGCGCGCTGATCTGGGCGCGGTCGTAGCGCGCGTCGCAGAAGCTGGCGAAAGGGAGCGTGAGGTCGAGCGGGGGGGGTCGAGGTCCGTCATCCCCAAGGTAGAGCCCGGTATGCGCGCAAATCACTTATGGCAAAGGCCCGCCGTGAGATGTGTCCAGCGCTATGCCCGCGAAGCGGGAGAGGGTGCCCGTTGGTAGCTGCCATGCCCCTTCTCTCTCCCACCATAGGTGGGAGAGGATGCGCGCTGCGTTCTCAAGAAGGCAGCGCGCGGAGGCCGCACGTTCGCGTCGTGAGGCGTCGGCGTATCAGCAATGCCGTTCCGCGCTCGGACGCGCCCACACTCGGACGCCGCTCCACACTCGCACGCCGCTCCACACTCGCTCGCCGCTCCACGCCCGCACGCCGCTCCACGCCGCACGCCGCCCCACGCTCGCACGCCGCCCCACGCTCGCACGCCGCTCCACGCTCGCACGCCGCTCCACGCTCGCACGCGCCCACGCTCGCAGGAACCCTCTCCCACCTCTGGTGGGAGAGGGCAGGGTGAGGGCAGCATGGCAGTACCACGGGCACCCTCTCGCTTCGCGGGAGAGGGACGGGGAGAGGGCTACTCCCCCGCAGCGCCTTCGCGCCGACCTCGGTGAAGAGGCCGTGCGCGACGAGGTCGAGCATCACGTCCACGAGCTCCCTCGGCGACGCCTCGGTCTTGCGGAGCACGAGCTGATAGAGCAGCTCCTTGATGATCCCCGTCACGCAGAACGACCGCACGCGGCGGTTGCCCGCGCGCACGAGCCCGGCCTCTTCGCCCTCCGTGAGCGCGCGCTCGAGGAGGGCCGTGAGCGCGTCGTAGAAGGCCAGGAGTTTGCGGTCGAAATCCGCGTCGAGGCCCACCGCGGCCGACAGGAGGATCTGCGCCGTCTGGGGGTTGGCGACGAAGAGGTCGACCACCCGCAGGAGGTCGTCGCGGAGCTGCTCCGACGGAGGCGTCGTCGGGTCGTCGAGCTCGATCACGCGGATCGCGTCGTCGAGGCGCTGGAGGAAGCCGTCGACGATGTGCTCGAAGATCGCCCGCTTGTCTTCGAAGTACAGATAGAACGTGCCGCGCGCGATGCCCGCCCGCACCACGATGTCGTCGATGCGCGCGTCGTGGTAGCCCTTCTCGGCGAAGACCTGCGTGGCCACCGAGAGGATCTGCGCGCGTCGCTGCTCGCGGTCTATCGCCATCTCAGGGCGCCTCTACCATGAAGGGATCGATCGCCGCCACGATGGCGCTCTCCCAGAAGCGCCGCGTCGCGTGGAGCTCGCCCGGCGGCGGCGGCGTCGCCCCGTCGGGTCGCAGCGCCGCGCCGAGCGTCGAGGCGACGAGGGCTCTGCAAAGCACCTCGGGCTCCACCCGCGGGTGCGCGTGGAGCTCCGCGAGGGTCAAGGTGAAGCCCTCGCAGAAGACCCGTTCGAGGGCCTCGACGCGCGCGCGGACGAGGGGGCCGAGGCGCGCGTCCCAGGTCCCCTGCGTCGAGAGGACGAGCAGGGCGCGAAGCTCCGTGGGGCGCTCGTGGCCGAGCGTCACGAGCGCCGAGAGGGCCTTTCTCAGCCGGGGAAAGGGCGGCTCCGTCGGGTCCCACGCGGCGGTGAGCGCGCGCTCGACCTGCGAGGCCGCGCGGTCGAGGGCCGCGTCGAGGAGCGCTTCCTTGCCGTCGAAGTGATGGGTGAGGGCGCCCTTCGAAAGACCCGCGCGCTCGGCCACGTCGAGGAGCGTCGCCGCGTCGACGCCGCGCTCCGCCACGAGGCTCATCGCGGCCAGCGAGATGGCCTCGCGCGTGGCCTCGCGGCGCTCTTCCTGTGTGCGCCGCGGAGCGGTCACTTCACGACGGGGAGGTGCGTGGCGCCTGCGTTGAGGATCTCCGCGAAGAAGTCGTTGCCCTTGTCATCGACGATGATGAACGCGGGGAAGTCCTCAACCTCGATGCGCCACACGGCTTCCATCCCGAGCTCGGGGTACTCGAGCACCTCGACCTTCTTGATGCAGTCCTGCGCGAGCCTCGCCGCGGGGCCGCCGATGGAGCCGAGGTAGAAGCCCCCGTGCTTCTTGCACGCGTCGGTCACGGCCTGCGAGCGGTTGCCCTTGGCGAGCATCACCATGCTCCCGCCGTGCGACTGAAAGAGGTCGACGTACGAGTCCATGCGGCCCGCCGTGGTGGGGCCGAACGAGCCCGACGCGAAGCCCTCGGGCGTCTTCGCCGGACCTGCGTAGTAGACCGCGTGGTTCTTGAAGTACTCGGGCAGGCCTTCGCCGCGGTCGAGGCGCTCCTTGAGCTTCGCGTGGGCGATGTCGCGCGCGACGATCATCGGTCCCTTGAGCGAGAGGCGCGTCTTGATCGGGTACTTCGAAAGCGTCTCGCGAATCTCTGACATGGGACGCGAGAGGTCGATGGAGACCACTTCGCCGCCGAGCTCCGCGCGCGTCGCCTCGGGGAGAAAGCGCGCGGGGTTCTGCTCCAGCGCCTCGATCCACACGCCGTGGCGGTCGATCTTGCCGACGCACTGGCGATCGGCCGAGCACGACACCGCGATGGCCACGGGGCACGACGCGCCGTGCCTCGGCAGACGGATCACCCGCACGTCGTGGCAGAAGTACTTGCCGCCGAACTGCGCGCCGATGTGGGTCTTCTGCGCGAGCGCGAGCACCTCGCCCTCGAGCGCCACGTCACGGAAGGCGCGACCGAGCTTGTTCCCCTCGCGCGGGAGCGTGTCGAGGTAGCGCGCCGAGGCGAGCTTGGCGACCTTGAGGGTCTGCTCCGCGGAGGTTCCGCCGATGACCACGGCGAGGTGGTAGGGCGGGCACGCCGCCGTGCCGAGCGACTTCAGGTTCTTCTCCAGAAAGGCCATGAGCGACTTGGGGTTCAAGAGGCTCTTGGTCTCTTGATAGAGGTAGCTCTTGTTGGCCGACCCTCCGCCCTTGGCCATGAAGAGGAACTTGTACGCGTCGCCGTCGACGGCGCTCACCTCGATCTGCGCGGGCAGGTTCGTGCCCGTGTTGACCTCGGTGTACATGTCGATCGGCGCCATCTGCGAGTAGCGCAGGTTGCTCGACTGGTAGGTGTCGTAGATGCCGCGCGCGAGGGCCGCCTCGTCGCCGCCACCGGTGAACACGTACTGACCCTTCTTGCCCATCACGATCGCGGTGCCCGTGTCCTGGCACATGGGGAGGACCCCCTCCGCGGAGATGACGGCGTTCTTGAGGAGGTCGAGCGCCACGAAGCGGTCGTTCGAAGAGGCCTCGGAGTCGTCGAGGATCTTGCGGAGCTGCGCGAGGTGACCGGGTCTCAAGAGGTGCGCGATGTCGCGCATGGCCTCCTTCGCGAGCAGGGTCAAAGCCTCGGGCTCGACCTTGAGAAAGGTCTTCCCCTGGGCTTCGAAGGTGGAGACATGGTCGCGCGTGACGAGCCTGAAGGGCGTGTCGTCGTGACCGAGCGGGAGGATCTCCTGGAACTCGAAGGTGCTCATGGCGCAGCGGACGATACTGCAACCGGGCGCCGCGATGGAGCCCGAACCCCGTCTCGCATGCGCCACGCGACGCGCGTCGCCACCGACATGATCGAGAGCTGCGGATTCACCCCGAGGCTCGTCGGCAGGATCGACCCGTCGGCGATGTAGAGCCCCTCGACGTTCCACACGCGCCCGTCGCCGTCGACCACGGAGTTGTGCTCCGACGAGCCCATGCGCGCGCTGCCGAGCGGGTGCTGCGACGTGCACTCGATCTGTCGCCCGCGGATCTTCTCCCACGGCACCTTCGCGAGCCCGTCGGCGTCGACCCCGCGCATCCCGAGCACGGGGAGAAAGACCTCCTTCGCGCCCGCGGCGAAGAAGGTCTCGGCCATGATCGTCGCGATCCGCGGGATCTTCGCCCGATCCTCGGGAGACATCCTGTACGTGACCAGCGGGTCGCGCCCGATCCAGCGGTGCACGGTGCCTCCGCCCGCGTCGTGAATGATCCCCCCGAACATCGCGAGATGACCGATTTGCGCGGCGTTTCGCGTGTGCTCGGGGCCCACGCCGGGCATCGTCGCGCCGAGCATCCCGTTGGGGATGAACAGCCCCGTGAGCGTGATCCCCTCGCGCTCGAAGGCGTCGCTGTAGGCGCTCTGGAGGGCGCCCTTCCACCCCTCGACGGGCTCATCGAAGCGCGCCACCACGCGGAAGCCCGGGTGCAGCGTCATCCCGTGACCGACCCACCGGGGATGACCGATGCGGCTCCGTCGCAGCAGCCCTGGCGTGAACCACGCGCCGCACGCGACCACCACCCGCGGCGCGCGCACCGTGAGCTTCGAACCCGCTTTGCCGTCGTCGCGATCGAGGAGTCGCCCCGTGACGCCCACGGCGCGACCTCTCTCGACGAGCACGCGCTCGACGAGCGTGTGCGACCACACGTCTGCGCCCGCGGCCACGGCGCGCGGCAGGTAGCTCAGGTCGACGGAGAGCTTGGCCTGGTGCGGACACCCGAAGTTGCACCGCCCGCACCCCTCGCAGCCCTTCGTGTTGCGCTTCATGGGCTTCACCTCGAAGCCCTTGCGCGAAGCCCCTTCGACGAAGAGGCGCGTCGAGCGAGAGCGCATCGCGACGGGGACCTCCTCGACGTGGATGGCCCGCTCGACGTGGGTGAAGAAGGGCTCCATCTCGCGCGGCGTGTAGCCCGAGAGGCCGAGGTGCGCGGTCCACTCCGCGAGCACCGGGTCGGGGATGCGGAAGCACACGCCGCCCGTGAGCACCGAGGACCCTCCCACGCAGCGGCCCATGGTGACGTTGATCGTGGGCGAGTCGCCGACGCCGATGGCCGCGGTGATGGCGCCGTCGCGCCACACGTGGCGCATCGACTCGCTCGGGCGCATCGCGCCGAGGAGCTCGGCTGGCACGTTGGGTCCCTCTTCGAGCACCACGACGCGCAGGCCCGAGAGGGCGAGCTCCGTGGCGACGGTGCTTCCGCCCGCGCCCGATCCGATGACCACCACGTCGGCGTCGAGCGTGAGGTCGCGCTTGTGATCGCGCGCGGAGTGATATCCCCCGGCGCTCATCGCGACGCTCCGAGGCAGCGCGCGTCGTAGCCCGTCATGCGCGCGTTGTCGGGGTGCTCGTACCAGATGAAGCACAGCACGGCCTTGGCGCCGAAGACCGCCATGCCGAGGGGCCCCCGCTCCATGCGCTCGAGGGCCTCGGCGCGCGTCGCGAAGTCGAGGCCGTGAAAGGCCCCGACGCGGCGCACGTGCAGCGGCGCGAGCCACGTCACGGCGAAGAGGCAGAGCTGATAGAGCGAGCGAGCGCGCGCGCCCGAGCGGGCCATGAAATCGTCGAGGTCGTCGCAGAGCCAGTCGATGCGATCCACGGGCGCGGGGCCATCTTCGGTGGCGAAGAGGGCCTCGACGAGCGCGCGCGTCGCGTGACGCATGCGTGGGGTGAGTCCGTGGCCGGGGCGATGCGCGTCGGGGACCTCGACGCGCGGTGAGAGCGAGCGCGGTGATGCCGTCACGCGCGCGATGATCGCACGCAGACGGAGAGAATCAGCCGCGGATCTTGGCGGCGAACTCGGTGACGCGCTTGCCGAGGAGCTTCGCGTGGGCGATGTTGCCCTCGGTGGGTGCGCCCACGGCGGTGACCGAGGGGCCGTAGGGGTTGCCGCCCGCGCCGAAGATCAGCGGGTCGGAGTAGCCCGGCGTCACGATCACGCCGCTGAAGTGATAGAAGCTGTTGTAGAGCGCGAGGAGGGTCGACTCCTGACCGCCGTGGACGTTCTGCGCCGAGGTGAAGCCCGCGTACACCTTGTTCGCGAGCTTGCCCTGGAACCACAGCCCGCCGGCCGAGTCGAGGAAGGCCTTGAGCTGCGCGGCCACGTTGCCGAAGCGCGTGGGCGTGCCGAACACCACGGCGTCGGCCCAGTCGAGGTCATCGAGCGAGGCGCGGGGCTGGTCGGCCGTCTTGTCGACGAACTCGCGCCACTTGGGGTTCGAGTTGATCGCCGCGTCGGGCGCGGTCTCGGCCACGAGACGGACGCGCACCTCGGCACCAGCGCCCTGCGCGCCCGCGCCGACGGCCTCGGCCATCGCGTGGTTGGTGCCCGTCGACGAGTAGTAAATCACTGCGACCTTCGTCATTCGATTTCCTCCGTTGTGGGGATGCAACGTAGACGGTTCGCGCTTCGCCGAAAGGGCGCATCGGCGCACCCCGCGGAGGATCGCGTCGCAACCGCTCGGCGCACCCGACGCGCTCCCCCCTGTGAAGCCCCCGCGCAACGATGCTATGGACGGCATCCATCCCTTTCACCTGCTTCGTACGGAGAAGACGTGATGCACCGTGGTCGTCCTCGCTCATCCTTCGCGCCGTGGGCCTTCTCGCTGGCGCTCTCGTCGATGCTCGCCGCGTGCTCCGACGACGTCGCGCCGACCGACGCGGCCACCGATCGCAGCCCCGCCGACGTGACCGACGTCACCCCCGTCACCGACGCGACCGACGCGGGTGACGTGACCGACGCGAGCGACGCCAGCGACGCCAGCGACGCGACCGACGCGCCCGCGCCGCTGCCGCGCTGCGACTGGGACGGCGGCGCGCCCTCGGCGACGACGCTCTCGATCGGACGCGGCGTGGCGATGTCGCTCTGCAACTTCTGCCATCAGGACTCGATGCCGGGCGCCGGGGATTTCTCGGGGCAGACCTTTCCCCGCCCGCGGACCACGGCCTACGGCGCGAACCTCACGCCCGACCGCATGACCGGCATCGGCGCGCGCACCGACGAGCAGGTGCTGCGCTCCATTCGTCAGAGCGTGGCTGCGGATGGCGCCCGTCGGCTCTGCGAGATGTCACCCTTCTCGCCCACGATGCTCCCCGACGAGAACCTCTGCGCGCTGCTCGCGTACCTCCGCAGCCTCACGCCCGTGAGCAGAGCGATCCCCGCCTCGACCTGCGCGCGCTGACCGCTCCGCGCGTCGCGTCTCTCGAAAGACGCACCGCCCATGACCGACGCCACGAGCCTCACGGCCCTCCTCGGGCCGACCAACACCGGCAAGACCTGGCGCGCGATCGAGCGCATGCTCGACTTCGACTCGGGGATGATCGGTCTGCCCCTGCGGCTCCTCGCGCGCGAGGTCTACGACAAGGTCACCGCGCGCGTCGGCGAGGCCCGCGTCGCGCTCGTCACGGGTGAAGAGAAGCGCATCCCGCGGCGGCCCGACTACTGGGTGTGCACCGTCGAGGCGATGCCCGTCGAGCGCGAGGTCGATTTCGTAGCCGTCGACGAGGTGCAGCTCGCGGCGCACCCCCAGCGAGGCCACGTCTTCACCGCGCGAATCCTCCATTGCAGAGGGCGTCGCGAGACGTGGTTCCTCGGGTCCGACACGATGCGCGCGGTGATGGGCGAGCTCGCGCCCGCGGCGAAGGTGCTGAGCCACCCGCGGCTCTCGCGGCTCTCGCACGTCGAGCCCGTCCCGTTGCAACGGCTCCCGGCGAGGAGCGCCGTCGTGGCCTTCTCGCTGCCGCAGGTCTACGAGCTGGCCGAGCGGCTGCGCATCGCGCGCGGCGGATGCGCCGTCGTGCTCGGCGCGCTCTCGCCGCGCACGCGCAACGCGCAGGTGGCCATGTTTCAAGCGGGCGAGGTCGACTACCTCGTCGCCACCGACGCCGTGGGGATGGGGCTCAACCTCGACGTGCGCCACGTCTCCTTCGCGTCGCTGCGAAAGTTCGACGGCCACGACGTGCGCGGCCTCGACCCCTCGGAGCTCGCCCAGATCGCGGGGCGCGCGGGCCGTCACACCACCGACGGGACCTTCAGCGCGGTGTCTCCGCTCGCGCTCCCTCGCGAGCTCATCGATGCGATCGAGCAGCACCGCTTCGCGCCCGTGCGCAAGGTGCAGTGGCGCTCGACGGCCCTCGCGTTCGACTCCCTCGACGCGCTCACCGACTCGCTCCGCGCCCCGACGCCGCTGCGCTGCGTCGCTCGCGCGAAGGGCGCCGACGACGAGGCCGCCCTCGCGTCCCTCGCACTGCGCCCCGAGGTGCGCGCGCGGCTCACCGACCCGTCGCGCGTGCGGCTGCTCTGGGAGGTCTGCACCGTCCCCGACTTTCGCAAGCTGCTCTTCGAAGCCCACGTCGAAGAACTCTCCGAGCTCTTCATCGAACTCGCCGACCGGGGAACGCTCCGCGACGCGTGGATGGCCGCGCGCGTCGCGACCGCGGCCGATGAAGACGCCGACGTCGACGCGCTGGTCTCTCGCATCGCCGCCATCCGAACGTGGACCTACGTCTCGCACCAGCCCGGTTGGGTCGAGCATGCGTCCGAGTGGCAGGCGCGCGCGCGCGACGTCGAAGACCGGTTGAGCGACGCGCTCCACCGCGCGCTCGTGCGCCGCTTCGTCGATCAGCCCGCGGGCGCGAAGGGAGCCTCTCCCGCGCCGCGTCCGCGGCAGCGCGCGAAGCCCGACGAGCCCGAGGTCTCACCCGGTCACCCCTTCGCGCGGTTGCGCGCCATGCGCGACGCGATGCGGCCCCGCGTCGAGGCCCCCGATCAGGCGCTCAAGCGTCGCGTCGATGAGCTCGTCGAGGCGCCGCACGAGCGCTTCTCGCTCGACGCGAAGGCGCGGATCATCGAGGGCGGCGAGGTGCTCGGTCGCCTCGTGCGCGGAACCTCCATCACGCTCCCCGGTGTCGAGATCGCGACGCTCGAAGGCGCGGGCGGTGGCGGTCACGCGCGGGTGCAGCGCAGGCTCGTCGCGTGGGCGCGCGACGTCGTCCACGAGCTCCTCGCGCCGCTCAGGGCAGGGCGCGACGTGAGCCCCTCGATGCGCGGCGTGCTCTACCGCGTGGAGCAGGGTCTCGGCACGGCGCTCCGCCGCGCGCTGCGCGACCCCATCGAGGCGCTCACCGCGAACGATCGCGCCGCGCTCGAAGCGCTCGGCGTGGTCTTCGGGGGGTGCCTCGTGCACGCGCCTGCGCTCCTCGACGGGCGGTCGTTGCAGACGCGCGCGGTGCTGGCCGCCGTGCATCACGGGCTCGCGCGGGCGGTCGACGTCCCCGAAGGCGCGGTGACGTTGCGCGCGGCGAAGGAGGTCTCGCGCGAGGTCTACGCCGCGATGGGCTTCCCCGTGTTCGGCGGGCGCGCGGTGCGCGGCGACGTGGCGGAGCGGGTGTACGCGTCGGCGCACGGACCCGACCGCGACCTCGCGCAGGAGGCGCTGTGGTTGGGATTGTCTTCTGGGGAGGCCCGCGCGGTGTCGTCTGCGATCGCGCGAGGGTGACACGGTCCGCGCGCACGACGGCGCGCGCGGACCGCGTGAGAGGCGCTACGGCAGGGTGATCGCCGAGGGGGTGCGGGTGATGCCCGTCACGCCCGGCGCGGTGCCGGCGTTGAGGAGGTAGTCGTTGCGCGTCGGACCCCAGCAGAGCACGCGCCCCGTGGTGCGCTCGATGGCGCAGGGGACGCCCGGCGCGACGCCGCCCTGCACGCGGGAGAACATCCCCGTGACGAGCGTGGCGGGCTCGCTGTACGAGACGCGGCCGATGCCCACCTGGCCGAACTCGTTGAGGCCCGAGCAGTAGAGGTTCATGTCCGTGCGGATCTGGCACGTCACGCCGAAGCCCTGGTCTTCGTACTGCGGGATGTTGATGATCGCGCTCGGGTCCGGCGTGACGCGCGTGATGCTGCCGAAGCCCCAGCGCTGCGCGGAGTTGTCCATGAGCCTCGCCCAGCATCCGATCTGGTCGCAGCGCAGGGCCGTGATGCCCGTCTGCGTGACGGGCACCGCGATGGTCGACGCCGTCGAGGTCACGTAGGTCGGACGGAAGCGGTTGGTGTTGCTCCCGTCGGCGAGCTGGTACTCGATGTTGCGGCCCCAGCACTGGACGCGGTTCATCGAGTCGCCGAGGCGTACGCACGCGAAGTTGGCGCCCACCTGGAGCTGCGCCGTGCCCGTGAGCCCCGTCACCTGCGCGGCCACCGAGCGGTCGTTCATGGTGCCGTCGCCGAGCTCGCCGTGGAAGTTGTACCCCCAGCACCAGATGGTGCCGTCGGTGCGGCGCGCGCAGACGTGGTTCGAACCCGCGTAGACCTCGGCGACGCCGCCGAGGGTGCCCGTCGAGGTGCGCACGAGCACGGGCGTCGCGCGGTTGGTGGTGGTGCCGTCGCCGAGCTGGCCGCGGCCGTTGCTGCCCCAGCACGCGACGGTTCCGTCGCTCTTGCGCGCGCACACGAAGGCGCCGCCGAGGGTGATCTGCGTCGCGTTGGTGAGGCCCGTCACGACCACGGGCGTGGTCGAGGGGAGCGAGCGTCCGTCGCCGAGCGCGCCGGCCGTCGCCGCGGCGTCGCTGGTGGTGCTCCAGCAGTTGACGGCGCCCGTCGAGAGCAGCGCGCACTTGAAGTACGTGCTGTCGTTCGCGTTGCCCGCGGTGATGCGCCCGCGGAGGTCCGTCGCGCCGGTGATCCCGCGCACCGCGACGGGCGCGCTCTGCGCTTCGGTGCCGCCGCCCGCTTCGCCCCAGGGGTTGTAGCCCCAGCAGCGCACCTGATCGTCACGTCCGACGGCGCAGGTGTGGTGCTCGTACGGCGCCACGGAGCGCGAGAGCGCGAGGCCCGCCACGGCGACCGGCGTCGACTGCGCGGCCGCGGTGGTGCCGTTGCCGATCTGCCCCCAGTTGTTCGCGCCCCAGCAGCGCACCGAGCCGTCGGAGAGCACCGCGCAGGTGTGGTTGGTGCCCGCGCGGACCTGCGTCACGCCCGAGAGCCCCGTGACCACGACGGGCGCGTTGCGGCTGGTGGTGGTTCCGTCGCCGAGCTGGCCCGCCGTGTTGAGGCCCCAGCACACGACCGTTCCGCCCGTGCGGAGCGCGCACGCGTGGCTGTAGCCCGCGGTGATCTGCGTCGCGGTCGTGAGGCCCATGACCGAGACGGGCGTCGCGCTCGTGAGGCTCGCGCCGTTGCCGAGCTGCCCGCTCGTGCCGGTGCCCCAGCACACGACGGAGTTGTCGTTGCGCCGCGCGCAGCCGAAGCCCACGCCGCCCGCGACCTCGGCCGCGTTGGTGACGCCCGTGACGGCCGTGGCAGGCGCCGTCGTCGCGCGCGGGATGCCGTCCCACGTGAAGACCGTGCCCGCCGTGGTGACGGCGAAGAAGTTCGCCGCGTAGCGCCCGTGGATCTGCCGGATCGCGGCGAGGCCCGCGACGGAGCCCACGGCGTAGCCCGCGCCCCAGCACTGCACCGAGCCGTCGCGGCCGAGGGCGCAGCCGCGGTCTTGCGCGAGGGCGATCTGCGCGACGTTCTCGAGCGGGCGACGGATGCCGTCGGTCACCTGCTGCGGCGACGCGTAGTGCAGGTAGCTCGTGCTCACGTTGGTGAGGAGCCCCGTGCGCGCGCCCCAGCAGAACACGCGCCCCGAGGTGTAGAGCAGGCAGCCGTTGTACTGCGCGCTGTCGATGTCCGCGACGCTGGCGCAGCGTCCGCTGAAGCACCCCGAGGGGCACACGGTGCCGCACGCGCCGCAGTTCGACGGGTCGCGCGAGGTGTCGGTGCACGCGCCGCTGCACGCGCTCTGGCCCGTGGGGCAGGTGAGCCGGCACACGCCCGCGGTGCAGATCTCCGCGAGGCGGCAGACCGTTCCGCACGCGCCGCAGTTGGAGTTGTCGGTCTGCACGTCGGAGCACACCGCGCCGCACGCGCGCTGACCCGTCGGGCACACGAGGGTGCACGCGCCCGCCACGCAGCTCTGGCCCGAGGGGCACACGCGCCCGCACATGCCGCAGTTGGTCGGGTCGGTCGAGAGCGTCGAGCACGACCGGGTGCACATGGTCTGACCCGCGCCGCAGGTGGCGCGGCAGGTGCCGTCGCCGCAGAGCTGTCCCGTGGCGCAGGCGCGTCCGCACGCGCCGCAGTTGGCGGGGTCGTTGGCGGTCACGACACACGCGGTGCCGCAGCGGGTCTGGCCCGCGGGGCAGGGGAGGCCGCAGCGTCCGTCGGCGCAGATGTTCCCCGAGGGGCACACGGTGCCGCAGCGCCCGCAGTTCATGGTGTTGATGCGCGTGTCGACCTCGCAGCCGTTGGCCGCGGTCATGTCGCAGTCGGCGAAGCCCGTGGTGCACGCGCCGATGGCGCACGCGCCCGCGACGCAGGCCGCGGTGGAGTTCGACCCCGCGGTGCAGCGCGTCCCGCAGCGTCCGCAGTTCGCCACGTTGGTGCGCGTGTCGGTCTCGCAGCCGTTGGCGGCCATGCCGTCGCAGTCTGCGAAGCCCGTGCGGCAGGTGAAGCCGCAGACGCCGGCGGTGCAGCTCGGGTCCGCGTTGGCGCGGGCCGGGCAGGCCATCCCGCACGCGCCGCAGTGCGAGGGCGAGGCGCGCGTGTTGGTCTCGCAGCCGTTGGAGGCCGTGCCGTCGCAGTCGCCGAAGCCGCCCGCGCAGACGCCGACGCCGCAGGCGCCCATGCGGCACACGGGCGTGGCGTTGTCGAGCGCGGGGCAGGTCATGCCGCACGCGCCGCAGTTGGTGACGTCGTTCTGGAGGTTGGTCTCGCAGCCGTCGGCGGCCATGCGGTTGCAGTCGCCGAAGGAGGCGTTGCAGCGGTCGATGGCGCACGCGCCCGCGGTGCAGGTCGCGGTCCCGCCGGCGACGGTGCAGGCGCGGCCGCACATGCCGCAGCTCGACACGTTGGAGTTCGTGTCGACGCACGCGCCGGTGCAGCAGGTCTGTCCCGTGGGGCACGCCCGCGTGGCGTCGCAGCCGGGGACGCACGCGCTCGCGCGGCAGAGGTTGCCGGGCGGGCAGTGGTCGTCGGTCACGCACTGCACGCAGGTGTGCGTCCGCGTGTCGCAGCGGAGGGCGGTGGTCCCACCGTCGGCGTCGACGGTGCGGCAGGCGTCGTCGTTGCGACAGCCGGCGACGCAGGTGATGGTCCCCGGGTCGCAGTAGCTGTCGCTCGGGCACGTATCGCGCGAGGGGAGGCACTGCACGCAGAGCCCCGTGAGCACGTTGCAGACGGCCCCCTCGGGCGCCATCACGCAGTTCATGTCCGACGTGCAGCGCGTGGGGCCCGTGTCGACGGGCACGTCGCTCGCGTCGTCGGCGTCCGTCGCGTCGTCGGCGTCGCTGGCGTCCGATGCGTCGCTGGCGTCGCTGGCGTCGTCTGCGTCTGCGGCGTCCGAAGCGTCGGTGACGTCGTCTGCGTCGCTGGTGTCGGCGGCGACGTCGCCCGGCGCGTCGCTGGCGTCGGCCGTGTCTGCGGCCGCATCGCCCCCGTCGGGGACGAGGTAGTTGCCGACCACCGAGCGCCCGGAGCACGCCGAGAGCACCGCGAGCAGCGCCATCGCGAGCACCGACCCGTGTCGGCGTAGCGTGAAGCAGTCCTCCATCTAATTCTTTGCCCTTTCCCCGCGCACGTGTCGTCTCGAAGCGAAGATCGTCGAGAATGCAGCGCGGCGCTTGCAGCCTCGAAAGACGATTCCAACGCGGCATGTGCGCCGCGGTCAACGTCAATGGCACACGCTGCGCGTTCCTGGGGAATAAGGGTGCGCGGTGACTCTGGGGGTGGTGGCTTCGAAGCGCGAGCGGGTGAGGGTCGGGGTGCGCGCTCGATCGGAGGAGCGTGAAGGCGTTGAGGAAGCGGGTGTGTGGTCGACGGGTCGATGCAGGAGGCGTTGGGGAAGGGGCGCGCGCTCCTGCGGACGATGACGGAGGGCTTCGGGGGCGCGGTGCGCGGTCGATTGGGGGAGGGTGGAGGCGTTGGGGAAGGGGTATCGCGGTCGGGGAGGCGATGGCGGGGGCGTTACGTTCCCGGTGTTTGCTTCGAGAGGTCTGCGGTGTGTCGTGCCTCGGGGTTTCAACAAGAGGGTGGCGTGCCGTCGCGGCGTAGTGATATCCCCGCTCTGTGGCGTCTCCGAAGCCGTCGTCGATCGCGATTGACAGGCAGGCCATGCGTCTCGTGTCTGCGGCGCTCCGACACGTGCGCGACGCGGAACACCTCGTCGCTGAAGGTCCCGACGCTTCTCCCGATCAGGCGTACCACCTTGCGGGATACGGCCCCGAGTGCATGCGCAAAGCGACGTTGAGCGTGCGCTGGTTCGACAAGGCCATCGGCCACCGATTCGACGACAACACCGAGGCAGCGCTCGAGTTCGCGATCGCGCTCGATCCGCTCGCGGAACGCTACAGTCCACGGAGGTTTGGTGCGCGCTTTCCCGCGCTGGCCAGTTGGCGTGAGGACGCGCGTTACGAAGCCACTGGATCGCGCACGCGTGCCGACGCTGACCGTTGCGTGAGGGAGGCTCGCGAGGCCACGAACGACCTGCTCTTCGCGTTGTGGGCCGACGGTCGCCTTCTCGATGAGGGGGAACCGTGGTGACCTTTGATGAAGTGCTCCCGGCGCTGGTGCGCCTGTGTGAATCCGTCCCGCATTTCGACGCGATCGAGCGCGCCGCGCTCGTGAGGGACCTCCGCGGTAACGTGCGCCTTGTGCTCGACCGGGGAAGAGACGGCCACGCGCTCGATCTCGGCGCGTTGAGCTCGAAGCTCGTCGCTGCGCTTGGGGTCTGGTTCGTGCCGCCCGTGCTCACGACGAGTGATCCGAAAGAGCGCGGTACGCTGGCGCGGGCAGCGTTCGACCACGCGCGGCCCTGGAAGCCGGAGTGGCTTGACCCGGCGACCGACACCCGCGTCAGCGCGAAGGGAGCGTGGTACCTGCTGGAGCGTCGCCTCTCGAAGGGCCAGTGGCTCGCGCCTCCGCCGCTCCGCGCACTGTGGCCGCTGCGAGCAGGCAACCCGGGCATCGTGACGTTCTACTCGTTCAAGGGCGGCGTCGGACGTACGACGGCGCTCGTCGGGTGCGCGTGGCAGCTCGCGCGTCGCGGGAGTCGCGTGGTGGTCGTTGATCTCGACCTGGAGGCTCCTGGTCTCGGGATGCTCCTCGACTGCGAGACCGACCGCGGCGTGCTCGATTTCATCGTGGATCACATTGGCACGGGCGCGACGGACCTTCGCGCGATGCTCGGGACCGCGCGCGCCCTCGGCGACGACGCCGAGCGGGTGACGGTGCTCCCCGCGGGGCGGCTCGGGGTGGGCTTTCTTGAAAAACTCGGGCGCCTCGACTTCGCGGGCGGTGGACTCTGGCCGCAAGACGGCGAGAGCCCCGTCGAGCTCGCGCTGGCCGACCTCCTGAGGCGCGTTCGGCGAGAGCTCAAGCCCGACTACATCCTCCTCGACTCTCGCGCGGGTCTGCACGACATCGCGGGCTTGTCGCTGCATCGCCTCGCCCACGTCGACGTCCTCGTGGGGCGCGCGTCGAGACAGGGCTACGAGGGCCTCGCCCTCACGATCGAGGCGCTCTCCAAGCGCAAGCGGCGGAGCGAGATGCGCACCGTGCTCCTGCACTCGATGACCCCGCCCGACCAGACGTCGCCCGAGGGCATCGCCGAGCTCCAGGAGTTTCAGAAACGCGGGTGGGACCTGTTCTCACAACACGTCTACGGAGATCAGGCGGACGCGGTCGGCGAGCACGCGCCAGAGGCGCACCACATCCCGATTCCGATTCCCTTCGACTACGCCCTCACGCGCTTCTCGTCGCTCGCTGGCATTGACCGTGTGCTGTTCGGCCCGCACTACGAGCGCCTGCGCGAGCGCATCGAGGCCCTCTGCGCTCCCGAAGATGACGAGGACTCGACGTGAGCGATCTCCCCCGAGAAGAGCTGCTCGAGGCGATCGTCGGAATCGCCCCGCCCGACGCCGACGTGGGCCTCTCACGACGAAATTTTCTCCCGACACCTGCGCATCGTAGAGCGCTCGGGCTCGACATCGTGGTGATCCGCGGTGCGCGGGGAGCGGGCAAGACCGCACTCTTCAAGCTCGCGAGCGGCTTTCGCGATCCCGACGATCTGAGGGCGTTCTTCGAGGACCCGCGCCTGCCCGCGGCGCGCTGGGTCGACGCATATTCGAACGCGCTGATCGAGCATCCCGACGTCTCGGTGCTGGAGACCTACGCCCCTCACGCGTCGGACGCTGGTCTCCGCGCGTTCTGGATGACGCATCTCCTTCGGCGTCTCCTCCAGACAGGCGCCGCGAGCGTGCCCGTGCCCGAGGGCATGGTCGGCGTGTGGGGCGCTGCTGTCGCCGACCTGCCCGCGTGGCTCCCGAGTGCCGAGAAGCACCTCGGGCAGGTGAGCGCTGCGATCGACGCGATCGAGCAGTCGCTCGCTTCGGAGGGTCGGCACGTGTTCGCCGCGTACGACAGCCTCGACCTGCTCGGCGAGTTCGACCACGACGTGCGGCGCCGATACATCCGGGCGCTGCTCGCGATGTGGCTGACCTTCTCGACGCGTTACCGGCACCTGCGGGCGAAGGTGTTCTTGCGTGAAGACCTCTTCGACCCGGTGGAGCTCGGCTTCGTCGACGCGAGCAAGCTCCGCGCGCGCTCGGAGTCGCTCGACTGGAACAGTGAGGCCCTCTACCGCCTCGTGGTGCGCTACCTGGCGAACAGCGGCGAGGCGTGCCGCGCGCTCCTTCGCGACGTCGAGGGGCTCACGCTCGTCGATCGCGGCGCCGACGGATGGATGCCCGGTCCGATGCCCGACGCCGTGCAGAAGGCGTTCATGCTCGCGCTCGCGCCGCGCACACTGGGCAAAGGCGTGCTCAAGGGCGACACGCACGTGTGGATCGTGTCGCGGTTGCAAGACTCCGAGCTGCGCATCACGCCGCGCGCGCTGCTGTGGTTCTTGAGCTACGCGGCGGAGTCGGCGACGAAGGCGAGGCGAACGAAGGGACCGCTGCTCGCGGCGAGCGACATGCTCGACGCGCTTCGAAGGACGTCGCGCGCCCGCGCGGCCGAGGTGCAGGAGGAGTATCAGATCACGAAGCGCATGGAGCGCCTGCGCGGGATGAGCCTTCCGATGGTGCGCGCGAAGGCGCTTGAGAGCCTTCAGAAGCCGATGGAGGGCGAGGGGGCCTCGCGCGTCGCCACGGGTGAGCTGGTGCTCGACGAGCTGGTGCGCATCGGTGTGCTGCGCGCGCTGCCTGACGGGCGCCTCGATGTGCCCGACGTGTTCCGCTACTACTTCGAGATCGGCCCCGACTACGCGGCCGCGTGGAAGGACTTCACCGAGAAGGAAGATCCCGTGGCGCGGGAGTACCTGATGCGCGACCTGTCCGCCGCCGCGGGCACGCTGCGAGATGCGGGCGTCACCCCATACTGGCCAGCGCTCAACGCTGACATCGAGGCCGGTCGCTACGACGACGCGCTACGGAAGATCGAAGCGAAGCTCCACATGGCGCAGGAGGGGGCGAACGTCCCGTGGGAGATCGACGCGCTGATGCAGCGCGGAAGGGTGCAGGACTATCGGGGCAATTACGCTGGGGCGAGGAGGGATTTTGCACGCGCCGAAGAGCTGGCCAGGAAGAACGGACGCGCTTCCGATCAGATGGTTGCACAGTACTGGCTAGGCACGATCGCAGCCGGCGAAGAGCAGATTGACAGCGCGAGAACGTGGTTCGAGCGATCGTTGCAGGGGGCGCGTTCTTTGAAGGCCGCGCTCTTTGAGAATCTTGACCTATGCTGGTTGGGGCGTGTGGCACGGAGAAGCGGCGACTTTGAAGAGAGTCGTCGGAGGTTGCTGGAGGCTCGCACTATTGCGATCCGAGCAAAGGTGGGGGGTGATGCCGAGGCTAGGACCTTCGACGAGCTCAGCGACCTCGTGATCGACCGCGCGTCGAGGGATGGTGCCGACCCCCCCAAAGATGGCAAACCACGCCCGCCCCTGACCGCCGTTCGACTCGCGGTCCTCGCGGCGGTTCTTGACGCGAAGACGTGGGAGGCTGGCGCCCGACAGACTGCGGAGCACGGTGGCCTCTCGCACGACGAGTACGAGGCGCTCCTCCGGGAACTCGGCGCGACCTACGCGAAGGACCGGGGGTGGAGCGTGATCCGCGAGGCGTTCCCCGACCTGCCCGAGAAAGATCCCGCCACGAGCTGAGACGCGCCGCACGACGTAGCGCTCGATCTTCCTCTCGACGTGGCTCCGTTCGTTTTCCTCTCCATGCTCGCTCAAGTCCGCCACCCATCCTCCGTTCTTGCCTCCCCGAGAAGGGAGCACCGAACATGAGTGAGATCATCCGTCCGGTGGTCACGCTGCCGCGCATGAACGCGGCCGACGCGATCACCCTCGCGCTGTCGCTCAAGACCGCGCTGAACCTCGCGCAGAGCGCGCAGGCGAAGGCCGCCGAGGAGCACGCCACGAAGAGCCAACCCCGCAAGGCCGACGCTTCGAACGCGCCCGCGTTGGTGTTGGTGATGCCGGGCAACATCCCCGCGTGCATGGCGCGCCTCGACGCGTGCTGCGTGACGCTCACCCGCGCGCGCCGCGAGGGCGCCGCAACGCAGGCCGAGGAGCGCCCCCGGCGCGGCGTGCGGAAGGCGGCCTTCGACCGCTACAAGAAGTCGTGGAGCGCGCTCCTCTCGCAGGTGGCGATCTGGCGCGAGACCGGCGCCCTCGCGAGCCTCACGGCAGCGCAGCGCGCGGCGCTCGACGAGGTGTTCCCCGAGGGAGGCAACGCGAAGGATCTCACGGGGACGGCCCGTCGCGTGTGGCTCGACGGGCGCGACCTGCTCTCGCGCATCAAGGCCCGCGGCCTCGGCGAGGTCTTCACCGCGCTCGGCGCCGAGGCCGTGCAGGCGCACGTGCAGAGGCTCCACGCGGAGCTCGCGGCGGAGCTCGGCGTGACCGCGCCGACGAAGTCCGCGGCGGCGACCGGCGAGGTGGGAGACGCGTTCGTCGCGCTCCACGGGGTGATGCGCGAGTACGTGGTCAAGGTGCACGCGATGATCGACCCCGCGATGCCCGAGAGCGCTGCGCTGGTCGACGCGCTGCTCGCGCCCTTCAGCGAGCTCCGCGCGACAGGGCGAACCACGGCGACGAAGCCCGCGAAGAAGATCCCCGCGAAGCCTCCGGTGATCGACACCGACGCGAAGCCCGCCAACAGCGACACCGCGAAGCCCGCGCTGCGTCCCACCGGGACGGGCTGAACTCGCCCCCCTCCGCCTACTCTTCGTTCGACGGGTTCGTCGGCGTGTTCGTGGGAGGCAGCCACGGGAGCGCGGGCTCGGCCACGAAGTCGTCGGCCGTGATGTGCTGCCAGCCCTCGACGCCCGCGTCGTAGACCTCGATCGTCGCGGTGCGACCGAGCCACGGGCGCACGTCCCACCAGCGGCGGTGCAGGTTCTCGTTGTCGTTGCCCGCCGTGCGCTGCACCGCGAGGCCGTCGACCATGAGCCGCACGCCTACGCGGTCGACCGCCGAGCCGCCGCCCACCAGGAACGAGATCGCCTCCGTCGTGATCGTGAAGGGACGCGAGCGCAGCGTCCCCATGGGCGTGTCGCTGTCGCGCGCGAAGGAGCTCACGTAGTAGCGCCCGCGCCACCCGTTCACGAAGGTCTGCGACGCGGGCTTGTCGTGGATGGGAGACGTCCCGAACGCCCTGCCCTCCACGATCCAGCGGCCGAAGGTGCCCGACTCGAACGACCCGTCGGCGGCGTCGAAAGGAGCGGGTGACGTGCTCCACGGGGCGTCTCCCGCGACGCGCGCCGCGGACTCGCACGCGGCGTCACCGGGGCGGTACGCGCGGCCCGTGAACACGCGCAGCGCGCGAGAGAGCTCGGGGTCACGCGCCTCGTTGCAGGGGACCGTCCTCGCGAGCGCGAGCGCCTCGCTCACCTCGTTGCGCGCGAGGTATCCGCGCGCGGCCGCGAGGCGCGCCCACGGCGACTGCGGCTGCGTGTGCGTGCGGTCGATCATGGCCGCGGCCTCCGTCCAGCGAGAGACGCTGCCGAGGAGCGAGAGCGAGCGGTCGAACCACGTGCCCAGGTTCGTCGTCGACGAGAGCGCCGAGACCGCCGTGCGGTACGCCGCGAGGTCGCGCCCGCCGTCGTACTCGGTCCTGCGGTAGAGGCGGAGCGACTCTGCGCGGCGGCGCATCCAGCTCCGTCGCGGGTCGATGAGCACCGCGTCGCGCGCGTACGTGAAGGCCGTCGTCGCGTCGTGACGGCGCTCGGCGTGGCGCGACGCGTCGGCGAGGCGCTCGGCTACGCGGGCCACGGCGGCGAGCGTCTCGGAGTCTTCGCCGCCGAAGCGGAGGCTCTGTCGCGCCATGTCGACGGCCACGCCGAAGGCGCCCTGATCGCCGAGCTGCGCGGCGCGCTGGCCGAGGGCGCGGGCGTAGCGCGCGAGGGCGGCCTTGACCGCGGGGGCCTCGTCGACGCGTCGCCGGAGCACGAGGCGGAGGGCCGTGCGACGGGCCTCGTGAAAGGCTCCGCGGGCGATGGCCTCGTCGAGCTTCGACGCGAGCGAGAGCACGTCGCGGGCGCCCGCGCCGGGGGCGACGTGAACGCTGCCGAGCGCGTGCTCGATCACGCCCGAGCGCCAGCGGATCTCGTAGCGTCCGGGCTGGAGCACGAGGCGCGCGCGCGCGACGGGCCGCTCACCGGCTTCGAAGCGCGCGTGGTCGAAGACGTCGCCCGCGATGCGGAGCGAAGCGACCGCGGGCGTGCCGCGGCCGACGGGCGTGGCGACGAGCTCGTTGGTGTCGACGCGCGACGCGTTGGCGAAGACGAGCTCGACGAGGAGCGGCGCGCCCGGGTCGACGGCGTCGGCCGAGAGGGTGTAGCCCTCGGGCCAGGGGCCCTCACCGGGCGGCGGCGGGAGGCGCTCGGAGGTCTCGGTCCAGGGCGCGGCGAGCGACTCGCGGCGGACGTAGTTGATCCCCTCGGCGCCGGTGCCTTCGAGCGCGTAGGGGAGCTCGAAATAGAGGTCTTCGATCTCTTCGAGCTTGTGGAGGTACGAGGCCGTGAACCACAGCCCGTGCATGTGGATGAAGGTCGGGCGGCGTTCGAAGAAGACGGTCTCGCGGAGGCCGGGCTCGTCGGTGCCGTGGGTGCGCGCGATGGCCGTGTCGCCGAGGCCGAAGAGGTCGATGATGCGGAGGCCCGAGTCGTAGCTCATGCCGCCGACGTCGGGGTCGAGCACCGAGGGGTTGTCGACGCCGAGCATCCTCGCGGCGGTCGAGAAGTACCGGGCCCGCGCGCGCACCGTCGAGAACTCGAGGGTGTTGTGGCTGCGGATCGTCTGGAAGCGATCGGGGTACGCGCGGGTCGTCTCCTTCACGAGGCCGAGGGCGCACGCGGCGAAGACGACGGGCGCCACGACGCGGCGCGCGGCCGGGTGCATGAGCGCGAGGGGGAGGCGCGCGAGCGAGCGCAGCGCCTCGGCGAGCACGAGGCACAGGAGCGGCGTGATGAACGCGAGGAAGCGCCACTCCTCCATCCAGTCGCCGTGCGAGTAGATGGGGAGGAAGAACGCCACGGTGACCGCCGCGAAGAGCCCGATGCGCGCGACGGGGGCGCGCAGCGCGAGGAGCACCGCGGGGCCGAGCTTGATGACCTTCTCGATCTTGTAGGCGGCGAGCCAGTCCTTGACGTAGGTCCAGCCCGGCGAGTCGAACTTGGTGAGGTCTTTGCCGAACTCGAAGGTGCGCTGCTTCGTGTAGAAGCTGTTGGGCACGGGCCAGGCGAAGTACGCGAGGCGAAAGAGCTCCAGCGATCCGAGGCCGAGGCTGAGAAAGAACACCCAGAGCACGTCCTGCCGGGTGATCTTGCCCGTGAGCGCGCGGAGCGACTTCGCGCCGAGCACCGCCGCGAGGTAGAGCGCGCCGTCGGGCCGCGTGGCGAAGAGCAGCGTGAGCGTGAGCGACGACCACGGGAGGCGCAGCGGGTCGGCCTCCTCCCACGCGAGCGCCACGATCGAGACCGACGAGAGGAACGAGAAGAGCCCCGTCTCGAGGCCCGAGACCGTCCACAGGGCCGTGTGCGCGAAGGTCGCCGCGATGGCGGGCGCCACGAGGTCGTAGAGCCTCGGCTTGCGCGAGTACGCCGCCGCGGGGAAGAGCGAAATCGCCGCGAGGGAGCCCGCGCCGAAGATGAGCCCGAGCACCTTGGCGAGGGTCTCGTGCGAGACGTGGATCCAGTCGGCGGGCGTGAGAACGAGCACCCAGAGGAAGTTCGTCGCGGCCTCGACGCGCTCGGAGCCCGGCGTGAGCACGAGGCCGTGACCCGTCGCGAGGTTGTGCGCGTACGCGAAGGTGATGCCCGCGTCGTCGACGGTGAAATCCCACGCGCGGCCCGCGTGCGCGCCGAAGAGCGCCACGATGGCGCCGAGCAGCGCGAGCCACAGGACGGACGGTCGTTGATCCTTCGCCGGGGGCATTGCCAATGGGGGGCGGGAATCTACACGAAGCCGCGCGCGAGTATCACCCGTTGCGAGGATTGCGTGTCGCAGGCGGTGCGCGCTGCAGAGGCTACTTGCACGCCTCGGCGAAGAGCGCGCCCACGTCGAGGGTCACGAGCGCATCGCAGCGGGTCTCGAAGGGACGCGCCTGGAGGTACGCGGCGAAGGTCGGCCCCTCTTCGGGCCAGAGCCCCGGCTCGAGCGCGAGCGCGAGGAAGGGACGCAGCACCGCGGGCACCTTCGGGAGGATCTTCTTGAGCCGCTCCCGCGCGCGAGAGAGCTCCTCGCGCTTGCGGTCCATGGGGATGCCGCGGTCGAGCATGCGCGCCACTTCGGGGTGTCCCCACGGACGCTCTCCCGCGAAGGCCTGCGAGGCCATGAGGGCGAGGGCCACGAGGTCGCGGTAGCGGTACTCCATCCGCCGATCGCGGGGATCGGCGGAGTTCACCAGCGGCGTCGAGACGAGGAAGTTCAGGTGCGACCACTCGGGCGTGACGAGGTCGACCCCGATGGGGAGCGGGTCGATGAGCATCACGCGCTCGGCGCTCAGCACGCGCACGTTCTCGGGCTTGAGGTCGCCGTGCGGCCACGGGCGTTCGTGCAGCCGTCGCAGCGTCTTCGCGAGCGCGGCGAGCGACGGGCCGGGCTTGAGCTCCAGCGAGGGGCCCTCGGCGCGGGCCATGACGTAGCCCACGCGGCCGCGCTCGGTGAAGAGCTCGTGGGCCGTGACCACGCCCTCGTCGCGCGCGTCGGAGAGGCGCTGATGCTCGCGGGTGATGATCCGGTTGCAGAGCACGAGGTCGGTGGGAGGAACCACTCTCAGCGAGCGTCCGTCGTCGCCGATGCGGGGCGTTCGAAGCCGCTGGAGGGTGGTGGTGGCGTCCCACGCGTCGCTGTCGATGGCCCAGGGGTGGGCGACCTTGATCGCGAGGTCGTTCGAATCGCGCGTGCCCGCGAAGACCACGCTCACCCCGCCGCGGCCGAGGACGCGAGAGGGAGCCAGGCCCCGCGCCTCCGCGGCGTCGCGGGCATCGAGGTACTCATCTCTCTCGGGAACGCTTGTCTCCACGGTGCGGCGATCCGCGAGTCTATCGAGGACCGCCGCGGAGATGGCGCAAAAAATCGGTCGCTCCGTCGATCGGCGCCGAAAGATGCCGCCGCATCCCTCCCCGCGCGGGGATTATCCTCCGCGCGGAATGCCTCCGGACACACACGAACAGAAGGAGCAGGAGCAGCGATCGAGGGCCTGGTACGCGATCCTCGGCTTCGGCGCGCTGGCCGCGGGCGCGGGGGTGATCCTCCGCTGGATGCCCGACAATCCCTTCAATACCCCGTCGGAGCTCCCGAACACGACGCGCCTCAACGCCGA
Organism: Polyangiales bacterium; assembly: GCA_046351535.1. Lineage (GTDB taxonomy): Bacteria > Myxococcota_A > Polyangia > Polyangiales > CAISKJ01. The sequence goes on from JAXLYG010000005.1 coordinate 672,167, forward strand.
TCGGCTCACGGGCCGCGCTGCTCCGATGCTCGCGGTGCGACCGAGCGAGATGGGCGCCATCGGCGCGGGGTGCCGGGTGAGCGACGTCTCGCTCGTGCAGAACGCCTTCGGACCGCTGCACCAGACGACCCTCCAGAGCGTCGAGGCGTACCTCGATCGGAGGCGCGCCAACGGCCGCCGCACCGAGGCCGCGGGGTGGAGCGCGCGCCCTCCCACCGAAGACGCGGGAGCGCTTCCGGGCTGCGTCGTCGAGCTCTCGCTGCGTGAGGGCAGCCGCGAGCGCCGCGCCGCGTGGAACGTCTCTGAAGACCGCGTGACGGTGACCCCCGCGAACGACCTCGCGCGCGAGATCGCCGCGTACATGCCGGGCCTGCACCGCCGCTGATCCGTGCGCTGCCGTGGCGCTTTCGGGGGGTGCGGAGCGCGCGCAACGGTACTATCCACAGCCTCGTGAACAACCCCGACACGCTGCCTCACTGGGACCTCGGCGCGCTCTACTCCTCACCCGAAGCCCCCGAGATCGAGCGTGACCTCGCGCAGGCGTGCGACATCGCAGACGCCTTCGCGAAGCGCTTTCAGGGCACCGTCGCGGCCCTCGACGCCGCCACGCTGGCCGAGGCCATCGAAGGCTACGAGCGCCTCCTCGACCTCACGTACCGGCCGCAGATGTACGCGAGCCTCGCGTCGTCGGTGAACACCTTCGACGACGCCACGCGGGCGCTCCACACGCGCACCGGCGAGGCCGCGACCGACGTGATGAACCGCGTCCGCTTCTTCGACGTGGAGCTCGCCGCCGTGTCGCCCGAGGTCTTCGCGGCGTGGCGCGCGGCACCCGTGCTCGCGCGCTTCGGTCATTACCTCGACCGGGCGCGCCTCTTCGCGCCGCACACGCTCTCGCGCGACGTCGAGAACGCCCTCGCCACCAAGAACCTCACGGGCCGCCGCGCGTGGACGCAGCTCTACGACGAGCTCACGGCGGGCTTCTCGTTCCCCTTCGAAGTGCGCGGAGAGACCAAAGACCGCACGCTGGCCGAGATGCGCGGCCTCCGCATGGACGCCGACCGCGACGTGCGTCAGCGCGCCCACGCGCAGGTGCTCGAGCGCTTTCAGCGCGAGTCGCAGGTGGTCGCCTACGTGGTCAACACGCTCTATCAAGACCACCGGCTCGAGAACGAACTGCGAAGGTACGAGCTCCCCGTGGCGCCGACGCTGCTCGACGATGAGCTCCCCGCGGCGACGCTCGAAGCGCTGATGACGGCGGTCGAAGATCACTACCCCGTCGCGCAGGAGTACTTCCGTCTGAAGGCTCGCGCGCTCGGCCTCGACCGCCTCGCCACCCACGACGTGCTCGCGCCCTACCCCTCGGGCGAGCGCAGCGTCTCGTGGAGCGACGCGCGCGCCGAGGTGCTCCGCGGCTTCGGCGCCGTCGACCCCCGCCTCGGGACCCTCGCAGAAGCCTTCTTCACCGAGGGACGCATCGACGCCGAACCGCGCGCGGGCAAGCGCGACGGAGCGTTCTGCTCGGGCATGGTCCCGGGCCTCTCTCCGCGCGTGATGATGAACTACAACGGGCGGCTCTCTGACGTGATGACCCTCGCGCACGAGCTCGGTCACGGCGTTCACTTCGCGCTCGCGGGGGAGCGTCAGTCGCTCCTGAACTACTGGCCCACGACGCCGATGGCCGAGACCGCGAGCGTGTTCGGCGAGATGATGCTCGCGCGCAACCTCCTCGAGCGCGAGACCGACCCCGCGGTGCGCCGACAGCTCCTCGCGTCGCGCATCGAAGACGCGCTCGGCACCATCCACCGTCAGGTGTGCTTCACGCGCTACGAGATGAACGCCCACGCGAAGCGCGCCGAGGCCGTGATCCCCGCGCAGGGGCTCAGCGCCCTGTGGACGCGCGAGCTCGAACGCTTCTACGGCGACGCCATCGAGCGCAGCCCCCTCGACGCGTGGGGCTGGGCGGGCATTCCCCATCTCATCCACTACCGCTTCTACTGCTACTCGTACGCGTTCGGTCAGCTCCTCGTGTTCGCGCTCTACTCGCAGTGGGAGCGCGACGGTCAGAGCTTCGTCCCGCGCTACCTGGAGCTCCTCGCGAGCGGCGGATGCGACACGCCGCAGCGGCTCCTCGCGAACATCGGCATCGACATCACCGACCCCGATTTCTGGCGCCGCGGACTCGAAGTCGTCACCCGCATGGTCGAGGACTTCCGCAAGACGGTCTGACATGCAGACGCTCGACCTCCGCGGCCTCGCCGTCACCGACGACACGCTCCGCGAATGCGCCTGGGACGCGCAGGGCCGTCGCCTCGCCGTGTGCGCCCGCGGCGCCGCGTATGTGTTCTCGCTCGACGCGCCGACCGCGCCCGCGCGCTTCGACGTGGGCGACGCGACCGCGCGCTGCGCGGCCTTCAGCGCCGACGGAGCGCTCGTCGCCGTCGGCACCGACCGGGGCGCGCGCGCCGTCATGGTCTTCGACGCGTCGACCGCCGAGGTCCGCGGAAGCGCCACGGTGTACTCCGCGGAGGACGGCGAGACCTTCGACCGTACGCCCGACCTCGTGACCGACGTGGCCTTCTCGCCGAGCGGCGCGCTGCTCGCGGTGGCGGGCTCCGGTGCGCGCGGCATTCTTCGAAGCGCCGACGGGTGGAGCGGCGCCATCGCGTGTCACGACGCCGACGCCACGTCGCACTGGCACTTCGAAACGTACGCGCTCGCGTTCACGCCCGACGAGCGCGCCGTGCTCTGGAGCGACGAGTTCGCCTGGGCGCGCGTTCCAGTGGCGACGCTCGCCGCGGACGCGCACCCCGATGACATGTGGCGCGACCGCGGATCGAGCATGCTCACGGGTCCCAAGGACGTGGGCCCGCTGCGCCCCGCGGGCGCGATGGCGGTGAGCGCAGACGGGCGACGTACGTTCCTCGCAGAGCGTCGCTCCAGCGATGGACGCGCGGTGCTCACGCGCATCGCGGGTCACCGCGTGACGGCGGTGCTGGCGAAGGGCGCGGCGGCGTCGGAGCGGCTCGACGCGCTGCACGTCGACGAGGCGCGCGGCGCGCTGTGGTGCACGCGCAAGGGCGCGCTCTACCGCATGAGCGCGGAGACAGGCGCGCTCACGGAGGTCGCGGGGTGTGCGGGCGTCGACAAGCGACGTACGCCGATCGCGGTGGTGGTGAGCGGCGATGGATGCGCGGTGGCGCGCGTGTACCGCGAGTCCGTCACCGTCACGCGGATCGTGACGCGAAGCGCGTAGCGCAGCGAGCGCCTGGGTGACGGGCCGCCGGAACCCCGGCCCGTCATGCGTCGTGCGGCGATCGATCGCGAGGAGGGCTGACGCGCTCCCACTCGTCGACCACATCCCCCGTCGCGTGGTGGGTTGGCTGGTTGCGTATGTAGCTCCGCACGACGTCGAGGTCGGTGTCGCGCAACGAGAACGCGCCGTAGCCTTCCTGCCACTCGAACTTCGGCTGTCCGCACGTGTGGCGCATGAACGTCGACGTCGTCGCCTTGAGGTCACGCACCAGGTCTGCGACGGCAACAGACGGATGCAGCCCGACGAGGACATGGACGTGCTCCTCGACGCCGCCGATCGCGATCGCGACGCAGTTCAAGAGCTGGCATCGCGTCGCGAGCATGCCGTGCAGCCGCGGCGCGATCGACGGTTCGATCCAGGGCTCGCGGAGCTTCGTCGCCCACACCAGATGTACGAACAACCGCGCATACGACGAACCCATCAGGGCTGCGACGATCGCACGATCTCGTCGAGGCTTCCCGGGGTTCGCGCTTCGCGCTTCACCGCCGGGCTAACGCAAGCTTCCGCGCCGGACATTGTCCGGCGCTACAAGCACGTCGCCTACGTCGCCACACCGCCCATGAGCGCCGGACAGTGTCCGGCGCGTCGCTCATGACTTTGCCCGGGGTGACGGGCCGCCGGAACCCCGGCCCCCCGGGCCGCCCCGGGGTTCAGCGCAGAGCGCTTCACCGCCGGGCTAACGCAAGCTGCCGCGCCGGACATTGTCCGGCGCTACACGAAGCACCCACGTCGCCTCGTCACCCCGTCGCCCACAAGCGCCGGACAGTGTCCGGCGCGTCGCTCATGACTTTGCCCGGGGTGACGGGCCGCCGGAACCCCGGCCCACCGGTGACTGCGGGCGCCTCGCGCGCCTTGCTTGCACCCGCGCCCTACTGCCCGAGCATCTCCTGCAGGATGCGCTGCACGTCGGGATCGACCTCGCTCCCGCCCTGCTGCGGTCGCGCGCCGCCGCCATTGCCGCGCGGAGCCCGCCCCGGTGCGCCCTGCGCGCCCTGCCGCTGGAGCCCCTGGAGCATCGGACCGAGCATCTCGATCGCCTGCTGCATGTCGGGTGAGACCGCGCCGTTGCCGAGCATTCCACCGAGCAGCGCACCCATATCGGCCTGGCCCATGTCGTCGTCGCCGTGCGTCTCTTCGAGCCAGCGATGCGCGAGCGCTCGGAACCTCGCGCTCTGCGTGGGCGCCTCTGCGATGAGCGCGTCGACGAAGCCCGTCGACGGCGCCGTGCGGAAGCGCCACGTGTCGACATAGCGGCGCAGCGCGCGGAAGTACACCGCGTCGCCTGCGGCCTCTCGCAGCGCGTTGTAGAGGTACGGCCCCTTTCCGTACACGATCCCCGCGTAGCGCATCGGCGAGTCGAACGACGACGCGGGACGATCGACGGCGCCGTCGGCGTGTCCGAGCTGTCGCATGAACTGATAGTTCATCCGCACGTTGAGGTCGCCGTCGCGGCGCGCGCGCTCGGCGCCGTAGCGGTCTTCGAGGTACATCGTCGCAGACCACTGCGCGAGCGACTCGTCGATGAAGGGATGGAGCCGCGAGTCGCTCCCCACGAGGCCGTGCCAGTACTGGTGCGCGACCTCGTGTGCCGTTACGAACTCGAGCATCGCAGGGAGCATCTGGCTCATCGACTGCGTGATCTGATCGCCGGCGCCGAGCATCGAGAGGATTCCACCCGTGAGGCCCGTGAGCTCGGGCTGGTGATAGAACATGCTCGCCACCGTCACGAGACCGGGGAACTCCACGCCGCCCGCGCCTCCCACGAGCGGAGCCTCCACGATGTCGAGGTCCGCGTAGGGGTACGGACCGAAGCGGCGTTCGAAGTCTTGAAGGGCTCCCGCGGCGGCGTCGAGCACGCGCTCTCCGCTCGCGCGATCGGCGGGGAGAAAGAAGCTCCGCACCTCGACCTCGCCCACGCGCCGCGTCTCGATCTGGAGCGTCTGCCCCATCATCACGCAGAAATCTCTCACCCCCACGGCGCCGATCTCCGTGCGTCGCCGCGCGCCCGTGGCCGACGTGTTGAGCGTCACGCCCGTGCTCGCCACCACCCACGCCGCGGGCGCGTCCACCGTCGCGTGGACGTTCGAAAGCTCATCCGATCCGAGGTCGCCCACGGAGCCGTGATCGCTGTGCTCCCAGCGTCCGCTCACGCGTCGCGCGAGCACGGCGTAGAAGTTCGCGAGGCTCACGATGCCCTCGCCCGTCGAGAGAACACCGTAGTCTCCGCCCGAGTCTCCGGCGCCGAGCATCGAGAGCGACTCCATCCCCTGCGCGAGGATGTTCGTCCGCGAGCTGTCGATCTCGGGGAGCGTCCCCTGGAGCTCGATCGTCACGCGGAGCCTTCCGCCCGGGGCGATGGGCGCGCGCGGTCGCACGGTCAGCACCGAGGGCGCCTCCTGTCGCACGGTGCACGCGTCTCCCTCGCAGCCTCCGCGGACGAAGCGAACGGGCGGCGGGGCGTGCGCGCCGGGGCCCTGCGTCGGGCGTGATGCGTTGCCGTAGATCCGCAGCGCGAGGTCGCTCATGGGCGCGCGCTCGGTGTTGGTGAACCACAGCTCCTCGCGCAGCGTGTAGACCCGCGTCGAGGCTTCATACGAGAGGGCGAGCTCGTAGCGCGGGAGCCTGTCGAGGCGGTCGATGCGCGCGGCCCGCGTGAGGTCGGTGCGCGTCGCGGGGCGCAGCGAGGCCATCCACGGCGCGGGGTCGTAGAAGGGCTCCGCGGGGGAGGGCGGTCGCGCGTTCTGTCCGCAGGCGATCGGGGTTGCGAGCGCGAGGGCCGCGAGCGAGGCGCGGAAGGTGGGCCGATGCATCGTGAGGCGATTGCAGCCCGCGAGAGGGCTCCGCGCAAGTCCCGTCGAGGGACTCCCGCGCGTCACCGAGACTTCACCGCGGCCGATTGGACGCTGACACCCGCTCCGTGAGACACCTCCGTCATGCGGTGCAGACGGGGCATCGGAGGGTTCACGCTCGTCGAGCTGATGATCGTCGTGGTCATCATGGGCGTGCTTGCGGCGATCGCGGTCCCCGCGTTCACCCGCTACACCAAGCGTTCGAAGACGAGCGAGGCCACCACCAACATCTCGAAGATCTACTACGGACAGGTCGCCTACTACGACGCCAACGCCGAGCGCGCGACGGCCCGCTTCGTCAACCAGCCGTTCTACACGCCCGACAACAACCCCGGCGCCGCGCCCTACCCCGCCAACATCTCGCTCTGGACGAGCGACGACCAGTGGTCGTGCATCGGCTTCTCGCTCAACACGAAGCACTATTACGCCTACAACTCCTTCGCGACGCTCACCACGGGGCCCGGCGCGTACTTCTATGCGAGGGCCATCGGCGACCTCGACGGCGACGACACCGAGTCGACCTTCACCTTCACGGGCACCGTGCAGCCCGAAGGCGAGATCGAGCGCTCGCGCCTCGACATCATCAAGGAGCTGGAGTGACCGTCAGCCCTTGACGGAGCCCGCCGTGAGCCCGCCCACGAGGTGCCGCTGCACGGCGTAGAAGATCGCCATCACCGGCACCGACACGAGGATCGCCCCGGCGGCGAACTTCCCCCACGCGGCGTTGTACTCGCCCACGAAGCGCTGGAGCGCCACGGGCAACGTGAAGGCGTCTTCGTGTGAGAGGAAGGTGGCCGCGAGGATGAACTCGTTCCACGCGGACATGAACGCGAAGAGGCAGGTGACGGCGATCGCCGGTCGCGCCGCGGGGAGCACGACCTTCAAGAACGCCTCCCACCGCGTGGCCCCATCGACCATCGCGGCCTCTTCGAGGTCGCGCGGAATGGCCTCGAACGCGCCGCGGAGCTGAAAGACCGCGAAGGGCAGCGCCGTCGTGGAGTACACGAGCACCAGGCCCGCGCGCGTGTCGAGCAGCCGCAGCGTGTCGAGGATCACGTAGAGCGGCACCGCCGTCGCCACGCCGGGGAACATCTGCGTCGCGAGGAGGGCGCGCATCCCGGCGCGCTCTCCGACGAAGCGGAAGCGCGCGAGGGCGAAGGCCGCGGGCGTCGCGATCACCACGCTGGTCACGGCCGTCGCGACGGAGACGATCACCGAGTTGGCGAGCTGTCGCGCGAAGAGCCATCGGCCCGCGGCGTCGGTCGAGCCCACCACCGCGCGGAAGTTGTCGAGCGACACCGCGTCGGGCAGCGGGAGCACGTGCGCCGAGGGCGTCCCCGAGGGCGAGAGCGCGAGCGAGATCACCCACAGCACGGGGTAGAGCGCGAAGCACACGGCCGCGAGGAGGGCGGCGTGAACGAGGGCTTCGGTGAGCGCGCGTCCCTTCACGGTGACACCTTCTCCCGGCGGCGCGTGACGATGGCGAGGATGGCGAAGATCAGCACCGCGTACGCCGCCGCGTAGCCGTACTGGGCCTGCCGGGTGAAGGCCCAGCGGTACGCCTCGCTCACGAGGATGTCGGTCTCTCCATCGGGCTCACCGCCCGACACGAGGAACACCACGTTGAACTGGTTGAAGGTCCACACGGCGCCCATCGCGACCGAGGGGCCGAGCGAGGGGCGCAGCATCGGCAGCGTGATCTTCACGAACTGCTGCCACGCCGTCGCGCCGTCGACCGAGGCCGCTTCGTAGAGGTCCTTCGGAATGCCCGCGAGCGCGCCGATGGTGACCACCATCATGAACGGAAAGCCGAGCCACGCGTTGGTCGCCACGTTGGCCGCGAAGGCCGTCGAGAAGCGCGCGAACCACGAGATGGCCTCGCCCCCGGCCCACATGATGATCGCGTTCACGGCGCCGAACTGGCGGTGAAACATGCCCTTCCACGCGAGCGCCGTGACGTACGACGGAACCGCCCACGGCAGGATCAGCAGCACCCGGTACACCGCGCGCAACTTGAGAAGCGGACGCGAGAGCAGGAGCGCCAACGCGAGCCCGAGGCCCACGTGGAGCGCGAGGTTCACCACCGTCCAGAGCACGGTGACCGCGAGCACGCGGTAGAAGCTCCCCGTCGCGAAGAGGGGGCCGCCGCGCGCCGTGAGGATGTCGACGTAGTTCGCGAGTCCCACGTAGTACGACTGGCCCTCGCGCGTCGCGTAGAGCGACGTGGCTGCGCCGATGACGAGGGGGGCCACCACGAGCGCCGCGAGGATCACCGCTGCGTGCGTCACCCACGCGTACGCGGGCATCGAGCGCCGCAGGGCCACGCGAAAATCAGGATCTCTCGCGTTGCGCACGGCCGACACCACGAGCCCGAGCGCGAAGAGCCCGAGCGCCAGGAGCGCCAGCGTCGCGTCGCGCTTCGGAGGCAGCGGACGGGTCACGTCGAGAAAGCGGCGCTGTCCTTCGAGCAGCGCGTCGGCGGGGCTGCGATCTCCGCGGAGGGCCTTCACGAGCGCCTGACGCGCGGGCTCCCACGCGGCGCGCATGTTGGGGTGCGTGGGCATCGGTCGCGCGGTGCGGGCCGCCGCGCGGAAGGTGCTGAGCAGCGGATCGTTCGCGAGCGCGGGGTCGTCCCACGCGGCCTCCGTCGACACGACCTGATGACCGATGCGCGCGCGCACGCGGGCTGACTCGGCGCTCGTGAGAAAGACGGCGAGCTCCATCGCGGCGACGGCGTCGTGCGCGTGCGACGAGAGCATGGCGCCCTCGACGGTGGCGTAGGGCTCCATCGGTCGTCCGCCCGCGGAGGTGACCGTGGGGAGCGGCGCGACGACGTAGCGCACGCGGTCGCCGAGCTCCGCGGCGAGCCACGGACCCGAGATGGCCGTCGCCGCGTGGCCTTCGAGAAAGAGCTGCGAGACGAGGGCGCCCGACGCCTCCTGCGGAATGATCCGATCGCGGAGCATGCGGCGCACGCGCTCGACCGACCGCTCGGCCGCGGGGCCCACGAAGGCGTAGTGACCCTGATCGTCGAGGAGCGCGCTCCCGTAGGCGTGCGCGAGGGGCGCGTGGAGGTACGCGTTCTGCGCCTCGTACACGAGCGGAAAGGTCCCCTCGGGGAGCCGCGGTCGTAGGGCCTCGATGGCTTCGAGCGTGGCGGGGATGGCGCCGCCCGTGAGGCTCGGGTTGACGTAGAGGGCCGCGCACTTGATCGAGAGCGGCAGGCCGTAGAGCGCGCCGCGGAGCGTGAACGCGCGCACCGACGCGGCGTCGAAGCGCGGCGTGAGGGAGGCCGCTTCGGCGCTCGCGACAGGCGCGACGAGTCCGCGAGAGACGTAGCTGGCGAGGCGCTCGTGCGCGTCGATGAACACGTCGGGCCCGTGTCCGTGGGGGATGGCCGATTCGAGCTTCGAAGCGTAGGCGTCGAAGGGCACCGCGAGCACGTCGACGGTGACGCCGGGGTGCGCGCGTCGGTAGTCGTCGACGACGTGCTCCAGCGCGGCGCGCTCGTCGTCGCGGTACGCGTGCCAGAGCGTCAGCGTCTGCGCCCATGCGCGCGCAGGGAGCAGCGCCACGAGGAGCGCGAGGAGCGCTGCGTGGGCCAGCGTCTTCATCGCAGCGCGGCTCCCGAGGCGGGGTCGAAGACGTGCAGCGCCTCCGCGGGGACCGTGAGCGAGAGCGTGTCGCCGGGCTTCGGGAGCGCGACGCTCCCGTCGAGGCGCGCGATGAAGGGGACGCCGCCGACCTTGCCGTGCGCGTAGGCTTCGAAGCCCATCGCCTCGACCACCTCGACGCGGAGCTCGATCGCGCCCGCGTCCTTCGAGGGAACCACGTCGTGAGGGCGCACGCCGACGGTGATCTCGGCGCCCTCTTTCAACCCCTCGCGCTTGCCGAGGTCGACGCGCAGCCCTTCGGTGATGGCCCTTCCGTTCGTGACCTTCGCCGTGAGGAAGTTCATCGCGGGAGAGCCGAGGAACGCGGCGACGAAGCGCGTCGCGGGGCGGTGATACACGACGAGGGGAGGGCCCTCCTGCTCGACCTTTCCGCCGTTGAGGACGACGAGTCGGTCGGCGAGGGTCATGGCCTCGACCTGATCGTGGGTGACGTAGAGCATCGTGGCGCCGATCGACTGGTGCAGCCGCTTGATCTCGACGCGCACCTGCGCGCGCAGCGCCGCGTCGAGGTTGCTGAGCGGCTCGTCGAAGAGAAACACCTGCGGACGCCGCGCGACGGCGCGACCCATCGCCACGCGCTGCCGCTGACCGCCCGACATGTCCCTGGGATACCGATCGAGGAGCTTCTCGATCGAGAGGATCTGCGCCACCTCGTCGACGCGCTTGCGGATCTCGGCTTCGGGCGTCTTTCGAAGACGTAGCCCGAAGGCGATGTTGTCGCGCACGGTGAGGTGCGGATAGAGCGCGTAGCTCTGGAAGACCATCGCGATGTCGCGGTCGCGCGGGGCGAGGCGCGTCACGTCGCGGTCGCCCATGTGGAGCGTCCCCTCGTCGGGCTCTTCGAGGCCCGCGACGGTGCGGAGGAGGGTGCTCTTTCCGCAGCCCGAGGGCCCCACGAGCACGGCCAGCTCGCCGTCGCCGATGGCGAGGTCGATGCCGCGAAGAATGAGGTTCTTGCCGAGTGTCTTGCGAATCCCGCGGAGGGTCAGGGCGGCCACGGCGCGGGAGTATCCCGAAGCGCCGCGCGAAAGGGAACTTCTCTCAGCGGTGCGTGTGAACCGGGTACGGCATCGGCTGCTGCGGCTGCTCGGGCACCGCGTTCGTCGGGTGATACGGCGACGCGGGGTGCTGATGCTCCAGCGGGACGTCACCCGCCGACGGCGGCGGCACCTGCCCCGCGGAGATCATCGTGGTGCGCAGGCGTTCGAACATCTCGCCCGCGGCGCCCGGCGAGTGCGGGAGCATCACCGTGTTCATGCGCCCGTGCGCGGCCATGTCGCGCAGCGTGTCGAAGTACTGCGTCGCCATGATGAGCGCCATCACGTCGGTGGCCGTCGTGCCGGGGATGCTCTTCGAGAACGTGTCGACGCTCTCTCGGAGCCCGTCGATGATGGCCTTGCGCTGATCGGCGATGCCGCGGCCCTGGAGGGCCTTCGACTGCGCCTCGGCCTCGGCGGCCTTCACCTTGAGGATCCTGTCGGCCTCGCCGCGCTCCGTGGCCGCCACGCGCTGCCGCTGCGCGGCGTTGATCTCGTTCATCGAGTGCTTGACCTGCGCGTCGGGGTCGATGTCCGTGACGAGGGTCTTCACGATGCCGTAGCCGAAGTCGTCCATCGCGTCGGAGAGCTCGTGCTTCACGGCGTCGGCGATCTCGTCCTTGTTCGAGAAGACGTCGTCGAGCTTGATCTTCGGCACCCGGGCGCGCACCACGTCGAAGACGTACGAGGTCACCTGGCGGGCCGGGTCTTCGAGGCGGTAGTACGCGTCGACCACCTTGTCGGGGAGCACGAAGAACTGCACCGAGACGGTGACCTGCACGAAGACGTTGTCCTCGGTCTTGGTCTCGACGCGCACGTCGAGCTGCTGCACGCGGAGGCTGAGCCTCGACACGACGCGCTCGATGAACGGGAGCTTGAGGTTGAGCCCCGGCTTGCCGATGCGGTTGAACTTGCCGAAGCGCTCGATGACCGCCGCGGTCTGCTGGTGCACGGTGAAGAAGCTCGAGAAGAGCAACACCGCACCGCCCATGAAGAAGAAGAACAGAACCCCCAGCGCGATGCTCGCGTCTGCGCCCATGTGGAGACCTCCCTTGCGGTCACGCCGTCGATCGTTCGGATGCGAACGACCTCGGACCTCGTCCGTGGCGCCGACGCTACGGGATGACGGTCACGCGGTTACAGCGGAATCGATCGCGGGCCGGTGACGGCCGCGTTCGGGGAGGAAGCGGGAGCGGGCGGGGAATTCGCGGATCAGAACAGGTTCGTGATCACGACCTCGCCGAGCTTCTTCTGCTCGGCGACGCGGCCGACCGCGCGGAGGATGCGGGTCTTCTGCGGGCCGGTGAGGGCCTCGCCCTTGATGGCGCGGGTCACGAGCTGCGTGGTCACGGGGCGACCGCTGCGGGGCTTCTTCGTGCGGGCGGCCTTGGCGGCGTCGTCTTCCTTGCCGCGGCTCTGGCGCTTGGCGAGCTTGATCGAGCGGTCCTCGGGGGTGAACTTCTCGATCTGCTGCGAGGCGTACACCACGCGCGCGGGATCGATCTTGTTCTCCTTGAGGTATCCGGCGAACTTGGACTGCGACGACTCAACCTGGGCTGCGAGCTTGCTCATGAACGAAATCGCTCCTCGATGGGGGGCGGTTGTGTACACCGCGCCGCGGCAGGGCACAAGGGGGCTGAACGAGGTCTCCGTCCCCGGGGTCCTTCGGTGGGTTCAGGGGTGATGGTGGTGGTGCCCGTCGGAGGAGGGCAGCGCCGTGGCCACGAGCTTGCCGTGCTCGACCCCCCGCGTCGCGAGGATGCGGTCGGCCGCCTGCTGGATGACCGCCGCGGGCCCCTTGAGCACGATGACCTCCATGCAGTGATCGTGGTCGAGGTGGACGTGCAGGGTCGACACGACGCGCTCGCCGAGGTCGTGCTGCATGTCGGTGAGCTTCTCGGTGAGCTCCCGCACGTGGTGGTCATAGACGAGGGTGAGGGTGGCGACGACCATCCCCCCGCCGTGGACGTGGTCGTCGGAGAGCCACGCGCGCACGAGGTCTCGCAGCGCCTCGGAGCGGTTCGCGTAGCCCCGCGCGTCGAGGCGCTCATCGAAGCGCGCGAGGAGCTCGGCGTCCATCGCGACACCGAAGCGCACGAGATCGGAACCCTGCCCTGCCATCGCCCGCTGTGTCTCACGCCGCGGCCCTCGCGCACAAGGGCCCCGCGCTGATAGAACCCCTCGCGATCATGAAGCCCCTCGTCGCCGCGGTCTCTGCGTTGCTCCTCGTCGGTGCGTGCTCGAAGCCCGCGCCGATCACGCCGGCGCCCGCGCCCCATGAGCCCAAACGCTACGGCCCCATCATGGTGGCCGTCGGGCGGCACCACGAGATGCTCGGTCGCGCCCTCGTGGCGGAGCGTTGGGAGCTCGCCGCCTACACGATCCGCGAGCTCGACGAGGAGCTCGAGGAGCTGCGTCAGGCCGAGCAGCCCGAGGAGGCCCACGCGAACCTCTCGGAGCTCGCGAGGGCGTTCCCCGCGGCGCAGCTTCCGCCGATCTCGCAGGCGATCACGGCGCACGATCTCGTCGCCGCGAGGGCCGCGTACGCGCTGGCCTCGACGGCGTGCAACGGGTGTCACGAGACGGCGGGCTTCGCCTTTCTCGTGGTGCCTACGGAGGCCGGAGCGCCCGTTCCGACGATCGCGCCCGCGCGTGTCGACGCCGCGCTCGCGCGCGACGCCACGGCGGATGTCACGGTGGATGCTTCGGTTGTGGATGCCGCGGTTGCCGATGCCGCGACGGATGTCGCGAGGAGGCTCCCGGGCGCGCGCGGCGCGTGTGACGACCGCGTGGGGTGCGCGCGGGGCCTCATCTGCTGCACGCACGGGGGAATCGCGATGCCCGCCACGCACCACGGCACATGCATGACGTTCCGCGGATGCAACACGCAACCGGCGGCGCAGCCGCGGTGACGCTCAGCGCACGTGGTAGAGGCGCACCGGCGCGACGTTGCCGCACGAGGTGTCTGACGTGTCGTTGGTGCCCACGAGCTCGCCGTCGGGCGTGAGCCGGAGCTCGTAGCGCGTGGTCTCGCAGAACGACGTGCCGTTGCGCGGCTGCACGTTGAAGAGCTGCGTGTCGCGCGCGACGAGCGTGCCCGACGAGGCGTCCCAGGTGCCCTCGATGGTCGCGTCGACGGAGCCCGAGCTCGGCGCCGCGGCGGAGATGATCCCCTGCACCGTGCGGCAGTCGTCGAGGATCTGAAAGTACGCGGTCGCGGTGGAGCCCGCCGTCGACCAGATGCTCCCCTGCCAGGTGCCCGCGATGGCCGCGCAGCGGGGATCGCTCGTCGCGACCTGCATCGTGCCGATCACCGGCGCCGACGACATCGACACCACGACGTGAAACGGCACCGAGATCACCTGGCCGTTCACGTTGAGCGTCGCCGTCCCGTCCGTCATGCCCTGCGGAAGCGCCACGGCGATGCGTCCGCCCGCGGCGGCGTACACCTGCCCGCTGCCCGCGTTGAACTGTCGCCCGTCGCTGCTCTGCACCACGACGCTCTGCACCGCGCTCGCGGGCATGTTGCTCGCGGGGAGGTAGAGGTACTGCCCCGACGACGCGCTCGCGACGCCTTCGCCGCCCGACGTCGTGGCGACCTGCACCATCGAGGTCTGCTGCTGATCCATGCAACCCGCGCCGAGCGCGCCGCACAGCGCCGCCGCTCCGATCGCCCACCGTTGACGCTTCATGTGTACGCTCCGTCGGTCTTTCGCCGCGGCGATGCTACGCCCCTTCGGCGCGACGGGGGATGCGCTCGCTACCAGTATCGTCCGAGCAGCAGCGCGTAGCGCTCGCGGAGCGCGGGGGTGAGCGCCGAGGGCTTCGTGAGCACCGCGTACTGAAGCGCGCCCGCCGCGGGGCTGTCCGACGGATCGGGCAGCGTCGAGGCGAGCGCGCGAACGACCTCCTGCGCGCGAGAGACGTTGGCGTGGAGCACCGCGAGGATGTCGTTCACGTCGACCTCCTCGTGGGGACGCCAGCAGTCGTAGTCCGTCGAGAGCGCCATCGTCGCGTAGGGAAGCTCGGCCTCGCGCGCGAGAAAGGCCTCGGGGACGTTGGTCATCCCGATCACCGTCGCGCCCCACTGACGGAAGAGGTGGCTCTCCGCGCGCGTCGAGAAGCGCGGCCCCTCGATGCACACGTAGGTGCCGCCCACGTGCACCGTCGCGCCCGTGGTCTTCGCGGCTGCGGCGAGCGCGGCGGCGAGGCGCGGGCACACCGGATCGGCCATCGAGACGTGGGCCACCACGCCGTCGTCGAAGAAGGTCGAGACGCGCCCCGCGGTGCGGTCGATGAACTGATCGGGCACCACGACGTGCCCCGGGGCGACCTCCTCGCGGAGCGATCCCACGGCGGAGACCGAGAGCACGTGCGTCGCGCCGAGCGACTTCAGCGCCCAGATGTTCGCGCGGTAGTTCACCTTCGAAGGCGAGTGCTGATGCAGCCGCCCGTGGCGCGGGAGAAAGAGCAGCGTCGTGTCGCCGAGGCGCCCCCGCACGATCGCGTCGGAGGGCGCGCCGAAGGGAGTCTCGACGCGCACGTCTTCGACCTCTGTGAGTCCGGGCATCTGGTAGAGGCCGCTTCCGCCGATCACGCCAAGCACTGCGCTCATGTCTCGGGTCGCTCCCTTCTCGCTGCGAGGAGCCGAAGGAGTATCACGCCCCGCGCCGTCGCCCGTTGCCGAAGTTGCGCGCGTGACGTACGAGCCGCCGAGACGAATGCCCTTCACCGTCGACGTCATCATCCCCGCGCGCGACGAGGCCGAGACCATCGCCTCGGTGGTGCGCGCCGTCCCCCGCGCGCTCGTGCGGCACATCGTGGTGGCCGACAACGGCTCCCGCGACGGCACCGCGGCGCGCGCCCGCGAGGCCGGGGCCCTCACGGTCCGTGAAGAGTCCCCGGGCTACGGCGCGGCCTGTCTCGCGGCCCTCGCGTCGCTCCCCGACGACGGAGACGCCGTGGTCTTTCTCGTCGCCGACGGCAGCGACGACCCCGCGGAGCTCGACCGCGTGCTCGCGCCGCTCCGCGAGAGCCGCGCCGACATGGTCATCGGGACACGCATGCGCGGACACATCGAGCCCGGCGCGATGCCCTTGTTTCAACGCGTCGGCAACCACGTCGCCGCCGTGGGGCTCACGCTCCGCTTCGGTCATCGCGTGACCGACATGGGGCCGTTTCGCGCCATCCGTCGCGACGCCCTCCGCGCCCTCGCGATGCGCGACCGCACGTGGGGCTGGACCCTCGAAATGCAGGTGAAGGCCGCGCGTCAGGGCCTCCGCGTCGTCGAGGTCCCGGTCTCGTGGCGCAACCGTCGCGGCGGCACGCCCAAGATCGGCGGAACGCTCCGCGGCTCGCTCGCGGCGTCGCGGGTGATCCTCTCGTGGCTGCGCGGCGCGATGCTCGGCCCGGAGTACGACCCGCGGTGAAGGGCCCGCTGCGTCCGCTCGCGGTCTTGATGCTCGTCGCGACGGCCGCGGTGTACGCGGTCGCGGCGCTGCCCGCAGGACACCGCGCGACGCCGTACCTCTCGATCCACGCGGTGATGTTCGCGCTGATGCTCGCGGCCTGGAGGCTCGCGAAGACCCACGAAGACACGGCCTTCGCGGTGCGCGTCGGAATCGCATCGCGCGTGGCCCTCCTCGCGGCGCCGACCTTCACCACCACCGACGTCACCCGCTACCTCTGGGACGGCGCCGTGGCGCTCTCGGGGCGCGATCCGTACCTGCTCTCGCCCGATTCGCAGGTGCTCGCGACGCTCCACGCGAGGCTCCCGAGCGACCACCTCGACGTGGCGACGTGTTATCCCCCCGCGGCCGTCGCGCTCTTCATGCTCGCGGCGCTCACGGGCCCCTCGCTCGCCTGGTGGACGTGGAAGCTCCTCGTCGTCGCGGCCTCCTCCGCGACCTCGCTCCTCGCGTGGAATCACCTCAAGAACAAGCCCAATGAGAGCGACGCGGTGCTCGCCGCGTGGTGCCCGGTGCTGATCCTCGAGTCGGGCGTCGGCGCGCACCTCGACGCCTTCACGGCCCTCGCCGTGGTCGCCGGCGTGACCCTCGTCGCGCGCAAACGAGAGGGAGCCGCCGCGCTCGCGCTCGGCTGCGGCGTCGCCGTGAAGCTCCTGCCCGCGGTGGCGCTCCTCGCGCTCGCGGGGAGCGTGCGGAGGCCCGTGTGGTTCCTCGCGCGTGCGATGGCGCCGCTGGCGTTGAGCTTCGCGGTGGCCGAGGGCATCGGCTGCTCGCTGCCGGGCTCGCTGCCCTTCGTCGCCGAGAACTGGTCCTTCGCGGCGCCGCTCTGGACGCTGCTCTACTCGCTGATGCCCACCGACGACGCCGTCACACGCCGCGCGCTCGCGCTCTCGCTCATCGCCGCGGTGATGTTGATCTCGATGCGCCGCGACCCCGCCCGCGCCGCGCGCGACGGCCTGACCGCGCAGCTCGTGGCGAGCCCCGTGGCCTACCCGTGGTATGGCAGCGGACTCGCGGCGGTGAGCGCGATGGCGCCGTCGTGGCTGAGCCTCGCGGCCGTGGCGGCGCTCCCCTTCAGCTACGAGGTGCTCGACGGGTACCAGGGGCGCGGCGCGTGGTTGCCCGCGTGGTGGCCCGTGGCCCTCAACGCGGCGGCCATCGTCGGGGGCCTGGGCGCAGAGGCGGTCGCGGCGGCGGGGAGGTTTCGCAGGGCGTTGCGCGGCTGAGCGCTTCCCCCGGTGGGGCGGTTCGCGGTACGAATGCCGCCGCTGCGATGAAGCTCAGCGCGTGCGTATTCGGCCGATCGTTCACCTTCGGCTCCGTCAAGGAGGTGATGAACAAGGCCAACGAGCTCCGCTCGGGCGACGTGCAGGCGGGCCTCTCGGCGTCGAGCGACCGCGAGCGCGTGGCCGCCAAGCGCGTGCTCTCGCAGCTCACACTCGACGACCTCTTCGAACACCCCAGCGTCGCCTACGAGCGCGACGAGGTCACGCGGCTCTGCGTCGACGACTGCGACGCCTCCGCGCGGAGACGGCTGAAAAACAAGTCGCTCGCCGAGGTGCGCGAGTGGCTCCTCGACGTGCGCACCACGGGCGAAGAGATCCTCCGCGTGTCGCCGGGGCTCACCCCCGAGATGGTGGCCGCCGTCACCAAGCTCATGTCGAACATGGACCTCGTCGCCGCCGCGCGGAAGATCCGTGTGACCGTGCGCTGCAACAACACGCTCGGGCTCTCGGGGCGCATCTCGTCGCGGCTCCAGCCGAACCATCCCCGAGACTCCGTCGAGGGGATCCTCGCGGTGGTGCTCGAAGGGCTCTCGTACGGCAACGGCGACGCGGTGATCGGGGTGAATCCCTCGACGGAGACCGTCGAGTCGACGGCGGAGATCCTCACGCGCACCAAGGCCCTGATGAACACGCTCGGCGTCCCGACGCAGAACTGCGTGCTCTCGCACGTCACCGTGCAGATGGAGGCCATGCGCAAGGGCGCGCCCCTCGACCTGTGCTTCCAGTCGATCGCGGGCTCCGAGGGGGCGAACCGCAATTTCGGGGTCTCCGTGGCCGTGCTCGACGAGGCCTACGCCATGACGCGCGAGCTCGGCACCGCCGAGGGCCCCAACGTCATGTACTTCGAAACGGGCCAGGGGACGGCCCTCTCGGCCAACGCCCACCACGACACCGACCAGCTCACGATGGAGGCCCGCGCCTACGGCCTCGCGCGGCGCTACAAGCCCTTTCTCGTGAACTCCGTCGTGGGCTTCATCGGCCCCGAGTACCTCTACGACGGCAAGCAGATCATCCGCGCGGGCCTCGAAGATCACTTCATGGGCAAGCTCTCGGGCATCTCGATGGGCTGCGACGCGTGCTTCACCAACCACGCCGAGTGCGACCAGAACGACGTCGAGAACCTCGAGATGCTCCTCGCCGCGGCGGGCGTGAACTACCTCATGGGCATCCCCGTCGGCGACGACGTGATGCTCAACTACGAGACCACGTCGTTCCACAACAACGCGACGCTGCGAGAGATCCACGGGCTGCGCCCCGCGCCCGAGTTCGAAGCGTGGATGGAGCGCATCGGCCTCTGGTCGCAGGGCGCCCTCACCGACAAGGCCGGTGATCCGTCGCAGTTCCTTCGGCGCGACGAGGCGCGCGAGGTGGTCTTCGGCGACGCGCGGAGGATCGCGTGAAGCTCGACGACGCCACGCTCCAATCGATCGTCGACGCCGTCGTGCGGCAGCTCGCGGCCGAGGCGCCCGTGGCGCAACAGCCCTTCTCCGCGACCTGCGGCGGCGAGAGCGGACACGCGTGTACGGCCGATCCGAGGCCCGTTCACTCGGTCGAGCGTCCCGTGTACGAGGCGATGCTCCCGAGGCTCGTGGCGCTCACGCCGTCGGGTGTCGCGGTGGGGCGCGCGGGCAATCGCTTTCGCACCGACCTCTACCTCCGCACGCGCGAGGGTCAGGCCGACGCGCGCGACGCGGTGCACTCCGAGGTGCCCGAAGACTGGCCCGCGAAGCACGGGCTCATCGCGCTCCAGACGCGGTGCCGCGACAGGCACGAGTACCTGCTCTTTCCCAACCACGGGCGGCGCCTCGACGACCTCTCGCGCGCCACCGTCGAGGCGTATCGGAGCACGCGCCCCGACGTGCAGATCATCGTCGGTGACGGCCTCTCACCCAACGCGGTGATGCAGAACGGCGAGGCCACGCTCACGGCCCTCGAACGCGCGCTCTCCGCGGGCGGACTGCGCCGCGGCGTGAACTTCTACGTGAAGTTCGCGCGCATCGGCGTGGCCGACGAGATCGGCGTGCTCACGGGCGCGCGCGCCTCGGTGATCCTCGTGGGAGAGCGTCCTGGACTTGGCGCCGGAGACTCGCTCTCGGCGTACATCGCCATCGCGCCGAAGCTCGATCAGGACAACGCCGAGAAGAACTGCATCTCGAACGTGCGACCCATCGGGATCAAACCCCACGAGGCCGCGGAGCAGACGGTGACCATCGTGAAGCGCGGACTCGAACGCGGCGTCGGCGGCGTCGCCCTCGGACTCGGCTGGGGGCGGCAATGAGCGCCCTCACGCGCATCCCCGCGACGCTGCTCTCGTGCAGACGACTCCCGCACGCCGACGCGCGCCTCTGCGCGGCGCTCGGGCTCCCGCCGACCGCGGGCGGACGCTCCCTCGCGCTCATGACCTGCGATCAGGACGACACGCTCTACGCGGCCCTCGACCACGCGACGAAGATCGCCGACGTCGAGGTGATCTACGCGCGGTCGTTCTACGCGGGCAGCGCGCACGCGTCGGGGCCGCTGTCGGGTGAGATCCTCGGCGTGCTCGCGGCCGACGAGCCCGAGAGCGTCGAGCAGGGCATCCGCGCCGTGGAGTTCGCGCTCGAGCACCTCTTCGCGTTCTACAAGGTCAACGAGAGCGGCGTGACGGTGTTTCCCACGGTGATCGGGAGCGTCGGACGGTATCTCGCTGCGCAGGCGAAGGTCGCGCCGGGTACCCCCTTCGGATACTTCATCGCGCCGCCCGTCGAGGCGATGGTGGGACTCGACGCGGCGTTGAAAGCCGCCGACGTGAACCTCGCGCGGTTCTTCGGTCCGCCCAGCGAGACCAACTTCGCGGGGGCCTACGTGACGGGCGCGCTCGACGCCGTCGAGGCTTCTGCGAAGGCGTTTTCAGACGCCGTGGCCGACGTCGTCGCCGCCCCGCGAAGGGCGTAGCTTGTGAGTCTCGAGGGAGACGCTCGCGCCGCGCTCCCGCGCACGCTCGGCCCGGTGCGCCTCTGGGCCATCGCCGTGGGCATGGTCATTTCGGGCGACTACTTCGGCTGGAACTACGGCCTCTCGCACGGCGGCCCCGTGGGCATGGGCATCGCGACCGTGATGGTCACGGCGCTCTACGTCTGCTTCATCTTCAGCTACACCGAGCTCTCGACGGCGATCCCCCACGCGGGCGGGCCCTTCGCCTTCGCGAAGCGCGCCTTCGGACCGTGGGGCGCGTACCTCGCGGGCGCCTCGACGCTGTTGGAGTTCCTCTTCGCGCCGCCCGCCATCGCGAGGGCCATCGGGTCGTACGTTCACTTCCGCGTGCCCTCGGCGTCGGTCAACGTCGTCGCCGTGGGGGCCTTCGTGCTCTTCGGGCTCATCAACGCGCTCGGCGTCTCGATCGCGGCGACCTTCGAACTCGTGGTCACGGTGCTCGCGACCTTCGAGCTCGGTCTGTTCTTCTTCCTCACGGGTCCGCACGTCACGCTCGCGCGCATCACGGCGGCGCCGATGTTCCCCGAGGGGGCGAGCGGCGTGTTCGCGGCGATCCCCTTCGCGATCTGGTTCTACCTCGGGCTCGAAGGCGTCGCGATGAGCGCCGAGGAGGTCGTGAACCCCAAGCGCGACATTCCTCGCGGCTACCTCGCGGGCATCGTGACGCTGGTCACGCTCGCGCTCGGCACGCTCGTCTGCACCTCGGGCGTGATGCCCTGGCAGGAGCTCGTGCAAGACGACTCGCCGCTCCCGCGCGCGCTCTCGCACGTGCTCTCGCCCGGTCACCCGATGACACACCTCATGGTGTACCTGGGCCTCCTCGGGCTCATCGCGTCGTTTCACGGCATCGTGATGGGGTGCTCGCGTCAGGTGTTCGCCCTCGCGCGTGAGGGAATCCTCCCCCGCGCGCTCTCGGAGCTTCACGTCCGCTTTCGCACGCCGACGCCTGCGATCGCGGCGGGTGTGCTGGTGGGCATCCTCGCGACGCTCTCGGGCAAGACCGACGCGCTCATCACGCTCTCGGTGCTCGGCGCGCTCGGGGTCTACACCGTGAGCATGGCGGCGGTGATCAAGCTGCGTCGCACGGAGCCCTCGCTGGAGCGTCCGTTTCGCGCGCCGCTCGTGCCGCTCCTACCGATCGTCGCGGTGGTGCTGTCGGTGATTTCGTTCGCGGCGGTGGGGGTGGGGTCGCCCGAGATCGTGGCGGTGTTCGTCGGGGTGCTGTGCGCCGGCGCGCTCTGGACGCGTCAGCGCGAGAAGCGCGCGTCGCAGTAGCCGAGGGTCTCGTCGCCCGAGCGGAACTGCGAGTTCCCCTCGTGGTGGAAGTACCACCGTCCGCGCGCCGGGCTCACGGTGAACGAGCACATGTCCGAGAGGTTGGTGAACGACGCGACGACGCGCACCTCGCCGGTCACGAGGTTCTGCCGCACGATCGCGGTCGGGTCACGCACGTAGTCCACCCACGGCGCGCCTTCGAGGAACTCCGCCACGCCCCAGTGCGCCCACGACTCGCAGCGCTGGTGCGGACCGATGGGCGTGATCGCGAGCTCGGTCACCGTGGCCGAGGTGCCCTCGATGATCCACGCGCGGTTCGCGGCCGTGACGATGAGACGGTCGACGCCGCCGTAGATCCCGACGTCTTCGGTGAGCGTCGTGCGGTCGAGGAAGATCGGCGACGACAGGGGCAGCAGCGTCGCGCCCACGGCGACCGACGGGCTCACGCCGAGGACGGTGTCGATGATCGACGTGCGCTCGTCGAGGGGCACGCGGTTCGAGCCGAGGGTGAACGTGAGGCTCGCGGCGGTGACGCCGAAGATGCCGTCGAGGCGCTGCGTTCCGCGCGCCGTGGGGGTGAGCGTGTCGAGGTCGAACGCGGCCGTGCGGTCGTCGCCCGTGTAGAAGACCTGGCCGCTCCCGAGGGCGATGCCGCCGCGGTCGTCGCCGGTCACGGTGTTGTGCTCCGTCGTGCGGCAGTTGCTCGTGAGGAGCGCCTGGATCTGGAAGGGCGTCCCCGTCATGGGCGTCGAGGTGCACGCGCCCGCGACGCAGCGCTGACCCGTGCGACACGCGAGGCCGCAGCGTCCGCAGTTCATCGGGTCGCTCATGAGGCTCGCGCACGTCGACCCGCAGCGCGTCGTCGGCGGGCGGCACATCGGAGCCTCGCAGCGGCCGAAGGTGCACACGCCGCCGGGAGGGCACGTGAGCCCGCACGCGCCGCAGTTGTTGAGGTCCGTCGAGAGGTCGGCGCAGAAGTCACCGCAGGCCGTGGTCGGCGGAGGGCACCCGGGCGTGACCGCGCAGAGGCCGCCGAAGCACGCGCCGCCCGGCGGGCACTGGACGCCGCAGCCGCCGCAGTTCCGCGTGTCGTTCTGCGTGTCGACGCAGTCGCCGTTGCAGAACGTGAGGCCGTCGACGCACGCGCTGACCGTGCAGACGCCGTTGGAGCACACGGAGCCCGGTCCCGCGCAGAGCTGGTCGCAGCGGCCGCAGTTGCGAGGGTCGTTGCGGACGTCGGTGCAGGCGCCGTTGCAGACGACGAGGCCGCCGGGGCACGCGATGCCCACGCACACGCCCCGCTGGCAGGTGAGGCTCGACCCGATGCAGCGGGCGTTGCAGCCGCCGCAGTTGTTCACGTCGTTCAGGACGTCGACGCAGCTCCCCGAGCAGAAGGCCAGGCCCGGCGGGCAGACCGGATGCACGTCGGGCACGTCGGGCCTGATGGGCACGTCGGGCCTGATCGGCACATCGGGCGAGGTGGGCACATCGGGTGCGACGGGGACGTCTCCTGCGTCGATGCGATAGTCGTCGGCGACGGTCCTCGCGCCGCAGCCCGAGAGCAGCGTCAGGCAGGCGGCGAAGGTAAGGGAACGCGTGTGCAGCATGGCGATCGAGTCCTTCTCTTGCGCGGGGTGGCGCAGCGGCGGCGCGCATCGTGTCACAAACGCCTCCATTCTCGCGAGAACGATGCCATCATGGGGCCCCCTACGGAGACCCATCGCATGACGACCCCGCACCTCGCCGCGAAGCCCGGCGACATCGCCGACATCGTGCTTCTGCCCGGTGATCCCCTGCGCGCGAAGCTGATCGCAGAGCGCTTCTTCGAGAGCCCTCGCTGCTACAACGAGGTGCGCGGGATGTACGGCTTCACGGGCACCTACAAGGGCCGCCGCGTCTCCGTGCAGGGCACCGGGATGGGCATCCCCTCGACGATGATCTACGCCCACGAGCTCATGACGAGCTTCGGCGCCAAGACGCTCATCCGCGTGGGCACCTGCGGCGCGCTCCAGAGCCACGTCGGGCTGCGAGAGATCGTGCTGGCGCAGAGCGCGTCGACGGACTCGTCGGTGATCGCGACGCGCTTCAAGGGGATGGCCTTCGCGCCCACGGCGGACTTCGAGCTCCTGCGCCGCGCGTGGCAGTCGGCGACGACGCGGGGCTTCACCGTGCACGTCGGCAACATCCTCTCGACGGACACCTTCTATGACGAAGAGCCCGACGCGTGGAAGCTCTGGGCCCGCTACAACGTGCTCGCCGCCGAGATGGAGGCCGCGGGTCTCTACACGCTCGCGTCGCGTCACGGCGCGCGCGCGCTCGCGGCGCTGATGGTGAGCGACAGCCTGGTGACCCGTCAGTCGCTGAGCCCCGAAGACCGGCAGACGGGCTTCGCGGAGATGGTCACCGTCGCGCTCGACGCCGCCATCACGGAGTGACGCGCCCCTCTCCCCGTCCCTCCCCCGTGAAACGGGGGAGGGTGCCTCCGTCGACTGCCATGCCCTCACCCCGCCCTCTCCCGGCAGAGCCGGGAGAGGGTGACCAGGCGGGAGCAGCGAAGGCGTGCGCGGTGTTCCGTGCGGGGCGTGTCGACGGCCATCGGCGAACGCCCCGGCCCTGCACCCGCAGCCAACCGACTCCCGTCGCTGCGCCCGCAGCCAACCGACTCCCTCTCCCGGCTCTGCCGGGAGAGGGCGGGGTGAGGGCATGGCAGCTACCAACAGGCACCCTCTCCCGCTTCGCGGGAGAGGGACGGGGTGAGGGCTACTTCTTCGTCCCGAGGTCGTTGTTGAGGAACATCGACCAGGGGACCTCGGAGTAGCGCTCGGTGCGGTCACCGTTGCCGCCCGCGGCGGTCTCGACGGCCTTGATCTGCGCGGCGATGTCCTCGCGACCGAAGCCGAGCGCGCGGGCCATCCCGGTGACCTGCTGAATCGCCGCGAGGCCCGGCATCGGCACGCGGTACCACTGCCCCTCGGCGAGCGCGAGCGTCTGGTCCTTGTGTAGAAGGTCCAGCGAGAAGTGCGTTTCGAAGTCACGACGCGCCATCGCGCCGCCCTTGAAGTTCCAGTAGGGCGACGAGAAGCCCGATGCCTGCACCACCTCGAGCACCTTCTCGATGGGAATGCCCGCGCGCGCGCCGAGCGTGGCGCCCTCCGCGATGCCTTCGAGCATGAACGAGATGATGGTGTTTCCGATGAGCTTCATCACGGCCGCGGTGCCGAGCGGGCCGACGTAGATCACCTTCGACGCGAACACTTCGAGCACGGGCAGACACGCCGCGTGAAGCTCTGGCGGACCGCCCGTCATCACCACGAGGGTCCCGTCGCGCGCGCCCTGCTTCGAACCCGTCACGGGCGCTTCGAGAAAGTCGACGCCGTACTTCTTCGCGCCCTCGGCCATGGCGAGCGCCGTGGGTCGTCCGATGGTGCTCGTGTCGATCCAGCGGAGGCCCTTGCGCGCGCCCGAGAGCAGCCCGTCGTGGCCCGTGGCGACGGCGCCGACGACGTTCGGCGACGAGAGGCACGTGAGGATGACGTCAGAGCGCTCGGCGAGCTCACGCGGCGTCGCGGCGATGTGGGCGCCGTCGCGGGCGAAGGGCTCCGCCGTGCGGCGGGTGCGGTTCCACACCGAGAGGGGATAGCCCTTGGTGAGAAAGTTCCTCGCGATGCCGGCGCCCATGATGCCGAGGCCCGCGACGCCGATCCGAGGACGATCCTGAGTGCTCATGGCGGCGCACTCTACCAGAATCGGTCGCCGCATCCGCCGACGAGGTCGCGCGCGTCGACGGTCTCGCGCTGCGGCGCATCACACCGCGAGCGTGGGTGCGCCCCCGTGGATTTCGCGGAACCCTCGGTAGATTTCACCGAACCACCGGTAGATTTCGCGGAACCCTCGGTAGATTTCACCGAACCACCGGTAGATTTCGCGGAACCGATCGGTGGATGTCGTCGCGCCGCTCAGCGCTTCTTGCGGCGTCCCTTGCGAACCTTCGCGGACGCCGTGTGGTTGGCGTCGGGCGGCGTGGGGTCGCCGTCGGTCGCCGCCTTCTTCGTACGGACGCGGGCGTTGGGCGCGATGACCCTCCGCGTCGCGGCTCTCGGCTTGAGCACGAGGCGCGTCTTGCCCGCGGCCCTCGCCCCGTCCACCGCGCGGAAGACCGCGATCATGAGCAGCAGCACGGCGCCCTCGATGCGGTTGAGCGCGGGCGTGTCGTGGTCGCCGATCTTCGCGCCCACGTCGAGGGTCTTCGCCGCTTCGAGGTCGGCCACGGCCTTCGCGCAGGCGACCGCCGTCTCGGCCGTCACGCCCTCGATGGCGAGCGAGTGCTTGATGGTCGCGTCGTCGCCGCCGAGCCACGCCTCGATCGCGTCAACGAGGCGACGTAGCCGCGCGCCGTCGGGGTCGAGCTCGTCGTGGCGCGTCGAGTCGAGGTGCTTCTTGATGTGGGCCTTCCACGCCTCGTTGCGTCCGGCGGCGGCCTCGGCCTTCGCCTTGGTGGTGTGGTAGGCGAGGTTCACTGCGACGCGCGCGGCCTCGATCTTCACCTCGCCGTCGCTCGTGGTCCCGTGGTTGCTCTCTTCGACGGCCACGGCGAGGCGCCGCGTGTGCTCGATGAGGAGCGCCATGATGATCGGCGAGACGCCGAGGTCGCCGAGGGGCTTCGCGCCCGGCGCGGGGTGCAGCGTGCGAAGGAGCGCGCGGGCGTCACCGAGCGTTCCGGGGGCCTTCGTGAGCCGCGCGAGGGCCTCGCGCGCGTCGAGGGGATACCGCGCATCAAAGGTCGCGTGGTCGAGGGGCGTGGGCGCCGGGTGCGCGTCGCGCCACGCCGCGAGCTCTTCGAGCGCGATGCGCGTGGTGCTGCTGAGGGGTTTCGCCGGAGGCGGCGCGATGCTCGCAAGTGCGGGTGATTTGGGAGTGGCCATGATGCGCAGAAGGTATCGAAGCGCGTTGCCGTGGTGAAGGTGAAATCGTCGCTGCGTGCGAAGAATTCGACGGGGCGCACCGGGCTTGAAGTCACTTTTCTGTCCCCTCTCCGCGGGCGCGCTGACTCTACCCACGATGAGAGCCGCGATGATTCGCAGCTCGGCACCGGGGGCGTCGGCGCAAGGGGCGTCGTCTGTCTCTCGGAGCGCGAAAGAGAAGGTGTGCCATGGCAGACGTGATCTCCCTCATCCCGACGGCAGCGTACGTCGCGGCGATGACGACCAAGCTGATGCCCGCCGAGCAGGCCATCGACGTGTCGGCCTACAAGTCCATCGACTTCCAGATCGACGTCCCCGGCAATCCGCCGACCTCGGTGACCATCCAGAGCTCGATGACCCGCAACGCCGACGACGCGTCGTGGGTCGACATCGGCACCCTGTCGTCGTTCAACACGGGCAACGCCAACAACTACCTCCAGGTCCCCGCGTCGACGAAGCCCCTCTTCCGCTTCGTCCGCTGGAAGATCGAGGCGGGCGCCAACAACGCCACCGTGACCGTCACCGGGATGGCCCGCACGACCTGACGACGACCTCGCGGCCCCCGCACCGTGCGCGACGCGCGGTGCGGGGCTGCCCACGGACCAACCGCATCGACGACCAGAGCACCAACGGAACGCCTCGCGCGGAGCCAGAGACATGAACGACTACGGATTCGAACACACCTCGGTGCGCCTTCAGCCGCTCACCGCAGCCGCCGCGTTCCCTCTCGATTCGTCGTCCGCGTGGACGTCCTTCGCAACAGACGTAAGAAACAACGCCGTGGCACTCCAGTCGGCGATCAATGAAACGCACGCGCGCGGCGGCGGGTTCGTGTTCGTACCGCCTGGGCGCTTCTACATCGGTCGCGGGAACTCCGACATGATCCTCGCAGGCTTCGCGGTCGATGTCCCCGACGTGCTGGTGTACCCTGACGTCACCCTGACCTTCGCGCCACGAGCGATCCTCGTTCCCATGAGCTTCGTCAATGCGCCCGCGGAGGTACAGGCGCAGAACCGTCGCGCGATGCCGCAGCGGAGCGACGAAGACCTCCTGGTGCGGATCGAGGTCCAGGGAGACGTCGAGGCAGGCGTCGGGATGATCTTCGACGCGTTCCTCGAACCCGACGGTGTGACGCCCAACACCCGCGCTGGTCTCATCCTCTTCACTGGAAACAGCATCCGCGAGGTGCGGCCAGAGTGGTGGGGGGCGCTGACCACGACCGCGTACGCCGACCGTCGGAACACGGAGGCCCTGCAAGCGGCGATCGACGCGGGCCACACGCACCGCAAGCGTCTCCGCCGAGGCCCGGACCGAAGCGTCAGCGTGGTGGATGGCGTGGTCCAGTGGTGGCGCCTCCCGACGATCCCCGTCGTCGCTCAGAACAGCTATCCCATCGACCGCCCGCTTCGTGTCGGGCTCACCGCCGAGCACGATCTGCTGGCGTCCGAGGGCTCCTCTCTGCTGTTGGAGCCGAACCCCGCTCCCTTCGTGATGGTCGGCGAGCGCGAGGTCGGCAACGCCGGTGCTGGTCGTCCGACGCTGCTCGCGGGTGGGACCTGGAACCGCGGCGAGGGAATCGGCTCCGCCCTGATCGAGATCGAAGGCATCTCATCATGCATGCTCAAGAATCTGACCCTCAACGGCAACGACCGGGCTCGCGCCCTGCTTCGCCTGGCTCCAGGGAATGACAGCGGCAACATGGAGGTGTCGAACTGCGCGTTCCACAGCTTCTCCGCGGAGGCGGAGAACGCGCTGATCCGAATCTACAGCGCTCGCCGAACGAACGTCACCGCCGAGCTCGGCATGGTCAACGTGTCCTTCACACGTTGCCGGATGAACCCGCTGTGTGCTCCCCTCGTTCGTGCTACGAGCGCGACGTACGGCCGCTATCCCCGACGCATCTACGGCGTCGACCTCGACGTCGATGACGCGATCACGGTCGAGTTTCGCACCTGCTTCATGACAGGCACCGCCGACCCGATGATCAACGCGAGACGCGGGCACTTCGCCCTGAACGAGTGCACGCTTCATACGCTTCGAGTCGAACACGAATCCGACAATGGAGCGGGTGCCTATCTGAACAATTCCAACGGGACCGACGTCTTCATTGGCGCTCCGTATGTTGACAATAGAGGGCGGTACGCGCCGGCCAGCTTGACCGCCCGTGAGACAGAGACCCAGAGCTATCAATTCCTGGGAAGCTACCGCGCTGGAGAACATGCGGCGTCGGTGCCGTTGGGCGCGACGACCGGCAGCCGCTCTGCCTGCGTGCTGATGAACATTCACCACACATGCGTCCCGGGGCGTGATGCCGACGTACTCGCTGGGAGTAGGACACCAGTCTTCAACCGTAGGGATCATCGCCCTTCGGTCTACTGGGCTGGACCAGGAGTCACTGGCTCGCATCTGCTCTCCATCAGCTCACGCTGGTGTGAACAGTATGAGCCCGGCAATCCTGGGTGGTCGGGGCCGCTGGGCGGAATTCGCCTCTCGAACAGCCAGACCGGTGAGATCTACCTCCTCGGCAACACGGCCACGCACCAGACCTCGATCGACCCGAGCCATCGTCACGCCCCGCCACGATTGCTCATTCTCGCAGAAGACGTTACACAGCCGCTTCCTGCGCATCGCATCCACACGCTCCCAAGACTCTGAAAGGCGTCTCCGATGTCTCCCTCTCGCCGCGTCACTTCGCTGCCCGTTCTGCTCGTCTTCATGGTGCTCGCCTGCGTGTTCGGCTGTGACGACACGAGCACCTCGTCTGGCGACGCCGCAGACGCAAGCCGCGACATGACGGTTGAGGATGCCCTCGTGGACGACCTCCGTGACGAGGCCCCCACCGATCGTCCGCCAGACGTCGACCCCGACGCGGACGCCGCGCTCGACGCGGACGCCGCGCTCGACGCGGACGCCGCGCTCGACGCGGACGCCGCGCTCGACGCGGACGTTGCGCTCGACGCGGACGCTGCGCTCGATGCAGACGCCGCGCTCGATGCAGACGCTGCGCTCGATGCAGACGCTGCGCTCGATGCGCCGTCGTGTAGTGACGGAGCTGCGCCGACCGACGTCGCTCCGATCGACCCCAGCGACGTGCCGTTCCCCGAGGCCGCCGTGTGCTGCGGAGACTTCGACGTGCCGGTGCAGCCGTCGCCCGACGTGTTCGTTCCTGGCGACGTGGTGGAGCGTTGCCGGGTGCGCGACATCGTGGCCGTCTGCACTCCGAGGGCGACGACCTCCTGCGCCTGCGTAGACGGTCGTTCGGGCACGCGCGAGTGCCGCGACGACGGTCGCTGGGACTTCTGCCGCTGCGGAGAGCTCGACGCGGGCATCGATGCGCCCTTCGGGTCGACCGGACCAATCCCTGCGATCACCGTGCCTCGGCTTCTCGCACCGCAGTCAGGGATGCGCGCGACCTCGCAACGTCCGACCTTCCGCTGGGTGCTGCCGACAGGAGCGAGTCGCGCCCGCGTCGAAGTCTGCGCGGATCGCCCCTGTGCGCGCGTGCTCATGCAACAGGAGGTGAGCGGCACGAGCTGGAGACCGACGGCCACGCTCCCGCCCGGTGTGGCCTTCTGGCGAGTGAGAACGACGTCCGAAGATGGGGGCGTGGCGTGGACGAGCGCGACCTGGGAGGTCGGCATTCGGCACCGAGACCTGCCCGCGGACACCAGCTACGGCACGCTCAAGGACTTCAACGGCGACGGGTTCGATGACGTCGTGGTGCGGAGCGACTTGGAGCCAGAGCGATACGCGTTGCGCCTGTATTGGGGTCGCGCGTCGGGGCTGGATGGTGGGCACTTTCGGGGGATCAATCCTCCCTTTATCTCCGCGGAGACATCAATCGGCTTCGCCCTCTACGGAGATACAGCGGGGATCGCCGACTTCGATGGAGACGCGCTCGCGGACTTGGCGCTTAGCGCGCCGGTGTTTGATCCTCTCGGGACCACGGATCAGATCGGTCGAGTCTACATCCATCGTGGTTCTGCTTCGGAAGGACTGACGCCGTGTGATCAAACGCTTGCCCCGGCAAGAGTTCGCAGAGATCTTGGAACCTGGTCACACTACGGAACGTCTCTCGCCGCAGGCGATTTCAACGGCGATGGCTTTGGTGACCTCATCGTGGCTTGCCCGCAAGACGTGGTATTGTATCTTGGAAGCCCTTCAGGGCTCGAAGATGTTCCTGTTGATGGATTGTCTGGCGCCGGGGAAACGCTGGAGTTTCTTGGCGATGTGAATGGGGACGGGTACGGCGATGTGGCCGCTCGTACGATTCCGACTTCCGGGACCGTCGAGTACGAGGTTGTCATCCTGTACGGTAATCCCTCCTCGATGCTCTCGCTCCATGTACAGAACCTCGGTCGTCCGCGATTCAATTATAGGTTTGGCTGGCGAATGACCGCAGGAGACTTCAACGCCGACGGATACTCCGACGGCGCTTTTGCGGGGTGGGGGTTCGTCGATGTATTCCATGGTTCGTCTCTAGGTATGGTGCCGTCGACGCGAGTCATCACGCCTCCTGCGACTGCTGTCGGCACCCCCGGTGAGGGCTATGCCTTCGGCGCCAGCCTTTCTGCGCCGGGAGATATCGATGGAGATGGGAGGGCGGAGCTGGCGATAGGAGCCCCCTGGGCACTCATCGACGCGCGCGATAACGGCGGAGGGAAGGCGTTCATCTACAACGCTAGGGACCAAGGAGTGCCCGCGGTATGGAGCCTGATGCTGCGGCCGTTCGGTCGTGTTTCCTATTTTTCGGTTTCTACTGTTCCTGGTGATGTCAACGGTGACGGGTATGACGATCTCATCGTCGGCGCTCCCAACACGTGGGCCAGGTCTCCAGGGGAATTGTATGTCTACCTGGGAGCGCCGGGACCCTGGTGGTGCGCACCGACTCAGATTCTTCAGGGGCCTTCAACTGGGGGATTTGCTGCCTTCCTGTGGTAGATGGTTTGGTCTGCTGCTGGCTTGCCGGCGTCGCGCGCAAGCCACAATGGAGGTGTTTCGTGGGGCACGGGACTGAATTCGCCAACGCCGGAGTGGGGGCCACGAGGCTGATTCCAGAAGGGGATCGACCCTCGGGATTTTCAACCCATAGAACAAACGCTGACAATCTCAAGGAGCACTTCACGCATCTCAACAGTGTGTCGCCCCTCGGTGGCATCGTCTATTTCCCTCCTGGGCGATACATCATCGGCGTTCCATCCACGAACTCCCCCCAGGGAGAGAACGGAGAAGACCTGATCGTTCCTGACAACATCACCCTGCTCTTCGCTCCGGGGGCGTGTCTGGTGCCTGCGGGATACGCTCCCGGTTCGTCAGTGCCTTCGTTGAGACCGGGTGTCAATCAGCTTCCACAGACGGAGGCGCTCAAGGTGAGGATCGGGATCTACGGCCGTATCGAGGCGCCGATGATGCCGATCTTCGACACCTTTATGGAGCCCGCGACGGACGTTCCAGGCATGCCTGTGATCCAACCTCAGACCGAGGCTGGCCGCATCATCTTCGCGCGTCCCGACGTCCGAGCCGTCTATCCCGAGTGGTGGGGCGCAGTCCCGCTCGTCGACGAAGGGCGCGCCTGGGAGGGGAGCAGCTCCGTCGCGCTCGATCCGCGCATCGCGGCCTCCGTACGTCGCACCA
Organism: Polyangiales bacterium; assembly: GCA_046351535.1. GTDB lineage: Bacteria > Myxococcota_A > Polyangia > Polyangiales > CAISKJ01. The sequence continues at coordinate 704,640 of JAXLYG010000005.1, forward strand.
CCGCCGCGCTCCAGGCGGCGCTCGACGCCGCGTTCAACTTCCGCATCAAGCCTCAATATCGAGAGCAGCCGTTCCTCGATGCGAGTCAGGTTCCGATCTCTCGCGACGGTCATCCGGTGCTCGAACGGGTGTACGAGACCCCTGTGTTCACCTCGATCCCGGTGGTGCTCGCCAACGACTACGCCATCGATCGCCCCCTCCTCGTCGGCGCCTCGGTGGCCCAGGCGATGGGCACCGACCTCCGCGAATACGATCGCTTCGCCTTTCCGAACAACCCCGACGGCCTCGTGATTCGAGGCGAGTGCGGGCCCGCGACGCGTCGCTTCGGCGCTGCGCTGATCAAGGCCGCGCCGACCTTCAGGTCGCCGACAAGGAACGACCGACAGGCGCTCCTCGGCCGCGGTCGCCTGCCTCCGTCGGTGGGTTCACAGCCGACGGAGGTCAGCTCGATGCTCGTGATGCGCACCGGCGCGGGCATCACCGTCGAGAACGTCGTCTTCGACGCGGCCGAGCGCGCGGAGCGCTGCATCACCTTCTCGGCGCCCTCCATGGGTGCTACGCACCACAACGGGCTCGAAGGCTGCGAGTTCCGCAACGCTCGCGTCGAGCTGGTCCACATCGGAGGCGAGATGCCCTCCATCGGCAACGACCCCTGGACGATGGACATGCCTCCTCGGGTCGCGGAGGTGGACTCGTTTCATTTCTCGGGCGACCAGGACTATTCGAGCCTGCGCATCTCTCGCTGCCGCTTCTACACGGGCCAGAACCTCGACCGTGTGCGCGCGACGCTCACGGAGCTTCGCGCGGATCGTGTCGTGCGTGAACCGCTGTTCAACGAAGACGAGCGCGACCCCGGCCTGTGGCGAATCGGGTTGATGTTCCGCGCCGGGCCGGCGCTTGGCGTCGAGCTCTTCGGCTGCACCTTCGACGGCCCCGCGAGCCCGATGATCCTCGCGCTCGGCGGGCGGTTGTCTCTTCAGAACTGTGCGTTTCGTACGGACGTCGTCCCGCGGGTCGATGGCGTCGAGGTCGTACGCGCCCCCACGGACCGCGGCCCTGACACCGCCCTTCGCTGGTGGAACGGCACCGACATCTACATCGCGCGCCCCTTCGACGAGCTCCCCTGGCTTGATCCGACGACGGGGACGCGCTCACCGCCCCTGCGGAGGATGCTGCCGACGACGATCACCGCGCGGAACATCCGCTCGCACAGTCGGCAGTTCATCACGACCTGGGTCGCGGAGTTCCCTCCCGTCTCGGCGCAGGGGGCGGCCAACATGCTTCTCATGAACGTGCAGCACCGCAACGGATTCGTCGACGGTGGTGATCGACCTGCCGTCTACTGGGGTGGTCCGCGCCCTGCCAACCATGCGCTGGTGCTCCAGGGATGTCTGTTCGGTCCGGGACGCGGCATCGGGGGCGCCGTGTACGTCGCTCGGCCCGGCGAACCCGCCCCCGTGGTCGATCTCGGGTCGCGGCGTCTGGGAGAGGTCGGCCCGACGTCTGGTGACAAGGTGTTTCACGGCCCCGACTCGTTGGAACTGCAATGGATTCAACGTCTCGGGGCACGATGAGGAGGTAAGCCAATGCCGTTCGGAACTGGATTCGAGAACCTCGCTGACAGTCTCGGTGTTGCGTCGACCCCCACTCAGGTCGCCGACGCCATCACCAGCGCCATCTCACGCCTGGGCGGGGGTGCGGGGTTGGGGGGAACGCTATACGTCCCCGCCATCGGGAGCGGGCCTCTGCTGATCGACGTGAGCACACAGTCGCTGAAGATCCCGAGCAACGTCGAGCTGCGGGTCGCGCCGGGCGCTCGGATCGTGCCCGTGCTGCCTCGCTCTGGGGGTGCGCCTCGCACCGACCGCGTGCTCGAAGTCGAAGGCGCCTTTCGCGCCCATCTGGGCCCTGTCTTCGTCACTTCCGCGGGCTTCGCAGCGCTCTCTCCGGCTGACGCCGTCATGTACACCGTGGGGGCCGTGCGCTTCACGGGACGAACGATTGAGCGGGTGCACCCCGAATGGTGGGGTGCGGGGCAAGGTGGAGACGACAGCGACGCGCTCGACGCGGCCGTGCGCTCCGCCCTGCTCGATCGCTGGACGGTCACGACGAGTGGAGAGCGGCGCGCGCTGCGCCCGCTGGTCATCGAGCTGCGCGGGAGCTATGGCCTCTCGCGCACGCTCGCGCTCTCGGGGAGCGGCCGGGTCGCCGAGGCGAGCTCCGGGGTCGAGCTGCGTGCAGCGGCAGGAGCGATCGAGGTGCCGACCTTCTGGTGCCTCGATCGGTTCGCCTTCGACCAGCCGATGGTGACGACGCGCGGATTCGACGGAGCGACCTTCGACCAGGTGCGCTTTGATGGTCGCGACCGCGCGGGTGCATGCCTCCAGATGTGGCTGCCCGAGAGCAACGACGCGATGAGCGCGACCGTTCTTCATCGCTGTGAGTTCCAAGGCGCGACGAGCGAACTGGTGCGCATCGAAGTCGAAGCGATCGCCGCGCCCGGCACGACAATGGCCCTTTCTCGCCAGGAGGTGCGCCTCGACGGCTGCCGCTTCATGCCTCAGTCGAAGGGCGCGCTTCGCCCGACCGCGCTCCGCCTGATCGGCACCCCTTCCACCGACGTCGACGTTCGAGGGAGTCTCTTCGAAGGAACGGCGACTGCGATGATCCACGCGTCTTCGTGTGCGCTGTCCGTGGAGAGCAGTCAGTTCCAGAACACGCTGATGCCACGACGAGGCGGCGAGGTCCCCGATTTCGACGACCTCCACCCGAGCGGGCCCGAGGGCGGCGTCGACATCTTCCTCGACGCGCCGATCCTCGATCCCTCCGCGGCGCGCCCCGAGTTCGGCTCACCAGCGATGCTCCACACCCAGGACTGTCGATCGAGCAGCGTGCAGTTTCTCGCGACCTGCCGCGAGGCCGCGCCTGATTCTTCGAGGGACATCACGCTCGTCTCCCTGCATCACGTCGCTTCACCGTCTCGCGGGCTCTCTCCCTTGATTGACAGACGAGCCCCACCGATTCCCGCTGTCATTCCCCCCGATCCGGTGATCTTCACGCCTCAAATGTCGACGGACAAGATCCAGACTCAGCAAGACCCCAAGACTCAGAAGCCCATCGAGATACTCGTGACCACGCCGAACAAGGACCCATCGGCGACCGATCTCTCCCTCTCCATGACAACGTCGATCGCCACGATCTCGGAGCCTGTCGTCGGCATCGTCACCCAGGCGAAGACCGTGGAACCGACGACGAAGACCGCGGAGCCGACGATGAAGACCGCGGGGCCTTCGAAGCTCATTCTCCCCGCGACGGTATTCGACGTCCTTCTTCCGGTGCAGGTCAATCAGTCGACGCTCAACCCTCCCACCCTGCCCGAGGGAACCACGCTCCTCGACCGGACCATCGATACGGGGGTCCTGCCCATGCCGTCGGTGATTGATTGGCGCCTCCCCAACCCCAGCGGCGCGCGCCTTGTGCTGATCGGCTGTCGCTTCGATTGGCACGCGCCCTTCGGACGTGCCGCCGTTCGTGGCTATGGCGACACGACGATCGCCAACATCGGAGCCTTTTGCGGGCGCGCTCTGGATGCTCCTCTGTTTGATACACCGAGCGCTCTCCTCACCGTTCCGACGCTGGCCGAACTCGACCCCGCCGACGGCTGAACGTCGCGTTTCACAGGATCACGTCGCCAATACGCAGCGCGAGGCTCGCTCCTCCATCCCCCGACGCCGCGGTGGGCAAGTCGTCGGGACGTCGATCTGACGCGAGACGCTCGTGCTGCCGCGGTCAGACGTAGGTCGACGAGGACGCATTTGACAAATGGCATTTTTGCTGGCAAGGTCGCGCATCACGATCGGTGGGGATCGAATTCCAACAGAAGACGTTTTGCGGTCGACGCCCCTTCGATGCCGGTGGGTGACATCTCCGAACGAGTCGATGGGAGGGACGAAGTGCAGATCAGCGAACTGGCTCCGGCGTTGTCGCGCGCGGCGCGCGCGGCGTCCTTCACGGATCTCTGCGCGCACCACGGCACCGGTCTCGCGACGCTGGCCGACGTGCCAGACATGCAGACCCTGCTCGCGCGGCTCGACGCCGAGAGGTCCTACTCCGCGACGCGCGACGCGCTGCTCGGAGACCTGCTGCGGCTCCACCGGAGGTGTCGCGACGGGGCGACGCTCAGCGCGCTCCTCTACGCGTTGCATCTCGGCGTGGTGCGCCGCTGGGGCGTCTCGCGCGCAGGGGCGTTGACCCCCAGGAGGGCGCAGCGGAGCTCCTCGCCGCGCTGATCACAAGCCTCGACTCGTTTGATCCCGACGCGCGCACGCCGCACGTGCAGGCCGGGGTCGAGCTGAGCGTGCGAAACCACCTCCGACGCACGCGCCGCGAGGAGCGCCGACGGCGTGAGGCGCACACCAGGATCGCGCGGATCGCCGAGAGCGCGCGGGCCGATCTCGACGCCGGGGTTCACCGCTTCGAAGCGTTGATCGAGCGCCCCGAGGTTCGCGCGGCGAATGACCCTGCGTGCGCGTCTCCGTCGCTCGATCGCGACGCCAGCCGGCACGTCGAATCGCTGCTGGTCTCTCGCGCGATCCTCCGACCGCGCGACGCGTCGCTCGTCTGTCTCGTCGACGTGCACGACCTCACCGTCGCTGAGGCCGCGTCGTCGCTGGGGGTGCGCTTCGAAGGCGCGCGAAAGGCGCTCCTACGCGCGCGGAGGCGCCTGCGCGATCGTCGAGGCGCGCTCGAAGCGCTGACGCAGCCTCTCGCGCACCGCGCGTGACCGGCGAAGGCTGAGACGATGAGGTGAGAAGGGACGACGAGCTCGCTGCCGCCGACGGTCCGCTACAGCGACGCCGCGCCCGAGTTTCCGTGGCGATCGACGACGCGCACGCGGGTGACCATCGCCGCGTCGGGGATCGTCACGCGGCCCATCGCGTCGGTGCGCTGGCCCATGAGCGCGCGCGTGCCGCCGCCCATGAGGTCGAGCGTGAGGTCGACGGTCGACTCGCGCAGCGGCACCGGGCGGTTGGAGTTCGCCGTCATGTCGAGGAGGCGCCACCCGTCGCGCGCCTCGTAGTTCACCGTGAGCACCACGTTGGCGCCCATGCGCGTCGCGCTCGCGGAGAGCGTCGCGGGCGTGACCGTGAACGCGTCGCTGTCGAGGGTGTAGCCCGTCCCTTCGATGTGAAAGCGATAGCGCCCGAGGGGAACGCCCGGCCGCGCCGTGAGGTCGTCGGGAAAGGCCGCGCCGATGGGCGTCACGGCCTGCCACTCGGCCACCCAGTAGTGCGTCCGCGCGGCCGAGGCGTTGTCGAGCGGATCGGGCGTCCACGCGAGGAGCACGTCGCCGTCGCGCACCGCGCGGCCGCTGCGGCGGTTCACGGGCATGAAGTCTCCGCGCCCTGCGGTCACCTCGCGCTGGAGCGTGAGCTTGGGGGTCCCTGCGCGCGGGTCTTCGCCGATCCAGACGAAGCGCGCGAGGCCGAGCCTGGGCACCATCGCGTCGGGCTGCGCCCTCGTCGGACGGGCCGCGAGCCTCGCCACCGAGGGGAAGAACATCGACGCCGGGATGCTCGTGGGCACCGTCCCCGCGCGCGGCGACGCGTCGGGCGGAGGCAGCGCATCGAGGGCCGCGGGGCGCCACACGGTCGCGCTCTCCGTCGCGGCGTTCTCGCGCTGCGGCGACGCGGCGAGGCGCGCGAGCTCGATGGAGCGCTCCATGATGTACTCGCCTTCGAGCGGCCCCCAGAGGTTGATCGAGGGCTCGTAGCCGCCGCGGAGCCAGTCCTCGGGGTGGAGCACGTAGCCCACGTGTCCCTGCGCGTAGCCCACCACGACGGTGTGATCCGCGGGCATCGGGGAGTGCGCCCGCACGCGGTCTGCGAAGAGGGTCACGGGCTCGCCGGGGATCGTCACGAAGAGCCAGTCGTTGATGCGCAGCGACGAGAGCAGCGTGCGCGTCGAGCCGCAGAACACCTGTCGCGAGGGCAGCGGGAGCTCGAGCGTCGGGCCGAAGAGGTCCTCGACCTCCTCGACGCGCGAGCACGACTTGTACGGACGCAGCGTAAACGTCCCCGGCATCTGCGCCGCCGAGGGGAGCGCCGTGCGCGTGTTGTCACCGCAGAGCCCCGCGCCATAGGGCGCGTTGAACTCGTCGATGGGCGACACGATGTTGTTCATCCCCGCGTCGGGATCGCCCCAGATGCGCCCGTCGGCCTCGCGCTGGCCGTCCCAGGGCGAATACGAGAGCGCGCCGCTGCGAACATTGAAGGTGCGCCAGTCGGGCCCGAGGGGCACCGCGCGCGTGACCATTTCGAGCGACACGCTCGACGTCATCGACATGCCCGCGCGATCCCACGCGGCGCGGATCGGTCCGACGGCGTAGCGCCCCACGGTCTCGGCGTGCGCGAAGTTGTAACACCCGTGGTGCCCCGCGCAGTCGATGCCGCCGGTGCCCCCCGGAGAGACGTCGCCCGCGGCGCCCTGGAGGTGCATCACCAGCACCTGCCGGTCGAAGCTCTCTTCGACGGCCTCTTCGATCGCGCCGGGCGCGTCGCCGCTCGCGAGCATGTTGTCTTCGCCGAGCACGGTGCCGTGGATGCCGAAGATGGGGACGACGGCCATGGGCGAGCCGTCCATGCGATCGACGCGCACGACGTAGAGGTCTCTGTCGGCGCGGTCGCGTCCGCCGGGGAGGTCGTCGTTCTCGTCGCGGCGGTCGTGGGAGACCATGTGCATGGGGTCGAAGTTGTCGTCGTGCGCGACGCCGATGCGCGCGGGCGCCATCGCGGCGAGGGCGCTCTGCGCGGTGGTGACGAGCACGTCGAGGAGCTTCGCGCGGCTCTGGGCGCGGGCGATTCCGAAGCCGAGTCCGAGGACCTCGTTGGCGACGTAGTGGCCCCACGACGAGTGGCTGTGGGAGGTTCCGATGAGCACCTTGCCCGCGAAGTTCGGGCCGAGGCGTGTGGCGACGTCGAGGGTGGTGCGATCGTCGGCGACGCCGAGCTCGGCCTCGAGCATCACCACGGTCTCACCGCCCGCCGAGAGCGCGAGGGCCCGCACGCGCGGCGCCCGCTCGACGCCCACCGACGGAAGAAACCCGAGCGAGTAGGGCACCACGCGGTTGTCGGCGGCGGACTGTGACCCGAGGGCGCGCGCGCGTGCGGTGTACGCGCCGAGGGTCGATCCCACGGGGAGGTCGAGGGTTCCCTCGGCGGTGCCTGCGCGGAGCTCGCCGGCTTCGACCATTCCCGTCGCGTTGCCCGTGGCGGTGAGGGGTTCGTAGGTGCAGTGCGCGGTCGACTGCGGCGCGAGCGGCGCCGTGTCGACGGGCACATCGGCGATCACGTCGGTGCCCGCGTCGACGGGCGCGGGGGTCTCTTCGGTGCAGGCGGGCGCGAGCGCCGCGAGGGCGGCGACGAGGGCGAGCGGACGATGGTTCATGGAGCTCCGTCCCACGGGACTCGTGGGTTCGCGGAGCATCGTCGAAGGAGCGGGCACCGCGCAACATCGCGCGGTCGCGATCGGGTGAGAGAGGTCTCATACCGCCGTCCCATCAGACCTGGACGATTGCGTGGATGCGCCGGGG
>JAXLYG010000006.1:0-535877 GCA_046351535.1 Polyangiales bacterium
GACCCCGCGGCCGCGCGGCTCGTGGCGGCCTCGACGGCGCCCCACGCGGCGGTGACGGTTTCGAAGAAGCCCGAACCGAAGTCGCGCACAGGGCTCGCGGTGGCAATTGCAGTGGCCATCGCCGTGCTTCTCGCGGTGATCGTCAACCGCTTGCGATCGTGACGGGGCTCTGATAGCCGTCGCGCCCCATGCGCATCGTCGTCGTCGGCACCGGGTACGTTGGTCTCGTGGCGGGTACGGGCTTCGCGGAGTTCGGCAACCGCGTCGTATGCGTCGACACCGACGCGTCGAAGATCCGAATGCTCGAGCAGGGGCAGATCCCCATCTACGAGCCGGGTCTCGAGGAGCTCGTCCGCCGCAACGCGGCCGAGGACAGGCTCCTCTTCAGCACCGACCTCGCGGCCTCCGTGCCGGGGGTCGAGGTGGTGTTCATCGCGGTCGGAACGCCCCCGCGCGCCGACGGAGGCGCGGACCTCAAGTACGTGATGGCCGTCGCCGAGTCGCTCTCGAAGGCGCTCACCAAGGACGCCGTCGTGGTGCTCAAGAGCACCGTCCCCGTGGGCACCAACGACAAGGTGCAGGCGCTCTTCGACCGCGAGGCGTCGGTGAAGGTCACCGTCGTGTCGAACCCCGAGTTCCTCAAGGAGGGCGACGCGATCAACGACTTCATGCGCCCCGACCGCGTGCTCATCGGCGCGCGCGACGACCACGGGCGCTCGGTGATGCGTCGGCTCTACGCGCCGCTGCAGCTCAACGTCGACAAGCTCCTCTTCGTCGACCCCCGCTCGGCGGAGCTCGCGAAGTACGTCGCCAACTCGATGCTCGCCACCCGCATCTCGTTCATGAACGACATCGCGCGGCTCTGCGAGGTCGTCGGCGCCGACGTCACCAACGTGCGCAAGGGCGTCGGCTCGGATACGCGCATCGGGAACAAGTTCCTCTTCCCCGGCCCGGGCTACGGCGGGAGCTGCTTCCCCAAGGACGTCGACGCGCTGCTCTTTCTCGCGAAGGAGCACAACGTCGACCTCAGCATCGTGAGGGCCACCGAAGAGGTCAACGCGCGGCAGAAGTCGCTCCTCTTCGAGAAGCTCCTCAAGCACCTCGGCACCGTGGCCGACAAGCGCATCGCCGTGTGGGGCCTGGCGTTCAAGCCCCGCACCGACGACATGCGCGAGGCCCCCGCGCTCACGCTCATCTCTCGCCTCGTCGAAGCCGGGGCCGAGGTGCGCGCCCACGACCCCGCCGCCCGCGGGACCGCGCGCGCCATGCTCGGCCCCATCGCCGACAAGGTGATCTTCGTCGATCACCCCTACGACGCGACGGTGGGCGCCGACGCGCTCGTGCTCGTGACCGAGTGGCAGGAGTACCGCTCGCCGGACCTCGAGCGCCTCTCGAACCAGATGCGTCGCAAGCTGCTCCTCGACGGGCGCAACGTGTGGCCGTCGGTGGAGCCCGAGGCGCACGGGTTCACGTACGAAGGCATCGGGCTGCTGCGTCCGGGCGGGGGCGTTCCCTCGACCTGATCGCGTTCGTGCTACGGTCGGCGCGAAACGGAGGCGAGAACGCTATGGCGGGATCGGCGCAGCAGACAAAGGCCAGCGAGGCGCGCAAGAAGGGTGTCGTCGCAGCCGCGGCGACCATCGGGTCCGTCGCGGTCGTCGTCGCGGGAGCTCCCGTGGCAGGTGCGGTGGGACTCGGGGCGAGCGCATACCTCGGCTACAAGTGGATCAAGTACCGCATCGACAACGGCATCCGCTTCACGTGATGTGAAGCACCGCCCTCCTCCTCTCGTCGCAGACACAACGCGCGCGCAGTCACGTTCGCTTGACCCCGGGTAACCCCCGTGAGTAGGGTCGCGCGCCTCTGGAGGTCCATTGCGTAGTCTCTCTGTCTCCTCCTTCTTCGCCACCGAGCGCGCGCGCAGCCGCGTCGTGTCGCTCATCGTGGCCCTGGCGCTCGCGATCGGCGCGCCTCGCCTCTACGCGCAGGTGCGCTTCGCGGTGGTCGACATGCAGCGCGCGCTGCTCGACACCAACGACGGCCGCCGCGCGAAGGCGCAGCTCAAGAAGCTCTTCGAAGCGCGTCAGGAGCAGCTCAACTCCCGCCAGGAGGCGCTCAAGCGCATGAAGGAGGACATCGAGAAGCAGAAGAACGTCATCTCGCGCGAGGCCCTCGAGAAGCGCATGACGGAGTACCAGGCCGAGTTCGTGAAGCTCCAGCAGAACTACCTCGAGTACCAGCAGGAGCTGGCGCAGAAGGAGGCCGAGCTCACGAAGTCGATCCTCGTGAACCTCCAGTCGATCGTGTCGCACATCGGCGACTCGGGCGAGTACGACGCGATCCTCGACCAGGGCGCCGTCGTGTGGGCCCGCACGCAGTACGACATCACGGGCCAGGTGATCCGCGAGTACAACACCGCGCACCCCGGCTCCGCGACGCCCGCGACCACGCCGGCCGCGCGTCCCGACGCCGGCGCGCGCCCCGCCGCGACGCCCGCGCGCCCCGCGACCACCGCCCCTGGCGGCCCGCACCCCCGCACGCCCTGACCGATCCCCGACGGCGCCGTCGCCGTCGGGTCGATCGCCCCATCCTCAGTCCGCGTACGCGCGGAACCACTCTTCGAGAATCAAGAGCGTCCACAGCCGATCGGCGTCGGTGCGCTCCCGCTCTGCGCGCGTGACCAGGGCCTCGACGGCCTTCGGGTCGAAGATCCCGCGCTGTCGCGCGCGGGGACCGAGCAGCAGGTCGCGGGTCATCGCGCGGAGGTCTTCGCGCATCCAGCGTTCGAGGGGGAGCGCGAAGCCCTTCTTCGGGCGCCACAGCACCGACGCGGGCACGAGGTCGTTCATCGCCACGCGGAGGATGTGCTTGCCCCGCGCGCGCATGAGCGCCGTCATCGGCAGTCGCGCCGCGAACTCGATCACGGCCGTGTCGAGGAAGGGGCAGCGGACCTCGAGCGCGTGCGCCATCGCCGCGATGTCGACCTTCGCGTTGATGTCGTCGGTGAGGTAGGTCTCCATGTCGACGTCGAGCAGTCGCGCCATCGGAAAGCGCCCGTCGCTCTCGCCGAGGATGCGCTCGAAGCGCTCGACCGTGCGCGTCGTCGCGGCCTCTCTCATGGGCGCCGCGTAGAGGTCTGACTTCTCTTCGGGGGTGATCTGTCCGACGAGCTTGAGGTAGCGCGCGGCCTCGCCGTCTCCCATCGCGGCGGCGAAGCGTCCGAAGGGCGCGTGCACGCGACCGCCCACGGCCGAGAGGAGCCCCCTCACCCACGGCCTCGCCTTCGCGGGGAGCGCGTCGTGGAGGTGCCCGATGCGGGCGGGGTTGTAGCGCTTGTAGCCCGCGAAGACCTCGTCGCTGCCGTCACCCGAGAGCGACACGGTGACGTGCGCGCGGGTCATCTTCGTGAGGCAGAAGGTGGCGACGGCGCTCGAGTCCGCGAAGGGCTCGCCGTGGTGCCGCACGATGTCTCCGACGAGCGAGGTCATGTCGGGCGCGACCTCGAGCTCGTGGTGCTCGGTGCCGTAGCGCTTCGCCACGACGCGCGCGTAGTCGAGCTCGCTGTCGCCCGCGTGCGGAAAGCCGATCGAGAAGGTCTTCACGGGCCGCGACGAGAGCGACGCCATGAGCGCCACCACCGACGACGAGTCGACGCCGCCCGAGAGAAACGCGCCGAGCGGAACGTCGGAGACCAGCCTCCGCCGCACGGCTTCGCGCAGGAGCACCTTCAGCTCTTCGGCGAGGGCCGCGGTGGGCGCATCGCGAAGCGGTCGCCGCGTGACGTGCCAGTAGCGCTTCGCGACGGGCATCTCACCCGCGCGCACGACGGCGTAGTGCGCCGCGGGGAGCTTGAACGCGTCGCGCCAGATCGTGTGCGGCGCGGGCACATACTGGAGCGTGAGGTACTCGTCGACGGCCGAGAGGTCGACCTGGGGGCGCTCGTCGGGCAGCGCCGTCGCGAGCGCGTGAAGCTCCGAGGCGAAGAGCAGCCCGCGACGGGTCATGCGGTACACGAGCGGCTTCTTGCCCGTGCGGTCGCGCGCGAGGAGGAGCGTGTTGGAGCGCGTGTCGAAGAGCGCGAAGGCGAACATGCCGTCGAGGCGCGCGACGCAGCGCTCGCCGAGCTCCTCGTAGAGGTGCACCACCACCTCGCTGTCGGAGCGCGAGCGGAAGGTGTGGCCCTTCGCGATGAGCTCCTCGCGCAGCGCTTCGAAGTTGTAGATCTCGCCGTTGACCACGGCGGCCACGGTGCCGTCTTCGTTGGTGATGGGCTGCCGTCCGTCGGCCGACAGGTCGATGATCGAGAGGCGGCGGTGACCGAGGGCGCAGGGCCCTGACGACCACGTGCCCTCGGCGTCGGGGCCGCGGTGCGCGATGGCGTCGTTCATCCGGCGCACGACGTCGAGGTGACGCTCGCCGAGGTCCGCAGGGTCACGCGTGAGAAGACCCGAGATGCCGCACATGGCTCCGTCCTCCGATGGCTACTCGAAGCGCCACCCGATCACTGGGATGCGCGCGGCAGTAGCACTCCGCGCGCGTGCGCCGCAAGCGCCGCGATGTTGTGTCGGGGCCGCGCTGTGTTAGCGTCCGCGCGCTCCGAGGGAGCAGTTGATTCCGTGCACACTCTCCTCGTCACCGGCGGCGCCGGGTTCATCGGCTCCAACTTCGTGCTTCGCGTCCTCGCGGAGCCATCGACCCGCGTCGTCACGCTCGACAAGCTCACCTACGCGGGCAACCTCGCCAACCTCGCGCCCGTCGCCGAGCACCCGCGGCACCGCTTCGTGCGCGGCGACATCTGCGACGGCGACCTCGTGGCGCAACTCCTCGCCGAGCACGCCGTCGATGCGGTGATCAACTTCGCCGCCGAGTCGCACGTCGACCGCTCCATCGACTCGGCCGCGGAGTTCGTGCGCACCAACGTGATGGGCACGCAGACGCTCCTCGACGCGTCGCGCAGACACGCGAAGACGCACGCCGGGTTCCGCTACCTCCAGGTGTCGACCGACGAGGTCTTCGGCTCGCTCGGGCCCACCGGGGCCTTCAGCGAGACGACGCCCTTCGCGCCGAACTCGCCCTACGCAGCCTCGAAAGCTGCGGCCGATCACCTCGTGCGCGCGGCCCACCACACGCACGGCCTCGACACGCTCACCACGCACTGCTCGAACAACTACGGGCCGTTGCAGTTCCCCGAGAAGCTCATTCCGCTGATGGTGCTCAACGCGCTCGAATACAAGGCGTTGCCCGTCTACGGCGACGGCCTCAACGTGCGCGACTGGCTCTACGTCGGCGACCACTGCGAGGCCATTCTCGCGGTGCTCTCTCGCGGACGATCGGGCGAGACCTACAACATCGGCGGCGGCGCCGAGCGCACCAACCTCGAGATGGTGCGGGCCATCTGCGACCTCGTCGACGAGTTCGCACCGGGCGACAGGGGCAGCCGACGCGCGCTCATCACGCACGTCACCGACCGCCCCGGCCACGACCGCCGCTACGCCATCGACGCGTCGAAGATCCGCGCAGAGCTCGGGTGGACGCCCGCGCACGCCTTCGAAGACGGGCTGCGCGAGACGGTGCGCTGGTATCTCGAACACCGCGCGTGGTGCGACGACATCCACCAGCGCGTGTACCGCCGCGAGCGCGTGGGACTCGGCGGCTCGGAGGCTCCGCGATGAAGGGTCTTGTGCTCTCGGGCGGCGCGGGCACGCGGCTCCGCCCCATCACGTACACGGGCGCCAAGCAGCTCGTTCCCGTGGCGAATCGTCCGGTGCTCTTCTACGTGATCGACAACCTCGTCGACGCGGGCATCACCGAGATCGGCGTCATCATCTCGCCCGAGACCGGCGCCGAGGTGCGCGCCGCGCTCGGTGACGGATCGCGCTGGGGCGTGCGCATCGAGTTCATCGTGCAGGACAGGCCCCGCGGCCTCGCCCACGCCGTGCTCGTCGCGAAGGACTTTCTCGGCGACGAGGACTTCTGCATGTTCCTCGGCGACAACCTCATCGGGACGAAGATCAGGGGCGCGGCGGACACCTTTCGCGCGAAGCCCGAGTACGAGGCCTCGGTGATGCTGAAGGAGGTGCCCAACCCCTCGTCCTTCGGCGTCGCGGAGCTGGGCCCCGACGGCAAGATCTCGCGCCTCGTCGAGAAGCCGAAGGAGCCCCGCAGCAAGCTCGCGCTCGTGGGGATCTACTTCTTCCGATCGTCTGTTTTTACAGCCATTTCAGAGATCAAGCCCTCGGCCCGCGGAGAGCTCGAGATCACCGACACGCTCAGCCGCATCCTCGAGCGCGGCGGCGTCGTGCACTGGGACGAGGTGCGCTCCTGGTGGCTCGACACGGGCAAGAAAGATGACCTCCTCCTCGCCAACGACACCGTGCTCGACTCGTGGCTCGAGCACGACGTGAAGGGCACCGTCGACGCCGAGAGCTCGCTCTCGGGCCGCGTGCGCGTCGAGCCCGGCGCGGTGGTGGTTCGCTCTCGCATCCGCGGCCCCGTGGTGATCGGGGCGAACGCGCGCATCGTCGACTCGCGCATCGGTCCCTTCACGAGCCTCGGTGACAACGTGACGGTCACGCGCTCGGGCATCGACCACTCGGTGGTGATGGAGGGCGCCCACGTCGAGGACATCGCGCGCCTCGAGGACTCGCTCCTCGGTCGGCGCGTGAGGGTTCAGCCGGGGGCCACGCGCTCCGGCGCACTGAGCCTGCTGGTCGGCGATGACTGCGTGGTGGAGCTTTCGAAGAACTCATGACGACCGTCGTCTTCGGCCCGGGATACCTCGGGCGTCGCCTCGCGGCCTCGCTCCCCGACGCGGTGCTCTCGGACGCCAACGTGACCGACGCCGCCGCGGTGCGCGCCGCGATGAAGGCCCACAACGCCACGGCCGCCGTCAACGCCGCGGGCAAGACCGGACGCCCCAACGTCGACTGGTGCGAGACCCACCAGCGCGAGACCTGGAAGGCCAACGTCGTCGGTCCCCTCGTGCTCGCCGACGTGTGCGCCGACCTCGGGGCGTACCTCCTCCACATCGGCTCGGGCTGCGTGTTCTACGGCCCCTCGCCCGCGCCCGGCGGATGGCGCGAGACCGATCACGCCAACCCCCTCTCGTACTACAGCAAGAGCAAGTACGCGGCGGACCTCGCCCTCTCGTCGGTGCCCGACGTGGGCGTCGCGCGCATTCGCATGCCGCTCGACGAGACGCCCGACCCGCGCAACCTCATCACCAAGCTCGCGGGCTATCGCTTCGTCATCGACGTCGAGAACTCGGTGACCGTCGTCGAAGACTTTCTCCACGTCGCGAAGGAGCTCGTCGCGCGCCGTGCGCAGGGCGTCTTTCACGTCACCAACCCCGGCGTGATGCGTCACCGCGACCTCCTCGACGCGTACCGCCGTCACGTCGACCCGAAGCACGCCGCGGAGTTCATCCCCGCCGAGGAGCTCACCGCGCGCGGCCTCGCGTCGGCGGCCCGTTCGAACTGCGTGCTCGCGAGCGATCGACTCGCGGCGCTCGGCGTCTCGATGCGCCCCATCGCCGACGTGCTCGACGGCCTCGTCGCGGAGTACGCGCGCCGACGATGAGCGCCTTCGTCGACAAGCGGGGGCGCCTCGCAGCGGCCTCGGCGTCGAGCCCCGTGCGCCTCGAGCTCGGCTGCGGTCCGCGAAAGATTCGCGAGGATGCGATCGGCGTGGACA
This sequence comes from Polyangiales bacterium, assembly GCA_046351535.1. Lineage (GTDB taxonomy): Bacteria > Myxococcota_A > Polyangia > Polyangiales > CAISKJ01. The sequence goes on from JAXLYG010000006.1 coordinate 7,693, forward strand.
TGCTCGACACGCCCGCGGTCGACGTCGTGGGCGACGTGTTCGAGGTGCTCCGCGCGCTGCCCGACGGATCGGTGCGCGAGGTCTACAGCGCTCACTTTCTCGAACACATCACCGACCTCGACGGGATCTTCGCGGAGTTCGGTCGCGTGCTCGCAGACGGGGGAACGGTCGAAGCCATCGTTCCGCACTTCTCGAACCCGTACTTCTACTCGGACCCGACGCACACGCGGACCTTCGGGCTCTACACCTTCGCGTACATGGCCGAGTGCTCGCTCTTTCACCGCGGGGTGCCTCGGTACGGGCGCGATTTCGGCTTCACCTTCGAACGCGCGGAGCTCGCGTTCCTCTCGCCCTTCCCCGTGCGGGGGGCGCCTCGAAAGCTCTGGGGCGCGTGGGTGAACGCGCACCGCTGGTGCCAGGAGTTCTACGAGGAGAACCTCACGGGCCTCGTCGGTTGCTACGAGGTGCGCGCTGCTGCGCCGTCGACCGCGGGGCGCTCCGTGAGCGAGCAGGCCGCGCGTGAGGCTCGCGGCGTCGGCGTCGGGCTCCTCACGCTGCTCGCGCAGGCGTCGATGCCGGCCTTTCACGTGCTCCTCGCGCGGGGCCTCGGCGGCAACGGCTACGGCCTCTACGCGTGGTCGAACATGGTGGTCGAGCTGCTCTCGGTCATCACGCTCCTCGGCATGGACGTGGCCGTCACCCGCGAGGCCTCGCTCGCCGTCGCCGAGCACGACACGCGACGCCTCGAAAAGGCCGTGGCGCAGGGCCTCCGCGTGGTGATGCTCTCGGGCGCTGCCGTCTCCACGGGCCTCTTCGCCGCCGCCCCGTGGATCGCCCAGTGGACCCACAAGCCGGGCGTCGTGGGGCCGCTCCGCGCGCTCATCGCGGTGCCCATCGCGTACCACGCGGCGACGATGTTCCTCCTCGCGACGAACGCGCGCCTCGTCATGCAATATGACTTCTGGACGCGCGGGCTCTTTCAGCCCCTCGCGCTCCTCGCCGCGACCGCGCTCGCCTTTCACCTCAACGCGGGCATCGTGGGCGCGTGCGTCGCCGTCGCGCTCGGCATGTCGCTCACGGCAGTGCTCTCGGGGGTCTTCTACGGCCGCGAGTTCTCGCTCGGCGCGACGCTCCGCGACGCCGTGACGGCGCCCGTCGATCGCGCGCTCGTGCGCGTGGGCTTGCCGCTCGTCGCGATGAACCTCGTGGCCGCGCTCCGCGGACGCATCGACGCGCTCTGGCTCCTGCGCTACGGCACCGAGGCCGACGTGGGGGCCTACAACGTCTGCATCCTCTACGCGGTGGCGCTCTTTCAGATCCGCGGCGCGTTCTACCCCGTGGTCGCGGCGCGGCTGCCCGCGCTCATCGCGAAGGGTGATCGCGCGGCGCTCAATGAGTTTCTTCAGCGGCAGGTGCGCTGGGTGGCGCTCCTCGCGACGCCGCTCTTCGTGCTCTTCGCGGGCCTCGGTGACGGGCTCCTCGCGATCTTCGGCAGGGGCTTCACGCACGGGCGCACGGCGCTCGCGTTCATCGCCGCGGGGCAGTTCGTGAGCGCGCTCTCGCTCCCGGTCTACTGCCTCCCCCTGGGCGGAAACGCGCGCTACAGCATCCTCGCCGCCTGCGTCGCGATCGGGTTGCAGCTCGTCGTGCCGCGCGTGCTCGTTCCGCGCTACGGCCTCGACGGGGCGGCCTTCTCGTTCATGCTCGCGCTCATCGTGGCGGAGCTCATCGCGCTCGCCTTCGCGCGCAAGATCACCGGCGCCAACGGCTTCTCGCGCGGCCTCGCGCAGCCGCTCCTCGCGGGCCTCGCGGCCTGGATCGCGGCGCGCGCGGCGCAGGCGGCCCTGCCCGAAGGCGTGGCGTTGCGCTTCTTCGGCGGCGCGGCCGCGGGGGCCGTCACGTACCTCGTCGCGGTGTTCGCCACGGGCCTCGAGGCCACCGAGCGCGCCATCGTCGACGACGCGCTGGCGAAGCTCCGACGACTCGCTCGACGCTGACCCGCGCGCCGTGATAGTCGCGAAAACGAGAGGGTGTCGACGACCCAATGCGCAGCAGCACCGTCCTCGCGTTCGCCCTGATGGCCTCCCTGGGGTGCCGGTCGCAGTTCACGACGCGGGGATCGCCCGACGCGATCCGCAGCGTCGCCGTCGCGCGCTCGCCCGATGAGGTCTTCGGGCACACCGTGCGGGTGACCGTTCCCCCCATGCGCATCTTCGGGGAGCTCATCAGCTGCGACTCCGACTGGCTGTACCTCCGCGTGCACGAGGAGGTCGGCAACAGCGCGTGGCAGCGCATCCACTGGAGCGAGAACCCCACCGTCGACGTCGAGCTCCCCTCGTACGGGCCGGGCCTCCTCGCGTGGACGCTCATCGGCGCGGTCTCGACGCTCTCGCACGGCTTCTACGCGCTCATCACGGCGCCCGTGTGGGCCATCGTCGGCTCGATCGCGACCACGACGGGCTGGAACCCGCGCCTCGGCCTCGAGTCGTGCCGCAGCGCGAGGCCCTACGCGCGCTTTCCCCAGGGGATGCCCGCGTCGTTCTCCGAGCGCTTCGAACGCCTCTTCGACGAGCGCACGCTCAGCCCCGTGTCAGGTGCGCGCGCGCCGACCGCCGACGGCGCCTCCGGCGACGCGACGCCCGCCCCACCGGTCGAAGGCGCGATGCCCGCGCCGTGGGACACGCCTCCGAGCGAAGCGCCCGCGCCCCCCCAACCTCCCGCGCACGAGCCCGGCCCGTAAGCCGCGACGGAGACGCAGATGTCCTCCCGCATCGCCTCGATCACCGCCGCCGCGCTCCTCGCGCTGTCGTGCAACCAGCAGCCCGCCCTCCACGCGCCCTCGACGGTTCAAGGGGCCGGCGAGGCCGCGCGCGTCCACATGCGCGACGGCAGCGTCTACAACCTCACGTCGTGGCGCCGTGACGGCGAGCGACTGCGCGGCCGCGGCGCGCGCTACGACGCCGAGCGACGCCTCGTCCGCGAGGGCGCGTTCTCGATCGACATGGAGAACATCGCCGTCGTCGAGATGGGCGAGACGCAGGTGCGCGGCACCGACGTCTCCGTCGCCGCGATGAGCGTCGTCACGGCGGGCTCCATCGGCGTGTCGGCGTACTGCGCGATGAATTCGAAGGCGTGCTTCGGCTCGTGCCCGACCTTCTACGTCGCGCGCGACGGCGCGTGGACCGTGCAGGCCGAGGGCTTCTCGACGAGCGTCGCGCGCTCGCTCGAAGCGAGCGACCTCGACGACATGCCCGATGCGGTTCCACAGGACGGCGCGCTCGTGGTCGCGATGCGCAACGAGGCCATCGAGACGCACGTCACCCGCAACGTCGCGCTCAGGGTCGTCGACGCGCCCGAAGGGTCCGTCGCGTACCGACGCTTCGATACCGAACGATTCGACGCCGTGGGCGCGCTGCAGGCGCCGGTCTCCGTCGACGAGGGCGTCTCGCTCGCGGCGCTCGCGGCGCGCGACGGCGACGAGTACGCGCCGGTGAGCGACGGCGTCGACCTGGCCCATCGCACGTCGATCACGTTGCGTTACCCCGCCGCGGGGCGGTCGCGCGTCGCGCTCGCCCTCACCGCGCGCAACAGCCTGATGAACACCTACGTGTTCTATCACCTGCTCGCGCTCCACGGGCGCAGCGGACCGGAGTTCAGCGCCGCGCTGGAGCGCAGCGACCCCGCGACGCTCGGCGCGCTCGGGGGCTTCGACCGCGCGCTCGGCGGCGTCGACGTCGAGGTGCACGACCCCGACGGCGCGTGGCGCCACGTCGCGACGCTGCCGTACATCGGGCCCATCGCGAGGGCCACGCGCGCGGCCTCGTTCGAAGTGCGCGACCCCTCGGCGCCCGTCGAGGTGCGGCTCCGCTTCGCGCGGGCGCACTGGCGCTTCGACGCGGCGCTCCTCGGCGCGGTGGTCGCGAGCGACCTCCCGTCGGTGACGGTGTGGCCCGAGCGCGTGTCGGGCAACGGCCGCGACACCGACGACGCCGCGGCGCGATTTCGCGGCGAGGGAGCGCGCGTCGTGACGCTCCCCGGCGACGAGCTCATGCTGCGATTTCCGCTGCCCGAGGCGCGCGGGCGCGCGAGCTACTTTCTCGCGGCGCGCGGCTACTACTACGAGTGGACGCGCGAGGAGTGGCTGCGCGAAGAGGACCTCCCCCTCGCCCGCGCGTACCTCGAAGACCCCTCGCGCGCGCTGCGCGAGCTGGCCCCCGCGTGGCAGCGGCAGGAGCCCGACATGGCGCGACACTTCGAAGCGAGCCGCTTCCGCGGACGCTGACCCGTCAGCGCGGCGTGACCACGTAGAGGCTGTGGCTCGACCCCGACGCGCGGCGCGCGCAGCCCGAGACCACCGGCGGCGCGGGGCGCGACGAGGGCAGCTCCCAGTACTCCAGACGCTTTGAAACAAGGTCGAACGCGGCCCAGATGCGCGTCCCTTCGGGCACGTCGGTGAGCGGCGCGCCGAGGTTGTTGTCGCCGAGGTTGGGGTCGTGCGCCACGCCCCGACGGAGCGTCGCCCGAGGCATCGAGGGCAGGGTCGCCACGCCGTCACCCGCGACCACGTCGAGGTGCGGCGCGCGCGGTGGGAGCCACAGCGCGACGGCGTTCTCGCCCGCGGGGCAGCGCGGCGGCGAAGGCGCGGTGATCGACACGCCCGGCACGAGCAGCGCGGCGACGAGGAGGCCCACGGCGAGGCCGATGGGCGCCCGCGCGTCGAGCTTCGCGTCGTCGGGCGACGCCATGGGAAGCGACGGGCGCAGCGCCGCGAGGGTCGCGACGATCGACGCGATCCCGAGGGGAAATCCCGCGGCGAACACGCGCTCGCGACCGTCGATGTAGATCACCGGAACGGAGGCCGCGAGGCCGATCGCGGCGGCGTAGACCATGCGCAGCGCGGCGTCGTCGGGGCGTCGTCGGAGGGCCGCGCGCGCGACGAGGAGCATCCCCGCGACGATCACCGCGAGGGCGCACCACTGACCCGCTGGGTGTCCTTCGAGGAGCGGCGTGCCGAGCGTGGCCGCGACGGCGCCCACGTTGGCGATGAGGCCCTTCACGAAGAGCAGCGGGTGCTCGCCCATGAGCGCCCAGGCGCGCGCGTAGACGAAGCGCGCCGAGTCGGCCTCGCTCATCGTCGCGATGGCGGGAAAGTCATGCGCGGCGCGCTCCCAGCCGAGTCCCCCCGTCGCGAGGCCATAGAGCGTGTACGAGAAGTTCGACTGCGCCCCGCCCGCGACGCCGTGGTGCGCGCGGAGCAGCACCGCGTTGTACGCGAAGCCCGCGAGGATGCCCGTGGCCGCCAGCGCGGTCCGTTCGAGGCGGGCGACGAGGGCGAGGTTGCGCGCGTCGAGCCACGTCCACACGAGCAGCGCGGGGAGCAGCATGAAGGGCCCGGCGCGCGCCTGCAGGCCCACGGTGAGGATCGCGAGCCCCGCGGCGAGGTGCGCGGTGTCGCGCGAGCGCGCCGCGTGCCAGAGCGTCGCGAGCGCGAGGCACCCGAGGCTGAGCCCGAGGCTCTCGCTCATCGTGGTGGCGAGAAAGATCGACGCGAAGACCGTCACGCCGCCGAGGAGCGCCGAGGCCGCCGCGAAGCCGAGGTCGCGCGCGAGGGCCCGCGACGCGAAGGTCACGCACGCGGCGAAGAGCGCGGCCTGGAGCGCGAGCGCGCGCTGCAGGTCGTGATCGCCGAGCCACAGACGCACGGCGAGGAGCGCGGCGTTGAGGGGACGACGGCTGTTCCACCCGTCGAGGGAGCCGAGGGCGAGGAGTCGCTCGGCGCCCTGGGGGTAGTCTCCCGCGTCGCTGAAGGGGAGCAAGCCTCCGACGACGATGCCGTTGGTCGCCGCGCTCGACCACATCGCCATGAGCGGCACCACCGAGAGCCCCACCGCGAGCGGAAAGGCCCAGATCGGATCGGGGCCCGCGACGGGCGCGCGTCGACGCGCCACGCCCGCGAGCGTCGCGATCACGCCGAGCGCGGCCACCACCGCGGGCAGCGCGAGGGGCAACGGCGCCATCGACGCGCCGAGCGAGGGCGCCATGAACGCGAGGCTGAGGAGCAGCGACGCGAGGACCGAGACCGCGATCGAGCGAACGGACGACACGGCGCGAGTACACCACAGTCGCGGCGTCGGATGTGCGCCGCTGAAAACGCTCCGCGACGCGCGTCGGGCGAAGTATCTTCGCGGCCGTGAAGGTCGCTCATCGCCCGTTTTTCAAGCGCTGCGCGCGGTGTCGCCGTGGCTGATCCGCTGCGCGTCGTCGCGCTCACGTCGGGGCTGCACACGCCGTCGAGCCGCTTTCGCGTGCGGCAGTACATCCCCCGCCTCGCGTCGCGCGGCATCGAGGTGAGCGAGCACGCGAGCCGACCCGAGAAGTTCACGGGGCGGCCCTTCTGGATCCCGAAGGCCACGTGGAGGGCGCTGCTGCTCCACGGGCGCAAGGAGGGCCTGCGCGCGGCCTCGCGCGCCGACGTCGTGTGGCTGGAGCGCGAGCTCATCTCCGGCGAGCGCACGTGGGAGGACCGCGCGGGCCGCCCCGAGCGAAGGATCTTCGACGTCGACGACGCGATCTGGATGAACGGCCCCGCGGACTTCTCGGAGTCGATCGTGCGGGCGTGCGCGGGCGTCGTCGCGGGCAACGACTTTCTCGCGGAGCACTACCGTCCGCACGCGAAGCGGGTGTGGGTGGTGCCCACGTCGGTCGACCCCGCGCGATGGCGCGTCGAGCCTGCGAGCAGGGGCGCCGCGCGCTTCACCGTCGGGTGGACAGGGACTTCGGGGAATTATCCCTTTCTGCGCACGTTGGAGAAGCCCCTCGCGCAGTTCCTCGGCGAGCGCGCGGACGCGGAGTTTCTCGTCGTGGCCGATCGTCCGCTCGACGGCGTGAAGATTCCGCGCATGCGCTTCGAACGCTGGACGGAGTCGACGGAGCCCGCCCTCGTGCGCTCGATGGACGTCGGCGTGATGCCGCTGCCCGACACCGAGTGGGCCCGCGGCAAGTGCGCCGCGAAGATGCTCGTGTACCTGGCGGCGGAGCGGCCTGCGATCGTGAGCCCTGTGGGCGTCAACGCCGAGGTGCTCGCGCGCGGCGACGTGGGCCTCGCGGCGCGCACCGACGACGACTGGTACAAGCACTTCGTCGCGCTCTACGACGACCGCCAACGCGCGTCGGAGATGGGCAGGCGCGGCCTCGCGCTCGTGGAGCGATCGTACTCCGTCGACGTGTGCGCCGAGACGCTGGTGAAGGCCTTCACGGAGGTCGCGGGGCGGTGAAGCGCAAGGTCCTCCTGGCGATCTCGTCGCTGCATCGCGGCGGCGCCGAGCGGCAGTTCGTCGAGCTCGTGCGCGGCCTCGACCGCGCGCGGTGGGAGCCTCGCGTCGCCCTGTGCGACACGACCGACGAGTACGGCGTCGACCTCGGCGCGGGCCCCTACATCGACCTCCGCTCGGCCAGCGGATCGACCGTGCTCACGGGCCTGCGACTCGCGTCGGCGCTGCGCAGAGAGCGCCCCGCGATCGTTCACACCTTCGGCGGCCTCCTCAACATCTACGGTCGCCTCGCAGTGCGCGCGACGGGCGTCGGTCGCATGGTGAGCGCGGTGCGAGAGGGCGTTCCCAACGCGCGCGACACGCGGCTCGAAGGGCTCACGGCGAGCCTCACCGACGCGCTCATCGTGAACTCCGTCGGGACGCGCGACGAGCTCGTGCGACGCGCGAAGATCCCCGCGGCGCGCATCGACGTGGTGCCCAACGGCGTCGACACCGCGCGCTTCACGCCCCTCTCGCCCGAGGCGCGCGCGGGCGAGCGGGCGAAGCGCGCGATGACGGGCACGTCGCTCGTGGTGCTCGCGCGAATGTCGGCGGAGAAGAACCACGTCGCCATCGTGCGCGCGCTCGGCGCGCTCAAACGAAGCGGATCGCTCGGCGCGCTCCGCGTGTACTTCGCGGGACGCGTCGCGACGAAGGCCCTCGACGACGCGCTCAAGGCCGCGATCGCGGAGGAGGGCGTCACCGACGCGGTGGTGTTCACAGGCCCCGTCGACGACCCCGAGCGGCTCCTCGCGAGCGCCGACGGGGTGCTTCAGGCGTCGCTCTACGAGGGCATGTCGAACGTGGTGCTCGAAGCGCTCGCCTGCGGGACGCCCGCGATCGTCTCTCCGCCCGCGGACCGCGACGGCAACGTGCGCGACGACGTCGAGGGCCTGCGGCTCGGAGGCACGTCCGTCGATGACATCGCCGCGGGGCTCACGCGCTTTCTCGCGCTCACGCCGGCGCGTCGCGCCGCGATGGCCGACGCCGCGAGGGAGCGCGCCGTGCGGGACCTCTCGCTCGCCGCGATGATCGAGCGCACCTGCGCCGTGTGGGAGCGCACCCTCGCGCGGTGACGCTCAGCGCGGGAGCGCGCGCGAGAACTCGACGATGCGCGCCGCGAGGGCCTTCGGGTCGTCGAAGTGCGGGCAGTGACCGACGCCGTGCGGCTCCTCGACGACGGCGTGCGGCGGGAGGTGCTCGCGAAAGTACGCGAGCCCGCTCGCGGGGAGCAGCCGCTCGGACTGGCCCCAGAGCAGGAGCACGGGGACCTTGAGCGACGAGAGCTCGGCGGGCGTCGGCGCGTGGTCGGGCGTGGCGCTTCGAAGGAGCTCTCGCACGACGCGGCGGCCCATCATCTCGCGGATCTCGCCCGCGACGAAGGGCGCGAACCACAGCGGTCGGTGATAGAGCCGGTCGAGAAAGGCCACCGTGTCGCGGTTCGATCCGAGGTCGAAGGTCGACCGCAGGCCGTCGAGCTCGGCCTCGGTGAAGCGCGCACCCGCGGGCGAGACGAGCACGAGCGCGCGCACCTTCTCGGGGCGATCGATCGCGTAGCGGAGCGCGACGGCGCCGCCGAGGGAGTTACCGCACACGATCGCGGGCTCGTCGATGAGGTGATCGAGCGCGTCGCCCATGGCCTCGCTGAGGAGGTCGGGGGTCATCGAGACCGTGGGCTCGGGGCTGAACCCGTGACCGGGCATCTCGGGCGCGGTCACGCGTTTGGAGTGCCGCTGAAGACGCGTGAGCACGGCGCTGAAGGGCGTCGCCGCGGAGCCGATGCCGTGGAGCATCACCATCGGGGCGAGCGCGCCGGGGCCGCGTCCGTCGTAGGCGTGAATGAGGCCCACGCGGGTGCGCACCTCGCGGCTGTCGAAGCCGCGGCGGTTGAGCGCGAAACGACCGAGCCTCTCGGCGGCGGGGAGCAATCGGGCCATGACCGCGAATCTAATCCCTCGGCGGCGCGTGCGCTCTACGCCGAGAGCGCTTCGAGCTCGCGCGCGATCCCGTCGATCACCTCGCGCGGGAGCGTCGGAGACGACATCCCCGAGGCCACGCCCACGGAGACCGCGCCGTCGTAGCCGAGGAAGGTCACCCCGAGGCCGACGGCGCCGGTCACCGGCGCGAAGGCCACCACGCGCGCGAGCGCGCTCCCCGCGATGCGATGCGCGCCCGTAGGACCGGGGACGTTGCTCACCACCAGCGACGCGCGGCGGCTCAGGAGCTCGACGCCGATGCGCTCGATGGGCGCTCCGACGCGGCTCGCCACGCGGACGAGCGCGCGCCCCGCGGAGAGGCCCCCCGTCACCACGGCGCGAGAGAGCCGCGCGCGAAGCTCGGTGACGCGCGCGTCGGGCGTGGCGACGCCGACGGGGAGCCCGACGAACACCGTGGCGTAGCGGTTTCCGAGGGCCCTGCCCTCGTCGGCGGGTCGCACGCTGAGGGGCACCATCGCGCGGACGACCATCGACGGCGTGAGCTCTCCGCGCGCTTCGAGGACGCGACGGAGCGAGCCCGTGACGAGGGCCAGGATGATCGCCGTGACGCCGACGCCTCGCGGCTCGCGATGGCCTTGAGCGTCGAGAGCGCGGGGGGCGCGACCACGCGAGGCGCTTGTGGGCGTGGTGCGCGCCGTGAGCGCCGTCGCGGGCTCGCGGCGAGAGAGCACGAGCGCGACGCCAGCGACACGAGCGGCGCCAGCGACGCGAGGGCGCCGCGGCGCGCGCTCGGCGGCACCGAGGGCGGCGTCCAGCTCGACGCGCGCTCGTCGGTGAGCCCGAGGAGCGCGTCGACCAGCGCGAGCCCGTCGGCGCGACGTGGCCGCGCGCGGATGATCGCGCGCACCCGTCGCCCACGCCGTCGACGAGGTGCATCTGCCAGAGCGGGATCCGCGGGTCGAGGGGGGCGCTCGCGAGGTCTTCGACAAGCTCCTCGAGCGCGGTCTCGTGCGGCGCCACGGGGAGCGCGAGGTGGTGGAGGTGCGCCCGGAGGTCGAAGTCGGGGTCGGGCTCCCAGCGCGGCCCCGCGAGCGTGTGCTCGACGACGCGATCACGAAATCGCGGCCGCACGAGGAGGCGCTCGCGCACGACGGCCTCAAGCGCGGCGCGCGAGAGGGGCGCGCCGAGCCACACGATCGCGGTGATGGTCATGGGGTTGTCGCGGCGCTCCATGTGGAGGCGCGCGACGTCGTCACCCGAGAGTGGTCGCCCGAAGACCATCGGTGCGGAATGTAGTCACTCCGAGGGCGTTTCGGAACCGGGGGGCTCGACGCGCTACCGCACGGCGAAGCCGTAGACCGCCACGGCGCTCGTGTACGAGGTGCAGGCCGTGTCGCGCCAGAGGACGCGGCAGTAGTACATCCCGCAGATCTCACCGCCCGTCGCGTCGACCCACCCTTCGACGGGGCCGCTGTCGGTGTCGCAGACCCACGCGGAGGGGTTGCTCGCCGCGGTGAAGCACATCGGGATGTTGGTCTGCGCGAGGCCGCAGTACCCCGAGAGGTAGTAGCCCACGCGGAACTCGTAGGAGCTCGCGAGCGCGATGCGCTTCGAGGTGTACCCGCCGCTGCTGAGGTAGGTGGTCGAGTCCCAGGTGGTGGGCGCCGCGGTGCTGCGCTGCACGTTGCGGGCGAGCGTGAAGTTGTCGATGCGCACGGTGCTGAAGCGCACGCCCGTGAGGTCGACGGAGTACTCGTTGTCGAGCACGCCGGGGACGGGCGTCCCGAAGGTGGTCACGCCGGCGGTGCGAGTGCGGTTGTCCGACGAGGTCGTCGTGCGGACGATGGCGCCGTAGGTCCAGCCGCCGCCGTCGGTGACCATGTCGCAGTAGACCGCGAAGGGCGCGCGTCCCCCCGCGCCGTCGACGTCGATGCTGTAGACCCCGCTCGGCAGCGTCGGCGCCGCCGCGTGGATGGCCGCGCAGCTCGAGAGCACTGGCGCCGTGCACGCGCTCGCGACGCAGCTCGACGCGGTGACGCACGCGTTGCCGCAGCGTCCGCAGTTCGTCGCGCTCGTGCGCGTGTCGACCTCGCAGCCGTTGGTCGCGCTCGTGTCGCAGTCGCCGTAGCCCGTGTCGCACGCGGCGACGGTGCACGCGCTCGCGACGCAGGCGCCCGTGGCGTTCGCGGGGCTGCACGCGCGGCCGCACGCGCCGCAGTGCGAGAGGCTCGTGCGCACGTCGACCTCGCAGCCGTTGCCCGCGTCGCCGTCGCAGTCGGCGTAGCCCGCCTCGCAGACGTACGCGCAGGCGCCCGCGGCGCACGACGCGACGGCGTGGCTGCGCGCGGCGCACGCGCGGCCGCAGCCGCCGCAGTGCGCGGTGGTGGTCTGCGTGTCGACCTCGCAGCCGTTGGTCGCGTCGCTGTCGCAGTCGGCGCGCCCCGTGTCGCAGGCGAGCACGCTGCACGAGCCGCTCATGCACGCGCCCGTTCCGCCCGAGACGCGGCACGCGCGGCCGCAGGCGCCGCAGTTGCGGCCGTCGGTGCGCACGTCGACCTCGCAGCCGTTGGTGGCGTCGCCGTCGCAGTCTTGAAAGCCGCTGAGGCACGCGAGCACGCAGCGGCTCGCGACGCACCCCTGGAGCGACGCGGGCCTCGCGGGGCACGCCGCGCCGCAGGCCGAGCAGTGCGACACGCTCACGCGCAGGTCGGTCTCGCAGCCGTTGGCGGCGTTGCCGTCGCAGTCTCCGAAGGACTCGTTGCAGCGCGCGACGGCGCAGGCGCCCGCCACGCAGGCCGCGGTGGCGTTCGCGAGGTCGCACGCGCGGCCGCAGGCGCCGCAGTGCGTGAGGCTCGTGCGCGTGTCGGCCTCGCAGCCGTTCGAGGGGTCTCCGTCGCAATCCGCGAAGCCGGCGTCGCAGGTGTATGCGCAGCGTCCCGCGGCGCAGGCCACGGCGCTGTGGGCCCGCGGGGCGCAGGCGCTCCCGCAGCTCCCGCAGTTGGCGGTGCTGGTCTGCGTGTCGGTCTCGCACCCGTCGGACGCGACGCGATTGCAGTCGGCGAAGGGCGCGGTGCACGCGCCCACGGCGCAGACGCCGTTCATGCAGAGGGCCGTGCCGTTGGTGACGGCGCAGCCCATGTCGCAGCCGCCGCAGTGCGCGCGGTTCGACTGCGGGTCGACGCAGGCGCCGCCGCAGCACGACTGGCCCGTCGGACAGGGCCTCGCCGAGGTGCATCCCATCACGCACACGCCGCCGACGCAGAGGGTCCCCGCGGCGCAGTGGTCGTCGGTCACGCAGTCGACGCACTCGCGCGTCGTCGTGTTGCAGCGCCGCATCGGGGAGGTCCCGCCGTCGCGCGGGGCCGTGTCGACGCAGGCCATGTCGCTGCGACAGCCCGCGGCGCAGGTGTGCGTGCTGTCGACGCAGTACTGCCCCACGGGGCAGGTGTCGTCGCTCGCAACGCACTGCACGCAGCGGCCCGTGGCGGTGTCGCACGCGGGCCCGGCGGCGTTGCCCACGCAGTCGGCGGCGCGCGTGCACGGGGGCGGCCCCGTGTCGACGACGTCGATCACGTCGCTCGCGTCGGCCGCGTCGGGGATGTCGGTGACCGCGGGCGCGTCGCTCGCGTCGGGCTGAGCGGGCGCATCGGTCACGTCGGGCGTATCGGCCGCGATGGGGATGTCGGGCATGTCGAGGGAGCCGTCTCCCGCGAAGCCTCCGACGACGGCGCGATCACCCTGACAGGCGGCGAGGCCGAGCGCGAGCACCGCCGCGAAGCGCTTGAAGCTCATCGAGTGACTCCTTCGAGTGGATGCGACTCGGAGGGTCCAACAGAACGCCGCGCGCGGGCAACGCAGAAGCTCAGCGTCCGGCGCCGCGGGGGCGACACCGGAGGCCGCGCCGCGCGCGCTCGGCCTCGGCGAGCGAGGCCTCGTTCACGACGAGCACGCGCTGGAGGACGAGGCCCCGGCGCGTCGAGAGGCGCAGCGTGCGGACGCCGTCTTCGCGCGCGGGAGCGCCCGGCGCGACGACGCGTGCGCGCACGATTCCACCTTGAAAATCGCGGTCGCGGAGCACCTCGACGACGTCGGTGTTCGCGTCGTAGAGCGCGAGCGAGCCGTAGGTCGAGGGAAGCGTCGCGTCGAGCTCGACCTCGCCGCCCGCGGCCCCGAGGTCGATCACGCAGACCGCGTAGAGCAGGTCGGGGCTCGGCCGCACGATCGCGCGAAACGTGTGGTCGGGACGCGGCGCGAAGAACGCCCGGTTCGTCCCCGCGCGGGCCTCGATGCGCGAGAGCACGAGCGCCATCAGCGCCGGCGGGAACGCCAGCACCGCCGCCGCGTGCGTCGCGAGCGCGATCACGAGCGCGGCGAGCGCGCGCCGTCGCCAGGGGCTCAGTGGCATCGCAGCCTCGTGATGCGCGGGAGCCTCGCGCGAGACGGCTCGCGCGCGATGTCAACGGAGGGCTCATAGAGGCGCAGCGTGAGGTTGAAGCCGCCGTCGGTCGGCGCGTCGCCGAGGGGAACCACCGCGGGGTCATCCGCGCGCGGCGCGAGTTCGAAGCCGAGCTCGGCGCCTCGCGCGACGGCGCCCGATCCGAACGAGTAGCGCCGCGCGCGGTTGGGGATCAGAAAGCCGTCGGTGCCGTAGACCGTGACGCTCCACCAGCGCGCGTCGGGCTGCGCGCCCTCGACGCGGTAGGCGCAGCGCCGCGAGAGCCCCCTCCCCGCGTCGTCGTCGCTGGCCGTGAAATACAGGGTTTCGCGTCGATCGAGCGCGAGCAGTCCGCCGAGCGCGATGGCCGCGCGGAGCCACGGCGACGCCGCCGCGCTGCCGATGTTGACGTTGGTCCTCCAGGCGCCCACCGCGACGCCGCCCGCGCGAAACGCCGCGACGCCGGCCGCGACGGAGCTTCCGAGTCCGAGCGTGACGCCCAGCGCCGCGACGCCCGCGCCCCGAAGCACCCTTGAGAAGCGCGATGTCACGCCCGCGACGATCGCAGTTCCGCGCGCGCAGTCAACGCGCGTCACGGTCATCCCCCCGTGTGGCGGCGCGCCACGCTGTCATTCAAGGGCGCCAGAGCCCCTCCGGGGAGCATCTCACGGAGGACATGAACACCGCGTACTCGCCTCTGGTCGCGCTCCCCTTCAGACTCGGGATGCCGCGTCCGCGCACGCGCTTCTTGATCGGGGCGCTCGTCCTCGCGGCAGTCGGCGCGGCGGCCTTGTGGGTGAACACCATGGGCCGACGCGTCGACGAGCCCGCGTACACCATCGAACTTCGCGACGGATCCTTCGAGGTGCGCAGGTACGCGCGGCGCGTCGTCGCCGAGACCCACGTCACGGGCGCCCGCGATGACGCCGCGAACGAGGGGTTCCGCCGCGTCGCCGCGTACATCTTCGGCGGCAACCACCGCGGCCAGCGCATCGCCATGACCGCGCCGGTCACGCAGCGAGCGTCGGGCGAGCGCATCGCGATGACCGCGCCCGTCTCGCAGCGCGCCGAGGCCGCCGGGTGGATCGTCGCGTTCACGATGCCCGCGACCTACACGCTCGCCACGCTCCCGACGCCCGACGACGCGCGCGTGATGCTGCGCGAGATCGCCGAGACGCGCGTCGCCGTGGTGCGCTTCGCAGACTCCGCCGACGACGACGCCGTGCGCACGCAGACCGAGGCGCTCTCGCGGTGGGCCGCGTCGAAGGGCCTGCGCGTGGTCGGCGCCGCGGAGCTCAACCGCTACGATCCGCCGTGGACGCTGCCCTTCCTCCGGCGCAACGAGGTGTGGCTCGCGCTCGAAGCGGTCACCGCGGCATGAGGATGCCCGCGGCCTGCTCCCAGGCCGAGATGGGCGCATCGACGCCGTAGTCCTCGACCTCGCGCACGGGGCGTGCGCCCTGCGCGAAGCGCGCGGCGAGCTCCGACGAGAGCGTCGACGCGCGGCCCAGGGGGACGAGCGCCCTCCGCGTGATCGCGCAGGTCTCGCGGTCGTGACGCTCGGGGTCGAGGCGGTTCGAGACGAAGCGCGCGGTGAGCGCCATCGCGAGCGGCGACTGCGACGACGACGCGTACACGAAGAACCACTCGCAGCGCACGCCCGCGCCGCCGCCCGGCTCGTGCGGGCGACACCCGGAGCGCTCCATCAGCGCGTGGAGGCGCGTCGCGTTCGGAGCCTCGCGGGCGTAGTCCTCGGGCCTCGCGTCGACGGAGATCGTGTCGGGGCGAAAGTCGGTGAAGAGCAGCGAGAGGCCGAGCGTCGCGACGGCCGCCCCCGCGCGGAGGATGTTGCCGCCGGTGAGGTAGGTCTGCGCCGTTCGCCGCGGCGGGAGGCGCTCGCCCGTGGCCCATGCGAGCGTGTCCCAGCGCGCGGGGAGCGCCGCGGCGCCGCCGTCGATCGTACCGACCGCGGCCGAGAGCTCGACCGCGTCGAGGGGGAGCACGTCGCTCTGCGCGCTCACACGAAAGAGCGTGACCGGTACGGCGCCCTCGTGGCGAGCGAGCGCCGCGCGCACGACGTCGCCCTCGACCACGTCGGCGTGCACGAGGAGGTTCGCGTCGGCCTCGAGGGCGCGCTCGACGATGCCCTCGCCTCGACCGTCGTGCGCCGCGCAGACGGCCTCGCGGTAGTGCCGGTCTGCGACGAGGGAGCCCACCGCAGGGCCACAGCCGAGCGCGGCGAGCGTGAGCGCGGCGACGAGGCGCGCGCTCATTCCATCTCTCCGAAGGGCAGGAGCGAGGTCAGGGTGAGCCTGAACTCGTTGTGATCCTCGCCGTCGACGAAGAGCACCTGATGCGAGAGCTCGACGGCGTACGACGCGCTCGCGACGATGACGCCGGAGCGCAGCCCGACGGCGGTGACACCGTACGAGGCGCCCGCGAGCACGTGCTCGGCGACGGCGACCCTGAAGCCCGCGGGACGCGCGCGCCCCTCGCGATCAGACATCGCGCCGAGGCCCACCACCGCGCCGAGGCCGAGCGCCGCGAGGTGCTGCGAGAAGCCCGCGAAGCTGTACCCCGCCTCGGCGAGCACGCCGTAGGGCGACGCGCGATCGGCGCGAAGGACCACGCCGCCCATCACGTCGAGTGTGAAGGCCACGGAGCCCGACGCCTCATCGGGCGCGCTTCGAAACTGCGCGCCGAAGCCCGCGCGAACGAGCGGGAGCACCACGCGCGGCGAAAGGCGGTAGTAGTTCGGCGACGGCCCGCGCTCGGTCACGACACGCGGCGCGGGGAGCGGCGGCGGAGGGAGCTGCTCCTGCGCGAAGGCCGCGGGGCTCCACGCGAGCAGCGCAGCGACGAAGCACGGACGAAGCATCGCGCGACGGTATCACACAGCCCTTCGCCTCGACGCGACGGCGTCGCCTGCGTCGCGCCGCGCGCGGCGACGCAGCGCGGCCCACGCGAGCGCGACGAGCGCGATCACCCGCGGCGCCTTCGAGGTCGCCCCCATCGAGACGCCGCAATGAAAGCGCGCGCGCGGCGACGTCGGCGTCGGTGTCGGCGTCGTGAGCTCGGCGCGCCGCGACGCCGCGTCGACGATCAACGACTCGGGCGACGTGATGCGCCCGGCGAACGCGAGGCCCTGCGCGCTGCGCACTTCGCGCGGCGCGCCGCGACGCGCGCCCCATACGCCGCGAACGGGGTTGCGACACGCGATGGGCCCCGTCCACGCGTGACGGATCGCGAAGCGCGTCTGGTAGTTGTTCGATCCGGTGGTGGGGGCGGTCGGATCGAGCGCGCCGCCGCGGGTCGACCACTCGCGACCGCCGGTCACCGCGGGCGCCGCGCGGAAGACGAGGTCGTCGCCCGCGTCGGCGCGGCCGTAGCGCGTATGGAGCCGCGTGAGCACCCAGTTCGAGTACGCGTCCGCGGTCGCGCGACGAGCGCCGAACTCGATCGGAACGACCACCGTCGCGAGGCCCCCTTCGGGCGGCGGGAATCGCCACCGTCGCACCGCCGGTCGCACGCAGGGGAAGAGGAACGGCGTCGGGTACGTCGAGCGCGCGACGGAGGCGAAATCCACGGTGCCCCGCGGTCCGATCGAGAGTCGCAGCGCGAGGGTGCCCGAGACGTAGGGGTGCGCGCTCGCGTCGAGGTCGTAGCAGCGATCGAGCTCCTCGAGGCCGCGGAGCACGACGGCGCGCACGGCGTCGGGCGTGGTGCCTCCCTCGACCTCGGGCGCCTCGAGGCGGATGTTCGGAAAGGGCGTCGTCTGCGCGTCGGGCCCCTGCACCGAAGGCGCGACATCGACGCCGAGCGTGCTGAGCTCTTCGGGTGTGAGGGGGGCGACGGGGCACGGGTCGCAGCTCGCCGACTGCCACGCGTACTCGGTCACCACGGCGCCGGGGGTGCGCTCCAGCGTGCGTTCGAAGAGCGCGTTGTAGAAGTCTCCGAAGCGATCGCGCACCGCGTCGCGCACGTCGAGGTTCGTCTGCGAGAAGGCGTTGGGCCGGTTGGCGGCCTCGAAGCGCTGGCCCCGCGCGAGCACGTGAACGATGAGGTCCTGCCGACCCGGCGAGTTGAGGAGGCCGAGCCTGATGGGCAGCGAGAACGTGTCGCTGTCGTAGTGAAAGCGCAGCGGCGAGAGCACGGCGCGCCCCTGCTCGAAGCGCACGCGCGAGACGTCGACGCGCGCGACGAAGAAGCGGCTCCCCGCGCGCACATACGGATCGAGCACCGGCGCCGCGTCGGCGGGGATGTGATAGCGCTCGCGCCGCAGCCACGTGTCGAGCCCCGTGGAGTCGTTGGCCGACAGCACCACGACGTCGTACTCGCCCACCGCGAAGCGCGCTTCGACCGCGACGCCGAGCGACGCGTTGTGACCGGGGCCGCCGCCCCCGCTCGCGGTGTTCACCGCCCCCCGGCGACCGCTCCCGCCCTCCTCCTGCGCGCAGGGGTCCTGCTCCCAATACTCCACCAGGCGCGGCGCGGAGAGGCGGTCGACGCGTTCGAAGACCTCGCGCGGCAAGGTGCGCACGTTCTCCCGCTGGAGCACCACGGGCACTGGCACCACGAGCGCGAAGTTCTCGGGCGGTCCCTCGTAGGTGTTCTGCATCGAGAGCACCGTGCGGGCGCCGTCGCGTAGCATCACCACGGAGGTCGCGCGGTTCGCGAGCGTCGCGTCGGAGCCTGCAACATAGAACCCGCAGAAGGCCGAGGCCCCCGGGGCGACACAGAGGCCCGCCATCGCGAGCGCGACGGCGTGTGTTCGAGGTGTGATTCGCATCGCGCGAGGGTATCCGAAGGGCGGCGCGCCGAGACAGTCGTTGTGCGCCTCCTCCCCGCGAGACAGAGTGTTTCCGCTGGAGCGACGGCTCGTGCGAGACTCGCGCGACACGCGATGAAGAAGCTCACCGCCGCGCTCCTCTCTGCGCTCGTGTCGGCCTGCGACGGCGCGTCACCCGCGACGCCCGCCGACGCCTCGCGCGACGCGCCCGTCCTCGACGCCGCGGTCGACGCCGCGCCCGACGTGCAGAAGCCGCCCGCCGAGCCCGTCACCGCCTCGCTCTTCGAACGGACGCACGTGTTCTTCACGAGCGCCGAGAACCGCCGCATGGTCGACGCGACGGTGCGCTTCCCCGATCGCGTTGTGGGCCGTTACGCGCGGGCCACGCTCACCCTCACGCTCGCGTGTCCGTCGGGCCGATGCGACGCGTGGGACCGTGTCGCCGCGCTCTCGATCCTGCAAGACGCGCCCGACGGCGGCGCGCCCGACGAGCTCGAGTTCGCGCGCTTCGTCACGCCCTACGGCGTCGGCGGAACGTGGACCCTCGACCTCACCGACGTGATGCCGCTCTTTCAAGGCGAGCGCCGCGTGCGCGCGTTCATCGACACCTGGGTCGGGCCCGGCAGCACGTCGGGCAACGGGTGGCTCGTGACGGCCTCGATCGCCTTCGAACCCGGCGTCGCCGAGCACCCCGCGCGCGAGGTCATCCCCCTCGGGTGGAATCGCATGGTCTACGGCGATCCGGCGCGGCCGGCGTCGATGCAGCTCCCGCCGCGGAGCGTGGTGATCCCGTCGAGCGCGAGGGGCGCGAAGGTGTGGGTCGTCGCGACGGGACACGGCCAGGGCAACCGCGACAACTGCGCGGAGTTCTGCGCGCGCACCCACGCGGTGCTCTTCGACGGGATGCGCTTCGAACACGACCTCTGGCGCGACGACTGCGCCGAGAACCCCGTGAACACGCAGCGCGGAAACTGGCAGCCCTCGCGCGCGGGCTGGTGCCCCGGTGACGTCGCCGCGCCGTGGATCGTCGAGCTCCCCTCGCCCGCGGCGGGCGCGCACACGCTCTCGTACGACGTGCAGGCGCAGGAGAACACCTGCCGCCCCGGCGCGACGCCCTGCGCCGGATGCGTTTTTCGAACGAGCTGCGACTACAACGACTCGTCGCACACGGAGCCCTACTACCGCCTCTCGGCGTATCTGGTGCTCACCGACTGAGCGCCTCGCCGATGCGATCACCGCGTAGTCGACGCGCCCCCCGAGTTGCGGTACGCGGAGCAACGAGGACGTATTGATGAGCGGTTCAGGACAAGGCAACTGGGGACCTCCGCCAGGTGGCGGATCCCCCTTCGGACAACCTCCGGGTGGCGGCTTCGGACAACCTCCGGGCGGCGGCTTCGGGCAGCCTCCCGGTGGCGGCTTCGGACAGCCTCCGGGTGGCGGCTTCGGACAACCTCCGGGCGGCTTCGGACAGCCTCCTGGGGGCTTCGGACAGCCTCCCGGCGGAGGATTTCCGCCCGCGGGTCCTCCCGGTGGATTCGGGCAGCCCGGGGGATGGGGTTCGCCGCCGCCGCCGAAGCCCAACCGCACGCTCCTCATCGTCGGCGTGATCGCTGGAATCGCCGTGCTTTGCACGGTCTGCGGCGTCGCCGGGTACTACCACGACAAGGAGACGCAGAGCACCTACGGCGCGCTCACGGCCGCGTGCGAGGGTCGTCCCGTCGCGGGCACGAGACCGTACACGGCGGGCGCTGGCGTGCATCGCGTCGTCGGCGCGACCCGCAACTCGTCAGGCACCTGGCGGATCTCGAACGGGCTCATCCCGAACGATCAGCTCGCGCAGGGAATCGCCGACACGGAGGTCGTCGCGTGCCTCGGTGAAGAGTCGCGCGTGACCCTCGGCAACTGCCAGTTCTACAGCACGCGCCTCGGCATGCGCGTGCCCGGCACGGATCGCTCGTATCCCCGCACGCAGCAGTCGCTCCCCGTGCGGCTCGTCATCGCGTCGACGGGTCAGACGCTCACCGTGGGCAACGTCGTCGGGCCCGTGCCCACCGCGTGCAGCCAGAACATCGGACGCCCCTCGTCGAGCACCTTCGAGGGCTCGTCGGTGGGCTCCTCGCAGCTCGGCCCGTGGATCTCTGCCACCCTCGCGGGCGGCGGAACCACGATGGTCCCCATGAACTGAAGGCCCCTTCTCTCAGCGGCCCGCGACGGCGACGTGACAGGTGTACGGCGCGCCCGCGCGGAGCGCCGCGGTGAGCACCGTGAAGCGCCCGTGCGACGCGGGGCAGCGGAACGTCAGCGAGCGACACGCGGCGCCGCACGCGTCGTCGAGCTCGGCGACCGCGAGCGAATGCGTGCACGGGCCGTCGCCGGGACACACGCGCAGAACAGGGCTCCCGATGCAGTCGCCGAGCGACGGCGAGCACGCCGCGTTGCAGCCCACGGTGACCATCTCGCCGGGGGTGCAGGTGGTGGTGCGGTCGACGTTCCAGCTGCAGTCGCGGGCGGCGCCCGACACGTCCGTGGCGCACACGTCGGTGGGGTTCACCTCGGTGCTCACCGGGTCCGACGGTGGAATGTCGACGTCGAGAAAGGCCTCGTTGTCGCTGTAGTCAGACTCCGCGAGGTTGCGCTCGCCGTTGACCTGCACGCGGATGCGGTAGTGCCCCGCGGGCGTGTCGGTCACGTCGATGTACTGACAGTCGAGGTCGCGCGTGTAGAGGTCGAAGGACCCCGCGTGGATGCCCTGGTTGTCGCAGCGGTACCACTCGCGCACGGGGACGTGGTTGTCCTCGCCCCAGGGCCCGTAGTCTTCGAGGCAGAACGACTGCTTGTGCCCGCGCGCCACGTCGCAGCCCGCGCCGTTGCAGAGCCGATAGTCCGCGTAGCCGATGAAGTGGTAGTGCCCGTGGCAGGGGCTCCACTCGAAGGGCCCCGTCGGTCGGTTGTCGCGCAGCGGAGGGCCGAGAAAGAGGTCACCCTGACCGACGTTGGGCGTCGAGAGGTCGAAGCGCATGAGCCGACGCCGACCGGGCAGCGTGCACCCTTCGAGCACCTCGCACGCGCCGGCGGTGAACACCCGCGTCTGAAACTGCACGCGCGCGATGCGCGGGACGATGTTCGGGAGCGCGCACCCGTCGGGGATGTTGAACGCCGTCCCGCCGTCTTCGAGGCGCCGTCGGGGGTCGCAGCGGTCACCCGCGTCGGCCTCAACGGGCACGTCGACGGGGCCGAGGTCGCTGCCCGCGTCGGTCCGTCCCGCCACGGGCGCCGTCTCGTCGCTGCAGGCCGCGCATGCGGCAACGATCAATCCCACCAGGCGAAGCCGACTCTCCATCGCGCGACACGTATGCAGCAGGTCCTCCGCGCCGCGCAAGGGCTCACGCGCGTCGCCGTCGCGCGGGGAGAGAGATCCCTCGCGACAGCGGTCCTGTACACTCGCGGCCCGCGATGAACGCCCACCTCTCGCTCCCTGTCGCGCTCGCGATCTGCGCCCTCTCGTGCTCGCACGCGGCCGCGCCCCCCGAGACGCCGTCGACGCCCGCGCCGACGCCTGGCTCGACACAGCCCGCCGCGCAGCCCGTCGCGCGGCCCTCGGTGCTCGAACCGGGCGCCACGCGGAGCGCCGCCGTCACCGCGCCTCGGAGCCCTGCGATCCCCGGGACGACGCACACCGGCGCCACGCCACCGACGCCCGTCGCGCGCCCCGCGGCGCCCGCAGACGACGTGCGCGTTCGCGTCTCGCGCGTCGCCGCGACGGAGGGTGAAGACGGTCACGGAAACACCGTGCGCGCGACGAATCCCGTCGCCATCGACCTCGAACGCGCGACGGGCTGGCAGGCCGGGGCGCTCACGACCTCCCTCCACATCGGCGCGCTCGGCTTCTATTCGATGGGCTACCCCGAGGCGACCACGATGCGCTTCATCGCGGCCGACGGCGCCACGCTCCCCGCGCAGGGCGAGGTCTCGCTCCAGTACGGTCCCGACCCCGCGCGTCGCCGCGTGATCGCCCCTGCGCTGCCGGTGATCCCGTGAGGGCCGCGCTCCCCGCGCTCGCGCTCGCGTCGCTGGCCGCGTGCAGCGACGAGTGCGCCACCGCGCCGCCGTGCGGACAGTCGATCGAGGTCGCGTGCACCGCGGCGATGACGCCCGTTCCGATCCCCGCGTCGAGCGTCAGCGGCTGCGCCTTCACCGCATCGCAGCCGGGCCTCGCCGTGGGCAGCGCGGACCTTCGACTCACGGCGAGCGACGGGACGACCTGCGCGCTCACCGTGAGGGTCACCGACCACGAGCCGCCCACGGTGTCGTGCGCGAGCATCCCCGCGGCGCTGCGGCTGGAGCCCGGCGCCGAGATCGCGCTCCCGACGCCCGCGGCCACGGACCGCTGCGCCGACAGCGTGACGGTCACCTCGGAGCCCGCGCGCACCACGCAGCGAGGCGCCGTGAGCGCGCGCTACACCGCGACGGACCGCGCAGGAAACGAGGCGCGCTGCGAGGGCACCGCGACGGTGAAGAACGCCTTCGCCGCGACGGGGCTTCGCATCGCGCACGCGCAGCTTCAGGCGGAGCGCACCACGGTGACGCTCGTGTGGGATCACCCCGCCGACTCCGACGCCACGGAATACCGCGTCGAGCGCGCGACGGCCCAGGGCGGACCGTGGACCGCCGTGACGAGCGTCGCCCCCGACGCGACGAGGTACGACGAGGAGCTCGCGACCCCGGCGGTGTACTTCCGCGTGGTGACGCGCGTCGGGGACCGCGACGGCGCCGCGACGGCGCCCGTGAGAGCGTTCGCCGTGAGCGCGACGAGCTATCACCTCGGCGTCCAGCCCGTGCCCGAGTTCTCGCTCCCCGCGAACGCCGCGGCGCGCACCGAGGCCACCACGTCGGCGCCCATCCACGCCGTCGTTCGAAGGCCCGCGGACCTCTCCGGCGGACCCTTTCCGCTCGTGCTCCTGCTCCACGGAAACCACGGCAACTGTCGGCTCAACAGCTACGACCGCACGGGCCTGAACCCCGCCCGCGACGACGCCTGCGCGATCACCAACACGGGTGCCTGCCGCTCGGGCACGCCGACGCCCAACGCCGAGGGGCTCTCGTACCTCGCCGAGACCCTCGCCGCGCACGGCTACATCGCGGCGAGCGTCGACGCCAACGCCGTCAACTGCCGCGACGGCATTCGAAGCGGGCGCTCCGACGGCTTCATCACGCAGCGCGCGCGGCTCCTCATCGAGCACCTCCGCCGCTGGCGCGCGTGGAACGCCGACGGCGGCGCGGCCCCCTTCGACACGACCTTCGCGGGCCACGTCGACCTGTCGCACATCGGCCTCTTCGGTCACTCGCGCGGCGCCGAAGCGGTCGCCGCCGTGCCCGGCGCGATGGCCACCGCGACCGACATCGACGGCCTCACGCTCGCGTCGGTGTTCTCCCTCGCGCCCACGAACTTCGACAACCCGCAGCCCGGCAGCGTGGCCTTCGCGACGCTCGTCCCCGTGTGCGACGGCGACGTGTTCACGTACGACGGCGTGCAGCTCTACGACCGCACGCTTCGAAGCGCCGAGGACGCAGCGCCCGCCGCGCAGCTCTTCGTCCGCCACATGAACCACGACTACTTCAACACCGAGTGGCGCTTCGACGACAACGCCTCGGGCGTGCAGAGCTGCCTGCCCGGCGAGGTCAGCGACCCCGAGCTTCAACCGCGCTTCCTCGAGGCCACGGTGTCGGCGTGGTTCGACGGGACGATGCGCGCGGGCGCGACCATCGAGCCCTGGCTCCGCGCCTCGGGCGACGTGCCCGCGAGCGTCGCGCGCTACACCGACGCGCCCGATCCCCTCGACGTGCGCCGCTCGTTCTCGTCGCCGCACCTCGCCCGCGTCGACGCGTTCGAACGCGCCGAGCTCGGCAGCAACCTCCTCGGCGGGGCCTACACCCCCGCGGGCGCCGTGACCTCGCTCCCCTGCACCGGAACGTCATCGCCCGCGTGCGATCAGCGCTACTCGATCAGCTCGCCGCAGGGGCCCATCCGCTTCGGGTGGCCGCACGCCAACCCCTTCACCACGACGCCCGCGCGCTCGGCCCTCGCCCTCGACTGGAGCGCCTCCGACGCGGCCCTCTCCGTCGACCTCGGCGCCGACGGAGCGTCCTTCGACGCGTCGTCGTTCCGCGTCCTCTCGCTGCGCGTCGCGTCGCGCGCGCACCGGCTCAACCCCGCCGACCGCCCCGCGCAGGACTTCGCGATCACCCTCGTCGACGCCGACGGACACCGCGGATCCGCGCGCGCCTCCGAGGTCACCGAGGTGCCGCACCTCTACCCCACGGACTACCCCCGCGCGGTGCTCCAGACCGTGCGCCTCACGCTCTCGGGCCTCGCCGCGCGCGCCACGCCCGCGCTCGACCTTCACCGCCTCCGCCGCATCGAGATCGCGATGTCGGCAGACGGCCTCGACACCGGCTCCATCCTCCTCGACGACCTCGAGTTCGCCGACTGAGACCTCGATGCAACGGCCCCGAATCCTCCCCCTCGCCGCCTCGCTCTGCCTCCTCGCGTTCGAAGCGCGCGCCGACGATCGCCCGGCCACGCCGTCGAACTACCGCACCGTCGTGACCTCGCTCCGACCGGGCGACACGATGCGCCTCGCCGCGGGCTCCTACGGCATCCTGAGCATCTCGAACCTCAACGGAACGCCCGACGCGCCCATCGTGATCGAGGGTCCCGCGAGCGGCCCCGCGGCGGTGTTCAACGCCGACCCCGGGCCGTGCTGCAACACCGTCGAGCTCCGCAACTCGAGCTACGTGGTGCTCCGTCACGTCACCGTCGACGGCCACGGCGTCGTGGGCGCGTTCGGCGTCAGCGCGGGCGGGCTCGCGAGCAACACCGTGCACCACATCACCGTCGAGGGCTGCACCTTCGTCGGCCACGACGGCTCGCAGCAGACCGTCGCCATCTCGACGAAGACGCCCACCTGGGGATGGGTCATCCGAGGCAACACGATCAACGGCGCGGGGACGGGCCTCTACCTCGGCAACTCCGACGGGTCGCAGCCCTTCATCGGCGGCCTCATCGAGAACAACCTCATCCAGAACACCATCGGCTACGGGATGGAGATCAAGTACCAGCGCGCGCGCCCGATGCTCGCGGGGATGCCCACGGCGCCCACGAGCACGATCATTCGCAACAACGTCTGGATCAAGACCGACCGCCCCTCGCCCGACGGCAACCGCCCGAACCTCCTCGTCGGAGGCTTCCCCGACACGGGCCTCGGCGCGATGGATCGCTACGAGATCTACGGCAACGTCTTCCTCCACAACCCGCGCGAGTCGCTGCTGCAGGCGTCGGGGCGCGTGACCATCCACGACAACCTCTTCCTCGACGTGGTGGGCACGGCGATCCTGCTGCGCAACCACGACCTGCCGCTGCGTCAGGCCTTCGTCTACGACAACACGATCTACGCGGCGGGGCGCGGCGTGGTCTTCGGCAGCGCCGCGGCGCAGGGCAGCGCCGTCGTCGGCAACGTGATCTTCTCGGCGATGCCCATCAGCGGCACCATCGACACGCTGCGCGACAACGTCACCGACACCGTCGCCGCCGCGCCGATGTACGTGGCCGCGCCGTCGATCACGCCGGGCTCCATGGACTTCTATCCCCGCGCGGGCCGCTGTCAGGGCGCGGCGATCGACATGGCGCAGCTCTCCGCGGACCGGGACTGGAACCTCGATTTCAACTGCACGCCGCGTACGTCGCGCACCTTCCGCGGCGCCTACGCGGGCGAAGGGACCAACCCGGGCTGGCGCGTGATCGCAGGGCTCAAGCCCGCGTGCGCCGTGGCCTCGCCCGACGCCGGAGTGGTCGACGCGAGCACTCCCGATGTGATCGTGACCGACGCGACCGCGCCCGACGTGACCGTGTCCGACGCGACCCTCGCCGATGTGCCTTCTGCGACCGACGCGATGGCGACCGACGTGATCGCGAACGATGTGACCGCGAACGACGTGACCGCGAACGACGTGACCGCGAACGCGGACGTCGCGACCGCCGATGCTGCGACGCCTCCGTCTTCCGCCTCGGACTCGGGCTGCGGATGCGCGACACCGCGGGGCGCGCCCTCGACGCCGCGCGCGCTCCTCGCGCTGCTCGCCGCGACGGCGCTCGTTCGCGCGCGACGGCGCCGTTCGGCCTGACCGACCCTCTCGAAACCGCTTTCGGCAAAGCCCTTCGCGCGTGTTGCGCCGCGCTGTGCCGCGACTGTTGCCACGTCGATACGAACGCGATCGAGCGCGCGGAGATCGTTCTCGCGATACGCCCGAGGATTCTGCGAGGCACGGCGACTGCACTGTGCTCGGGCATGAACCACAACACGCTTCGATCGTCTTCTCGCGCGCTCCTCACCTCGGGCCTCGCGCTCGCGCTCCTCGCCGGATGCGGCGACGGGAGCGTCCCCATCGACGGCAACGGCGCCTTCGAAGTGGCGCGCTCGTCGCGCGCGCGCATCGCTACTCCCTCGGTGTCGGCCGAAGACCGCGCGGCGCTCGTGCGCGGTCACACGACCTTCTCCGTCGACGCGTACCGCGAGCTCGCGAAGACCGACGGGAACATCATCTACTCGCCCCACTCCGTGCAGCTCGCGCTCGCGATGGCCTGGGCCGGCGCGCGCAACGCGACGGAGGCGCAGATGGCCGCGGCGCTGCGGTTCCAGCTCCCGCAGGCGAGGCAGCACGCGGCCTTCAACGCGCTCGACCAGGACCTCGCCGCGCGGGCCGCGCGCCCCGTCGAGAGCGGCCAGGCCTTCACCCTCCGCGTCGTCAACGCGCTCTGGGGGCAGCGCGGGTTCAGCTTCCTCCCGAGCTACCTCGACACGCTGGCCGAGAGCTACGGCGCGGGCGTGAACCTCGTCGACTTCATCCGCGACGCCGAGGGCAGCCGCGCGCGCATCAACGCCGCCGTGAGCGAGCAGACCGAGCGGCGCATCCCCGAGCTCATCCCCACGGGCGCGGTGAACTCCGACACGCGGCTCGTGCTCACCAACGCCGTGTATTTCAAGGCCTCGTGGGCCGATCACTTCGAACGCTCGGCCACCGCGCCGGCGGCCTTTCATCGCGCGGACGGGTCGTCTCCGTCGGTGCCCTTCATGAACCGCAGCGGCGAGTACGCCTACGGCGAAGGGGCTGACTACCAGGCCGTCGAGCTCCCCTACGCGGGCGGGCAGACCTCGATGGTGCTCATCCTCCCGAGCGCGGGGAACTTCGCCACCTTCGAGCGCGCGCTCACCGCCGACCGCCTCCAGGGGATCGTCGAGGGGCTCCGCGGTCGCAGCGTGCAGCTCACCGTTCCGACCTTCTCGTTCCGCACGTCGACGAGCCTCAAGCAGCTCCTGCAGACGATGGGGATGAGCGACGCGTTCTCGGGCGGCGCGGACTTCTCGGGCATCGACGGCGCGCACGACCTGCTGGTCTCCGACGTGATCCACCAGGGCTTCATCGCCGTGAACGAGCAGGGCACCGAGGCCGCCGCCGCCACCGCCGTCATCTTCGCGGGAACGGCCTACATGGAGCCCGCGACCTTCCGCGCGGACCGCCCCTTCATCTTCGTGATCCGCGACCGACCGACGGGCGCGACGCTCTTCATGGGGCGCGTGGTCAACCCCGCCTGACGCGCGCTCAGCCGCCCTTCGGCGCCCCCGAAGGGCACCGATCGCTGTTCGCGTACGCGCGCTGCTCGAAGTCGACCGCGGAGAGACGCCCGACGCCGAAGATCCTCCGCCGCTGCTTCGAGTCCGAGAGGTCGCGAGGGTTGCGAACCACCGCGTCGGCCTCCTTGTCGCCGAGCGTGACGGTGCCGTCGTCTTCGAGCTTCGCCACCCTGCCGTAGCCGTTGCCCTCGATGGTCATGAGCAGGCCAGTGGCCGGGTCGTACGACTCGACGAGCGTGATGTGGTCGGGCTTGCCGTCGCCCTCGTGATCGATGAGCGCGACGTCGCCGGGCAGGATGTCGAGCGCCCCGAGCGCCGTGTCCTGCATCGACTCGCGATCGATCCATGTTCGCATCGAGTCGCTGGCCTGGTGCAAGGTCTTGAGCTCGAGCCACCCCCCGACGTCACCGTCCCAGACCCACCGCGGCACGCGCTTCTCGTAGTCGTACGCGAAGAAGTGCACCACGTTGCGCGTCTCCCACATCCCCGACCGGAGCGCCGGGCAGAGGCCCGCGCGATAGAGCATCGCGGCGACGAACATCCCGCACCACGCCCAGGTCGTGCCGTCCTTCTTGAAGATGGTGTGGTCGAAGCCCGAGTCCTCCGCGATGGGGCGCGTGGAGCTCTTGTTCTTCTCGTTGGCGCCGACGGTCCAGACCTTCATGGCCTCGGCCACGGCGGCCTCGCGAAACGCTATCGTCTTCTCGCCGCTCATCGCACGCACTCCTCGCTACGCGCTCAGGGGCACTGGCTCGCCGAACCCGCCCAGTCGTCTCCCGAGCACGCGCCGTTGTAGGGCCCCGTGGCCCAGTTGCCCGACACGCAACGCCTGACGTTGCCGCACCACCCGCAGCCGCGCTCTCCGAGGCACGCGCCGCAGGTCGTCTGCCGCGCGCAGCGGTCGTCGCAGTGCGACGCATCGCCGATCCAGTTCGGCTCGCCGCACGCGCCGTGATAGGGCCCCGTGGCCCAGTTGCCCGACACGCAGCGGTTCGCGTTCTGACACCACCCGCAGTTGCGCTCCGCGAGGCACGACGAGCAGTTCGCGTGACGCGCGCAGCGGTCGTCGCAGTGCGTGGCGTCGCCCACCCAGTCGTCGCCCGAGCACGCGCCGTTGTTGGGCCCCGTGGCCCAGTTGCCACGGAGGCAGCGGTTCGCGCGCTGACACCAGCCGCAGCCGTTGTCAGCGAGGCACGACGAGCAGTTCGAATGGGACTCGCAGCCCTCGGCCGCAGGCGCCGGATCAGGCTGCGCCGGCGCGGTCGTCACGTCGGGCGCAGGCGGCGGAGGAGGAGGCGGCGGAGGAGGCGGAGGAGGAGGAGGCGCGATCACGTCGGGCGCGGTCACCGGGTCTGCGCGATCGACCACGGCGCTCGCGCGATCGGTGGCGACGTCGGCCCAGGTCGGCGGAGGCTCCACGACGGTCGGCGGAGGCTCCACGATCGTCGGCGTCGGCCCCGCGTCGAGCATCGGAAAAACAAGCCTCCCCGCGTCGAAGCCCGGCGGCAGCACGCGAGGGTTTCCCCCGGGCACGAGCGTGTTCGCGGGCTGCGCGGCGGCGACCGGATCCTCGGCTTCGGCCACGCGCGGCGCCGCGACGCCCGCGTCCATCGCGGTCGCGGTCGTGTCGGTCTGCGCGATCGTGCCTTGCGGCGCGGGCTCCGGCGCGCGGTCACGGAGCGCGATGGCGACGACCACGCCGACGAGCGCGAGGCCGAGCACGCTCGCGACGATCAACGGCACGCGAGAGCGCGACGGCGCGACGGCGACCATCGGCTGCGGCGCGATCGGCGGCATCCCGACAGGCATCTGCGCGTAGGTGGGCGCGCCCTGCTGAGACTGCGTGGGAGGCGCCGCGGTCACCGGCGGGGCGGCCATCGTCGGCGCGATCAACGAGGCGCCCGTGTGCTGCTGCGTCGCGGCGATCGGAGACGTCGACGGGGCCGCGTAGGGCGCCACGGACGACGCCGAGGCGCCCGCGGCGTCGAGGAGCGCGATCAGCGGGGGAAAGCACTCCGACGCGTCGCGGAAGCGCCCCGCGGGGTCGCGGCACACGCAGCGCGAGAACCACGCGTCGAAGCCCTGCGAGAGCCGGTCGGGGAGGCCGAACGAGGCCGCCCTCGCGCTCGCCGCGGGGAGCGGATCGCCGAGCAGCTCGCGGATCATCGAGCCGATGGTGCCGTCGGGCTGTCGCGGCGTGAGCCAGTAGTGCGTCCCGGTGAGGGCCCAGAAGAAGATGAGCCCCACGGCCCAGACGTCGGTGCACGGCGTGATGGGCAGCGCCGCGTCGGTCTGTTCGGGCGCCATCCACAGGGGCGACCCCATCGCCGAGGTGGTGGCCTTCAGGTTCGTGGTGTGGAGCAGCCGCGCGATGCCGAAGTCGAGCACCTTGAGAGTGAACGGCACGCCCTCCCTGCGCGGTGTCGAGAGGAAGAGGTTCTCGGGCTTGAGGTCGCGGTGCACCACGCCGCCGCGATGCGCCGCGGTGAGCGCGTGTCCAAGCTGACGCGCGGCCTCGAGCACCTCGGCGCGCGAGAGCTGCCCCCGCTTCTTCACGACGTTCGCGAGGTCGTCGCCGTTGAGGAACTCCATCACGAGCCACGGGATGCCCGTGGGCTCATCGACGCCGGCGGCCAGCACCTCGACGACGTGGTCGCTCTCGATGTGGGCGCCCGCGACGGCCTCGCGCGCGAAGCGAGCGCGCATCGAGGGGTCGGCGACGTGCTCGGGGAGCAGCGTCTTCAGCGCCCTGAGCTTCTGCGTGCTCTTCTGTCGGACGACGTAGACCGCGCCCATTCCGCCCGCGGCCAGGGTGCGCTCGACGACGTAATCCCCACCGAACACCGTCCCCGGCGTGATGCTCTGTGAAGCTCCCATCGCTGCTCGTTGGTATCACCCCGGGGCCGCGGGTGTCGACGCGCGAGTGCGCCCGCGAGGCCCTCTGGCGAAAGGGGCTCGACCCCACGGCGTCGTCGCACGATGAAGCGTCGCGTGACCGCGCCACCGAGCACTCATCCCCCGCGCCGCGTCGTGATCGTCGGCACCTCGGGCGCGGGCAAGTCGACCCTCGCCCGCACCCTCGCGTCGATCCTCGATGCGCGGCGCGTCGAGCTCGACGCGCTCCACTGGGAGCCCGGCTGGACGGAGGCTCCCCCCGCGACCTTTCGCGCCCGCCTCCGCGAGGCCCTCGCGACGGAGCGCTGGGTGGTCGACGGCAACTACCTCCACGCGCGCGACCTCGTGTGGCCGCACGCCGACACCCTCGTGTGGCTCGACTACGCGCGTCACGTCGTGATGCGTCGGGTGATCTGGCGCACGCTGCGTCGCTCGCTCAAGCGCGAGGTGCTCTGGTCGGGCAACCGCGAGTCGATCGTGCGCGCCTTCGGCCGCGACTCCATCGTGCGATGGGCGTGGGACACCTTCGACGAGCGACGCGAGACCTACACCGCGCTGCTCCTCGGCCCCGAGCGCCCGACGCACCTGCGCGTCGAGCGACACCGCACGCCCGACGACACCGCGCGCTGGCTCCGCGACCTCGCGACGCGCGCCGGATGATGCGCGTTTCTTGACGCGACGGCGCCCCGTGTCGCCTCATGCGCGCGATGCGTCACGACGTTGGAATCACGCTGTTTCGAGCGCCCTCGCGAGGCTTCGCGGGGTGGTTGACCCTCGCGCTCGCGGTGGGGTGCAGCGCGCCCGAGAGCGGGCCGCGCACCGCGAGCGACGCCGCCGTGACCGGGGACAACGCGACGGTCACCGACGCGCCGCGGCCCGACGCGTCGGGCACCGGCACCGAGACCTACGGCAACTGCTTCGGCTCGCCGCGGGGCATCAACGACGACGCGTGCGCGGGCACGCTCGCGTGCATCCCGGGATACAGCCGCACGGGCGAGGTCCAGTGGTGCGCGCCGCCGTGCAACCTCGCGATGATTGGCGCCGACTGCCCGCCCGCGCCCGCCGGGAGCACGCTCCGTCCGACGTGCATTCAAGCGGACCCGGGCGCCAACTACTGCGCGCTCGGGTGCGTCGCGAGCCGCAACGAGTGTCCGGCGGGGACGGTGTGCTTTCTCGGCGCGTGCGCCTGGCCGCGGTGAGACGCGGAAGACGTTGATCGCGTCGCTCAGCGCGTGAAGTTCGAACACGCCTCCGTCGCCGCGTACGCGCGCAAGCGCACCCGAATGCTCGCGGTCGCGCCCGTGGTCGTGCACGTCGCCCTCGCCGAACGCAGCGCCGTCGTCACGCACGCGCGCAGCGGGGCCGCGACGCCCTCGTCGACCGCCACGTCGGTGACGCGCCCCGTTCCGCTCACGGTGATGGTCGCGGGGGATGCGCGTGGGCGCGGCGATCTGCGCGTCGGCGGCGCAACGGGCCACGGTGTCGGTGACGTCGCCGATGCCCGCCTCGGTGACGTGCGCGTCGTCGCTGGTGATCCCGTCGACCGCCGCTCGCACGCAGCGATCACCCGACTGCACGCCCGACTCGGGCACGTTCATCACGGACGCGAAGACGCGTCGATCCGCGGCGCCCGCGCCGAAGGTCACGCCGCGCACCGCGTCGCAGAGGCAGCGCAGCCGCGCGCCGTCGGTGAAGCTGTCTCTCGCGGGAACCTCGCAGCGCGTGATCGCCCCGCTCGCATCGACGGCGAGCAGGAGGTCGTCGTCGCCGAACGAAGGTCCGCGGACGTGACACGCGTCGAGCGCCGATTGCGCGCTCGCGAACGACGCGACCGTCGGCTGCGTCGACCACGTCCCGATGGCGCGCGTGTGCAGCACGGTCACGCGCGGCGTCGGACCGCTCGTTCCCCCGAGCAACGCGAGAACGCCGCCAGACTGCGGCTGCGGCACGGAGAGCGTGTTCACCGCAGCCACCCACCCACCGACATCCCCGGTCGCCGTGACCGACGCCCTCCATCGCGCGACGGGAGGACCACGCAGCGCGCCCTGCGCCGTCGGCCGATCGACGGAGACCGAGAGCGCGCAGCCGTCGTCCTCGCAGCTCGCGTGCGTGAACGCGATCAGCGCATCGGGAAAGCGCCTCCGCACGAGCGACAGCACGTTGGGCACGGCCTCGCACACGGGCCCCGAGGGATCGACCCGCGACCCCGCAGCGACGGCGAGCGCCGCGTCGAACTCCGCGCGCGGAACGGCCTTCAACCTCAGCACGTGCTGATCGTGAAGGAACCGCCCCACGGCGTCGCGCACCGCGGCGCGCTCGTCGGCGAAGAGGACGGCGCCGCCGAGCGACATATCGAGCACGACGACGCGCTCGCGGTGATGGCGGTGTCCGTGGTGCTGGCTCCCGGCGCAGCCGAGGAGCGCGATCGAGGCGAGTGCGAGGGCTCTCACGGCGCGCGAGGGTATCAGCACGAACGCGCGATGGTGACGGGATGCGCGCGCTTCGCTACCGCGGGCGCGCGTGGCCGTTGGCGCGGTTGCGCAGCGTCCTCGGTCGAGCGCCCATCTTCTCGGCGACCTCGAGGTTGATCGCCCGGATCGCTTCCGCGTCGGTCTCCGCGACGCCGCGGTCGTGCATGGCCTTCGCGACCATGTTGATCGCCGTGCGCGCGCTGCACGCATGGCTGAGTCCTCCGTCGAAGAGCGACACGTCGACGAAGCGCCGGTGTTCCCCGACGCGATTCTCGGCGTGGAGCTTGTACACGAAGGCCTCATGCATCCGGTTGAGCAGCTCGATGGGGTCGCGGTCGTGCACGTTGCCGTAGCCGTCGCCGCCCTCGACGAGCGGACAGAGCGAGATCTCGCCCGTGGCCTTGATGCGCAGCGTCGGGTGCGGGCGAAAGAAGTTCTTGCAGCGCAGGTCTTCGTCGGTGAACGCGTCGAGGTCGTAACGCGAACGACGGAGCTTCACGCCGCCGCCCACGTCGATGAAGTTGCTCACGTAGTTCACGTCGTCGGCGAAGAGCCTCCCGACGGCGAGGTCGGCGTCTGACGCGGGGCCGTAGATGCGCTCCGAGATGCCCGCGATCCACTCGAGCCCGACGCGCTCGGAGACGCCGAGTCCGAGGACGGCCGACACGCGCGGAGAGAGCCCCGCGGCGCGCACCTTCTCGAAGCCTTCGAGCACGCGGCGGTAGAGCCCCGGCGTCTTGCGGGTGCGGTCGTGGACGTCCTCGGGGCCGTCGAGGCTGAACACCACGTGCGTGACGCCTCGCTCGCGGAGGTGCGCGAGGTAGGCGCGGTCGTCGTCGTAGCGCCGCCCCGCCGCCGCGAAGGCCGTCTCACCGAGGAACCACCCGCTCGTGATGACGGCCGCGTGCGTGGCGCCCTTCGCGCGCGCGTGGGCCACGACGTCGAGCCACCCCTTGCCGAAGAGCGTCACCTCACCGCCGATGAAGTCGAAGCGCGTGATGCCCACGGGGATCACCGCGTCGACCACGCGACAGAGCGCGTCGGGCCTCGCCTCGGCGGTCGCTTCGAGGTTGGTGTTGCGACAGTGCAGGCAGTCGAGGTTGCACACCGTCGTGTACTCGAAGGTCACGCGGCGCATGTGCTCCAGCGGGTTGCGCGCGTAGCGGAGTCGCACGTCGTCGAGGGAGACCTCGTCGCCGACGGCCTCGACGAGCCCGCGCGCCACGAGCGGCGCGAGCGCATCGTTGCCCTCAGCGGGAACGGCCCCGTGCGAGAGCAGCTCGCAGACGAGGCGGTCGTCGTCACGCGTGAGGGCCTCGTCGAGCGAGCCCGAGCGCATGAGGTGGCGGACGTAGCGATGGCCGTAGTGGCTGAGGATGTACTGCATGGCGCTCCCTTCTCGGGCCGCGCAGTCTGACACATCCCTCACCCCGTCCCTCTCCCGCGAAGCGGGAGTAGGGTGCCCGTTGGTGGCCGCCATGCCCTCACCCTGCCCTCTCCCACCAGAGGTGGGAGAGGGTGACCACGCAGTACAAAGGCAGAGGAGGTCACCTGCGCCGTTCGAAGCGAATTCGCTTGGGCGACGCCTTGAGTCGCAGCGCACGTAGCCCGCCGACACACTCTCCCACCTCTGGTGGGAGAGGGCGGGGTGAGGGCATGGCGGCCACCAACGGGCACCCTCTCCCGCTTCGCGGGAGAGGGACGGGGTGAGGGCTACGCCTTGGGGTGGCGCGCGAGGTAGCTCGCCCAGTCGAGGGGCGCGAGCTTCACGGGGTGCGCAGGATCGAGCGCGTCGACGACGGCGCGCGCGAGCTGGAAGTTCGTGATGAGCGGGACGTTGAGATCGACCGCGCGGCGACGGATGCGGTAGCCGTCGGGGAGGCCCTGCTTGTCCCAGCTACGCGGGATGTTGATCACGAGGTCGATGGCGCCCTCGTTGAGGAGCGTCACGGCGGCGGGGCTGCGCTCGTGGCTGTCCTTCCACGCGACGGTGCACTCGATGCCCTGCTCGCGCAGGACGTCGGCGGTGCCCGGCGTGGCGTAGAGCTTGAGGCCGCGCGCGAGGAGGATCTTCGCCTCGCGCTCGAAGCGATACTTGTCGCTCACGGGGCCGAGCGAGAGCAGCACGCCCTTCTTCGGGATGCGGAAGCCCGTCGCCATGAGCGCCTTGAGGAGCGCCTCGGGGAGGTCGTCTCCGAGGCATCCCACCTCGCCCGTCGAGGCCATCTCGACGCCGAGCGTGGGGTCTGCGCCCGCGAGGCGCGAGAACGAGAACTGCGCGGCCTTCACGGCCACGTAGTCGAGCTCCAGCGCCTCGCACGTCACGGGCGTGGCGACGTCGAGCATGCGCCGCGCGGCCTCGCGGATGAAGTTCACCCCCGTGACCTTCGACACGAAGGGGAAGCTCCGCGACGCGCGGAGGTTGCACTCGATGACCTTCACCATGTTCTCGACGGCGAGGAACTGGATGTTGAAGGGCCCCGTGATCGCGAGCGCGCGCGCGATGTCGCGGGCGATGCGCTTGATGCGCCGGAGCGTCTCCATGTAGAGCTTCTGCGGCGGGAGCACGAGCGTCGCGTCGCCCGAGTGGACGCCGGCGTTCTCGACGTGCTCGCTGATGGCCCAGAGCACGAGCTCGCCGTGATCGGCCACGGCGTCGACCTCGATCTCCTTGGCGTTGGTCTCGAACTTGGTGATGACCACGGGGTGCTCGGGCGACACCGAGACGGCGCGCGCGAGGTAGTTCTTGAGGTGCTGCGGCTCGTGCACGACGCACATCGCCGCGCCCGAGAGCACGTACGACGGACGCACCAGGAGCGGATAACCGCCGAGGTCCGCGGTGACGTGGTTGATGTTGTCCTCGGAGACGTCGGCCGTGGTCATCCACCGCGGCTGCTCGATCGCGAGGCTGTCGAGGAGGGCGCTGAACTTCTCGCGATCCTCGGCCCTGTCGATGCTCTCGGGCGACGTGCCGAGCACGCGCACGCCCGCGCGGTGGAGCTTGATCGCGAGGTTGTTGGGCACCTGTCCGCCCATCGAGACCACGACCCCGTGGGGAGACTCCCTCGCCCAGAGTTCGAGCACGGTCTCGAGCGAGATCTCGTCGAAGACGAGCTTGTCGCAGACGTCGTAGTCGGTGCTCACCGTCTCGGGGTTGTAGTTGAGCAGCAGCGTCTCGTAGCCGAGCTCCTGCGCGGCCTTCACGGTGTTGACGCAGCACCAGTCGAACTCGACGCTCGACCCGATGCGGTACGCGCCGCTGCCGAGCACGAGCACCTTCTTGCGCCAGCTCGCGGCGACGTCGTCGGCCTCCGCGTGGTACGTGAAATAGAGGTAGTTCGTCTCGGCGGGGTACTCCGCGGCGAGCGTGTCGATCTGGCAGAGGTGCGGCCTCACGCCGAGCGCGAGGCGCGTCTTTCGAACGGACTCCTCGGTCTCGTCGCGGAGGTCGGCGATGGCCCGGTCGCTGAAGCCCCTGCGCTTGGCGCCGAGCATCACGTCGCGGTCGAGCGCGCCCGCGGAGATGGTCTTTCGGTAGCCCACCACCTCGGCGATCTGGTGCAGGAACCACTCGTCGATGCGCGTGAGGGCGTGCACCTCGGCGACGGACATCCCCTGCTGAAAGGCCTTGGCGAGCGCGAGCATGCGCCGCGGCGACGGGTTCTTGAGCTCGTGCTCGAGGTCGTGGAACTCGAAGGCCTCGGGGTCGAGCCCCTGCACCCCGATGTCGATCATGCGCAGGGCTTTTTGAATCACCTCGGGGAAGGTCTTGCCGATCGCCATGACCTCGCCGACGGACTTCATCTCCGACCCGATGCGCGTGTCGACCTCGCGGAACTTCTGCAGGTCCCACCGGGGGAACTTGCAGACGATGTAGTCGAGGGCGGGCTCGAAGAACGCGCTCGTGCGGCGGGTGATCGCGTTGGGCAGGTCGGGCAGCGTGTACCCGAGGGCGATCTTCGCGGCCACGTAGGCGAGCGGATAGCCCGTGGCCTTCGACGCGAGCGCGCTCGAGCGCGAGAGGCGCGCGTTGACCTCGATGACGCGGTAGTCGCGGCTCTTCGGGTCGAGCGCGTACTGGATGTTGCACTCGCCCACGACGCCGAGGTGCCGGATCGTCTTGATCGCGAGCGTGCGGAGCATGTGGTACTCGTCGTCGTCGAGGGTCTGCGACGGCGCCACCACGATCGACTCCCCGGTGTGAATGCCGAGGGGGTCGACGTTCTCCATGTTGCAGACGGTGATGCAGTTGTCGCGCGCGTCGCGGACGACCTCGTACTCGACCTCCTTCCACCCGCGGAGCGACTCTTCGACGAGCACCTGCGCGGTGCCTCCGCCGAAGGCACGCACGAGCGCGGCCTCGAGCTCGTCGCGCGTCTCGCAGATCGCGCTGCCCTTGCCGCCGAGCGAGTAGGCGCCGCGGAGGATCACGGGCAGGCCGATCTCCTGCACGGCGGCGCGCACCTCGTCGGGGCTGTTGCACGCCGACGAGCGCGCGGTCTTCACGCCGATCTCGTCGAGGCGCTGCTTGAAGCGCAGGCGGTCCTCGGTGTCGCGCACCGTGTCGACGGGCGTGCCGAGCACCCGCACGCCGTACTTCTTCAGGATCCCGCGGTCATCGAGGGCGACGCCGCAGTTGAGCGCCGTCTGTCCGCCGAAGGAGATCGTGATCGCGTCGACCTCCTCCTTCTTGATGACCTCCTCGACGAAGTCGGGGTCGACGGGGAGAAAATAGACCTTGTCGGCCATCCCCTCGGAGGTCTGGATCGTCGCGATGTTGGGGTTGACCAGCACGGTCTGGATCCCCTCTTCGCGGATGGCCTTGATGGCCTGCGAGCCCGAGTAGTCGAACTCGCCGGCCTCGCCGATCTTGAGCGCCCCGCTGCCGAGAATGAGCACCCGGCGCGGCTTCTTGGGAAGGTACTGACCGAACATCATCGACCTCGCGCCATCGCCCCGGCGAGCCGGAGAAAGTCATCGAAAAGAAACGCCGTGTCCTCGGGG
Organism: Polyangiales bacterium; assembly: GCA_046351535.1. Lineage (GTDB taxonomy): Bacteria > Myxococcota_A > Polyangia > Polyangiales > CAISKJ01. Next base: position 46,223 of record JAXLYG010000006.1, read on the forward strand.
CCCGGCGACGCCTCGGGGTGAAACTGCACGCTCGCCACGGGGCGGCCGCGCGCGCGGATGCCCTCGTTGGTGCCGTCGTTGACGTTGACGAACCAGGGCTCCCAGTCGTCGCTGAGCGAGTCGTCTCGCACGGCGTACCCGTGGTTCTGGCTGGTCACGTAGCAGCGCCGCGTGAGGAGGTCCTGCACGGGCTGGTTCTGCGAGCGGTGACCGTACTTGAGCTTGTAGGTGTCGCCGCCCGCCGCGAGCGCGAGGATCTGGTTGCCGAGGCACACGCCGAAGATGGGGATGTGCGCGTCGAGGAGGCCCCGCACCTGCGCCGCGAGGCCGGGGAGGTCCTTGGGGTCGCCCGGTCCGTTCGAGAGCATGATGCCGTCGCAGCCCTTCGCGTACTCCTTGAGGTCGACGTGAAAGGGCACGCGCACCACCGTGGCGCCGCGCGTGAGGAGCGAGCGCGCGATGTTGTCCTTGCAGCCCGTGTCGACGAGGAGGATGCGCTGCCGGCCGCCCTCGTAGGTGACGGGCTCGCGCACGGTCACGAGCTCCGCGACGCGGGCCATCTCGACGGCGTGGGCGCGCTTCTTCGCCTCGTCGAGGTTGGCGTCGTCGGCGACGATCCACCCCCGCATCGTGCCGTGCTCGCGGAGCTTGCGCGTCAGCGCGCGCGTGTCGATGCCCTCGATGCCGGGGACGCCCGACTCGGACATCCAACGGCCGAGAGAAGACGCGCTCGCGTGGTGGCTCGGTCGCGCGCTGTGCTCCACGCACACGAGGCCCTGAATCTGGATCTCGTCGGCTTCGAAGGGCGCGTCGATGGAGCCCTTCGCGCGGCGCGCGGGCACGCCGTAGTTGCCTTGGAGAGGATAGGTGGTGACGAGGATCTGGCCCCGGTAGCTGGGATCGGTGAGCGTCTCGACGTAGCCGGTCATGCCGGTGTTGAACACCACCTCGCCCGCCACCTCGCGGAGCGCCCCGAACGAACGGCCGCGCAGCGCGGTGCCGTCTTCGAGTACGAGCTTCATGTGTTGCATCTTCCTCAGGGTCGCCTCGCGCGGTCGCGACGGGGCGGTGAAAGGTTTCCGGTGAGATGCACCGGACGCCGCGCCCGCGAGGCGCGCGGAAGGTAAACCAAACCGTTTCGAATGGACGAGGAAAGCGGCGCGCGCCGCCGCCCCCTCCGATCGTGTAGGAACAGGCGACCCCTCACCGTGGCCAGCGACATCGTCCGCACCGACGCGCTCCGATATGGGCTCCGCTGCCTCGACGAGATGGCGCGCGAGCAGGCCAGCGTCGCGATGCCCTCGCGGCACCCGTCGCCGGTCTTCGACCCCTCGACCACCCTGCGGCCCATCGCCCGCGACGGCGCGGCCCTGTCGCTCCGGCTCTTCTCCGACGCCGACGACGCGACGGATTTCACCCTCCGCGACGCCGACGAGTGCCGCTGGGACCCCGTTCCGGCGCGCGCGACGAGCTTCTTCGAAGCCTGGGCGTCGTGCATCGCCAACGACGGCGAAGACGAGCTCGTGGTGGGCTTTCCGATGGTGACCTTCACGCAGCAGGGGCAGCGACGCGTGGCCCCGCTCCTCTCGTGGAGCGGCGCCCGGTGCGTGTGGAAGATCGGCGAGACCCCGTGGCGCATCACCCCCGCGGCGCGACTCGGCGCGCCCCTCGACGCCCCGACCTCCCTCACCCTCGTCGCCCCCGCGCGCGAGGAAGGCCCCACGCACACGCTCCACGGAGGCTTGTGGGGCGCGCTCTTCGGCCTCGACGGACCCGCGCTGACCGCCGTCTCCGCGCTCGGGAGCAGGAGCGTCGGAGCGCTCGTTCGCGCGGCGATGCGGGCCCTCACCGTAGGCATCGAAGACCTCGACGCGACCACCGCGGTCGAAGACGGCCCGCTCGTTCGAGAGGAGCTCCTCGCCTTCACCGAGGCCGTGAACCAGCGCGCCGCGGGGAGGCTCTCGACGCAGTGCCACCCGCACGGCCTCGCGATGCTCCTCGCGCGCGGCGACCCCACGAGCGGACTCCGCAGCGAGATCAAGCAGCTCCTCGGCGAGCACCTCGCCTCGACGGGACCGCTCCACGTTTTTCTCGGCGGGAGCGCCACCTCCCCTCGCCCCGCGACGCTCTGGACCCGCGGCGCGTCGATGCCCACGGCCTCGCAGCTCCGCGCGGCCCTCGCGCTCGAAGCCACGCGAGACCTCGTGGCGCTGCGGGGTCCTCCGGGCTGCGGCAAGACCACGCTCCTGCACCACGTCGCCGCGCAGTCGATCGTCTCGATGGCCCTCGACGACGTGTGGACGAAGCCGCCGGGCTTCGCCCCGTGGTCGCTCGCGGTCACGAGCACCAACAACGGCGCCGTCGACAACGCCCTCGCGCCCTTCGTCGCGCCGAGGGACATCCCCGTCGGAATCCGGGTGGGCAATCGCAAGACGCTCACGGAGGTCACCTCGATCTCGCTGCGCGCCGCGGTCGACGGCCTCTCGATGCTCGGCCCCTCGCTCGCCGACGCGCGGAGCCGCTTCGAAGCGCTCGCGAAGCCCGTCCGCGAGCGCCAGCAGCGAAGCCGTGAAGGCGCGACGAAGCAGGCCGCGAAGCTCCGTGAGATCGAGCGCCTCGGCGTGCAGCGGTCGACGCTCGCCGCGCTCCAGAACATGCCGCGCGTGGTGATCCCCGAGGGGCTCGCGCGCGGGAGGATCCAGCAGGCCCGCGAGGCCCTCGACGCCCACCTCCGCGCGGCCGAGAAGCTCATCCCGCTGCACGGCGGCGCCGACGCGTCGGGGCGCGCGTCGCGCAAGGCCCTGTCGAAATGGGCCGAGGCCAACCGCCGAAGAGCGCCCGCGATCGAGCCCGTGCTCGCGGTGCTCTCGCTCGCGGTGCCCTACCGCGACATCGCCGAAGACGAAGACGCCAGCGCCGAGATCGAGCGTCAGGAGGCGGCCATTGCAGAGACGCTCGAGGCCCTCCTGGCCGTGCTGCGCGAGGGCGAGCGCGCGGACAGAGAACGTCAGATCGCGCGCATCGACGCCGAGCTCGCGAAGCTCACGGAGGCGGTCGACGCGGGAGACCCGCTGCCCCTCGACCCGGCCCTCGTCGACGCGGCGCTCGACGTGCGAGACGCGTGGGCGCGGACGCACCGGGCGAGGCTCCTCTCGCTGCTCGACGCGGCCTTCGCGAAGGTGACCGACGCGCCGAAGACCGAGCGCTCGCGACCCCTCCACGAGTCGCTCTCGATGCTCGCGGGGCTCTTTCCGGTGGTGGGCTGCACGCTGCTCTCGATGCGCGGGCTCTTCGCGCTCTCGCCGGGCGTCTTCGATCGGCTCGTGATCGACGAGGCGGGCCAGTGCGCGCCCATCTACACGGTCGCCGCCCTCTACCGCGCGAAGCGGGCGCTCATCGCGGGAGACACGGCGCAGCTCCCGCCCGTGTACACGCTCGACGACCGCGTCGATGCGCGGCTCGCGAAGGGGCTCAGCGAGGGCGCCACGGCGCCGATGCGCATGGGAACATCGGCCACCACGTCGGCGCAGGCCGTCGCCGAGCTCCGCGCGAAGGAGAGCCTCGCGCTCGAGGAGCACTTCCGCTCGCAGCCCGAGATCGTGGCGCTCGCGTCGTCGTGGAGCGGCTACACGCTCGACGTGCGAACGCCGCCCCGCGCGCTCTCGAACGTGTCGCCGAGGCTACGCGAGGCGGTGAGCGTCTACGACGTGGCGGGGCGCGGAGAGCGCGCGTTCGAGGGCGTGGTGAACGTCGCCGAGGTCGCGAAGGTGCTCTCGCTCGTCGAGGCGATCGTGCGCGACGGCGTCGCCCCCGAAGACGTCGCGGTGCTCACGCCCTTCGTCGGACAGTGCGCGCGCATCGAGCGAGAGCTCCAGCGTCGGGGGATGGTGGGCGAGCGCGGCGTGCTCGTGCGCACGGTCCATCGGCTCCAGGGCGGAGAGCGCCGCGTGGTGGTGTTCTCCGTGGCCGCGACGGAGCGACGACACCTCCGCTGGCTCTGCGAGCGGCCGCACCTGCTCCACGTCGCGACGAGCCGCGCGCAGGATCACCTCGTGGTGTTCCTCGATGCGGAGCGGGCGCGCGGTGAGGTGCTCCTCGCCCCCCTCGTACGCCTCGCGCGAAGCTGACGGAGCGCTACGGAGCGGCCGCGTCGTCGCCCGCGGTCGCGGGACCTGCGTCGTCGCTGGCGCCCTGCAGCACGCCCGCGAGGTGCGAGACGCCGTCGGTCGTGTCGCCTTCGAGCGCGCCGAGGATGCGCAGCCTCACCTGGTACGCGTTCACGGGGAGCAGCACCGGGTTCGTGCTGTGAACGCCGTGAAGCTCCAGGGTGCCGAGGGTCGCGTCCCACGTCCCCTCGACGTTCTCGCGCACCTGCTCGCCGACGCGCGCCCCGGCCATGCGCACGATCGTCCACGAGAAGAAGCCCGTCGCGCGCCCCGTCTCGTTGGCCCGCAGCACGAGCACGAACGAGAGCCGCACGTCGGCGCCTTCGAGGGTCCCGTTCCAGACGCGCTGCTCGTTGCGAGGCCACACATAGGTGGCGCCCGGCGCCGGATCGACGGTGCCCGGGGTGTCGACGTGCGGCGTGTCGACGCGATCGACGCCGCGAGGCACCGCGGGACCGCGACGGAGAAGCCCCGGAATGCCTCCCGGCGCGGCCATGTGAACCGCGAAGACGCACGCGGCGCCCATGAGCGCCACGGCCACGATCGCGGGCCACTTGCTCTTCGGCGGCTTCGGCGGCGGAGGCGGCGCGGGCGCGGGCATCGCGTCGACGATGGGCTCCGGCCGCGTCGAGGGGTGCGCGCTCGCGTTGGGATGCCCTCCCGTCGCGGGTCGCGTCGAGGGGTGCGCCTGCAACGCGGCGCCGTTCGACGGATGGATCGCGGCGGTGCCGATGCCGTCGTGCGGCGCGAGCGCGCGCATGCGCATCGTGGGCGCCTCGTCGAAGGTGCCGCGCGGCGAGGCCACCTCGTGGATCACCGGGTGCTGCGGGATGTGCAGCACGGTCTCGGGCTCGATCGTGTCGCGGTCGGCGGAGATGACGTGCGAGCCCGCGACGGGAGGACGCGACGCGCGCGACGCGATCGGGATGGTCGGCCGCGATGGAGACGACGCGTAGTCGAGCACGGGCACCGACGCGCTGTCGGGGCCGATGCTTCGAAGCGCGCGCGCCGCGGCCTCGGCGGAGGAGAAGCGCCCTTCGGGGTCGCACGACACGCAGCGCGCGAACCAGTCGTCGAAGCCGTCGGGGAGCGGCTCCATGCAGCGACACTCGATGGCGCGCGCGCTCGCCGTCGGACGCGGCTCGAGGATCATCTCCGACAGGAGCTCCGAGAGGTCGATCTCGGGCGTGTTGGCGACGCGCCAGTACGACCGCCCCACGAGGAGACGGAACGCGATGAGCCCCAGCGTCCACACGTCGGCCGAGAGGTTCACCTCGCCCGCGGCGGCCTGCTCGGGGGCCATCCAGAGCGGCGCGCCTCCGCTCGCGAAGACCCTCCCCTCGTCGCGTCGGGGGTCGCGCAGGTGCGCGAAGCCGAAGCCCGAGAGCTTCACCGTCACGCCCTCGTCGTCGTCGCCCGAGGTCACGAGGAGCACGCTCGCCGGCGTGAGGTCTCGATGCGCGACGCCTCGCTCGTGCGCCTTCGCGAGCCCCTGCGCGAGCTGTTCGAGCACGGCCCACGCCTCGTCGCGCGGCATCGAGGTGCCCGTGCCGAGCGCCTCGAAATGCGACGCGAGGGTCTCGTACGTGAGCTCCTCGGTGACCACCCACGAGAGGCCCGTGGCGGCGTCGTTGCCCGCGTCGTACACGGCCACGATGTGGTCGGAGCTCGGCGTGCCCGCGGCCTTCGCGTCGTCGACGAAGCGCCGCTTCGCCGTCTCGGGCACGCCCTTTCGCTCGATCACGCGGAGCGTGCAGGGCTCTTCGTCCGAGAGCCTGATGGCCTCGTAGACGGTGCCTCCGGCGTCTTCGGCGATGCGTCGACCGACGCGCCAGGCGCGCGCGAAGACGTCTCCCTCTTCGAGCCGCTCGGCGCCGTGCGAGTCACGGGATCGGGCGCGCTCGCCGCCCGCGGTGAAGGCCACGCCCTCGGGCGGCGCGATGCCCATGAGCGTGCTGGTGAGGTTCGGGGCCTTGGCCGCGACCTTCGACGCGGCGACGGGCTTCACGACGCGCTCGGGCTCGCGTTCGGGTTCGCGTTCGGGCTCGCGCGCCCCCTCGCGCTCGGGCTCGCGCGCGGGCTCGCTTTCGGAGTCGCGTTCGGGCCCGGGCTCGCTCGCGGCGAGCGCGCCGAGGCCCTTGTCCGTGGGCTCCTCGTTGGCGGCAGCCTGGGCGGGACGCAGCGCGGCGACGCCCTTGTCGGTGGGCTCCTCGCTCGCGCTCGCGGCGGTCGCCTTCGCGTCGTCTGAAGTCACGCGATTGTCGTCTCCGGGGCCCATCCGTACGTGTCCTATCGATCCCGTGCGAGGATCCGAGCAGACGCGCGTCGATCGTCGCGCCCGCCCGTCTCTTCGCTTCTATTACTCCTCTGCGCGAAGGATGCGCAATCCGGCGGCGTGCAAAGCGCGCGGTCAGAACAGCTCGAGCTGCCTCGCGGGCGTTGCGTCGATCACCGTGGGCGCGTCTTGAGACGCCGCGAGGAGCCGCGCGGTGTGATCCGCGAGGGCCTCGGCGGCGAGCGAGAGGGCGATGTCGGGGCGGTTGTTGGTCTCCGAGAGGTGCGCGAGCACGACGGTCTCGACGCGACGGTCGAGGCGCGCGAGGAGCTCGCCGCACTGGCGGTTCGAGAGGTGCCCCCGCGGCGACGCGACCCTGCGCTTGAGCGAGTTGGAGTACGGGCCGCGCCAGAGCATCTCGACGTCGTGGTTCGACTCGATGAGGACGGTCACGCAGCCCCGGAGGTGCTGCTCGAGGCCGGGAGGAACCTCTCCCAGATCGGTGGCGATCGCGGCCGCGCGCCCGTCGTGTCCCGCGACGCGCAGCGAGACCTGCGGCGCGTCGTGGGGGAGCGGGAGCGGACTCACGGTGAGCGTCCCGATGCGAAAGGCCTCGCTCGCGCCGAACACGCGCACCGAGGGAGCGCCGTGGAGCGGGAGCACGCGACGCGTCGACTCGCTCGTCCAGACGGGGATCTTGAAGTGCAGCGCGACCTCGCCCGCGAAGCGGTGGTGATCGCCGTGGGCGTGCGTGATGACGAGCGCGTCGGGCGCGGGCGATCGGGTCTTCGCGAGGCGCTGACGGAGCGCCGTGAGCGGAATCCCCGCGTCGACGAGGACGCGCGTCCGACCGTCGTCGAAGAGTGCGGCGTTGCCGCGTGATCCGCTCGCGAGGACGGTGACGCGCATCGTGGGGTCGCGGGAGTGTACACCCGATCAGGTGTCGTCACCCCGGTACGCGATCACGGGGCAGTGGGCCTTCTGGAGCACCTCGTCGGCGACGCTCCCGAGGAACCACCGTCGCACCGAGTTGCCCGTCGACATCGCGACGACGAGGGCGTCGGCGTCGGTCTCGTCGGCGTAGGCCACGAGGCGCGCGGCGACGTGCGAGGCGACCTCGACCTGCGCGGTCACCTCGATGCCGAGGTCCTGCGTGGCCGCGGCGAGGTTGCGCCGGGCGTCGTCGACGGCGGGATCGTCTTCGGAGGCCGCGTCGACGACGTGCACGACGGCCATCGTGGCGTTGGTCGCGCGCGCGAGGTCGGCCGTCCACGCGAGCGCGTCGTCGGCGGTCTCAGAGAAGTCGTATCCCACCACGATCCGTCGGAGCATCGTTCCTCCCTCGGGGCCTCTCGCAGCGTTCTACACCGCGTTCGCGGCGAACACGAATGGTCTGCGGTGACGCGCTCGAAACAGCCCGCGTCACTCGTCGCCGAGCGACTCGAGCACGAGCTCGACGAGGGCCTCGTGCACCGACGCGCGACCGGCGATCTCCGACACCGAGGGCAGGCGCCCGAGCTCCTTCTCCAGCGACGAGACCGCCGTGGCGATGGGCTTCACCATCGACCACCGGCGCTTGAGCGATCGGTCGGGATCGAGGCGGTCACGCACCGTGGCCTCGAGCGCCAGGAGCCGCTCGACCTCCGACACGTCGATGCCGAGCTTCGTCGCGATCGCCCTCGGAAACGACCGCGGCGGAGGCCGCTGCGCCTGGAGCGCCCGCACGGCCCCCTGCACCTGACGGAGCTTTCCGATGTCGCCCACGGAGACGTCGACGGCCGTGCCCAGGAGGTTCTCGGCCCACCCCGACGCGGAGCGCTGCCAGGTCGAGACGTAGCGGTCGAGGCTCCCCTCGCAGCCGAGGGCGCACCAGCGGTCCGCGGCCTCTTCGAGCGCGAGCCGCGACGCGCAGGCGAAGGTCCGCCGCGCGCCCTCGTCGAGCCCCTCGCCGTACCAGCGGGCGTAGACCTCGGCGAGCGGGTGCTTGCGTTGAATGAGCCCGTCGCGCGCGTCGGAGGCGAGCTCCACGGCGTCGCGGAGTTCGAAGGCCCACGGCGCGAGCGGCGCGCGGCCGACGGCGTCCGAGAGCCAGCGGGCGAGACCTCCGCCGAGCCACCCTTCGAGCGAGAGGGCGTGATCAACGGGCGGGTCACCGACGCGCTCGACGCGCAGGCGCACCCGCTCGGGAAAGTCCGTCCGCTCGCCGTCGGCGGGCACCGTCGAGCGCCCCGTCGCCAGCGCGTTCGCCTGCGTCGCCAGGGCCGGCGGCAGCGCGTCACAGGTCGAGAGGGCCTCACCGAGCGCCTCGATGGCGAGGGCGAGGCGTCGTCCGGCGTGCACGTCGTTGCCGGGTGAGCGTTGCGAACGAGCCATTCCTGCCTCCGTCGAGGCGCGGGACGATACCTCAAAGCGAGCGCCCGCCTCACGCGCTTCATGGACCCACGGCGCGAGCTTCGAAGGATTCGCGGTTTCCCCGGGGTGCGATGGTAGGATCGGCGCCCGTCATCATGCACCCCACGCACGCCAGGCAGCGAACCTCCGCACGAAGCTCCCGCGTCCAGAGAGCCCTCGCCCTGTTGCTCTCGCTCGCTGCGCTCCGGTGCAACGCGCTCGTCGACTTCAGCGATTGCGCGGCCGACGCCGACTGTCCGCTCGGCGAGCGCTGCAACCCCGCGAAGAAATACTGCGAGGTCCCCGCGCCCGAGCTCTGCAACGGCGTCGACGACGACCACGACGGGGTCTCCGACGCCGACGAGGACTTCGGCGCCTGCGAGCTCGATCGCATGCCCGGGATGTGCCGCGACGGTCGCCGCCGCTGCGTGAACAACGCGCTCACCTGCGCGCGCCGCACGACCCCGTCGCCCACGGAGGTCTGCTTCAACGGCGTCGACGACGACTGCAACGGCACCGTCGACGACGGCGCGAACTGCGTCGTGAACTTCCCCCGCTCCACGATGGTGCGCATCGGGAGCGACAACGCGGCCGACGGCGAGGGCGACGACGCCCCCGCTCACAACGTGTGCCTCGCGCCCTTCTCGCTCGACAAGCACGAGGTCTCGAACCGGGCCTTCGTCAACTGGCTCAACGCGCTCGATCCGGCGAGGTTCATGATCGGTCGCCCCCCGGCGCCGCTCAACCGCACGCGCACCTACGGCACCTTCGTGCTCTACAACGAAGGCACCGCCGCGGCGCCCGCGTGGGTCCCGCTGGTGCTCCTGCCCTCGGCGAGCGATCCGGGCTACGCGCAGTCGATCCGTCGCAGGGGGACGCTCTTCGAAACGCTCGGCGCCGGACAGGAGACGCTCCCCGTCGTCTTCGCGACGTGGCTCGCCGCGGACCGCTACTGCCGCTGGGCGGGCAAGCACCTGCCCACGGAGGCCGAGTTCCTCCGCGCGATGCAGGGCGACGGCGCGATGCGCACCTACCCCTGGGGCAACGACGCGCCCACCTGCGCGCGCGCCAACGTGGCCGCGGGAATGAACCGCACGCCCTGTGTGGGCCGCCCGCTCCCCGTCGCCTCGCTCGACACGGGCGTGACCCCCGAGGGCGTGTTTCACCTCTACGGCAACGTCGACGAGTGGATGTGGGACTACCTCGACGACTCCCCCAACCACGACCGCAACAACTACTACATGTCTCGGGCCCCGACGGCGTGGTGCACGGACTTCCCCGACGGCCCCCTCGGGCCCGCGATGGGATCGACCATCGCCGAGCCGAGCAACCCCATGGTCGACCGCTGCACGCGCTGCCGCTTCTCTCGCGGAAGGCGCTTTTCGAGCGACGACCCGAGGCCGCTCATTCGCAAATGGATGGACGCCGACAACGCAGACCCCGGCATCGGGTTCCGCTGCGCGTCGGGAGGTGCGAACCGATGAAGCGCGCGCTCCTCATCGCGGCCCTCTTCGCCGCCCCTACGCTCGCCGCCGCGCAGCCCCGCAACCGCGAGTTCGACCGCCTCGTTCAGCAGGCGGGGCAGGCCTACGAGGCCCACGACGCCGCGGGCGCCGTGCAGGCCCTCCAGCGCGCCTACGCGATCCGCCCCGTGCCGCGATTGCTCTTCAACCTCGGCCGCGCGCACGAGCTCGGCGACGACTACTCGACCGCGGCGACGTACTACCAGCGCTTCCTCGCGTCGAACCCCGAGCGCGAAGCCGCCGCGGTGGCGCAGGAGGCCCTGGAGAACGCCACGCGCCGCGCCGCGCAGCAGATCGAAGACCGTCGCCGCCAGGAGGCCGAGACGGCCGCGCGCGCCCAGGCCGCCGAGGCCGCGCGCCTCGCGGAGCAGCGACGGCTCGAAGAGGAGCAGCGAAGGCGCGTCTCGCAGCAGCTCGTGAGCACGCCGCGGAGGATCACCACGCCCGTCGCGATCTCGTGGGGCGTGGCGGGCCTCGGGGCCGTCGCGGCGGGCGTCTTCGGCGGGCTCGCGCTCTCGGCGCAGTCGTCGTTCAACGCGGATCACAGCGGAAACGCGCGCTACGACGCGGCGAGCACGGGCAACGCGATGGCGATCGGCGCCGACGTCGCGCTCGGTACGGCGGTGGTCGCGGGGGCCGTGGGGCTGGTATTGTTCCTCACGCAACCCACCACCATGACCGTCGCAGCCTCTCCGCAGGGAGCGCCGTGAACACATCGTCAGCGGGCAACGGCAACTCGAACCGCTCCGAACCCATCGTCCCCGAGCTCGACGCGTCGCGCTTCGAGATGCAGGAGGCCGTGGGCAGCGGCGGCATGGGCACCGTGTACCGCGCCGTGCAGCGATCGGTCGGGCGCAACGTCGCCGTGAAGGTGCTCTCCCCCGAGCACGCGGCCAACGCGACGGGACTTCTGCGCTTCGTGCGCGAGGCGAACATCATCGCCCGCCTCACGCACCCCAACATCGTCCAGCTCATCGATTTCGGCCGCGACCGCGAGGGTCGACTCCTCCTCGTGATGGAGCTCCTCGAGGGCGAGTCGCTGCGCGCGCTGCTCCGCCGCGAGGGCCGCGTCGCCCCCGAGCGCGCGGTCTACGCCGCGGTGCAGGTGCTCAACGCGCTCCGCGTCGCGCACGCGGCGGGGGTGGTGCACCGCGACCTCAAGCCCGAGAACGTGTTCATCCATCGCTCCGGCGACGACGACCACGTGAAGGTGCTCGACTTCGGCGTCGCCAAGCTCACGCAGGGCGACACCAGCGACGCCAACACCACGCAGGGCTCCCTCGTCGGAACGCTGCGCTACATGGCCCCCGAGCAGATCGCCGGCGAGGCCCCCGACCTGCGCATCGACATCTACGCCGTGGGGATGCTCCTCTACGAGATGATCGCCGGGGGGATGCCCTACGACACGCGCGACCGCTACGTGCTCCTGCGGCAGATCATCGCCGAGGAGCCCGTGCACCTGCTCACGCGCGCCCCCGACGTCGCGCCCGCGCTCGCCGAGGTCGTGATGCGCGCGATCCAGAAGTCTCCGCGCGACCGCTACCAGACCGCCGACGAGTTTCGAAAGGCCCTCACGCCCTACCTCGGCGCCGACCACGCGCGGCTCCAGGCGCTCGCCGACGCGTCGGGCCGCGCGAACATCACCAACCCCGGATCACAGCCCTCCGGCGAGATCCGCTCGGGCATCGTGCGCTCGGGGCACATCCAGGTGGCCGCTTCGAACATGGCGCCCACCGCGAGCGGTCTGAACCCCTCGCAGGCGGGCAATCCCGCGCCGATGCAGTCGTACCCGGGCTATCCCGTGGCGCCCGGCTACGGATCGTCTCCGGGCTACGGATCGTCTCCGGGCTACGGGTCTTCGCCGGGCTATCCCGTCGCGCCGCCGCAGCCCTTCGCGCCGCAGATCGCACAACCGCCGCCGCCCGCCTCGTCGAAGGCGGCGTGGGTCATCCCGCTCGCGATCCTCATCGCCGCGGGGGCCATCGCGGGCGGCATCGTCGTCGCGCGTTCGAACGCTGCGCCCGTCGCGCCCGCGCCCAACGCCACGCAGCAGACGACGGCCCCCTCGCAGCAGCCCGCCACGTCGAGCGCGATGGTCACCGTCACCACGACGCCCGCAGGCGCGAGGGTTTCGAACCGCGCGGGCGCGGTGCTCTGCGAGACGACGCCGTGCGCGATCCCCGTGCCCGCGGGCGCGCCGATGCCCGTGCGCATCGCGATCCGCGGCGTCACGCTCGACGCGACGATCGACCCGTCGACACCGTCGGCGAGCATCGACCTCACGGCGCTGCTCACGCCCCCGACGCAGGCGCCGGTCGCCCCCGCGCAGGTCGCCGCGCAGACCGCCGACGCGGGCGCGCCCCGACGCGTCGATCGCCGACGAAACACGGGCAACCCGCACACGGGCCAGGGCGAGCAGGGCGGCGGAGACCTCCCGATGTTCCTGCCGCGCTGAGCGCGGTTGAACGGCGATTCAGTCGCCGTCGCGGGGGCGCGTCGTGCGGCCGCTCAGGGCCGCGCAGACCACTTCGTGGGGGTCTCGTCGAAGCGCTCGTCGAGGTCGTCGTGGAGGGTCGCTTCGAGCCTCGCGCGCAGCGCCTCGTCGCCGACGTCGGGCCAGCACATCGCGTCGAGCACGTAGCCCACGAGGTCCCTCGCCCGCTTGGCCGCGAGGTCGATCATCGGCTCGACGGCCACGTCGGAGAGCGCGAGCGCGGCCTGGAGGCAGGTCCACGCGCAGCGGTCGTCTTCGGCGGCGGCGCGCGCTGCGGCGGTGGCGGCGTGGCGCCTCGCGGCGTCGAGGCCTTCGAGGTCGGCGTCGCCCCCGGCCCACCAGGCGGTCACGTCGATGGCGCGCTCGAGCACCTCTCGCTCCGCGGTGACGTAGTCGAGCGCGAGGCGCGCGACGCGGGCGGCGAGCGCGGCGCAGAGCCGACGATCGTGGAGGTACACCGTCGCCATCTGGAGCCGACGGCCCGGGGTGAGCGTCCTGGCGTAGAGGTACGACGCGGCGCGGAGGCTCACGCGCGCGTCATCCGTCGCCGAGAGACTTGAGCGCCGCGGGGGTCTTCATGTAGCGCGCGGCCTCTTCGACGGTGATGGTCCCCTTGCGGGCGAGCTCGAGGAGCGACTTGTCGAGGGTGATCATCCCCACGCCCTGCGAGGTCTCCATGGTGGAGTGGAGCTGGTGCGTCTTGCCCTCGCGGATCATCGCGCGCACGGCGGGTGTGGCGACGAGCACTTCGAACGCGGCCACGCGGCCCTTGCCGTCGGCCCTCGGCAAGAGGCGCTGAGAGACCACCGCGAGGAGCGCCGCCCCGAGCTGCACCCTCGCCTGCGGCTGCGCGTGCGGCGGAAACACGTCGACGATGCGGTCGACGGTTCGCGGCGCGTCGTTGGTGTGCAGCGTCGCGAACACGAGGTGCCCCGTCTCGGCTGCCGTGAGCGCGGCGGAGATGGCCTCGGTGTCACGGAGCTCGCCGATGAGAATGACGTCGGGGTCCTGGCGGAGAATGAACTTCAGCGCCGCCGCGAAGGACCGCGTGTCAGACCCCACCTCGCGCTGCTCGACCGTCGCGAGGCGGTTGTTGTGCACGAACTCGATGGGGTCTTCGACGGTGATGATGTGGCAGCTCCGCGACGAGTTGATCTGGTTGATCATCGTCGCGAGCGTGGTGCTCTTGCCCGCGCCCGTGGGGCCCACCACGAGCACGAGGCCCTGCGGGCGCGAGGCGAGGTCGCATCACGGGGGCAGGCCCAGCGAGGAGGCTCGGGCACCTCGTTGGGGATCAGCCGGATCGAGACCGCGATGGCGCCGCGTTGAAAATGGGCGTTCACGCGGAAGCGGTTGCGCCCCGTGACCGTGAGCGAGAAATCGAGCTCGCGCTCGAGTTCGAACTGCTCGCGCTGGCGCACGGAGAGGAGCGAGAAGAGCAGTCGGCGGACGTCGGTGGTGGCGAGCGCGTCGACCTCGAGGCGCCGCAGGCGGCCGTGGATGCGGAAGATCGGTGGCGAGCCGACGACCATGTGGATGTCGCTCGCCCCGCAGCGCAGCGCCACGTTGAGGAGCGCGCGCATGTCGATGGTGCCCACCGACGGGAGCGCCTCGGTCTCCGCCGCGAAGGTTCGACGCCGCGCTCCATGCCCTGCGCGGCGAGGCGGAACTCGTCGGGGTTCGACGCGTACGCGGCGCCGGTCTCGTAGGTGACCAGGCCCTTCTCGTGGAGCTCGACGAGCGCGCGGTTGAAGGTGCGCATCCCGTCGCTCGTGTCGGAGGACATGTGGTCGGCGAGCTCGTCGACGCGCTGCTCGCGGATGAGCTTCTTGATCGCGGGCGTGGCGATCATCACCTCGACGGCCGCGACCCTGCCCTCGCCGTCGGCCTTCGGCACGAGGCGCTGCGCGACGACGCCCTGCAGCGAGAGCGAGAGGTCCATGCAGACCTGCTCGCGCATGTGCTCGGGGTAGTACGCGAGGATGCGCTGGAGCGTCTGCGCGGCGTCGATCGTGTGCAGCGACGAGAGCACCAGGTGCCCCGTGAGCGCGGCCGAGAGGGCGACGTTCATGGTCTCGGCGTCGCGCATCTCGCCGATGAGGATCACGTCGGGGCTCTCGCGCACGACGTGTCGCAGGGCGAGCGCGAAGTCGCGCGTGTCGGAGCCCACCTCGCGCTGCGTGACGAGGGCCTGGAGGTCGTCGTGCACGAACTCGATGGGGTCTTCGAGCGTGACGATGTGCTTCCGGTGGCGGCTGTTGATGTGGTGGATCATCGCCGCGAGCGTGGTGCTCTTGCCCGAGCCGGTGCTCCCCGAGACGAGCACGAGGCCGCGGGGGCACTCGGCAAGCGTGCGGATCACCGGCGGCAATCCGAGCTGATCGAAGTCGAGCGCGCCGCCCGGAACGGCGCGCACCACGGCCCCGAGGAGCCCGCGCTGGAGGTGAAAGTGAACGCGAAAGCGCCCGAGGCCCGCGCGGGTCATCCCCACGTCGAGGTCGCCGAGGCGGTCGAAGATCTCGCGCTGCGTGGGGCGCAGCACGGCGTCCATGAGGGCGCGAATGGCGGCGCCGTCGATGGGCTCGCGGCCGATGGGGCGGAGCGCGCCGTTGATGCGCGCCGAGGGGCAGCGTCCCTCTGCGAGGAAGAGGTCCGAGGCCTTCTCCTGCACCATCTGGCGGAGGATCTGCTCGATGTCGATGGCCATATCGTTGATCGACCGCCGGGGTCAGCGCGAGCCGCGCAGGCCGAACTGCTCCGCGATCGAGAGGGGCCCGAGCTTCTCCTTCAGCTCCTTGAGCTGGGGGTGCGTCGGCTCGAGCTTCGCGAGGTGCTCGATCGCGCTGCGCGCGCTGGCCCGCAGGCCCGCCTCGGTGAACACCACGGCGAGGATGTAGTGGGCCTTCACGGCCTTGGGGTCGATGGCGATCACGCGCTGCGCGAGCTCGGCGGCGCGCTTGTGCTCCTTCGCCTTCGCGAGGATGTCCGCGGCGTTGAGGAGCAGCGTGGCGTCCTCGCGGCGGCCCTCCCAGGCCTTCTCCCAGTGCGACGCGGCGCCGTGATAGTCCCGGGCCTGCGAGGCCTCCTTGGCCTTCTCGATGTGCTCCGAGACCTTCTGCATCTTGATGAGCTGCGACACGGCGTCGACGCGCGCGTTGAGCGAGGCGTCGTCCTTGGCGAGGCTCTGCGCGCCGCGAAAGGCCTCGAGCGCCGCGATGAGGTCGTTGCGCTTCTGGGCCTCGTCGCCCTTGGCCACGAGCGCCGAGATCTTCGAAGCGCGCTCCTCCGCGAGCTGCTGCGCCGAGGGCATCGCGGGCGCCGGCGCCGTCGCGATCGCGGGCTTTCGCGCGCCCGCGCCGAGCCTGCGGGCCATGGCCTCGAGCGCTCGGCCGCGCAGCCTCGTCGACCTGGGAATCCTCGGCGGCGGCGACGTCGGCGGCCCTGGCGGGCCGCGCGCCCGACGCTTCGAGCACCGTGCGCAGCGACGGGGGAACCACCACGCCGTCGGGGTACGGGTGCCTGCGGGGCGACCACATCGGGGCCGTGGGCCACGGCGTGGAGGTCGTCGCGCCCGAGCGCTGCGCGTTCTCCTCGCGCGCCCGCGGAGGTCGGCGCCGGGCTGGTCAGGCATCGGCGGCGGCGCGACGGTGCGCGTTGGGCGCCACGATGCCTTCGTTCTTCAGGAGCTGGTCGTAGGCCGCGCGCTGGCGGGGGTTGCCGAGCACGTCGTAGGCGCGGGTGAGCGCGCGAAAGATGCCCTCGATGCGCTCGCGGTACGGGCCGATCTCGCGCTTGAAGTACACGTCGGGGTGAAAGCGCTTCGAAAGGGCGAAGTAGGCGTCGCGCACGGCCTTTCGGTCGGCGTCGATGGCGATGCTGAGGAGCTCGTAGTGGGTCGCCTCTTCGCGGAGTTGGTGGAACTGGTCGATCGCGACGCGCCTCGTCGGAGAGGTCGATCCCGTCGGCCGGGGGAAGCTTCACGTCGGTCGCAGGTCCGTTTCCTTCTGTCCGTAGAGCGGCGCCGCGGGGGCGCGCGCGAAGAGGCGTCGAGTGACACCCGACGGAGCCCCTGATCCTACCGTCACAGAGGCGCCGCGCGAGGCCCGAACTGCGCTACGGTCGCGTCGCCCCGATGCGCATCGCACACCTCGCCGACCTCCACCTCGGGAGGGTCTTTCACGGAATCTCGCTCCTCGACGACCAGCGCCACGCGCTCGATCAGGTCATCGCGATCCTGCGGGCCGAGAAGGCCGAGGCGCTCGTCCTCGCGGGCGACCTCTACGACCGCGCGCTCCCGGGCGCCGACGCCGTGCGGCTCTTCGACGAGTTTCTCCGCGAGGTCAACGAGACCGTGCGCATCCCGGTGATCGCCATCGCGGGCAACCACGACAGCGCCGACCACCTGGGCTTCGGCGCGTGGCTCTTCTCTCGCGGCGACGTCCACGTCCGCGGCCGCGTCGAGCGCGACCTCCTCCCGATCACCCTCGAAGACCGCCACGGGGAGGTGACCTTCTACCCACTGCCCTACGTGGAGCCCGAGGCCGCGCGCTCGATCCTCGACGACGACGTGGCCCCGTCTCACCGCGCCCTCGTGCAGACGCTCACGGCCGCTGCGCGGCGCCACCACGAGACGGCCCCCGAGGCCCGCACGGTGCTCATCGCCCACGCCTTCGTCCGCGGCGAGCGCTGGCCCGACGAGACGCGCCGCTCCGAGCGCAGCCTGCACCTCGGCGGCGTCGGCGCCGTCTCGGCCGACGAGTTCGCGGGCTTCGACTACGTGGCCCTCGGGCACCTCCACCGACCGCAGAACCTCACGGCCGACGGGCGCGTGCGCTACGCGGGATCGCTGCTGAAATACTCCTTCGACGAGGTCGCCCACGAGAAGGGCATGACCCTCGTCGACCTCGGCGCCCGCGGCGAGCGCACGGTCACGCACGTCGCCATCCGTCCCAAGCGCGACCTCGCGAAGCTCGCGGGCTCGCTCGACGCGCTGCTCACGAGCCCCGAGCACGCGCACGCCGAGGGCTGCTTCGTCTCCGCGGAGCTCACCGACATGCCCCCGCCGCTCCAGGCGATGGAGCGCCTGCGCGCGCGCTTTCCCCACGCGGCGGAGCTTCACTTCAAGCGTCCCGACGGCTTCGGCGATCCCCTCGCGGTCACGGCGCCGCCGCCCGCGCGCGAGCCCGACGAGGTCTTCGCGGAGTTCATGCGCCGCTACCTCGGCGCCCCGCCCGACGAGGCCGAGCGAGAGGTCTTTCGCCTCGCGCTCGCGAAGGCCCGCGCGCAGGAGGTGGGCTCGTGAAGCCGCTCGCCATCGAGCTGTCGCACTTCGGCCCCTTCGTGCGTCACGCCGTCGACCTCGAGGCCTTCTCGACCGACGGGTTCTTTCTCATCCACGGCGACACCGGCGCGGGCAAGAGCACGCTCCTCGACGCGATCGCGTGGGCGCTCTACGGCCGCGGCCTCGGCGCGCGCGACCGCGACGATCACCTCCGCAGCAAGACGGCGCCGCCCGACGAGGCCACCGCGGTGAGCCTCACCTTCGCCCTCGGAGAGCGCGTCTTCAAGGTGCGCCGCGCGATGGGCTTCGAGCGCCCCGCGAAGCGCGGCGGCGGGGTCACCAGGCAACCGCCCGAGGCCGTGATCGAGTGCCTCTCGGGCGACGATCGCTTCGAAACCGTGGCGTCTCCGCGCAAGGTCGACGCCGAAGTGGAACGGCTCCTGGGCCTCCCCTACGAGCAGTTCACGCGCATCATCGTGCTGCCGCAGGGCGAGTTCCGCGACCTGCTCCTGTCGCGCGCAGAAGACCGCGAGCGGCTCCTCGAGCGCCTCTTCGGCACCGAGCTCTACAAGTCCATCGAGGCCGTGCTCCGCGACGCCGAGAAGGACCTCGAACGGGCGCTCGGTGAGGGCCGCGCGCGCGTCGACGCGGCCCTTCGCGGCGCCGGCGCGACCTCGCGCGACGAGCTCTCGACGCTGCGCGCGGAGATCGACGACCGCTGCATCCTCGCGCGCGCCGCGGCCACGGCGGCGGAGGCCACGCTCCACGCAGCCGAAGACGCGCTGCGCCACGCGAAGGCCGCCGACGCGCGCAACCGCGACCGTCACGCAGCGAGGGAGGCCCTGCGTCACCTCGACGCCCGCGCGGCCGAGGTCACCGAGAGGGAGCGAGCGCTCGCCCTCGCCGACCGCGCCGCGCACTGCGACGAGGCCCACGAGCGACGCGACCGCGCGAAGGAGCGCGTCGAGCGATCGGAGCGACTCGTGGTCGCCGCGAAGGCGGAGCAGCACGAGGCCGCGAGGCTCTGCGACGACCCCGAGCTCGGACCGGCGAGAGAGCGCGCGCTCCACGACGAGCGCGAGGCCGCGAGGGAGCGTCGCGTGCGGCTCGAACAGCTCCAGCGAGAGCTCGACGACGTGGCCTCCTCCGAGCGCGCGCTCGAACACGCGAGGAGCTTCCGCGCGGGCGCCGAGGCGCAGCTCCGCGACCTCGACGCGCAGGCCGCGAAGGCCGCCGCGACCATCGCCGACAAGCAGCGCACGCTCGACGAGGGACGCCGCGCCGAGCAGCAGCTCCCTGCGGCCCTGCTGCGCGTCGAGGAGGTCGATCGCAGGGTGCAGGCGCTCCAGTCGAGGGTCGCGCTCGAAGAGCAGCTCCGCGAGGTGACCCGCACGCTCCGTGGCGCCGAGCGGCAGACCGCGCAGGCCCGCGAACGCCTTCATCGCGCGCGCGCCGAGCGTGACCGGGCGCGCGACGCCGAGCGGTCGGCCCTCGCGTCGCTCCTCGCGCGCAGCCTCGTCGCGGGCGCCCCCTGCCCCGTGTGCGGGAGCCACGAGCACCCGTCTCCCGCGTTCGAAGACGCGCTGCGCCCGAGCGACGCCGAGGCCCGCGAGGCCGAGGCCGCGCACGACACGGCCCTCTCGAACCTCGGTCGCGCAGAGACCGAACAGGCGAGGCTCGAAGGCGAGCGAGAGGCCGTCGCGCGTCAGGTCGAGGCCCACCGCGGCGCCGACCAGGCCACGGCCGAAGAGCTCGAAGAGGCCCGTCGCGCGGCGTCGAACGCGCTCGACGAGGTGCGACGGATGAAGCGCAACGCCGACGACGCCGAGCGCTCGATCACGGCCGTGAAGCGAGACGTGGCGCGCATCGAGGCGTCACGCACGCAGCCCGAGCGCACCATCGCGGAGTCGACGGCCACCATCGCGCAGCTCGAACCGCGCGTCGCCGCCGCGAGGGAGCGGCTCGCGGCCGACGGCGCCGACGAGGCCACGCTGCACGCGTCGCTCGAAGAGGCGCGCGCGCTGGAGTCGAAGCTCGGCGCGTCGATCGAGGCCCTGCGTTCGAAGCGCACGGCCGCCGAGACCAGGCGCAGCCGCGCGGCGCTCGCCGTCGAGCACGCGGAGCGGGAGCGCGACGAGGCCGAGCGAGACCTCGACGCGCGCGCCTCATCCCTCGCAGAAGCGCTGGAAACAAACGGTTTCGCGTCGGTCGAGGCGATGCTTTCGGCGCGGCTCCCGGCGGCGGAGCGCGCGTCGGCGCGGCTGCTCGTGGCGAGGCATCACGCGGAGCGTTCGCGCGCGACGGCGACGATCGAGTCGCTCGGTGACGACGAGGCGGTAGGGTCGCTCGCGGAGCTCGACGCGGCGGCCTCGTCGGCGCGGTCTTCGAATGCAGAGGCGCAGCGCGAGGTGGGCACGCTCACCGAGCGCGCGGCGCAGCTCGCGTCGGTGGCGGCGCGCGTCGAGGCGTGGGCCGCGGAGGGCGCCGAGGCCGAGCGCCGGTGGCAGGTCGCGCGCAAGGTCTCGGACGCGGTGAACGGGCGCCACGAGGGCAAGACGCGGCTCTCGCGCTACGTGCTCCTGGAGCAGTTCGACCGCGTGGCGGCCTGCGCGAGCGCGCGCCTCGAAGTCATGAGCGACGGGCGCTTCACGCTGCGGCGCAGGGAGTCGCGACAGACCGGCGGAGAGTTCGAACTGGTCGTCGACGACGCGTACGCGGGCTCGGTGGAGCGCCCCGTGGCGACGCTCTCGGGCGGCGAGATGTTCATGGCCTCGCTCGCGATGGCGCTCGGTCTCAGCGACGTGGTGCAGGCGTGGGCCGGAGGCGTTCGCGTGGAGTCTCTCTTCGTCGACGAGGGCTTCGGCACGCTCGACGAAGAGGCGCTCGACAAGGCCGTCACGGTGCTCGAATCGCTCGGAGAGCAGCGGCGGATGGTGGGCGTGGTGTCGCACGTTCCAGAGCTTCGAAAGCGCATCGCGGCGAGGCTCGAGGTGGTGCGAACGGACCGTGGCGCCGCCACCCGCTCTTCGCTGCGCGGGCGTCATCGGAGCTGACGGCGCGGCGCGTCACCGATTCGGTGGTTGACGAGGGCGGCGTCGCGCGGCCACGTTGCCCGCGGCGCCTCGGCGCCCCGACCGCACCCCTCGAAAGGACCACCCCCCGCAATGCCTCGCACAGCGATTCTCGGCGTCGGTCACTACGTGCCCACGCGCGTGGTCACCAACGACGACCTCTCGAAACTGTTCAACACGAGCGACGAGTGGATCACGCAGCGCAGCGGGATCCGCGAGCGTCGCTACATCGAGCACGACGGCATCGGCGCGAGCGACCTCGCGGTGCCCGCCGCGCGCATGGCCGCCGAGCGCGCGGGCGTGGCGCTCTCGGAGATCGACGCGATCATCTTCGGCACGCTCTCGCCCGACGCGTTCTTCCCGGGCTCGGGGTGCTTCCTTCAGACCAAGCTCGGGCTGAAGAACATCCCCGCGCTCGACATCCGCAACCAGTGCTCGGGCTTTCTCTACGGCCTCTCGATCGCCGACGCGTGGATCCGCGCGGGGATGTACAAGCGCGTGCTCCTCGTGGGCTCCGAGGTGCACTCGACGGGCATCGATTTCTCCGACGCGGGCCGCGACGTCACCGTGCTCTTCGGCGACGGCGCGGGCGCGGCGATCCTCGGCCCCACCGACGACGAGGAACGCTGCGTCCACTCGGTCACCGTGCACGCCGACGGCGTCGGCGCGACGGACCTCTGGATCGAGGCCCCCACGTCGAAGGTCACCGCGCGCGTCACGAAGGAGATGCTCGACGAGCGCCGCCACTACCCCCGCATGAACGGCAAGCAGGTGTTCCGCTGGGCCACCGAGAAGATGCCCGAGGCGGCGCACACGGCGCTCAAGATGGCGGGCAAGACGCTCTCTGACGTCGACCTCTTCGTGCCGCACCAGGCGAACCTGCGCATCAACGAGTTCGTCGCGCGCAAGCTCGACCTCCCGATGGAGAAGGTCGTCACCACGATCGACCGCTACGGCAACACGACGGCGGCGTCGATCCCGATCTCGCTGAGCGAGGCCGTGGGCGACGGGCGCGCGAAGCCCGGCTCGCTCATCCTCTTCTCGGCCTTCGGGAGCGGCTACACCTGGGGCGCGGGCGTCGTGAGGCTGTGATGCCCGTCCGCGTCGAGCGCAACGGCCCCGTCACCACGGTGATCCTCGATCGCCCCGGCGTGCGCAACGCCATCGACCGCGCGACGGCGGAGTCTCTCTCGGCGGCGTTTCGCGCCTTCGAGCGTGACGACGAGGCGCGCGTCGCGGTGCTCTGGGGCGACCACGGGACCTTCTGCGCGGGCGCGGACCTGAAGGCCATCTCGTCGGGCGAGCCCAACCGCATCGCGCCCGACGGCGACGGCCCCCTCGGCCCCACGCGCATGACGCTCGACAAGCCCGTGATCGCCGCGGTGTCGGGCCACGCCGTGGCCGGAGGGCTCGAGCTCGCGCTCTGGTGCGACCTCCGCGTGGCCGAAGAGACGGCGGTCTTCGGCGTGTTCTGCCGTCGCTGGGGCGTTCCTCTCATCGACGGCGGAACGATCCGTCTCCCTCGCGTCGTGGGCCTCGGACGCGCGCTCGACATGATCCTCACGGGTCGCCCGGTCGACGCGCGCGAGGCGCTCGCGATGGGCCTCGCGAACCGCGTCGTCCCCACGGGTGAAGCCCGCGCCGAGGCCGAGAAGCTCGCGCACGAGCTCGCGAAGCTGCCGCAGACGTGCATGCGCTCCGACCGCCGCTCGGCCTACGAGTGCCTCTCGCTCGACCTCGACGCAGCGCTCCTGCGCGAGCACGAGCACGGCCTCTCGGCGCTCACGGCCGAGACCGTCGAGGGCGCGTCTCGCTTCGCCGCGGGCGCCGGTCGCCACGGCCGCTCCGCGTAATCTCCTCTCAGCGCTTCACGGCGGACGGCTGCACCACGTGGAGCACGCCGTAGCGGCCCTCGGTGCGCTTCACGGCGTAGCGTCCGTCGGGCGGCGCCTTCGCGGCGTCGCACAGGCTCGCGGCGTTGAAGGGACACGCCTTGCACTTGCCGCGGCTGCCGGTTCCTTCGGGCGCGCGCTGACCGGACCAGTATTGCAGCGCCCACGAGAGGTCGCGCTCGGCGCGCGCGCGGTGGTGACGGAACACCCAGAGCCCGAAGGCTTCATCGTCGACGCGCCGTGAGGTGAGCCCACCGAGCGGATCGGGCTGTCCCGTGGCGGGCCTCGCGTCGATGGCGCTGAGACCGTCACCCGCGGCGGCGAGGGCCTTCTCGACGATCTGCGCCGCGAGCCCGTCGGTGACCTTGCGCCCGCGCGGAAGCACGGCGACGCAGTGGAGCAGTCGATCGGTGTTGAAGCCGTTGGCTTCGAGCATCCGCCCGTAGGCCTCGACCTGCACGACGTGAGAGGGAAAGAGCTCGCGACGCCCCGAGAACTTGAACTCCAGCACGAGGCGCGCGCTGCGGCCTTCGAGGTGGATGCGGTCGGCGCGGCCTACGAGCCTGACGCCGTTGAGCTCGGCGACGAGGGGCATCTCGACGAGCTCGAGGGGCTCGCCCGCGGTGATGGCGCGCGTGATCTCGTCGGGGGTGATCTCTTCGGCCTCGGCTTCAAATGCAGCGTGTCCGGCGGCGCCCGCGGCGAGCTCGGCGCTCTCGGTGCGAAGCGAGTGAGAGCGCGCGAGGTGGACCTGCATCTCGCAGTAGAACTGGTTCGAGAGCGTGCTCACCGAGACGCGCGGGAGCTGCGCGACGCGAGGTCCTTCGACGAAGGCGCGGATCGCGTCGAGGCGCTCGAAGGTGAAGAGCGCGTCGAGGGTGCCGTCCATGCCGTAGCGACGCACCGAGGCGTAGAAGCGCCCGACGGGGTCGGTGAAGAGCCCCGCGGCGTGGAGCGACTCCCACGCGGCCCGCAGCGAGTTGGTGTCGGAGACGATGGCGTAGAGCCTCGGCGCGAGTTCGGCCCTTGCCCGAGCGATGTCGGCGAGGTGCGGAACGTCGAAGAGGCTCGGCTGGTTCATGCGCCTGAAGCGTCGAGTGTATCTCAACGTGGGCGCTCACCGCCCGCATGGAGCGCATTCAGATCGCGAGGAATCGCGAGCGGCTCCGCGCCGACGTGACGCAGAGCCGCTCGGCGGTGTGTGGGGGCGTGCGATCAGGCCGCGTTTTCGGCCTTGGCGCCGGGCTCCGAGGCGCGGCGCGCGTCTTCTTCGGCGATGGCCTTCTTCAGCCACACCTTGGCGTTCTTCATCTTGCCGACCTCTTCGGTGCGGCGGCAGAGGGCCTTCCACGCCGACTCGCGGTCGGGTGCGGGGAGCGACGCGAGGTCGGTGCGGTGCTTCATCCACACGGCCACGGCCTCACCGGGCAGCTCGATCTCCGCGATGCGCGCGTAGAAGCCTTCGAGCGCGGGCGGAACCTCGGGCGGCAGCGCCTCGACGGGCGCCTCGTTCTTGGGCGGCGCGATGGGCTCCTCGTCGTGGTGGCTGTGAACCATCTGCGAGAGGTCCACGCCGCCGCCGGGCTCCTGCACGTTCGCCGGGATGGTCTCGAGCTCCATCTCGTCGAGCACGCCGAGCCCGAGGATCGACAGCGTCGCGCGGCGCTTGGCCTTGGTCTCGCACTTCATCAGCACGTTGACCGGGTCGACCAGGGGCACCGTCGCGGTCGCGGTCTCGACGCGGCCGTTGGGGTGCGTGGCGCGGCACACGGCGTAGACGAGCTTCGTGCCCGCGAGGTCGATGACCTTGGGGCCGTCGACGATTTCGCGGTTCAGCTTGTGGATCGCCGCGAGCTGATCGGTCGCCCCGCGCGTCGCGTAGAGCACCTCCTTGCCGTTGAGCCGCAGGAAGGCGAAGGGCTGCGCGTGGGGGTTGAGCCCGAGGCCCTCGCACATCTGCGTGTAGAAGCGGGCGCGCTCCGTGGGGCCGAGGCCCGAGAGGTCGCCGCGCAGCACGATCGACTCGATCACGCGCGTGCCCGTGCGCCCGTCGATGCCGAAGTCAGCCCGCTCGGTCTTGCCGTTCTTCTCTGCCGTCGTGGTCGTGTTCGTCGTCATGGTGGTCTCTTCTTTCTCTCAGCGTCTGTGAGCGTCGGCGGTTCTCGTCGCGAGCCGCCCGCGCGTTGCTTGTCGTCTCGGAGTCACTCGTCGCCCTGGTTCTCGGGGTCGGCCTCGAAGGCCTCGAGCCACGCGTCGCGGCGCGCGTCGCACACCGCTTGAAAATCCGCGTCTCGCGTCAGCTCGGCGTCGATGTCAGCCATCGGGTCACCCTCCTCGATCACGTCGTTCGCAGGCGCCGCCGTGGGCACCACGGGCGCGTCGCCCGCGGGGACGCCCATGCGCCGCTGCGCCTCTCGGATCACGCGGTCCTTCTTGAACCGCGCGTGCGCCTTCCAGTCGGCCCAGGTCAGCTCGGCGCGCAGACGCACGAGCTCCTCGAGCTCCTGGAGGCTCTCGACGGGCCGCTCGTCGTAGTCGTCGGGCAGCGCGTCCACGTCGTGCTTGAGCGCCATGTTTCGTGCGTCTTCCATACGCACCGAACCATACGCAGCCCCCTCGCCGAGCGCACGCTCCTGACGGTCAGGCTATGTCACCCGTGACATTCTCCGTCAACGCCGTCGGGCGCGCAGGATCCGCGGATTTTCCGTGGAGCTCTCGCGGAGCTCGGCGATCAGGGCCGCGCCCTCGTCGCGCTCCGGCGCCACCGTCGCGAGCGTGCGGTCGTACCAGTCCATGAGCACCCCGTGGTCGTGGGCGCTCTGCGCTCCGATGGCGAGGCGCACCCACCCGTCGACGTCGAGCCTCGCGCCCTTTCGCGAGAGCGCCTCGAGGGCCATCGAGACCGCGCGGTCGGGCGCGAGCGAGGCGATCACCTCGGCGAGGCTCTGGTCCGCGGAGGTCACCGCGAAGCGCGGCGGCGCGACGGGCGGAGGCAGCGGTGCTGCGCTGGCAATGTCCGCGGCGGGCGCGCGCATTGCCGGGGCGATGAGGGGTATTGCTTGCGCAGTGGGAGGCGGCGCCGGGGGCTCCGCGAGCATCGACGGCGCGTCACGCAGAACCGCGCGGGCGTAGGCCTTCGCGTCGGGTCTGAGGGGGCTGTCGAAGTAGTCGCTCGGGAGGCGGTAGGCGACCACCACGGCGAGCATCACGTCGCCGCCGAGGCTCCGGTGTCCGCCCAGGATCGCCGCGATGGTCCCCTGCTCGCGCCCGATGGAGGCCGCGAACTCGCGCTGCGTCACCTTGCGACCGCGCACCACGCCGAGCGCGTCGATCAGCTCAGAGAGCCGATCGCGCCGGCGACGCGCAGTGTCCGAGGGGACGGCCCGAGGCATGTCGAGAAGCTATCGCGCCCGCAACATTGCCGCAATCATCGCTTGACCCTTGTCGTTTACTTGCGCAATATTGCCGACCATGGATGGACGGAAAGATGGGCCCACGCCCGTAATCCTGGTGCGCTTCTCGGGCAATCCCCCGGCGGCTCCGCGGCGGCGCAAGCCCGTGCGCTCGACGGCGGTTCGCACCGAGGGAGCGCCCTCGCTCACGCTCATTCAGGGTGAGGGTCTCCGCGAGCCCGCGAGGGCGCGGTCCGGCGCGCGCCTCACGCCCGTGCGCACGGCGGATCACGTGCATCCCGAGTGGGCGACGCCCCTCCCCGGCGTCCTCGTCGACCTGCCCGACCCCGAGGTTCCCGCGAGCCACCTCGAGGCCGCCATCGACCTGCTCCGTCGCGCGGCGCAGGCGACCTCGGTGGCCGAGCGCGGCGACGCCACGCTCGTCTCGATCGAGCACGCGTCGCGCTCCTTCGCCGAGCTGTTCGACCGCGAGGTTGCGCGCAAGCTCCTGCGCGACATCGCCGACAGCCTCTAAGACACCTTCGCAACGGTGTTGCCTCTCGGGGCGGTGCGACGGTACACCCCGCCATCCCCCATCATGGCATCACGCAGACCCTCAGGGCGCCCGCCGCCCGCCGAGCCCACGCCGTCGGACGCGCTGCTCCGTCGCGCGCACTTTCTCATGCGCCTCTCGCGCGCTTGGGACAGCCGCGTCGAATCGATGGCCCGCGCGGGCCGCATCGGCCGCTGGTACAGCGCCGTCGGCAACGAGGCGACCACCATCGGCACGGCCCTCTGCCTCGAAGCGGGCGACGCGTTCTCGACGGTGCACCGCGACCTCGGCGCCGTGCTCACCACCTACCTCGACGTCACGCGCCTCGCGCCCACCCTCTTCGGCGCCGACGACCGCACCACGTGGGACGCGCTCCGCCCCGACGCGCAGCCCATCCTCGACCGCCTCGCGTGTCAGGTCTTCGGCCGCCGCGACGGCTTCACACGCGGCCACGACCGGTCGTTTCACTACGGGCTCCTCAAGCCCGAGTGGGGCATCCGTCACGTCGGGATGATCTCGCACCTCGGGTCGATGATCCCCGTGGCCTCGGGCCTCGCGCTCGCGGCGCTGCAAGACGGCACGAAGGCCGTGGTGCTCGGGTTCATCGGCGAGGGCGCCACCTCGCAGGGTGACTTTCACGAGGCGATGAACCTCGTCGGCGTGATGAAGCTCCCGATGGTGCTGGTGATCGAGAACAACCAGTACGCGTTCAGCACGCCCCTCGACGAGCAGTACGCGTGCGAGAAGCTCTCGGACCGCGCCGTGGGCTACGGCGTCGCAGGCGAGACCGTCGACGGCACCGACTTCAACGCCGTGTGGACCGCGATGACCCGCGCCGTCACCCGCGCGCGTGAGGGCAAGGGGGGCACGATCCTCGAGTGCATGCTCCCGAGGATGCGCGGACACGCCGAGGGCGACGGCTCCTACGACCTCATCGGAGCGGCCGACCGCGAGCGCTTCGCCGCGATGGACCCGCTGCCGAAGTTCGAAGCGTGGCTCACGAGCCGTGGGCTCCTCGACGCCGCGCGCATCGAGGCCGTCACGGCGAGGGCGAGCGAGATCATCGAAGACACCGTGGAGCGCGCGCTCGCAGCGCCCGAGCCCGACGTGTCGGAGGCGTGGCGGTCGGTGTACGCGCCGGGCGAGGCGGCTGACGCGTTCGCCCGTCAGCGCGCGGAGGTGACCCGTGGCTGAGACGACCTACATCGACGCGATCCGCAGGGCCCTCCTCGAAGAGATGGAGCGCGACGCGGGTGTGTTCCTCATGGGCCAGGACATCGCCCGCTTCGGCGGCGCGTTCAGGGCCACCAAGGGGCTCTATGAGCGCTTCGGGCGGCTCCGCGTGGTGAACACGCCGCTCTTCGAATCGGGCGCCATCGGCGCGGCTCTCGGCGCGGCCCTCTCGGGCAAGCGCCCCGTGGTCGAGATGCAGTTCGCGGACTTCGTCTCGTGCGGCTTCAACCAGATCGTAAACAACCTCGCGAAGACCTGGTACCGCTGGGAGGCGCCCGTTCCCGTCGTGGTGCGGCTGCCCTACGGCGGCGGCGTCGGCGCGGGGCCCTTTCACTCGCAGTCTCCCGAGGCGTGGTTCGCGCATACGCCCGGCCTCGTCGTGCTCGCGCCCTCGACGCCGCGCGACGCGATGGGGCTGATGAAGTCCGCGATTCGCGACCCCAACCCGACGATCTACCTCGAGCACCGGGTGCTCTATCGCAGGGAAAAAGAAGACCTCCCCGAGGGTGAGCTCCTCACGCCCATCGGCCGCGCGCGCGTCGCGCGAGAGGGCGCCGACGTCACCGTGCTCACCTGGGGATGGACCACGCACGAGGCCCTCGACGCCGCCGCCGAGGCCGCAAAACAGGGAGTCTCCGTCGAGGTCATCGACCTCCGCACGCTCGTACCGCTCGATGAAGAGACGGTGTTCGCGGCAGTGAAGAAGACGGGCAAGGTCGTCGTCGTGCACGAGGCCACCACCACGGGCGGCTACGGCGCCGAGCTCGTCGCCCGCATCGCCGACCTCTGCTTCGAACACCTCGATGGACCGCTGCTCCGCGTCGCGTACCCCGACCGCCCTTCGCCCTACAACAAGGGCCTCGAGAAGGAGCTCATGCCTGGCAAGGCGAAGATCCTCGACGCCGTGCGCCGCCTCGCCCGATACTGACCCCACGACCATCTCTGGGAGGAGACTCTTCATGCGCCCGATTCACCTCTGGCTGCCTGCCGCGGCCGTCTCTGTTCTCGCGCTCGACGCCTGCGGCCCCGAAGTGGGCAGCGACCCCGTGTGCAGCACCGCCACCTTCGACGTCGCCGGCAACCGCGTCGCGACCTTCGGCACCACCGCAGACGCCCTGAAGATCCAGGCCTTCCTCCAGTCGACGATCGACCTCACCAACGGGGTCAACGAGGCGCACCGGGGCATGATCGGCGTGTGCCGCGCCATCGGCACCGACCTCGGGCTCACCGAGGCCGACTACCGCGCGACCACCGCGGGCGAAGACGAGGTCTCGTACGTCTGCCGCAGGGTGATCACCGAGATTCGCACGGTGATTCAAGCGGGGCTCCCCACGGGCGCCGCGCTGCAGCTCAACGTGACGCCGCCCGTGTGCCGCGTCGACCTCGACGCCGAGGCGCAGTGCTACGCGCGCTGCACGGGCTCGGTGATGGTCACCGCGCCGCGATGCAACGGCACCCTCGTCGCCGACTGCACCGGGAGCTGCGACGCGTACTGCGCGGGCACCTGCTCGGGCGGCTGCACGGGGCAGTGCCAGGGCACCTGCACGGGGACGTGCTCGGGCACCTGCGTCGGTCAGTGCTCCGCGGGCTGCTCCGCGATGGACGGCACCGGCCGCTGCATCGGCACCTGCACCGGCACCTGCACCGGGAGCTGCTCGGCGGGCTGCACCGGGAGCTGCACCGGGAGCTGCTCGGCGGGCTGCATGGGCTCGTGCATGGGCCAGTGCCGCGGGAACTGCTCGGTCTCGTCGTCGGTGCGCTGCGAAGGCACCTGGGACGTGCAGTCCGACGTGCAGTGCGACTCCGCGTGCCGCGCGGCATCCAGGCGCAGGCGACGTGTACGCCGGGCGCCGTTCGCGTGGCGGCCATCACCACGGTCAACGCCGCGGGCCAGGCGCGCCTCAACACGCTCATCACCTCGCTGCAGAACCACTACCCCGACTTCGCGCGCTACGCGCAGCGGCTCGTGGTGCTGGGCACGCAGACCGTCCCCACCTTCGTGACGAGCGTCCAGGGCGCCACGCAGGCGGCAGGACGCGTGAGCGCCACGGCCACCGCGTGCATGGTCCGCGCGGGCGTCGTCGCGGCCGACACCGCCACGCGCCTCAACGCGACGGTGCAGGTCAACGTGCAGTTCTCCGCCGCCGTGACCGTTCAGGGCGGCTGATCGCCCGCCTCCGTCACCTCGACAACCATCGCCACAGACCGACGCCCGTGAGGGCGCCCGGCGCGCGCTCCCAAGTCACCGGAGCGCAGCGGGCGCCCGCGAGCGACCGAAGCGTCCCATCACGGCGAGCAGCGTGAGCGCGAAGGGGAGCGACTGCACCACCGCGCGAAAGGCCGCGGGAGACAGCACCGCGCGCACCACCGACGGCACCATCGTGTCATCGCCCGCGAGCGTCGATTCGAGCGCGCCGAGCGCGCCGATCGCGGCGGCCCAGGCCACGGCGCGCAGCGGCTCCCAACGCCCGAGGATCACCGCCGCCAGCGCGAGGAAGCCCCGCCCCCCGGACATGTACGCGACGAACTCGCGCTGGTGGAGCGTGAGCTGCGCGCCGCCGAGCGCCGCGATCGCAGCGCCCGCGATGAGCGCCTGCGCGCGAACCCGCTCCACCGGCACGCCGAGCGAGCGCGCGGCGACGGGGTTCTCACCGCAGGCCGTCACGCGCAGTCCGAAGACCGATTTCGTGATCGCGACGTGCGCGCCGACGACGAGCAGGGGCGCGATCCACAGCGGCGGAGACGAGAGCACCTCGCGCAGCGCCGACCAGCCCACGGACGACCCCGCCGTCTCTCTCGCGAGCGGCAGCGGAGGCGAGTTCGAAGCCGAGTCGTAGAGCACCTTGAGGGCCACGCGCGTCCCTGCGGCGGCGAGGAGGTTCACCGCGACGCCCGCCACGATGGAGTTCGCGCGGAGCCGCACCGTCGAGACCGCGAAGACCGACCCGAGGAGCGCGCCCGTCGCCATCGCGGCGATCGACGCGACGATCGCAGAGCCCGTCGCGAGCGCGGCCACCGCGGCGCCGAACGCGCCGCCGAGCAGGTACGCTTCGAGCGAGATCGTGGCGACGCCCGAGCGCTCCGAGAGCGCGCCGCCCGCGGCCGCGAGGCACAGCGGGAGCGACGCCGAGAGCACCTGCGCGAAGAAGACCATCGGCCCGTTCATACGCGCTCCCTCGACGAGACCGACGCGGCGCCGAGCGCGCCCACCGCGAGGATCACCACCGCCTGCGCCACCGTGAGCACGTCGCTCGGCACGAGCGCGTTCACCGCGAGGCCCCCCTGCGCCATCGCGCCGAAGAGCAGCGCCGCGAGCGCGATGCCCCAGTACGTCCCTGCGCCGAGGAGCGCCACCGCGATGCCCGTGTAGCCCACGCCCGAGCCGAGGCCCTGCTCCGCGTAGCCCTTCACGCCGAGCACGTAGTGACTCCCCGCGAGGCCCGCGAGCGCGCCCGACACCGCCATCGCGCGAAGCGTCGCCTGCCGGGTGTTCACGCCGAGGGCCTCCGCCGCGCGAGGCGCGCTCCCGAGCGCGCGGATCGCCACGCCGCCGCGCGTGTTGAAGAGGTACCACTGCGCCGCGAACGCGGCGGCCACCGCGAGCGCGAGCGACCCGTTGAGCGCGCTCCCGCGAAAGCCCTCGATGAGCGCGCCAGCCTGCGGGAGGTGCGCACCGGCCACGATCGAGCGCGTGTGCACCTGCACGCCGACGCGGAGCGGACCGGAGTAGAGCCACGTCGTCGCGACCGCCACGAGGCCGTTGAGCATCAGCGTCGAGATGACCTCGTGCGTGCCGAGGCGTCCCTTGAGCCATCCTGCGAGGCCGCCCACGACGCCGCCCGCGAGGGCCGACGCAGCGAGCACGAGCGGCACCGCGATCACCCACGGCGTCGACGCGGGGAGCCACGCGCCCACCACCGCGCACGCGAGCACGCCGGACATACACTGTCCCTCGGCGCCGATGTTGAAGAGCTTCGCGCGGAGGGCGAACGCGACGGCGGCGCCGGTCCACACGAGGGGCGTGGCCTTGGCGAGCGTCTGCGCGATGCCGTAGGTGCTGCCGAACGAGCCCGCGAGCGCGAGCGCGAGCACGCGCGACGGAGACTCGCCCGCGGCCCACACCGCGAGGTCGAGCGCGAGGAGCACCACGGCGACCGCGATCACCACCTGCCACGCGCGATCACGAGGCGGCATCGGAGCCTCCCACCATGAGATCCCCGAGGCGCGCGTCGGTGGCCTCGGAGGGCTTGGGCTCGCCGACCACCCTCCCGCCGCGCATGACCACGATGCGGTCGGAGAGCGTTCCAGGCTCCTCGGGCTCCGACGAGATGAGCAGCATCGAGACGCCGCGATCGCGGGCCTCGCGCCAGCGCCGCGGGCTCCTCGGTGGCCCCGAGGTCGACGCCGCGCGTGGGTTGCGCCACGACGAGCGCCTTGAGGTCTCCGCGCCACCTCCCGGCCGAGGAGCACCTTCTGCTGATTGCCGCCCGACAGATCTCGCACGACGGCCCACGGGTCCGCGGGCCGCACGCCGTACCGCGTGATGAGCTCCCTGGCGCGCCGCGTGGCTTCCGCGCGGTCGAAGCGCCCCTCGCGACCCGCCACGGTGGGATCCCCGAGCATCACGTTCTCCGCGACGGTGAGCTCGCCCACGAGCCCCCTGCCCTCGCGGTCTTCGGGCACGTAGCCCACGCCGTTCGCGCGACGCTCGGCCACGCCCGACGCCCCGAGGTCACGGCCTCCCACGCGAACGCGACCCGCCGTGAGGGGCTCGAGGCCCGCGATCACCTCGGCGAGCGCGCGCTGCCCGTTGCCCTCGACGCCCGCCACGCCCACCACCTCGCCGCGCGCGATCGTGAGCGAGACGGGCCCCATGCCGCGCGTGCTCACGCCGTCGAGCTCCAGGCCCGGCGACGCGGGATCGGGCGCCTTGCGCGCGTCTTCGGCGTGCGTCGAGAGGGCCGATCCCACCACGGCCTCGGCGACCTCGGCGCGCGAGGTCTCGGTGACGTCTTTCGCGAGCGTCACGCGTCCTCGACGGAGAACGACCACGCGATCGGCCACGGCGAAGACCTCGTCGAGCTTGTGCGACACGAACATCACCGCCGCGCCGCCCTTCGCCAGCGAGCGCACGGTGTCGAGCAGAGAGCCCACCTCGCGCGGCGAGAGCACCGCCGTGGGCTCGTCGAGGAGCAGCGCGCGGGCGCCGCGAAACAGCACCTTCAAGATCTCGACGCGCTGACGCTCACCGACGCTCAGCGACCCCACGAGCGCGTCGGGGTCGACAGGGAGCGCGTGCTTCTCCGCGAGGGCGCGGAGCTCGCGCTTCACTCGCGCGCGGTCGATCCAGAGGCCGAGGGGCCCCGTGCGCGGCTCCGCGCCGAGCGCGACGTTGTCGGCCACCGAGAGCTCCGGGATGAGCATGAAGTGCTGGTGCACCACGCCGACGCCCGCGCGAATCGCCGCCGCGGAGTCGCCGCTCGGGAGCGCAACGCCGTCGACGCGCACCTCGCCCGCGTCGGGCGCGACGAGGCCGCACGCGACGCGGATCGCCGTGCTCTTGCCCGCGCCGTTCTCGCCCACGAGCGCGAGCACGCGGCCCGGCGGGAGCCGCCACGAGACGCCGTCGAGCACGCGCGCGGCCCCGTAGGAGCGTGAGACCGATTCGAAGGAGAGCTCCACCGCTGCGTCACTCCCTCGGGACCGACGCGCGGCCCGCGATCACCTCGGCGCGGAGCGCCTCGACGCGCGCGACGTGGGCCCGATCGAGCGCCGACGCGTGAGGTCCCTCGTGCACGTAATCGATTCCGCCGTCGGCGAGGCCGAAGGCGCGGATCCCCCCTTCGCCGCGGTCGAAGCGCCCGAGCGCCGCGTCGCGCGCCACGTCGAGGATCGCCACGTCGACGCGCTTGAGCATCGACGAGATCACCACGCCGGGCATCTCGTCGTGCTGGTCGGCGTCGACGCCGATGGCCCAGCGCCCGAGCCGATGCGCCGAGACGAAGACCCCGTGCCCCGTGCTCCCCGAGGCGTGAAAGATCACGTCGACCCCGGAGGCGTACTGCGCCGTGGCGAGGGCCGCGCCCTTCTCGGGGTCTTTGAACGCCGACGGGGTGCTGCCCGCGTACGAGGCCACGAAGCGGCACGCGGGGCAGGTCGCGCGAACGCCCGCCGCGTAGCCGTGTTCGAAGCGGCGGATCAGGGGGATGTCCATGCCGCCCACGAAGCCCACCGCGTGCGAGCGAGAGTGCAGCCCCGCGAGGGCCCCCACGAGGTAGCTCCCCTCCTCCTCGCGGAAGCGCAGGCCCACGACGTTCGCGGGCACGCGACCGTCTTCGGGCGGCGCGTAGTCGATGCACGCGAAGCGGATGGCGGGATAGTCTCGGGCGACCTCGTCGACGTCGCGCGAGAACACGTACCCGATGCCGATCACGCGGTCGAAGCCGCGCGCGGCGAAGAGGCGGAGCGCCGAGGCGCGGTCGTCGCTGTCCGAGGGCTCCACGTACTCGACGTCGGCTCCGAGCTCGCGCCGCGCCCGAAGGAGGCCCTCGTAGGCGCCGTCGTTGAAGCTCTTGTCGCCGCGGCCGCCCACGTCGAACACCAGGCCCACCCGCACGGCCCGCATCCCCGTCGGAACCGGCCCCGGTCGCGCCGAGGCGTCACGGTCTCGGGCGGGGAGCCACAGGCTCGCGAGCGCGGCGACCACCAGTGCCAGTCCGGGGGCTGTCGTTCCGCGCGCCACGATGTTGCGTCCGCCGCGGAGCAGAACATGGATGAGGCGCCGACGACAACGGCCGAAGCGCGACGCCAGCACCGGTTCCCGATCACAGTATTCGATGATGCAACCGCGGCTCGACCTGGATTACTTTCGCGTCAGCGGACGCAGCCGTCTGAACCAAATATCGTGGAGCGAGATCCGTTGATCGAAGCAGGCGAGCCTCTCGGCACCCGATACGTCGTCGTCAAGACCGTCACCGAGCCGCGCGCAGGCGCGCTCTTCGAAGTCGCAGACCACGCCGGGATGCAGTTTCATGGGCAGCTCCTCAGCGCGACGGCCGTCGCCCCCGCGCTCGCGGCCGCGGTGCGCCAGGCGGTCGTGGGGCTCCCCGCGCTCCCGTCGGTGCTCAAGGCGCGCGACGTGGCGCTGACCTCTCACGCGCTGCCCGTGGCCCTGCTCGAACGCCCCGGCGGCACCACGCTCGCGACCGAGCGGCTCGCGGAGATCGTCGAGGCGCTCGGCAAGCGCGAGGCGACGGTGTGGCTCTTCCGTCAGGTGGCGGCGATCGCCAACGACCTCGCGCAGATCCACCAGGGCGGCGCCACGCACGGCGCCATCAGCGCGCAGTGCATCGTCTGTGCGGCGCTCGGCGACGCGGGCAACCTCCAGCTCTCGGGCTTCGGCATCGACGCCTTCGCGCGCGGCAACAACCCCGAGAACGCGCCGTCGAAGCGCGCGGACCTCGTCGCGCTCCTCAACGCGCTGCAGGAGCTCTTCTCCGTCGGCGGCCTCTCGCCCGAGGGCGGCGCCGCGGCCAAGTGGCTGCTCCTCCGCACGTCCGCGCAGCACGGCGAGCACCCCGCCCTCGCGTCGGGCACCTCGCTCGCCACGGCCCTCAACGAGATGGCCGCGCGCTGCGCCCGATGACGGTCCGCCTCGCGTCGTGCGCGCCCCCACGCTCGCGCCGCCCACGCGAGCGACGGCGGGCTCGCGTCAATCGAACGCCCCCTCGGCCTCGCGCCGACCCGAGGCGGGGCCGCGCAAGACCGATCCCCCCGGTCGCCGCGGCGACAACGGAAACGCTTCGATCAAGCCCCCGCCCGTCGTGGAGTCAGACCCGCCCGCGCGGCCGAAGGTTCACCTCGGCGTGGTCGTCCCGGGCATCCTGCTCATCACCGCGATCGTGGCCGCGGGCGTCTGGTACGCGCTCCACACGACCAACGACGTGAGCCTCGCGCACCTGCAGGAGCCCGCGCGTCGCCTGTCGGTCACCCCCGCCGCGGCGTGCCAGGGCGAGACCCCCGAGCACCCCGAAGGCGTCGCGGATTTTCAGACCTCCGCCGAGTTCGACACGCTGTGC
Organism: Polyangiales bacterium; assembly: GCA_046351535.1. Taxonomy (GTDB): domain Bacteria; phylum Myxococcota_A; class Polyangia; order Polyangiales; genus CAISKJ01. Next base: position 82,572 of record JAXLYG010000006.1, read on the forward strand.
CTCCCCTCGCCCGACCGCATCGCGTGGGTCGTGCGGAGCCGCAACTCCGTCGAGCTCGTGACGCGCCCCGCGCAGCGCGGAGGCCACGCGAGCGAGTCGCGCGTGATCGGTCAGGGCGCCGTCGAGCTGAGTTCGTCGCTCGTCCGCGGATCGACGCTGTGGATCTCGTGGCGCAACGGCGTCGGAGACCCCTTCGGCCTCGCGAGGGTCGAGGGCGATCACGTCGCGACGGTGAGCGTGCCCCTCCAGGGCTGGGACTCGGTCCCGCTCAAGGGCGCGTGGCTCCTCGATGTGAACGCCCGCGGCGCGTGGATCGCGACGAGCGTGCTCCACGAGGGCGCCGAGCACGCGATGCTGCTCCAGGTCACCTTCGGCCCCGCGGCCCCCGACGTGGTCGCGTGGCTCGCGGGGCCCGGCGTGATCTACAGCGTGATCCCCGGCGAGACGCCCGTGCTGCTCCTCGGGCGCAAGCTCCCCGGCGACGCGCCTCGCCACGAGTTCACCGACGTGACGCTCAACCTCTCGGCGATCACCGCCGCGCGACGACCGTCGGACCCGTCGTCGGTGCGGGGCGCGCAGATCCCCGACGCGGCCGTCACCCGCTCGCAGGGCCTCGTCGTCGACAGCGCCGCGATCGGCGCGGCGCGACGCGGCGTGGTCTCGGGCACGACGCACGCGTGGCTCGTCGCGCGCGGCGGCGTGGTGCCCACGGAGACCTGTGTGGTGCCCGAGCGCTGCCACTCGCCCGGTCCCGTGACCGTGTTCGCGTTCCCCACGGGCGCGGCGCCGACGATGACGCAGGTCGCGCCCGCGGGCTGGGCCGTCGACATCGCCGCGGCGCCGGGCGGCGGGCTCACCGTCGTCGCCACGTCGGCCAACGTCGCGGGCGCGCCGGTGCCCTTTCACACGGTCTACACGCTCGCGAGCCCGACCACGCCGCCCGCACCCACGCGGCGCAACATCTCGACGGGCCGCTCGCCGCGCGCGCGCATCTTCTCGTGCGGCGGCGACGCGTGGGTGACCTACGACGCCACGAGCCCCTCGGCGTCGCTCACGGCGCTCCCGCTCCAGTGCGTGACCACGCCCTGACGTGACCGCAGACGCACTGAGGCGTTGCCTCGGTGCGCAATCCCTGCGACACGTACAGATTCCACTCTGGAGGAGCGCTCTCAGTCCATGGTTGTGATCGGTGACAAGCTCGGCGCGCGGTACTTCGTCACGAGGACGGTCGACAAGCCCATCGCAGGGTCGATCATCGAGGTGCGCGACGCGCAAGGGTCGGTGCTTCAGGCGCAGATGCTCGTCGCGGCGCCGTTGAGCACCGCCGAGACGAACCTCCTCACGCGCGAGGTCGCGTCGGTGCCGCGCGGCGAGTCGCTGTGCCTCCCCGACGAGATCACGCAGTCGGCGTCGGGCATCCCCTTCGCGCTGTACGCGAAGCCGCTCCCGCGGCCCCTCTCCGAGGAGCTCCCGGTGTTCGCGTCGGGCAACGTGGCCGACCAGCGGCTCGCGTCGCAGCGCACGCTCTTCAACGCCTTCGCCACGCTCGCGGAGGAGTACGGACGCTCCGTCGGCGCGCGCTCGCTGCACGGCTCGATCACCCTCTCGTCGATCGGCATCCTCGAAGGGGCCGAGCCCCTCAAGCTCGCGCTCATGGGCTTCGGGGTCGAGCCCGCCACGCGCATCTCGGCCAAGAAGGAGCGCCCCGCGCCGCGCGTCGATCCGGCCGCGCTGCTCCTCACGTTGCACGAGGTGCTCACGCGGACGCAGTGCGTCCCCGAGGGCCCCGCGCAGGCGCGCTGGAGCATCGCCCAGAGCTGCGCGCGCGCGGGCGATCACCCCGCGCTCCAGAGCCCCGCGGCGCTCGCGAAGTTCCTCCGTGACATCGCCGCGGAGCTCGACTCGACGAAGCGTCAGCCCACGGTGCCGCCGAGGGCTTCGGACCGCCCCGCCGACAAGTCCTCGGAGCCCGCCATCGCGCCGACGAAACCCGTCGAGAAGGCGCCGCAGAAGACCGATCCTCGCGTGTGGATCCAGGGCAACCGACGCACCGCCCTCGTCGGCGGCGTCGGCGTGCTCGTGGTGCTCGTGGTGGCGGGGTACTCGCTCCTCAGCGACCCGGAGAACGGCACGCTCGGCACGCTCCCCGCGCGCATCCGCCTCGGCGCTTCGACGGTCCCGCTCGCGTGCGGCGACGAGCCCGTGGCGACGCCCTCGACGGCGGAGATCGCTGGCGCGGTGAGCGAGATCTCGCCCGTGTGCGCCGACACGACCCTCGCGGTCATCGCAGAGTCGGGTCACACGCTCACCAACGCGACGCGACAGTCTCGCAGGGGGAGCGGCTTCACGGCCCCCGCAGCGCCCCTCACCGACCGCGCCCTCGAAGCGGGAACGACCTTCTTCAGCGAGGCCGGCGCGTGGCTGGCGTGGCGACCGCGCGACGGCGCGGCCTTCTCGATCACGAGCCTCGGCGCGACGGCCAGCGACCTGCCGATTCGCACGGGAGAGTGGACGGGCGCATCGTTTCACGGCGCGTGGCTCCTCGACGTGGGCCCCTCGACGGCCTGGGTCGCGAGCACGCTCACCACGCCGCGCGGCCCCTTCGCGGTGGCCGTGAGGCTCGCGTGGGGCGCGAGCACCGAGGCTCCGATCACGGTGTTCCGGCTCTCGGAGGGCGAGGTCGCGTCGATGATCCAGTCGTCGCCGCCGCAGCTCCTCGTGCGAACGACGCGCGGGCGCCAGCACTCGTTCTCGGTCATCACGGCGTCGATCCAGGTGCTCCCCGTGCTCTCGGGCGGGAGCCCCCCCGTGATCGATGGAGGCGCCGAAGACGGCGGCGCCGCGCTCCCTCCGATGCGCGAGGTGCCCGAGGTCGCGCTGCATCGCACGAGCGCGTTCACCGTCGAGGGCGACTTCGCCACGGCGGCGCCCTTCGGCATCGCGCCTCCGAGCTCGCCGCTCTATTTCGTCGTCACGTCAGGTCGAAACGACGACGCGTCGACCTGCGTCGGCGAACGGTGCCCGCGCGATGGCGCCGTCTCGCTCGTGTCGTTCCCCGCGTCGGGAGATCCCTCGTCGCAGCCGCTCACAGAGCACGGGCGCGGGCTCGACCTCGGGCAGAACGGGCTCGGGCTCCCCGTGGCCCTCGTCTGCGAACCCGCCGCGTGCGCGCTGATGACGCGCGTCGGCGTCGAAGGTCTCGCGCGCGAGCCGCTCGCGCTCCGCGGAATCACCGCGGGACGCGTCGTGCGCTGCGGCGCCGAACCCTGGCTGGCCTTCGCCCAGAGCGGCTCTCCTTCGCGCGTCGGCGCGCTCCCGGTCGCATGTCTCTCGCGACGCGCCTCGGCGCACTGATCGTCGCCGCGGCGACGCTCTCGTCGCGGCCCGCGCTCGCCCAGGGAACCGATCGGCTCCCCCTCGCGGCGCGCGCGCGTCCGCTCACGCTCCCCGCGGGCGCGATCGCGCTCGAGGGCGCGCTCTCGATTCATCGCGAGCGAACGACCACGGGCCTGCTCTCCGCGATGCTCTCGCTCGGCGCGGCCTGGGCGCCGAACGACGACGTGGAGCTGTCGGTCGTGGCGCTCCCCCTCGCGCTCGCGCCGCGCGTCGCCTTCGGCGCCTCGACGCCTGCGGGCTTTCAACGCGACGCCGCGGTGGGCATCCGCTGGAGGTTCCTGCGAGGCGACGCGCAGGTGGGCTTCGGGCTCCGCGCGACCCTTCGAGGCGGCGACGACGTGGTGTTCGGCGTGGAGCCCTCGGTCCCCGCGCAGCTCACCCTCGGACGCGGACGCCTCGACCTCTCGCTCGGGGCGCGCGTCGAGCTTCAGAGCCCCATCGGCACCGAGGTGTCGCTGCGCCTCGCGTACCTCTTTCAGGTGACGCCACACCTCTCGCTCACCGCGTCGACGGCCGCGATCGTCTACGACCTCGGACGCGACGCGCGCGTGCCTGCGGCGATCACCGGCGCCTACGCCATCGCAGGCGCCCGAGGCGCTCCCGTCGTCGACGTGTCCGTCGCCCTCGAGTTCGAGCGCCTCTTCGACGCGGCCACGGGAGACCTCCGCGTCGACCTCTACACCGTCACGGGCGCCGCGCGCTTCTACGCGCGCTGAGCGTCGGCGCTCAGGGGAGCGCGGCGACCATGTCGATCTCGACCCGCACGTCGCGCGGGAGCCTCGACACTTCGACCGTGGCCCGCGCGGGGACGGCTCCCGTGAAGTGGCCGCCATAGACCTCGTTCACGGCGGCGAAGTCGCCGAGGTCCTTGAGGAAGATCGTCGTCTTCACCACGCGATCGAAGCTCGCGCCGGCCGCGGCGAGCACGGCGGCGAGGTTCTTCATCACCCGCTCGGTCTGCGCGCGCACGTCGCCCTCGACCACGGCGCCGGTCTCGGGGTCGAGCGGAATCTGGCCCGAACAGAACACGAATCCGTTGGCGATGACGGCCTGCGAATAGGGGCCGATGGCGCGGGGCGCGGCGTCGGTCTGGACCGCGCGGATCGACTTCGAGGTGTCCATGAGCACCGCATCTCGCACGGCCTCACGCGAGGGCGCAAGCGCGCGACAGAGGAACTCTCTCGCACCACGCAACCGCGCACCGCAGAGCGCCGAAGACGCGCGGCGGAGGCACACGATGAAGGTCTTTCTGTTCGCGCTCGCGCTCGCGGCGCTGTCGACGGCTTGCGCGCGGTCCGGTGACGACGTCGACGCGCGAGGCGTTACCATCGCGCGTATGCAATGCGGTCGGCGGTGGCGTCACATCGACGTAGCGGGCCCACGGCCCAGGGTGTTCTCAAACGTCACCGCGACGCCCGTCGGCGCGGTGCTCACCGGTGGCTTCGGCGCCAGCGGGCTCATCGACGACGCGTGGCGTTGGGACGGCGCGCGATGGACCCCGCTCCCCGCGGCGGGCGCCCCCTCGCCGCGCTCGGGCCACATCGCCGTGTGGACCGGAAGCGCGCTCTGCGTGTGGGGCGGAGAGGCCGAGGGCGTGGCCCTCGATGACGGCGCGTGCTGGACGCCCGACACGTCCGCGTGGACGCCGATGCGCGCCGACGGGGCGCTCTCGCCTCGCACCAACGCCGGCGCGTGCTGGTCGGGCCGCGAGCTCATCGTCTTCGGCGGACAGGACGCCGAAGGCGACTCCTTCGGCGACGGCGCCGCGTGGGACCCCGCGACGAATCACTGGCGAGCGCTCTCCACGACCGGCGCGCCGCGCGCGCGCTCGCACGCGCAGCTCGTCGCGCTCGCCACCACCGACGGACCGCGCGTGCTCGTGTGGGGAGGCTCCGGCGACGCGCTCGCGCTCGGCGCAGAAGACGCGGCGCTCTACGACCCGACGCGAGACCGTTGGACATCCATCGATCTCGACGGGGCGCCTCCCGCGTCGAGCGGCCCGCTCTCGACCGCCATCGAAGGAGGCATCTGGGCGCTGCACCGCGACGGCGTGAGCGCGATCGACGGCGACGCCCTTCGCTGGCGCGCGCTGCGAAACGATCCGCCGATGGGTCCTCGCTTCGCGGCGACGCCGATCGCGATCCCCGGTGGCGTGTGGCTCTGGGGCGGACGCGACGAGCGCGGCCTCCTCGGCGACGGCGGGTGCTACGACACGACCTCCGAGCGGTGGGAGTTCGCGCCGACGGAGGGCGCGCCGACGCCGCGTCAGAACGCGATCACGCTCTGGGACGGCGCGCGTGTGATGCTGCTCTGGGGCGAGGACGAAGACGGCCTGCGCGACGACGCGTACGCGCTGGAGCGGTAGCGCTCAGACCCGCGCGTGGGCGTCGGGGTTGCGCGTCTCGAAGTGCTGGATGACCGTGTCGCCCACGGCCTTGACCGAGGCGGCGAAGAGGGCGGGGCGCGCGATCCACCCGACGATGGGCAGGTACGCGGCGGCCTCGCCCACGGCCTTCACGCCGACGTTCTTGGCGCCCGAGAGCGCGATGACCTTGAGGGCCTCGTTGTCGGTGAGCGTCTCGCCGTAGACGCGCGCGATGTCGGCCACGAGCTTCACCTCGGCGGCCGTGATGGCGAGCGAGGTGCCGGGGATCGGGACCATCGACCCGACGCCTGCGCCCGTCGCGTAGCGAGACACGAGGTCTTTGCAGTATTCGCGTGCGAGCATCGCGCTGGCCTTTCGTTGAGGGGGCGGAGACTGTGCGCGGGACAGGGATCGAACCTGCGACCACCTGTGTGTAAGACAGGCGCTCTGCCGCTGAGCTACCCGCGCGCGGGCCGCTGTTCTATCCGTTCATGCCCGCGGGCGCAACGGCGCCTCGGCGGAGGGGACGCCCTCAGTGAGCGCCGTGGACGCCGTGCGCGGGGGCCGCGACGGGGACGCTCGACGCGGGCCGACCGTGCTCGACCAGGACGCCGTCGCGGTACTCCATGGGCCGCGGGCGATCGCCGAAATACTTCTCGGGATCGGGGAGCACGAGGGCCTCGCGGAGCACGTCGTCGATGTGATCCGCGAGCACGACGCGGAGGCTCTTGAGCACGCGCCGCGGGACCTCGCGGATGTCCTTTCGGTTCTCGCGCGGCACGACGACGGTGCGGATGCCTCCGCGGTGCGCGGCGAGGAGCTTCTCCTTGAGTCCGCCGATGGGGAGCACGCGACCGCGCAGGGTGATCTCGCCGGTCATGGCGACGTCGCGGCGCACGGGCACCTTGAGCAGCGTCGAGACCAGCGAGGTCGCCATCGTCACGCCCGCGCTCGGCCCGTCCTTGGGGATCGCGCCTTCGGGGAAGTGGATGTGCGCGTCGATCTTCGAATAGAAATCGGGCTCGAGGCCGAAGTCCTTCGCGCGTGAGCGCACGTAGCTCATCGCGGCCTGGGCGCTCTCCTGCATCACGTTGCCGAGCTTGCCCGTGATGATGAGCTTCCCTTTGCCGGGCACCACGGCGACTTCGGCCACGAGGAGGTCGCCGCCGAAGGACGTGACCGCGAGGCCCGTCGTGAGGCCCACCTCGTCGCGCTCCTCCTTCTTCCCCACGCGGAAGCGCGGTACGCCGAGGTACTTCGGCACGTCGCGCGCGCCGACGACGTACTCCTTGTCGCGCCCTTCGGTGAGCACCTGGCGCGCGATCTTGCGGAGCAGGCTGCCGATCTCGCGCTCGAGGTTTCGCACGCCGGCCTCGTGCGTGTAGTGGTTGATCACGGTGCGCAGCGCGGCCTCGCTGAGGTCGACCTTCACCTCGTCGAGCCCCGCCTCCGCGCGCTGCCGCGGCACGAGGTACTTCACCGCGATGTTGAGCTTCTCGAACTCGGTGTAGCCCGTGAGCTGGATGATCTCCATGCGGTCTTGCAGCGGCAGCGGGATCGCGCCGAGCGTGTTGGCCGTGGTGATGAACATCACGTCGGAGAGGTCGTAGTCGAGGTCGAGGTAGTGGTCGTTGAAGCTGTTGTTCTGCTCGGGGTCGAGCACCTCGAGCAGCGCCGCCGCAGGATCGCCGCGGAAGTCCGTCGACATCTTGTCGACCTCGTCGAGGAGGAACACCGGGTTGTTCGTCCCCGCCTTGCGGAGCGACTGGACGATCTTGCCAGGGAGCGCGCCGATGTACGTGCGTCGGTGCCCGCGGATCTCGGCCTCGTCGCGCACGCCGCCGAGCGAGAGCCTCACGAACTTGCGGTTGGTGGCGCGCGCGATGGAGCGCGCGAGCGAGGTCTTGCCCACGCCGGGCGGGCCCACGAGGCACAGCACGGGGCTGCGGAGCTTCTGCGTGAGCGCCTGCACCGCGAGGTACTCGATGATGCGCTCCTTGATCTTCTTGAGGCCGTAGTGGTCCTCGTCGAGGATCGCCTCGGCCTCGGCGATGTCGTGGCGGTCCTGGCTCTTGTCGCCCCACGGGAGCGAGAGGATCCAGTCGACGTAGTTGCGCACGACGGTGGCCTCGGCGCTCATGGGCTGCATCATCCGCAGCTTCTTGATCTCCTTGCGGACGCGCGACTGCGCCTCCTTCGAGAGCTTCTTGCCCTTGAGCTTCTCTTCGAGCTCCTGGAGCTCGCTCTTGAACTCGTCACGCTCGCCCAGCTCCTTCTGGATCGCGTGCATCTGCTCGTTCAGGTAGTACTCCTTCTGGGTGCGCTCCATCTGGCGCTTGACGCGCGAGCGGATCTTCTTCTCCACCTGAAGGATCTCGATCTCGGCCTGCATCACCTCGTGGAGCCGCTCGAGGCGCTTCACGGGATCCGCCGTCTCGAGCAGCGTCTGCCGGTCCGCGAGCTTGATCGAGCCGAGGTGCACCACGACGGTGTCCGCGAGGCGCCCGGGCTCCTCGATGGTCTGCACCGTCATGAGCATCTCGGGCGGCACGCGCTTGTTGAGCTTCACGTACGTCTCGAAGGTCGACTGCACGGAGCGCATCAGCGCCTCGACCTCGACGGAGACATCGACGGGCTCGTCGAGCGCCTCGACCTCGCACACGAAGTGGTTCTCGGTCTCGACGTAGGCCTTGATGCGGCCGCGGCGCTTGCCCTCGACGAGCACCTTCACCGTGCCGTCAGGCAGGCGGTGAAACTGGTGGATCGTGCCGATGGTGCCGACTTCGAAGATGTCGTCGGGCACCGGCGCGTTGGTCTTCGGACGCTTCTGCGCGGCGAGGAAGATCTCTTTGTCCTGCGCGAGCGCGGCGTCGATGGCGGCGATGCTCTTCTCGCGACCCACGAAGAGCGGAACCACCATGTAGGGGAACACGATGATGTCGCGGAGCGGAAGCAGCGGAAGCGAGAGCTTCGCGGCGTCACCCTTGGAGAACAACATTCAGGGACCTCTCGACGGAGCGCACGGGCGTGAAGGGGGATTCGTTCGGGGGAGCGGCGATCCCCGCGGCCTGTGGGTTGGACCGCGGGGACGGAGCGAGCGGCGAGAGGTGTGACGGTCGATCGGTGTCGACGCGTCAGGCGCTCTCGGCCGACTCCTTGTGGTACACGATCAGCGGGGCGTCGTGCTTGAGGATCACCTCCTCGTTGACGACGACCTCCTTGATGCCGCTCTTGCTCGGGACCTCGTACATCACGTCGAGCATGGCGTTCTCGAGGATGGCCCGGAGACCGCGCGCGCCGGACTGACGCGTGAGCGCCTCGCGGGCGACGGCGGAGAGCGCGCTCTTGGTGAACTTGAGCTTCACGCCGTCCATCTCGAAGAGGCGCTTGTACTGGCGCTCGAGGCTGTTCTTGGGCTTCGTGAGCACGTCGATGAGGGCGTCTTCGTTGAGCTCGTGCAGCGTCGCCACGACGGGGAGGCGGCCGATGAACTCGGGGATCATCCCGAACTTCAGGAGGTCCTCGGGCTGCACCTGCGCGAGCACCTCGCCGAGCTTCTTGTCGGCCTTGCTCGGGATCTCGGCGCCGAAGCCCATCGTGCGGGTGTTGATGCGCCGCTCGATCACCTGCTCGAGGCCCACGAAGGCGCCGCCGCAGATGAAGAGGATGTTCGTCGTGTCGACCTGGAGGAAGTCCTGCTGCGGGTGCTTGCGTCCGCCCTTCGGGGGCACGTTGGCGACGGTGCCCTCGAGGATCTTGAGGAGCGCCTGCTGCACGCCCTCGCCCGACACGTCGCGCGTGATCGAGGGGTTGTCGCCCTTGCGCGCGATCTTGTCGATCTCGTCGATGTACACGATGCCGCGCTGCGCGCGCTCGATGTCGTGGTCGGCGTTCTGGAGGAGCTGGACGATGATGTTCTCGACGTCCTCGCCCACGTAGCCCGCCTCGGTGAGCGTCGTGGCGTCGGCGATGGCGAAGGGCACGTTGAGGATCTTCGCGAGCGTCTGCGCGAGCAGCGTCTTCCCCGTGCCCGTGGGCCCGAGGAGGATGATGTTCGACTTCTGCAGCTCGACCTCTTCGCCCGAGGCCTTCGCGTCGATGCGCTTGTAGTGGTTGTGCACCGCCACCGAGAGGATCTTCTTCGCGCGCTCCTGCCCGACGACGTACTCGTCGAGGATCGCCTTGATCTCCGCGGGCTTCGGGATCGGTGACGTGCCGCGGAGCTGCTCCTCGCGCTCGACCTCCTCGGCGATGATGTCGTTGCAGAGTCCGATGCACTCATCGCAGATGTACACCGTCGGCCCCGCGATGAGCTTCTTCACCTCTCGCTGGCTCTTGCCGCAGAACGAACAATTCAGGTTGCCGTGGGGTTCGTCGCGCCTGCTCACCGTGCCGATTCCTCCCGCGCTTGACGCGCGCGTTGGGTCCGTCGCTGCTTCCGTCCGTTCACAACGGCGCTTCGACGACGGAGCGAGAGCATAATCGTCGCCCCCATGCGCGGCAAGCATACGGCCAGCTTTGTCCGTCGCATCGAGACGCCTATTTTTCAGGCCGTCGAAGTGTGTGTGCGAAGCCTGCGCGGCCCCTCGAACGCGAAGCGGCGCGTCTCCCTCCGCGAAGGGAGAGAGCGCGCCGCGCGCGAGTCATCGGAGGCCCTCGCGGGCCGCTTCGCCGTGGCGCTCAGCGGCGCGACGGGTCCTTGCGCTGATTCACGACCTCATCGATGAGGCCGTAGGCCTTGGCGTCTTCGGCGCCGAGGTAGAAGTCGCGCTCGGTGTCGGCCTTGATCTTGTCGATCGCCTGGCCCGTGTGCTTCACGTAGATCTCGTTCAGCTTGTGGCGCAGGTGGAGGATCTCGCGGGCGTGGATCTCGATGTCCGTGGCCTGTCCGCGGAAGCCGCCGAGGGGCTGGTGGATCATCACGCGCGAGTTCGGGAGCGCGAGCCTGCGGCCCTTGGCGCCCGCGCAGAGGAGCACCGACGCCATCGACGCCGCCTGCCCGAGGCACAGCGTGCTCACCGGGCATTTGATGTACTGCATGGTGTCGTAGATCGCGAGGCCCGAGGTGATCACGCCGCCGGGGCTGTTGATGTAGAGCATCACCTCCTTGTCGGGGTCTTCGCTCTCCAGGTACAGGAGCTGCGCGATCACGATGTTGGCCACGTCGTCGTTGACCTCGGTGCCGAGGAAGACGATGCGGTCCTTGAGCAGGCGCGAGAAGATGTCCCACGCGCGCTCGCCGCGGTGCGTGGTCTCGATCACCTGCGGATACGGGATGAAGCTGTTGGTCGGTCGCTCCATGGAACTCAGTCTCTCCTCGCGCGCGCTTCGCGTCGCTTCGGTCACTCGGCCTTCGCGGCCTCGGCGGTCTTCTCGGTCACCGTGACCTTCGCCAGCAGCAGGTCGAGGACCTTGCCCTCGAGCACCTGCGCGACGAGCTGGTCGCGCTTGCCCTTCTCGCGATACTCAACCCGCAGCTTCTGAACAGCCTTCCCGGTCTCCTTCGAGAGCTCCTCGAGCTGCGCCGCGATGTCGTCGTCGGTGACCGCGATGTTGTTCACCCGCGCGAGCTCCGTCAGCAGGAGCCCCGCGCGCATGCGGTCCTCGGCCTCCTTCTGGAGCATCGCGCCGATCTCCGCGGGCACGGACTCGCCGCGCATCGCGAAGCTGCGGGCGAACTCCTGGCGCATGGCGCCCATCGCCTGCTCGACGAGCGACGGCGGCACGGGGATCGGGTTGGCCTTCACGAAGGCCTCCACCGCGGCGCCGCGGGCCTCGTCGTCCGAGCGCTCCTTCGCGGCCTTCTCGAGCTCGGCGCGCAGGTCCGCGCGAAGCTGCTCGAGCGACTCCTTGCCCACGTCCTTGGCGAAGTCGTCGTCGAGCTCGGGGAGCACCTTCTCCTGAAGCGCCGTGACGGTGACCTTCATCTGCGCGGTCTTGCCCGCGAGCTCGCGCTGACGGTGCGACTCGGGGAAGGCCACGTCGACCTCGCGGGTCTCGCCCACGCTCATGCCCACGAGCGCGTCGTCGATGGCCTTGAGGAGCTTCGACGCGCCGACCTCGACGGGGCGGCCCTTCGACGAGAACTCGGGGCGCTCGGCGCCGTCGAGCCAGAGGTTCATGTCGATGGTGACGGTGTCGCCCGCGACGGCGGGGCGCGCGGGGTCGGGCGTGCGGAGCGTGGCGCTCTCTTCGCGCTTCTGCTCCACGGCCTTGTTCACATCCTCATCGGTCACGGGGTAGAGCGTGCGGGTGATCTCGAGCGACGCGAGCTGGAGCTCACCGATGTCGGGGCGCACCTCCATCGAGGCCGTGTACGACCACTCCGTCGTGCCGCTGAGGTCGTCGAGGGCCTCGACGCGGGGCTGGTTGAGCGGCTCGATGCGCTGGTCACGGATCGCGCCGTTGAGCGTCTCGTCGACGAGCTTGCGCGCGACCTGCTCGGCCACCTGACCGCCGAAATACTGCTTCAGGAGCGGACGCGGAACCTTCCCCTTGCGGAAGCCCCGGATCTGGGCCTGCTTGCCGAGCTCGCTGTACGCCGCTTCGAGGGCGCTCGACACGCGCTCCTTCGGGAGGGCGACGCGGAGGGAGATTTCGACGGGGGAAACGCGCGAGACGGTGACCTGCATGGAGAACGATGCCTCTTCGGTTGAACGACGGGTGGACGGAAGGGGGCCGCGACTCTAACGACCGTCAGGCGGGTGTCAAGCAGCGTTCAGACCCCGCGAACGATCCTCGCCCGAGGCTTCGTTGAATCGCGGCTCTGCGCTCGAAGAACGGCGATCTACCGCGTGACCCAACGGAGCGCGGTGCGAACGGTGGTCGCGAAATCGGGCGGGAGCTGGTGCCCGACGCCAGGGAGGATGCGCATCTCGACGCGCCCCACGCGATCGCGTCGCAGCGAGGCCGCGGCGCGGCGCGTGTGCTCGACGATCTCGTCGCCCTGCCCGGTGATGAGATAGATCTTGCGCACGGCGCGCTGCGCGGCCACGAGCGCCTCGTGCTCGATCGCGAGGTAGCGGTCGTGCGCCGCGAAGATCACCCAGCGGGGAAAGATCATCGGCTCGTGGAGCCCCGTCTGGAGCGCCACGAAGGCCCCCTCGCTGAAGCCCATGAGCACGTTGTCGGTGGCCCTCGCCCTGCGCGGAAAGCGTCGGAAGAGCGCGTCGACGGCGGCCGTCGCGTACTGGCGCGCGACGATGGGGTTGTTGTTCCACTGGCGGCGGTTCTCGGCGCCGATGCCGGGCCCGACGGGGCACACGAGCCAGCCGAAGCGCGGCACCACGGCCGAGAACTGCCTGCACGACTCGCGCGGGTCCGCGTTGCGCGCGTGGAGGTACACATAGACCCGCGAGCGCCCTCCGACCGCGGAGCGATAGAAGTACGCGTCGGGCATCCCCGAGAGTTCGAGCACCTCGGGCTCTCCCGGCGCGCGGCGTCGATTTCGCTGCGCGCGCATGCGCTCGCGCTCGGCCCGGTCGTCCGCGGCGGAGAACATCCGCGAGCGCGGCGCTCTTCGCGCGGGCGCGGCGGCGGCCTCGGGCGGATCGTCGTCAGGACCTTCGTCGGCGGGCTGCGCGAGCGCCGCGCTCGAGAAGAGCATCGCGCCCGCGAGGAGCGTCATCGCGAGGGGGGTTCGCACGTCGCGACGTTGTTATCGTCGGTGCGGCGAGACGGTCAAGGGAGGGCGCCCGATTCAGGGCGTGGGGGCCGGCGCTTCGGGCGCGGGCTGAGGCCGCGGCGGTCGGATCGTCTCGGGCGCGGGGCGCGTGCGGAGCGAGCGCGTGTAGTCGACGATCATCTGCACCTCGCGTTCGCTGAGCTTGTCGCGGAAGCGCGTCATGTGATTGCGCGCGCCGTACTGCTCCATGCGGTGCGGGATCATGATCTGGTCGTAGATCCACTCGCGCGATCCCCAGCCGTCGAGGGAGGGCGCGTCGCGGGTCATGCCCTCGGTGTCAGAGGGCGTGAGGCTGCCGAGGTGGCACCCGTTGCAGCGCTCACGGATGATGGGCGTCGCCGTCGCGAGGAGGGCGGGATCGGCCGCGGGCTCGCCGCGCTCGACGCCCTGCGAATACAGCCACTCGGCCACGGCGCGGAGCTCGTCGTCGGAGAGCCTGCGCTGCGGCGGCATGTCGTGGATCGTCGTCGTCGCCATGAGCTCGGGGTGATCGGGGAAGGCGACGAAGGCCGCGGCCCAGGCGCGCGATCCGAAGCCGTCGAGGCGCGGCCCCTTGCGCTGCGTGCTCATGTCGCGAACGGCGTGGCACGTTCCGCAGTTCTGCTTGAAGAGCGCCGCGGGGCGCACCGCGGGGTCGTTGCGCATCATCTCGAGGGGCCCTTCGGGGGGCACGCCCAGGCGCGCGAGCTCGACGGCGCGACGCGCCTGACGGTGGACGATCACGTTGGCCTTCGCGAGGTCGCGGTCGTGCGCGTCGTGGCTTGTGAGCTCCCAACCGAGCCAGAAGGCGCCCGCGGCGAAGATCGCGAGCGGCGCCAGCGCGACGACGCGCGCGACGCCCCTGCGCGACGGTCCGTCGATCCACGGGAGCGTCGCGAGGTATCCCGTGAGCACGCCGGGGATCACCGCGGTCCCGATGATCTGCTTGGAGCCCTGGAAGTGATGCAGGAGCTGCGAGAGCGGCATGAAGTACCACTCGGGCCGCGCGGGGTACTGGCTCTGCGGGTCCGCGGGCGCGTCGAGCTCGACGCCCTTCGACTTCGCCAGCCACGCGACGAGCGCCACCGTCACCAGCATCGCGACCGTGTCGATCGCGGCCTGCGAGGGCCACCAGCGAGACTCGCTCGAAGCGCCTTCGCCGCCGCGGATTCCGTGACGACGCACGAGGGCGGCGTGGGCGCCGAGGATCGCCACGAAGGCCGCGGGGATCACCGCGACGTGCAGGGTGTAGAAGCGCGTCAGCGTGAGGGCGCCGTACTGCGCGCCGCCGAGCACGAAGCGCTGCACCGCGGGGCCCATGACGGGGAGCGTCCCCATGATGCCGGTCTCGACGCGCGAGACCCAGTAGCCCTTCTGGTCCCACGCGAGCGGAAAGCCCGTCATCGCGGCGCCGAGCACCATCGCCGCGAGCGCGAGGCCGAGCCACCAGTTGAACTCGCGCGGCGCGCGGTGGGCCCCCGAGGCCACCGTCTGGAGCATGTGCGCGGCGATGCCCACGACCAGCCCGTGCGAGGCCCAGTGGTGCATCGCCCTGACCATCGCGCCCCACGGGAGCACGAACTGGAGGTAGTACGTGCTCGCCCAGGCCGACGTGGGGTTCGGGGCGTAGACGGTCATCATCGCGACGCCCGTGAGGGCCTCGACGACGAAGAGCGCCACGAGCACCGCGCCGAAGATGTGCCTGGGGTTCGCGCCGCCGGGCATGGCGACGTCGACCGAGCGCGCGAGCGACGAGGGTAGGCCCGCGCGAGACTCGGTGGCCTCACGGATGCGATCGAGCATCGACATGGTCATCCCTCCTTCACGCGGTCGGAGGTGCCGAGCCTGAAGCGGACCCACTTCACCATCACGTTGCCGTCGCGGACGCGGACCTCGAGGGGGTCCATGCCGCGCGGCGAGGGTCCGTCGAGGGCGCGACCCTCGGCCGTGAACGCGCTCACGTGGCAGGGGCAGTTGAACCCGTCGCCCTGACGATCGATGAGGCAGCCGAGGTGCGGGCACACCGCCGAGAGGGCTTGCAGCGTGTCTGCCCCTTCGCCGCGACGAATGAGCCACACCGCGCCGAGGCGACGATCGGGCGAGGCCGACCACGCGTCGACCTCGGAGCCGATGATCGGGACCTGTACGAATTGACCCACCGCGAGGTCGTCGAAGCGCGCGACCGTCGACCACCCGTCGCTCGATCCGCCGCGGGCCGCGAGCGGAGAGGGCGTGTGCGCAGGGCCCGCGACGAAGCCCGCGACGGGCACCCCCGCGACGCCGACGGTGGCCGCGCCTGCGACGCCGACCACCACCTTGAGAACCGTTCTTCGCTCGCTCATCGTGACTCCCACGGGACGCGCGGCGCGGTGAAGAGAACGCACCCGCTGCGACTCGCTCTTGCGTTACCGTACGCGCCGACCGATGCCCGCCGCGCAACGCACGTCACGACGATCACTCCCCGAAGGGGGGACCACCTGGGTCGCGATGTGTGTGATTGCGGGAGCGGTCAGCGGCTGTCCTGCGCACATCATTCCGAACGCGCCGATCGTACGCGAGGTGAACTTCAGGGGGGTGCGCCAAGTCGATGAAGACTCGTTGAGAAGCCGCCTCGCGCTCCGCGAGTCGCCGATGTTCTTCTCGACGCGTCCGCGCTGGCTGCGATGGTGGCGCTGGTGGTGGGAGGACCCGGAGTACTTCGACGAGACCGCGCTCGTGCGCGATCGCCTGCGAATCCTGCGATATCTCCAGGCCCGCGGCTTCTACGACGCGCGCGTTGAACCGCCAGCGATCACCGAGAGCGGCCTCGAGCGCACGATCAATTTCACCCTCACCGAGGGCGAGCCCACGATCGTCGCCGATGTGCGACTCCGAGGTTGCGAGGCCGGTCATCCGCGCGTGCTCCCTGAGGGCGGCTGCCGCACGGTGCGCGAGCACATGGACCTCCGCATCGGCGGGCGCTTCGACGAGAGCACCTTCGCGCACGACCGCGACCAGGTGATCGACTTCACGCGCGACGCGGGCTTCGCCACGCCGACGGTGCTCTCGCGCGCCATCGTGGATCCGGCGCAGCACCTCGCGTGGGTCGAGTACACGATCCGCCCGGGGCCGCCGAGCCGCTTCGGCCGCGTGCAGCTCCTCATGACGCCGTCGCGCGACCCCGTCGTGGGCGACGAGCTGCCCAACGGGCTGCCCGTTCGTCCCGTGCTCTCGGCGATCAACATCGAGCCCGGCGCGCCCTACAACCGCGTGCTCCTCGCGCGGGCGCAGCAGGCGCTCTTCGACCTCGGCGTCTTCGGCATCGCGCGCCTCGAGGAGGTGCCGCGCGGCGACGGTGTCGTCGACGTCAACGCGATCCTCTCGCCGACGCGGCTCTGGCGGCTGCGCGTGGGCCTCGGCGCGCACGCCGACACGACGATCACCAACGTGCACGCCCTCGTGTCGTTCACGCACAGGAACTTTCTCGGCGGCATGCGTCGTCTCCGCGTCGACGTGCAACCGAAGATCTTCTTCTCGTCGCTGCTCTCGCCGTCGTGGATCTTCGATCCGAACTCGAGCTTCGAGTTCACGCCCGGCGTCTCCGCGGCGGCGGAGATCCAGCAGCCCGAGATGGCGCCGCACGCGACGGGCGTCGCGTCGGTGGGCTACGAGCTCGGCCCCGATCCGCTCAATCCGCAGGTGGGGTATCGGCAGGCGCTGCGCGGCGGCGTGGGCCTCGAGGCGCGCATCTCGCGGCAGGTCACGGGGTCGTTCTTCATCCGCACGACGAACGTCTCGTACCTCACGTATCCGAGCATCTTGCGCGGCGGTCGGAGCGTCACGGACATCGACGCGGACCCGCTCCTCCGGCAGCAGTTCTTCGACCGCAACTACGTGCACTTCGAGCAGGCGATCACGTGGGATCGGCGCGACAACCCCGCGGCCCCCCGGCGCGGCACCGTGCTCACGTTCAACCTCGCCGAGGGCACGCGCAGCCCGCTGTCGGACTACACCTTTCTCAAGACGCAGGCCGAGATGCGGGGGTACCTGCCGCTCGGTCGCAATTTCACCTTCGCGGCGCGCGGGCTCTTCGGCGCCATCGTCGGGTCGAGCATCTATGACGGCCCGCAGGGGCGGTGGTACTGGCCCGTGCCGCCCGAGCTGCGCTTCTACTCGGGCGGGCCGCAGTCGAACCGCGGCTACGCGCCCAACCGCATCGGCCTCGTGGGCGCGCCGTCGCTGCGCGACATCGACCCGTCGAACCCCGCGCTCGACGACCCCAACCGCTACGTCGCCATCGGCGGCACGGCGATCTGGGAGGCCTCGATGGAGCTGCGATGGCAGCCCTCGTCGTTCGGCCTCGTCGCGTTCCTCGACGCGAGCAACGTCACGGGCATCGCGCCGGCGCCGTACCTCAACCCCGTCGGCGTGAACCGGGGATGCGCGGCGACGGAGACGAACCGCGTGATCGAGCGCGGCTCCTGCACGCCGTCCAACCGCTCGTCGGTCACCGCCGCGCCGCCGCCCGAGCAGCTCGGCACGGCCGTCAGCTCGCTCCTCGCGTTCGACGCGTGGGACTCGTTCGTCCAATCTGCTCACCCCACGGTGGGGCTCGGGCTTCGATACGCGACGCCCGTGGGTCCGCTGCGCCTCGACTTCGGGCTTCGCCTCGCGGACCTCGGCTGCGATCGCACGGCCGCCAACGTCGCCGCGCAGAACCGCGCCGTGGGCTCCGGCGTGCCCGCGTACTACGTCATCAGCACGCCGCGCTGCGGGTTTCTGTTCTGGGACAACCTCCCGCTCTCGGTGAACCTGTCGATCGGAGAGGCGTACTGATGCTCCGCCGCGTCCTCCGAGCGCTCTTTCGGGTCGTCGCGAGCCTCGCGCTCGTGGCCGTCTCGCTGGTGCTTCACCTCGGCACCGACGCCGGTCGCCTCGCCCTCCGCGACGCGCTCGCTTCGCTGCTCCCGACGCTCGTCCCGGGCAAGCTCGTCGTCGGCTCGATCGATCGCCTGTCGCTCGAAGAGATCCGCCTCTCGCGGGTCTCGTTCGCCGACGAGCGAGGCGCTCCGCTCGTCGAGGGCGCCGACGTCACGGTGCGGCCCGCGTGGCGGCTGTGGGGCGCGATCGTCCACAACGAGGCCTTTCCCGAGATCCGCGCGCACGCACGCGTCGCCTATGCGCGTGCGCCCTACTTCACCCCGACACCGCCCCCGACGCCCGGCGCGGCGCCCGGTCCGCCGACGGTCACCCGCACCCTCCCCTCGATCCGGCTCACCGTCGACGAGGTCCGCGGCGCGATCCCCGGCGTGCCGCTCTCGGGTCGCAGCGTCGCCGTCGAGCTCGGCCTCGTCGCGGGCGACGCGCTCGCGCTCGACGTCCGGCGCCTCGCGCTCACGCTCGACGCGATGGGCCTCGGCGACGAGCGCATCGAGGGCTCCGCGCGCGTTCTCACGGGCGCTCCGATGCGCGTGACCGCCGCGTTGGTGGTGCGAGGCCGCGAGCTCAACTGCGACCTCGGCGCGAGCACCGACGACGGAGGGCGATTCGAAGCGCGTTTGCGCGCCTGCGCGCTCTCGGCCCGGGGCCTCGACATCCTCGCGGGACGCGACGCGGAGCACAGCGCGAGCCTCGCCGTGACGCTCGACGAGCTCTCGCTCCGCGGCCCCGGCGGAGGGCCGTGGGACGCCTCCCTCGCGGCGCAGATCAACGGCCAGCCCGTGCGCGTCGTCGGGCGCCTCGACGAGCGCTCGCAGGTGCTCGACGTGACCGTGCGGCACCTCTCCGCGAGGCGCGTGTCCGCGGACGCGCCCGAGACCGACCTCGACGGCGTGATTCACCTCGAGCGTCACGTCGAGGGCGACGCGCAGCGCTTCGCGATCGACACGTCACGCCTCGTCGCCGCGGTCAACGCGGTGCCGGTTCCGCCCGTCACGGCGCGCGCCACGATGCGAGGAACGGTCGTCACGATCGACGAGCTCGCCTCGCGGGACATCGGCCTCACCGCGCAGGGGAGCGTCGACGTCGCGGGCGGCCAGTCGTCGTTTCGCGCGCGCGTCGGCCTCGAGACGAGCGAGGTGTCGCGCTATCCGTGGGTCGCGGGGCGCGCGTCGGGCGCGATGCTGCTCCACGGCGAGGTCGTCGGACAGGGGTCGACGATCACGGGGACGCTCCGCGGATCCATGCAGCGCCTCCGCGTCGCGGGCCTCCGCGCAGACTCGGCCACGCTCGACGCCACGGCGCGCCTCGAAGGCGGTCACCTCGACGTCGACGCGACGCTCGACACGAGGCGCGTGGTGGTGCCCGGCGCCCTCGGCCCGACGGACCTCACCGTTCACGCGCAGGGCGATCCCCGCGGCGTGCTGCGCGCCCACGTGAACGCGCGCGGCGACGGACTCCTCGCGACGCTCGGTCCGCGCGCGGCCGACGCGCCTTCGAACTCGTCGATCAGCGCCGACCTGGAGCTCGACCTCTCCGACGCGGGGCACATCCGCACGCGGCTCACGCGCTCGAACCTCGCGCTCCGAGGCGTGCGCGCGCGCGTCACGGGCGACCTCGCGACGCTCCGCGGCGCGGCCAGCGGGTCGATGCCCTCGGGACGCCTCAGCATCGCGTCCGACGGCCACGGCGCGATCACGCTCGACCTCTCGTCGCGCCGCGCGGCGGTGCGCATCCAGCGCCTCGACCTCGCGTGGCTGCGGCCGCTCATTCCGAACGCGCCCGCGGTCGACGGCATCGCCGACGGATCGTTGAACATCGACCCGCGAGACCTTCGGACGGCGCGCATCTCACTGCGCCTCGAGCACGGTCGCATCGCCCCGTTGGGCGAGGTGCGCGGCAGCGTCGAGGTGGAGCCCGTGGGTCCGATGCTCCACGCGCGCGCCGAGGTCGAGGTGAGCCGCGCCGCGGCAGGCGCGCAGCGTCCCCGCGTCGACGCCACGCTCCAGATCGAGGCGCCGCGCGCCGCGGGGAGCGCCGACGCGTGGGTGGCGGGCACGCGCGCGGGTCACATCGCGATCGAGAACATCGACTTCGCGCAGTGGAACGACCTGCTCCCGCCCGGTGTGGGCGTACAGGGCCGCGCGAACGCCTCGATCGACCTCGCGCGCGCCACGCCGTCGGCGCCCCTCTCGGCGGAGTTGCACGTCGAAGGCCGCAACGTCACCGGCGGCCTGAAGGTGGTGGGTCGACTGGTTCCCGCGATCGTTCCGCTGACGCTCCGGGTCGTCGGGTGCAGCGAGATCCACGGCGCCACCCTCGACGGCGCGGCCTCGCGGCTCCGCTTCGAAATCGCCCCGTGGCACTCGGCCGACCCCGAGCCCCAGGCGCGCCCCTGCGGCGACAACGACAGCCTCCTGCCGCGCTCGCTCCTCGCCGTCGACTGGGGGCTGCGCGGGCCGTGGTTCACCTCGCTCCGCGACGCGCTCGGCGAGCTCCAGCGCCCCGGACGACAGCTCGAAGCCGCGACGCAGCGACGGCTCACCGAGACGGCCGTGAACCTCCACGTGAGCGTCGGGCCGATGCTCCGCGCCGAGTGGCCGCTGCGCGCGATCCCGATCCGCGGCGCCGACGGGACCCCGCGCTTCCTCACGCCGCCCGAGCTGCCCAACGACGCGATGTTCATGGCCTCCGCGGAGACCACGGGGTCGGCGCTCGGGCTCAACGCGCACGCCGAAGCGACCTACCGCGCGGGCACCCTCACGCAGGCGGGGATCACCGAGCCCGTGCTCCTCGAGCTCATGGTCGACGCGCACCCCACGGGGCGCGACACGCTCCTCGGCGACATCGTCGGGACGCTCAACGGCAACCTCCAGCTCTCGCCGAGCGCGCCGCCCGAGGAGCGGGCTCAGATCGCGCTGTCCTTCGAAGGCCACGGCAACGGCGCGCGCCTCCTCTCGGGCGCCGATCAGGCCGGCGTGATCGACCGCTTCGAAGCCGACACGACGAACCTCAAGCTCGAGCGCTTCGAATGGGCGCGTCAGCGCGGCGTTCGTGGCGACCTGCAGCTCGGCGTCGACGTGCGCGACAACGCGCGACAGGGCGCGTCCGCGTGGGCCCGCGTCGATCGCTTCCGCGCGCGCATCGGCGACGCGGACGACGCCCGCGAGACACCCGAGGTGAAGTTCTTCTCCGCCGTGCGGCTCGTGCCCGTTGAGGGCTCGCGGTGGATGCTCCGCTCCTGCGCGCACGCCGTCGCGACGACGCCCGCGACGACCGCCCGCGCGACCGCCGCGGCGGCGTCACCCGCGCCCGACTGCGATCCCCTCGCGACGTCGACGCCCGACACGGAGTCGTCGCTCTTCGCGCGCGCGGCGCTGCCGATGGTGGGCGATCTGCCCGCGCTCCGTCCCGCGGTGCGCGAGGCCGACGTGCAGTTGCGCGCGCGGCGCTTCAACCTCGAGACGCTCACGCCCCTCGTGCGAGATGACAACCTCGCGGCGATCGGCGGCGACCTCGAAGCGACCGCGCGCTGGGACGGCGCGCACCCCGAGGCCCTCTTCACCGACCTCACGGTCTCGGGCGGACGCGCGGAGGTCATCGCGCTCGGCGAGCCCATGCGCGACCTCGCGATGCACGTCCGCATCGAGAACGCGCACGCGCGCATCGAGAACCTCTCCGCGGCCCTCGGGCGCGGCCGCATGGACCTCACGGGCGACGTCGACCTCACGGGCGCGCTCTCGGAGCTCGGCGGCGCCCCCCCCGCCGCGACGCAGGCCGCGCTGCGCATCGAGGGCGAGGCCCGTCAGCTCCCCATCGGCGCCGAGGGCAACACCTACGGCTGGATCGACGGCGCGGTCCATTACCAGATGGATTTCGGCCGCGACGGCGCCTCGGGCGGGCTAACGATCACGCGCGCCTCGGTGCTCCTGAAGGAGGAGCAGTCGCGCGATCTCCAGCCGCTCTCGATCGACCGAGACGTGTTCATCCTCGGGCGCTCGGTGCTCTCGTCCGCGCGCTCGCAGACGCCCTATCCGATCGCGCTCACGTACGACACCGAGGCGCCGATCTGGGTGCGCCGCAGCGACCTCGCGGTGGCGCTCCGGGCGCACGGCGAGGTGCGTCGCGAGCGCGCGGGGTGGGGCGTCGCGGGCGTCATCGAGCAGAGCAGCAACCAGTGCTGGTTCTCGGTGCTCGGCAAGCGCTTCGACCTCGACCGAACGCGCGTGGTCTTTGATGGCGGCGTCGCGATCAACCCGCAGCTCGACGTGGCCGCGCACCACGACTCGACCACGCTGGGGCGCCTCACGGCCACGGTCGGCGGGCGGCTGCGGGCGCCGTCGATGGTCTTCGGCGCCGCGAATTTTCCCGACGCCACGCAGGCCGAGATCCTCGCGATGATCGCGCTCGGGCGCCACGAGTCGCAGGGCGCGAGCGGCGAGAACGACCTCGGCCAGCAGGCCGGGACGCAGTTCGCCTCGCTCATCACCGCGATGACCATGGGCACCGTGAACTCGGGGCTCTCGCGAACGGGCGCGTTCCTCCCGACGATCATCCTCGAGCCCGGTCAGGGCGCGAGCTCGGGACGCTACGGCGCGGGCGTCTCGCTCGGTCCGCGCTTCTACCTCCAGGCCACCTACGGCGCCGCCTCGAACGCGCTCGGCCAGGCCAACACGTCGACGCAGGTGTTCCGCGTGCTGCTCGAAATGGCCGTCTCGCAGGCGTGGTCCGCGTCGGTCTTCGGCGACGTGGGCAGGACCGAGGGCGGCACGCAGGGCAGCGCGGGCTTCGACGTCTTCTGGTCGCCGTGACGGGTCAGCGCAGGTCGAGGGTGCGCATGAGGCGCTCGAGCATGAGCAGCGTCGTGAGGTTGCGGACGTTGTAGCCCGCGCGCAGCGCCACGTCGGTGAAGATGCCCGCGGCCACGTTGTGGTTGGCCGACTCGTAGACCGAGGGGTGCACGTTGTCGGGGTCGATTCCGTGGTGCGGGAGGCCCTGCATCGCGGCCCAGTAGTCGAGGAGCGGGACGTGGTTCTCGGCCGCCACGCGACGGATCACCGTGTTGATCTCGAGGCCGCGGCGACCGGCCTCCTCGCTGCTGAGCTGATCGGGGATCGTGCTGAGCACGAGCACGACCTTGCGCGCCTCGACGCGCGAGACGAGCTCGCGGAGGTTGCGCTCGAAGACCTGCGCGGTGGAGCGCTCCGCGTCGTTGGTCCCGATCATCATGATCGCGAAGGCGGCGTGCGTCGCGTCGAGCTCGATCTCGACGGGGCAGTGCCCGTCGGCCGCGAGGAGCGCGTTGGTGGTCCAGCCCGCGGTGGCGCTCCCGCTCGCGCGCGAGAACGAGTTGTTCTCCGCGTCGCCCGTGAACGATCGCCGACGGAAGTACCGCACCACGGGCTCGAGGCGCGACCACGGGCCGAGCTCGTACCACCCGTGACCGATGTCCTTGAGGAAGCTCGCCGACTCGGTGATCGAGTCGCCGAGCTTGGCGAACACGTCGCCGCGAAGACCGCGCCGCGCGCCCTCCGCGAAGATCGCCCGCACGTGCGCCGTCGTGGCGTCGTCGAAGGGGACGACCGACAGCTCCATGCGCCGCGCGAGGGGCATCGCCGCGAGCGCCTCGGCCGACGGGGGCTGCCACACGCCGCTCGGTGCCGCGACGGGGACCGCGTTGTTCGCAGCGGGGGCCGCGTTGTTCGCAGCGGGGGCCGCATTGTTCGCGGCGGGCTCCTGCGCGGCGGGCGTCTGCGCGGCGGCTGCGGCGACGTTGCCTGCGCCCGTGTCGCCGACGGTCGCCGGCGCGACGTGCGTCTCGGAGGAGCGCGAGAGCGGCGACGACGAGCTCCTGCAAGCCGCGATCGAGAGCGCGAGGGCGAGCGCCGCGCGGCGCATCACGCGAGCTCCTTGCGCGCGGTCTCGAGGATCTCTTCGGCGATCACGCGGATCGTCGCCTCGTCTTCGCCCTCGACCATGACGCGCAGCTTGGGCTCCGTGCCTGACCACCGGACGAGCACGCGACCCGCGTCGGCGAGCTGCGCCTCGGCCGCGTGGATCGACGCCTGCGTCTTCGGCATGTGGTCGAGGGGGCGCCGCGACTTGAGCGTGGCGTTCACGAGCACCTGCGGCACGCGATGCATCGCGTCGGCGGCGATGTCGCTCAACGGACGCTGCGCCGTGACGAGCGCGCCGACGACCTGGAGCGCCGCGATGAGCCCGTCTCCCGTGGTCGCATGGTCGAGGAACACGAGGTGCCCCGACTGCTCGCCGCCGAAGTTGTACCCGTGCTTTCGCATCGCCTCGACGACGTACCGATCGCCCACCGCGGTTCGCACGAGCTTCACGCCGAGCGAGGCGAGCGCGCGCTCGAGGCCGAGGTTCGACATCACGGTGGCGACCACGACGTTGCGCGCGAGCGTGCCCGCGTCGAGCATGCGCCGCGCGCAGATCGCCATGATGGCGTCGCCGTCGACGACGTTGCCGCCCTCGTCGACCACGATGAGCCTGTCGGCGTCGCCGTCGAGCGCGATGCCGAGGTGCGCCTTGCGCTTGACCACCTCGGCCGCGAGGCCCTCGGGGTGCAGCGCGCCGCAGCGGTCGTTGATGTTGCGCCCGTTGGGCTTCACGCCGATGGCGCTCACGTCGGCGCCGAGCTCCGAGAACACCAGCGGCGCGACGCGATAGGCGGCCCCGTGCGCGCCGTCGACCACGATGCGCAGCCCATCGAGCCGCAGCGTCTTGGGGAATGTGCCCTTCACGAAGGTGACGTAGCGCCCGCGCGCGTCTTCGATCTTCTCCGCGCGACCGACGCCGGCCTCGGTGCGACGCGCGGTGATGAGCCGCGGGTCATCCATGAGCGCCTCGATCTCGGCCTCGGCGGCGTCGGGGAGCTTGAAGCCGTCGGGGCCGAAGATCTTGATCCCGTTGTCGGCGTAGGGGTTGTGCGAGGCCGAGATCACCACGCCGACGTCGGCGCGCATCGACTGGACGATGTACGCGATGGCGGGCGTCGGGAGCGGCCCCGTGAGCATCACGCGCCCGCCCTGCGAGCACACGCCCGACGCGAGCGCGGTCTCGAGCATGTAGCCCGAGAGGCGCGTGTCCTTGCCGATCACGACGCGCGCGGAGCGACCGCCGCGCGAGGCCCACCACGTCACGGCCGCGCCGACCTTCAGCGCGACCTCGGGGGTCATGGGGTACTCGTTCGCGACGCCACGGATGCCGTCGGTGCCAAACAGCTTGCGGGCGTGTGCGCCCGTCGTCTCGCCTGCGCGGGTCATAGGCGCCGGACGATACAACCTATCGCAGCGGGACGACGAGAATCTCCGCAGGGGTGCGGTCGCCCGCGGTCGCGCCGCTCGGGAGCGCCCTCACCTCGACGGGGACGCTCGTCGGCGTGCGCGTCGCACCCAGCGTCGACAGGTCGATGACGGGGACGACCTGCGACGGGAGGAGCCGATCGACGACCGAGGGCTCACCCCGCACGACCACGTCGACGAGCGGCGGGCGGAGCTGCGCGCGCGGACCTCCGATCGCCGTGACCGCGAGGCGTTCGAAGCGGCGCTCGTACACGGTCGCGACGACTTCGAAGGCCACGCGCACGCCGCGAGCGTTGTCGAACTCCACGCCCGCGCGCGGCGTCTCGAGGGGAATGCGCCGCTCGTACCGGCCGGGCGCGAGGTTCGAAACGTCGACGGGCTCGGTGTGCACCGAGGTCATCGGGTCGATGTAGAGCGACGCGCCACGCACGCGCACGTGCGGCGGATCGACCTCGATGCGCTCGACGCGAGAGCGCGACGGCAGCGTGCCCACGAGCGTCGGCTGCACGGGCACCGAGCGCTCGACCATCGTGTCCCACTGGAGGGGGATGGAGTCGGGCGTAAACGAGATGAAGGTGGCGCCCGCGGGCAGCGTGAGCATCTCGGGGTAGAGCCGCACGAGGCGGCTGCGGCCCTCGCGCACGTCGATCTGCAGGGGGCCGATGTCGTCCGCGCGAATGGGGCCGAGCACCGACGGCGACCCGCGCACGGTCACGCGCACCTTGTCGGGCAGCGTCGAGAGGAGCACCGCGTTGCCCGTCGCGGCGACAGGGAGCACGAAGGTCGCGGGCACATCGAGGCTGCGCTGCACGTTGCCCGAGCCGCGCACGGCGCTGAAGAGCAGCACCGAGATCACGACCGAGGCGAGCTTGAGCCCGAGGTTCTCGGTGACCGACTCACGGAGCGTCGAGCGGATCTTGTCGGAGGTGATTTCCATCAGCGCCGCGCCCTCACCCCTGACGCTCCGGCGTCTCGACCTCGGTCGCGACCTTCGCCGTTTCGGCGGACACCGCGGGCGGAGGCGGGAGCCGCGACACGCGGGGCTCCTCCTCGTCGCGCGCCCTCATGAGCGCGGCGGCCTGACGCTTCGAATAGAACAGGCCGTAGAGCGCGCGCCGCAGCGAGTCGCCGTCGAGGTCGCGCACGATGTTGCCGTTGAAGCACAGCGAGACCTTGGCGCGCTCCTCGCTCACCACCACGACGACGGCGTCGGTCTCTTCGGAGATGCCGATGGCCGCGCGGTGGCGCGTGCCGAGCGTGCGATCGAGCGACGAGTTGCCCGTGAGCGGCAGGAATCCGCCGGCCTTCCAGATGCGCGCGTTCTTGATGATCACGGCGCCGTCGTGGAGCGGGTTCTCGAACGCGGGCAGAAAGATCGTGTAGAGGAGCTCGCTCGTCACCGCGGCGTCGAGCACGGTCCCCTGCCCGACGAAGTCGTCGAGCGCGGCCTCTCGTTCGAACACCACGAGCGCGCCGAGGCCCCGCTGCGCGAGCAGGGTCGCCGCCTGCACGACCTCTTCGACCGCGTTCGACTCCTCACCGCGCCGCCAGCGGAACAGAAAGGGCCTGTTGCCCACACGCATCAGCGCGCGGCGAATGTCGCCCTGAAAGATCACCACAACCAGCAGCAGGAACGACGCGAGAAAGCGGTCGAGCAGCGTGTACGTCGTGACCAGCCCGAGGCGCTGCGCGACGAGGTACACCCCGCCGAGGAGCAGCATCCCCTGCCCCACCTGCACCGCGCGCGTTCCGCGAAGAAAGAGCAGCAGGCGGTACACCGCGTAGGCGACCACGATGATGTCGACGAGGTCGCGCAGCACCGCCGTGATCGGCCGCATCGCGAAGAGCGACTGGAGCCCGTCAAACACGGCGCGACCTCCGCCTCACCGCGATCGCGTGCGCGACGCGCGCGGCCTGGCGCATCACCGCCACGTCGTGAACGCGCACCATCGACGCGCCCTCGTAGATCGCCGCGGTGACCGCCGCGGCCGTGCCGCCGATGCGCTCCGCGGGCGCCGACGGCGTGATCCCCCAGGCGCCGTCGTAGGCCTCCGCGGCGTCGATGAATCGCTTGCGCGAAGGGCCGACGCACAGCGGATATCCGAGGCTTCGAAGGGGCCCGAGATCGGCCAGCAGCTCGAGCGACTGCGACGGCGTCTTCGCGAAGCCGATGCCGGGGTCGAGGATGATCTTCGACCGGTGCACGCCCGCCATTTCGAGCGTGATCGCGCGCGCCGCGAGCTCCTCCGCGACCTCCTCGGCGACGTGGCGATAGTCCGAGAGCGCGCGCATCGTGACGGGCGTCCCTCGCGCGTGCATCGCGATGTACGCCGCGCCCGCCTCCGCGGCGACGCTGCCGAGCGCCGTCGCGTCGTCGCCCATCCCGACATCGTTCACGATCGTCGCACCGGCGGAGAGCGCCGCCCTCGCCACCTCGCGCTTCATCGTGTCGATCGAGATCGGCACGCCCGCTTTCGAAGAGAGCCCTTCGATCACGGGAATCACCCGCGCGAGCTCCTCTTCGAGCGACACCGGATCGGCGTCGGGGCGCGTGCTCTCTCCGCCGATGTCGAGCGCGTCTGCGCCCGCCGCCACGAGCGAGAGGCCGTGCTCGATCGCGGCCTCGGCGGCGCGGTAGCGGCCTCCATCGGAGAACGAATCCGGCGTGACGTTCAGCACCGCGAGGACGTACGGGCGCGACCAGTCCCAGACCGTCGTCCCGAGCTTGAGCGGCGAGAAGGAGGACACTTGACCCGCGTGCTCAGTAGCACATCGGGAAGGGGCTTTGTGTGTCGAAGAGGGGCCGCGAGCGGGCGCTCGCGAGGGGGGCGATCAGGCGCCCGACGGGACGCCGCGCGGCGGGAAGATGCTCGTGGCCTTGGGGCGCGCGCCATCGCGCGTGTCACGGCGCTCCGACCACGACGGGATCACCGTCTTCACGCGGTCGGGGAGCGGGCGATCCTCGATGCACGCGAGGATCTCCTCGTTGTCGAGGGTCTCGCGCTCGAGGAGCGCCGCCGCGAGGCGATCGAGGGCGGGGCGGTTCTCGATGAGGATGAGGCGCGCGCGCTCGTGCTGCTCCTGAATGAGCCTGCGCGTCTCGTTGTCGATCTCGATGGCCGTCTGCTCGGAGTAGTCGCGCTGGTTCACGCCGAGGTCGCGCCCGAGGAAGGGCTGGTCCTCGTTCTGCCCGTACGAAACGAGCCCGAGCTTGTCGCTCATGCCCTCCTGGCAGATCATGTAGCGCGCGAACTGCGTGGCGCGCTGGATGTCGCTCGCCGCGCCGGTGTTCGCGCGACCGAAGACGATCTCCTCCGCGGTGCGTCCGCCGAGGGTCATCGCGATGCGCGCCAGAAGCTGGTCGCGCGAGCGGTTGTAGACGTCTTCGGAGGGCAGCGTGACCGTGACGCCGAGGGCGGGGCCGCGCGGGATGATCGAGACCTTGTGAACGGGATCGTTGCCCACGACCTTGATCGCGACGAGCGTGTGGCCGGCCTCGTGGTACGCGGTGACCGTCTTGGTCTCCTCGGTCATCACGATGTTCTTGCGGGCCACGCCCATGATGACCTTGTCCTTCGCGAGCTCGATGTCGTTCATGTTCACGGCGTCCTTGTCCTGACGCGCCGCGAGCAGAGCCGCTTCGTTCACGAGGTTCTCGAGGTCGGCGCCGGCGAAGCCGGGCGTGCCGCGCGCGATGATCGACAGGTCGACGTCGGGCGACAGGGGCACCTTGCGCGTGTGCACGCGGAGGATCTCTTCACGGCCCTTCACGTCGGGTCGCGGCACCACGATGCGGCGATCGAAGCGGCCCGGGCGGAGGATCGCGGGGTCGAGCACGTCGGGGCGGTTGGTGGCCGCCACGATGATCACGCCGTCGTTGGCGTCGAAGCCGTCCATCTCGACGAGGAGCTGGTTGAGCGTCTGCTCGCGCTCGTCGTGACCGCCGCCGAGGCCCGCGCCGCGGTGACGACCCACGGCGTCGATCTCATCGATGAAGATGATGCAGGGCGCGTGCTTCTTGCCCTGTTCGAAGAGGTCGCGGACGCGCGAGGCGCCCACGCCGACGAACATCTCGACGAAGTCAGAGCCCGAGATGGTGAAGAAGGGCACGCCGGCCTCGCCCGCGATGGCCCGCGCGAGGAGCGTCTTGCCGGTGCCGGGCGCGCCCGAGAGGAGAACGCCCTTCGGGATGCGACCGCCGAGGCGGCGGAACTTCTTCGGGTCCTTGAGGAAGGCGATGATCTCTTCGACCTCGTCCTTCGCCTCTTCGATGCCCGCCACGTCGGCGAAGGTGACCTTGTTCTGGTTGTCGTTGACGAGTCGCGCGCGGCTCTTGCCGAAGCTCATCGCCTTGCCGCCGCCCGACTGGATCTGCCGCATGAAGAACACGAACATCGCCAGCACGAGCACCATCGGGAGCCACGTGAGGAGCACGCTCGTGAGGAGCCCCGAGCCCTCGTCCTTCTCGTTGGTGATCTGGATCGGGTGCTCGTTGCCGCCGAGCGAGAGGATCTCCCGTTGGAGCTCCCAGTTCGACGGAGCGATCGTCTCGACCACCTCGGGCTGGCTGTTGGGCACGGCGCGGCGGTAGGTGATCTCGCGGTCCTTCACGGTGACCGTGAGCACCAGGTGCTGCCGCACGTCGGACATGAACCTGCTGAACGGGGCGTGCGTCACGGCATGCGTCGCGACGAACACCTGGTAGAGCATGCCGAACATGACCAGCAGGAAGGCCCAGAGAAGGAGGGTTTTATACGATTGCTTCACAGCTTCCTCGGAGTCTCGACGGGTCCTGGCGAGGCGGTGCGGGCGGGCACGGCTTTGGGGATTCCCCAGCTAGCACGGTGCTTGCGACGCATCAACCACCTCCCCGTCCTCGTGTGATGCGGGTGGGGCGTCTCCGGGCTCGCGCGCTCCGCCCGGTCTCCTGCAGCATGATATCCACGCTCTCGAACTGCGCTCGCAGCCGCGGGAGAATCTCTCTTCGAATCGTCTCTTCTTCGACCGAGACCGGCGCCGCGCCGGGGCCCCAGCCCGCGGCCTCGCCGGGCGTGAAGGTCATGGCCTCGGCGTCGTTGAGCACCAGAAAAGGCCGCACGAAGCCGCCCTTGAGCCTCGGCGCGAGGCCCCGCACGGCCTCGATTCCACCCCGCGAAAGCTCCGCGAGCACCCGCACGGCGTCGTCGCTTCGGGTCTGGCCGAGCGCGATGCGATCGAAGCGCCCCGCCGCGAGCGCGGCCAACTCGGAGTTCACGTCGATGCGCCCGCGCGCAGGGGTCGGGCGCACCGCGTAGAAATCCATCCCGTATGACCTCGCGAGGCGGCCCACGTCGGCGACCACCTCGGCCGCGTCGGAGTCCTCTTCGCTGAAGGGCTCAACCGAGGCCACCGCGAGCTCCTTCCAATCGAGTTCGTCGCGCGCCGAGTAGAGGAAGTTCATGAGCCCCAGGCTCCGCGCGCCGCCCCCCGTCGCCACGAGCACCCGATCGCCGGGTCGCACGAGCCTCCGCGCCTGCGTGAACGCCAGCACGCGCTCCCTCGCGACCTGTCGCGCCGAGCCTGTGGGGCGTTCACTCAAGTTCGAACTCCTTGCAGAACATTCCGCGCTGCGCGCTCGCCTCGTCGGCGTACGTCGCCTCGCGGTGCGACGCGTCGGGGTAGCCGTGCGCGCATCGGTCGCGGTCGCGGTCGTGGTAGACGCATCGCTCGCAGGTGTGGGCCAGCGCCAGGCGCCGCCGGTCTTCGAGGAAGCGCCGCGCGTCAGGGATCTTCATCGTCTGTGGGGGTCTTCGCGCGACCCTACCACACGCGCTGTCGCCCCGCCGTCGCCCGCGTGAGCGCGACGACCGTCTCGACGTGCGCCGTCTGCGGGAACATCTCGAAGGCCTCGATCGCCGTCACCGCGTAGCGCGCACGCAGCGTCGCGAGGTCGCGCCCGAGCGTCGCCGGATCGCACGACACGTACACCAGCGCGCGAAGGTCCGATCGCTTCGCGAGCGCCTCGACGACCTCGCGCGCCCCCGTCCTCGGCGGGTCGAGCACCACCACGTCGGCCTTCGCGTCGGCGCATCGCTCCGCGCTCTCTGCGCGCACCGACACGTTCGTAATCGACCGCGCCGCGAGGTTCTCTCGCATCGCCGCGGCGGCGTCGAGGTCACCCTCCACGGCGGTCACCGACGCGGCCTTCTTGGCGAGGAGCACCGTGAAGTTCCCGGCGCCCGCGTAGAGCTCGAGCACGCGGCGATTCTCG
Source organism: Polyangiales bacterium (assembly GCA_046351535.1). Taxonomy (GTDB): domain Bacteria; phylum Myxococcota_A; class Polyangia; order Polyangiales; genus CAISKJ01. Next base: position 114,485 of record JAXLYG010000006.1, read on the forward strand.
GCCGGGCAGTGCCGCACGACGGCCTCCGCGAGCGACGCGTTGAGCGACGCGTTGGCCTGCGCGAAGCCGTCGACGCCGAGCACCAGCGGCGCCCCGTCGGCCCCCATCGCCCTCGGCCTCGGATCGCCCGTGATCGCGGGCACAGAAGCCCCTTCGACCCACAGCGCCACGCCCGCGAAGCCGTCAGACGCGAGGGCCGCGCAGGCCGCATACGCGCCCGCCATGAGCGATCGATCGGGGTGAACGCTCGCGACGGGCGCGCCTCCGACGCCGAGCGCGAGCGAGACCTCTCCGCGCTTTGCGACCAGCGCGAGCCGCGCGGCCAGCGGACGCAGCGCGCCTTCGAGCGCGGGGTCGAGCACGGGGCACGCGTCGGTGGCGACCACGCCGTGCGAGCGACGCTCACGAAAGCCTAGAGAAATAGACGTTCCGCGCGTCTCCCACGCGAGGCGGGCGCGCGTGCGCCAGGCCCACGGCGACGGCGACGCGTGCCACGCGACGGGGATGTCCCTCAGATCCGCGGGCAGGGCGCGTCGCAGGAGCGCGAGCCTCGAAGCCCGCTGGAGCCCCTCGGACGCGTGCTGCCACGCGCACCCGCCGCAGCGATCGAAGACCGCGCAGCGCGGCACCACGCGCTCGGGCGAAGCCTCGATCAGCTCGCGAACGACGGGCGCACCGCGCTCGATCACCACGCGCACGCGCTCGCCGGGGAGCACGTCGGCGAGGTGCACGGCCTTGCCATCGATCTGCGCGACGCCGTCGCCCGAAGGGGCCAGCGCCTCGACCGTCACCAGATGCTCTCGGGTCTTCATCACTGAAAGCGCTGCGCGGGGCGACCGCGTACGAAATAGAACTCGAAGTTCCCTTCGAGCTCGGCGCGGCTCTGAGAGACCGGCGCGGGCTCGCGGCCCTCACCGACGGCGCGCGTCCCCGCGGAGTTCGTGTAGTCCCGCACGGCGCGCGGGTCGGAGAGCTCGAGCGAGAACGAGGTCACCGCGGTGCGCCTCGCCGACGCGTCGGCCGTCGGGTCGCCGCGGTAGATCGACTCGAAGACCGCGTAGCCCCGCCACGCCTCGAGCGCGACGTTGGGAGAGGTCTGCACGAGCTCCCTCCGACCGCAGCTCTTCGTGAGCCGCAGCACCGCGTGGACGGGCGCGACCCCCGCGGCGCCCACCTCGATGCGCTCGTTGAGGTGACGCGCGACGTAGCCCGTGTCGTCGACGAGAAACACCAGCTCATCGGCGTACTCGCCCGTGTCTCCGCCGGGCGCGATCTGAATGGTGAAGCTCCCCTGGTGCCACTCGCCGCCGAAGAAGCCGGGCTGCATCGAGTAGCGCGGCACGTCGAGCGAGCACGCCTCGACCATCAGCCGACCTCTCACGGCCCCGACGCCGTCGCCGACGCTGCACGACACCGTGAGCACCATCCCGAGGCACGAGAGCGCGCGCGTCACGCTTCGCATCGCAGCACCACCTCCTCGCCGCCGACGAGCGACGTCGCCCCCTGACACACCGAGAGTTCCACGCGCCCCGACGAACCCACGAGCGCCACGCGATCTCCCTTGGCGGCCGCGCCGTACGCGCGACGCAGCGGGCCCGCGAAGGCCTCGGGCTCGATGATCGCCGCGCGCTCGGGCGCGACGCCGTCGGGGAGCCTCACGCTCGTGATGGCATTGCCGTAGCGGTCTCGCGCGATCACGACGCCGCGAGCATACCGCACCGCGCCCACGTCCTCGTACTCCGCATCGGAGGGCATCACCCACGGCGCCGGGTTTCGATGGCGCTCGCCGAGGAGCCGCACGTCAGCCCCCGCAGCGAGCAACGCCGCGGCGGGACCGAAGACCTCGCGCCCGTCGAAGGTCGTCACGCCCTCTCTCGGAGCGAGCGCCGTGATGCGCCACGCGGCGTCGTTCGCGGCGTCGCGCACGGGCAGTACGCCGTTGTCGGGACCCACGCACCAGCGGCCGTCGACGTGGACGGCGAGTCGGGCGCGCGCGGTTCCGACGCCGGGGTCGACCACGACCATCAACGCGGCGCCGCGAGGGAGCTCTCGGAGCGCGCGCTCCACCACGAGGGCGGCGCCCACGCGATCGAAGGGGGCGACGTCGTGCGTGACGTCGAGGATGCGCGCGTCAGGGACGGTTCGCGCGATGGCGAGGTGGACCTCGGCGACGTAGCTGTCCTCGCGTCCGAAGTCGGTCACCAGCGCGATCGTGGGTGCGGTCATTCGATCCAGGCGCCTCCGACGACGCGGTCGCCAACATACAAGACCGCGGCCTGTCCGGGGGAAACTCCCCGCTGCGCGTCGCGGAGCCGGAGCACGGCGCGATCGCCCTCGACGCGCTCGACGCGCGCCTCGACGCCCGGATGCCGATACCGGATCTTCACGCGAACCGCTTCTGGCACGGCCTCGCAGAGCCATCGCAGGCCCGAGAGATGAAGCTCCGACGTGGTCGCCTCCTCGGCGCTCCCGACGATCACCGCGTCGCGCTCGGGGACGATCCGCAGCACGTACCTCGGCGCGCCCCCCGCGCCCGTTCCGCGACGCTGGCCCACGGTGAACCCGTGCACGCCGCGGTGCTCGCCCACCACGTCGCCGTCGCGCGTCTCGATGGGACCGGGCCTCGCGGCCGTGGGCGTGTGGCGTTCGACGAAGCGCGCGTAGTCCCCGCCTTCGACGAAGCACAGGTCCGTCGAGTCGGGCTTGGCGGCGTTCGTGAGCCCCGCGCGCCCGGCGTCTTCGCGCGCCTCGGGCTTGGTCATCTCGCCGAGCGGGAGCACCAGCGCGCGCAGCGAATCCATCGGCGAGGCCCAGAGAAAATACGACTGGTCGCGGTCTGCGTCGCGCGCCACGCGGAGCTTCACGCCGTCGCCCTCGTGTTCGATGCGCGCGTAGTGGCCCGTGGCGATGTGCTCCGCGCCGAGGCGTCGCGCGATCTCGAGGAGCGGCGAGAGCTTCACCGACTCGTTGCAGCGCACGCAGGGCGAGGGCGTCAGCCCCGCGGTGTAGTCGCGCACGAAGCGGTCGACCACGCGCTCGCGAAAGAGGGCCCTGCGATCGAAGGTGTAGTGCGGGATGTCGAGCGAGGCGCACACGCGCGCGGCGTCGTACTGGTCCTCCGGCGCGCAGCACCGCCCCGCGTGCCCCTCGCGAACGTAGTCCCAGAGGTGGAGCGTGACGCCGATCACGTCCCAGCCCTCGTCGCGCAGGCGCAGCGCCGCGACCGACGAGTCGACGCCTCCGCTCATGCCGACGACGATGCGCGCTGCCATCCGATGACCTGTTTCCGAGGGAGGTCATATCCCGTTTCGTCGCCTGGCGCGAACCCCTTGCGGCGCCGTGGGACCCACCGTGAATTCATGAGTGCTTCCATGGGTTTGTTGCCTCAGAGTTCGAGCTTCGGGCGAGGCTCGACGGCCTCCCTTCGCGCAGAGGTCGAGAAAGATCCGCGGCCTTCGCGCATCGGCCGCGAAGCGCCCCGCAACCGACGGGAACTTCAACGGCTTCTCGCCGCGAAGAGGTCTCGCGCGGGGCCCTTCGTCGAGGGCGCGTCGCGTGCGGGGGCGTGAGGCCGAGAACGGCGCTTGACCCGGGCCCGCGGGGCGTGATGTGCAGGGCGACGACCACGATGCAACCGACCGACGCCGACGTTGACGTCCCCACGCGCCCACGCCTCGCGGAGCACGTGCTCGCGAGGCTCCACAAGGTCGATGAGAAGAACCTCGTCGTGCTCTTCGATCAGCGTCGCGGCGCGTCGTTTCAGATCGGGATGCGCGAGTGGGTGCTGCTGCAGATGGCCGACGGCACGCGCGACCACGACGGGATCCTCCTCGCCGCCGCGCGCGAGGGCGCGGTCGCGAGCCGCGCGGCGCTCGAAGAGTTCCTCGAGAAGCTCACGCGGCAGGGGATGCTCTTCGAAGGCCCCGCCTCCGCCGACGCGGAGGGGCGCGCGCCGTCGAGTCCGCCCGAGCGCCCCATCGATCACCTCGCGGACTACCGCTTCGACTGCGACGGCCGCGGCGTGTGCTGCCACCAGTACTCGACCATCGTGTTCAGCCCGCTCGAAGCCGCGCGGGCGCGCGTGCTCCTCCCGCAGATCGAGCGCGGCGGCGACCGGCACGAGTGGGTCTTCACGCCGAGGCACGGCTCCGTTCCGACGCCGGGATGCGCGGTCAAACACGTCGACGGCGCGTGCGCCTACCTCCGCGACGACGGCCTCTGCCGCATCCACGCAGCGGGCGGCGGCGACGCCAAGCCCTTCGGCTGCAACCTCTTTCCCGCGCGCTTCGTCGACGACGGCGAGGCAGTGCGCGTGACCGCGCTCGTCGAGTGCTCCTGCGTGATCCGCAGCGCGGCGGGCACCCGGGGCGCGCCGCTCATCGACCCCGCCCTCAAGACGCGAGGCGAGCTGCCGACGGAGGTCTTCGTCGAGGTGCTTCCGCCCGAGCTCGCGATCACCGCTTCGCACACCTGCTCGCGCGCGGCGCTCGTGGCGTGGTCGCGCCAGGTGCTCGCGACGCCCGTTCACGACGTCGCCGCGTGGCTCTGGTCCGTCGCCGACGCCCTCGACCGCGAGGGGGCCCTCCCCTCCCCCGCCCTCGCGACGCCCGCGATTTCAGCGCACGCGATGGCGCCGTGGCTCGACGCGTGGCGCGCGGTCCTCGACGGGATCGTCGCGGAGAACGTCGCGTGGCGGAGCGGCCGCGACCTCGCGCTCCATGTGCTCGACGTGATGCGCGAGACGCTGCTGGTGATCTCGGAGCAGGGGCTCCTCGGGGCGATGCTCGACTCGGGCGCGACGCAGCCCGAGGCCGAGGCGTTCTACCTCCGCGCCCCCGCGCACGGGCACCAGTGGATCGCCGATCGGCCGCTCTCGGCGCAGCTTCGGAACCTCGCGATGCGCGTCACGCTCGGCCGCGCGCTCCACCGCTTTCGCGGCGCTGGCGTGCTCACGGGCGAAGCCTTCGAGGAGCCCATCGCGCTCGTCGAGGCCATGTGTCGCGGGTACGGAGCGCACGTCGACGAGCCCGCGTGAGGCGTCTCTTCACGGCGACCACGCTCCTCGGCTCGGCGCTGCTCTTCGCGGTGCAACCGATGGTCGCGCGCGCCCTCCTGCCTCGCGTGGGCGGCGTCCCCGCGCTCTGGAACACCTGCTCGGTCTTCTTTCAGCTCGGCCTCCTCGCGGGATACGCCTGGGCGCACGCGCTCCCGACGCGCCCCGGCCCGCGCGCGATGGCGGCGCTCCACGTCGCGCTCCTCGCGCTCGCGGCCACGACGCTGCCGTTCGCGCTCGGCGACCTCTCGCCGCCGTCGGGTGACCCCACGGGCGCCATCCTCGCGGCCCTCGCGCAGCGCGTCGCGCCGATGTTCGTGCTGCTCTCCGCGGGCTCGCCGCTCCTTCAGCGCTGGTATCTCGGCGCTTCGAAGCGCGACGCGTCGCCGCTCATCGCGGCGAGCAACGTGGGGAGCCTCGCCGCGCTCCTCGCGTACCCGCTCGTGATCGAGCCCACGCTCCCCCTCGCCGCGCAGGGAAGGGCCTTCGCCGCGGCCTTCGTCGTGTACGTGATCGCCGTCGCGGCCTGCGCCTTCGCGGCGCGCCGCGAGTCTCCCGCGGCGGTCGAACACCGCGCGCCCGCGACATCGATCGGCCTCCGCGCCTGGCTGCGCCTCGCGGCGCTCGCGTTCGTTCCGTCGAGCATGATGCTCGGGCTCACGGCGCACATCGCGACCGACGTGGGCTCGTTCCCGCTGCTCTGGGTGGGGCCCCTCGCGGTGTACCTCGCGAGCTTCATCGTCGTGTTCGCGCGGCCACCGAAGCCGCCCACGGCGCGCCTCGTGACGCCGTTTCTCGGCCTCCTCGTGCTCGTGTTCCTCTTCTCGGCGCCGCAGGTCGCGACGCGGATCCCGCTTGTGGCTGGGCATTTCGCGCTCTTCGCCGCGTGCGCGTACATCCTCCACGGAGAGCTCGCGCGCGCGCGCCCGGCCGACGCGTCGATCACCTCGTACCAGCTCGCCATCGCCGTCGGAGGCGCGCTCGGCGGAGCGTTCAACGCCCTCGTCGCGCCGTGGATCTTCACGCGCGTCACCGAGTATCCCCTGACGCTCGCGCTCGCGGTGCTGCTGCTCCCGAAGCCACCGCCCCCGCCCGATCCGCGGGCCCGCGAGGAGGCCCTCCTGCGCTCCGTAGGCCTCGACCCCGAGACCGTGCTCGGGCCGCCTCCGACGCGGGTCCCCGCGCGTTCGAAGACGCCAGGAGACGCGCTCGTTCCGCTCGTGGTGGGCGCGGTCGCCGCGGCGCTCTTCGCGGCGCCGCTGCGCGCGAGCACGCCGTCGCTGGGTCGCTACGGACTCCCCCTCGCGCTGCTCGTGCTGCTCTCGCTCGGTCGTCGCGCGCGCCTCGCGCTCGGGCTCATGGCGATCCTCGCGGCGAGCCGCTTCGACCGCTCGGTGCTCGTCGAATCACGCACGTTCTACGGCGTTCTGCGCGTGGAAGAGGCGCGCGGCGTGAGGCGCTTCCTCCACGGCACGACGCTCCACGGGATGCAGTTCCGCTCGCCCAAGATGCGCGGTCGTCCGGTGGCCTACTACGACACCACGGCGCCCATCGGCGAGCTCATGCGCGCGCTCGGCCCCTCGCTCGACGACCGTCGCGTCGCCGTCGTCGGCCTCGGCGTCGGAATGCTCGCGGCCTACGCGCGGCCCCGTCAGCGATGGACCTTCTACGAGCTCGACCCCGAGGTCGATCGCATCGCGCGCGCGTGGTTCACCTGGCTCCGCGACGCCGCCGCGCCGTGGTCGGTCGTCACCGGCGACGCGCGCCGCTCCCTCGAACGCGACGCCTCCGCGCGCTACGGGCTCCTGGCGCTCGACGCGTTCAGCTCCGACGCGATCCCCACGCACCTGCTCACGCGCGAGGCCATTTCGCTCTACCTGTCGCGCCTCGACGCGCGCGGGGTTCTCGCGTTCCACATCACCAACCGCCACGTCGACCTCGGCCCCGTGCTCTCGGCGCTCGCGCGCGACCGCAGGCTCGTCGCCCTCACGCGAACGGGCGCGGGCTTCGGCCCCGAAGGCCCCGTGCGATCGACGTGGGTGGTGATGGCGCGGCGCAGCGAGGACCTCGGCGCGCTCTCGAACTGGACGCCGCTCGACGCGACGACGCGGCGACCGTGGACCGATGATTTCTCGAACGCGCTCTCGGCGCTGAGGCTGCGGTAGACGACTACTTCGCGACTCGCCCGCGAAGGTTGATCGCCATGTCGAGCGAGCGGCGCGGCATGAGCCTGCGCATGCGCCAGAACCAGCGCCCCTCGACGTGCGGGAGCACGTGAAGCTCGCCCTTCTTGCACGCGTCGAGGGCGATGCGCGCGATGTCGTCGGCGGAGTGCGGGCTGCGCTGCATGAGCTTCTCGGCGAAGGCCGACTCCTTCGGGTCGCCGCCCTTGGCGCTCTTGATGATGTTCGTCGGAAAGAACGACGGACACAGCACGCTCACGCCGACGCCCGACCCGCGAAGCTCGCCGTGCATGGTCTCGGTGAGCGCGATGACGCCAGCCTTCGTGACGTTGTAGGGGCCCATGCGCGCCGCGTTGGCGATGCCCGCGAGCGAGGCCACGTTGAGAATGTGCCCGCGGCCGCGCCGCTTCATCGCGGGGAGGAACACCTCGCAGCCGTAGATCACGCCCCAGAGGTTCACGCCCACGATCCACTGCCAGTCGGCGTCGGGGATCTCGCCGAGGTTGCCGCTCACCGCCACGCCCGCGTTGTTCGCGACGAAGTCCACGGCGCCGATCCTCTCCTCCGCGAAGGCCGCGAGCGCGACGACCTCGTCACGCTTCGAAACGTCGCAGCGGAAGGCGTGCGCCTCGACGCCGAGGAGCGCGACGGTCTCCTTCGCCGCCGCCTCGTTGACGTCGCTGACGATGATGCGCGCGCCACGCGACGCGAGCTGCTTGCAGAGCGCGCGGCCGAGGCCGCTGCCCGCTCCGGTGACCACACACGAAGGCCGTTCAGGGATGCCCATCGGGGCGCGAGTGTGGGCCCATTCGCCGACGCGCGGCAATGGGGTTCAGTGCCGCGCCCAGGGGTAGTGGTTTCGGTCGACGCGCAGGTGCGGCTCCAGCCACGGGCACTCCGCGAGGAGGCACTCGGCGAGCCGCTGCGCCACGCGGCGGTAGCTCTCGTGGCCCTGCCTCGCAGACCTGAGCTCGATGAGGTGAAACATCTCGCGCAGGTTCGCCTGCATCACGTAGCGCACCCTGAACGCCAGCGGAACGGCGTACTGCGCCTCCCACGGGTGCGTCGCCGCGATGCGCGCGTGCACGTCGACGGCGGCCTCGAGCGCCTCGCTGCACCGCGCTTCGAAGCCGAGCTCCGTGAGCTCCGGCGAGAGCCACCAGCCCTCCGACGTGCCGAGGCGCGGCGTCGTCGCAGAGATCAGCCGGTGCCGCTGAAGATCGCGCCATGCGCCGTAATCGCAGCGCACTTCAAGCGAAAGGTCGCGTGCTCCAGCGCCCTGAGCGGCTGGTCGTGGGGGCCGCGATCGGAGAGGTACGCGTCGACGAGCTCCTTCGCGCGAGAGGGGTGCGCCGTGCGTCGCCAGGCGTCTTCCCACGCGGTGCCGAAGAGCTCGCATTGGATCATCGCCGCCGTCGTTCGCAGCGGCTCGTCGCTCGAGTCGATCATTCGCACGTCGACGTCGCGCGGGGCCTCGCCCGCCACGTGGAGGCCCCCCTTCGCGCGCACCGCCCGCCCGTACGCACCATCACGATGGGCCTTCGGGGCCGTGTATTTCAGCAGCGTGGGGACGATCACCGCGGCCTCGTCGCGCATCTGCTCGCCCATGCGGCGCACCTCCGCGAGCGGCGAGCCGAGGAGCTTGCCGACGTGCTGCTCGAGCGCGCGCGCGTTGATCGTCACGCCCACGTTCGTCGGAACGCCCGCGGGCAGGAGGCCCCGCAGGAGGTCGCAGGCGTGCGCGCGGAGCACGTTGGCGTGCGCTTTCGGAGAGGTCCCCTCGGGCGGGGCGTGGCGCTTGATGAGCTCGATCTCGACGGCGTCGGCGATGCTCGAATAGGCGCGCAGGAGCTCCCTCGCGCCGCGCTCGTAGTCCGCCGCGAGCTCCGGCGGGAGCCCGATGTCGGTGACCAGCGTGGCCTCGTCGAAGCGGACGTAGCGCGTGCTCTTCTCGGTGTAGGCCGCGAGGCGCGCCTCTTCGAGCGCCTTGGCCGCCACGATGGAGCAGCGCTCGACCGCGAGGTGCACGACGGCGTGCTCGGCCACCGAGCCGTGCCCGTAGCCCACCACCCACTTCTCGTGAAAGGCCTTTGCCTTCTCGCGCGCCGTCGAGAGCGACGGGGTCACGGCGCCGCCTTCGAGCAGCGCGAGCTCCTCGTCGTCGAGGAGCTTTCGGAGGTTGGTGCGCAGGTCGTCGCGCGAGCGCGAGTAGTACGCGAAGAGCACCGCGACCACCTCCTCGGGGAGGTTGCGCAGCGCGAACACGTCGCGTTCGAGGTTGGTGACGTAGGTCGCGAGACGGTCGTCCATGACGCGGGCGACTTAGACACGGGTCAGCGCCCGCGCGCCTCTTTTCAACCCATTTTTTCGAAGGCTGCGAGCACGTCGGCGGGCGCCTGCACGAGCTCGATGAGCACGCCCTCGCCGCCGATGGGCGCGTCGGCGTTGCCCTTGGGGTGAATGAACGCCACGTCGTGGCCGCTCGCGCCGCGACGGATCCCACCGGGCGCGAAGCGGACGCCCTGCGCCGTGAGCCACGCCACGGCGACGGCCAGGTCGTCGACCCAGAGGCCCACGTGGTTGAGCGCGGGCTCGTGAACGCGCGGGCTCTTCGCGGCGTCGAGGGGCTGCATGAGATCGACCTCGACGGAGAACGGTCCGCGGCCGAGGGCGGCGATGTCCTCGTCGACGTTCTCCCTGGCGCTCACGTAGTTCGAGCGCACCTCGAGGCCGAGCGTGTCGACCCACAGGCGACGGAGCGCTGACTTGTCTGTCGCGCCCACCGCGATCTGCTGGAGCCCGAGCACCCTGAAGGGGCGCGCGCCGCTCACGAGGTCACCGCCGAGAGCACGTCGAACTGCTCGCTGTGGGCGAGGAGGCGCGGGCGTCGCGTGAGCACCTCGCAGCCCGTCCGCGTGACGAGCACGGTGTGTTCGAACTGCGCGCTGAGCTTCCGGTCGCGGGTGCGCACGGTCCACTTGTCGCGGTCGTCGAGCTCCACCTCCCAGGTGCCGAGGTTCACCATGGGCTCGATGGTGAAGATCATCCCGGCCTTCATGCGGGGGTTGGGCGCGGTGCGCGGGAGCTTGTAGTGGGCCACCTGCGGGTCGGTGTGAAACTTCCGCCCGATGCCGTGGCCGACGTAGTCGCGCACGACGCTGCACCCCTGCGTGTGCACGTAGTCTTCGATGGCCTCGCCGATGTCGCCGATGCGGCCGCCCTCGCGCACCGCCGCGACGCCGAGCTCCAGCGCGTGGCGCGCGACGTCGGTGACGTGCCGCGCCTCGGTCGAGGGCGTGCCGATGAAGAAGGTCGCGCTCGTGTCGCCGTGAAAGCCGCCGTAGTACGTGGTCACGTCGACGTTGATGATGTCACCGTCGTTGAGCCGCTGCGGCCCCGGGATCCCGTGGCACACGACCTCGTTCACGCTCGTGCACACGCTCTTGGGGAAGCCGTGATAGTTCAGCGGCGAGGGCGTGGCGCCGCGTCGGATCGTGTCGGCGTGGACGAAGGTGTTGATCTCCTCGGTGGTCATCCCGACGCGCAGCCGATCGCCCACGAGGAGCAGCGTGTCCGCGGCCATCTGGCAGGAGACGCGCATCGCCTCGATCTCTCGCACCGACTTGATCTCGATCGCACCCGACACGGCGGCTCCGCTCTCTCTACGCGCTCGAAACACGGCGTTTCGTGCGGCGGCGCGGGACCCTAAAGACCCGCCCCGGGAATGTCAACGCGGGGGCTCCGGCGCCGGCGGCATATCGCAGCCCCGCGGCCCCGCGCGCCGCGCCTCGACGGTCGTCGCCCCGCGCACGGCGGCGAAGAAGTAGTCGGGCCGCTCCCACCCGATCACCGGCAGCGCGAGCGACGCGTCGTCGTTGGGAACGAGCCGCATCGAGGTCCCCATGCGCCGCCCCGCGCGGTCGACGAGGGCCATGTACGACCGCGGCGCGCCGCCGCCGACGGGCTCCCACCAGGTCACGCCGAAGGCCGCGCCGTCCCACACGATCGAGGCCCTCGCGTCGCGTTCGAAGCGCGCCGAGAGCCGCTGGACATCGCCCGGCGAAGGCCCCGCGAGCGTGCGCGTCGTGATCTGCAACCCGAGGTCGCCGTTGCGCCGATCGCTCCACGCGACGGCCATCCGATCGCCGCCCCACGCGATCGAAGGGCGTCCGATCTCGGGCGCCTCCACCAGCGTCGTCGGGGCTTCGGCGGCGCCGTCACGAGAGACCGCGCGGGCCTCGATCGAAGCGCCGCGCGCGCGCCACGCCACCACGTAGCGCATCCCCGTGAAGGTCACCGCGGGCGCATCGACGGCCCCCGTCGCGAGCGTCGAGGGCTCGGCGCGCGGCCTCCCCCTCGCGTCGAGCGGAGCGCCTCGCAGCGTCGCGCGATCGCCCGCGCCCTCGGTCCAGGCGACGTAGGCGGAGTCGCGCCCGGCGGAGAGCGCGAGACTGGTCGCAGCGCGCGAGAAGGGAGGCCACGCCTCGGCGGCGCCGTCGGCGGCGATGGCCGCGAGCTGGAGCGCCGAGGTGCGCGCGTCGATCCACGTGAGGAGAAAGCGCTCCCCCGTGGCCGCGAGCGCGAAGCCGTCGGGCGCGACGGGGCCCGTGACGCGCACCGGCGTTGCGATCTCGCGCGCGAGGGTGACGCCCGCCGCGTTCGAAAACGCCACCGCGCGCTGCGCTCGGAGCGCGGCCGTCGCGACGCCGGTCACGTCGCCGTCGGTCGACACCGCGACGTCGCCCGAGGGGGCCGACACGTACCGCGGGTCGACGCAGCCCGTGGCGTACTGCGCGCGCGGGTCGCGCACGCGTCGCGGGCCTCCGCCGCGATGACGGTGGCACCCCGCGACCACGAGCGCGACGACGAGCGATGCGTGCAGCGAGCGACGGTTCATGAGGCCGCGGAGGGTATCGCGAGACGACCAGAGACGGTGAGCGAACGGCTACGCAGCCCCCGCGAGCTTCGCCTCGCCGAGCGCCTCGGCGCTCAGCGATTTCTGCCAGAGGTCGCCGCGGCGATACACCAGCGCGTAGACCCCCGCGTTCACCGCGTTGAAGACCACGATCGTGAACCAGAAGCGCTCGATCGCCACCGACGCGAGCACCACCGACGCGAGCATCAGCGGGACCTGCACGGCGCCCACGAGCGTCGCGTCGATGCGCAGCGCGAGCCGCGTCGCCCCCGCGCCCACGATCGCGTTGCCGAGCACGATCGCGAGGCCATAGAACGCGTACGAGGGCGCCACGGTGCCGAGGTACGAGAGCGCCAGCTCGAGGATGTGCGCGTCGCGCGTGAACACCCGCAGCACGTCGTCGCCCCACACGCGATAGACCACCGCGAGGAGCGCCATCGTGCCGACGCCGTAGAGCGCGGTGAACCACCCGGCGCGCGCGGCGCGGGCGTTGTCACCGGCGCCGAGGCACATGCCCACGAAGGTCTGCGCGCAGCCGCCCCAGCCCATGCACACGAAGAGCGCCATGGTCTCGAAGCGCAGGCACAGCGCGAAGGCCGTCCCCGCGTCGGAGTTGGTGCCCGTGGTGTAGGCGTGGTGCACGAGCCCCGTGACGAAGAGCACCGAGACGACGCGCACGACGAACTGCGCGCTCGTGGGCCACGCGAGGTCGACGATCGCGCGCGTCAGGTTCGGCGCAGGACGCAGCGTCGCGCCGTGCTCGGTCACCTTCAGCGTGCGACGCAGGAGGATCAGCGGGACGACGCACGCCACGGAGCGCGCGATGATCGTGGCCCACGCGGCGCCGAGCACCTCCATGCGGGGGATTCCGACGGCGCGGGCGATGGGCGGGCCCCACGAGAAGATCGTCGGCGCGTCGCCGGGTCCGTAGACCATGAGCACGGCGAGAAAGAGGTTGAGCACGTTGCCGACCGCGAAGGTGATGAGCGGCAACCGCGAGTTGCCGAGCGCGCGAAACACCGACGTGATCTGGAACATCAGGAACACCGACGCGCTCCCGCCGAGGATCACGCGGAGGTAGTCGCGCCCGAGCACGCGCACGGCCCCCTTGGCGCCGAGGAGGTCGTGGATGATCACGTCGGCCCCGAGCACGCCCACCGCGCCGAACGCGACCGCGAGCGCGATCACGATGCCGATGGAGCCCCACGCCACCCGCGCCACCGCGGCCTCGTCGCCCGCGCCCTTGTGCCGCGCGAGGAGCGTCGCGGTGCCCGTGCTGACGCCGTACGAGAGAATGGTCCCGAGCGCCGCGACCATGTCGCAGATGCCGAGCGCGTCGAGCGAGGCGTCGGAGACCGCCGCGGGCAGCTTCGCGATGAGGTACTGATCGACGAGGTTGAAGAGCCCCTGGAGCACCATCGCCAGCGCGAGCGGCGCGCCGAAGCGCAGCACGGCCCACGGGAGCGGAGCCTTCAAGATGCGATGCCGCGTCGGGTCGTCTTCCGCGGTCTTCTCTGTGTTCGACATGCGACGCGCGGGCTCATACCACCGCGCAGCCGATCGCGCCTACAGCCTCCGCGCCGCTCGCGCGTCCGATATCCTGAGGTCACCGCCGCCATGAGACGCCACGCTGCTCCGTCGCTCCTCGCGCTCGCGCTCGCCTCGGCCTGCGCGTCGACCCCGACACCCGCCGCGCGCACCCTCCCCCGAAGGCCCGCGCGCGCAGCGATTCAAGCGCAACCCGCGCCCGAAGCGCCGCGCCCCGTCGCAGCGCCGACAGCGCCCATCGCAGTGCGCGCGACGGCGCCCGAACCGCTGGAGTTCAACATCACCGCGAGCTCGGACCTCCCGCCGGCCCCCGCGTCGACGTCGCAGCCCTACGCGCGGATCATCGACGCCTCCGTGGCGACGCTTCGCCCTGCGCTCGCCGAATGTCTGCGCGCGCTCGGCGCGCCCGCGCGTCACACCCTGCGCGTCATCATCGACGAGGAGGGCTCGATCCAGCCCCGACCCCCGCAGGAGTTCACGCTCTCGGCGCCCGACGCGCGCTGCCTCGACGGCGTGCTCCGCGCGGGCCGCGTCGAGCCTCCGCCCCCGCGGGCGCTGCCCTACGACCTGCGCGTCGATGTCAGCGAGTAGCGCTCTCGGAGACAATTGACGTAGGGTGCGCGCGCGATGCTCGCCGCGGTGCTCCAGTTCCCGGGTTCCAACGCTGATTTCGACGCGTTCCACGCGCTCCACCACGTCGTGGGGGTCCGCACGGAGTACGTCTTTCACAAGTCCACGTCGCTCCCCGCAGACGTCGACCTCGTGGTCTTGCCAGGGGGATTCTCCTACGGCGACTACCTCCGCTGCGGCGCCATCGCGCGCTTCGCGAACATCATGGCCGCGGTGCGCGCGCACGCCGACCGCGGCGGGCTCGTCCTCGGGATCTGCAACGGATTCCAGATCCTCACCGAGGCCGCGATGCTCCCCGGCGCGCTCACGCAGAACGCGAACCTCCGCTTCGAATGCCGCGACGTGAGCGTGCGCGTCGAGGCCGACGGGCCGTTCACGCAAGACCTCCGCGGCCGCACGCTGCGCCTCCCCATCGCGCACGCCGACGGGCGATATCAAGCCGACGCAGCCACGCTCGACACGCTCGAGCGCGAGCGCAAGGTGGCCTTCCGCTACGTCGAGGGCCCCGACGGCGCGGCCAACCCCAACGGCTCGCTGCACGACATCGCGGGCCTCTACGGCGGACCGCGCCGCAACGTGCTCGGGCTCATGCCTCACCCCGAGCGCGCGGCGGAGCCCATCCTCGGGAGCGCCGACGGACGGCTGCTCTTCCAGTCCGCGGTGCGCGCCGCGCTCGCCCGCTGACCGCACGAATTCACCTGCAAACAAGCGCTCCCGGAGACGTCTCATGGCGACCGAACCGACCGTCACCCTCGACCTCGCGCGCGCCCACGGGATCACCGACGCCGAGTACACGCTCGCGTGCGACACGCTCGGCCGCACGCCCACCTGGCCCGAGCTCGGCGTGCTCTCGGTGATGTGGTCCGAGCACTGCTCGTACAAGTCGTCGCGCGTACACCTCAAGCGCCTCCCCACGAAGGGACCGCGCGTGATCCAGGGCCCCGGCGAGAACGCGGGCGTCGTCGACATCGGCGACGGCTGGGCCGTGGTGTTCAAGATGGAGTCGCACAACCACCCCTCGTTCATCGAGCCCTACCAGGGCGCGGCGACGGGCGTGGGCGGCATCCTCCGCGACGTGTTCACGATGGGCGCTCGCCCCGTCGCGCTCATGGACTCACTGCGCTTCGGCGCCCCCGATCACCCCAGGACGCCGACGCTCCTGCGGGGCGTGGTGGCGGGCATCGCGGGCTACGGCAACGCGATCGGCGTGCCCACCGTCGCGGGCGAGGTGCAGTTCGACCCCGCGTACAACGGCAACATCCTCGTCAACGCCTTCGCGCTCGGCCTCGCGCGCAGTTCGAAGATCTTCTACGGACGCGCCGAAGGCGTCGGCAACCCGATCTTGTACGTGGGCGCGCGCACGGGCCGCGACGGCATCCACGGCGCGACGATGGCGAGCGCCGAGTTCGACGAGGGCAGCGAGGCGAAGCGCCCGACGGTGCAGGTGGGCGATCCCTTCCTGGAGAAGGTGCTCGTCGAGGCGTGCCTCGAGATCTTCGCGGCCAACGTGCTCGAAGGCATTCAAGACATGGGCGCCGCGGGCCTCACGTCGAGCACCGTCGAAATGGCGTCGCGCGCGGGCAACGGCGTCGAGCTCAACCTCGACCTCGTGCCGCGCAGGGCGAAGTCGCTCACGCCCTACGAGATCCTCCTCAGCGAGTCGCAGGAGCGCATGGTGATGGTCGCGCGCCGCGGCCAGGAGCACCGCGTCGTCGAGATCTGCGAGAAGTGGGACCTCGACGCCGTGGTCATCGGCAAGGTCACCGACTCGAAGCGCTGGGTGATCCGCGCGACGCCCGGCTACGACCCCCTCTCGGGCGCGGGCGCGCCCCTCGCAGAGCCGCCCGTGGTGGTCGATCTGCCCGTGGATCTGCTCACCGACGCGTCGCCCGTGTACACGCGCCCCTGCGTGGCCGATCCGCGACCCGTCGAGCGCTACGAGGTCGACGTGCGCGCGCTGCCCTTCGACGCCACGCGCGACCTGCTCGACCTCATGGGGTCACCCAACATCGGCAGCCGCGCGTGGGTGTACCGCCAGTACGACCACATCGTCCGCGATGGAACCGTCGTGCGCCCCGGCGCCGCAGACGCCGCCGTTGTGCGGCTCTTCTGCCACGACGAGGTCTCGCACATGGAGAAGTTCATCGCCCTCTCCACGGACTGCAACGGGAGGCTCTGCGAGCTCGATCCTCGCGCGGGCGCCGCGATGGCCGTGGCCGAGGCGTGCAGGAACCTCGCGTGCGTGGGCGCCGTCCCCATCGGCCTCACCGACTGCCTCAACTTCGGCAACCCCGAGCGCCCCGAGATCATGGCGCAGTTCCGCGACGCGATCGACGGCATCGCCGACGCGTGCAAGGCCCTCGACGTGCCCGTCGTCTCGGGCAACGTGAGCCTCTACAACGAGACCACCGAGGCGAGCGGACCGCGCGCGATCCTCCCGACGCCGACCATCGGCGCCGTGGGTCTGCTCGAGAAATCCGCCGACGTGGTGACCGCGGGATTCAAGCGCGTGGGCGACCGCGTGGCCCTCCTCGGCCCCCTCGGCAGCGGCGCGCTCGGCGGCAGCGAGTGGCTCACGCGCAAGACCAAGACACTCTGCGGACGGCCTCCGTCCATCGACCTCGCGGCCGAGGCGAAGCTTCAGAAATTGCTCATCGTCGCCGCGCGTGAGGGCCTCGTCTCGTCGGCGCACGACTGCGCCGAAGGGGGCCTCGCCGTCGCGCTCGCCGAGTGCTGCGTGCTCGGCGCGAAGGGCGCGTCTGTGAAGCTCCCGTACAGCGACGCGGTGTCACCCGGAGCGCTGTTCGGTGAAGACCCCACGCGCGTCGTCGTGTCGTACACGCCGTATGTCGCCGCGTTGCTCGAGAATCGCGCGAGAGAACACGGCGTGACGCTCACGCCGCTCGGCGTGGTCGAAGGCGGTTCGCTGCGCATCGAAGGGACGCTCGACGTCGCCGTCGCAGACCTCGCCGCTCGCCACGCGGGCGCGCTCGCGTCGATCACAGGCCTCTGAAAACGCCGCTCGCGTCGGTCACGACGCGCGCTGCACCGCTCAAGTCACGGTCGGGCTCCGCCGTTCCACCGGGTGAGCGGACCTGATGGACGACACGACCAACACCTCGCCAGAGTCACGAATGACCCCCGACACCGGGATGCGCCCCGGGAGCTCGGAGCTCATCGAAGGCCGTTACCGGGTCGAGCGCGAGCTGGGACGCGGCGCGATGGGCGTCGTCTACGAGGCCACGGACACAGGCCTCGGACGCCGCGTGGCGCTAAAGGTGATCTCCCGTGAGTTCGCGGGCGATCCGCAGTTCGTGGAGCGCTTCGAACGCGAGGCCAAGGCCCTCGCCGCGATCCGTCACGAGAACGTGGTGCAGGTGCACGCCCTCGGCGAGCACCACGGCGCGCGCTTCTACGCGATGGAGTTCGTGCAGGGCCGCACCCTTGAATCCGCCCTCGCGGAGCGGGCTTCGAGGCACGAGCCCTGGCCGACGCGCGAGGCGATCAACCTCATCCGACAGCTCGCGAGCGGGCTCTCGGCGGTGCACGCGGCGCGGATCATCCACCGCGACGTCAAGCCCGCGAACATCCTCATCGAGCGCGAGACGGGCCGCCCGGTGCTCATCGATTTCGGCATCGCGCGCCCCGCCTTCGTGGGCTCGGCGCGCTCGACGCTCATGGTCGGATCGCCCGCGTACATGGCGCCCGAACAGATCCAGGCCAACCCCGGCGTCGAGCTCTCACCCGCCGCGGACCTCTACGCCCTCGGCTGCGTCGCGTATGAGCTCTTCGCGCTGCGTCCCCCCTTCGACTCCGAGGAGGTCTACGAGGTGCTGCGCGACCAGGTGTCGACGCCCGCCGAGCGGCTCTCGGTCCACCGCCCCGACCTCGCGTACCTCGACGCGACCCTCGCGCGCCTCCTCGCGAAGCGACCTGAAGACCGCCCCGCGGGCTGCCTCGCCCTGGTCCGCGAGCTCGATCGCATCCTCGAGCGCGACGCACCGCAGCGGGAGTCGTTCGCCAGCCCCGCGCCGACCCTCACCGAGGGCGACGGCGCGCGCGTGATGCTCGTGAGCACCGACAAGGCCTTCCTCGCGCGCGCCCGGCTGGCGTGCAGCCTCGCGTTCCGCGGCGCGTGGACGGAGGTCTCTCCGGGCACCGCCGCGGCGCCCGCGATCGATCGACTCCGCGAGCACGGCCCCTCGCTCGCGATCGTCCACTGCGACGGCTTCCACGACAGCGGCGCGGGCTTCATCGCGCGCCTCCGCGAGATCGTCGGCGGGCCCGTGCGCGTGCTGGTCTTCGGCTCCGACGTCGACGCCCTCGACCGATGGCGCCTCGGCGGGCTCGGCCTCTCGGGCCTCCACGCCGCGAGCCTCTCGGGCGAGGCGATGGCCGACGTGATCTCCCGCCACTGGTCGAAGGAGCGCCCCTCGGGGATGCCCGGCGCGCGCAAGTCCGCGATCATCACGCTCGACGGCGCGAGCCCCAGGGTGCCCGTGGAGCTCTTCCTCCTCGTGATCTCGTGCGGGTGGTCCGAGGGCGCGCTGCCTCCCCTCGCGGCGACGCAGATCATCGACGCCGCGCGCGCCGAGGGACACGGCCCCGAGGCCATGGCCTCCATCGAGCGCGCGTGCCTGAGCCCCATCGAGCTCGTCGACGTCGACGCGACGCTCATCCCCGCGCCGGTGCGCTCCTACGCGTACGCCTTCGCGACGTGGATCGCGCTCATCGACAACGTGATCTCGACGCTCGAAGAGTCGACCCTCCACGTCCTCGCGTACGTGCTCGGCCTCTCGTCGCGAGAGCGCACCGCGCTCCAGAGCGCCGTCGAGCAGGCGTGCGAGCGCGGTGTGCTCTCCCCGCGCGCGGGCTTCCGCTACGCGGACTACCAGCGCTCGTTCGGCCCTCGGATGCGTCAGGACGCGCGCGCCTCCATCGTCTCGCCGAGCATCGCGCCGCCGCAATCTGAGCGCGCCTGAGGGCGCGCACGTCAGTTCCCTTCGACGGAGTTACGACGCCATGACCGCCTCCAACCAGCGCTCCGATCCCACACTCGGCGCCACGGTCCTTCACGGGTACGTGGTCACCGCGCACATGCGAAGCGAAGTGAGGGGAGAGTGCTACCGCGGCCGCTCGCTCCGTGACGGCGAGGGCGACGTCGTGCTTCGCTTCATGCCTCGCTCGGTGTTCGCGCCGGGCCCTCGCTCCAGCTGGAGCCCTCTCTGGGCCTACGCCGAGCGGCTCCAGCGCCTCGACCACCCGAACCTCGAGCGCGTCCTCGAGTGCGGCATGACCCTCATCGGCGATGAGGAGCGCTTCTGCGTGGTCTCCGACGCCGTCGACGGCGAAAGCCTCCTCTCGCACATCCGCGCGCGCGGCAGCCTCGACGTCGCAGAGGCCCTCACCCTCGGGCGTCAGATCGCGCAGGGGATGGCCGCGCTTCACCGCCTCGGCGTCGTGCACGGAGACCTCCGCGTCACCAACATCGCGCTCGCGAAGTCCGCCTCGAACGACGGCGCCGACGCGCGCCCCGTCGTGTGCGAGCTCGGCCTCACGAGCCTCGCCCTCCAGGCCGAGGGCGCCCCCACCTCGCTGCGCGCCATGATGATCTCCCCCGAGTCCATCGCGCCCGAGCAGATCCGCGGCGAGCTCGCCACCACGTCGACGGACATCTACGCCTTCGGAACCATCCTCTACCGCATGCTCACCGGCGTCGCGGCGTTTCAGGGCGACAACACGAGCCAGACCCTCCGCGCGCACCTCACGCGAACGCCCGCGCCGCTCAGGGATCGCGTCCCCGACGCACCCGACTCCATCGAAGCGCTCGTCCGCGGATGCCTCGTTCGTCGGCCTGACGGGCGCTACCCCTCCTTCGACGCGATGCTCGCGCAGCTCCACGAGTGCGAGGCGAAGGTGCTCTCGATCGCGTCGACGCGGAGCCCCTCGTGGGTCACCCCTCGGGTCACGCCCGGCGCGTCGCCCATCCCCGCGAAGGCGTCGGACCTCGGCACCTCGTCACCGCCCGTGTCGCACAAGCCCGCGATCCTCGCCGCCGAAGCCCCCGCGAACGACACCGAGCCTCGCATCTCGGCACCCGAGCCCCTCGAAGACGAGCCGTCGCAGCCCGCCCACGAATCTCCCTCCGCGGGAGACTCCGCCTCGGCCCGCGCGTCGGCGACGCCGCAGTCGCCTCCGCCGCGCCGCTCGTTCGCGCCGACGCTTCGCATCTCGCACGAGAAGGTGGGCGCGTCGACGCGGGTCTGGCTCCGCGCCGCCGCGGTGCTGACGGTGCTCTTCGGCGCCGCGCTCGGCTACGCGGTCTCGTCGGAGCACGCCCCGGCTCGAAGCGAAAACGTCGCAGCCGCCGCGACGATCCGCTTCGAGGTCCGGTCGTCGGCGCGCGGCGCGAGCGCCACGATCCGAGGCCGCACCTATCCCGTCCCCATCGAGGTCGAACTCTCACGCGGGAGCGCCCCCGAAATCGTCGAGGTGAGCGCGCCGGGTCACCTCCCCCGAAGCGTGTCGCTCTACCTCGATCGGACGATGCGCGTGGAGCTCGACCTCGACCCGCTCCCTGCGGCATCGAGCGCCGCCCCCTCCCACTGACCTCCCGAGCGCGCGGGATCGCGCGAGAAGGCCCCTCTGGGGCGTCGCAAGCGCGTTGCGATTTGCATACACTCCGACGTCGTGCCGGAGACGATCCCTCCCCAGACCCGCGCCGATGCCCCCGTCGACCGACTCCTCGTCGTCGCGGAGGACAGGTCCTTCCTCGACGTCGTACGCAGGGCGTGTGAGGTGGCCTACGAGGGCGAGTGCGTCGACTGCATCCCCGAGCGCCTCGACGCGACGCTGAGGTCCACACCCCCCTCGGTGGTCGTGGTGCACGCCGACGGACGGATCGACCGCGCCTGTGCCGTGGTGGGCCGCGTGAAGGGGCGCGTCGGCCTCGATCGGGTCCCGGTGCTCGCGATCGGATCGACGATGAGCCCCCTCGATCGCTGGCTCCTCGGCGCCGCGGGCGCGTTCGCGGTGCTGGTCCCCTCGCCCTCCCTCGACGTGATCGCGACGGTGATCGAAGAGACGCTCTCGTTCGCGCGGGTTTCGAAGGGCGTCATCGAGCCGAGCCGCGCGCACTCGCACATGCACCTCGGCTGCGACCACGAGGGGCGCCTGCCCATCGAGGCCTTCCTCCTCCTCATCGCCGGCGCGTGGTCTGGCGGAACGCTCCCCGAGAACACCCTCCCCGCGCTCCTCGACGCGGCGCGCGAGAACGGACACGACGACGCCAGCCTCACCGCGCTCGAGCGCGCGTGCGAGGCGCCGATCCCCCTCGTCGACGTCGACGTCACCGACCTCCTCGACGACGACCGCTGGTACCTCTACGCCTTCGCCCTCTGGATGGCCCTCGGCGCGGGCGACGTCCTCCCCCGCTTCTCTCCGACGCTCCAGGTGATGGGCCACACGCTCGGCGTCGCGCCGCGGCTTCGACCCGCCGTGCAGGGCCTCATCGAGCAGGCTCGCAAGCGCGGCGTGGGCCCGCGAAACACCTTCCGCAGAGCCGATTTCATCGCCACGATGCTCCCCGAGCTGGAGCTCGTCGCGGGCTTCTCCGTGCGCCCTCCGCCGCCCGACGACGACAGCATCGAGGTCGACTCCTTCGGCCACGACGACGACGTGATGGAGATGCCCGACGACGCCCTCATCGACGACGCGCTCCACGAAGCGTCGTGAACCCTTGCGCCCGCCGTGAGGGCGCACTACCCATGCGCGCGCCATGCGCCCCCTCACGCTCTCTGCACTGATCGTCCTCGTCGCCTGCAACCGCGCGCCCGATGAGCCGCATTCGACCCCGACCGCGACGCCCCTCGCGCCCGCGCCAGCGCCCGCGCAGGGCCGCAGCGAAGCGCCCTCGCGGGTGGGAGCGCGCCACGTCCTCGTCATGCACCGCGGCTCCGAGCGCGCGCCGGCGAACATCACCCGCACCCGCGAAGAAGCCCGCGCGAGGGCTCAAGATGTGCTCACGCGCGCCCGGCAGGGGCAGGACTTCGCCGGCCTCGCGCGGCAGTTCTCCGACGAGCCCGGCGCCGCGACCTCAGGCGGTGACCTCGGCGTCTTCGGTCACGGCCAGATGGTCCCGCCCTTCGAACGCGCGGCCTTCGCGCTCGCGCCCGGCGCGATCTCCGACGTGATCGAGACCGACTTCGGCTTCCACGTCATCCAGCGCACGCAGTAGCCCCGCCTCAGCCGAGCGCCTCGAGCGCCGTCAGCGCGCGCGCGAAATCGTCGGGCGGCCGCGACACGAAGCGCATCGCCTCACCCGTCACCGGATGCTTGAACCCGAGCACCTCGGCGTGCAGCGCCTGTCGCCCGAGCGCCTCCGCGATGGCCCGCACCCGCGGCTCTCGCGCCTTGCGGCCGTACATCGCGTCGCCGAGCAAGGGGAACCCGGCCTCCGAGAGGTGCACCCTGATCTGGTGCGTGCGCCCCGTCTCCAACGTGCAGCGCACGTACGCCGCGGCGCCCTTCGCGAACGAGGCGATGACCTTCACGTGCGTGACCGCGCGCTTGCCCTCGCGCACCTTCGAAGAGAAGCGAACGCGGTCGGTGGGATGGCGGTTGTAGAGCGTGTCGTACGTGACCTCCGCGGGCGGCACCGACTCCGTGAGCGCGACGTAGCTCCGCTCGATGTCGTGCGCGCGAAAGCGGTCGATGAGCGCCTCGCGCGCGGCGGGCGTCTTCGCGACGACGAGGAGCCCCGACGTGAAGCGGTCGATGCGATGCACGATGCCGGGCCGCAACGGATCGTCGTCGTCGTCGACCTCCGCGTGGTGGAGCACGGCGTTGACCAGCGTGCCCGTCGCGTGGCCCCGGGCAGGATGCACGACGAGCCCCGCGGGCTTGTCGATCACGAGCAGGTCGCGATCTTCAGAAGACCACCGTCAGCGGGATGTCCTCTGCGAGCGCGGTCGACGGCGCAGGCGGAGGCACGTCGACGACGAGCTCATCGCCCGCGCGGACCTTGTAGCTCGCTTTCACCGGAGCTCCGCGCGCAGCGACGCGGCCCTCATCGCAGAGGTGACCGAGGGCCGAGCGCGAGAGGCCTTCCGCTTCGAGGCGTGCCGCGAGCACCCGATCGACGCGCTCGCCGACATCCTCAGGACGCGCGACGAGCGTGACGACGCGCGCGCTCACCACGCCTTCGATTTGATGTGCTTCTTCGACTTGACGAGGATGTCGACGATCGCGCGACCGTAGAAATTACGGTTGTAGAGCTCCGGCGCGACGCGCGACTTGTAGAGCTGTCGGCCCTCTTCGATCTCCTCGTTCAGCGCGTCGAAGAGGTTGTCGTCCTGGAGCCCCTTGGTGATCTTCTCTTCGTTGTAGAGCGAGAGGTCACTGGCGATCGCCCGCGCGAGCCTGCGCGCGGCCTCCTCGGTCTCGATGAGCGGCATGCGCGCAGCGTAACACCCGCGGCCCGCGCGATTCAACGTTGCGTCCAACCACCGATGCCCGCGACCGCCGCGTCGACGCCCCGCGCGCCCCGGAGAGAACGCTTGATGCGCCGACCCGGAGGCCACACACTGAGCGCCGTGCCCTCATCTTCTCTTGCGCGTTGCCTCGCACTCTCCGCCGCGCTCGGCGCGTGCTCGGGAGGCGTCCCCATCGATTTCTCGGTCGGTCCCCTCGGCTTCGACGTCGACGCGTCACGCATCGTGGTCCCCGCGTCGCTCCAGACCTCCGGCACGATCGCCCGCGCGGCGTGCAGCGCGACCACGGCCTGCCCGACGACCACCTCGGGTCTCACGCTCCGCTGCGTCAACGGCACCTGCGACCCCGACCCGGTCACCATCGACCTCGCGCTCTCGAACGTCATCGACCTCACGACCTACTCGACGGAGCTGGCCTCGCTCGGCGGTGACCTCTCGGCCATCTCGCTCTCGTCGATGGCGTGGCAGGCATCGGCGGTCGGCCTCCGCGTGCCCATCGGCCCCATCGAGGTCTACTGGGGCCCCGAGACCGCGTCGGGGCTCTCCTCCGACGGCGTGCGGCGACTGGGCAGCGTCCCCGTGATCCGCTTCGATGCCGCGGGCAACGCGAGCGGAGACGTCGCGCTCGACGCCGCGGGCAACGCGGCGCTGTCGACGCATCTGCTCTCGGTCTCACGGCGGTTCCGCTTCTTCGCGAGGGCGACCGTCGACCTCTCACCGGGCGGTCCGCTGCCCGCAGGCAGAGCCTCGGTTCAGGTGAGGATGCGAGTCCACGCGGAGTCGAATCTCCTGCGCTGATCGACGGATTTTCGTGCGCCCCCAAAGCCGCGCGCCCGCGCCGACTTTCAACGAGTCGTCGCGACGCAGGAGTGTGGTATGCACGGGCTTCCGTGCTCCAGACCTGATGTTTTTGCGAGCGACGTGAGGAGGTAGCAGCGACCGTGGACGAGAATCACGAGGCACCGCGCTCCGAGGGGGGCAATGCAAAGTACGCAGTCATCGGCCTGCTGCTCCTGATCGGCGGCGGAGGCGGCATCTGGATGATGACCCGACCGCCGCCGGCTCCGCCGCCGCGCCCGCCCACGGTCGTCGACGCGGGGCCCCCTCCCCCCACATCGCCGATGGTCGCCGCGCCGATCGAGCTTCCCCCCGAGGAGCCCGACGCGGGTCCGCCCGTCGTCGCAGACGCGGGGCCCCCGCGAATCCGTTACGTCACCCGTTACGTCGACGCGTGCCCCGGTCAGCTCACCGACCCCGCGGGCGTGACCCGCACGGCGCAGGCCAACTACGGCGCGCTCCGGGCCTGTTACGAGCGCGAGCTCCGCGTGAACCCGCAGCTCCGCGGACCGCTGACGGCGGAGCTCAAGGTCGGCACCTCGGGCCGCATCGAAGACGTTCGCGTCGCGACCGCGATGAACAGCCGCCCCCTCGTCGAGTGCGTGAAGGCGTCTCTCCGTCGCCTCACGGTGCCGCCGTCGCGCGGCGGATGCGCGATCGCGCAGGTGCGATTCAACTTCGCCCCGCGCGAATAGCCGCACGCCCTCTCCCTCGCGGAGCGCTCCCTGCGCTCCGCACGCAGCGCTCACCCCCAACGAATGTCGAGGCGCTTCATCTTCCGCCACAGCGTGGTCGGCGAGAGCCCGAGCTGCTCGGCCGCGCGCTCGCGGTTGCCCTCGCACTCCCGCAGCGCGTTCTCGATCGCGAGGCGCTCCGCGGAGTCGACCGACGACGCGAGCGTGCGGTCATCGGGTCGATCGAGCGGAACCTCGGGGAGCCCCTGCGGCGCGATGTCTTCGAGCTCGATCACGCCCGAGAGCGCAGCGAGCGCGACCCCCTGCTCGACCATGTTCTCGAGCTCGCGGATGTTGCCCGGATAGTCGTACGAGACGAGGTAGTCCATCACCGAGTCGCCGAGCCGCACCCGCACGCCCATCTTGCGACAGGCCTTGCCGAGAAAGTGCTCCACGAGGAGCGGGATGTCCTCGCGGCGATCTCGGAGCGGCGGGAGCACGAAGCGGGCGACGTTGAGGCGGTAGTAGAGGTCTTGCCTGAAGCGCTTCTCGGCGATGGCGCGGTGGAGGTCCTGGTTGGTCGCGGCGACCACGCGCACGTCGACCTTGACCGCGCGGTTGTCGCCCACGCGACGGATCTCCCCCTCCTGGAGCACCCTCAAAAGCTTCGCCTGGAAGGTCGGCGAGGTCTCGCCCATCTCGTCGAAGAAGAAGGTCCCGCCGTCGGCCTCTTCGAAGAGCCCTCGACGGTTGGCGACGGCGCCCGAGAAGGCCCCGCGCACGTGCCCGAAGAGCTCGCTCTCGAGCAGCGTCTCGGTCACCGCCGCGCAGTTCACCGGAACGAAGGGCTTGTCCGCGCGCCGCGAGTTCGCGTGGATGGCCTTCGCGACGAGCTCCTTGCCCGTGCCCGACTCGCCCGTGATGAGCACCGTGGCGTCGGTGGGCGCGAACTTCGCGATGCGGGTGAGCACCTCGCGGATCGCGTTCGAACGCCCGATGATGCTTTCGAAGCGGTAACGCTCGCGAAACTCTGCCGTGAGGAGCGCCACCTGCGCGGTCAGCGAGCGCTTCTCCAGCGCGCGCTGCACCTTGACCAGGAGCTCTCCCTCGTCGAAGGGCTTGAGGATGTAGTCGTGCGCGCCGAGCCGCATGGCCTCCACCGCGCTCTCGATGGAGCCGAAGGCCGTCATCACGATGACCTCCGTGAGCGCGTGCGTGTCCTTGATGCGTCGGAGCACATCGATGCCGTCGCGCGCGCCCATTCGCAGATCGGTGATGACGAGGTCGTAGCCCGCCGTCGAGGCCATCTGCATCCCCTGGTCGCCGTCGGCCGCCTCGTCGACCTCATGGCCGTGCGCGCGGAGCATGATGCTCAGCGTAGTACGCAGGTTCCGCTGGTCATCAACGACCAGGATCTTCGCCATGAGCGCCCTCTCACCGTCACTATGGAGCGCGGTCGTACCCGCCTGTCAACCCGATACCTCGAGGCCCAGCGGACGATACCTGCCATCTCCGCGCGACACGCGCACGACGAAGGTCGGCGACGTGACGCGCCCCGTGAACACGCGCCCCGTGAGCCACGGCTCTCCGTTCGCGCTCGTGCGGAACACCGCGCGGACGCGGTAGATCCCCGCCTCGTCGAAGGTGTTGAGCGGGCAGAAATCCGCGAGCGCCAGACCCGCGGCGCGGCGTCCGCCTCCCCCGAGGCGGACGAAGAACTCACGAAACGGCGTGGGGTCCCGATAGAGCGACTCGCACGCGACGGTGCGCCCCGAGGGCGCGACGACTTCGAAGCTGAAGAGCGTGGAGCGAAAGAGCGACCACAGGGGCCTCGACGACGCGTTGCGAAGCGCCACCGAGACACGCAAACCCGTCGACGTGGCAGCCTGCGTGGGAGCGGCGCTCAGGGCCGCGCCCGAGGGCGACGTGGCCTCCTGCGCGGCCACGGGTTCGCCCGCAGGGACGGGCACCGTCGCGCTGAGGTCGTTCACGGGGTACGTCGCGATGTCGGGCGTGATCGTGCGTGACATCCAGCGGGCCAGCGTGGGGCGACC
Source organism: Polyangiales bacterium (assembly GCA_046351535.1). Classification (GTDB taxonomy): domain Bacteria; phylum Myxococcota_A; class Polyangia; order Polyangiales; genus CAISKJ01. The sequence goes on from JAXLYG010000006.1 coordinate 141,870, forward strand.
GCGTCCCTCGGCGGGCAGCGGTTCGAAGCCGTAGTGCGCGACGACGAGCGCGCCTGCGGTCATCGCCGTGGGGATCCGGAGGTGACACACGTCGCGAAGGTCGACGAGCTCCGAGTAGCGCTCGTTGGGCCTGAGCTCCGTTCGAACCGCGGACTCGGCGCTCGAGGGCCTCGCCTCGAACACGCAGCGCACGGGCCTCGCGCGACGTCGCCGCCAGCGCGGAACTGTCGGATCGACGGGCGGCGGAGGGACCTCGATCCACACCAGGCGTCGATCGGCGGCGACTTCGACCGGCGCCCCCGACACGTTGCGAATCGACCAGCGCCAGTGCCACGAGCCCCCGACCGCCTCGATCGAGAACGCCACCGGCGAGGGTCCGGTCGGCAGCGGAGCCGCGCCGCGACGAGGGACCGCGCTCGCCTCGGAGCCTGCGAGCAGGAGGGTGAGCGAGGCGATCGCGGCGGTCGCCGCACGAGGTCGAAGCCGCGCTCGCCGCCCATCAGGGCGCGGAGCATCTATCGTTTCGGGCGGCTGCGTCAACGCGCTCCGCGATGCGACACGAGAAGCGCCTCGACGTCGTCGCGAACTTCGACGGGAAAGATCAGGCGACGTCGCACGAAGGGCGCCCCGAGGAGGCGCGCGATCACGAACGAGGCGGTCTCGAGCGGTCGCGGCGGGCGGCGCTGATACACCACCCTCAAGGCCACTTCCGACGACGAGGGGACCTCGTAGGGGTAGACCTCGGCGACGTCGAGCTCGGCGTGGTAGCGGGGATCGAGCCCGCGGGCGCGGACGATGTCTTCGAGGGCCGCGAGGAGCTCGCTGTCGACCGAAGGATCGTACTCGTCGAGCGACGCGGTCTTGAAGAGGGCCCTGGATTGAACGCTCCGCGCGAGCTTCGAGAGCACCAGGTCGCGGTCGTCGCCCCAGCGCTGGATCGCCGTCCAGAAGGCGTTGTCGTCGAGGTCGAGGTAGGCCCCCACCGAGACGGGTTGCGAGCGCGCGAAGGAGACGAGTGTGGGTGGGGTCCCTTCGGGGACGCGGCCGTCGAGCACGAGGTCCGAGAAGCGCTTCACGATCGCGCGCAGCATCGACTCGCCCGAGCGCGTCGCCTTGTGGAAGTACACCTGCTGGTACATGAAAAGCCGCGCGAGGAAGTACCCCTCGACCGCGGGGAGCCCCTTGGTTCCATCGACGGCGAGCCTGGGACCGGCGGCGTCGGGGTCGAGCACCAGCGAGCGGAGGAGCCAGTCGAGGTCGTAGAGCCCGTAGCGCGTCCCGGTCATGTACGAGTCGCGCAGCAGGTAATCGCAGCGATCGACGTCGAAGGTCCCCGAGACGGCGCGCGCGAGGTAGCGAACCCGATGGTCGCCGTGCACGAGCCGCTCGACGCGCGAGGGCATCTCGGGGTCCCGGGCTGAGAGCACCTTGTGAACGCCCGTGTCGGGGTCGAGCACGATCTGGCTCGTCCACCACTCGTGGGCGGGCATCGCGGGAAAGACGTCCTCGAACAGGTGCGAGAGCGGCCCGTGCCCCAGGTCGTGGAGAAACGCCGCGGCGAGGGCGTCCTCTTCGCTCCGCGGGGTCAGTTCGAACGCCGTCCCCATCTGCGCCGCCAGGGGAACGACCCTCGCGAGAAAGCGCGACATGACGTGGGCCGCCCCGATCGCGTGCGCGAATCGCGAGTGCTCCGCCCCCGGAAACGCGAACGACGCCAGGCCCAGCGCCCGGATCCGCCGTAGCCGTTGCGCCTCGGGGGTGTCCATGAGCGAGGGCACGACCTGCTCCGAGGGGCCTTCGAAGGCCACGAGCCCATGCACCGGGTCACGCAGGATCATTCGCCGTCCAGAGCCGCAGACAGTGCCAGAGCGCGCCCGCAATGCGAGCACAAACGTGCGCGACGTTCGCGGGTTCCCCGCTCCACGCGATCGACGATATCCTCGCTCGAATGCCTGCCGATCGCCGCATCGCGTGTGCCCTCCTCGCCATCTTGATCGGATGCTCCCGCGGGGTCGACGGCCCCGCGATCCCACCGCCCACCACCGTTTTGGTCCGCGACGGGGGCAGCGTCCTCCGCGCGCCGGTCCACCCCGCCGTCGGATGTCCCGCCGCCTCCCCCCGATCTTCGTGGGGTCCCGGAACCCTCCACGGCGCGACGGTCTCGGGCCGCGAGCGCTGGTCTCGCGAGGGGTCGCCGCATCGGATCCCCAACGGCGTCCACGTCATCGCGGGGGCGACGCTCCACGTCGAGCCCTGCGCCGTCGTGCTCGTGGGTCCTGCCCAGGAGATCGTGGTGCAGGACGACGCGCGGCTCGACGCGATCGGCTCGCGCGAAGCGCCGCTCCTCTTCGACTCCGCCGAAGATCGCCCCGCGCCCGGCGACTGGGTGGGCATCGAGATTCGCGCGCGGGCCCTCCCCGGGACGCGCTTCGCGCGGGCGACGGTTCGAAACGCGGGCGCGCCCCCCTCGCGACGCGGTGACCCTGCGGCCGCGATCCGCTCGCGCGCGTCGGCGGGCCTCGATTTCGAGGCGCTCAGCGTCGAGAAGTCGGCGGGCTGGGGCGTCGCAGCGCTCGGAGAGTCGGGGTTCGCGCGCAGCGCGAGCGACCTGCGCGTCGCGGGCGCCGAGGGTCCCGGCGCGGTCTACATCGACGATGTCGACCAGGTGCGCACGCTCCCGACGGTGCAATTCGCTGCGAACGCAGTGAACGATGTGTTCGTTGCTGCGCACCTGCGCACGCTCCGAAGCGATGGAACGTGGCGCGCCCTCGGAGCGAACGCGCGGTATCGAATCCGCAAATCCTCGCGAATCATGGTCGAAGGCCCCGATGCGCCGCGCCTCGTGATCGCGCCGGGGGCGACGCTCGCATTCGAAGAAGACGCAGAGCTCGACGTGGGCTGGAGCGCGCCGGGAGCCTTGTTTGCCGATGGAGGCGACGACGCGCGCAGGGTGGTGTTCACGTCGGCCGAGGGCCCCGAGGGGCCCGCGCGGTGGGTCGGCGTGCTCTTCGGAGAGCGCACCGACACCGCGCGATCGGCCCTGCGATACACGCGGATCGAGGGCGCGGGGGCGCGCGCGACGGGCGACTTCGTGACGTGTCAGAGCCCTGACGGCGCGCGCCTCGAACCGAGCGGAATGGTATTTTTTCAAGGCGTTCGCGCCGCGGGGCTCGTCACGCAGACGGAGTTCCGAAGGGGTCCGCGCGAGGGGGTCGCGATCTTCGTCGCGGGCGATTCGACCGTCACCGCCGAGGATTTCACCGCGTCGTCACGCGGCAACATTTTCGTTCACGCGGGGGTGCGCTGCGCACAGTCGACAGCGCCGACGAACGGTCGGTGCCCCCCAACCCCTCGATGTGACGGAGGAAACTCCCGCACGTCGACGGCCGCGGAGGCCGCGGAAGGCGACGCGGGCGCCCCGGCGACCTCTGCGTCGGCCCGTCAACGCTGAACACCTGCTCTCTGGTCTCAGTTGTTTCAGGACCCTCCCCGGGAGGGGGGAAAACGGGTCCGATTTCCAACACTTGAAGCGCGGACGTTCTCTGTCTGGGAGCCGTTGTCCCTTGTGACCGGGCGACTCCGAGGCGCGTAGCGGGTGACGCACCCCGTCGCACGCTATTTTCTCCGAGGTTTCGATTGGAGCTCCTGCGTCCTCGGGCGCGCCGCGTCGGCACTGAACGTACGATCCTCGCTTGTTTCCGCTCTCGGACTGCGGCACTAACAACTCCGTCACGAGGCGCTCGTGACGGTTTCTTGACGACAAGGTTCGATTCGAGCGAATGGGTCACTCACCGACCAGAAAGTTGTCGGCGGGCCTCTCTTTCGCGGAGTGAGCGTTTCGGAGGAGCAGCGGGCGAGGATCGAGACGGGCGACATCCACGAAGTGGGTCATGATTGCCTCGGGAGAACTCGAAACTTCAGCCCGATGCCGAGCGCGAGGTGCCTGAGAGACCTCGCGTACGGCGCGTCACACCGTTCGCGAATCCGTGGCCTGACCGGGACCCTGTCGGATGAGTTCGCTGAGAAAGTGTCCGAAAAAATTCTTCGTCGGTTTCTTGAGAAAGTCAGCTTGCTGAGCGAAGGGTAGCGGCACCGAGGAGAGTCGGTCGGGAGCAGAGACGGGTTCGGCGCTTCAGAGCGCGGAGCCCCGCTCAGCCCCGGTCCGAGCTCCGATTCAATCGAGGCACGACCCGGGATCGCGAGGTCCTCGGGTCGGAGATTGGCGATCAGGAGCGGGTGAGGCGTTGGGCTTTATAACGACAGGACATAGAGGCTACGAAGGGCCTGTCGGACGCCGGAACGACCGCGGATCGACCGTTTCAACGGATATGCCGACGGAGCGCTGATCGCGGTTCGACGCACCGGGGGAGGACACGGGAGTACCCTCATCGGAGGGTGCGCTCCTCCGTGCGGTTGCTTCTCTGGAGAGAGTGTACACGTGTCGCGGAGCCTCGCGTCTCAAGCGCGAGCTCTTCGTACACGAGAGGCGACGTCTGTCGACCTCGAAGGGAGCTTCAGCGAAGAGGGGGTGAGGCGCGAGGGCGCTTCGCAGAGGACCCCTCCGCGGCTTCACTCGCGGTCGACGAAGCAACAATGGCTCATCGCGGACCGCGCGGGCACGCGGGTCGCGATCGATACGAAGGAATTGGGAGGACCGCACGATGACGACGATGGGACCGATCGAGGTGAGCGGGCGCGACGTGGCGATCACGGAGGAGGCCCAGGTAGGACTCGCGCACGCGCTCGACCTCATTCAGGTGGAGGAGCTCGATGACGACGCATCGCGGCGCAAGTCGCGGGTCAGGGCGCGCACGATCTCCATCAAGCGCCTGAGCAAGCGCGAGCTCGAGCGCGGGCGGATGATGTACCCGGAGACGGAGTACGAGCGCCCGAGCACGCGCGGCGACTGCCAGCACGGCCCCCACGCCGAGCGGCCCTGTCCGTTCGTGAGCTGCAAGCACCACCTGTACCTCGACGTGAACGAGCGCACGGGGTCCATCAAGGTGAACTTCCCCGACCTCGAGGTGTGGGACCTCCCCGAGACCTGCGCGCTCGACATCGCCGACCGCGGCGGCATCACGCTCGAAGAGGTCGGTGAGATCATGAACCTCACCCGCGAGCGCATCCGCCAGCTCGAGACCCGCGGCCTCGCGAAGCTCAAGGCGCTCGGCGAGATGGCCGCGCTCTCTGACTACTGCGACGACTGACCGTTCGACAACACGCTTCCCCCCTACAGACAAGCCACCGAGGCCGCGGCGGCCGACGCCGCGGCGGAGACGCCAGGCCAATGCCGATTCGACGCGCGCTCGTTTCCGTGAGCGACAAGCGGGGCCTCGTGCCCTTTCTCCAGACCCTCACCGCGCGTGGCGTCGAGGTGCTGTCGACAGGCGGCACCGCGAAGGCGCTGCGCGAGGCGGGGATCGCGGTCACCGACGTGAGCGCCTACACGGGCTCGCCGGAGATCATGGACGGCCGCGTGAAGACCCTGCACCCCAGGGTCCACGGCGCGATCCTGATGCGCGAGCGCGACGACGACCGCGAGGCGCTCGCCTCCATCGGCGGCGCGCCCATCGACCTCGTGGTGGTGAACCTCTACCCCTTCGAAGAGACCCTTCGAAAGCCCGGGTCGACCCACGAGGACCTCGTCGAGAAGATCGACATCGGCGGCCCCGCGATGGTGCGCGCTGCGGCGAAGAACCACGCGCGCGTCACCGTCGTCGTCGACCCCACCGACTACCCCGCCGTGCTCGCCGAGGTGGAGCAGAGCGGTGACGTCGGCCACGACCTGCGCGTCGCGCTCGCCAGCAAGGCCTTCGCGCACACGGCCCGCTACGACGGCGCCATCGCGATGTACCTGTCGAGCCTCGACGCCGAGGGCGGCCGCGAGCGCTACCCCCGCTCGCTGCACCTCTCCTATGAGCGCGCCTACGCGCTGCGCTACGGTGAGAATCCCCACCAGACGGCGGCCTTCTACCGCGAGATCACCGCGGGCGAAGGCACCCTCGGCCGCGCGTCGAGCGTCGGCGCCGGCGGCAAGGAGCTCTCGTTCAACAACCTCGTCGACGTCGACGCCGCGCTCGAAGCCGCGCGCGAGTTCGACGGCCCCGCCGCGGTCGTGGTGAAGCACACCAACCCCTGCGGCGTCGCGACGGCGAGCTCCCTCGTCGAGGCCTACCGCGTGGCGCGCGCGGCCGATGAGCTCAGCGCCTTCGGAGGCATCGTCGCGCTCAACCGTCCGATCGACGTCGACACGGCGCGCGCGCTCGTCGAGACCTTCCTCGAGGCCGTGGTCGCGCCGTCGTTCAGCCCCGACGCGCTGAAGGTGCTCCACACGAAGAAGAACCTTCGACTCATCGAGACCGGCGTGTGGCTCCCCGGCGACGAGGCCGGACGCACCACGAAGCACGTCTCGGGCGGCCTCCTCATGCAGGAGCGCGACGCGCGCTGCCGCGGCGAGGTCGAGGGCGCGAAGGTCGTCACCAAGCGCAGCCCCACCGACGACGAGCGCCGCGCGCTGTCGTTCGTGTGGGCCGTCGCGAAGCACGTGAAGTCGAACGCGATCGTCATGGGCCGCGTCGAGGGCGCCGTGTGCCGCACGGTCGGCGTCGGCGCAGGGCAGATGTCGCGCGTGGTCTCCGTCGAGGTCGCGGCGAGCAAGGCCGGCGAGCTCGCGCGAGGCTCGGCCCTCGCGTCCGACGCGTTCTTCCCCTTCCCCGACGGCGTCGAGCGCGCCGCGGTGGCGGGCGTGACCGCGATCGTCCAGCCCGGCGGCAGCGTGAAGGACGCCGAGGTCATCGCCGCGGCCGACGCCCACGGGATCGCGATGATCTTCACGGGCAACCGCCACTTCCGTCACTGACCTGCACACCCCGAGAACGAGGTTCTGCTTCGATGCGAGTTCTGGTCGTCGGATCGGGCGCGAGGGAGCACAGCCTCTGCGCGCGGCTTCGCACGTCTCCGCGGGTCTCCGAGGTGCTCTGCGCGCCAGGCAACGCGGGGATCGCGCGAGACGCGACGCTGCGCGCCGTCGCAACGAGTGACGTCGAGGGCCTCACGGCGCTCGCGCGATCCGAGGGCGTCGACCTCGTCGTCGTGGGCCCCGAGGCGCCGCTCGTCGCGGGCCTCGCGGATCGCCTCGCCGACGTCGCGATCCCGTGCTTCGGCCCCGTGGCCGCCGCGGCCCGCCTCGAAGGCTCCAAGGGATTCGCCAAGGACTTCATGGCGCGTCACGCGATTCCGACCGCGGCCTACGCCCGCTTCGAGTCCTTCGATGCCGCCGCCGCGTACGTGCGCGCCGCGCCCCACAAGGTCGTGGTGAAGGCCGACGGACTCGCGGCGGGCAAGGGGGTCACCGTCTGCGACACGGTCGACGAGGCCCTCGAAGCCCTCGACCTCGCGCTCTGCAAGGGAGCCTTCGGCGACGCGGGCCGCAGCGTCGTGGTCGAGGAGCGCATCTCGGGTCCCGAGGTCTCGCTCCACGTCGTGTGCGACGGCGAGCGCTTCGCGGTGCTCGGCGCCGCGCAGGATCACAAGCGGCTCCGCGACGGCGACCTCGGGCCCAACACCGGCGGCATGGGCGCGTACAGCCCCGTCCCTGTCTTCACGCCCGCGCTCGAGGCGCGCGTGCTCCGAGAGGTCGTGGAGCCCACGCTGCGAGGCATCGCGCGCGAAGGCTCGCCGTTCCGAGGCGTGCTCTTCGTCGGGCTCATGATCGACGCGCAGGGCGACCCACGGGTGCTCGAGTACAACGTCCGCTTCGGCGACCCCGAGTGCGCGGTGCTCCTCGCGAGGATCGACGGAGACGTCGCCGCGTGGATGCTCGACGCCGCGAAGGGCCAGCTCGACGTTGACACGGTGAGGCTGCGCGAAGGGGCCGCGCTCGGCGTCGTGATCGCCGCGGAGGGCTACCCCGAGGCCCCCGTGAAGGGCGTCACGATCCGCGGCATCGAGTCGGCGGAGGAGGTCCCCGACGCGCGGGTCTACCACGCGGGCACGGCCGTCTCGGGCGGCGCGTGGGTCACCGCGGGGGGCCGGGTGCTGCTCGTCACGGCCGCGAAGTCGACGCTCCAGGACGCCGCGCGCGCGGCCTACGCAGCGGTCGATCGCATCGAGCTCCCGGGCGCGCAGGTGCGTCGAGACATCGGATGGCGCGCGCTCTGAATCGTTGCGTGGCGACACTCACGTCGGCCTTGCGGCGCAACGAATAGATTGCGACACTGCGCGCGGCCATGCAGTTGATCCACCCGACGCAGCGTGTCGGCACGCGGGTAGCCGGGAAATATCAGATCGTCCGCGTCATCGGGGAGGGTGGCATGGGCGCGGTCTTCGAGGCTCGCCACGTCCAGATGGACCGGCGCGTCGCGATCAAGATGCTCCGCGGCGAGTTCGTCCGCGACCACTCGGCGGTCGAGCGCTTTCTGCGTGAGGCCCGCACCGCCGCGTCGGTGGGGCACAAGAGCATCGTGCAGATCCTCGACTTCGGCGAGGCCGAAGACGGGACGCCCTTCATCGTGATGGCCTACCTCGACGGGCAGACGCTCGCCGAGCAGCTCTATCGCCGCGGCCGTCTCTCGGAGCTCGACGCGGTGCACATCATGGCGCCCATCGCCAACGCGCTGGAGCGCGCGCATCAGCGCGGGATCATCCACCGCGACCTCAAGCCCGAGAACATCTTCATGGCCCGCGACGGCGACGGCCGCGAGCGCCCCGTGCTGGTCGATTTCGGCGTGTCGAAGCTGCGCGGCGAGGCCGACTCGATCGCGCCCGCGGGCGGCGCCGGTCCGGTCACCATGCTCGGAACGCCCGCGTACATGGCGCCCGAGCAGATCAGCGGCGGCGGGCTCGTCGACGCGCGCACCGACATCTACGCGATGGGCGTGTCGCTCTACGAGCTCCTCACGGGGCTGTCGCCGTTTCAGCGCGAGAGCGCGCAGGCGACGATGCACGCGATCCTCACCGAGGGCGTGCGGTCACCGTCGCGCATCGTGCCGACGATCTCGCCCGCGATGGAGGCGGTGGTCCTCTGCGCGATGGCGCGCGACCCGCTGCATCGCTTCCAGTCGATGGACGCGCTCCAGCACTGCCTTCAGGACGTGCTGCTCGAGCCCGCGGGCTCGCAGTTCCTGATGCAGTACCCGCTGGCGCGCGCGGTGATTCACGCGAGGGCCACGGAGCCCGCCGCGGGAGACGGCGCCGTCACGGCGGGCGCCGAGATCGCGGACAACCGTCAGCGCACGGTGATGATCGTGGTCGGCGCCGACGGCACGGCGACGGTGCCGGGCGAAGCGCCGAAGGCGAAGCCTCGCGGCGGCGCGTCGAGGGTCGTCGGGATCGTGTTCGCGGTGCTCCTCTTCGCGGGCGGCATGGCGATGCTCGCGTTCGCGCTGCTGACCTCGCGCGAGTGACTACCTCGACGCGTTCGCAGACTCCGCGGCGCGCGTGACGATCTGGTCCGCGAGCTGACGCGCCTCCGCGGCGCGGCCGTGCACGCCGTTGGCGATGAACGAGAACACCAGGGCGCGCGACGGATCGGCCGTGAGCACGTACCCCGAGAGCGCGATCACGTCGTCGAGGGTGCCGGTCTTCGCGCGCACGACACGCGGAGAGCCCTGAATTTCAAGCCTGTTTCGAAGGGTCCCGTCTTCGCCGCCCACGGCGAGCTGCGCGATGTACTCGTGACGGATCGCGGGATCGCGCCACGCCGCGCGGAGCACCTGCGTGACCTGCCTCGCGGAGATCCGATTGGCGTCGTAGAGCCCCGAGCCGTTTCGCACGACGAGCCCTTCGCCTTCGACGCCGGACACGCGCGCCCATCGCGTCATGCGCTCGGCCCCTCGCGCGAACGATGCCCCCGGCGTCGCGCCCGCGAAGGGCGACGCGGCGATCGCGAGCATCATCATCTCGGCGTAGAAGTTGTTCGAATCCTTGCCGACCTCGTAGAGCAGCGCCGAGAGCGGAGCGGACTCTCGCGACGCCAGCCGCGCGAGGCCCGTGGCGCTCCCCGGCGCGACGCGCACGCCGCCGCGCACGCGAACGCCCGCGGCGACGAGCATCGATCGCAGCGCGTATCCCGCCGCGAGGCTCGGGTTCTCGATGCGCCTGCGATAGCTGGCCGCGGGCGCGCTGAGCGGGAGCGTTCCTGCGATGCGCAGGCGCTCTCGGCCGCCTGCACCCGGGCTCGACGAGATGGTGACGGCGGCCGTCGCACCGCCGGTCGTGAGCTGGTTGTCGACCTCCGCGCAGCCGCTCGGCGCGACGTACACTGACGCGGGATCCCCCTCCGCCGCGCCAGGCCTCACGTCGATCGTGAACGCGTTCTCTTCGACGGAGAGCGCCCCCACGGCGGCGCGAAATGGCGCCGTCTCGCGCGGTCGCTGCTCGAAGGCCGGCGGCAGATGCTCTGCGCCGAGCTCTGCGTCGTCGACGATCACGTCACCGTCGACGCGGCGAACGCCAAGCGCCGCGAGTCGCTGCGCGAGTTCGAAGAGATCCGACGCGCGGAGCGAGGGATCACCCTGCCCGCGGAGCACGAGCGGCCCGACGATCACGCCGCCTCGCGCCACACCGTGAAGCGCCGTGCTGAAGCGCCGCGAAGGGCCGAGCACCGAAAGCGCGACCGCCGCCGTGAGCACCTTTGCATTGCTCGCGGGGTTCAGCGATACATCTGCGCCATGCTCGAAGAGGGCCCTGCCCGTCGCAGCGTCTGCGACGTAGACGCCGATGCGAAAGTCCCTCCATCGAGGGTCTGCGACGAGGGCCTCGAGTCGGGTGGCGAGCGGCGCCTCGACGACCGGCTGCGCCACGGCGTGCGCCCCCGAAATGATCGCGGCGCTGAGGGCGGCGGCTCGAATCCAGTGACGCATCGCGCATGGGGTTATCACATCCTCGCGCTGGTGTGCGCGGTGGTGCTCGGGGCCTGCGCGGCGCCGTCGCGATCGTCCGACGCGATCACGCTCCTCGCGCTGGCGGAGCCGTCTCGGCTCGATCCGCGCTTCCCCGAAGACGCGCTTGGCGCCGCGCTCGGTCGCCTCGTCTACCGCGGTCTGATGGACAGCGACCCGAGGACCTTTCTGCCGCGTCCCGCGTTGGCCGAGAGCGTGTCGTGGCGTGACGCCACCCACGTGCGGGTGCGCATTCGAGACGACGCGCGCTTTCACGACGGAACCAAGGTCACGGCGGGCGATGTGGCAGCGACCTTCGAGTCGATCCTCGACGCCGCGCGGGGCAGCCGACTCCGGTCGACCTACGCCCGCGTGCTGCGCGGCGTGTCCGTTCTGGGAGAGCGCGACGTCGAATTCGAACTGCATCGCCCTGACGGAACCTTCGAGAGCCTGATGCAGCTCCCGATCATGCCGACGCGCGACGCGCACGGCCCCGAGCTTCGCGCGAACCGCGGCGCCGAGCGACGCTTCAACGGCGCCGGCGACGTGCGCGTCGCCTCGCTCGCGCCCGGGCAGTGGGAGTTCACGCGCGCGTTGTCTCAAGACGGTCGCCCTTCGAGGCTTCGGGTGTTGTCGCTTCACGACGTGAACACGCTCGCGCAACGGCTCCTCCACGGAGACGGCGACGTCGCAGAAATCAAACCCGAACTCTTCGAGGTATTCGAAGGCCGTCGTGATTTCTCGATGGAGTCGGCGCCCTCGGCGGGGTTCACGTTCCTGGGCGTTCGCTGCACCGCGGAGGGGCTGGGAGACCGTCGCGTCAGGGCGGCGCTCGCGCACGCCATCGACCGCGAAAGGCTGCGCGTTGGAAAGCTCGGAGCTCACGCCCTTCGCGCGACGGGGCCCATCGCGCCCTCGCACTGGGCCTACGAGGGCGACGTCGAACGGTATCCGTACGATCCCGCGAGGGCGCGAGCGTTGCTCGATGAGGCCGGGCTCCGAGATCCGCCCGGTCCTGCGCCGAGGGCCCGGTGGACGCTGCGGATCTCGTCGCAGCGCTTCGCGGTCGTGGTGGCGCAAGCCATCGCGGCGATGTTGGCGGAAGTCGGCATCGAGGTCACGGTCCGTCCCTCGGAGCTGGCGACGTTGTTGAGTGACCTCAGGCAGGGGCAGTTCGACCTGACCTTCTTGACGATTCCAGACCTCAGCGACCCGTGGGGCCTGGCCTTCTGGTTCTCGTCATCGTCGATCCCCACGGCGGCGAACCCCGGCGCTGGTGGCAATCGGTGGCGCTTCAGGAATGACGCCCTCGATCGCGCCCTCGAGGCGGGCGCTCGCGCCGTGGGTCCCGACGCGCGGGCGCCGTCCTATCGGGTCGCGCAGCAGATCCTCGCGCACGAGCTTCCCGTGATCCCGCTCTGGCACGCGGACGTGGTGTTCGTTGCGACGCGGCGGTTTCGGGGACTCGCCCCGACCGGGGACGGGCGGTTGAACTTTCTGCTCGACCTCACAAACGCGCCGACGCGCCCCGCCTCACCGGAGAGGTGAAGCGGGGTCATCGGGGTTGTGCGTGTGGATTGGGGATTGGCGGGGACGGGCGGATGGGCGGGCGAGGCGCGAGACCCTCGATGGGCCTCGCGCGCTTCGCTACTCCGCGACGTGGCGGCGGATCTTCTCGAGCGCCTGCTCCTGGAGCTGACGGATGCGCTCGCGCGACAGGTTGTACTTGTCGCCGATCTCCTTCAGCGTGAGCTCCTCCTCCTCGTCGATGCCGAAGCGCCAGCGGATGATGCGCGCCTCGATCGGCGTGAGGGTGTCGAGCAGACGACGGACCTGATTCGACCAGGCCGTCGCGGCGACGTGCTCGTAGGGAGACGGCGCCTTGTCGTCCTGGAGGCAGTCGATGAGGCGCTTGCCGTCCTCCTCGTTCACCGGGCGGTCGAGCGAGAAGGGCGTCTCCGCCCAGTCACGCTGCATCCGGTCCAGCTTCTCGAGAGAGATACCGGTCTCCGAGGCGAGCTCCTCCTTGGTCGGGTCGCGGCCGTTGCGGGCGCTGAGCGCCTGCGCCGTCCGCTGAACCCGGTTGTACGTGTCGAGCATGTGCACCGGGATGCGCACCGCACGACCCTTGTCCGCGAGCCCTCGCGAGATCGCGTGACGAATCCACCAGCTCGCGTACGTGCTGAAGCGGTACCCGCGCAGGTGGTCGAAGCGCTCCACGGCCTTGATGAGGCCCATGTTGCCTTCCTGGATGATGTCGATCAGCGGCATCCTCCCGCGGTTGTAGCGACGCGCGATCGAGACGACGAGCCGGAGGTTCGCCGACACGAAGCGGTTCTTCACCCGATAGACCGCGTCACGCGCCTCGGTCACGCTGGTGAGGTACCGACGGAAACCCTGGGACAGAACCGTCCCCGAGTCGTCGCGGTTGCCCTCATCGTCGTCACCCGAGTTCACGATCCGCTCGAGCTCCTCTTCGACCGCCTCGATGATGAGGCGGTCGGCGTCGAGCGCCCTGAGCTTCGGCGCGAGGTCATCGACCAGCACGTTCCAGCGCGCCTGGAGCTTGCGGTCGAGGCGCGAGCGGTTCTTGCGAACGTCGACGAGCACCTTCTCGAACGCGTCGAACTCGTGCACCTCGACGGGCTCGGGGAGATCGGCCACGAAGGCGTCGATCACCTTGCGAACGATCGGGAACGCGGGCGTGTACGAGAGCACCGCCTTCCAGCGGTTGATCTCGCAGTTGAGAAACTCCTCCGCGGCCGCGACCTCCTCGGTCGGGTCCATCACCGCGTAGGACGACATGTCACGGAAGTACCGCGACAGGCTCCCACCCGGCAGCTCATCCTGTGCGAGGTGCGCCAGCTCGGTCGCCGCGTCGGCCAGCTCGGCCTCCGACGGCTCGGCGTCTCGGACAGCGGGAACGGGACCAGTCGTGTTGAGCTCCACGTCCTGGGTTGCGACCTCCTGATCTGCCTGCCCAGACTTCGTCTGGAGCGCCTCGGCCACGTTCCTCTTTGCCATGTTCACATCCTCCACCGCGCGCGACCACGGCTGCTTGAAGGCTCGAAACACCGGGTGGACGTAGCGTCCAAGGAGTCTGAGTCTACAAACGACGGGGCGGCTTCATTGCCGTCGCTCCACACACGAGTGAGCCCCCGACAAGCGTCGACGTCTCACCCCGAACGGGGCGCCACGAGTGCGGTAATCCTATTGATCTCGATCTTGATTACGGATGATCCGGCGGGGTCACACAGTGTCCGCGGGTTCGATCCTGTCAGCGGCCGCTCGATGTTTGAGATTCGGCCAGGGCCTCGGACGGGTAGTCGTCGTGACTTGCGTTCTTCTTCAGACGATATTCAGACCGGTTTGTATCTGCGAGAGCGCGAAGTATTTGAATTTTCTCCGGGGGTGACGACGACGCGACACCCGCTCACTCAACTTCGGAGCACTGTACGGCTATTCCGGCGCGTTGTTACGCCAGCGCGCCTGAATCTCTTGGAACGCCCCATGCATTGAGTAGTACGCGCCGGGCGCCTGCGCAAGGCGCCCGATGCGGTTCATGAGGGCGGATGTCGGTCAGTGCGTGACGATGTGGCCAGAGCCGTAGATCGACGTCAGGCGGCGCATCACGTGGAGGAGGTCGATGTAGCTGCGCTCCTCGGTCTCGAACGCGGCGGCCTGCGCGGCGTCGCCTCGCGAGAGGGCCTGGAGGCGCAGGGCGTCGACGTCGGAGGCGTGGAGCAGCATTCGAGCGCCGATGCCGGCCTCGTTGGCGACCGCAGAGGTGGCGGGGTGCACGAGCGTCGAGGGGCCGACGTCTGCGCCTGACTCCCCTCGCCCGGTGCCGATGTGGAGCGCGCGGAAGGTCGTGGTGGACCACGGGTCGGTGAAGGCCACGGTGTTTCTCGTCGGGTCGGCCACCGTGATCGACTCTACGGATCCGTCGACCCACAGCCGTGCGTAGTCCATGAAGCGCTGATCGAAGGTCGCGGGGAACTGCGCGATCCCCATGATCGCCGAGCGAAGCTGCACGGTGAAGTGCGCCTGCGGGTCGAGCGCGACGTGGTTCGCGTCGAGGGATCGCCCGCTCTGGCCCGCGCCCGTCCCCGGCGGGAGGTTGAGCGTGACGAGGTGCGTGCGCGCGATCTCGTGATCGCCGTCGAGGGAGACCACGGGCGCGTAGTCGTCGTAATCCTCGGACAGGATGCCGCCGAAGAGGCGGATCGTCTGCGCGGGGTACATCGAGTAGTACGAGAGCTGAAAGAGCCTGAGGTCCGTCGGCGTGTCGCGCTGGAGGAGAAGAAGCTCGGGGTCTGCGAACGCGTCGAGCGCGAGCATCTTGTCGTAGTACGAGCCCGCGCGGTTGAGCTGCTCGTACCACCAGAACCCCGCGTCATCGCGCCAGTTCGACTCGAACGCGCGACCGAGGTTGATGGGGATCGGGAAGCCCGCGTTCGTCTCCGTGTTGGGCGTCACGAGGCGCGAGCCGTTCGACGTGCGGACCGTTCGGTGCTGCCCCATCTCGGGCATGGTGATCTGCGCGACGAAGGCGTCGGCGGTGATGCTCATCGCCGCCTGGTTCACGAAGCCGCCGAACTCCGTCGGGTCATCGCGGTAGCGCCGCCACCCGACGTTGTTCACGAGGAAGTCCTGGTACGACACGAGGTCGAACGCGAGGGTCTGCGAGCACTGGCGCATCTGCTCGACGTAGCGGCCCCACTGGCGCGCGACGTACGCCTCGGTGCTGAAGCCCGATCGATAGCGCGCGTAGCTGTTCGAGAAGTAGTAGTCGAGGTATCGCTCGGCGACGTAGTGCATCGACTCGAACGCGTCGGCGCCCGCGTCGTTGGTCTGGTCCTGCCACACGAGGCCCGCGCGCTCATCGGAGTCGAAGCGGTAGGGGACCAGCACGTGACCGTCGCGGGTCTCGTTGGTGAAGTCGGCGGGGCCCCACCCGGGCAGGCTCGTGTTCTGCGTCTCGTGAAGGAACACGTTGTAGCGGTTGTCGTCGCGGACGTCGGGGGTGCCGTCGTCGCGTCGTCCGAAGATCGTCGGGATCTGCGTGTAGTGCATCCCGTGGACGGGTCCGTTGGTCGACCACGCGCGCAGGTCGAGGGGCGTGCTGAGCCCGGTGCCCGCGGTGTTGACCGAGTAGACGAGGGCGGCGTCGTGGTCGGCCACGCGGCGGAACGCTTCGACGAGGCCGACGTAGCCGTTGCGAATGAACGCGCGGTCGTAGCGACCGATGCCGTGGGCGTCTTCGTTGAGGCCCTTGTAGTCCATCACCGACGAGTAGCTGAACTCCTCGACGCGACCGTTGACCTCTTCGGGCGAGTAGTAGGCGCCGTCCATCGGGTCGGCGAGGTACTCGTAGCGGGGGCGCAGGCCCGCGCGGTGACCGCGGCCGCGCACGTTCCAGTAGTTGTCGTCGTAGTTCACCGCGTCGGCGCTCGCGGTGAAGTTGTGACGCTGCCCGAGGGAGTGTCCGATCTCGTGCGCGAGCACGCCGTGGTGAATGA
The DNA here is from genome assembly GCA_046351535.1 of Polyangiales bacterium. Classification (GTDB taxonomy): domain Bacteria; phylum Myxococcota_A; class Polyangia; order Polyangiales; genus CAISKJ01. The sequence goes on from JAXLYG010000006.1 coordinate 158,272, forward strand.
ACTGCCGCGCGTAGGCGCGCGCGAGGTCGTAGTCGATGCTGCCGTCGGCGCGACGGAAGTTCCAGTCGCGGCCGAAGGCCACGGGGCCATCGACGGGGTCGCTCTGGCGAATGGGCTGCCCCGCCACGATGCGGTTCGCGAGGCCCTGGAGCACGTCGTCTCCGAACGCTGCCTCGTAGCCGCACTGCCACGCCGTGAGGCGCGCGCGCAGTCGCTCGATCACGCGGCGGCGCGCGGGGTTCTGCCCTCGGAGCGGCGAGGCCGCGGCGCGCGTCGACGCGAGCGTGCCCGTGGGATCGGGCGACGCGGAGGGCGCGAGGCGAGCCTGCGCCGTGTTCATGAGGCGCCCTTCGAGGTCGGTGTCGAGGAGGCGCTCGAGGCGCAGCGCGCCCTGGTTGCTCCCGTCGCCGAGCACGCGGCCTTCGAGGAGCCTGCGCGCCGCGGTGTCGAGCGCGCCGGGGCGGTCGGGGTCGCGCGATCGAAGCGTCTGGTTGGTACCGGGGTTGAACCACCCCGCGCCCGAGACCCGGAGTCGATCGAGGGCGCCGGCGGTTCCCCGCGCGATGTCTGACAGGCCGCTGTTGCGACGCATCGGCGCGTCGAGGATCTCGCTGCTGGCGGTGCGTCCCGAGCCGAGCTGGCGCATCGACTCGACGAGGTAGCGTCCGTTCGCGATGTCCGTCGGGACGGACTCTCCCGCGAGCAGTCGCACGAGCGCGATGAGGTACTCGGAGTAGGCGTCGGTGACCGTCTGCCACACGGCGCCGCGGCCCGCGACCATCTCGCCGTTCTCGGGGTCGGCCGCGATGTTCGCGAGGCCCCAGTAGCCCTGCGAGTCGTGGTCGGTGATCGCGCCGATCATGTTGTAACGGAGGTCTCCGAGGCGCGCGATCGTGCCCTGCGGACCGCAGCGCGGGAGGTCCCACCCGGCGGCGTGCGCGGCGTCGACCTCGGCCTGCGTGTGCTGCCCCGGGAGGTTCGCGCTGGTGCCCCACACGGGCGCGTGGCACCCGATGAAGACGTGCCTCGCGTCGGCCCCGAGCGCGGGATCGGTGCCGATCACCGAGGGCGCGTTGCAGGGGTTGCTGGCGAGCTCCGTCGCCGACGCGTCGATGCCTCGCTCGATCTCGCACTCCCTCCGTCGCGCGGCCTGCACGGCCTCTTCGAAGGCGCCGTTCCACTCGCGCACGACGGAGTCGGTGACGGGCTGCATCGACGCGGGGTAGTTGGCCGACTCCCAGTAGGCCACGGGGCGCACCTGGCGCTGGCGGAAGGGCATCAGGCAGAGGCCCTTGTTGTCACCGCGTCCGCTCGCGACGGCGAGGTCGCACATCGACTGCGGATCGATCGCGCGGCAGTCGGTGTCGACGGAGCAGCGCTGGTAGTGCTCGCCGCAGGTGTGCGTGGCCGTGTCGCACACGGCCGTCGCGCTGATCGCGGCGTCGCCGTGGCGGCAGTCGTCGTCGCTCGCGCAGGCGGGCTCACCCGCGGCGTGCGTGATCGCGAGGGCCGCGCAGACGCCGCGGTGCGAGGCGTCGCGGGGGGCGTTGCCGATGCGGCAGACGCGTCCGTCGGCGCAGTCTTCGTCGCGGTTGCAGAGCGTCGCGGAGTCGGCGCCGAAGGCGAGCGCGTGGTGGTGCACCCAGAGGTTGTGGCGCGTCGCCCAGTGGACGCGCTGCGTGTCGAGCACGGCCGAGTTCCGGGTGTCGAAGCCCATGCGCATCGTGTCGAAGAAGCCGAAGCGGTCCATGTCGAGGCCGCGCGGGGGGTTGGTCACGCCGGCGGGCGGGTGCGAGAGGCTCGCGGGCTCGTAGTCACGCGTCGGGTCGGCGCGGAGGAACGACACGCGGAAGGTGAGCTCCGCGGGGTTGCACGCCATCTCGCCGGTGCCGAGGTAGCAGACGGGGATGTCGGGCAGGTCGGGTCCGAGGTTCACGCGCTCGGGGTGGAGGAGCGCGCGGTTGACCACGTCGAAGTAGCGAAGCTCGCGGGCGTTTCCGCGCTGCGCGTAGTCGAAGACCGGCGCGTTGGGGTCGTCGGGCGAGTTGATGAAGACGTCGACGGGCTCGCTCTCGACGCGGCCCTCCCACTGCTCGTACTCGAGCACGCTGTTGTAGCCGTCGACGAGGTTGCGCGACCAGTCGACGCGCATGAAGCGACGCCGGTACCACGGTCGGTCGGTGGTGTTCTCGACGACGACGTTGAGGGGCTCGCCGGTCTGCGCGTTGTAGTCGTTGACGATGTCGAAATGGCTCGAGATGGCGAAGGCCGCGACGATCTCTCCGGTGCGCGGGTTCTGCCCGATGCCGCCGCTGCCGCCGGGCGCGTTGCGGACGTAGAGGTACGCCTGCCGCGCGATGAGCGCGCGCTCGGTGACCTCCCAGCGGACCTTCTCGAGGTTGCTGTAGGACGTGAGGCCCACGAAGCCCGACGTCGTGGGCTTCGAGATCATCGTCGTCTGTGTGTAGAACACGGGCTCGCGCTCGATCATCGACGACGTGAGCGACCCGAGGCGCAGGCCCGTGGCCAGCGCGTCGTACTCCACGGGAATGAAATCGCGCTTGTCCTGGTAGTCAGGCTGCACGCGGTTGATGGCCGGTCGCTCCTCGGCGCATCCGTGCACCGCGAGCGAGGGCGCTGCCATCACCGCGGCGATCAGCGTCGCGCGGCGCACAGTCGTCAGCAACATCGGGAGGACCTCCGCGCGTGCGAGGAGCGTTCTTCACTCCCAGCGTCGCGCGGCGAACCCGTTACCGCGGCCCCTCGCGGGCCGCAATGGCCAACTAGGCGCGTTCGAGCGCGGCCGCAGCGCGGCGCAGGCCTTCATCGATCGAGACGGCGGGCGCGAACCCGAGGGCCTCGGTGATCCGCGCGATCGACGCGCGGCTGTGCTTGATGTCGCCAGGGCGCTCGGGCGCGTGCTCGATGGGGCTCTCGCTGCCGACCGTGCGGCGCACCGCCTCGGCGAGGCTCTGCACCGTCGTCACGCCGCCCTGCGCGACGTTGAAGACCTCGCCGCGACCCACCGCCGACGAGGTGGCCGCGAGGAAGTTCGCCTGGCACACGTCTTCGACGAAGACGAAATCGCGCGTCGCGCTGCCGTCGCCGAAGATCGTGATGGGCGCGCCCTTCACCGCCCTGTCGATGAAGATGGGCACGGCGGCGGCATAGACGCTCTTCGGGTCCTGCCGCGGGCCGAAGACGTTGAAGAAGCGGAGGCTCACCGTCGGCACGCCGTGGAGGTTGGCGTACATGCGCAGGTAGAACTCTCCGTCGAGCTTCGTGATGCCGTAGGGCGTGAGCGGCGCCGGGGTCATGTCTTCGGTCTTGGGGCTCCGCGGATCGTCGCCGTAGACCGCCGAGCTCGACGCGAAGACCACGCGCTCGGCGCCGTTGCGCTTCGCGGCTTCGAGGACGTTGAGCGTGCCGTTGACGTTGATCTCGACGCACTCCTCGGGGCGCGCGACGGACTCGGTGACGCTCACCATCGCCGCGAGGTGGTGGACGATGGAGCACCCCTCAGCGGCGCGGTTCACGGCGGCGCGATCGGTGATGCTCCCTTCGATGAAGGTGAGGTGCTCGTCGCCGACGGCGCGGTGAATCTGCGCGAGGTTCTCTCGCTTGCCCGTGCGGAGGTTGTCGAGGATCACCACCTCGGCGCCGCGGCGACGCCACGCGATCGCGAGGTGATGTCCGATGAAGCCCGCTGCGCCCGTGATCAAGACCTTCTTCATGGTCGCGCGAGGATAGCGAAACTCGCGTCGGTCGATGCGCTGAAACGGCGCCGACGGTCGCGGGCCGAGGCTCAGCCGTCGACGAGCACGGTCACGCGGCGTCGCAGGTCCGGGGGCAGCGCTTCGACCGCCGCGCGCACCTCGCGCTCGTCGTATTTCATGCTGAAATGCTTGAGCACGATGTGAGGGCTCGCGAGGGCTTCGGGGACCTCGCGCGAGAGTTCGATGAGGTCTTCGAGGTGCGTGTGGCCCCACTGCGCGCTCGCGCTCCGCGCGGTGCCCGGGAGGTGCGTGACCTCGAGGAAGAGCACGTCGCTCCTGCCGACCTCGGGGTTGCGGCGGAGCGTCTCCGCGGTGCTATCGCCGACGTAGGTGAAGACCGGGTGCGGCGCGTCGTCGGAGACGGTCTCTCCGCGGAGGCGGGCCGCGTAGATCTCGGCGCCGGGCAGGCCGACGTACGGGGCGCGCAGCACCTTGCGGTTCTCGATCACGGTGTAGCCGCGCGAGGCGATGCGGTGCGTGACGTCGAAGGCGCGCACGGTGTAGCGGCGACCGAGGTCGACGGAGTCGCCGGGGCGCATGCCCCTCACGCAGTCTTCGAGGTGCGCGGGGGGCTTCTCTTCGAGGCGTTCCCACGCGCGGAGCACGTCGATGAGACCCGCGGCGCTCTCGGCGGGGCAGTACACGCGCGGCGGGCGCGCGCCGAACATCGCGCGCATCGAGAAGTGCCGGGGGACGCCGCCCGCGTGATCTTGGTGGACGTGCGAGAGGAACACGTTGCGAAGCCGCGTCGCCTCGACGGGGCAGTGGCCGAGGTCGAAGCACGCGTCGAACGCGGGCGCGAGCACGTAGGTCGCGAGCCCCGAGATCGAGAACGCGACAAGCTCGAGGCCGCCGAACTTCAGGGCGATCGGAGCGCCCGGGTTGTGGATCCTTCGCAACGGCACGCGCCGAGTGATAGCACCCATTGCACGGCGAACGGCCACGGGAGCGGCTTCATGCACACTTCACTCGACGTCATCCTCGGCCTCGGATCCAACGTGGGGAGCCGCGAGGCGCTCCTCCGCGCGGCCATCGACCTCATGGCCGCGACGCCGGGCGTCGAGGTGCGCGCGCGCTCGCCGCTCTATGAGAGCGCGCCGGTGGGTCCTCCGCAGCCGCGCTATCTCAACGCGGCGGTGCGCCTTTGCGCCGGGCTCGCGCCCGGTGATCTGCTCTCGGCGATGCACGACGCGGAGCGGGCGCTCGGCCGCGCGCGACGCGAGCGCTGGGGCCCCCGCACGCTCGACCTCGACTGCCTCTGGATCCGAGATCTCGCCCTCACCGAACCGTCGCTGATCGTGCCGCATCCCGAGCTCCTCGCCCGGGAGTTCGCGCTTCGGCCGCTGCTCTCGGTGTGCGACGACGCCGTCGATCCGCGCGACGGCGCGCCCCTCGCCCGCGCCCTCGACGCCCTCACCCGCGATCCGTCGATGACCGAGCGGCCCTTCGCGGACTCGTTCGAGCGGCGCGAGCTGATGCACACGGCCGACGAGGGCTTCGTCACGCACGCGCTCGACCGCGCGGACCTGCTCGCCGCCGCCGCCGAGGTGATGGGGGCGCTCATCGTCGATCCCGCGACGGTGGCGCCCGCGCGCGCGGTTCCGATCTCGATCGGCATCGACGCCGAGGCGGGCGACGACGAGCGGATGTTCCTGTGGCTCTCGGAGGCGCTCTATCACCTCGACGCGGGGCGCCTCGCGCTGCGGCGCGCCGTGGTCTTCGAAGACGGGCCGACGACGGTGCGGGGCGCGCTCTTCGGCGAGACCCTCGATGAGTCGCGCCACGGCGTTCGAAGCGCGCTCAAGGCCGTGACGTGGCACGCGCTCGAGGTGGGTGTGGCCCCCGACGGTCGGTGGCGTGCGCAGGTCGTCATCGACGTGTAGCGCGACGCCCGAGAGGTGCTATCTAGTGCGCCCCGCCGCCTCGCTCCGATCGAAGAACCTCCCGCAGACAGCGACGCCGCAGCGCCCCGACGACCCGTCGTCACGGGGCGCGCGAAGACACCGCGAGAACACCATGAAATACAGGCTCGAACCCATCGACGAGGTCCGCTGGCGCGTGCCCATTCAGGGCGCGATGCGCGTCGAGGGGCGCGTCTACGCCGACGCCGAGATGATGACCTCGCTCCACGACGACCCCTGCATCGAGCAGATCGCCAACGTGGCCGCGCTGCCGGGCATCGTCGGTCACGCGCTCGCGATGCCTGATTTTCATTGGGGGTACGGCTTTCCCATCGGCGGCGTCGCGGCCTTCGACCCGGCGCAGGGCGGGATCGTGTCGCCGGGCGGCGTCGGGTACGACATCAACTGCGGCGTGCGGCTCCACACGACGGGCCTCGAAGCCGACGCCATCGAGGCCGTGCGCGAGCGCGCCGCGGACGCGCTCCAGCTCGCGATTCCCGCGGGGACGGCGCCGTCGAAGCGGGGACAGCGGATCGAGGACCTCGACGCCATTCTGGGTGAGGGCGTCCGCGCGATGAGCGCGTCGGGGCTCTCGCACGACGACGACCACGAGCACATCGAAGACGGCGGCTGCATCGACCTCGCCGAGCCCTCGCTCGTGAGCGATCGCGCCCGCGAGCGCGGCGTGCAGCAGCTCGGGACCCTCGGCGGCGGCAACCACTTTCTGGAGATCGACCGCGTCGCCGAGATCTACGACACCGCGCTCGCGGCGCGCTTCGGGCTGCGCCTCGGCGGCGTCACGCTGCTCGTCCACTCGGGCTCGCGAGGGCTCGGTCACGCGGTGTGCGAAGAGCTCCTCACGGTGATGCTCCGCGCTTCGAAGAAGGCCGGCATCGAGCTCCCCGACAAGCAGCTCGCGTGCGCTCCGCTCGGGAGCCCCGAGGCCGAGCGATACCTCAAGGTCATGGCCGCCGCGGCGAACTTCGCGTTCGTCAATCGCTCGCTCCTCGCGCACCGCGCGATCGGCGCCCTCGCGAAGTCCGTCGGCGTCAACCGCACGCACGTCGAGGCCTCGCTGCTCTACGACGTGTGCCACAACATCGCGAAGTTCGAAGACCACGTCGTCGACGGCGTTCGCAAGCGCCTCTGCGTGCACCGCAAGGGCGCGACGCGCGCCTTCGGACCGGGGAGCGAGCTCGTGCCCGAGGCGTATCGAGACGTGGGGCAGCCCGTGATCATTCCGGGCGACATGGGGCGCTACAGCTACGTGCTCTGCGGCTCGCAGGGCGCCATGGACGAGACCTTCGGCAGCGCGTGCCACGGCGCGGGGAGGCTCCTCGCGCGGGCCGCGGCGAAGAAGACCTCGACGGGCGCGGCGGTGCTCAAGGCCCTCAACGCCAAGGGGATCTCGCTGCGCGCGGCGAGCGTCGCGGGCATCGTCGAGGAGATGCCCGAGGCCTACAAAGACGTGGCCGACGTGGTCGACGTGGTGGAGCGCGCGGGCATCGCGCGTCGTGTCGCGCGCCTCGAGCCGATGATCGTGGTGAAGGGCTGAGCGCTCAGCGCTTCTCGTAGCGCTGGATCTCGGTGTCGAAGCCCGGGAGCGACACGCGCTGGCGGAGCGTCACCTCGAGGCCCGCGGCCTTCGCCGCGCGCTCCGTCCGCACGGGGATCGGTGAGACCCACACCATCCGCCCGCGCAGGATGAGCGAGCGCGCGGCGTGCTCGACGAAGCGTTCGAGCGTCTCGCTGACGTTCTCACCGAAGCCCACGCGGTGTCCGAGCGGCGGGTTCGTGATGATGGCGGTCACGCCGTGCGGCGCCGGGTCGAAGGCGTCGCCGCGCTCGATCTCGAAGCGATCGAGCTTCGCCGCGGTGAGGTTGGCCTTCGCCGCGGCGACGGCGCGCGCGTCGAGGTCGCGACCGTAGAGGCGCGCGTAGCGACCGGCGAGGCCGCGCTCGCAGAGCTCGAGCCCCGAGCCCACGAAGGGGTCCCACACGACGTCGCTGTCACGCAGGCCCGCGATGCGTACGAGCGCCGCGGCGAGCGTCGGGTGCGAGGCCGCGGGCACCTCGGCGACGCGGTACGCGAAGCGCGGATCGGGCAGTCGGCGCGGGACGAGCTCGACGAGGAGCTGACCGTCGTGTTCGAGGGCGACGACCTCCCAGGTGCTCTCGCGGGGGTCGTTGACGAGCGTCGGCTTCGCGCGCGAGACCTTCTCGACGACGCGCGCGGTGGCGCCGCGGCGGTGTCCCGCGCCCGCCCACTCGATGCGGTAGCGGATCGCGCCGCGCGTGAAGCGATGGAAGATCGCGAGGGCCTCTTCAGACGTGATGACCTCGACGAGCACGTCGACGATGTCGCGGTCGCCGATGGCGCGCCGCGTGAGTTCGAAGCCCATCCACGACATCGTGCGCGCGCGGAACAGGTCTGCGAGGGGGCGGCGCAGGGTGACCTCGACGCGGCCCGGGCCGAGGACGCGAGGCTTCCACGTGGCGTCGAACTCCGCGGCGCAGAGCGCTTCGAGGCCCTTGCGGCAGCGGGCGACGAGGTTGATGTCGCGCTCCGGTCGGACGCTCCCGTCGATGGCGGACTCGTCTTCGCGCACGGCCCTTCGTTCGAGCGCGAGCACGGCCTCCTTGCACGCCCGGAGGAGCTCGTGGTCTTCGACGGGGGCGAAGCGCAGGAGGGCGAGCGACGCTTCGCCGCCGACGCGCGCGAGGGCCTTCGCGACGGAGCGTCGGTGGTCGGGGCGATCTTCGGCGCGCCAGTAGTCGATGAGGGCGCGCTCGACCTCGGGGCGCTCGTGGTGCATCAGCGCGATCACCGCGTTTCGACGTGATTTCGCGTCGGCGTCGCGGAGGGTTTCGAGGAGCTTGCCGCGCAGTTCGTCGACGAGGTTGCCCTGTCGCGAGAGGTCTCCCACGAGGTCGACGAGGCGGCCGCGCGCGGGCGGCGTCGCGGCCTCGAACGCGGCGAGGACCTTCGGTACGGCGAGGTCGCCGAGCTTGAGGATCGCGCGCGCGGCCTTCGCGGCGGCGTCCTCGTCGCCCGCGAGGAGCGCGAGGAGCGCGGGGACGTGCTTGATCGACGGGGTGTAGCCGGGGTCGGCGAGGCGGGCTTCGACGTTGGTGCTCACGGGGCGCGGGAGTGTCTCACCTTTCGCGCTCGCGGGGACGGGTTGTGTTCTCGCGACGTCCCGCCGTTGAGAGAGGGTAAGGGAGCCTCGCGCTGCGAGCGCCCCTCCGACAGCACCCGCCGCGTTCGTCACCGGAGGTCACGAGCCCTCATGCGCCCATCTCTCGCACTCACGCTGGCGCTCCTCGCGCTCAGCCCATCTGCGTACGCGCAGGCCGCGCGCCCATCGCACGGAGACACCGCAGCGCCGACGCCACGCGCGCCTCCCTCGATCTCGCTCCTCACGACGCAGGGTCCGGTGATGCTCCGCGATCGCGCGGGAGCTCCGCGAGACGCGCGCGCGGGTGATGCGCTCACGCGCGGCGCGCAGATCGTCGTCGGCAGCGCGGGGTACGCGCTCCTCGGCCTGCCCAACGGCGTGACGCTCGCGCTCCTCCCCGACTCGCGGCTCACGGCCTTCGAAAACCCCATCGATCGCCGCGTCGCGCGCACCACGCTCGAAGCCGGCACGGCGCGCGTCACGTCGCCCGGCGCGGCCTCTCACGCGTTCAGCCTCTCGACGGGCGCGGTGACGCTGGCGCTCGGCCGCGGCGACGGGGTGGTCCGCGTGCTCCCGAGCGCCCGCGCGACGCGCATCTCGACGCACCGGGGCACGCTCACGGCGCGCTACGCCGGCGGCTCGCTCCCGGTGCGGGCGGGCTTCGGCGCGAGCGTCGAGTCGGGTCGACGCTCTCACACGCGCGAGCTCCTCGCGTCGCCCGTGTGGACGGAGCCTCCGCCGCGCGAGGCCGCGACGACGGGCGGTCCGGTAGACGTCTCGGCCGCGTTCATGCGCGGCGGCGCGCGCCGCGTCGCGCGGTGGCGAACCGAGGTGGCGCACGACGAGGCGTTCCGAGAGATCGTCGCGGTGACGCGATCGAGCGGTGACCAGGCCCGATGGGACGGGCGCGCGCTCCCGGTGGGGACCTATTTCGTCCGCGTCATCGCCGTCGATGGGGACCACTACGAGAGCCTCCCCTCGCCGGCAGCGCGGGTGCTCGTGCGAGGCGCCGAGATCGAGCCCGACGACGGCGGCGCGCGCATCGCGACGGTGCGCGTCCCCGAGGGGCTCTCGTGCGGCCTCGACGGCGCGCCGCTCGACCGCGCGAGGCGCGCGATCAGGCTGAGCCCGGCGCGCGCCCACACGCTCCGATGCGCGACGCGCCCCGACGGCGCGGACGCCGTGGATCGGGTGATCTCGGCGACGGAGTCGGGCCCGCTGCGCCACCACGTGCGCGTGCAGCAGACCAACTGGGGCGAAGGGATCGTGACGGTGCGGCTCACCGACGCGGAGGGCTACGGCGTGCCCTACGCGAACATCGCGATGGCGTCGGGCGGCGCGCTCCACGCGGACCCGCTGCGCGAGGGGAGCGAGCGAGGCGTGTACCGCGCGTCGATCTTCTGGCGCGGACGCTTTCCGCAGGGCCTGACGCTGCGGTTCACGGTGAACGGTGCGGTGAGCTTCGACGAGGCGGTGGCGCAGCCCGAGGGCATCCTCGCGGCGGTCAACCGGTGATCTTCTTGAAGCGCGTGCGGTGGGGCTGTGCGGCCTCGGCGCCGAGGCGCTTCACGCGGTCGGCCTCGTAGTCCTGGTAGTTCCCTTCGAACCACACGACCTTGCTGTCACCCTCGAAGGCGAGGATGTGCGTCGCGATGCGGTCGAGGAACCAGCGGTCGTGGCTCGTGACCATGACGCACCCCGCGAAGTCGACGAGGGCGTCTTCGAGGGAGCGCAGCGTGTCGACGTCGAGGTCGTTGGTGGGCTCGTCGAGGAGCAGCACGTTGCCGCCGCGCTTGAGGAGCTTCGCGAGGTGGAGGCGGTTGCGCTCTCCGCCCGAGAGGTCGCCCACGCGCTTCTGCTGGTCGCTGCCGCGGAAGCCGAAGCCTGCCACGTAGGCCCGCGAAGCGAGCGATCGCTTGCCGACCTCGATGGTGTCCTTGCCCTCGGCGACCTCCTGCCAGACGGACTTGTCGGGGTCGAGCGCGTCGCGCATCTGGTCGACGTAGGCGAGCACCACCGTGTCGCCCACGCGGAGCGATCCGCCGTCGGCCTTCTCCTGCCCCGCGATGAGGCGGAAGAGCGTGGACTTGCCCGTGCCGTTGGCGCCGATGACGCCGACGATGCCGCCGCGCGGGAGGTTGAACGACAGGTCGTCGAAGAGGATGCGATCGCCGAAGCTCTTGCGAAGCCCCCTCGCCTCGATGACGAGGTCGCCGAGGCGCGGCCCCGGCGGGATCTGCACCTCACCCGAGGTGGCCTTCTCGCGCTCGGCCTCGGAGGCCATCGACTCGTAGGCCTGGAGGCGTGCCTTGTTCTTGGCCTGACGCGCGCGGGGCGCCATGCGCACCCACTCGAGCTCGCGCGAGAGCGTGCGGCGGCGGGCGCTCTCCTGCTTCTCTTCGTGCTCGAGGCGGGCGCGCTTCTGTTCGAGCCACGAGGTGTAGTTGCCCTTGAAGGGGTAGCCCTCGCCGCGGTCGAGCTCGAGGATCCAGCCCGCGACGTTGTCGAGAAAGTAACGGTCGTGCGTGACCGCGATGACCGTGCCCGGAAACTGATGGAGGTGCTGCTCGAGCCACGCGACGCTCTCGGCGTCGAGGTGGTTGGTGGGCTCGTCGAGGAGGAGCATGTCGGGCTTCTCGAGGAGCAGTCGGCAGAGGGCCACGCGGCGCCGCTCGCCGCCCGAGAGCGTGTCGACCTTCGCGTCGCCGGGCGGGAGTCGCAGCGCGTCCATGGCGATGTCGACCTCGCGATCGACCTCCCAGCCGCCCGCGTGCTCGATGGCCTCCTGCGTGGTGGAGAACTCCTCCATCACCTTGTCGTACTCCTTCTCGGGGAGCGACTCGCCGAGCTTCGCGGAGAGCTCTTCGTAGCGCGCGAGGAGCTTCTTGATGGGCGCGAGCGCGAGGTCGACGTTGCCCCGCACGTCGAGGCTCGCGTCGAGCTGCGGCTCCTGCGGGAGGTACCCGATGCGGAGGTTCTTCGCGCGGTGCACCTCGCCGAAGTGCTCGGTGTCGACGCCCGCCATGATGCGCAGCAGGGAGCTCTTGCCCGAGCCGTTGGAGCCGAGCACGCCGATCTTGGCGCCCGGCAGGAACGCGAGGGTCATCCCCTTGAGGATCTCTCGCTTGGGGTGGACGACCTTTCGGACGTCCTGCATCCAGAGCACGAACTCCTGTGCCATCGCTTCGGCCTCTCCCTGTGGTCTAGAAGGGCATTTCGTCTACCACGAAGCCGCGCGCGGGTGACCCGCGAAAACCGCCCCGCGCCACCAACGGCAATGACGTCGAGGCGCCGTGCGTTCATGCTCGGGCTCATGGCATCGAACGCTTACTGAGAACGGAGCTGCGCGCCGCCCATGCGACACACCGTCGTGATCTCCGATGTGCACCTGTGCGAGTCCGTGCCGGGCGACGACGCCTGGCTCCGCTGGCGTCAGCGACCGTACCTCCCCGACGAGGAGTTCGCGTCCCTCGTCGACGCGCTCATCGCCGAGGCGCACGCGCCCGGCGACGCCATCGAGTTCGTCTTCAACGGCGACCTCTTCGACTTCGACGCGGGGCGCGTCATCGAGGGTCGCGCGATGTTCGAAGACCTCCCGCGCACCGAGCCCGTCGCGATCGACCTCATCACGCGGATCCTCGACGACCACCAGGGCTACGTCGCCGCGCTCGCGAGGCTCCTCACCGCGGGGCCCAACCGGGCGGTCTTCGTGTCGGGCAACCACGACCCGCAGCTCGCGTTCGAGGGCGTTCGAAGGGCCATCCGCGACGCCGTGGCGCGCGCGGCGGGCGACGACTCGGTGGCCGAGCGGGTGCTCTTTCGCGCGTGGTTTCACCACACGCCCGACGGCGTTCACATCGAGCACGGCAACCAGTACGACCCCTATTGCTCGTTCCGCTACCCGATGATGCCGCACGGCCCGATGCCGGGCACCGCGGAGCCCGAGATCATGCCCACGGTGGGCTCCATCGCGTTCCGCTACATGGCCTCGCGCATGGGGTACTTCAACCCCCACGTCGACGCGTCGTTCATGCTGAGCGCGCCGGGCTACGTGGCGCACTGGGTGAAGCACTACCTCTTCGCGCCGCGGGCGCTCATTCAGCCCTTCGCCGTCGGGCTCGTGCGCATGTTCTCGCAGCTCATGGCGGGCCGCGACGTGGCCTCGCTCGACCGCGCGGCGCAGAACATCCAGCGCGCGGCGAGCGAGACGGGCGCCGACCCCGTGGCCGTGGCGCGTCACGCGGCGCTCTTCTCGCGCCCCGCGCAAGACGCGCTGCACAAGGTCGTTCGCGAGTTCTGGGTCGACCGCGCGATGCTCGGCGCGCTCTGCGCCGCGGCGGTGACCGTGCCCATCTTCGCGCGGAACAACCGCGCCGCGGTGGGCGTGGCGATCGGCCTCCCGATGATCTTCGCGGCCTACGAGTACGCGGTGCCCAAGCCCTCGCTCGACGACAACTGGAACGCCGTGCGCTCGATGAGCCCGCGCATCGCGGAGATCTACGGCGTGCGCGCGGTGGTCTTCGGGCACACGCACATCCCCTACGGACGCTGGGAGCGCGGCGTGTTTCACGGCAACTCGGGGACGTGGTCGGCGGCCTATCGCGCGGTCGAGTCGACGGAGGCGCCGACGCCGACGGCCAAGCCCGTGATCTGGCTCCGCAGCGACGGCTCCCACATCGAGGGAGGGCTCTACAAATGGGCCGACGCGCACCTGCTCCCCGACTACTCGTCGGACGACGAGGGCCGCGTCGAGGAGGTGCCCATGGTCGTGGGCGGACGTTCGATTCCGGCGCCCGCGTGAGGCCCTCGCCGGTGTTCGCGCTGGCGCTCTGCGCGTGCGCCTCGTCGCGCCCCCGACCGGGGGCCGTGGCGCCCGACGACGGTCGCTTCGTGCTGCGCTTCGACCCCTTCAGCGCGGCGCCCTACTACGACCTCGACGCGCTGCACGCGCGCGTCGATCGCGCGGTCCCCTCGGACTTCACGATCACGCTTCGCCCCGACGCGATCGAGCGCTTCATCACGGGCCCGACGCCTGCGCTCTGCGTGAGGCTCGTGCTCACGGACGCGGGCGCGCGGAGGCTGCGCGCCGACGCGGCGGCGCACCGCGAGGGCGCCGGACGTGCGACGGGCAAGCTCGAAGACGACCTCGACCTGTCGATCTTCGTCGCGGAGCTCGACGGGCGGAGGCTCTTCGAAGGGCAGGTGTGGCTCGCGCGCGGGGCCGCTGCGTTCGATACGCCGGCGATGCATCCGGTCGACACGCCCGCGCCCGCGTCGCTGCTCATCATGCCCAACCAGGGCATGTGGAACGCGCTCGGTCCCGGCGGGCGATCGGCCATCGATCACCCCGCGCTGAGGGCTTATTTTCAAGCGCGCGGCGCGTTCGAAGAGCGTCGCGGCTGCGCGATGGAGTGACGTTCTCTGACAGCGCTCAGGGCGTGGTGGTGAAGGCCCACACGCGCGACCACGCGGCGCCGTTGAGCGTTCCGCGGAGCTCGACGGTGTACTGCGTGTTCGAGGCGAGGCGCGAGTCGCCGTAGAGGAACACGAAGCGGGGGTTGCTGTTGTTGGTGTCGGCCTGCGCGTCGCTCACGGTGGAGGCCGCGGCGCGCGACGAGCGGAAGGTCGAGTGGGCGACCTCCTGGCACTGGCCGTCGTAGAGCTTGTGCGTCGTGATGCTGAAGTCGTTGGTGGGGAACATCATCGAGATGACGGTTCCGCTCGGCCAGCGACCGGTGGCGGGCGTGGGCGGCGTGGGGCCTTCGAGGTTGCCCTGGAACTGGAAGGGCACGCCCGTCGTCCCCGGCGGCGGGAAGAGCGACACGTCGGTGAGCATGCCCGCGGTGCCGCCCTGGGGCCGCGCGAACTCCATCGTGTTGTGGAAGCGCCGCGAGTCTCCGGGCCTCCCCGGCGCCGCGGCGAAGCCGGTCTCGGTGTACGACGGGTCTTGAAACGGCGTGCGGTGATAGACCGTCCAGATCCACCCGTCGATGGAGCGCGTGGGCGTCGCCTCCCAGTTGATGACCTCGCCGGAGGCCGACGCGCGGTACCCCGTGGCCGCGACGCGATCGAAGGGCGTGCGTCCCGTGTAGCCCATGCAGCCGGGCTCGTTCTCGAAGTGCGCGCCGGGCCAGCAGTTCGAGGCGTTCTGCGCCATGAAGGTCGAGTGCGCCATCGCGGCCTGCTCGAGCTGCGCGTTCGCGTTGATGGGCGCGAGCCCCGCGGCGGTGCGCCAGTAGTTCGTTCGAACGAGGGCGGCCTGCTGCGCGCTGTCTGACGTGGCCGTCGCCATGCCCGCCTCGGCCTGCGAGAAATCAGGCGGACCGTTGTCGGCGCAGGCGCAGACGTTGGGTCCCGGCGGGCACTCCCTGGGCGGCTGGCGTCCCGCGTCGGGGGTGGGGGTGGGCGTCGGGGTGTTCGTGGCATCGTCGCCGCAGCCCGCTGCGACGAGCGCGATCGAGAGCGCGAGGAAAGAAGCGCGAAGCGGTGAGGTAAGCGTCACGGCGCGCGACTCTACTCGAATCCGCGCGAGACCCGAAATGCGACCCGACGGCCGCACCTCGTCAGGGCTCGCTGCGATACCAGAGCAGCCTGCACTCGATCGCACCATTGAAGAGCGTGTGTTCGCGCAGGCGCGGCATCGTGATGTTGCGTTCGAGGAGGGGGTTGCCCGAGAGCAGCACGACCTCGTAGCCGCGCAGCTTCGCCATCGCCTCGCCGAACTGACGGAAGAAGCCCGCGAGCTGGAGGGGCTTGGAGGCGAGTCGATCGCCGTAGGGGGGATCGCTCACGACGAAGCCCGGTCCCGTGGCGGCTTCGAGGTCTCGCACGTCGAGCACGCGCATCTCGATGGCGCTCTCGACGCCTGCGCGGCGCGCGTTTCGTCGCGTCGACTCGATGGCCTCGGGGTCGCGATCGCAGGCCGTGATGGGCGCCTCGGGGCGCGGGAGCTCCTTCGCGCGCGCCTCGTCGCGGAGGGCGTTCCACCGGGCCTCGGCGGCGTGGTCGAAGGAGGGCCAGCGTTCGAAGCCGAAGCGTCGACGCGCGCCCGGCGCGACGTTGCACGCGATCATCGCGGCCTCGATGGGGAGCGTCCCCGAGCCGCAGAGAGGATCGATGAAGGGGACGCCGGGCTTCCACCCCGAGAGGAGGATCACCGCGGCCGCGAGGGTCTCTTTGAGCGTCGCTTCGGTGACCTCGAGGCGATACCCGCGGCGGTGCAGGGGCTCGCCCGAGAGGTCGAGGTACACCGTGGCGACGTCGCGCGCGAGGCGCACGCTCACGGCCACGTCGGGGTCGTCGGCGTTCACGTCGGGTCGCACGCCGCTGCGGTCGCGGATCGCGTCGACGATGGCGTCCTTCGTTCGCAGCGCGATGAAGTGCGAGTGCGTGAGCTTCGAGTTGGCGCAGGTCGCGCGCACGGCGAGGGTGTGCCGCGCGGTGATGTGCTCGTGCCACGGGATCGTGCGGACGCCCGCGTAGAGGTCGTCGGCGTCGAGGGCCGTGAAGGTCGCGAGCTCGACGAGCACGCGCATCGCGACGCGGGAGCCGAGGCAGGCGCGCATGCCCTCGTCGAGGGTGCCTTCGAAGTGAACGCCGCCGCGGTCGGCGCGGACGCGCGGAAGGCGCAGCGCCCTCAGCTCGTCGCGCAAGACGCCCTCGGTGCCCTTGGCCGCGCTCGCGAAGAATTTCATGGGCCGCGGAAGCTGCTCGCGATTCGCCGGTGCGTCAACAGCGTCGCGAACGCGATCGGAGTCGCGCCGAGGCTCCACGCGGCGCGTGAGTTGGGGTACTCATCACGCGATGCGCTGCGCGGTCGTGTTGGGTGCGTTCGCCTTGTCGATGAGCTCCTCGGTGGCCCTCGCGCAGGTCGGGGGGTGCCTGCCTGACGCCGCGGGGTGCGCGCGGGCTCCGATCTCGTTTCGCTGGCGAGAGGGGCTCCCGACGGAGTTCGACTTCGACACGGGGTGGCTCCCGCCGAGCGCGCCGGTGCAGGTGCGCGTGCGCGCGGTGCTCGCGGGCCACACGCAGGTCACGGCCGCGGGAGAGCTCGTCGCGAGCTGGCCCGAGCCGATGGTGCTCCAGGCCCTCGGCACGCCCGGCGAGGGCGCGCTGGAGGTCGACTACGGGGTGCAGTTCTCGGCGCGCGTGCGCCTCGCGCTCGACGTGGGCGGCCGCACCGTGAGCTGGGAGGGGCCGATCCCCTACCTCCCCATGATCGACTTCCGCGCGACGGGTCGCTCGCCCTTCGATCCGTGGGCGTGGACGCCGGTCTCCGCGATGGGTCGCACGATGCGAGCGCGCGTCGCCGACGTGTCGCTCACCGACGCCATCATTCGCATCCCCGGCATCTCGGGCGGGTTCACCTTCGAGGCCGCGGGCGAGGTCTCGGCGACCTACCAGTCGACGCGGATGTCCTTCGGGCTCGCGGCCGATCCGCTCACGGCGCTGACCCTTCGAACGCAGGCGGCCTTCAACGCGGGGCCCTCGGTGGAGTACTCCCCTCGCCTCGAAGGCGACGTGGGCTACGCGGGCGCCATCCACGTGTATCCGGGGCTCTACGTGAGCCTCGCGGGTCGTCGCTGGATGCTCGACCTCGCGGACATCCCGATCCCCGTGGGACCTTTTCCGAGGCACGCGCTCTTCGACCCGTCGGTGGCGCACCTCGGCCTGCCCGACGTGCGCGTCGAGCCTGCGACGCTCGATTTCGGCGACGTCGACCTCGGGCGCATGACCGAGCGCACGGTGGAGGTCCGCAACGACGGCGAGGGCGACGGCCGCATCCTCTCCGCCGAGGTCGACGCGCCCTTCGCGGTGATGTCTCGCGCGGGGTCGCTTCCGGTGCGCTCGCGATCGAGCTTCGTGGTGGCCTTCGCGCCGGTGCGTCCGGGGCCCGCGACGGGCGACCTCGTGGTGACGACCAATGACCCCGACACGCCTCGCGTGCACGTGCGTCTGCGCGCGAACGGCGTGGGCGTCGAGATGCCGCCCGTGGTCGAAGACGCCAGCGTGGCCGACGCGAGCGACGCGGGGCCTCTGTTCACGGGCGCGAACGACGGCGGCTGCGGTTGTCGCGCGTCGGGCGAGCGCGCCCCGCGCGGCGCGGCGTGGGTGCTCGTGGGCCTCGCGGCGGCGCTCGCGACGCGCGCGCGGCGCTACGGGCGCACGAGTTCGAAGCGGAGCTTGTAGTCGACGAGGTCGGCGAGGTCGCCGACGGGCGAGACGCGGACGTAGTACGTGCCCGCGGTGGTGATGCGCTGGGCGAAGGTCTGCGCGTCGCTGATCGCGGGGCAGCGATTGCCCGCGGCGATGACGCCGGTGCCGCCCGTGGTGGTGCCGTCGGGGAGCACCCAGGCCATGCGGAACTCGGGCGCCGACATCGGGCAGGGCTGCCCGTTGATGTCGAGCATGGTCACGCGCACGGAGGCCCCCGCGGGCACGTTCACGCCGAACATGTCGAAGTCGCAGCGCCCGCCGAGGCGCCCCTGCACGGTGACCGGCGCGGCGTTGACCACGACGATGTTGGGGTCCGAGAAATCGTCGTTGGGCTCGACCTCGACGCCGTTGTCGCTGAGCTCGGAGCGGCAGTCGGCGTCGCATCCGTCGCCCGCCGTGCGGTTGTGGTCGTCGCACGACTCGCCGTGCTCTCGAACCCCGTCGCCGCAGGCCGCGTGCACGACGGTGAGCTGGTAGGGCGCGCCGCCCGTCGACGCGCTGTCGAGGCCGACGAAGTAGTCGCGCGACTCGCGGGCGCGGATCGAGATGTGCTCGTCGCGCCCGTCGCCGCACTCGTCGAGGCCGCGCGTGCAGGCGCGGTCGTCGCACGAGGGCAGGAGGTAGATCGCGGGGTTGTGCGTGCGGTCGAGCGTGTGGACGTGAAAGTGCCAGAGCTCTCCGGCCTCCATGTGGACGCGGAAGAAGCCGTCGTTGCCGGGGAGCTCGCGTCCGGCGCACGACGCGAGGTCGCGCAGGTCGTCGGCGAGGCCCGAGGTGTCGAGCGTGTAGTCGCGGTTCGCGCGGGCGACGAGGGGCACCGCGGCGGAGCAGCGCTCGGCGAGCGTGAGCGCCTGCACCGTGGCGTCGGCGCCCGCGTCGGCGCGGAGGTAGAGCGACTCGTCGAAGACGTTGCACGCCGTCGACGAGATCGCACAGAGGAGCATCGCAGCGCGGCGGTTCATTCAGTGTCGCAGGTAGGGGTTGGTCTCGAGGGTCGGAGCGCTCGGGGCCGACGGGGCTCCCGCGTCTTCAGATGCGCGACGGCGACGATGCGCGCCGATCGCGGCGCCGGGCGGCTGCGCGGAGGGCACGGCGAGCGCGGGCGCGGCGGTCGTCGGCGCGGTCGGTTCGGGCGCCGCGAGGCGCGGGCGCCGCGAGCGCGGGTGCGGCGAGCGCGGCGGGAGGCGGCGTGGGCGCTGCGGGTGCGGGCGGCGCGGGCGCGGGCGTCGGCGATGCGGCGGGCGCGGTGGCCGCGTGGGCCGTGGGAGACACGGACTCTCGCGCGTTCTGGGCGTCGCGGTGGCCGACCCACCAGACGCCGACGACGATGGCGGTGGCCGCAGCGGCCGCGGCGATGATGCGCGCGGGCTTCGCGGGCGGGTCGTTGACCACGCTGAGGCGCACGGTGGTGACCTCGGCGGGCTTGCGCTGTTGCGGGCGGACCTCGATCGCGGGGATGCTCGCGCTGGTCTCCTTCGGGGCCTCGCCGGGGCGCGTCGAAGGGTTCGCCACGGTGGCCGCCTCGGCGAGGGAGTCGCGCGGCGGGCGCTGCATCATCGGGGCGGAGCGCGAGCTCGCGGGCTCCTTCACGGGCTCGTGGGCGACGCGGCCGCGGTCGCGGATGAGGGCCTTGCGCTTCGCGACGTCGTCGGCGAAGGCCGTCGAGACGAGCTCGGAGACGTCGTGCGTGGACATCGACCAGCCCGCGGCGTCGACGACGGCTTCGAGGGCCTCGGCGAAGGCCCGCGCGGTGCGGTAGCGCTTGTCGGGGTCGCGCTCGAGCGCGCGGAGGCACACCTCGTCGAAGCCCTGCGGCAGCGGGAGGAGGGTCGTCGGCGCGGGGATCGGCGCGTTGCACACCATCATCATCGCCGCGGCCTCGGTGTCGCCGCGGAAGAGCCGTCCGCGCGTGAGGAACTCCCAGAGGATGATGCCCGCGCAGAAGATGTCGGCGCGGCGGTCGACGGCCGAGGCGAGCACCTGCTCGGGGGCCATGTACTGCGGCTTTCCCTTGATCATGCCGGGGCGCGACGAGGCGATGCGCGCGGTGGCGAGGGCGATGCCGAAGTCGGTGATGCGCCCCACGCCGTCGCAGCCCACGAGGATGTTGTGCGGAGACACGTCGCGGTGAACGATGCGCAGCGACGCGCCGTCGTCGTCGTGGAGCTCGTGCGCCGCGTGGAGGCCCGCGAGCGCGTCGAGGATCATGCGCAGCCCGATGCGCGTCTTCTGATCGTCGGTGAGGAGCTTCGAAGTGCGGACCTGCGTGAGGGTGGCGCCCTCGACGTAGTCCATCACGAGGTAGTAGCCCTGCGGGCTCTCGGCGAGGTCGATGATGGCGACGGCGTTGGGGTGATGGATGCGCGACGCGACGCGGGCCTCGTCGACGAGCATGTTCACGAACTCGGCCTCGTCGGCCAGGTGCGCGTGCATCACCTTGATCGCGAAGAGCCGCGAGAAGCCGCCCGCTCCGGCGGAGCGCGCGAGGTACACGGCGCCCATGCCTCCCCGCGCGAGGAGCCCGATGATCTCGTAGCGTCCGAGGCGTTCGCCGGGCGCGAGCACTCCGTCGCGCGAGCCTTGGGTGTCGCTCATGGGTCGCGTCCCCTTCCCTTCAGAAAGTAGCCAGCATCGAGGCCGCGGCGCCGCCCGAGGCGGGGCCCACAGAGAAGCTCACGGCGCGCGACGATCGGCGTCCCGACCAGTCGGTGAAGAACACGGCGCCCACCGCGGTCGCCACGCCGAGCGCCGCCGTGACGCCGATGAGCACGTTGGTGCGAAGCTCTCGCCCCGTTCCGTCGACGTAGCCCGCCTGTGTCGGCGCGGCGACGTACTGATCGCGCGCCGAGAGCGTGTCGAGGCCCGACCACACGAGCACGCCCGCCACGGCCGCGGTCACGCCCGCGCCGATCCCGACGATCGCGGGGCTCAGCGGACGCGCGGGAGGCGGCGGAGGCGGAGGCGGTGGAGGAGGCGGCGGGGGCGGTGGCTGCACGACCTCGATCAGGGGCGGAGGCGGCGGGGGCGGAGGCGGCGGCGCGGCGGGCGCCTCGATGCTCAGGTCGACCGTGGCGCCCGCGACGGCCTCGAAGGAGCGCGCGACCGGGGGGCGACCGTCGAAGGTCGCGTCGAGCGCGTGCGTGCCGGGCTCGACGAAGAACGCGTGGACGTCGCGACGCGCTCCGTCGACGGCGCTGTGATCGAGGGCGAGGCCGCACGACGGCGCGCATCGGATCTGCACCGACGCGAGTCGCGGCGAGAGCTCCGCGAGGACCGACGCGGCGAGCTGCGCGCTCTGCGGGTCGGCCGCGTCACGGTCGCGCGCGACGATGGCGAGCGTGGCGGCGCGCGCGGGGTGGTTCGCGGCCTGGTGGTTTCGAATCGCGCTTCGAAGCGCGGCGGGCGAGGCCGCGGCGCGGTCGGCGAGTTCGAAGAGGTCCGCGGCGCGCGCGAAATCACGAACGAGCTGCGCCTGCTGGGCCTGCTGAAAGGCCGCGGCGGCGGCGGTCACGTCGCCCGAAGGAGCCGTCTGCGCGAAGGCGAAACGCGTGAAGCCGAGCGTGAGGAGAGCGATCGTGGGACGAGCGACGCGCGGCATTGTTTGCGCGACCGTAACGCAACAATCGCGCGGCGGGAAGCGATCAACCGATGGCGACGCGCTCGCGAGGGCGGAGGTGCATGGGGAGTCCTCCGCGGGGGCGGAGGGTGATGACGGGCTCTGCGACGGGGACCTTGCCCGGAAGCAGTTCTGGGGAGAAGCGCCGCGCGAGGGTGGCGAGGATGAGCGTGGCCTCGACGAGGGCGAAGACCTCGCCGATGCATTTTCTCGGTCCTGCGCCGAAGGGAAAGTACGCGTGTGACGGGCGCTGCGCGGAGGCCGTCTCGGAGAAGCGCTCGGGGTCGAAGCCCTCGGGGTTCTCCCAGAACGCGGGGTGCCGTTGCGTGATGTAGGGCGAGAGGAACGCGAGCGAACCCGCTTCGACCGTGTGATCGCCGAGCTTGATGGGCGCCTCGACGCGGCGCGAGATGAGCCACACGGGCGGCGAGATGCGCAGCGATTCCGAGAGCACCATGCGCGTGTAGGGCAGCCGCGCGTAGTCCTCGGAGGTGACGGGGCGATCGCCGAGCACGGCGTCGAGCTCCGCGTGGAGGGCCCTGCGGACCTGCGGCGCGCGCGAGAGCCACGACCACGTCCACGCGAGGAGGTTGGCGGTGGTCTCGTGTCCGGCGCCGAAGATGGTGACCACCTCGTCGCGGAGCTGCTGGTCGGTCATGGCCTCGCCGGTCTCTTCGTCGCGGGCCTCGGTGAGCATGCGGAGAAAGTCTCCGCCGGGCCGCTCGGGGTCGCGTCGGCGCGCGGCGATGGCCCCGTCGACGACGCGCGCCACGACGGCGCGTGACTCGTGAAAGCGCTTGTTCCGAAGGGTCGGCCACGAGGGCGGCGGGAGCCACGGCCGCACGATGCGCTCGTTGAGGTCGTGCAGGAGGTGGGTCATGGCGCGTCCCACGTCGGCGGTGTCGCGCTCGACGTCGCTGCCGAACATGGTGTCGGCCACGATGTGCAGCGTGAGGCGCATCATCGACTCGGCGATGTCGACGGGGCGCCCGGTGCGCGCCGCGACGGACCACTCGTCGGCGGTGGCCTCGGCGAGCCTCACCATGCGCTCGCCGAGGGCAAAGATCTTCGCGCGGTGAAACGCGGGCTGCGCGATGCGCCGCTGGCGGCGCCAGAACGCGCCGTCGCTCGTGACGAGGCCGTTGCCGAGGTGGAGCCGCAGGGCGTCGAAGCCGGGCGTGTCTTTGCTCACGGACTTCGCGTGGTCGACGAGCACCGTGCGAACGTGGTCGGGGTGAAACAGGAAGTACCCCACGTGCCCGGGGAACGTGGCCCTCGCGATGTCGCCGCACTCGCGCAGCGTGCGCGTGAGCGTGTCGAGCGGCGCGGTCCGCATCGCGATGAGGTTGCCAAAGAGCGGCACGCGGCCGGGGACGTCGGGGACCATCATGGCGCGCGAGGGTCTCACACCTCCGCGCGCGCGATCAGGGGTCTTCGTCGAGCGTGTCGAACACGAGGTCGCCCGCGGTCGCGTCGAGGAGCGCGCGACGGAGCGCGTCGACCTTCGCGCAGGGCAGCTCGACGCGATAGCCCACGGTGGCCGAGAAGTCTTCGCCGAGGATCACGGCGTCGAAGGTCGGGAGCATCCGTCGCACGGTGTCGACGCGGGGGTACTCGATCTCGACGGCGACGCGGGCCTTGCGGACGCGCTCCGTCGTGGGGAGCGTGGCGAGCGCGTCGACGACGCCGCCGGTGTAGGCGCGCACGAGCCCGCCCTTGCCGAGCAGCGTCCCGCCGAAGTAGCGCGTGACCACGGCGGCCACGTCGCCCACGCGGCCGTGGAGCATCGCGTTGAGCATGGGGCGCCCCGCGGTGCCGTGGGGTTCGCCGTCGTCGCTCATCCCGATGCACGCGGTCGACCCCGGCGGGCCCACCACGTACGCCCAGCAGTTGTGCGTCGCGTCGGGGAACTCCTCGCGCACCTTGGCGATGAAGGCCCGCGCGTCTTCGAGCGTGGCGGCGCGCGAGAGCGTCGTGATGAAGCGGCTCCGCTCGATCTCGTGCTCGACGCGGTGCGTGGCCGCGGGGATGAGGTATCGCGTCTCGGTCATCGCGCAGAGGGAGCGCCGCTCAGTAGCGCTCGGCGTCGCTGCGGGGGGCCATGGGCCAGGGGCGCGCGGTGTCGCCGTTCACCGTGAGGCCGCCGTGCATGAAGGTCCCCGCGCCCGCGAGAAAGCCCGCGGGGAAGTTGAGCGTGGGCTTCGAGAGCTCGTCGAGCTTCGCCGCGTGCTCGGGGCGGAGCTTCACGTCGATGGCCGCGAGGTTGTCTTCGAGCTGCGCCACGGTGCGCGCGCCGAGGATCGTCGAGGTCACGCCGGGCCGGTTCTGCACCCACGAGAGGGCCACGCGCGCGGGCGTGGTCTCGAGCTCCGCGGCGATGGAGATCAGCGCGTCGACGAGGGTGTACGCGCGTTCGGTGAGCGCGCTCATCACCCAGGGGCCGCGGTCTCCCTTCACGGCGCCCGCGTTGGCGCGGGTGTACTTGCCGCTGAGCGCGCCGCTCTTGAGGGGCGACCAGGGCGTCACGCCGAGGCCCATCTCGCGCGCCATGGGGACGAGCTCTCCCTCGACGGTACGCTCGAGGAGCGAGTACTCGATCTGGAGCGCGACGAGGGGCGTCGTGCCTCGCAGCCGCGCGATGGTCTGGGCCTCGGCGACCTTCCACGCAGGGGTATCCGAGAAGCCGACGTATCGGACCTTGCCCGCGCGCACGAGGTCGTCGAGGGCCGCGAGGGTCTCCTCGATGGGCGTGTGGCGATCCCAGCAGTGCATCCAGTAGAGGTCGATGTAGTCGGTCTGGAGCCGACGGAGCGACTGCTCGCACGACGCGACGATGGCCTTGCGCCCGGCGCCGCCGCCGTTGGGATCGTTCGGGTAGAGGTTGCCGTAGAACTTCGTCGCGAGGACGACGCGGTCGCGCTTCGCCCGGTCGCGCCCGATGTGGTCGCCGAGGATCTTCTCGGAGTGGCCGCGCGTGTACACGTTGGCCGTGTCGATGAAGTTGCCGCCGAGCTCGAGGAAGCGGTCGACGATGCGCTGCGACTCCTCGACGCTGGAGCCCCATCCGAGGTCTTCGCCGAAGGTCATCGCGCCGAGGCAGAAGGGGCTCACGCGGAGGCCCGAGCGTCCGAGGGTGACGTAGTGGTTGAGCGGCATGTGGGGTCTCTGTGCTCCGTGCTGGTGTTGCGGCGCGCGACGCTATCACAAGGGGCGAAAGCCCTTCAGCTCCGCGGCGTCTGGGCATTAGAGTCACGGCGTGTTCACCGACCTCGTGGCGGCGCTTCTCGGCGCGATGGACGCCCTCGCGTTCACCTACGTCACGGTGTTCTTCGTGATCAACATGGGCTTCGTGGTGATCAGCCACAGGCGCGTGAAGAAGCTCCTCCAGGCCGAGCAGGTGCGGCCCGCCATCGACGCGATGCGGAGCACCTTTCTCCCCACGATCACGCTCCTCGTGCCCGCCTACAACGAGGAGGTCACCATCGCCGAGAGCGTGCGGTCGCTCCTGAAGCTCCGCTATCCCTCGTTTGAAATCGTCATCTGCAATGACGGTTCGCGCGATCGCACCGTCGACGTGCTGCGCCGCGAGTTTCACTTCGTGCGCGTCGAGCGCGAGTACGACAACCACCTCAAGACCGCCCCCGTGCGCGCCCTCTACGAGTCACGGATGCCCCTGCCCGAAGGGCTCGCGCGCCTCGTGCTCATCGACAAGGAGAACGGGGGCAAGGCCGACGCGCTCAACGCCGCGATCAACCTCGCGCAGGGCGAGGTCGTCACCAGCATGGACGCCGACAGCGTGCTCATGCCCGACGCGCTGCTCCGCGCGGCGCAGCCCATCGTCGACGACCCCGCGGGCGTGGTGGCCGTGGGCGCGCAGGTGGGCCTCGCCAACGACGCCGTGGTCGTCGATGGCCGTGTTGTCTCGCTTCGCCTCCCGAAGAGCTGGATCGCGCGCTTTCAGGTCGTCGAGTACATGCGCTCGTTCGCGCAGGGTCGCACGGCCCTCGCGGCGCTCGACTCGCTGCTCGTGCTCTCGGGCGTGTTCGCGCTCGTGCGACGCGACATCCTCATCGCGATCGGCGGGTTTCTCACGCCGCGCATGCGCTCCCGCGTGGGCATCGAGTACTGCGGCGAGGAGCCGCACACGGTCTGCGAGGACATGGAGGTCATCGTGCGGCTGCACCGCTACCTCCTCGACCGTCGCCTCGCGGGGCGCGTGGTGTTCCTCCCCTTCCCCGTGGCGTGGACGGAGGCGCCGGAGAACTACCGCGACCTCGGCAAGCAGCGCGCGCGCTGGTATCGCGGCCTCCTCGAAGTGCTCGCCTACCACGCCGCGATGATCGGCAGGCCGAGGTTCTTGCAGGTCGGGCTCTTCGCGCTGCCCTACCAGGTCGTCTTCGAAGCCGCGGCGCCCTTCGTCGAGATGGCGGGCTACGTGACCCTCGCGCTCAGCGCCGTGACGGGGCTCCTCGCGCCGGTGAACGCGCTGCTCTTTCTCGGCGTCGCGACGATGATCAACCTCTGCCTCTCGTCGCTCTCGGTGCTCATGTGCATCGAGTCGGAGCGCGGGCCGCGCGCGCGCACCACGTCGCTCTCGCTCTTCCCCTACAGCCGCCTCCGAGACGTGGCGATGCTGCTGGTGTTTGGCCTCATCTCGAACTTTGGTTACCGTCAGTTCCTCCTGTTCTGGCAGCTCCGAGGCTTCCGCGATTTCGCCGCGGGGAAGAAGGGCTGGGACAAGTTCGCCCGCAAGGGCTTCCTCTCGACGTCATGAGCACGCAAGACCCGCCTTCGCAGGGAGAGCCCCGGAGCCCCACGCGCCCGCCCACCGGCGCGCACCCCGTCGCCGCGGCGCGCGCGCGCATCATGCTCGTCGACGACAACCCCGCGTCGCTCGACGCCCTCGACGCGCGCCTCCGCGGCCTCGGCTACCTCACCACCGTCGTGCAAGACGCCGTGACCGCCGTCGACGCCGTGCGCGCCGACGCGCCCGACCTCGTCGTGCTCGACGTCGTGATGCCCGAGCTCAACGGCTACCAGGCCTGCCGCGAGATCAAGGCCATCGACCCCGCGATCCCCGTCGTGATGCTCTCCGATCGCGACGAGCCCGCCGATCGCTTCTGGGCGCAGCAGTGCGGCGCCGAGGCCTTCGTGGCGCGGCCCATCGACGCCGCCGCCGTGGTGCTCCGCATCTCGGCGCTCCTCGGGGCGACGTGAACCTCACCACGCCCGCGTACTACGCCGTCGCGACGCTTGCGGCGCTCGCCGTGGGCCCGGCCCTCGCCGTGCTCGCGCGCGAGTCGTGGCGGCGCTCCGCGGCGAAGCGCGAGGTCGAACGGATGCAGGCCGCGCGGGCCGCCATCGACGAGGTGGCGCAGTCGACGCCCGAGGCCGCCGTGCGCGCGCTGCAACGCCGCTTCGACACGACGACGCTCGACCGCGCGCTCGAGGCGACGCTGCGCGCAGACGCCTCGCGCGTCGCCTGGGTGGCCGAGACCTACAAGCGCGCGGGGCTCACCGAGCGCGCGATCCGTGACGTCCGCGGCGCGCGGGCGTGGAGCGAGCGGGCGCGCGCCGCAGAGGTGCTGGGGCTCCTCGGCGTGGCCGAGGCCGTGCCGTCGCTCGTCGAGGCGCTGCGGGATCCGTACGAGGACACGCTCTCGGTGAAGGTGGTCGTCGCCGAGGCGCTCGCGCGCATCCGTGACCCCGCGGTGATTCCGCTGCTCGTGAAGGAGCTGCGCGTGATCGACGAGTGGTCGTCGCCGCGCGTGGCCGAGGCGCTCGTTCGCTTCGGGTCGACGGCGACGCCATTTCTCGTCGAGCTCCTGCGCGAAGACGAGCGCTCGGGTGCGGCGGTGTGGGCCGCGCGCGTGCTCGGGCGCATCGGCGATCAGACGGCGGTGCCGACGCTCATGGAGCGGCTCCGCGATCGGCAGGACGCGATGCGCACCGCGGCGGCCGAGGCCCTCGGCGCCATCGGCGATCGCCGCGCGATCCGGGCGCTCATCCAGGCGACGCTGCGCGACCCCATCGCGCAGGTGCGCGCCCACGCCGCGGCGGCCCTCGGACGGCTCAAGGACGAGGACTCCGCCGACGTGCTCATCGCGGCCCTCGGCGACCCCGACTACGTCACGCGCATCCGCTCGCTCGAAGCGCTCGAGATGATCCGGCCCCGGAACATCGCGCCGATGGAGAGCGCCCTCCGCGATCCGAGGCCCGACGTGCGACGGCGTGCGGCGCAGGCGATCGAGCGCGTGGGCTACCTCGACGCGAGGCTGCGCGAGCTCACCTCGGACGACCCCGAGGTCACCGCGAGGGCCTACGCCGCCGTGATGGAGCTCGGCCGCGCGGGCCTCGTCGACAGCCTCGCGGGGCACCTCTCCGACGGTGATTTCAGGGTGCGCGCGTACCTCGCGCAGGCGTGCGGAGAGCTCGGCGCGACGCGCGTTGCGCCGCTGCTCATCTCGGCCCTCGACGACGCCTCGTGGCCCGTGCGCGCTCGCCTCGCGGAGGCCATCGGACGGACCCGCGCCCCCGAAGGGGCCGCCGCGCTCACGAAGCTCCTCGGCGACCCCGAGGTGGTCGTGCGAGAGGCCGCGGCCGCTGCGCTCGTGACCTTCGCGGCGGAAGAGACCGCGCCGCACGACGCCGCGCTCCGCGTGGCGATGGAGCGAGGGAGCCTCCCCGTGCGCGTCGCGCTCGTCGAGGTGCTCGCGCGTCATGACACGGTGGGCGTCGTCGAGGTGCTCCTTCGCGCGGCGAGGGAGTCGTCGGAGCGCGTGCGGGTGCGCGCCATCGCGGGGCTCTCGCGCGTGCGCTCCCCCGCGGTCGACGAGGTGCTCACGGCGTCGCTCGCCGACAGCGCGGTGTCGGTGCGGCTCGCGGCCGTCGACGCGCTCGGCGCGCGGGAGTCGTCGCTCGAGGCGCTCGTGCGGGCCCTCTCGGGCGCGGCGCCCGAGGTGCGAGAGCGCATCGCGAAGGTGCTCGCGCAGCCCGGTCGCGCGGGGCCCGAGCTCCAGCAGCGCCTCGCCGCGCTCGCCGCCAGCGGAGACCGCGACGTGCGCCTCGGCGCGAGCTGGACCCTCGGCAAGATCGGCGCGCCGGAGGGCGTCCCTGCGCTCGCGGCGCTCCTGCGTGACCCCGACGCGGCGCTGCGCGCGAGCGCCGCGGGCGCGCTCGGCAAGGTCCGCGTGACCGCGTCGCTCGACGCGCTCCTCGAAGCCTCCGACGACAACGATCCCCGCGCGCGCGCCGCGGTGGTCAACGCCATCGCGCGGCTCGGGTTTCGCGGCCCCGAGGTGCTCTCGGTGCTGCGCGGTCGGCTCATGGACCCCGACGCGTTCGTGCGCAACCGCGCGCTCCTCGCGCTCGGGCGCGTGGGCGGCGGCGGCGCCGAAGACGCCCTCGCGCAGGTCGCCGAGGACGAGCGCTTCGACCCCGCGGCGCGCGCCGTCGGGCTCGCGCTCGTGGGCAACGAGGCCTCGCTCGCCTACGCCGTCCGCGCCATCGCGGTGCCGTCGCTCCTGCGGCGCGTCCGCGCGCTCCTCGCCGACGAGGACGAAGAGGTGCGCCGCGCGTTCTACGCGCGCCTGGAGCTCGAAGACCGAGACCGCGGCGTGGACGCGACGCTCGACGCCGAGGCCATCATCGCGCAGTACCACGAGCTCCTGAAGGGCAGCCGCGACGCCGCCGCGCGGCGCGTGGCCGTCGAGGCCCTCGCCGCGTTTCGCAACGAGCGCAGCCTCGAGACGCTCGGCGACGCGCTGGCGTCCGATCCCGCCGAAGACGTGCGCCTCCGCGCCGCCGAGGCCGTCGCGCAGAAGGCCGACCGCGAGGTCGCGCGGCGCGCCCTCCTCCGCGCCGTGAACGACCCGAGCGAGCCGGTGGCCCGCGTGGTGGTGCGCGCCCTCGGGCGCTCCCGCGACCTGCGCTGCGCCGAGGCCGTGTTTCAGCGCCTGGGCGGCAGCTCGCTCGCCGTCGAGCGCGAGGCCATCGACGCGCTCGCCGAGCTCTACCGCGACGCGCCCGCGAGCTTCGTCGACAAGATGATGGGCGCGCGCCGCGTCGAGGTCACCGTGGCGTGCCTCGGCGTGCTCGAACGGATGGCCGCGCCGTCGCTCCTCGCGCTGCTCAAGCACCAGCTCCGCGCGAGCGCGCCCGAGGTCAGGGCGGGCGCCGTTCGCGCCCTCGCCGCGCTGCCCTCACGCGAGGCCAACGTGGCCGTCGATGAGGCCCGTCGCGACCCCCACGAGGCCGTGCGCATCGCCTCGATGGACGCCATCGCGCGACGGGCGAGCGCCTCCGCCGTCGATCGCCTCGCGGCCCTGCGCGCGGACCCCTCGGTCGACGTGCGCCGCGCCCTCGCGAGCGCCCTCGCGGCCTTCACCGATCCCCTCGCCGAGCGGCTCATCGACGAGCTGCTTCAAGACCTCTCGCCGCGCGTGCGCGCGGCGGCCCTGGGCACGCTCCTCCAGCGAGACACGCCCGAGTCGCTGCGCCGCTTCTCGGGCGAGTGGGCGCGCTGCGGCGTCGACGCGCAGCAGTGCCTCCGCGACGACCCGCGCGCGCCGACGCTCGCGTCCCGCGCCCGCAACCGCCTCTCGACGGAGCGCGACGCGGCCCTGCGCGAGATCGCCGTCGACGTCATCGCGACCCTCGCGGCGACGGGCTACGAAGACGACCTCCTCGACGCGCTGCGCGACAACGCCGCGGCGGTGCGCGTCGCGGCCATCGAGCGGCTCTCGCAGGTCGCGAGCGTCGGCGTGCGCGAGGCCATCGAGGCGCTCACCGTCGACCCCGACGCCGGCGTGCGCGCCGCGGCGTGGCGCGCGCTCGACCGCGACGTCGCGTGACAGGATACGTCACCAGCGCGTGTACACCGACGCCTCGACGGAGTGGATGAGGTAGGCCGCGCCGGTCGTGAGGTTCTCTCGTCGTTCGAGGCGGTAGAGCGGGCGCAACCCGAAGGCGCGCGACGCGAGCCAGTCGAGCCAGGCCGAGCCGATGTGCGACTGCAGCGTGGTGAGCTGGTCGGCGGTGGGCACGCGGTCGACCTGGTTGCCGAAGAGGTACTCGGCGCCGACGTCGACGCGGGGCGCGACGCGCCACACCGCGCGGAGCCCCGCGGTGTGCACGGCGGCGAGGTCGAGGCCGGGGCTCGCGACGAGCGCGAGCCCGTAGCGCGCTTCGAAGCGGAGCGTGTCGGTGACCGTGAGGCTGAGCGCGGGGTTGACGAGCTGCACGCGCTGCCCGCTGGCGTAGGACCAGAAGGCGTACGCGAGCGACGCCGAGAGCGGGCGCGCGAGGGCTGCGGTGACCGAGGCGCGCGCGGTCCACGCGGGGATCACGGGAGCGGGCGCGCCGAAGCCCGCTTCGAGCGACGCGCCCCAGCCGACGCCGAAGGCGTAGCTCGCGGCGAGCGAGTACATGCCGTTGTAGGCGGTTCCCCCCGTCACGAGTCGCATGGACTGCTCGGAGTGGGCGACGAGCGTGAGGCGTCCGAGGCACTGCGACACGAAGAGGTCGACGGCGCCCGTGTCCGCGGTCGACGCCGGGAAGAGGTCATAGCGTCCGATGAGCCGCGCCTCGCCGTCGAAGGTGCGATCGCGCAGGACGGTGAGGTCGGGGTGATCGGGCGCGGCGCGGGCGGCGCGGTCGATGGCGGCCCGGGCTCTCGGCGCGTCGCCGTGCCACGCGTGGAGCCTCGCGAGACGTTCGAGGAGCGGCGCGGACTCGGGCACGCGGCGCAGCCCCTCGTCGATCTGGGCGCGGGCGTCGTCCCAGCGGGCGCGCCAGAGGAGCGTGTCGACGAGGCCCGCGCGCACCTCGGCGTCGTCGGGGTGTCGCGAGAGGATCGCGCGGTAGCGAGCGTCGGCGTCGTCGTAGCGCCCCTGCCACGCTTCGAGGCGCGCGACGCCCGCGCGGGCCTCGTCGTCGTTGGGGTCCGCCGAGAGGAGCGTCTGATAGATCGCGCTCGCCGTGGCGCGCCACCCCTCGCCCGCGAGCCTGCGCGCAGCGGCGAGCTGTGACGCGCGGTCGGCGCGCGCGGTGGCGGGCGGCGGCGGCGGCGGCGGCGCGGCGGCGCAACCGACGTGGAGCGCAGGGATCGTCAGCGCCACGAGGGCCGTGCGGAGGTATGTTCGCGACCCTGCGGAACCGATGCGTTGCGACACGAGGAAGACGCTCCCGAGAGCGGAGGTTGGGTGGCGCTTCGCAGCGGTCATGAGCGCGATGATCGGCTGCGTGCCGACACCCTACACGATGCAAGCCTCGCTGGAAGCGGGCGACGTCTTCCTCACGCCCGAGACCTTCACCGCCGACCGCTATTACGACGAGCGCGGCGCGACGCGCCTGCTCCCCGTGGCCCCGAGCGGACGTCGCGCGGCCCTGCGCAGCTACCGCTTCGTCGACGACCATCCCCTGCGCGATCGCCTCGAACGCAGGACCTTCGTCTACGACCTCGCGCTCGCGATGATCGTCCACACGCTGGCCGACCGCGAGCCCGACGCGCGCGCCATCGGCCGCACCCTCTGCCAGCTCGTCGACGCGAGCGGCGGCGCGCCCGGGTTCTCGCTCGGACTCGACGCGCCCGCGTTCTACGACGTGGAGTACGTGCGCTCGGGGGTGGTTGCGTGGGTGGGCTACGCGCTCGCGCTGCACGACCTCGTGAAGGGCGAGAACCGCTTCAGGGCCCACGCGCGACGCGTCGCCGACGCGCTTCTTTCTTCGAGGTTTCCGTCGGGGAGCGATCCCCGCGCGGGGCTCATCCTCGCGGGTCGCGGGCGCTGGCTCGACGGCCAGCGCCGCTTCGACGGGCCGTGGCGCGCGGACTACTGCGTGACCGAGCACCAGATCGACGCGTGGTTCCTCCTCGATGCGCTCGGGCGGCTCGGCGAGGCGCGGTATCAGGCCGAGGCCGACGCGCTCTCGTCCGCGATGCTCTCGTCGCTCTGGCTCGCCGACGAGGGGCGCTTCGCCGTCGCCGCGACCGCGAACGGCCTCGATCGCGCGCTGGCCCTCGACGCCGCGGGGGCCTGGGGCGCGCTCTTTCTCCTCGCGCGCGGCGAGCGCGAGAAGGCGAGCGCGTCGCTGCGCTTCACCGAGCGCACCTTCGCCACGCGCGTCGACGACCTCGACGGCTTCGCCCCCTACGCGGGGACGATCCACGAGTACGAGGGCTACGACTTCTCGTCGACGCTCTTCGCCGAAGGCACTGCGGCCGTGGGCCTCGCCCGTCTTCGCATGGGTGATCGCGTCGGCGCGGAGCGCGTCGCCGAGGTGCTTCGACGGCTCCAGCGGCGCGGCGATGGCGGCGTGCTCTACGCGACGCCCGAGGGCCCCGACATGCCGCAGGTTCCCGCGGCGGCGCCGACGGCGTGGCTTCTCTTGTTGGAGCGTGAGCTGGCGGGTCAGCGCGCGGCGGTGTTCGCGCCTCGCGTCAGCGCGCCGTGAAGGTCGAGCGGACGCGCGCCGCGATCGGTCCTCGCAGCACGACGCGGCGACCGGTGATGGTGTAGGGGCCGCAGGTGTCGCAGGTGAACGCGGTGACCGCGTCGCCGAACTCGAGCGTGAGGTTCGAGACCGGGTACGCGCCCACGGTGACCGACCCGCGGTAGCCCGCGGCGGAGTCGTACGAGACGTCGAGCGCGACGCCTTCGCGGGCGCGCCAGAAGTCGGCCACCTCGGGCACGCCGAGGTCGGTGCGGATCCCCGCGCGCTCGGCCATCGTGAGCAGGCGGTCGACGGCGGTGAACTTCACGCCCTGGTTGGTCTCGGGCACGCCGACGCCCCACGACGGATGCACGAGCGCGACGGTGTGCGCGCCGTTGGCGGCGTTGCGGAGCGCGGCGTAGGTCCAGAGCGACGCGAAGCGCGCGTAGTTCGACATCTGGAGTTCTTCGCGCGTCGTGGTGGTCCCGTCGGTGGTGCCCATGCCGTCTTCGATCGCGATGAGGTGTTCGAACATCGCGTGTCGACGGAAGGTCGCCTGGTTGATGCCCGTGCGCGCGAGCGAGATGGGGAGGTTGGTCTTGAAGTCTCCGATCGCGTAGCTCGAGTCGGCGAGGATGCCGTTCGACGCGAGCACGTCGTAGAGCGCCGGGGCGATGGAGAGGTACGGCGAACGCCATGCGAGCGGGCGCGCACCCGTGACGCCCGTGAGGAGCTCGAGTGAGACGCGCACCTCGCCGCAGAGGGTCGTCGCCGAGGTCATCACCGGGGTGTAGGTCGCGAAGGTCTCGGCGCAGGTCCCCATGAGGGCGGGGCGCTCGTCGCGGTGCGTGACGGAGTGGGCGCCGGGCGGGCACATCCCGAGGGCGCAGAGGTAGCGCACGGTCTCCGGGGTCCAGTAGCCGTTCACGTAGTCGGTGGTGACGAAGTATGTCCCCCTCGCCCGGTGCGCGTACTCGACGGCGGCCATCTGCGAGGCCGCGGCGGCGCCCCACGAGCCGGGCTGCGACGAGTCGGGCGCGTCGATGTCGTGGGTGACGAGGAGCAGCGAGTCCTGCGCGCCCGGGACGGTGTGCTTGAACACGACGTGTCCGCCCGCGCTCTCGCGCACGGCGTCGCGGAGCATGAGCCCGAGCACGTCGCCCGCGGGCTCGAAGCAGTTGATGTAGCAGCGGTAGTGCGGAAACGCGTGGAGGTTGTGCCCGATCGCGTACACCGCCCCTCGCCCGACGACGCGCCGCGTGATCGTCGCGCCCGCGTCGGCGGCGCCCGCATAGGCTCGCGCGAGCACCGTCGTGCCCGCCGCGACGTCGAAGGTGTAGACCTCCGAGGGATCTCGCGTCGTGTCGTCGGTGATTCGAAGCGAGCGCTCCTCGGGGCTGTCGAGCGAGCGCGTGATGGGCGCCGACGCGACGAAGCGGACGTCGGTCACGTCGAGTCGACGACCGCTCCGCGTGAGGCCGAGAAACCCGAGGAGCTGGTCGCCCGTCGCGGTGACCAGGGGCTTCTGCACGATGACCACGCCGCCCTGTCGCGCGAAGTCTTCGAGCGCCGCGCGCGAGGTCGCGTCGAACTCGTAGTCGCCGAGGTAGCCCGGCACGAGCACCACGGAGTAGTTGCCCGGGATCATCGCGAGCTGCGCCGCGCGCGAGGCGCCCATCGCGGGCCGGTCGTAGGGGATGCCCCACTGCTCCATGATCGACGCCACGGTGTCGATCTCGTCGGGCCCGTCGAGCCAGAGGTCGTCGGGGATGAACATGAACGCGCGCGGCCGCACGACGGCGGTCGCGGCCACGTCGTCGACGGCGCCGTTGCAGTCGTTGTCGAGGCCGTCGCGCACCTCGGGGCTCGCCGAGGGCGTCTGACAGACGCGCGTCGTCCCCTGACAGCTCGCCCAGCCCGACGCGCACACGCCGCGATCGGAGGTCGTACACGCGTTCGCGCCGCTCGGGACGAGCATGTCGATGTTGCCGTCGCAGTCGTTGTCGACGCCGTCGCAGCGCGTCTCCTGCGCCTCGCGCCGCGGGTCCGTCGCGGCGATGGCGCAGTCCGCGATCGTCGAGGGCACGTCGGCGTAGCGCACCGGGACGAGCGCCACGCCCGCGTCGGTCACCGCGTCTGCGGCGGGCGTGTCGTTGCCGACGTCGACGCTCGCGTCGGGGCGGGGCGCGTCGGTGACCGCGTCGCTCGCCGCGTCGGTGACCACGTCGGTGGCGACATCGACGGTCGCATCGGTCCGGGGCGTGTCGGTCACGACATCGACGACATCAACGGGGGACACGTCGCGCGCGGCGTCCGTCACATCGGCGCTCGCATCGCTCGCGTCGCTCGCATCCGCACTTGCGTCGGTCACATCCGCGCTCGCGTCCGTCGCGTCGGCGCTCGCGTCCGTCACGTCTGCGCGGGCGTCCGATGCGTCGGCGCTCCCATCCGAGACGTCGGCGCGCTCGTCGCTCGCGTCGCTCGCGTCGGTGCGCGCGTCGACGACGTCGGGCAGCGGCGAATCGGTCGAAGCGTCACGCTCTTCGGGGGTACCGCTACAGGCGGCCAGCGTGGTCAGCAGTGCGAGACCGAGCCACGCGAAACGCATACACCTACCGTGGATTTGCACAGGCCGAGGGTACACGAGGCCACCCCCTTCGGACACGCTCTCCGCGCCCCTTACGACGCGCGTCGCACAGCGAGACCGCGCGGCGCAGATGAGGCGCGGGAGCATCTCCCCTGTGCAACCGATGGGGCCTTGTCTCCCGGGCGCGGGCCCTCGATGCTCCGCGCGTGCAGCCCGCTGGAGAGACCGCGTCGAGCGCAGCGACCGACACCGATGCCGCAGCCTCGGTGCGCTCGTTCGAGGCACCCGCGACGCGCACGGACTCCGAGCGGCCCGCGCCGTCGTCGCGACCGCCGAGGGTGACGGTGCTCACGCCCTTCGTGTCGACCGCGTCTCCGCTGGCGCCGTGGAGCGCGCCTCCCGCGCCGACCGGGTTCACGAGCCGACCGCCGTCGGCGCGCGGGCTCCCCTCGTGGTGGCACGCCGCGCTCCTCGGCGCCGTCGCCCTGACGCTCGCGATCATGGCGCTGCGAGCCGCGCTCTTTCTCGGGTGGATCAGGGTGTGACGCGGGCGGGCGCTCCGGCGTCTGCGTCGCTCGCTTCGGGCAGGAGAAAGGTCGACACGCGCGCCGCAGCGTCGGCGTCGAGCGCGCCCGTCAGCCGTGACGACCGGACCATCGTCGATCCGACGAAATTCCCGTTCCGCGCGACGTGCAGCGCGTAGGCGCCGACGGGCATTCGAAGCGGGTCGCTGCTCGACGTTCCATGCACCCGGATGAGCATCGAGGAGGGGTCGTAGGTGCCGATGAGGTTCTCTCGAACCTGCGCGCCGTGCAGCGACCACGCGAAGAAGCCCGCCACCGAGAACCGATGTCGTCGACGGAGCGCAAGCGTGAAGGGCAGGTGCGTCCGACGGACCTCGAGGTCTCCGACCCAGACGCGAACGCCGCCCTCGCTCCAGCCGTGCAGCGAGAGCGGCGATGCGCTCGCGGTCGACGCGGCTGCGGTCGAAGGCTGCGCCGTCGCGATGTTCGCGGGCGCGACGCCCGGCGCCGCGGGCGGCGTGGTCGCGGGCGAAGTGATCGCGGGCGGCGTGATCACGGGCGCGCGCTGCGCGTTCACGGCGGCGTCGTGGCGGGTCGGATCATCGACCGCGGTCCGCGCGGCGGGGACGCTCGCGACGCGCTCGCTCGTCGCGACGAACCACGCGATGCCAAACACCGCGCATGAGCCCGCCACGAGCGCGGTGGCGAGCTTCGCCGCCTTCGCCCTGGGGTGCGTCGAGGAGAGCCTCCGCGTCGACACGAGGGGGAGCGCGTAGCGGCCCGCGGGAGGGTCCGACGACGCAGGCGTCGCCGGGTCGAGCACGCGTCACGCAAGACCACCGACACCGAGTCGTCGACCTCTTCAGAGACGAGGTCCGCGGCCTTCACCACGGGCGGGCGCCGTGATCGGCGGTCCTCGGAGGGGCCGCGGGGACGCTGCTCGGCGCCGCGCGCTCCACGGGGATCGAGATGCGCTGCGGATCGCGGGTGGCGCGCATCGCCGCGGCCGTGGCGCGGGCCTTGTCGGCCGTCATGCGCGTCTCGACGGAGATCACCCGCACGTCGTCGTCGCTGATGATCGGCGCGTCTGCGAGGGCGCGCGCCCCCGCCACGTCGAGCGTCGCGTCGGAGGCAGACACCACCGCTGACTGCGCGGTCGCATCGTCGGGGCTTGACGACGGGGTCACCATCGGGAGGCGCGGCGGGCGGCGAAGCTCCGCGCGGTCTGCGCTCGGCGTCGAGGCGTTCGCGGGGGCCGCGTCGCGGAGGTCTTCGGCGACGATGACCTCGGGCACGAAGCCCGCCGCGGCGTCGCTCTCGGGCGACGTGTGGAACATGTTCATCAGCTCGACGGAGAGGTCTCGCGCCGTGCGGAACCGGTCGCGCGGCGCGCGCGCGACGCACTGTTCGAACCACGCGTCGAAGCCGTCGGGGAGGCGCCGCGAGATCGCGAGCTCGGCGCAGCGCTCCGAGGCCAGCACGATCGGCGCGTCGAGGCGCACGCGGCCCGTGGGCCAGTACGAGCGGCCCGTGAAGAGCCAGAACGCGAGGAGCCCGAAGGACCAGAAATCTGCGCCCGGCGTGACCGACGCGCCCTCGACGCACTCGGGCGCGACCCACGCGGCGCCCACGTCGGGGCCTCCGTGCGCGCGCTCCCACTCGACGCGGTGCGAGACGCCGAAGTCGAGGATCTTCGCCTTCACGCCGCCCGACCGCTGCGTCGCGAGGAAGACGTTCGACGGCCGCAGGTCCCGGTGCACCAGCGCCTTCGCGTGCGCCGCGTCGAGCCCGAGGGCGACCTGAAGCAGCACCTTCCACGCGTCGCTCCGCGTGATCGGCTCGCGCGACGTGGCGGCGGCGCGCTGCGCCAGCGTGGCGCCGTCGAGGAGGTCGGCGGCGAACCACACCGCGCCGCCCTCGGTGCACCCCGACTCGTACACCGTCGCGACGTGGTCGTTCACCACCGACTCGACGAGGCTCAGGTCGTCGAGCACGCGCTCGTCGGCGACCCTCGAATCCCTCGCGCCCGTCTTGAGCACCTTCAGCGCCCGCACCCCGTCGTGCTCCACGGAGCGGACCGCGTAGACCGTCCCCACGCGACCTCGGGCGAGCACGCGCTCCACGCGATAGCGTCCATCGAACACGGCGCCCGCGGGCAGCGCGGCGCGCGGCTCGGGGTCTTCGCGCGGCGGCGCGAACGACGGCGTGGCCGCGACGGGCGGCGCGCTCGCGACGGGGGCCGCCTGGCTCGTCGACGGCGGCGGCAGCGAGGGCGGGGTGAGCCCGATGAGCGTCGACTTCGTGGAGCCTGCGGGGGCGGCCGAAGGCGGCGGGAGCGTCGGCGCGGTCAGCCCGATGAGCGTCGACTTGCTCGACGGCGGCGGCGCCTGCTCGTACAGCGGAAACGTCGGCGCGCTCACTCCGATCAGCGTCGATTTCGTGGGCGCGATCGACTCTCGCGGCGGCTCTGCAGGGCTCTTCGTCACGGTTGCGCCGGGCGATCGATCATCCACAGGCGCGCGACGCTTCGCAACCGTTGAAGATGCTTCGCGCGCGTCGCGGCGCGCTATCTCAGCGCGCGCGCGTGAAGTCGGTCACCGAGGGCCTCCCGTGCGGCGGCGAGCCTCGCTGGATCGTTGGAGAAAACGTGCGCGGTGGTGATGAAGGTCCGGGCCTGCGCGTCGGCGAAGGCGCCCTCTCCAGCGGCCGCGAGGGCGTGGAGGTACTCGTAGTCTTCGAGGCCGTCACGGATGAGCGCGAGCCGGATCGACGGAACCGGCACGGGGGTGGTGCCGCCGATGCGCGCGGGGAGTCCGGGGTACATGAGGGTCCCCTCTCCGTTGCCCCCGAAGGCGTAGGCGCTCGCCCAGACGTCGCGCGTGGTCGACCCGCACGCGTGGTTCCAGCAGTAATCCGTGCCGTAGTAGAGCTCGCCGCCGATGCGGTAGAGGTGCGCCATCCACTGGAACACCCTATTTCTCATGGGCGAAGCGTCGATCATGTAGGTCGGCGAGAGGCTCGCGGCGGAGCCCGGTCGACCGTTGGCGCAGGACTCGTGCTCCGTGCAGTCCTGGTACCACCAGAGTCGCTTGCCGGGCATGGCGAGAAAGGCGTCGTAGCGGCCGCGCGCGCTCGCGGTCTCGCGCGGCTGCACGAGGTCGACGAGGGGCGTCACGATGTCCACGGCGTCTTCCATGTGGTTGGCGCGGAGCTCGTCGATGCCCGTGGTGAGGAGCGTGGCGACGGGGGGCGTGAGCGCGTGGACGGCGCGCTCCTCGGCGGCGGCCTCTGCGAAGGAGCACCCCAGGGGCGGCTCGTCGCAGTGGTAGTAGAGCAGCCGATCGCTCCATCCCCGCTCGCGCGCGTGCACGGACCAGCGGTTGACGAGCGCGTAGTCGTCGGGGACGCCCACGTACGCGAGCGACGTCATGCGCGCGCCGCGGAGGCGCGTGTCGGCGGTGCCGTCGAGGAGCGGGCCGTAGAGCGCGTCGAAGGCGGTCCACGTGGTGACGTCGGTGCCTGCGTAGGGCGTCTCGGCGTTCGTGATGCGGTAGTCGAGGAGCACGCGCGCGGTGAGGAGCCGCGTGATCTCGACGCCGCGGTCGGCGTCTCCGCCGGCGCCGGGGTAGGCGCCGCACGCGCGGTAGCTGCCGGTGACCACGGTGCAGAACGCGTCGTCGCTCACGGCGAAGAAGTTGGGGAGCGACGAGGTCGACGGGAGGTCGAAGCTCCACACCTTGAGTCGCACGGGCATGGTGGCGAGCGTCGCGGCGCCCGCGCGCACGGTGACGGCGCCGGTGTAGTAGCCCGACGGCGTCGCGGGCGGCACGTGCACCTCGACCCAGAAGCTCCGCGTCGTCGCCGCAGGAACGCTCGCAGGAAAGGCGTTTCGCGTCTGGTGCAGCCACGGGTCGACGGCGGGGATGAGCGGGTCTGGCACCGGCCCACGGAGCCCGTTGAGGTCCGACGGCGTGGTGATCGTGAGGTACTCCTCGCGGAAGACGACCGCGCGCTCCGCCGCGACGATGCGAGCGCCCGAGCGCGCGTCGACGAGGTCGCCAAGCGTGATCGACAGGTTGGTGATGGGCGTCGCCGCGGCGCGCACGTGAACCTGAAAGCTCTCGAACTCGTTGCGCGCGCTCGACATGAGCGCCCAGTGCACCGCGCCCGGCGTCGCGTCGGGCTGCACCTTCGCCATCGCCGTCGTCACCCAGATGTTCGCGGGGTAGTGCGAGGGGTCGGTGTCGACCGCGGGCGCGAGCGAAGGATCGAGCGGGTTCGCGATCGCCGCGTCGCGAGGCGCGTCGAGCACCGCGTCGATCACGGCGTCGCGAGGCGCGTCGAGCACGGCGTCGAGCGCAGCGTCGCGTGGCGTGTCGAGCGCGGTATCGGAGGTCGCGTCGAGCGCGGCGTCCTCTGTTGGCGGGCTCGCGTCGAGCGCGGCGTCGGGCTTGACGCCCGGGAGATCGTCGTGTTACACACAACCGAGGAGCAGCGCGACGAGCGCGCAGCGCGGAGCGATGCGAATGAAGGCCATGTCGCCGCGATCGGAGCCCGCGGAGCGCGACGCGTCAAGCGTGACCCGTTCGACGCGCGTGCGAATGACGCTCCTCGCGTGCGTGGCGGGCGCGGCGGTCTCGCTCGCGAACCCGTCGCGCGCAGCGGCGAACGGGCGGTTTCCGACGGGGGGCTACTTCGTCGTCGGCGGAGGCGCGGCGCGCGGTGTGATGGTGCTGCGCGCGACCTTCGGGCTCCTCGCGAGCCGTGACGGCGGGAGCACCTGGGCGTGGGTCTGCGAGGAGTCCTTCGGCGCCGTGGGGACCTTCGACGCCTCCGTCGCGATCGGCGCCTCGGGTCGCGTCGTGCTTACCACGCCTCGCGGCCTCCGCGCTTCGGACGACGGCTGCGCCTGGGCGCCGCCCGCGGGGAGCGTCACGCGCCCCTTCATCGACGTGTCGGTCGACGCCACGGGCTCGCACATGGTGACCGTCGCGGGCCCGAGCGGCGTCGACGACGTGATCCTCCGATCGCGCGACGGCGGCGCATCGTGGACGCGCGGAGCGACGCTTCCGGGCCTCTACGCGAGCACCATCGAGGTGGCGCCCTCGAACCCGATGCGGGTCTACGTCGGAGGCTTTCTCGCCGACGGGACCGCGCTCCTCCTGCGCTCCGACGACGGCGGCGCGACGGCGCGCGAGATCGCCCGCGACGCGGCCTTTCTCGGCGGAACGAGCGCGTACGTCTCCGGCGTCGACCCGCGAGACCCCGACGTGCTCTACGTCCGCGCGAGCGTGGGCCTCGGCGTCGCGCTCCTTCGCTCCGACGACGGCGGCGCGACCTTTCGCGAGCTCACGCGGAGCGAGGGTGCCATGACCGGCTTCGCCCTCTCCGACGACGGCGAGACCGTGTGGGTCGGCAGCGACGACCGCCGCGACGCGCTGCGACGCTCGACGCGCGGAGGCCCCTTCGAACGTCTCCCCGTGACCGTCACCACGCGGTGCCTCCGTCAGCGAGACGGCGTGCTCTACGTCTGCACCGACGAGGCCGCCGACGGCGCGCTCCTCGCGTGCTCCACCGACGGCGGCGAGCACCTCACGGTGCTCGTCTCGGCGCGCTCGCTCTCGGGGCCGCCGACGTGGTGCACGGCGGAGTCTCCCGTGTCGTCGCTGTGCGGACCGCTCTGGCCCTCGCAGCGCGCCGCCCTCGCCAGCATCGACGGGGGCGCGCCGTTCACGCCCGGCTCCCACGACGCCTCGCTCGACGCGCCCGTCGACGCGCGCATCGACGCCCGCGAGACGCCCGACGCGCCCTCCCACGACGCCTCGTCCGATGTGACGGAGTATGACCAACTCGAAGCGCGTGACGTCGATGTCGCACGCGACCTCCCTTCGAGCGACAACGGCCTCGACGGCGCGACGGGCCCCGCTCCGTCGGCGCGGGTGCGCGCGCAGCGCGCTGCGGAGCGGCGATCGTGGGGAACGGTCTCGTGTGGTTGGGGGTGACGCTCGCGCGCCTCACGCGTCGACGCGAGCGGCGCGCGCGGGTCGGCGTGCATCACGCGCGGAACAGGCGCAGCCGGCCGCGGCGCGCGAGGAGCAGCGCGCCGAGGGCGAGGCCGAACGCAGCGTCGCGTGACGAGGGGGCGCGCGCCGGGGTCGCGCGCTGGCATCCGCGGCGGCTCGGCGCGAGCGCGATCGGGGTGTCGTCGGCGTCGCTGACGGAGGCGTCGCGCACCACGCGCCGTCGACGCGCACGCTGCCGTCGGTGGTCGACGCGTCGGTGACGCCGCCGTCGCGCGCGGGGGCGCTCCCGGCCACGCACTCGCCCATGCGACAGACCTCGCCGCTCGGGCAGAGGCGCGTGTCGGGTCCCGTCTCGCAGGCGTCGCGGCACTGGCCCCCGCGGCAGTACATCCCCGTCGGGCAGGTGACGCCGTTGCAGTCGTCGGCGACGCAGTAGCCGTCGGGCTGGCAGGTCATCCCCGGCGAACACGGCGTGCACTGGCAGCCGGGGACGCAGAGGCCCGCGTTCGGACCGGGTCCGGGGTCGCAGACCTCCATGGGGTTGCAGGTGACGCCCTCGCAGGGGTTGAGGCACCGACCCGCGCGGCAGACCTGCGCGTGCGGACACGTGACGCCGTCGCAGATGCCCACGCACATGCCGCCCGAGCAGCGCTGGCCCGCGGGGCAGTCGACGCCCATGCACGACGTCTCGACGCAGATGCCCGCGGGCGTGCAGGTGCGGCCGGGCAGGCACCCGAGCTCGCCCGAGCAGCGCTCGACGCAGGAGCCGCGATCACACACGAAGTTGTTGGGGCAGAGGTTGGTGCCCTCGTCGATCATGCCGTTGCAGTCGTCGTCGTTGCCGTTGCAGCGCTCGGTGCGCGGCATGTTCACCTGCTGGCAGCGCACGCTCATCCCGTCGCAGATGTTCACGCCCTGACCGCAGGCGCCGATCTGACCGGGCACGGTGCAGGCGGTTCCGCCGCCCGAGCACCCCGTGGAGATGTCGCCGCCGCGGATCTGAAAGCGCCAGAGGCCCGGCGCGCCGCCGGGCACGTTGGACGTGCGGCACACGTCGAGAATGGCCATCGAGAGCGACATGGGGAGCGCCACGTAGTTGCGCGTGTTGCCCGCGTCGAAGCCCACCTGAGCAGGGGTTCCGCCGAAGCCGCCCATGCCCTTCGAAGCGTCACCCGTGGTCCACTGGCAGCGGTTGTAGCGGAACTCCACGTCGAAATCGCCCGTGGTCGCGCAGGTGTT
This sequence comes from Polyangiales bacterium, assembly GCA_046351535.1. Lineage (GTDB taxonomy): Bacteria > Myxococcota_A > Polyangia > Polyangiales > CAISKJ01. The sequence continues at coordinate 201,763 of JAXLYG010000006.1, forward strand.
GCTCGTCGTGAGGATGAGCTGAAAGTCGTTCTGCAGGTCGTCGTGCGTGCTGAAGTAGCCGACGTTGTTCCACGTGACGACGACGCGGTTGCGCTCGACGTGAAAGCAGATGTTGTTGCGCGCGGGCTGACCGCCGCCGCGCGTGTCGACGTCGGCCCACCACGGCGCGATCATCGGCTGATCGGCGACGGGAAAGGGGTCGGGCGTGAAGGTCGGCACCGCGTCGCGGAACGTGATGTTGCCGTTGGTGTTCACGAACATCGCGTTGTAGGTGCCGCCGAAGAAGTGCAGCCCCGTGGGGAACGCGGCGGTGATCGGCACGGCCACGGGGTCGGCGAAATCGTCGACGGGCGGAGGCCCCGCGTACGACCCGTCGTCGTTCGGGTGCAGGCAGTTCTGCGGGAGCCCGTAGCCCGTCGGCCCGCCGAAGCCCGTGAGCAGCGGGATCGCGCTCGCGTCGCCGGTCCACGCCGCGAGGAGCGGGAGCTGGAGCGCCGCGCAGAGCGCGACACGCGCAAAAGAAAGCGATCGCATGACTCGTTCTTCTCCGTTCGCGCGAGAGACGCTCCGCGCGCCTCGTCACAGCGGCGAACGTACACCATCGGGCGGCGCATCGGCCCCGCGGTATCGGTACAGCGAGAGCGTGACAGGCGTGCCGCGCGGCAGGAGGCCGAGCGTGTCCCATGCCCTCACTCCGGCCGGGGCGAGGTGACCGACGTTCATCGAGTCGTAGACCCGGCCCGTGATGGTCTCTCGCGCCACGAGCTCGACGCGTCCCGCGGTGCGGAGCGCGTCGCACACGGCGGCCTCGCGCTGCCCCTCCGCGCGCTGCGCGACGCAGCTCAGGCCCAGGTAGATCATCGCGCAGGGCGGCGGCGCGCGAAGCACCGCGCGGGCGCGTTCGGAGAGCCGCTCCGAGGCCCCCGCGGCGCCGCGCGGGAGCTCGTCAGCGGTGACCACGTGCCACGCGTTGCCGAGCCCGTCGCCGGTGAGCCGGGCTCCGAAGCGCTGCCACCGCGAGTCGAAATGGAGCCCCGGCCGCGCGGCGTCGGGGACCCCGCGGAACTCCAGCACGGTGCACCCCGCGGGGACGCGCGCGGACACCCTGCGGAGGAACGCGAACTCGCGCATCTCGTAGAAGGCCGTGTCTCGCTCGAACGCGAGGTACGCCCACGGCGCCGCGAGCGAGGCCGCGACGAGCGCCGCGAGCGCGTAGCGGGCGCGCGCGAGGAGCCACGGCGTCGAGGCCGCCGCGAGGAGGAGCAGCGGCGTCACGAGGTGGAGGTGATACCGGGCCTGCATCGCGACCTCGTGGGGCCGCACGTACGAGTGCGCCACGAAGAAGGCCGCGAGCCACCCGACGAGAAAGGCCGACCGCCCGCGCTCCCCGCTCCGCCAGAGGGAGACCGCGCCGAGCGCCGCGAGCGGCGTCACCCACGGCGGCGTGACCGACGGGTTGATGAGCGTGTTGAACCGCGGGCTCACGAGCGTGGCCAGCGCGGCCCCGAGCGTGCGCGGGCGCAGCGCGTCGAAGAGCGTCTCGCGGTAGGTCACCAGCAGGCTCGTCACGAGGGCGACGAGCGCGGGCGCGCTCACCAACACGGCGGCGAGGGCGACACGGCGACGCGGCACCGAGGCGCCCCGCGACGCGACCGCGAGCGCCGCGAGGTCGAGCGGAAAGAACACCAGGTTCTCGGGGCGCGTGAGGTAGGTCACCATGCTCCACGCGGGGAGCGCCGCGAAGCAGATGAGGCGCCAGGCGCGCGCGCGGTCGGAGAGCGCGCCGTAGAGGGCGACGAAGGTCATCGACGACGCGAGGAGCGACTGGATGAACTCGACGTCGCTGCGCGAGAAGCGCAGGTGCATCGGGAGCGTCGCGAGGAGGAGCGCCGCGACGAGCGCCGCGCGCCAGTCTCGCAGCACCGCGCGGGCGTGAGCGAAGAGCGCGAGGGGCGTGAGCGAGGCGAGCGCGAGGTCGACGACGAAGACCAGGTCGACGAGGGAGATCGGGCGGCCCGTGACGCGCGCGAACCACCCGAGCGACGGCCCTGCGTAGAGCGCGCCCGCGAGGGGGACCACGCGCGAGTAGGGCCACGCGTTCATGGGCGCTTCGAGGGAGATCGCGAGCCGCAGCGCGAGTCCGAGCGCGCCGACGAGCGCGAGCGCGACGCCCACGCCGCGCGGCGTGTCGCGGAGGTGCCGACGCAGCGCCGCGGCGAGGAAGGCCACGCCCAGCAGCGAGACCACGAGGCCGTCGAGGAGGACGCGAGACGCCGATCCGGGCACCGTCGGGGCCCACCCCGCCCCCGTGGGCACGGCCCACACGGAGCGGCCGTCGTGCGCGCGAATCGCGGCGATGAGCGCGTCGCGGAGGGGCCGCGGGAGCGACGCGGGTTCGAAGGTCAGCGCGTAGCGAGGGGTCACCGCGTCGGGCGACGCGACGCGCGCGGGGTGACGCAGCAGGAGGCTCCCGCGCGCGTCACCGGCGCGCAGCTCGACGACGACCTCGTCGCGGCGGATCGAGACGTTGCCGATGGACCATCCGGCCGTGACCGGGCCGCCCGGCACAAAGGGCCGCAGCAGCGAGAGGATGTCGCGCTCGTGGCCGGGCAGGATGACCAGCCCGTTCTCGCTCCAGGGGTTGTCGGAAGGCTCTGCGGCGGGCGTGTTCGCGGGCGGATCGGCGTGTGCCAGCGGCGCGAGGGCGAGCGCGCACAGGAGCGCCAGCGCGACGATCGTGGCGTGCGCGGTGCGTCGAGAGGTCGTCGCCATCGGTGGCGCGATCGTACACGGGGGCCCGCGGGTGTGACCGGCGTGTGTCTGCGCTTGCGCTCACGGCGCGGGATGGGCAATACCCGACGCCCCTTAACGTCCCCAGCGAAGGAGGCAATAGGACCATGCGCGATCATGATTGGAAGTCGAAGGCGTCGAGCGCGGACGAGGTGATCTCCCACGTCAAGAGCGGCGACAAGGTGTTCATCCACGGCGCCGCCGCCACACCGACGCCGCTGCTCGAAGCGCTCTGCCGCCGCGGCGACCTCGAGAACGTAGACCTCTACCACCTGCACCTCACGGGCCCCTGCCCCGTGGCCGCGCCGGAGTCCGCGGGGCGGCTCTTCTCGAACTCGCTCTTCACCGGCGCCGCGCTGCGCAAGCCCATCGAAGAGGCTCGCGCCGACTTCATCCCGGTGTTCCTCTCGGACATCCCGCGGCTCTTCAAGTCGCGTCGCATCCCCCTCGACGTGGCGATCGTCCAGCTCTCGCCGCCCGACCGCCACGGGCTGTGCACCCTCGGCCCCTCCGTCGACACGGCCCTCGCCGCCGTCGAGTCCGCGCGCGTCGTCGTGGCCGAGATCAACGAGCAGATGCCCCGCACCATCGGTCACACGGCGGTGCACTTCGACAAGATCAAGGCCTTCGTCGCTTCGAACCGCCCGCTCCACGAGGCCGAGGCCGCGCCCGAGGGCGAGGTCGAGGCGCGCATCGGCGACCTCATCGCCAACCTCGTCGAAGACGGCTCCACGCTGCAGATGGGCATCGGCGCGATCCCCGACGCGGTGCTCTCGCGCCTCGGCAACAAGCGCGACCTCGGGATCCACACGGAGATGTTCTCCGACCGCGTGATCGAGCTCGTCGAGGGCGGCGTCATCACCAACCGCTTCAAGAAGATCCACCAGGGTCGCACGGTCACGAGCTTCGTCTCGGGCACGCGGCGCCTCTTCGACTTCATCGATGACAACCGCTCCATCGAGTTTCACCCCTGCGACCGCACCAACGACACGGCGCTCATCCGACAGAACCCCAAGGTCGTCGCGATCAACTCCGCGCTCGAGGTCGACCTCACGGGTCAGGTCTGCGCCGACTCCATCGGCGCGCGCATCTACTCGGGCATCGGCGGCCAGATGGACTTCATCCACGGCGCGGCGCTCTCCGAGGGCGGCAAGCCCGTGATCGCGCTCCCCTCGACGGCCGCGGGCGGCAAGGTCTCGCGCATCACGCCGATGCTCAAGCCCGGCGCCGGCGTGGTCACCACGCGCGGGCACGTCCACTGGGTGGTCACCGAGCACGGCGCCGTCGACCTCTACGGCCTCACGCTGCGCAAGCGCGCCGAGGCGCTCATCTCGATCGCGCACCCCGACTTCCGCGCCGAGCTCCGCCGACAGGTCTCGGACCTCAGGCACTACCCCCTCTCCTGAGCGACGCCACGCCGATGACCTCTCACGACCCCAACGGGCCCGTCACCCCGAGCCTCGTCGACCCCTTCGCGCCCGAGCGCGCGCCCGAGAAGGCCGCCGACGCGTACCAGGCCACCCTCGACGAGGCCGTGAAGCTCCGCGAGCGCCCCTTTGCCGCGATGGGCGTGACGGCCACCGCGCGCCAGCACGCCAAGAACCGGATGACCGTGTGGGAGCGCATCCGCGTCCTCACGCCCGAAGAGCCCTCGGTGCTCTTTCAGAACTGGGGCCCGAACCTCGACGGCGCCTCGCTCGTCACCGCCGTGCTCCGCATGGGCGGCCGCGACGTCGCCGTCTACGGCCACGATTTCACGGTGCGCGCGGGCTCCATCGACGCCACCAACGGCCGCAAGCTCGCGCGGCTCTTCACGATGGCCGCCGAGCGGGGCATGCCCGTCATCGGCATGAACGACTCGGCCGGCGCGTACGTGCCCGCGGGCGTCGGCGGCCTCGACGGCTACGCCGAGGCCTTCACCGCGCTGCGAAAGATCTCCGGCGTCGTGCCGAGCATCATGTGCATGTTCGGCTTCAACGCCGGCGGAGGCTCGTACCTCCCGCGCCAGGGCAGCTTCGTGATCCAGCCCGGCGACACCTTCTTCGGCCTCACGGGCCCCGGCGTGGTGAAGTCGGTGCTCGGCGAAGAGGTGACCCCCGACGACCTCGGCGGCCCGAAGGTCCACAGCGCCTCGGGCGTCGTCGACCTCTCGGTGCCCGACGAGGTGGGCGCGCTCCGCACGGCCGCGCGACTGCTCACGTACCTGCCCGGCGACAACCGCTCCTTCGCGCCCTTCGAAGCGACGAGCGACCCCATCGACCGCGCGACGCCCGAGGTCGACGCGCTGCTTCGAAAGGCCTTCACGTCGCCCACGGGCTTCAACACGCCCGTCGACGTGCGCATCGTCGTGGCCGCGCTCTGCGACCACGGCGACTACTTCGAAGTGCAGCCCACGCGCGCGCAGAACACCGTCACCTGCTTCGGCCGCATCGGCGGGCACGTCGTGGGCTTCGTCGCGAACAACAGCGCGTACGCGTCGGGCCAGATCGACATCCACGCGGCCTACAAGAACGCGCGCTTCATCCGCTTCTGCAACCTCTACAACATCCCGCTGGTCTTCATCGAAGACACCACGGGCTTTCTCCCCGGCCGCGAGCAGGAGTCGATGGGCATCGTGCAGGCCGGGCGCGCCATGCTCGACGCGATCGTCGACGTGCGGACGCCGCGCATCCTGCTCATCCTCCGCAACGCCTACGGCGGCGCGTACGCGTCGTTCAACAACTACCCCACGGGCGCCGACATGGTGCTCGCGCTGCCGACCACGCGCCTCGCGGTCATGGGCCCGGCGGGCAAGGAGTTCGTCTACAAAGACGAGCTGAAGAAGCTCCGCGCCGAGGCCGCGAAGAAGGGCGGCGACGAGGGCCGCGCGCTCCTCAAGGCCGGCGAGGCCGAGCTCTCGCTGCGCTACGAGCGCGAGCTCATGAACCCGCGCGAGGCGCTGAGCCTGGGGTCGATCTCGCAGCTCGTGATGCCCGACGAGCTGCGCCGCGTGCTCGGGCGAAACCTGTTGATGTTCCTCCGTCACTACACGCCCGCGCCCTTCGTCGGCGTGCAGCGAGAGTTCCACTGAAGAGGCGACGCGTGGCGACCCCCGTGAACGACAAGACCGACTGGTACCTCGAAAACCCGCTCATCCGACGCGACCGGCGCCTCGACCGCGCCGCGTCGCCGTGGGTGCGCTCCTTCGCCTGCAACGACCCCGCGGACAGCCCCGTCGCGGTGCTCATCGTGTGCCGCGGCCCCATCCGACTCGAGGCGCTCGACGTCTTCGAAGAGATGGGCATCACGAGGGTGGGCATCCTCCTCTCGGAGAAGGACTCCATCGTCTATCAGCAGGCCCGCGCGCCGGAGCTTCGCCGCGTGTCGCCCGACCGCGTGCACCGCATCCGCGACTACACCGGCGCCACGACCGCGGAGCGTCACGACCGCATCGCGGACATCATCGCGATCTGCAAGACGCACGGCTACGGCTACGTCTTCGCGGGCTACGGCTTCATGGCCGAGAGCGCCGAGTTCGTCTCCGCGCTCGAAGAGGCGGGCCTGTGCTTCATGGGCCCGTGCTCGCACACGCAGCGCGCCGCGGGCTCGAAGGACGAGGCCAAGCGCACGGCCCTCGCGCAGGGCGTCAGCGTCACGCCCGGCGTCAACGACGTGACCGCGCGCGCCCTCGCCGCGAAGGCCCCCACGCGCGAAGCCCTCGCCGCGCTCGCGACCTCCCTCTCGCTCGACGTGGCGCCCCTCCCCGAAGACTGGGACGAGGCCCTCGAAGCGGTGCTCCAGGCGTCGTACAGGGCGCGCGTCGACGCGGTCACGCTCGACGAGGTGGGCGCCGCCGCGGCGCGCGAGGTGGCGCGGATGTTCGTCGAGAACCCCGGCGCGCGCGTGCGCGTGAAGGCCATCGGCGGCGGCGGCGGAAAGGGTCAGCGCATCGTCGCGGGCATCGACCGCGACGGCGACCCCGCGACGGCCAGCGCGCGCGCAGAGGCCGCCGCGGCGGTGGTGTCGAGAAGGTCCGCGAGGCGCTCCACGAGGTGAAGGCCGGCGGCGTCGGAGACAACAAGAACGTGCTCGTCGAGCTCAACATCGAGACGACGCGGCACAACGAGATCCAGATGATCGGCAACGGTCGCTGGTGCGTCACGCTCGGCGGCCGCGACTGCTCGCTCCAGATGCACGAGCAGAAGCTGCTCGAGGTGTCGGTGACGCAAGAGGGCCTCGCGCGCGCCGTCGAGCGCGCCCGCGCCGCCGGTCGACTCACCGAGGCCGAGGCGCTCTCGCAGGACCTCGCCACGCTCTGCCGCATGGAGGAAGAAGCCGAGCGCTTCGGCCGCGCCGTGGGCCTCGACTCGGCCTCGACCTTCGAGTGCATCGTCGACGGACCGCGGCACTACTTCATGGAGGTCAACACGCGCATCCAGGTGGAGCACCGCGTCTCCGAGCTCTGCTACGCGCTGCGCTTCACCAACCCCGACGACGCGCGCGACTTCTTCGAAGTGCACGCCGTCGTCGAGTGCATGGCCCTCCTCGCGCGCCACGGAGAGCGGCTCCCGCGGCCCACGCGCGTGCTCCGCGAGGGCGCCGCCGTCGAGGCCCGCCTCAACGCCACCAACCGCGCGCTGCGCCCCCACGCGGGCGCCCTCGTCATCGGCTGGAGCGACCCCATCGAGGGCGAGGTGCGCGACGACCAGGGCATCTGCCTCAAGCACCCCGACACGGGCCTCTTCGTGCGCTACCGCCTCGCGGGCGCGTACGACAGCAACATCGCGCTGCTCGTGACCACGGGCGACGACCGCGAGGCCTCCTACGCGAGGCTCTCGGAGGTGCTGCGCCGCACGCGCCTGCGCGGCTACGACCTCGAGACCAACCTCGAATTCCATCACGGCCTCGTGAGCTGGTTCGTCGCGCGGAACGTGTGGGCGCGGCCCACGACGCGCTTCGTCGTCCCCTACCTCTCGCTTGTCGGGCTGCTGAAGGAAGAGGCCGATCGCATCGACGTCGCGGGCCTCTGGGCCGAGCTCGCGAAGCGCGCCGAGAAGCGCTTCGAAGCGGTCGCCGACGACGCCCGCCGCAAGGCCGCCGTGGCCGCGACGCGCGAGGTCTTCGCCCTCAAGGAGACCCTCGTTCGAAGGCCCGTCGAGGCGCTCTTCGAAGACCCGCACCGGCTCTCCGCGTGGCTCTCGCAGCACATGCGCAGCGTCGAGGTGCGCGACGGGCGCGTCGTGTGGCACCGCAACCCCGTCGAGGTGCTCGCCGACACGTACCACCTCTTTGACATGGACTGGCGCCGCGACATGCCCGCGGCCCAGGTGATCTGGGATCACGACAACGAGATCCTCACGCGCGCCCTCGGCTTCTACCGCACGCTCGAAGCGCGCCTCGGCGCGCGCGCGTGGTCCGACGTCACGGCGGCGCTCGCGTCGGTGACGGCGCCCGCGGGCTTCGACGACGCGACCTGGGCGAAGGCCCGCTCGGCGCACGAGGGCTACCAGAGCGGCGTCGAGCTCCTCGGCGTGGCGGCCGCGGTGGGCGCGCGCGTCGGCTTCTTCGAGATGCGCATCGAAGACGACCTCACGGTCACGATCCCCGAGCGCCTCCACGACCCCGCGCTCGCGAAGCGCATGGCGAGGGTGCTGGTTCCTCCGCCCGCGACGCGCGCCGACGAGATCGTCGCCGAGGTGGGCGGGATGTTCTACGCGCAGGAGGCCCCCGAGCGGCCTGCCTTCGTGAAGGTGGGCGACCACTTCGAGAAGGATCAACCGCTCTACATCCTCGAGGTGATGAAGATGTTCAACCGCGTGCTGGCGCCCTTCGCGGGCCGCATCGACGCGGTGCTCGTCGAGGGCGTCGGAACGATCGTGCAGAAGGGGCAGCCCCTCTTCAAGGTCACCCCCGCGGAGCGCCACGTCGACGTCGACGCGGTGTCGCTCGCGAAGGCGCGGAAGGCCACCGTGGCCGAGTACCTCCGCGCCCTCTGAACGGGCTCTACTTCAGGCGAAATCTGCGGGCGGCGAGCCGTACCGGACCATGATCGCCCCGTGATCGACGGGCGGTCGCACGGGCGGCGCCGGACGCACGCGGCCCGCGTCGCGGCGCGCGGCGTCGGCGGCTGCATCGGCCGTCGCCACGTCGGTGGAGGGCGTGTCGGAAGGGGCGCTCGCGGCGTCGGCGGCCATCGTCGAGGCGTCGAGCATCACCGGCGCGCCGTACATCGCGGCGATCGCGCCGGGGCCCGGATCCGCAGGGGTCTCGACGACGGAGCCGCCCGACGAGGGCGTCGAGGACGAAGCGTCTTGCGCGGCGACGACGACGGGCGCGGGGTCTGGCGCGGGGGCGGTCTGCGTCGTGGCGGGCTGCGACGACGAGCAGGCCGCGACGGTCGTCGCGAACACGAAGAGCGCCGCGCGAGAGAGCGCGCCCGACGGGGCGGCGGGGACGATCCCCTCGGGGTTCGCGGACAGCTCGCAAGCGCAGAACGGGCACGTCGCGCCTCCGAGGCGGACGTGGCGCATGCAGCGGGGACAGGGGAAAAGGGGTGATGTCATGTACGGGTGCCTTCCTCCTCCTCGCAGCTTCGCGAGGAGGGACGCGGTGTGTCCAGCGAATTTCCCGTGGGGGCTCGCGTGTGACGCGCGCGAGGGCGTGAGAGCTTGGGCCGCGCGGCGATCAGCGAGGGAGCCAGGGCGTGTCGGCCACCGACGACGATCGGTTGACCGAGCGCGCGAGCGAGAAGAGCAGGTCGCTCAGGCGGTTGAGGTAGATCACCGTGGCGCTGCGAACGGGCTCCTGCGAGCGAAGCGCGACGACCTCTCGCTCGGCGCGGCGACAGACCGTGCGCGCGACGTGGAGCGACGCGGCGCCGAGGGTGCCGCCCGGCAGCACGAAGGTGCGCAGGGGCTCGACGGTCGCCTCGCTCTCGTCGATGGCGTGCTCGAGGCGCGCGATGTCGTCGTCGTCGAGGAGCGCGATGCCGATGTTCGACTCCTTGCCGGGCACCGACGCGAGCTCCGCGCCGAGCGTGAAGAGGTCGCGCTGCACGCGAGAGAGCACCTCGTCGACGGCCGGCGGGAGCGCGTGCGCGCGCGCCACCCCGAGCGAGGCGTTGAGCTCGTCGACGGTGCCGTAGGCCGCGACGCGATCGCTGGCCTTCGAGACGCGGGCGCCGCCAAACAGCCCCGTCTCTCCCTGGTCACCCGTCTTCGTATAGAGCTTCACGTACCGATCTCCTGCCCGAGCAGCGCGCCGGTTCGGAGGGGATGCCCCGCCAGGAACTCTCGCACCGGCACGCGCTTCTTGCCCTCGAGTTGAACGTCGGTGAGGGCCACCAGCCCCTTGGATGTCCCAACCCAGATCCGGTCTCGCGCAACCGACACGACCTCACCGGGCGCGCCCCCGACCACCGTCGGCGGATCGTCGAGGCGCGTCGCGCACACGATGAGCCTCCGCGCGCCGAGCGTGGTCGAGCACCCGGGCCACGGCTGGAGCCCTCGCACCTGATCGTGGATCTCCTGCGCCGAGCGCCGCCAGTCGATGCGCCCGAGCTCCTTGGTGAGCAGCGGCGCGACCGTGTGGCGCGCGTGATCTTGCGGCACCGGCGTGAGGGCGCCGTCGAGGTAGCGCTGGAGCTCCTCTCGCACGAGCGACGCGCCGAGCGCGGAGAGCCGCGCGGTGAGCTCCGCCGAGGTCTCATCGGGTCCGATGGTGACCTTTCGTTCTGCGAGCGCGGGCCCCGTGTCGAGCCCCTCATCCATCTGCATGAGGGTCACGCCGGTCTCCGTGTCGCCCGCCATGATCGCCCAGTTGATCGGCGCGGCGCCGCGGTGCCGCGGCAGGAGGCTCGCGTGCACGTTGAGGCACCCGAGGCGGGGCGCGTCGAGCACGGCCTTCGGGAGGATCCTCCCGTAGGCCACCACGATCGCGACGTCGAGCGAGAGGCCCTGCAGCCATGAGGCCACGGCGCCGTCGCGGAGCTTCACGGGCTGCCTCACCTCGATGCCCCTCGCCTGCGCGGCGAGCTTCACGGGCGGCGCGGTGAGCACGTTGCCGCGACCCGCGGGGCGGTCGGGCTGACACACGACGGCGACGACGTCGGCCACGTCGCAGAGCGATTCGAGCGAGGGCACCGCGAACGCGGGCGTACCGAAGAAGACTACGCGGGGTCGCATGGTGGGGGTGATGTGCTCTATGCCCGTTTCCGCACGGCGCGTAAACCGCGCGGCGCGGGGGGCGAGCGGTCAGGGGCGGGCGGTCAGGGGCGGGCGTCGGAGAGCGCGCGCTTGCGCATCTCGCGGTCGATCATCCGGCGCTTGAGGAGCGACACGCGGTCGACCATGAGGGTGCCGTCGAGGTGGTCGTACTCGTGCTGCACGGCGATCGAGAGGAGCCCCTCGGCGGTGAGTTCGAAGGGCTTTCCATCGAGGCCGAGGGCGCGCACGGTGACCTTCGCGGCGCGCTCGACCTCCTCGTGAATCCCGGGGAACGAGAGGCAGCCCTCCTCCCACACGGTCTCGCCCTCGCGCGCGACGATCTCGGGGTTGATGAACGTGCGCAGCTCGCTCGGGTGATCGGAGTCGGCCACGTCGATGACGAAGATGCGCTTCGCGACGCCCACCTGCGGCGCCGCGAGCCCCACGCCCGGCGCGGCGTACATGGTCTCGGCCATGTCGTCGCAGATCCGGCGGATCTCGTCGTTGACCTCGGCCACGGGCTCGGCCTTCACGCGCAGGCGCTTGTCGGGATAGCGAAGAATGGTGCGGATCGACATGGAGAGTTCCGTTACGTTGGATGCTTCGACCGCGCGTTCGGTGCGCTTTGTAGACCCTTAACCCGTGTCTGCCCGAGCGACAAGGGAGCGGAGGGGTCCCTTACTTCGCGGCGGTGAAGCGCGCGATGTCGTTGCGCGTGGCGTCGTCCCAGCGGGTCGAGCGGTCGACGGCGTTCATCGACCACACGAAGGCCTCGGAGAAGCCCTTCTTGTCGAGCAGCCCGAGCCGCGCCCCGACGCTCTGATCGCCCCACGCGCCCCCGAGCTCGGGCCAGGTGCGATCGCCCGGCAGGTCCATGAACTGCCCCAGAAGCTGCGACGGGACCTCCTTGGGGTGTCCCGGCGCCGACGCGAACTCGCCCACCACCGTGCGCACCGGGGCCGCCGCCTCGGGCACCTCGTGGGGCTTGCGGTAGTAGTGAAACTGCCAGAGCCCGAGGCCCATCGCGGCGGCGTCCCACTTGTAGTTCGTCTCGTGCTCGGCGAAGCCCACGGTGGCCGTGTGGTGCGGCCTCACCGCGTACGCGCACGCGTGGAGGAGCTGCTTCATCTTCGCGACGGGCAGCGTGCGCAGGGGGTCCTTCTGCTGCTCGGGGCCATCCCAGGTGCACCACTCGGGCTCGTTGCAGAGGTCGAACGAGTGGATGAGCGGCTTGAACTGCGGCTCCGCGGCGGTGGTCACCATCGGCGTGAGGAGGTGGTCGATGAAGAGCCGCGATTTGCCTTCGTCGTAGGCCAGATCCGCGCGTCCGTTCTTCACGAAGCCGTCGGGCGGACCCTGCGCCGGGCCCTGTGATTTCTTGAAGGGCCCCGACTCGAAGTTGCCCGGAAAGAACATCGCGAAGTCGAGCACCACGGGCATGAGCCGCACGGGCTCGCCGCCGTCGTCGGCGGCCTTCTTGAAGCACTCGAGGAGCACGCGAAAGTCTTCGAGGATGGGCCTCACCGCGTCGCCCGTCGGCGGCGTGAAGCGCCACTGGGGGTGACCGTGCCAGGGCCTCGCGGGGTCACGGGTCGGCGCGCCCTCGCGCGTCCCGTAGGTCATCGCGTCGCCGAGAATGAACCACCGCACCGCGTGGACGCCGAGCTTGCGCAGCATCCGGAGCTCGTCGACGAGGCTCGCCTCCCACGCGCGTCGCATCCCCCAGGGGCCGATGCCGAAGTCCCAGCCGTAGTTCTTCCACGGGTAGTTGATCCCCACCCGCATCCGCTGCTTCGTGTCGCTCATCGCGTCAGGACTCCTCTCAGATCGCAGTGTCGTTCGCGAGCGCGGCGCTCTCGTCCATGGGCGCGTCGAGGTCGAGCACGTCGACGCCGTGCGCCGCGAACCTGCACGCCGCGGCCCTCGCCCTGCCGTCGCCCTCGTGATCGAGCGACCACTGCGCGTGCCTCGCCAGAAGCGCGCCCGCGAGCGATCGACCGAGCGTGAGCGAGAGCCTCCGCGCCCTCGCCTCGAGCTCCGCGAGCGCGCCCTTCGCGGCGTCTGCGCCCTTCGCCGCCTCCGAGACGAGCCCCGTCGCGACGGCGGTCGCGCGCTCCACCGCGCGCGCGCAGCGATCACCCACCGCCGCGAGCCGCGGGTCGCGGAGCGTCGCGTTGAGCGACCTCACCTCCGCGGCGATGGCCCGCAGCGCGTCGCCCTTGCCCATCGCGCGCAGCACGTCGAGCGAGAGCACGTTGGTGGTCCCCTCCCAGATCGAGAGCACCTGCGAGTCGCGCAGCAGCAGCGGGAGCCCCGTGTCTTCGACGTAGCCCGCGCCGCCGAAGGCTTCGATGGCCTCGCTCACGACGCTCACGGCCTGACGCCCCGTGGTGAGCTTCGCGAGCGGCGTGATCACGCGGAGGAGTTCCCCCTCGTGGCCCGAGAGCTCCTTCGACTCCTCGCGGCCGAGGAGCTCGGCGGCGCGGAACGCGAGGTGAAAGCCCGCTTCGAACTCCGCTTGAAGCCCCGCGAGCGTGTCGGTGTGCAGCGGCTTCTCCGAGAGCTTCGCGCCGAAGGCCACGCGACGTCGCGCGAAGTCTCTCGCGAGCGCGAGTCCGCGGCGCATCGACGAGACGGCGCAGAGCGCGTTCCACGTGCGGGTGATGTTGAGCATCGGGGTGATGGCGCGCACGCCCTCGGTGAGCCCCACGACGGGCACCGCGAGGGCGCCTTCGAGCGTGAGCTCCGCGGTGGGCACCTTGCGCGTCCCGAGCTTGTCCTTGAGCCGATGGACGACGAGGTTGTTCATCCGTCCGCGGGCGTCGCGCGTCTCGAGGTAGAAGAGCGCGAGGCCGCGACCGCCCGGTCCGTTGCCCTCGGGGCGACCGAGCGTGAGCGCCATCTGTGAGGTCGTGGCGCTCGTGAACCACTTGGTGCCGTAGAGCCTCCACTGGTCGCCGTCACGGCGCGCGACGGTCTCGCTGATGCCCACGTCGGAGCCGCCGGTGCGCTCGGTCATCCACTGCCCCGAGGTCCACGCGTGCGCGGGGTCGCGGCTCGTGAGGTGCCCCACGGCGCGCTCGATGAGCGGCGCATTTCCGTGCGAGACGAGCGTCTTGGCGGCGCCGTCGGTCATCGCGAGCGGGCACGAGTACACGTCGGTCGAGGGGTGAAAGAGGTACACGCGCGCGAACTGATCGACGCGCGAGTGCGCGCCGTGACGTCGCTCGTACGCGGCGCCCACGACGCCGTCTTCGGCGGCGATGACGGCGGCGCGCTTCCAGAGCTCGGTGACTTCGATCTGGTCGATGCGGTTGCCCCACGGGTCCCACTGCGCGTAGGTCGGGACGTTGAGCCGATCGAGGAGCTGGAGCTTGTAGAGCTCGCCGCCCGAGAGCTCCCCGAGCTTCGCGTGGTCGACTTCGAGCACGCGTCGCACGTCGTCGGGGAGCACGCGGGCGAGGTACGACCGGAGCACCCGGTCATCGAAGTACTGTTTGCCGAGCTCGGGAGCGGTCTGGATGAACGTCATGGCGCGCGGAGGTTACGGCCGCCCCGCGCGGTGTGGAAGGGCCCTCAGAGCGCGTTGGCGACCGCGCGGAGCACCGCCGCGGCGTCGGTCTCGACGACCTCCCCGTGACCGGGAAAGAGCCTCGACGTGCCCGCCTCGTTGGCGAGCCTGAGCAGGTGCGCCTGGAGCGCCACGCGCTCCTTCATCATGAAGAGCTTACCGATGCGCGTGACCTTCGGACCGCCCGTCGAGTCGGTGATGTGCTTCATCACCCAGCCCGAAAAACCAGGCATGTCGGGCTGATTGAAGAGCACGTCGTTGAAGACGCGCGCGACCTTCGCGCCGCTCTGCACCGTGAGCACGCCCTCGGCCTTGCCGACGCCGTCGAGGGTCTCGTAGCGCACCGAGTCGTCGCCCTTGAGGTCCTCGCAGAAGTCGTCGACCTCGATGACCTCTCGCACGCGCTTCGCGGCCCCCTCGGGGCAGTACACCCTGCTCTTCGGGAAGCGCTCCCTCCACGCGTACGCGTCGAGGCGGTGCCAGCCGTTGGGCACGATGAGCACCGCGGGGTCACCCCAGTCGGTGATCTGCTTCATCGTGACCTCGTCGACGCACACGGCGTTGTGCACGACGACGCGCCCGTCGGCCATGCGCGCGAGGGTCATCCTCCGGCGCAGCCCCATGCCCGGAACGTCGCCCTCGACGGACCAGAGGTTGCCCTCGTGCTTCGTGATGGGGTCGTGACGGAGCACCGTCCACGGCCTGTGTTCGCTCGCCATCGCAGTGGTCTCCTCGCGTCGGCTACTTCGACGCCTCGGACTTCTTCGACTTCTTCGCGCCGCCCTTCGGGGGTTGGTTCGGCACCGTGCTCACGGCGCCCTCATCGAGCTTCACCAGCGGAAAATCGACGGTCT
Organism: Polyangiales bacterium; assembly: GCA_046351535.1. GTDB lineage: Bacteria > Myxococcota_A > Polyangia > Polyangiales > CAISKJ01. The sequence continues at coordinate 217,161 of JAXLYG010000006.1, forward strand.
TCATGAGGTCGTCACGGCGCGACGCCACGGCGGCGTCGAGGGCCGCGAGGGCCTCCGCGCGGTGGTCGTAGAGGCGACGGTGCGCGCGCTTGCGCTTCGGGTCCGAGAGCAGCGCGTAGGTCACCCACGGGAACACCGCGGTCACGTCGGCGTGGACGTACTGCGAGCGCCCGACGCCCTCGGGAGAGACCTTTCCCCAGGTGTGCCCCTCGCCCGCGGGACACGACGAGAGCGCGCCGTTGTCGACGGGGTCGACGCAGAACTGCACGTCGATGTCGAAGCCCTCGGTGGGCACGCCGAGGATCTGATCGAGCAGCGGCTCGCCCTGGAGCGTGTAGTTCTTCGGCACGCCGCCGCCGAGGATCCACACGGCCATGCGCCGGTCGAGGCCGCGGAAGCAGTAGTGCTGCATCGCGCCCATCTCGTAGACGTCGTCGTTGACGTCGATCTCGAGCTTGAACTCGTTCGGAAAGAGCCGCTTGAGCTTCACGATGTTGAGAAAGATCGACCCGTCCTGCACGGCGCCGACGAAGATGGGCACCGCGCGGCGGTAGCAGGTCGCGAGGAGCGAGGGCTGCTTGATGCCGAGGGCGTCTTCGATCTCCGAAATGGCCTTGCCGAGCAGGTAGTGCAGCTCCGTCGTCGTCATGCGCTTCTGGAACTGCGGCTGTCGCAGGATGGCCGAGAAGAGCATGTCGGTCTCGAGGAGGGTCTCCTCCCAGAACCCGAGGTCGTAGATGCGGATGATGCGCGCGAGGCGCAGCGCGAGGTCGCCCGCGTTGGGGTCGATCTCGCGGATGCGGTGCCCGATGATGCGGTGGGCGTCGTGGTAGAGGTTGGCGCCCGTGGTGGTGAGGCAGTCGACGAGGCCGCGCTCGATGAGGGGAATGAGGCACGACTGATGGAGCCCCGCGGGCGTCATGGCGCCCGAGAGGGTCATGAAGGTCGCGTAGTCCTCCTCGATGGCGCGGGCCATGAGCTCGAACGCGTTGCGCTCCTGACGGCCCACGAACGCGGGGAAGCGCGTGCGCAGCACCTCCTCGGGCGTCTCGGTCCCCGTGATGCCGCCCATGGCGACCTCGCGGGTGCCTTCGAAGTCCTTTCGCAGCGTCTCTGCCCGCTCGGGCTCGGCGCCCTCGGCCCGCGTCTCTTCGAGCTCGACCTCGACGGCCTTCTCGGCCTTGTCGGACTTCTTGCTCTTGTCGGACTTCTTGCTCTTCTTGTCGTGCTTTGACATCGCGCCCTACGCCGCCTGTGACGTTGAATTTCCAGCGCGGTATCGCCCGACAGCGCGCGCAGCGTCAAGCGTCGACGGTCGCCGCGGCCCTCCGCACGCGGGCCATGCGGGCGCCGAGCTCGAGCGCGACCTCCATGCCGTGGGGATCGGCGAGGTTGCGCCCCGCGATGTCGTACGCGGTGCCGTGATCGACGCTCGTTCGCACGAAGGGCAGGCCCAGCGTGACGTTCACCGCGTCGCCGAAATCGAGCAGCTTCGACGCGATCGTGGCCTGGTCGTGATACATCGCGACGACGGCGTCGAAGCGCCCGTCGCGCGCCTGACGGAACACCGCCTCCGCGGGCACCGGGCCCGTCACGGTCACACCGCGGAGCGACGCGCGCGCCTCCTCGATCGCGGGGGAGATCACCTCGATCTCTTCGCGCCCGAGCAGGCCCCCTTCGCCCGCGTGCGGGTTGAGCCCCGACACCGCGACGCGAGGCGCGACGAGCCCGAAGTCCGCGACCAGCGCGCGCGCCGTGATGCGGATCGTCTCTCGCACGGCCTCGCGCGTGACCTTCGACGACACCGTCGAGATCGCGTGGTGCGTGGTGACGAGCGACACGCGGAGCTTCGGTCCGGCGAAGTGCATCACGACGCGCGACACGCCCGCGCGCTCGGCGAGGTGCTCGGTGTGACCCTTGAACGCGACGCCCGCGTCGGTGATCGCCTTCTTCGAGACGGGCGCCGTCACGATGCCGTCGAGCGCGCCCGCGCGCACGCCGTCGAGGGCCGCGTCGATGGCGGCGAGCTGCGCTCTCCCCGCGGGAATCCCGGGTGATCCCGCGACGCGATCGCGCGGCGCGAGGTCGCTCACGGCCACGACGCGCACGTTCGAATGCGCCGCGAGGTCGACGCCCGCGCGCGACGACGCGTCGGCGAGGGCGCCGCCGTCACCGAAGACCGTGAAGCGCACGTCGGGGAGACGCGGCGCGACGAGCGCGAGCGCGCGCGCCGTGACCTCGGGGCCGATCCCGCAGGGACATCCCGCCGTGACGGCGAGCTCGATGAGAGACATCACGACGCTCCGTTGTGGGTCGATGGGTCGGTGGCGCCCGGCACGACGAGCCGATAGCCGACGCCGCGGACGGTCTCGATGACGGCCGCGGAGCCGAGCTTCGCGCGCAGCCGACGGACGTGAACGTCGAGGGTGCGCGTGGCGCCGCCGCGGCGACCCCAGAGGTCGCGCAGGAGGGCCTCGCGACCGAGCACCCTCGCGCGGTGCGTGACGAGGTGCGCGAGGAGGTGAACTCCATGGGCGCGAGCTCGACGCGGCGACCGTCGACGGTGGCCTCGTGTCCGGCGATGTCGATGAGGAGGGCGCCGGCCTTCACCCGCTCGGGTTGCGCGAAGTCGCTCGTGCGCCACTCGAGGGCGCGGAGCCTCGCGTAGAGCTCCTGAGGCACGTAGGGCTGCAGGACGAAATCGTCGTGTCCCCAGGCCGGGTCGAGGCGCGTGAGCTGCGCGGTGGTGAGCGTGAGCAGGAGCGGCACGCGACGCGGGAGACCGCGCAATCGGGTGATGACGAAGCGACCGACCTCGGCGTCGTCTCCAGCCTCGACGATCACCGCGTCGGCGTTCGCGGCGAGCGCTTCTGGAGGCGCGAGCGGAGAGTCTTCTCGAACTGCGCAGCCGAGGTCGCGGAGCAGCTCCGCGGCCTCCGACGGGCTGTGGACGCTCGCGACGGTGGTGCGCACGGCCGCGGACGGTAGTCTGCAGCGCGCTCGGGCACAACGCGCTCGAACACGGCGCCTTGACGTGGCGATCGCGGCTCTGATACGTGCCCAGAGAACCTTTTTCCGAGCGAAAACGATGCGATGGGTTGTTGAACTGCCAGGTCCGACGGGCGGCACCGCTGCCACGGTCACCGTCGATGCCGAGTCCTGGCTCGGCGCACTCAACAAGGCCCGTGGCGGCATCGCTCTGGCGAAGTACCACGCGGAGATCGACGACGACGGCACCGTGCGCGTCCTCGATCGGGCCACGCGCGACCGCTTCACCGTGAAGCAGATGAAGTCGATGAGCTCCGACGCGCCGCGGTCTTCATCGCCGCTTCCGCCGGAGCCGCCGCTCTCGCTCGGCCCGCCCACCGAAGCGCCCCTTGCGCTCGGTGACACCCCCGACGCGCCGCTGCTCTTCAGCGCCCCGCCGCCGGCCGAGTCGCTCTTCACGCCCGCGTCACAGCCGTCGCCCGCGAAGCCCGTCTCGCGCCCGAGCGATCCCATCTCGATCCCCGCCGTGGGGAGCAAGTCGACGCTCGCCTCTCACCGCGAAGGCATCGTCTTCGGGAGCGAGAAGCCGAACGCCGCGACGGGCTCCACGCCGCCCTTCGAAGCCTCGATGAAGGCGACGCTCACGCCCGGCATGCAGGCCGGCAACCCGATGGGCCGCGGTGGCCGCGCCGGTCGCACCGCCGCCCACGATGCCGCGAAGGGAGGCGCTCCCGAGGGCACCGGCGAGCACGTCGCCGCGCCGCCGCAGAGCGCGCTCTCCTCGCAGTCGGGCTCGACGGGCGTCGAGCTCAAGTCTCCGCGTCCCGCGCCCTTCATTTCCGAGCCTCCCGCGCGAACCGCGACGGTGGCCTCGCCCCGCGCAGAAGCGCCCAAGGCCGAACCCGCGAAGGTCGAGCCCGCGAAGGTCGAGCCCGCGAAGGTCGAGCCCGCGAAGGTCGAACCCGCGAAGGTCGAACCCGCGAAGACCGAGCCCGCAAAGGCCGAACCCGCGAAGGCCGAACCCGCGAAGGCCGAACCCGCGAAGGTCGAAGCGAGCGTCGTCGTCGAGACGCCGAAGGTCGAGCCCGCGAAGGCTGAAGCGCGCGTCGTCGTCGAGGCGCCGAAGGCCGAGCCCGCGAAGGCTGAAGCCAGCGTCGTCGTCGAGGCGCCGAAGGCCGAGCCTGCGAAGGTCGAAGAAGAGATTCCGACGCTCGACATCTCGCTGCAGGTCGAGCCCGATGCGCTCAAGACGGCGCGGGCGGAAGCTGCGCCCATCCAGCCTGTTCCCGCGGAGGCGGTCGCGCTGCGCGTGACGAATGGCGCGCAGGAGAACACGCGCTCCGACACGATGGTGATCCCCACCGGCGGTGACGACGCGAGCGAGCTGCTCCCCGTTCCCACGGTGCTCTACGAGCGCGACGACGAGCCCACCGCGGCCAGCCCGATCACGTATCGCGAGCGCGTCTTCGCGGTCTCCGAGGGGACCACCGTCGCGCGCGCCGAAGCGCTCGCGCGCCACGCGTTCACGGCGATCAAGCGCTCGCTCGCGACGCGTCCGAAGGGGCGCTTCGTGACGATCGCGGTCTTCGATCACGAGTTCAAATCGCGCCCCACGAAGCCCGCCCTCGTCGTGCTCCGGTGGAAGGACTGGCGCGGCGAGCCCGTCGTGGAGTTCCCCGACCCCAACGGCCCGATCGTGACCGCGTCGGCCGTCGTGACGGCGCCGATTCCGCCCGTGTCTGCCGTCGTGACCGCGCCCGTGGCGCCGACGCAACCCGCGGTGGCCGCTGCGCCCGCGACGCCCGAGAAGGCCCCCGTTCCGCCGACGAAGCCCGTGGCGGCCGCGCAGCCTCCGGCGCCTCCGTCGCAGCCGCCTCGCGACAAGAAGCTCTCGAAGAACAAGCGCAAGCGCGCCCGTACGAACTCCGAGGCTCGCCTCTCGACGGGCCCCGCCAAGGCCGTGACCACGGGCTCGACGCCCGTCGCAAGCGCCACGAGCGCAGACGCGCAGCGCGACATGGCGACGGTCGTGGTCCCGGTGTTCGTTCCGCCCGACGTCCCCGTCGAATCGCTGCCGCCGGATGCGCTGAAGACCGTTCCGCCGTCGAGCGCGATGTCGTCTGCGCCGCCGGCCGCGGTCGAGACCGCGAACGCGCACTCCGCCGCAGAGGCCGCGAAGGCCGCGGAAGCAGCGCGAGCCGCAGAGGCCGCCAGGGCCGCGGAAGCTGCGCGAGCCGCGGAAGCCGAGAAGGCCGCAGAGGCCGCGAGGGCTGCAGAAGCCGCGAGGGCCGCAGAGGCCGCGAAGGCCGCAGAAGCTGCGAAGGCCGCAGAAGCCGCCGCCGAAGCCGCGAGGGCCGCGCAGGCTGCGAGGGCAGCCGAGGCCGAGAAGGCCGCACAGGCCGCCGCCGAAGCCGCGAAGGCCGCGCAGGTGGCGGCAGAAGCCGCGAAGGCCGCCGAAGCCGCGCGCGCCGCGCAGGCCGCCGCGGAGGCTGCGCGGGTCGCCGAAGCGGTGAAGGCCGCAGAGGTCGCCGCCGAGGCCGCGAAGGCCGCCGAAGCCGCGAGGGTCGCTGAAGCCGAGAAGGCTGCGGAAGCCGCGAAGGCCGCAGAAGCCGCGCGGGCTGCGGAAGCTGCGAAGGCTGCCGAGGCCGCGAAGGCCGCAGAAGCCGAGAAGGCCGCGGAGGCCGAGCGCGCCGCGAAGGCCGCGGAAGCCGCGAAGGCCGCAGAGACCGCCAAGGCCGAGGAAGCTACGAAGGCCGCGGAAGCCGCGGAAGCTCTGAAGGCCGCAGAGGCCGCGAAGGCCGCGGAAGCTGCGAAGGCCGAGGAGGCCGCGAAGGCCGCGGAAGCTGCGAAGGCCGCGGAAGCCGCGAAGGCCGCGGAGAAGCCTGCTGAGAAGCCCACCGAGACGGCGAACGTCGATGCGGCGAAGGCGCCTTCGAAGCTCGCCGCGACGCCGCTCACGGCCGACGACAGCCCGCTCCCCGCCGACGTCGCGAAGGTCATCGCGCCCGATCGCTCGGCCGCGCTCACGGGCCGTCGCCGCCGCGGAAAGGACCTCGTCAGCGACCTCTTCGACGCGCTGATGGATCTCTCCTTCGCGCACACGTCGGAGGACGCGTGCTCCTACGCGGCGCGCGTGATCCGCGACACGGTGCTCGCCGACGCGTGCACGGTGTCGCTCTATGACATCGACCGCGACGAGTTCGTCGTCACCGCGGCCGAGGGCGTCCCCGCGAACGGCGCTCGCGTCAAGGCGCGCGGCGGACACCGCGGGCTCGCGACGCGCAAGCACGGCAGCGTCAACGTGAAGGCCTGCGAGGCGACCGACGCGGTCCACCAGATCTATGCGGGAGCTCCTGCGCTCTTCTCCGCCGCGTACCACCGCGACAGGCTCTTCGCGATGGTCGCCATCCAGCGCGTGAAGGGCGGACCGGCCTTCGAATCCGACGAGGAAGACGGCGTGAACTACGTCGCCGCCCAGCTCGCAGAGGCCCTCTCGACGCACTCGCGCCGCGCCGCCGCCGCCGAGTACCACGAAGAGGCGAAGCCCTCCGCGGGCAGCTCCAAGTCGATCCCCCCGAAGCGTCGCTGAGCGACGCGATTCTCAACAGCACGGCGCGCGCCTCGCGTCGGTCGCTCCCTCCGAGGGAGCGGCCGTCACGGGGCGTCGCTGCGTCGAGAGACCTCGGGCCTCAGTGGCCCGCGCCGTCGATCTCTTCCTGGATCCACTGGCGCAGCGGCTCGCGCTCGACGTTGAGCTCGAAGCGACGGCCGTTGATGAAGATCGTCGGCGTGCCCTGAATCTGGAGCCGCTCGCCCTCGGTGCGCGTCGCGCGGATCTGCGCCTCGAGCTCCGGCGAGGCCATGTCGGTTCGGAAGCGCGGGAGGTCGAGCTCGAGCTCCGTCGCGTAGCGCTCGATGTCCGCGGGCTCGAGGTGCTGCTGGTTCTCGAAGAGCTTGTAGTGCATCTCCCAGAAGTGGTTCTGGCGACCGGCGGCGAGGGCGGCGCGCGCGGCGGGCATCGCGTGGATGTGCCCCGTCAGCGGGAAGTTCATGTGCACCACCCGCACGCGGCCTTCGAACTCGCGCTCGACCTGCTTCAAGATCGGCACCGCGTGGGCGCAGTGGGGGCACTCGTAGTCGCTGAACTCCACGATTGTCACCGCGGCCATCTGGCTGCCGTGCGAGGGCGCACCGTCGGTGTGAATCTGCTGGAGCGCCTGCGGGCTGTAGCGCGCGTGGATGAGGTCGGAGAGCTGGTCGCGCGCGTACCCGTCTTCGATGCGGTGCGCGAGGAAGCGCAGCGCCGGCATGCACGACCGACACGCGAGGCGATCGCGCGCGCACGCCGCGATCGAGTGCGGATCGCCGCACGGCGAGAGCTCGTCGTTCGCGACGGCCCAGAAGGTCTCGCGCTCCGTCGCGTTGAGGCTCGTGAGCTCGAGGCCCGCGACCTCGGTGATCGCGGGGCCCGCCGCGGCGGCCACCTCCTGCGTCGGCGGACGCCCCGCGTCGGCCTGCGGAGCGCGCGCTCCGGTGTTGCGACAGCTCGCGCCGAGCCCGAGGGCGCCGAACACGAAGACGAACGCGAACGACAACTGCGGGCGAGACATGGCGGAGGCAGTACGACGCGCGACGACGCGGTGTCAAGGCGCGCGAACTCGCGGCGCGCGGCTCAATTCACGGGCGCGCCGAGGGCGATCCAGTCGGCCACCGCGGCGCTCTCCTCGTCGCTCAGCGGAGGCCCGTCGGGCGGCATGCGCGCGCCGATCACGGGGCCGTCTCCGAGGATCTTGTAGACGAGGTAGCTGTACTCGGGACGCCCCTGCTGCGGCGACACGCCGGGATCGATGCGCAGCATCGCGCCCCAACGCGGATCGCCCGGCGACGCGCCCGCGGGACCAGGCGCGGGTCGCTCTCGCGACGCCACGCGGAGCGCGGTGCGAACGATCGCGCCCGCCGACGAGAGGTCGAGCCCCATCGCGGGCTCGGCGCCGACGTGACAGCCCGCCGTCGCGCACCGCGCGGCGAGGAGCGGCGCCACGTCACGCGAGAGCGTCCGCGTCGGTCGCGCGGGAGGCGTCACCGCGTCGCCCGCGACGAAGCGGATCACCGCGGGGTTCGCGAGGGGAGCGCCGTCCCACGCGCGCAGGTCTCCGCGGATCGCGAACTCGTACTGGATCGTGCGACGGAAGGCGCGCGCGTCGGGGATGAACTCCACGCGTCGACGGATCACGTCGTAGCGGAGACCGCCGAAGACGCCGATCGCGCCGCTCGTGACCTGCACCGTTCCGCCGTGGATGGTGGAGGGCGCGAGGAGCCGGTTGAACGTGATCGAGAGCGGAGGGCCCGCGGGCTGCGTCGCGACGCCGCCGTCAACGGCCTCGGGGACCGTCGACACGACGCGGAGCGGAGGGAGCTGAGGGGGTTCGGGATCGAGGTTGCACGACGACGCGAAGAGCGCCGTCAGGAGGGTCACGACTCGGCGTACTCGGCGATCTGCTCGCGCACGACCTGATCGGTGATGCCCTTCGGGATGTAGGACTTGAGCACGTCTGCGAGAGAGAGCAGCAGGTCGTCGACCGAGCCCTCCTGGTTGATCTTCGCAAGGAGCACGCGCGCCTCGTGGCTGTTGTCCTTGTGGAGAAACTCCCTCACCTGCTCCAGGTCGATGTCGCCCTGAAAGTCGATGTAGATGTTCTCCAGCAGGTAACGAACAAGTTCCTTCACGGCCGTCTTCCTCCGGACGAGTGCGGGGTCGCACGCGGACGGGTCTCATAACGCCACCCCCCAACGGGGGCAAGGTGAAAGTATCGCCGCGACCACGAAGGGCATCGCGCCACACGCGCGAAACTCAACGGATTCCGACGACCGCGCGCGCGCGCCGCGACGCGCTGCGGGCCTCGACGTCGTCGGCCGCAGAGGGCCTCCACGTCGCGCGTCGCGCGGCGCATGGTCGACGAACTGCGGTTGTCTGCGGGGGCTCCCGTCGCGACTGCGAAGGAGCGCGCGGATCACTCCTCCCACCAGGGCCGCGTGTTCGTCGCGGGCTGCGTGGGGGTGCCGGGCTGCGTGGGCGTGCCGGGCTGCGTCGTACCGGGCTGCGTGGTGCCGGGCTGCGTGCCCGGTCGCGTCGCGGTGCCGGGCTGCGTGCCCGGTCGCGTGGTGCCCGGCGCGGGCTGCGGCGGCGTGGGGTTCTCGACCGCGAGCGTCGGCGCGGACACGAGCCACCACGGCAGCTCGAGGCCCGCCTCGCTCACACCGAGGCCGCTGAAGCTCTCACCGGCGCCCGCCGTGCCACGCGACGCGCGCGTGTCGATGACGCGACGGAACTCCTGCCGCACCTCACGGAAGGCCGCGAACTCCAGCGGCTGGAGCGCGCGGTTCATGCACGTCACGAGCTGCGCGTCGTTGGGCGAGTAGGTCGTGAGCCGCACGCGCGACCGCTGCGCCGCGAGCGCCTCGCTCTGCGCGTGCACCCACGCCATCGCCTCGTCGGGCGTCGTGGGGTGCCGCGGCGATCCGTTCTCGCCGCCCGACTGCGCGGGCGGAGACTGCTGGAGCAGCCCCGCGGGCATCGCGCTTCGAAGCGTCACCACGACGCGGATCTGGTTGAGCCCCGCGTTGCGCGTGACGGCGCCCTGCGCGCACTCGCGGATCTCATCGAGGTGCTGGTTCCACACCTCGTCGAAGGCCGCGTCGGTGAGCGTGGCGGGCACGGCGCCCTGCGCCTCGTGGAGACGGTTGAGCTCGGCCTCGAGGCTCGCCTGCGCCTGGTCTTGCGTCTCGCGCGCCTGGCGCTGCGTGTTCTCGTTGCTCTCGCGCGCGGTGAGCTCGTCGAAGCGCGTCTTGATCGCGACGTTGGCCGTCGCGTCGGTCGTGAGCGCGCGCAGCCACTCGCGCGCGCCCGCGTCGCCGTAGCGGAAGATCGCCTCGACCGCGGCCGCCATGGGCGCCGCGTTGTCGCCGCCGCGGAAGGCGCTGTCGGCCTTGTAGAGCTGCACCCAGTTGCGAAGCGTCGGGACGACGCTCCCCTCACCCAGCGTCGCGACGGCGTTGATGACGTCGGGCAGCGCGGCCATCGGCGTCTCGGGGTCGAGCAGGTGCGAGAGCAGGCCGGGCACCGCGTCGCGCGCGCTCATCGCGACGAGCGTCGGCGCGAGCACCTGGAGCGGCGGCGCCTGACGGCCTTCGAGGTAGTCGTAGTGCTCCGAGAGCGCGGCCACGAGGTACTGCGCGCCCGAGCGTCGGCTCTGCAGCGCCGTCGCCACGCTCTGCCGGAGCTGACCCGGAATCGACCGCTGCGTGTAGAGGTCGAGCAGGTCGCGCGTGATCTCCTCCTCCTCGCGGCGCGCGAGCACGCCCACGAGGAAGCTCCGGAACGGGACGAGCCTGTTGTCCGCGTCGCGCACGAGCGCCACGAGCTGCTCGCGCACCGAGCCTTCGGGCGCCGTTCCACCCGAGGGGATCGCGAGGCCCTCGGCGTCGAGCTCGATCGCGCCCACGCTCGCGCCGAGCTCGGCCACGACCGACACCGCGCCCGTCGCCGCGTCGAACGCGCGCACCTTGCCGTCGCCCGACGCCACGAAGACGCCGCGCGACGTGACCTGGAGCGCCTCGATGTCGTCGTCGATGCGCTGCGCCCATCGCACCGCGCCGATGCCCGAATCGACGGCCACGAGGTCGTGGTAGTAGGCGAGGTAGAGCGTCGAGTCCTGCACCGAGACGCGCCCCGCCTCGCCCACCGCCGTGCGGAAGCCGAAGCGGATCTTGTCGCGCGCCGTGCGAGAGCCCGTCGTCGCCATGAACGCGTCGCGGAACACCTGCGGATCGCCGGGGACGCCGTCGAGCGGGTTCGCGAGGTACGCGCTGCCCGCGCGGGTGCCCGTCGCGCTGTCGGGCGTCAGGTGATAGATCCCGCGGCCGCCGTAATACACGCCGCCGGGGCCCGTGAAGACCCATGAGAGCACGTCGTCGGTCGAGCGGAGGCGCCCCTGCTCCACGCCCGTCGCGACGTCGAGCACGGCGATGCTCTGACGATCCCACGGCACGAAGGCGAGACCGCCCGAGGCCGCGGGGCGACCCACGAGGCCGCCGAGGTCGTGCGACCAGCGCTCGGCGCCGTTCGCGGCGTTCACGGCCACGACGCGACCCGCGCGACGCCCGCTCCCACCGGCGAGGCCCGCCGCCAGGGAGATGATGAGCGTGTCGCCGTCGCGCGCTGCGCCCGCGTACTCGAGGCCCACGTGCTCGATGCGTCCGCGCGTGTTGCCCGTTGTGAGGTCGAGGATCACCGTCGCGGTGCCCGCCTCGACGACGAGCGCATCACCGACGATGTCGGGCGTCGAGCTCGCCGCGAGCGGCTGGCTCCAGAGGGCCTGGTGCGTGTTGAGGTCGTAGAGCACGACGGCGCGGCGCTCGCCCTGCGTCACCGCGGCGAGGAGCGGGCGGTTCTGGCTGTTGGCCGTGCGCGCCTCCGAGGCCTCCGGCGGGAGCCGCGCGAGGAGCTGCGTGATCTTCGCGCGGTCGTTGTCGCCGAAGCGCGACGAGAACGCCGTGGTGGTGCGGATCGGCGGCATGCACGAGGGCGCCGCGAGCATGAGCGCGAGCGCGAGGAGGGGCTTCTTCATCGGGCACCTCCCGTCGCGGCCGCGGGGGCTGCGGGGGTTGCGGCTGCGGGCGTTGCGGGGGTCGAAGGCGCCGAGGGCGCGTCGTCACGGATCTGCCGAACGGCGAGCTCGGCGCGCGTGCGAGCGGGCGTCCTCGCGCCAGGCGGGAGGTGATCGAGCCAGTCTTGCAGGAAGCGCTTCACCTGCACGGTCGGAGAGCGCGAGACGAGCTGCTCGATGATGGTGAGCTTCACCGGGTCGGTGATGTCGCGACGATCGAGGAAGCGACGGAAGCCCGGGAGCAGCACCGAGAGCTGCGCGCGGCCCACGGCGTCGAGGAGCCGGTTCGCCGCGGCGGGATCTCCGAGCCGACCGATGGCCTCCGCGGCCTCGGGCACGCTGCGTTCGAACGCGCGCTGAAGGAGCTCGACGGAGCCCCTCGCGCCCATCGACCCGAGCGACGTCGCGGCCGTGCCGCGCACCGTGCTGTCCGAGTCGCGCAGGCCGCTCTCGACGAGCGCCCGCGTGCGGGGATCGCGGATCAACCCGAGCGCCTCGACCGCGGCGCGGCGCACCGTCGCGCGGCGATGACGGAGCAGCGCCGAGAGCTCGTCGATGGCCGCGGGCTGACCGATGATTCCGAGCTTTGAAATCACCGTCTCCAGAAGCTCATCGGAGACGCCGCGGTGCACCAGCTCGACGAGCGGAGGCACCACGTCGGGCGTGCCGAGCCGCGTGAGCGCGTCGATGCCCTGAAGCACCTCGTCGCCGTTGGCCGACTGGAGCAGCGCCGTCGCCTCACGGAGCGTGAGCGGTCGCACCGGCGCGCCGGGACCGCCGGGCGCACCGGGGCCTCGCGGAGCCGCGGGACCACGAGGCGCCGCGGGACCACGAGGCGCCGCGGGACCGCGGGGCGCTGGCGCACGGGGCTGCGCGAGGACCGGCGACGCGAGGAGCGACGCGCCGACGGCGAGCGAGAACACGAAGAGCGTATGGGTACGACGCATAGGGTGATTTCGGTCCGGTCGCGGCGTTGGGAGACAACACCGTCGCGCGGCCTTCTTACCCCCGACGCGACGCCACGATCAAGCGCTCCAGAAGGGCGCCCGCGGGGCCGCCGAAGTTTTGTCACCCGGAGCGAGAGCCTGTAAGAGACGACGCTCGACGGTGTCGCCCACGCCCCCCACCACGAAGCCTCCTCGCACGCCGCACGCGCCCCGCCGACAGGCGGCCTCGCGGGTCTGGAAGGCCGTCGGCGTGTGCGTCCTCACGGGCACCACGCTGGCCCTCGCCTCGCCGACCTCACCGTCCGTCGAAATCGCCCTCGCCCGCCGGGGATTGCGCGTCGCGCCCGACGGCGTTCGCTGGCTCGACCCGCCCGGTCTCAAGGCCCGCCGCGCGCTCGTGATCGCCTCCGAAGGGACCTCGCCCACCGACGTCTACGCCGTGACCGCGCGCACCGGCGGCGGCGAGCGCGTCGTCGAGCTCCGCGACGTCTCGAACCTCACGCGCTCCCCCGATGCGTCCGAGGGGGACCTCACGTCCGAGGGGCGCTGGGCGGCGTTCTCGACGCGCATCGGCGACGCCGTCGTGGCCGTCACGCTCGTCGACACGGCGGGCGCGCCCGAGGCCCTCTCCCTCGCGCCCGCAGACCGCGGCGCCCGCGTGCGCGCGGCCATCACCCGCTGGCAGCAGACCGGACGCCTCGCGGGGTACGGGCTCCACCGCTTCGACCTCACGCCTCGCGCCCGACGCGCGCAGGTGGCCCTTCGCGACGGCGCGCTCTCGGTCAGGGCCGACGACCGGGCGGTGCGCGTCGACACCGCATCGCTCCGCGTGCTCGAAGGCGGTCGCTACGTGCAGCCGAGGCCCCGCCTCGCGGGCACGACCGGCTGGCTGACGTGGATGGTGGATACCGTTCGCGCGATCCCGTGGGTGGGCGCGGAGCCCATCGCGTGGGCCGAGCACATCGCGTTCGGGTTGAAGGACGACGTGGCCCGCGCGCGCAACCGCGTCCGCGGAGACCAGTCGCAGACCGAGGTGGCCGAAGACCTCGCCGACGTGCTCCACGCGGGCCCCGCGAGCCACCTCGAAGGACGCGTCGCGGACTGGCCGCCGGAGCGACTTCGCACGGTGCTCAACCCGCCCCTCTCGCGCGAGGGGCAGTGGTCCGCCGCGGGTGACGACGACCCCTTCATCGCCCGCAATCCCGGCGCTCCGCCCGCGTTCTATCAGTCCTTCGTTCGAACCGACCGCGAGCGCCCCGACACGCGCGTCTACGTGACCCTGTGGGATCCGCGGCAGGTCGAGCTCCACGTCGTGCCGGGCTCGCAGGAGCCCATCGGCGCGGGCGGCGAGACGGGCACCGGGACGATCCCTCGCGACGCGCGCACGCTCCAGCGCGTGGCGGCGGGGTTCAACGGCGGATTCCAGGCGATGCACGGCGAGTGGGGCCTCTCGGCCGAAGGGGTCACCCTGCTCCCGCCGAAGCCCTGGGGCGCGAGCATCGTCGCGCTCGAAGACGGCTCCACGGGCTTCGGGAGCTGGCCCAACGCGGTCAACGCCATGCCGCCCGGCGTCGCGGAGTTTCGTCAGAACCTCACGGCCCTCGTCGAAGACGGCGTCTACAACCCCTTCCGACGGACGTTCTGGGGCGGCAACGTCCCCTCGTCGGCGCCGGGCGACGAGCACACCTGCCGCACGGGCGTGTGCATGACCCGCGAGGGCTACGTGGCCTATTTCTGGGGCGAAGACCTCACGCCGCGCTCGCTCGCAGAGGGGATGATCTCCGCCCGCTGCGCCTACGGCGTTCACCTCGACATGAACGGCGCGAACACGGGCTTCGAGTTCCTCCGCGTGACGCCCGACCGCGCGACGATGCCGCTCCAGCGAGAGCTCACGGCGGGCGAGGCCGAGGGCAACGTCCCCGCGGCGCCGGGCTTCCGCTATCGCGCGCGCCGCATGGTGCGCGGGATGCACGAGATGAGCTTTCCCCGGTATATCAAGCGTGATCCGAGGGACTACTTCTACCTCATGCTCCGCGCGGTGCTCCCCGGCGCGCCGCTCGCGCCGCCCGTCTCGCCCGCGCAACCCGGCGAGGGTCAGGCGGCACGTCGCGGGGCTGGTAAGCTCGCGTTCCCGTGGCCCATGGCGCGAACGCGCGTGCGGCCCGACGCTACGCGGCCCGATCGCTGGGTCAACCTCGTGCGCATCGACGCGCGCCGGGTCTCCTTCGCGCCGCCCGACACCACCGACGAGGTGGTCGCCCGCGTGATCGGCTCCCCGCCCCCGCCCGAGCGCGGGAGCTCGCGCCTCTCGCGCGTGGAGGTCAACGGCGCCGCGCGCTGGTCGATCGTCACCGAGGGCCCCGGCATCGACGGAGCTCCGCTCCTCGGGGGCATGACCGTCACGCGCGCGGTCGGAATCGACGCGGACGGCTTTCTCGTCTACGCCGTCGCCGATCGGGCCGCGCCGGACCTCGTCTCGCGCGCCCTCGACCTCGCGGGCTGCGGCCCCGAACGGCTCGCCCTGTCGGCCACCACGGCCATCGCGCTCACGGGCGACCGCGACGTCGCGGGCGCCGCCATCGACCCGACGCTCGGCGCCTCCCTCGCCCTCGTCTCGCGGCCCATGCGCGGCGCGGTGCGAATGGTCCCCGAGGTGCGCCCCGTCCCTCCGAGCGTCTGGTACGACGCGCAGCACCGACGGGTGCGGTACTCCCACGGAGAGAACGGCATGGTGGAGGTGCGAATCCTCGGCGGCCAGACCATCTCGACCCCCATCTGGGGTACGAACGGACTGCCTCCGAGGGACGCGGCGACCCCCGCCACGCCGCGGTGACACCCCCACGAACCCGCGACCGTGACGGGGACGTCTCGTTGACGGGGCGCGCGCGCAACGGGTAGAAACTCCACCATCGGTTGGAGACTGCGTGGCGCGGGCCGCGAGGGCGCATCATCCGTGCGACCATCGCTCCCACGAATCGACGGCACGCGGCGCTGTGAACCACCAAAGTTCACGGCGGACTGACCGCTCTGAATCACGTCAGCAGCGCACGAAGAGGACCTCGCGCCCCCAACGCGGTCGCAGGAGACACGAACGGTGAAGAACCCGGTCAAGTTCGGCAAGTACTACCTGCTCGAACGCATCAGCGTCGGCGGAATGGCCGAAGTCTTCAAGGCCAAGGCCTTCGGCGAGGCCGGCTTCGAACGGCTCGTCGCGCTCAAGCGCATCCTCCCTTCGATCGCAGAGGATCAGGAGTTCATCGCGATGTTCGTCGACGAGGCGAAGCTCGCGGTGCAGCTCACGCACGCCAACATCGCGCAGATCTTCGAGCTCGGTAAGGTCGGCGAGGCCTACTTCATCGCCCTCGAATACGTGGGCGGCAAGGACATGCGCGCCATCTTCGAGCGCGCGAAGAAGCGCAACGAGACCATCCCCATCCCCATGGCCTGCTACATGGTGATGAAGCTCTGCGAGGGCCTCGACTACGCCCACAACAAGAAGGACTCCGCGGGGCGCTCCCTCGAGCTCGTGCACCGCGACGTCTCCCCGCAGAACATCCTCGTGTCGTACGAGGGCGACGTGAAGCTCATCGACTTCGGCATCGCGAAGGCGGCGAGCAAGAGTTCGAAGACCCAGGCGGGGATCCTCAAGGGCAAGTTCGGGTACATGTCGCCCGAGCAGGTGCGGGGGCTCCAGATCGACCGGCGCAGCGACATCTTCGCCGTCGGCATCTGCCTCTACGAGCTCCTCACGACGGAGCGGCTCTTCGTGGGAGAGTCGGACTTCTCGACGCTCGAGAAGGTGCGCAACGTCGAGATCACCCCGCCCACGGCCTACAACAAGAAGGTGCCCGAGGAGCTCGAGAACATCGTGCTCAAGGCCCTCGCGAAGCACCCCGAGGACCGCTACCGGTCCGCGATGGACCTCCACGACGACCTGCAGTCGTTCATGTACACGTCGGGCAATTTCTTCGCCCGCAAAGACCTCAACGGGTACATGCACAAGCTCTTCGACGAGGAGATCCGCAAGGAGCAGCAGCGCGACGACGAGTTCCGCAAGTTCGACTCGCGCAAGGCCGCCGAGGCCGAGGTCTTCGAGAGCGCGACGCCCCCCTTGCCGCAGCCCTCGACGCCCGCCGCCGCCGCGAATCGCCCGCCGCCGCCGCCGTCGTCGCAGCCTCCCGCGCGCTCGGCGCCGCCGCTCCCGCGACCGTCGAACAGCCCCCGCGTGTCGGCCATTCCCGCGCCTCCCTCGCGCGCGCACGTGGGCTCCTCGCCCGCGGGTCCCGGCGCAGCGAGCGCGGCGGCCGCGGTGATGCGACAGCCCACCGCGTCGATGCCCGTGCACCTGTCTCAGCCCATGACCGCCGCGGCCGTCCCTGCGCCCGCCGCGGCCGCGCCGCCCGCGTCGGCCCCCGAGATGGACCTCGGCTGGGACGACGACGAGAGCGCGACGCAGATCATGGACAAGCCCGCCGAGATCGCCGCGTCGGTGCAGACCACGCAGCGTCCCGCCGTGCGCATGCCCACCGCCGCAGGCCCCACCGTCGGCGCCGCGCGGCTCACGGGGCAGCTCCCTGCGCTCCCTGCGCTCCCGCAGCGTCAGCCCGCGACCACCGCGCTCGGCATCGCGCCGCCGCCTGCGACCTCGCTCCAGGCCGTCGCGACGCCGCCCGTCGCGGCCACCCCTGCGCCGCCTCCGATGTCGGTGCCCGCCGTCGCAGCGCCCGCCCTCGCGGCGCCCGTCGCGCATCACTCGGTCCCGCCGCCGTCGAGCCAGCCCCCTGCGGCCAACCCGTTCAACAACATGGCGCCGGGCTTCACGATCCCCGCCAAGAGCGACGTCCCGCGCGCGAACGGCAGCCTCCAGAAGGCCGACTGGCCCGCGAACACGCCCTCGACGCCCGCGGCCGCGCAGCCCCGCAAGAAGGACGCGAAGTCCACCGCGCTCCTCGCGTTCTTCGGCGTCATCGCCGTCGCCGCGCTCGTGGTGCTCGCGCTTCAGCTCACGGGCTCGCCGCCCGTCGGCACGCTCGTGATCAACACCACCGAGGGCGCCGAGGTCACCGTCGACGGACAGCCCGTCACGGGCGGCGGACCGCGCTTCGAAGTGTCGGGCCTCCCCGCGGGCCGCGCGCACCACATCTCGGTGCGCAAGACGGGCTTCGAATCGCTCGAGCAGGACTACACCGTCGTCGAAGGCGCCAACGCCCTCACGCTCCCGCTGCAGGCGACGCCCTCGGTGGCCGCGCTCGTTCCGCCGCCTCCGCCCGTCGATCAACAGCTCGCGCCCGCGCCGGTCGCGCAGCCCCTCGCGGTGCCTCCCGCCGCGCAGCCCATCGCGCAGCCTGCGCCCGCGCAGCCCCTCGTGCAGCAGCCCGCGGCGCTCCAGCCTGCCCCCGCCCCCGTGGCGCAGCCCACGCCCGCGCCTGCGCCGCCTTCGCGTCCGCAGATCGCCCGCGCGGAGCCTCGTCCTCGCAACAACGTCGACACCGCGCCGTCGCGCCCGCGTCAGGCCCGCGTCGTCCCGTCCGTGGAGCCCACGCCCGCACCGACCCCCGCCCCCGCGCCCGCTGCGGGCGGCATGGGCACGCTGCTGCTCTCGACGGTGCCCGCGTCGCAGTGCACGCTGCCCAACGGCCAGACCCACAGCACGCCCTGGCGCGTGCAGCTCGCGCCCGGCAGCTATCGCATCCAGTGCCGCAACGACACGCTCGCGTCGTCCGCGAGCTACAGCGTCACGATCGGCGCGGGCGAGACCGTCCGCTTCCTCAACCGCCCCCTCGAGTAGCGCGTCGGCCCTCCCGGCTCGACGCACGCGCCGCGGAGCGCCGCGGTTTCACGCCAGACACAAACTCACCCTCCGGCATCGCCACGCAAGAGAAGCGTGACGGTGCCGCGCGGCGAGGCCGTGCGGGCGCGTGTCTCGATGTGCGCATCGGGCGATCGCCGACGCGCCTGGCAGGTCAGCGCGCGAGCACTGATTCGCCCACGAAGACGTGGAGCGTCGGAGGCATCCACGCGTGGTTTCGTCGGCGGCTCCGCGCGGTCTCGAGGAAGGCCATCGCGAGCGGGTCCTCGTCGGCGTGGCCGCGGAGCAGCTCGGCGAGGCGCGACTCCATCATCGAGAACGCGCTCGCGTCCGTCGTGTGGATGAGCCCGTCGCAGAGCACGTTGACGGCGTCCTGCTGGCGATGCGCGTTGAGGAGCAGCGTCGCCGCCGTGAGGGGCAGCCAGGGCGGTCCGACGCCCACCGTCGCGGCGAAGCGGAGGTGCTCCGCGGCCTCGGCGCGAAACGCCTCCGCGCGCGGTGAGTCACGGCGCTCGAGCCGCGTGCGTTCGAACGCGAGGTAGAGCCCGAGCTCGAGGTGCATCTCGGGGTCCGTCGGAAAGCGCGCGACGCCCTGGCGGAGAAAGGTCCCCGCGCGGATCACGTCGTCGCGCGTCGGCGACACCGTGCGGTAGAGCAGGCACGACGAGCCCCAGAGGTACGGCGGCCTGAAGTTCTGATCGAGCTGCACCATCGAGTCGGCGTAGCGATCGATGTAGCGCGCGGGGAGGTTCGCGAAGAGCGTCTCGCCGTAGTAGATCGACGCGTTGATCCAGAGCACGTCGGTGGCCCACTCGGTGTGCCCGAGCGAGAGCGCGCGCGCGACGTCGGGGCGCAGGATGTTGGCGTCGTCGAGCACGCGACGCGTCGATTCGAAGCGCTGGTTGAGCCGGTTTCGAAGGCCGTAGACCCCCGCGCAGGCGAGCGCGAACACCGCGGCGCCGAGGGCCGTGGAGAGCGGTCTCGGGCCTGTCGCGCGGGCGCCTGTCACTCGGTCTCGTTGGTGATCGTGAGGCGGTTGCCGTTGCCCGAGAAGAGGCGGAACGTCGAGAGGATCGTGTCGCCGTCGAGGTCGCCGTAGGCCTCGGTGATGAACCAGATGTCCTGGTTGGGCGACGACGCGAAGCCGGTCTCGCCGGGCGGCGCGGTGGTGGGCGCGCCGGTCATCACGACGTAGCGGTAGCGCACGGGGCCCGTGGGGCGAAAGCCGAGCTGCGTCCACTCGGTGGGCATGCTCGTGGTGAAGTCGACGCCCGTCGGCGTGGGCAGCGAGGTGGGCCACGCGGAGCCCACGCCGAGCGCGGCGGGTGGCGTGCCTGCGGTGCGACCCGCGGGGCAGAAGGCTGCGAACTCGGCGCGGTACGCGTACTCGCGCGACGCGATGGAGGCCAGCATCGTGCGCGCCTCCTGCGAGCGGCTGCGGCGGATGTAGACCGAGTAGCCCATGAACCCGAGCGAGCCGAGCACGCCCATGATGACCACGACGATCATCAGCTCGACGAGCGTCATGGCGCGCTGCGCGGTCGAGCGGGCGCGAAGTGAGACCGGCCTCGTGCGGGTGTTCATCGGTGGAGCCTCCGCATCCCGCGCGGCGCGCGCGAGACGTGATGAGAGAGTGCCAGATCGCGCGGGCCCGCCCAAGGGGGGATTCGCGCACTCGCGCGGTGAGACCGATCAGGTGTCGGCTTCGGCGTCGCCCTCGCCCGCCATGCCGAGCTTCTGGAGCCGATAGCGCAGCGAGCGGAAGGTGAGCCCGAGGATCTGCGCGGCGCGCGTGCGCACGCCGCCGGAGCGTTCGAGGGCCTGTCGGATGAGGCTTCGCTCGATGCGCTCGAGGGCGTTCTCGAGGTCGAGCCCCTCGGCCGGGAGGCTCACGGGCTCCGTCGCGCCGCGCCCCGTTCCGCCGAGCACGTCGGGCGGCAGGTCGTCGAGGTGGATGACCGTCTGCGCGAGGGTGACGGCGCGCTCGGTCGCGTTCTCGAGCTCGCGCACGTTGCCGGGCCACGCGTACGAGAGCATCGCGCGCAGCGCCTCGGGCGAGAACGAGAGGCTGGGCTTGCCCTGCTCCTGCGTGAACTTGAGGCGAAAGTGCTCGATGAGGGTCTCGAGGTCCTCGCGGCGCTCGGCGATGGGTGGGAGGTGAATGCGCATCACGTTGAGGCGGTAGTAGAGATCCTCGCGGAAGGTCTTCTCCTTCACCATCTGCGCGAGGTCGCGGTTGGTGGCGGCCACGATGCGCACATCGACGGGAATCTCCGCGACGCCGCCCACGCTGCGGATCTTGCGCTCCTGAAGCGCGCGCAGGAGCTTCACCTGGAGGGGCATCGGGAGCTCGCCCACCTCGTCGAGGAAGAGCGTCCCCTTGTCGGCCTTGCGGAACACGCCGTCGTGCTTCGACGTGGCGCTCGTGAAGGCGCCCTTCTCGTGCCCGAAGAGCTCGCTCTCCATGAGGTTCTCGGGGATCGCGCCGCAGTCGACCACGAGGAAGGGCTGGTCCCTCCGGTCGCTCCACTGGTGGATGGCGCGCGCGAAGAGCTCCTTTCCGGTGCCCGTCTGGCCCGTGATGAGCACGCCGGCCTTCGAGGGCGCGACGCGCTTCGCGAGCTGCATCGCGGCCTGAAACGCGGGGCTCTTTCCGATGAGCGCGCCGCCCTCCGTCGTGGGCTGCATCGAGCGCACGATGGTGCGGAGCGACGCGTTCGTGCGGAGCAGCTCGCGCTTCTCGAGGGCCTTCTCGACGATGGCCCGCGCCGTCGCCACGCTGAGGGGCTTCTCGAGGTAGCCGTACGCGCCGCGTCGCATCGCCTCGACGGCGGTCTCGACGGAGCCGTGCGCGGTCACCACGATCACCTGCGTGTCGTTGGAGACGGCGCGCGCGCGGTCGATCACCTCGAGGCCCGTGCCGTCGGCCATCATGAGGTCGGTGACCACGAGGTCGTAGGGGACCGGCGAGGCTTCGAGGATCTCCGAGGCTTCACGCACCCCGGAAGCGAGGGAGACCTCGTGCCCGACACGACGGAGGAGCACCTCCATCATCTGCCGAAGAGAGGCCTCGTCGTCGACCACCAGGATGCGCGCGGGGGATGCCATCGGGGGCGCGGAGCGTACCACCGACGCGCGTGAGACCGGGAGATCTTCCCGTCAACCGTTGCGGCGGATCACTGCGATGAGGAATCCGCCGAAGCGCGCCGCGGGCGAGTTGAGGAGCACGTGCTCGAGCATCGAGACGGCCCGACCGACCACCGGGAGCGAGACGACGCCCGCCGTCGGCGTCACGACCCGCACGCCGCGAAAGCCTTCGAGGTGCGTGTTCGACGGCAGGATCTCTCGGATGCGCTGCGGCGAGTCGAAGCGCGTGTACACCGCGTCCTCGGTGGTCTTCTCCGAGATGCGCCCCGCGGGGCCGAGGCGCTTCGCGAGGTAGCGCAGGCTCCACGGGTTGTAGAACTCCGCGAGGATCGTCCCGCCGGGCCGCGTGACGCGCGCCATCTCGGCCAGCGCCTTCTCGATGTCGGGCACGTGCGCGAGCACCTTGTACGAGTACACGAGGTCGAAGCTCGAATCGGCGAAGGGCAGCTCCGTCGCGCTCCCCTCGCGCACCGACAGCCCGCGCTGGCGGGCCTGCTCGAGCATCCCGGGCGACAGGTCGATGCCCTCGGCGCGCTCGGCGACGCGGGCGATGCGCTCGAGGATGAGCCCCGTGCCGCAGCCCACCTCAAGCACCCTCGCGCCGCGCGCGAGCGGCTCCGTCACGCTGACCTCGAGGTCGTCGATGAGCGCGTGGTATCCGCGCCCCCGCTCCTTCTCGTACCAGCGGCTGAACTCGTCGTAGTAGGCCCGGGTCGCGTCTTCTCTCGCCATGTCGGGGTCGAGCCCCTACCACAGCAAACGGCTCCGCGTCACGACCTCTCGCGACGCGCGTCAAGACCGGACCGCGACGGCCTGTCGCGCGATCAGACCGTGCGCGACGCGCGGTTCGCGATGACCTCGTCGTAGACGCGCTCGTAGGCCTCGGCCACCACCGACGGACCGCAGGTCTCGCGCACCCAACGCCCGCCCGCGGCGCCCCGCTCGCGTGATTTTTCGGGGTCGCTCGCGAGCGACTCGCAGGCCTTCGCGAGCGCCTCATCGTCGCCCGCGGCGAGGGCCGTCGCGCCGCCCGATGCGACGAGCTCCTCGCCCGCCGTCCCCGCGCTCACGAGCACTGGAACGTCGAGCAGAAGCGCTTCGAGGAGCACCAGGGGGTAGTCCATCTTGGCGTGCAGCGTGTCGACCACGAGCTCGACCACCGAGGCCCCCGCGACGACGGCGTGGATGTCGTCGATCTCGCCGAGCCAGGTGACCTTCGCGCCGCGCGCCTTCGCGTCGGCTTCGAGGCGCTCCTTCGCGGCGTGCGCGGCGGGCGTCTTGGGTCGCGCGGCGACGACGAAGCCGAGGCCCGACGAGGCGCAGCGCGCGGCCGCTCGCACGAAGGTCGCGGCGCCGTCGGAGTGCTCCAGATCGCCGGGGTAGAGCGCGTATCGCTCGGGCAGCCCGTAGCGCTCCTTCGCGCGGCGAACGGCGTCGTCGCCGAGCACCACGTCGCCGATCGCGGGCGGGATCACCGTGGGCTTCACCCCCACCGCCTCGAGGCGCTTCGCGGTGTGCTTGCTCAGCACCACGACGCGGTCGGCGAAGAGCATCGGCGCGACGCGCTCGAGGGAGTCGGGCGCGCTCGCGATCGTGTGCACCGTGGGGGTGCTTCGAATCGCAGCGGCGATCCGCCCCGCGCGCAGCGTGAGGGGGTTGGGCGCGAAGAAGAAGTGCCACACGTCGGCGCGCTGCCCTGTGACGAGCCGCAGGAGCACGCGCGCGTTGGCGGCCCTCGACGGCGCGTAGGCGCCCGCGGCGCGGTACACGGGCTCGCTGATGGCGCCTTCGAAGTCCTGCCCCTCAGGCACCATCACCCGCGCGCGCGTCCGGGTCATCGCCCGCGCGAGGTCTCGCACGAGGTTCTTGTTGCTGTCGGTCCAGGGCGGCGCGATGGGCTTCGAGATGAGGAGCGCCTCCCTCATGGCGTGCGCGTCCTCAAGCTGTCGATGGCGTGAACGGGCGCGCCGTCGCCCTTCATAAGATGCGCGATGGCGCCGTAGACGAGGCGCTGCGAGTCGAGCAGCCCCTTGCCCGCGAAGGCCGTCGAGACGACCTCCAGGGTGTAGTGCCCGCCGCCGCCCGAGACGCCGACGCGCGCGTCGGGGATGCGCTCTACGATGGCGGCGCGGATGGCGTCGCTCATGTCGCCCGCGTGATGGTGATCGCTCATGGGCGCGGGACTATACACACCGCGCGACGCGCGTCAGTAGCGGTCGACCTCGTGGTCGATGGTGAGCGACCACGCGTCGATGCCGCCTTCGAGGTTGTACACCTCGCGAAATCCCTGGTTCACGAAGTGCTCCGCGGCGGCCGCGGAGCGCACGCCGTGGTGGCACATGAAGACCAGGCGCGCGCCGCGGTCCATCGCGAGGAGGTCGTGTTCGAAGGCCGCGTCGAAGAGCCGCGCGCCGTAGAGGTGCGCGATGTTCCACTCCTGCGGCGAGCGCACGTCCACGAGTTCGAAGTCCTCGCCCGCGTCCATCATGGCCTTGAGCTTCGCGGGCGTGAGCGGCCGCACGCGCGCGGGCTCGTTGGGGTTCGTGATGACGAAGCCGCCGCCCTGCGATCCCACGACGTAGTCGATGGTCGATCCGTCGGCGCGATACGCGCTGCCCGGGTCGAGGTGCATCGCGAGCCCCGGCGCCACCTCGACGATCACGTCGCCGTCGGCGCGGTCGGCGAACATGAGGTCGTAGCGAAAGCCCGACGAGACCTGAAAGCGCAGCACCAGCCCCTCGGCCTCCGTCGCGGCCTCGCGAAAGAGTTCCGCGGCCTTTGCGCTCACCGTGATCGCGGGGGCCTTCACCGTCGGGACCGCGACGCCGAGCATCGCCGCGAGCTCGCCGCGCGACTGGAGCTCCTGCACGATGTCGGTGCCGCCCACGAACTGCCCCTTCGCGTAGAGCTGCGGAAAGGTCGGCCACTCGGAGAAGTCTCTCAGGCCCTCGCGCACCGCCGGATCGGCCAGCACGTCGACCGTGTGATAGGTCGGGAGCATCGCGTCGAGGATGCCCACCACCGTCGCGGAGAAGCCGCACTGGGGCGAGAGGCGCGTGCCCTTCATGAAGAGCACCACGGGGTGCGCGTCGACGATCGATCGGAGGTGCGCGCGGAGCGCTTCGGAGAGTGCCATCGGTGCGGCGGTTGTGGTGGCAACGGGCCCTCGCGTCAATCTCCGTTCCCGCCTTCGGGCGGACTCGGGCATGATCCGCGCGCCATGAGCGCAACCCCCTCGATTCCCACCGTCGACCTCGCGGACATCACGCATTCAGATAAGGGCCGCGCGCGCGACGCAGCCGAAGCGATCCGGACGGGCTTCGGCGAGTTCGGCATCGTGTACATCCGATCGCACGGGATCCCGCCCTCGCTCCTCGACGACTTCTACGACAGCTTTCTGCGCCTCACCGCGCGCCCCGATGCCGAGAAGCGCAAGCTCGCCCGCGCGGACATCTGGTACCAGCGCGGCTGGACCCCGCCCAACACCGAGCAGGCCGTCGCGGGCGGCGGACAGCCCGACTTCAAGGAGTGCTACTTCGCCGCGGCGCTCCCCGCGGACGCCGACTGCGCCGTCACGCACCCCGAGATCTACGCGGACAACGTGTGGCCCGACGGCGACGACGCGTTTCGTGAGAACTACCTCGCGATGGGCCGCGCCCTCCACGCCGTGGGCGTCGCGCTGCTCCGAGGCTGTGCCACCGCGCTCGGCATGGGCCCCGCCGCGTTCACGGCGCAGATCGAGGGCGCGCCCCACGTCACGCGCGCGCTGCGCTACCTCCCGCTCGACGCCGCGCAGGCCGCGAAGGGGATCCTCTGGGGCGAGGAGCACACGGACTTCAACCTCCTCACGCTGCTCCCCGGCGGGCGCTTTCTCGACACCGACGGCAAGCGCTGCCCGCCGCCCGACCCCGGCAGCGGGCTCTACCTCCGCACGCGCGGAACCGCGGAGCACCCCGAGGGACACATGGTGCACGGCCGTCCGCCCGAGGGGTGCATCGTCGCGCAGGTCGGGCAGCAGCTCGAGATCCTCACGGGGGGCACGCTCCTCGCGACGCCGCACGTCATCACCGCCCCGAAGACGCCCGGCTATTCGCGGCTCTCGTGCGCCCACTTCGTCCACCTGCACCCGTACCGCACGCTCTTTCCGATGGAGGCCTTCCGCACGCCCGAGACCGTCGCGGCGTACAGCCCTCCGGTGCTCGCGGGCACCTACGACCTCAAGACCCTCGTCGACATCCACCTCGCGCCGCCGAGCGCGCTCGACCTCCTCGGCTATCGCCACTACGACCGCCTGACGGCGCAGCGCTCGGCGCAGTCGCGCGGACGCTGAACCCCGCGCGTTGACGCGTCGTGACGGCGCGCGTAGGTTGCGCGCGCCATGTCGTCTGACGAGCGAAAACCCGCGAGCGAAGCCCCCCCGGAGCACCCCCGGAACACGATCCTCGAACGCCTCGTCAAGCGCGGCATCGAGTCGGGCATGGGCGCGTTCACGCGCAGCGAAGACACGGTGCGCGGGCTCATCGACGGGATGAAGCTCCCGAAGGAGGCCGCCAACGTCGTGCTCGATCAGATCGACGAGACGAAGAAGGGCCTCTACACCGTCGTCGCCAAGGAGATCCGCGACTTCCTCCAGACCACGAACTTCGCGGGCGACGTGAAGAAGATCCTCACGGGGCTCGCCTTCGAGGTGAAGATGGAGGTGCGCTTCAAGCCCACCGAGAACGACGACGGTCAGCCCGAGGGCATCAAGCCCGACGTGCAGGCCCAGGCGAACCTCAAGAGCACCCGCAAGCGGACGCGCACGATGCCCGCCCCCGACAGCCCCAAGGAGCCGCCGAAGGACGAGTGATTGGAGCCTCCGCGCGTGGTGTGGGGGATCGCGCTCAGCGGTCGGAGACGGTGACGAGCTCGCTCGCTTCGAGGCGCGCGGCGATGAGGCCGAAGAGCACGCGGGTGTGGCCCTTCGCGTCGACCTCGGCGACGGTGCCCACGCGCTCGGCGAAGGGTCCGCTCTTGACCTTGACCTTCGCGCCCACGACCACGGGAGACGCGGTCTCGACGGGCTCCTTCGGGGGCGCTTTCGGCTTCGCGGCCTTCGCGAGTCGCTCGCGCAGCTCGGCCTCGGGGCGCTCGGGCTTCGGCGCGCTCGGCGGCGTGGACGCGGCCGCGGGGCGAGGCGCGCTCGACGGTCGCGGCGCGCTCGGCGCACGCTGCGGCGCGGGCCTCGGCGCGGGCTCGGCGAGGTGCTGCACGGCGGACTGAACCACCGCGGGCCGCGGCCGCTCGGAGCGCGCGATGCGCTCGCGGGTCTCGACCTCGGCGGTCTCGCGACGGCGCTCGATCTCGGCGAGGTGCTGCGCCTGCCACTCGGCCGCGCGGGCGGCCTCTTCGTCGACGTGCGCGAGGCGCTCGGCGCGGGCGGCCTCGACCTCCTCTTCGATCGACAGGAGGTCGTTGTCGTGTGACCACGCGACGAGGCGGTAGATCGGGAGCAGCGCGCGGAAGGTCTCTTCGACCCAGTCGCCGATCGAGGCGCCGGCGGCCACGGTCTCGGCGCGCGAGCGCTTGCGGCCGAGGAACCACCACTGCGACGCCTCGGTGAGCGCTTCGAAGGTGGCGGTGAGGGCCGCGCCGTCGACCTCGCAGGCGGGCACCGAGTCGTGGCCCGTGACGCCCATCACGAAGTCCCGCGGGAGCGCGCGGAGCGCGGTGAGGAGCTCTTCACGCCGCGCGTCGTCGGCGCAGCGGGCGCGGAGGTTTCGCACGTCGACCCACGCGTCGCCGTGGGCCTTGAGGGCCACCTCGAACTCCGTCGAGTCGAGGTAGAGCGCGAGGAAGGCGTGGCGGAAGTACGGCGTCGGGTCGGTGAGCGTGGCGGCGAGCGTGCGGCCCTTGTCGAGCAGCTCCTCGAGGCGCTTGCGCGCGGCCTGGTCGCGCCAGAAGAACACCCACTGCGAGGTGACCGAGCGCTTGTTCCAGAGCGAGGGGACCTCCTCGCTGGCGCGCACCTCGAGCCCGAGGCCCGCGGCGGTGGCGGCCTCGTGGAGAGACCGCGCGAGCGAGAGGGCCTTCTGCTTCACCTCGACGCGCGGGCGGTTGTACGCATTCGAAGTCGCGCGCGCCGGAAGGTACGCGTCGAAGTCTGCCTCTGTGAAGCCCGCGAACTGCACGATCACCACTCCTCTTGAAAGCGGCGGCGACCATACGCGCCTTCGCCCCAAAGGGGAACCCGTCGCGTCGCGGGGACGCTCGCGCATCGGCCTCGGTCGTTGATACCCTCCGCGCCCGACATGAGCACCGCACGTACCGTCCGCGCGCCGCGCGGCACCTCGCTCACCTGCAAGGCCTGGCCGCAGGAGGCCGCCTTTCGGATGATCCAGAACAACCTCGACCCCGACGTCGCAGAGCGCCCGCAGGACCTCGTGGTCTACGGCGGGACGGGCAAGGCGGCGCGGAGCTGGGGGGCCTTCGACGTGATCCTCAGGGAGCTTCAGACCCTGGGCTCCGACGAGACGCTGCTGGTGCAGTCGGGCAAGGCCGTGGGCCGCTTTCGCACGCACGAAGACGCCCCGCGGGTGCTCATCGCGAACTCGCTCCTCGTGCCGAAATGGGCGACGTGGGAGCACTTTCGAAGGCTCGAGGCGCAGGGCCTCATCATGTACGGCCAGATGACCGCGGGGAGCTGGATCTACATCGGCACGCAGGGCATCTTGCAGGGCACCTACGAGACCTTCGCCGAGGCCGGTCGACAGCACTTCGACGGCAGCTGGAAGGGCCGCTGGATCCTCACCGCGGGCCTCGGCGGCATGGGCGGCGCGCAGCCCCTCGCGGCCACGATGAACGGCGCCTCGTGCCTGTGCGTCGAGGTCGACCCCTCGCGCGTCGAGCGCCGCCTCGCGACGCGCTACCTCGACAAGGCCACGGCCTCGCTCGACGAGGCCATTGCGTGGGTGAGGGCCGCGTGCGCGAACGGCGAGGCGCTCTCGGTGGGGCTCGTGGGCAACGCCGCCGAGGTGTACCCCGAGCTCGTCGCGCGGGGCGTGCTCCCTGACTTCGTGACGGAGCAGACGTCGGCGCACGACCCGCTGCAGGGGTACATCCCGCCGGGTTTGTCGCTCGCCGACGCGGCGGCGCTTCGCGCGACGGCGCCGACCGAGTACGTGCGGCGCGCGCGCGAGGGCATGGTGCGCGAGATCCGCGCGATGCGAGAGATGCAGCGCCGCGGCGTGTTCGCGTGCGACTACGGCAACAACATCCGCGGCGAGGCGGCGACGGCGGGCTGCGAAGACGCGTTCGAGATCCCGGGCTTCGTGCCCGCGTACATCCGGCCGCAGTTCTGCGTGGGTCGCGGGCCCTTCCGCTGGGTGGCGCTCTCGGGTGATCCCGAGGACATCGCGGTGACCGATCGCGCGGTGCTCGAAGCCGTCCCCGATGACCCCTCGCTCCGCCGTTGGATCGAGATGGCGCAGGCGCGCGTGGAGTTTCAGGGCCTCCCCTCTCGCATCTGCTGGCTCGGCTACGGCGAGCGCGCGCGCGTCGGAAAGGTCTTCAACGACCTCGTGCGCACGGGCCGCGTGAAGGCCCCCATCGTGATCGGCCGCGACCACCTCGACTGCGGCTCCGTCGCGTCGCCGCACCGCGAGACCGAGGCCATGCGCGACGGCTCCGACGCCATCGCCGACTGGCCCATCCTCAACGCGCTCGTGAACTGCGCCGCGGGCGCGACGTGGGTGAGCGTGCATCACGGCGGCGGCGTGGGCATCGGCAACTCCATTCACGCGGGCATGGTCGTCGTGGCCGACGGCACCGAGGCCGCCGAGCGCAGGCTGGCGCGCGTGCTCACGAGCGACCCCGGCATGGGCGTCATCCGACACGCCGACGCGGGCTACGACGTCGCCACGGACTTCGCCGTGAAGTCGGGCGTTCACATCCCCCACCTCGCGCGATGAGGCGCCCGGCGACGCTGCTCGTACGTCACGCGCGCGAGCTGCTCACGATGCGCGGCGCGCTCCCCGAGCGCGACGCCGCGGGCTCGTGGGACGCGGCTCCGCTGGGCCTCATCGAAGACGGCGCGGTGGCCGTGCGCGACGGCGTGGTCGTGGCCGTGGGGAGCACCGCCGAGGTCGAGCGATCGATCGAGCTCACGCCAGACGCGACGGTGATCGACGCGGGCGATCGGGTGCTCGCGCCGGGCCTCGTCGACGCGCACACGCACGCGCTCTTCACGGGCGACCGCGCGCACGAGTTCTCGCTGCGCGTTCAGGGGCGCGGCTACGCGGACATCGCGGCGGCGGGCGGGGGCATCGCGTCGACGGTTCGCGCGGTGCGATCTGCGAGTGACGAGATGCTGCGCGCCGCGCTCGAGGCGCGACTCGCGGTGATGGCCTCGTTCGGCGTGACCGCGGTCGAGGTGAAGACCGGTTATGCGCTCGACACCGCGCAGGAGCTCCGCTGCCTCGAGGTGATGTCGGGCTTCGACGCCGTGGTGCCGACGTTCCTCCCGTTGCACGCGGTTCCGCCCGAGCTGAGAGGGAGCCCCGAGGGTCGCGCGAGGTACCTCACCCGGGTCGCGGACGAGATGCTCCCCGCCGCGCTCGCGCAGGGTCGCGCGCGCTTCATCGACGCGTACATCGACGGCCCTGGATTCTCCGTCGCGGAGGCGCGTCCGACGCTGGAGCGGGCGCGCGCGAAGGGGCTCCGCGCGAGGCTCCACGTCGGTCAGTTCGAAGACGTCGGCGGGGCCGAGCTGGCCGCGGAGCTCGGCGCCGCGAGCGCGGATCACCTCGAACACGTCTCTGATCACGGGCTCGCGGCGATGGCCTCCGCGGGCGTGACGGCGGTGCTCCTCCCCGGCGCGGCCTTCTCGCTCGGTCAGACCATGCCCGACGCTCGTCGAATGCGGGCTTTCGGGATGTCCGTCGCCCTCGCGACGGACTGCAACCCGGGGACCAGCAGGACGGAAAATCTCCCGCTCATGGCCGCCTTCGCGGTGAGACAGATGGGAATGACCACCGTCGAGGCGTGGTGGGCGATCACGCGAATCCCCGCAGAATCACTGGGGATCGGTGAGATCGGCGTGATCGCTCCGGGCGCGCCCGCGAACCTCTGCCTGCTCGACCTCGCCACCTGGGAGGCCCTCCCATACGACTTCGGGGTTCCCCTTGCCGTGTGGACCTGTCGGGGTTGCTCAGTGCGCAATTTCTGATCGTCCGACGGCGCGTTTGGGACGGTGCGAAGAAGTTGCGTTGAGCATTTCTTCGCGGTGTACGTCCGCCTCGCGAAGGGCGATGATTCGTCGCTCCCGACGGTTTCCGCCGCACTCCGCCGCACGTGGAGCACCCTGCCGTGCCCTAGGGATTCGCCCCAACACGATCCCCGAAGCGCGGTGCCGTGGTGAAAGACCCCGATGCCCAACCGTCGTCGTCCTCCCATCACCGCGTTCGAAAGCACCCATGAGCGCGGCTCCACCCCGACAAATCCCCGCGGAGGTGTTTTGTGATCGATTCGGAAGAGAACATCAAACAGGTCCTGCACGAGTTCGGATACCAGCTCTGCTTTCGGCAACGAGACTGGACCGAGTGTCTCCTGACGTCGCGCGACGATCGCTGGATCGGCCTCGGCGCAGACGAGCGTGACGCGCTGAGAGACGCGCTCCGCCAGGCTCTACCATCGCGCCTCGCGCGGGAGTTATTCGCCGCCCGAACGCAGTCCGCCGCGCACGCCCCCGCCCCGCGCGTCTCGACGCCACCGCCCGCGCTCTCAGCCCCCGCCGCGAGTCTATCGCCCGCACCCGAGAAGCCGAGCGCGCCCGCCGAGAAGACCGCGCCCTCCGCGGAACCGCAGAGCGCACCCGCCGAGAAGACCGCCGCGAGCGCCGAGAAGCAGCCCGCCGAGAAGACCGCCGCGAGCACCGAGAAGCAGCCCGCCGAGAAGCCCGCAGCGACGCCCGAGAAGGCCGCGGCGACGACCGAGAAGCAGGCGCCGCAGGCCGACGCGCCGCCCGCCGAGCCTCCGCCGAAGATGCCCACCGCGCGCGAGGTGCTCGATGAGCTGCGCTCGATGCGCAAGCAGGTCGAGACCGACGCCGAAGAGCTCGCGCTGTCGGCGCCGCGGCGTCAGCGCCTGGTGCTCCTCGGTTGGATCACCCGCGCGCGCGCCGCGCAGATGCAGTACCCCGACGACTCGAAGATCGACTCCGCCGTCGCCGCCATCGCGCGCACGCTCACGGGCTACTGCCAGACCTGGTGGCCCGGGTCGGTGCGTGCGCTCAAGGTCACGACGCGGCCCGAAGACATCGTCGTCGACCTCACGATGCCCGTCGATCGCCAGCCGCCCACGTGGGCCGAGGCCTGCGAGGTGGCGGAGCGCAACGTCCGCGTCGTCGAAGAGGAAGACGAGTCGCGCGGACGTGACGGGTACGGCTGGTCCGACGCGTCGAGGCTCTCGCCGCCGCCGCGCGACGCCGACGCGATGCTCGCGGAGATCATCCGTGACGTCGAGGCGCTCTCGGGCCCCATCGGCGCCCCCGCGACGGCGCAGGAGACGCCCGAGCCGCAGCGCTTCGTCGAATGGGCGCGAAAGCTCCGGTGGGCGCGCGAGACGACGAACAACCCGCTCCAGTGGGGCGCGCTCAACGGGCGCTTCCGCTTCTGGATCCGCGAGAACGCCGCGAAGTACCCCGAGGCCGCGAGGACCCTCGACCCGGACTACTGCCCCGACCGGAGCTGGGCCGCGCTCCTCGGGCTCGACCCCGACACGATCGCGCGCAACCGCGAGATCCGCGAGCTCTTCGCGAGCCCGCCGAAGCCGTCGGAGGGCCCCGTCGACGAGGCCGCGATCAACAACTGGATCGCGCGCGCCCTGACGTACTCCGACACGCACCTCGGCGTGATGGTCTCGTCGCTGCGGCCCTTCAAGGACTACGTGCTCGCGCTCGACGAGGGCGCGCTGCCCAACGCCGATCGCCGCATGCGCCGCCGCTTCGCGAAGCTCCAGAAGGAGCTCGCGCTGCCGACGCCGTCGCAGCTCCCGCCGCCGCCGGAGCCCATCCCCGCCGAGGCCGAGAGCCCGTCGGATCCGACGAGCGACGCCAACGCGATCCCCGAGGCGCTGCGCGGGCCGATCGTGCGGTACACCCGCGGCAAGCGCGCGCTCTTCGTGAGCAACCGCGCGGACCCCAACCTCCGCGACCGCCTCCGCGAGATCTTCGAGTTCGAAGACCTCGACTGGTCGGCGGGAGAGACCAAGCGCCGTCAGTCGCTCGTGGGGCCCATCCAGTCGGGCTCGTACCACTTCGTGCTGGGCGCGACGGGCTTCCTCTCGCACTCGATCGACGGGCAGATCAGCCAGGCGTGCCGCAAGGGGCAGGTCCCCTACGTGCGCGTGCACCGCGGCCGTCCGCTCGCGTGCCTCCGCGCGATGGCGCGCGAGCTCGGGCTCGAAGAGAACAGCGGGCGCCGCGCGGCGCTCGAAGACCCCGCGTAGCGCTCAGCTCGCGGTCAGGAGCAGCCAGGTGATCGTCCGCGTGCGAACGCGCACGGGGAAGGGCCTCGCGAGGCGGGGCCCCGTCACCGTCACGTAGCCGTCACCCGAGATGGGCACCGCGACGTTCGGCAGGATCGCGAAGCCGAGCGCGCCGGTGCCCGTGACCGACACCTCCATGAGCCCCGAGGCGCCGTCGTAGAGCGACTGGCTCGACTGACCGTCGGCCAGGAGGGTGACGTTCGAAACGGGCCTCGCGCCCGCGGCGCGCGACTCCCTCACCCAGACCGCGATGAGCGCGCGATCGTCGGCCTGCACCTGCCCCGCGGCGTTGAGCGAGAAGCGCAGCGCGTCGTCGTTGAAGGTCTGGAGCTCCACCGCGCGAGAGTCCGCCGTGAGCTCGAACATCGACGAGAAGTTCCCCATCACGGGGAAGTTCACGGCGATCCAGTACGAGGGCTGCCCCGTGGTGAGCGAGGTCGCGATCGGAGGCACGCCGGGGAGCGTGAAGGCCCCGACGCCGTCGGTGATGGCCTCGAGCGTGACGCCCGCGTCGCCCGCGTCGACGCCACCGTCGGAGCTCGCCGCGAAGGCGGGCACCGAGCGCACCGTCCAGCCCGTCGATCCCGCCGCGCGCGCGGTCATGGGGGGCAGCGTGGCGTAGATGCGCAAGGTGCCCGTGACGTTCTCTGACAACGCGTCGTCGGCCACCGTGGCGTCCACCGGCGTGGTCGTGACGGTCGCGTCGGTGGGGTTCGACGGCCCGGTCGCGATCATCCCCCGGCACGGGGGACCGCCGTCTTCGGGGACGCACAGCGACGTGTTGGAGCCGGGCCTCACCTCGTTCGACGAGCAGCTCGCGAGGAGCGCGCCCAGGGCGAGGAACCGCAACGTGTTTCGGGGCATGGCCGAGAGGCTAACGCACGGCCTCTGCGGTGTCTTGAAACCGGCGAAGGCCCTCGGCGTACGCGCGGAGCTTGCGTGACACGGGCCAGATCGCCACGACGATGAGCGCCGAGATGAGCTGCGACGTGCTGAGGCCGAAGGCGCCTCCGCGGTCGTCGTCGCGCCACACCTCGATCACCGCGCGGAGCACGGAGTAGGCGCCGAGAAAGAACAGAAAGACCTGTCCGTCGTAGCGCTTTCGCGGGGTCACCACGGCGTAGCCGAGCACCGCGATGAGCAGCGTGCCGATCGACTCGTAGAGCTGCGTGGCGTGGACGGGGAGCGCCGCGAAGGACTCGCTGTGGATGCGGTGGAGCTTGAACTGCGACTCGCTCGCGGGGCTCCACGGGGGGAAGTACGCCGCGAGGGGGCCGCGATACTCGACGCCGAAGCAGCACCCGGCGAGGAAGCAGCCCATGCGCCCCCACGCGAGCCCGAGCGCCACCGAGAAGCCCGCCATGTCCGCGGCCTTCAGGAACGGAAAGCCCTCGCGCCGCAGGAAATACACCGCGTAGCCCGTCGCGCCGATGAGGCCGCCGTAATACGTGAGCCCGCCGGCCCAGAACGCGGCCCACGCGAAGCAGTTGGCCTCGCGGGGGTGACACACGTTGCGAGAGGCGTCCCACAGCCCGTCGACGGTGCGGTGGAGGCAGTGCGCGCGGGAGATGTGCCAGTCGACCTTCGAGGGGTCGGTGCAGAGGTGCACATAGTCCCAGAAGTACCCGTCGGCGATGACGTGGAGCACGCGCGAGCCCGCGACGCCCGCGATCACCATCGCGAGGCCGAGGTCGATGATCACCTCGCGGTCGAGGCCGAGCTTCGCGACCTGCCGCGCGCCGATCCAGGTGGCGAGCGCGAAGCCGATCGAGAGCATCGCGAAGTACGCGGGGACGTCGATGCCGAAGAGGGTGACGATGACGGGGCGCATCGCGCTACGCGGCAGATGCGGCGGTCTTCGCGGGCGCGGCGGGCTTGCGGGCGGGCTTCGGGCCGATCACGTACTCGAGGAGCATCAGGCCGATGCCCACGGTGATCGCGATGTCGGCGACGTTGTAGGTCGGCCAGTGCGCGCGCTGCCTGAAGTGCATGTGAATGAAGTCGACGACGTAGCCGAGGCGCACGCGGTCGACGAGGTTGCCGATGGCGCCGCCGAGCACGAGGGGCAGCGCCCACTTCGTCGAGGTGTTGCCCTTCTCGAGGCCGCGGTAGAGGTGCACGATGAACGCGATCGCGCCCACCGTGACGAGCAGGAAGAAGGGCCGCCGCACGGCCTCGCTCGCGCCGTGGAGGAGGCCCCACGCGCCGCCGCAGTTCTCGGCGTACTGGAGGTCGAGGAAATCGCGGATGAGCGGGATCTCTCGGATGCTCATGCGCTGCGGAAGGTAGTGCTGCATCCCCGGCGGCGGCGAGCAGAGGGGCGGCGGCGACGACTGGTCGCGCGAGAGCGTGCGCATCGCCCACGCCTTGCTCCAGAGGTCGGCGCCCGCGGTGATCACCGAGACGGCGACGAGGAAGACCCAGTCCATGGCGGTGACCGCAGGGGTCGCGTCCTTCACCTCGGCGAGGCGGGCGGGCTCGGGAGATTCCACGGTGGCGTCCTTCGCGTCGCGGGCCTCGGCGGAGGCGTCGGGCTGAGGGTCGCTCGTAGGCTTGTCGTTCGATTCATCGCTCATGGGTGTTGCCGCTCGTGACCGGAGAACGCCGCTGTGGAGGTGTGCGATTCCCGTGGGCGAAGAATCACACCGCGGAGTCCGGTTCCAGCGATGGGACCGCGCGCGACGGGCGTCGCGTTGCGCTCAGCCGCCCGACGCTCCGGGGACGCGTCCCGCCTCGGCGTCTTCTTGCGCGCGGGCGTAGTCGTCGGGGTTTCCGATGTCGAGCCAGTAGGCCTCGTTGCGCCACGCGCCGACCTTCTCGCCCGCGCCGATGAGCCGCGTCACGAGGTCGGGGAAATCGAGGTACTCCCCCGGCGCGATGTACCCGAGCACGCGCGGCTCGTACACGTACACGCCCATCGACACGTCGTAGTGGAGCACGGGCTTCTCGGTGTACTTCGTCACGAGCCCGCCGTCGTCGATGTCGAGCACGCCGAGCCCGAGCTTCACGGGCTTGCGGTGAACCGCCACCGTGAGCGCCGCGCCGCTCTTCTTGTGATGCGCGACGAGGGCCGCGAAATCGAGCCCCGTGAGCAGGTCGCCGTTGCACACGAGAAAGGTCTCGTCGAGGCCCTCGATGCGCGCGAGGGGCCCCGCCGTACCCGAGGGCTTCACGTCGCGCACGAAGCGGTAGCGCGCGAGGTCTCGCAGCTCGGGGTGTCCCTCGACGTAGGCCATGATGAGCTCGGCGAGGTGGTCGACGGCGAGCACGATCTCGGTGATGCCCGAGCGCACGAGGGAGCGCACGAGGATCTCGAGCACGGCGCGGTCGCCGACGGGCACGAGGGGCTTCGGAAAGGCCACGGTGAAGGGCGCGAGACGCCGCCCGCGACCGCCCGCGAGGATCACTGCCTTCACGCTGAACGCTCCTCAGGGCGCGCGAGAATTTCAATGGGCGCCCTGTGCTTCATGGGCGCGCGCTCTATCACCGAGACGGGTTCGCCGTCGAGGGGCGTCAGAAGGGATCGCGGCGCACGGCGGCGTTGACGTCGGGCACGAAGCTCCGCGTCGCTTCGAGGGCCGTGTATCCGAGGGCCGAGCGCCCCGAGACCGCGAACGCGTAGGGCCGCTGCACCTCGCCGTAGATCGGGTCGTTGTTGACGAGCACGTAGACCCGATGCCCGTTGACCGTGGTCACCGAGTACGCGGGCTCTGCGTCGGGGTGCGCGGGCTGTTGCGCGGGCTGCGCGGCGGGCTGTTGCGCGGGCTGCGCGGCGGGCTGTTGCGCGGGCTGCGCGGCGGGCGTCGGGGCCGTCGACACGCGCTGCGCGAAGCACGGCGACGCGAGGGCCGTCGCGGCGAGCGCGACCCAGGAGGCGACGAGGATCTTCATGGTCTCGTTCGACGCGAGAGCGAGGCCGCTGGTCTATCGCGCCGCGACGCCGAGGAGCTCGACGGGCGCGGTGGCGCTCATGCGCAGGGACGAGCCCGTGAGGCGCGTCGGCAGGTCGACGGAGAGTTCGCGCGTCCCCGCGGGCACGTCGAGCTCGACGCCGGGCGCGACGCGGAGCCTCGATGGCGCCGCCGCGCGCACGCGGAGGTAGAGCCGCCGGTAGCCCTGCGAGCGGTCGGTGCGCGCTCCCCCCGCGAGCGGAATCACCGTCGGGCGAAGGCTGATCGCGCGCGCGACGGTCGAGCCCGCGATCGCGCGTCCGGGCTCGTGAATGCGCTCGAAGAGGGTCCAGAGGTCGGGGAGCGGATCGGCCGCGACGATGCCCTCGTGCGTGAGCGCCGCGATGTCGGGCGCGCCGAGCGCCTGGAGCGCGCCGAGCGTGGCCCTGATCGTGAGCGGATAGCCCTGGTGCGGGAGCGCGTCTCGGAGCGTCGCGATGGCGCGAGGGTCGCCGAGCTCGCCCATCGCGTCGGCCGCGCGCGGCGCGAGGCGCATGTCGACGAGGAGGGCGCGCCACGCGGGCAGCGCGGCGGGGTCGCGCAGTGAACGCAGCGAGGCGACGGCCTGATCGCGCTGCGCGTCGGAGGCGCGCGCGAGGTTGATCCACGCGGAGAGCGTGGGCACCGCGGCGTGGTCGCCGAGCCGTGAGAGCGCCACGGCGACGCGGAGGGACTCGTCGTGGGTGGGCGTGGCGCGGAGCGCGTCGAGGGCGGCGCGGGTGATCGCTCGACCGCGGGGATCGCCGAGGAGCGCGAGCGAGACCGCGGCCTCGCGACGCAGCGGCTCGTCGCGCGCCGTGAGCTCGCGGGCGAGCGCGTCGGTGACGGCGAGGTCGGCCACGCCGAGGTCGCCGAGCACGCGCGCGGCCCTGCGGCGCACGGGGAATCCGCCCGCGCCGAGGAGCGCCGTGACGTCTCTCGCGACGGAGACGTCTCCCTGGATCGCGCGGCTGAGCACGTCGGGGAGCGCCACCTCGGCGGGCTCGTCGTCGCCGACGGCGGGCTGCGACTCGATGCGCGCGTGGCTCGCCTCCCACGCCTCGATCTCGCCGCGAAGCGTGCGCGCGCGCTGCGGGTCGAGGTCGGCGAGGTTGCGCGACTCCGCAGGGTCGGCGCGGAGGTCGTAGCGTTCGAGGGTCCCGTCGGCGAGGTCTGCGATGAGCTTGTCGCGCGCCGTGGCGACCATGCGCAGCGTGCCCGTCGACGAGAACGCGAGCGAGTCGGTGACGCCGCCGAGCGCGAAGGCGCCGAGGTTGTTGCCGCGCACCCGCGGAGGCCGCGCGAGCCCGACGCCGCCGAGCAGCGTGGGGGCGAGGTCGACGAGGCTCACGGGCGCATCGACCACGACGTGCGCGACGCCCGGCGCGTCGATGAGGAGCGGGACGCGCACCTGCTCGTCGTAGACCGAGGTTCCGTGAAAGCTCCCGCCGTGCTCGCCGAACTCCTCGCCGTGGTCGGCGGTGAGCACCCAGGCCGCGCGCCGTCCCCGCTGCGCGAAGGCCGCGCGGAGGTCACGGATGGCGTCGTCGGCGGCGCTGCACTCGGCGTCGTAGCGCGCCTCGCGGCTGTCGCCGTAGGGGTGCGACGCGTGCCGCTCGTAGGGCTCGTGGGGTTCGAAGAGGTGCACCCACACGAAGACGCGCTCGCCCGGCCGCCGCGTGTCGAGCCACCGCGTGGCCTCCCGCACGCGCGTCGGCGCGTCGGCGTAGGTCTCGATGGCCGTCGAGAAGCCGAAGTGCCGCGCGCGGAGCGTGCCGAAGCGCTCGCCGTCGACGGCGAAGACCGCGGGCGGAAAGAAGCCCGCCGTCGCGTAGCCCGCCTCGCCGAGCCACGAGGCCAGCGTGCCGTGCTCCCGCGCGCGGCCGGGCAGCGCGAGCACGGAGCGGGCGTAGGTGCCCATCATCAGCGACGCGATGGAGTACGACGTGTGCGGCGTCGCGCAGTACGCCCGGCGGAAGACCAGGGCGCGCTCGGCGATGGCGTCGAGGGTCGGCGTGCGGCCGCGACCGCCGAGGGCGCGAAGTCGATCGGCGCGGAGCGCGTCGACGGTGACGAGCACGAGGTCGAGGCCGCGAGGGGGAGCTTCGGTCCCGCGATCACCGTGTGCCACCGATGCGGGTTCGCGTCGCCCCGATTGCGCACGGCCATCCCGACGAGCACCGCGGGGAAGCGCGCCACGCAGGTCACCTGACGCACGCTCGCGCGCAGGGCGTTCGAGCGCGCCGCGGTGACGCTCCCGATCACGCCGAGCGCGACGACCGCGGCCACGACCGGCGCACCGTGAACGCGTGAGACACGGCGCAGCGCGAGCGCGAGGAGCGACGCGCAGCCGACCGCGACGAGCGCGTGGAGGAGCTCGTACTGTCGCGTGAGCACCGTGGCGTTGAGACCGTGTGCGACCGCGGCGATCACCGCCACACCCCAGCGCGCGGGCGGGCGCGAGAGCACCGCGCGGAGCTGTTCGCGGCGGCGCCAGACGAGCGCGGCGAGGGCGGCGAGCGCGAGCGTCGAGAGCGAGATTCCGACGGGGCGCAGGCCCATCCGGCGCACGCCCGAGCCCGAGAAGAGCGCCACGCCGAGGAGCGATCCCCCGCACGCGCCGAGGGAGCCCACGAGGTAGCCGCGCGCCCGCTCGGGGAGCCGTGACAGCGCGTAGCCCACCGCGAGCGACGCCGCGCCGAGGAGCGTCGTCGAGAGCGCCACGAGGGCCGCCACGGCGAGCGCGAAGAGGGCGCGCTCCCTCGCGCTCACGAAGCGTGACGCGTGCAAGGAGAGCGAGGTCGCGACGTCGAGCAGCGCGAGCGCGAGGCCCGCGAGCGACGCGGCCGAGAGCCAGCGCATCAACCCGCCTCTTCGCCCACGGGCGCCGCGCCCCGCGCGAGGAGCCTGCGTACGGCGCGCGCGAGCGCCGGGTGCCGCGCGAGCGTCGGATCGTCGCGGACGATCTTCTGCGCGAGCTCCCTCGCGGCCGCGGCGAGGCCGGGGTCACGCGTGGGGTCGGCGAAGCGCATGGTCACGTCGACGCCCGACTGACGCGCGCCGAACCACTCGCCCGCCCCGCGACGCGCGAGGTCCATCTCCGCGAGCTTGAAGCCGTCGTGGCAGTGCGCGACCTCGTCGAGCCGCCGCGCCGCCTCGCCCGCGAGCGACTCGGGCACGAGGAGACACCCCGCGCGCTGCCCCCCGCGCCCGACGCGTCCGCGGAGCTGGTGGAGCTGCGCGACGCCGAAGAACTCCGCGCCGAGCACCACCATGAGGTTCGCCGCGGGCACGTCGAGGCCGACCTCGACCACCGTCGTCCCGAGGAGGATCGGGTGCGTCCCGCGGCGGAAGGCTTCGATGCCCTCGCGCTGCGCGTCGGCGGTCATGCGTCCGTGCACGGTCACGATGCGCTCGCGGCCGAAGGCCTCGGCGAGCCACGCGTCGGCGGAGGCGATGTCGGTGCGGGCCTCGGCGCCTTCGTCTTCAGGCTCATCGCTCGATTCGGATGCGTCGATGCGAGGCACCACCACGAAGACGCGACCGCCCGCGGCGACGGCGCGCTCGATGGTTCGAATGACGTAGGCGCGGTCTTCGGCGGGCACGACGCGCGTCGCGACCTCCTGGCGCCCGGCGGGTTTCTCGCCGAGCGGGAGCACGTCGAGGTCGCCGTAGCGCGCGAGGGCGAGCGAGCGGGGGATGGGCGTCGCCGACAGCACGAGGAGGTGCGGGCTCGGGGTCTTGCCGGCCACCATGGCGAGGCGCTGCGCGACGCCGAAGCGGTGCTGCTCGTCGATGACCACGAGCCCGACGCCCGGCGGCGTGGCGCCCGATTCGAGGATCGCGTGCGTCCCGACGACGACGCGGACGAGGCCGTGCGCGATGACCTTCTCGGCCTGCTTTCGCGCCTTCGCGCTCGTCGAGCCCAGGAGGATCGCGATGGGGCCCCCCTCGCCCGCGAGCCCGCGCTCCAGCGTGCGCGCGTGCTGCTCGGCGACGAGGGTGGTGGGGCAGAGCCACGCGACGCTCCCGCCGGCGCGGAGCACGGCGAGCGAGGCCGCGAGCGCGACGGCGGTCTTGCCCGAGCCCACGTCTCCCACGAGGAGGCGCCGCGACGGGAGGTCCTTCGAGAGGTCGTCGAGGAGCGTCGCGATGGCGCCGCGCTGCGCGTCGGTGAGCGAGATCGAGAGCCGCGCGCCGACCGCGTCCGACACCGTGGAATCAACGGGGAATCGTCGCGCTCCGCCCGAGGTCCTCCGCGCGCGTTCGAGGGCCGCGCTGAGCGCGAGGAGCTCTTCGAAGCCCATGCGACGGTGCGCGGGGCTCGTCCCCTCGGAGAGCGAGCGGAGCATGTCCTGCGTGACCGACGCGTCGGGCGCGTGGAGCAGCTTGAGCGCGCCGAGCGGCGTGAGGAGGTTGAGCGCCCTGCCGATCTCGGGCGGGACGGGGTCGGCCCACTCGTTCGCGCGCTCCATCGCGGCCGTCACGATGCGCGCGACGTTGCCCGGCGCGATGCTCCCGATGCCGCCGTAGACGGGCTCCACGGGGCGCGTGCGCGTGCCCGGCGCGATGACCCGGGGCTGCACGAGCTCGGGGCCGTTGGCGCCGTCGCGGAGCATCCCCACGACGCGCATCACGGTGCCGACGCC
This sequence comes from Polyangiales bacterium, assembly GCA_046351535.1. Lineage (GTDB taxonomy): Bacteria > Myxococcota_A > Polyangia > Polyangiales > CAISKJ01. The sequence goes on from JAXLYG010000006.1 coordinate 258,819, forward strand.
CATGCGCGCGGCCATGCCGGGCTTCGCGTGAAAGAACACCGCGCGGAGCACCGTGGTGCCCCTCGGCTCTCGCAGCGCGAGCATGAGCCGCCGGCGGTTGGGCGGGCCCGCGAGGCGAGCGTCCTCGACGCGCGCCTCGACGGCGACGAGGGAGCCCCACGCGCCGTTGCGCACGAGCCGCCAGTCGTCGGCGTTGCGCAGGTCGAGGTAGCGCCGCGGCAGGTGCGCGAGGATGTCTCCGATCGTCGCGAAGCCCTTGTTGCGAAGCACCGCGGCAACCTGGGGGCCGACGTTTCGGAGCTCGTCTACGGGGCGATCCTGGAGGTCTGCGGCGGGGGCGTCGAGGGTGACGCTCGGCGCGACCGTGGGCTGCTCTTCGCCTGCGCGTCGCGCCATGACGTCACGGTCACGGGAACGAGACTTCGAGCACCTCGTAGGTGCGCTCACCGCCGGGCGTCCGCACGGTGACCTCGTCGCCCGCGCGGCGCCCCATGAGCTGCTTCGCGAGCGGGGCCTCGTACGAGATCGCGCCGCGGGCGCTGTCGGCCTCGGCGGGGCCGACGATGTGGTAGCACACCTCCTCTTCGGTCTCGGTGTTGAGCAGCTTGACCATGGCGCCGAAGACGATCTTGACGCCCTTGAGCTTCGAGACGTCGACCACCTCGGCGTCGGCGAGCTGCGACTCGGTCTTGATGATCTCGGCGTTGAGCATGCCCTGCTTCTCCTTCGCGGCGTGGTACTCCGCGTTCTCTCGCAGGTCGCCGTGCTCGCGCGCGACGCCGATCTCCTGGCTGACCTTGGGCATCTCGGCCTTGAGTCGCTCGAGCTTCGCCTTGAGCTGCGCATAGCCGCCCGGCGTCATCAGAACCTTGTTCGACATGGGACCTCGTTACCTACCAGAACGCCCTCTCACAGAGAAGCGTCAGCGCCCCGGCGCGTCGCAGCGTATGCGCGCCACCCCGACGCCGCCACCCGGCGTGACGATCGCCCACTGCCCCGCGGCCCCGCGCGCGTCCATCCAGGCCGGGAGCTGACCGCGGAGCGCGGGCTCTGCGATGACCGAGCGGGCGTCTCCGACGGCCCTGCCCGACGCGTCGATGGCGCGGTGCATGGTGACCACGGCGTCGTTCGCGCGCTCGCGCCACCACACCTCGGCAGGTCGCTCTCGGAGCCCGTAGGAGAAGACCCGAATGGCGCCCGTGGGGTTCGCCGTGTTCGCGGTCATCACCACGGCGTCGCTCGCCCGCGTGAGCCCCGTGGCGGCGCGCGTGATGCGGCTGAGCGCCACGGAGCCGCCGTCGCCGCGCGCCTCGGTTCCGCTCTCTGGGACGGCGCGCCACGCGAGCCACACGGAGGCGCCGTCGGGTGAGACGGCGGCGGCGAGCCCGAAGCGATGGCCCGTCGTGGTGGTGACCCGCAAGGGGGCGCCCACCGGCGCGCCGTAGGCGTCGAGCGCGGCGGCCCACACGTCGGTGACCGTGTCGTTGTTCTGATCGCGCTCGACCTCGCGCGCCGAGAGCCACGCGAGCACCGCGGCGCCGTCGGGTGCCGCGACGAGCAGCGGATCGCCCGCGTCCTGATCGGCGGGAGAGGCCTGCCGCGCGGCGCCGCAGCTCCCCGTGGGGACCGGGATCGCGACGAGCTGCACCTACACGCGTCCGACGGTGGCCCCGGGGTCGTCGTCGTCCCACGCGACGAGGGCGCCGCGCGCGGTGGCGACGAGCGAGAGCGAGAGGGCCTCGTCGCGCGTCTCGGACTGAGAGCACCCCGCTTCGAGCGAGTCTCCGCGGCGCACGGTGTGGACCCGGCCCGCGGGCGTGTCGTGCGCCCACGCGACGACGGGAACATCGCGTCGAGGCCCCGCGAAGGCGATGAACCCCTCGCTCGTGTCGCCCGGTCCGAGCGGCGCGGTGATGCCCGGTCGCGGCGCGCGCGCGAGGTGCATCCGACGGTCGCGGGCGTCGGCCCAGAGCGCCCACGAGACCTCACCCGACACCGCGAGCGACGCCGACTCGATGCTCGGGAACATGGGATCGCCCGCGTCGGGCGCGAGCCTGAGCCCCGCGTCGTCGTCGAAGCGCTCTCCCTGCGCGAGCGGCGAGAGCCACGAGACGCCCGCGGGGTGACACTGCGACGCGCGGGGCCTCGGAGCTCCAGGCGCGAAGGCGTCGGGCTCTTCGGGTCGAGACGCGTCGACGTCGGCCTGGGGCGGGTGCCGGCAGCACGCGAGCGAGAGCGCGAGGGTGAGCGTCGAGGCGATGCGCATCGGGGCGACGGACTCTATCGCAGCTTTTTTGCCCGACGACGGAGGAGCACGGTATCGGCGGGTACAGAAACGAATTGAGCGCGGCGATGTGGACGCCGCGAGGAGAGTCATGCCATGCGTCGCGTCGTACTCGGGCTGATGCTCATTCCTGGTGTTCTCGCGAGCGCCTACATGGCGAGCCACGGGGGCCGCGTCGCAGTGGCGTCGCCCGTCGAATCGCGCGCCAGCTACCGCCTCACGCGGATGCTCCAGGGGGACTTCGAAGCGCCCCAGTCGGGCGCCGGAGAGAGCCGCGTGGGCGCCATCTCTCGCAAGGTCTGCCGCATCAACGCGCCGACGCTCGGAGAGAACGTCCTCTACGCCGAGGAGCACTTCACCCGCGGCTCCGGTCGCCCGCTCTCACAGCGCGTCTACGTCGTCGAGGCCGAAGGGCGTCACGGGGCGCGCGTCCGCGAGTTCACGCTGCTCGATCCCGGCGGCGCGCGCGGGCTCTGCGACGACGCCACGAGCGCCCGCATCGGACCCGACGACGTGACCGAGCGTACGGGCTGCGCCGTGTCGACCACCTGGAGCGTCGACCACTTCGAGGGCGTCACCGCGGGCAACGCCTGCGAGAGCGTGCTCAACGGCGCCACGCACGCCAAGCGCGACATCGTGGTGCGCGACAACGAGGTCTCCGTCCGCGAGCGGGGCTTCGACGCGCAGGGCACCGCCGTCTGGGGGCACATGAGCCCTCCGATCCGCTTCGCGCGCGCCGAGCGCTGAGGCGTTCTTCGGCGACACCCCCGTAGCGAGCCGTGAGGCCCGCGCGGTAGGCTCCGCCGCGATGAACGCGCGCGCATGGGTTCTCGGGATCTTTCTCGTTGGATGCGGCGGCGGCCTCGACGGCGCCGCGGGGGATGCGAGCAACGACGCCGACGCGACGGCGGACGCTGCGGTCACACCCGCGAGTGACGAGATCGTCCCCGTCGCAGCGGGCGTGGCGAGCTGGCTGCTCCCGCGCGCGGACCTCCAGGGCGATCGCCGCACCGCGTTTCTGATGCCGTGGCCGAGCGACCTCGCGCGCACGGCGGGCTCGAACGCGGACCTCACCTTTCTGCCCGGCGCGGGCACGCCCACGATCCTCGGGCAGTACGTCACGCTCTTTCACGACAGGCTCCCGGGCTTCTCGCCCGTGGCCGCGGCGTACTTCCGCTTCGGCGGCGCGATCGACCCGGCGACGCTCCCCGCGAACGCCGAGGCGTCACGCAGCGGCGACGCGTCGGTGCAGCTCATCGACGTCGACCCGACCTCGCCCGACCGCGGCCGTCGCGTCCCGATCCAGTGGCACTTTCGCGAGACGCCCACGCGCTACTGGCACGCAGACACGCTCGCCGTGGCGCCCGCGACGGGCTTTCCGATGCGCCCGCACACGCGCTACGCGCTCGTGGTGACCGACGCGGTGCGAGGCCCCGCGGGCGCGCGCTTCACGCGTGACCGCGACCTCGACGCGGTGCTCTCGACGGCGACCTCGACGGACCCCGTGGTCACCGCCGCGAAGGCGACCTTCGCCCCCGCGCTCGAAGAGCTCGCGGGCCTCGGCATCGCGCGCGACCGCATCCTCACCTTCACGGCCTTCACCACGCTCGACCCTGGCGCGGAGTACTTTCGCGCGGCCGACTGGCTCCGTCGCGAGGGCCCGATGCCCGCGAGCGTCGACCGCACCGACGTCGTCGCGTCGTCGAGCTTCTATGTCTTCTCGGGGCACTACGGGCCCAACCCGGTCTTTCAAGCGGGCGCGCCGCCGTACGGCGAGATGGGCAGCGGGCGCTTCATCGTCGACGCCTCGGGGACGCCGCAGGTGCAGCGCACGGAGAACATCCACTACGCGCTCACGATCCCCGAGGGGCCGATGCCCGCGCGCGGCTGGCCCATCGCGATCTACGCGCACGGCACGGGCGGCGACTACCAGTCGTTCATCAACGACCGCACCGCCGCCGCAGCGGCCGCCGAGGGCGTCGCGATGCTCGGCTTCGACCAGGTCTTTCACGGCGAGCGCGCCACGATGGGGACCTCGCCCGAGACGGCGTTCTTCAATTTTCTCAACCCCGAGGCCGGTCGCACGAACAACCTCCAGGCGGCGCTCGATCTCATCCAGTGCGCGCGCTTCGTCCCGACGCTCGAGGTGCCCATGCAGCGCTCCAACGGCGAGCGCGTGACGGCCCGCTTCGACGCGTCGCGGATCATGTTCTTCGGTCACTCGCAGGGCGGGCTCAACGGCCCCCTGTGGCTCGCTGCGGAGGACGGCGCGCGCACCGCGGTGCTCTCGGGCGCGGGCGGCGCGTTCAACGTCTCGCTGCTGCTCAAGACGAGCCCGGTGAACATCCCGGCCATCATCACGAGCGTGCTCGGGCTGAGCCCGGGGGAGCTCGTCCCGCTGCACCCCGCGGTGACGATGCTCCAGTTCCTCGTCGACCCGTCGGACCCGGTGAATTACGGGCGATACATCGTCCGCGAGCCTCGGCCGGGGATGCACCCGAAGAACGTGTTTCAGACCCAGGGCTTCGTCGACACGTACGCGCCGCCCGAGGGCATCGCCGCGCTCGCGCGGTCCATCGCGCTGCCGCTCGTCGCGCCCTCGCCGCACCCCGATCCGCTCGTCGCGCTCACCGGCGTCGGAACCGCCATGCTCCCCGCGCGGAACAACATCGTGCTGACGGGCGGGGCCACGGCGACGGGCGCGTGGATGCAGTTCGACGCGCCCACGGGCCGCGACGGACATTTCGTGGTCTTCTCGGTCCCCGGCGCGCGGCTCCGCGCGGCAGCCTTTCTCGGGAGCGCGGGGCGCGATGAGGCAGGCGTCCCGACGCTGCCCGACGCGGTGCCCTGAAGCCTTTTGACGCGCCGCGCCATTCCCCCGCTGATGCGTTTCTGACGACAGTCTCGTGGTGACAAACCCGTAATTCGAGGGCTACTGTCGAAGGGTCCCGTCGGGCACTGCTCCCCTACACCCCACGAGTCAACACGCTCTGATGGCGCTCAGTCTCCACGCGGAATACCTCCTGGGATATCTGGCTGGCGCGAAGGGCCTCGCGCCGCGAGATGTCGTTCCCTTCACGCGCATCGACCCGAGCGACGACTCGGCGCAGACGCGCGCGCTGGTGAAATCGCTGGCGCTCGGCGTGAGCGACGGGCGACGCGGCGGCCCCGTGCGTGACGCCACCGACGTGCGCGCCCGCGTGCTCGCGATGATCAGCGGCGAGGCGGGCTCGAAGTCGGCCACGAGTTCGGCCCCGCCTGGCTCCGAGGTCACCGCCGCGATCGACGGTCAGCGCACGAGCAACCCCGAGCTCCGCATCGAGCAGATCCTCGAGCACACCGCCGAGACGGCCTGAGCCGCGCGCGCGAAATACACCTCGCTCAAAGGCGATTTCGCGGCGCTCACCAGCCGCGGCGCGCGAGGTCGCAGTCCCACAGACCGAGGTCGGTGTGCTCCCTCCGAGGCGCCTCGACGGCGTCTTCGAAGGTCACCCAGGGGAGCATCCTCCAGCCCGCGCCCGTGAGCACGAGGCCCTCGACCCACGCGGCCCAGCGGCCCGACGACTCGGTGCCCACGATGAGCACGCGCTCGACGTAGAGCGTCCGGTGGCGAAAGCCCTCGGCCCCGCCGGGCTCGGCGACCCTCACGCCGCGCGCACCAGCCCACGACGGGGTTCGACCGGCGAAGCGCGAGGAGCTGCCAGCGGCGCTCCCGCGGCGAGGGCGTGAGGCCCGCGACGCTGTGCTCGATGCGCTGACGACCCGCGTCGGTGAAGAGCTCGGCGACCTCATCGGGCCGCAAGCGCAGCGCGCGCATCCCCGCCGCGCCGCGCTCGGACAGCGCGTGAAACACGTGAGGGACGCCCTCGGCGATGCGCGCCTCGGCCCACCCCGAGCGCGCCGCGTCGTCGGGCACCTCGACGGGTGGAGGCAGGGCGCGCGTCGTTCCCGCACAGCCCGCGAGCGCGAGGGTCAGCGTGATCGCGACGCGATCAGCGAGCGCCATCGGGAGCACCCTGCTCGGGTCGCACGGCGCGCGAGAGCACCGCGTCGACCTCGGGCGACGCCGCGGGGTCCGTGCGCACCTCGAGCTGGAGGCGCTCGGAACCGCTTCCGCAGCGCGTGACGACGGCCGTCCCCTCGCCGCTCGACGACGCGACGCGATCGCCGCTCGCACCGCGAAGCGAGAGCGACACCCACGGGAGGCCGCGCCCCGCCGAGGCCGTCCAACGCACGCACTCGCCCGAGGCGCGCTCGACGTCTCGCACGCGACGCGAGCCCGCGCCGATGCGGATCTTCTCGGGCGTCCCCTCGGCGCGCCAGCCGCCATCGGCGCGCGCCCACGCGTCGGCCATCGCCTCGGAGACCGCCACGCGATCAACGCCCGCCACCCACGCCGGCGCCGCCGTGTTCTGGAACGCGCGCACCATCACGTCGCCCGTTCCGACAGGGGCGCTCACCACCGCGCGGAGCTCTTCGACGGCCGTCGGACACACGACCGCGACCGTGGCCGCGCCGTGCCTCGCGCCCCTCGCCGCGAGGTCGCCGTGCGCATCGAAGACCTCGACGCGAACGGCCCCGACGCCCCGGCCCGCCACGGCTGCGACGGCGGTGCAACGACCGGCCTCCGCGCGCACGACGGTCTCGCGCGACTCGCCCGGCGTGAGCGCGTGCCACACCCCTCGGCCCGCGGCGTCGCTCGTGGGCGTGAAGCCCATCGCGCCGAGGTCGCGCACCACCTCGGGGGCGCTGTGTTCGAGCGTGTCGGCGCGCGCGCCCCACGCGGTGCGGTCGCCGAGCCAGAGCGCGTTCGCGCCGCCGAGCGAGGCCGCGTCGGCGGAGAAGGCCTGGAGCACCACCGTCCCCGACCCGGCGCGCGCGCGCACCTCGACGGAGAGCGTCTCGGGCACCGGCGGACAGAGCTGGAGCGCGGCGTCGTGCGCGGGTCGCTCGTCGCGCGCGATGAGCTCGCCCTGCGGGTCATACACGGCGAGGTCGGCGTCGCGGACCTCTCCGTCAGCGACGGCCGCGAGCGTGTAGCAGCGGTCGGGCGTCACGACGAGCGGGACGCGCAGCGCGCCGGGCGCCGCGAAGTCCGCGCGCGTGGGGTCGCCCGAAGGTTGAAAGCCGCGGCGCGCGATGCCGTCACGGAGCTCGTTGATGCGTCGCTCGATGTCCGAGCGCTCGCCGCCCGCGCCCGCCGCGGTGGCGGGGTGTCCGCCGACGACGCGCGCGATCTGGGCGAAGCCCGCGCGGTCGGTGACGAAGGCCGCGACGAGGTACGCGCCGTTGCCCTCGTACGCTTCGAGCACGTGATAGACGCGACGCGCCGTCGAGGTGCAGAGCTGCACCGTGGGGTGCGAGTCGGTCTCGATGTCCTCGACGAGGAGGTCGCCCGAGGGGTCGAAGAGGTGCGCGTCGAGGTCGCGGACGCCCGTCGATCCGAGCGCGACGAGCGAGACGCACGCGTTCGGCGGGACGTCGACCGGCGTGGTCACCGCCGCGGCGTGCGTGATGTACCCGTGCGAGACGACGCCTTCGAGGCGCACCTGCGGCGCGGGGAGCTGGCGCTCGACGTCGCGCAGCCTCGCGACGAGGGGCGGAGAGGGCTCATCGGCGCGCGCCGCGCCGCCCGACGACGTGACGCGCACGGGGCACACCGGCGCGGGCGCGGGGCGCTGGCAGGCGGCGAGCGCGAGGGTGAGCGATGCGATGACCCGGCCGTTCATTGTGAGGCACTCCCGCTCTCGAAGGACTGGAACACGTACTCGCCCCTGCCCGCCTGCGTGCGCACGTTGGCGGTCACCGCGCGGTCGCGTCGCGCGCAGTGGTACACCACGGCCCGCTCCCGCTCGTTGGTGTCGGCCGCGAGCACCGCGCCGGTCTCGTCGGAGAGCCACAGGTCGATGGCCGCGATGCGCTCGTCGCCCGCGGCGCCGAACACGTAGCAGCGCCCCGCGCGCAGCGTCACGGCGAAGGGCAGCGACGGCCCCACCCACGCCGCGCCGCGGCGCGCGTCACCGAGGGGCTCCATCGCGTGCCGCGCGGCCTCGCCCGCCACTTCGAGGGCCCGCGCGCGCTCGACGCCCTGCACGTCGTCGCCGAGGCGATGTCCCACCGTCGCGGGGATCTCGAGCGCCTCCACGGCCCACTCGCCGGAGCCCGAGAACATGCGCACGTCGAGGGTGTAGTCCCCCGTGAGCGGCGCGCAGAGGCGAAGCGCGGGGCGCGCATCGATGCCCACGTCTTGCGCGAGCGGGACGCGCGTCGGCGACGCGATGCGGAGGTCGAGGTCGTCGACGTGATCGCCGCCCGCGCCCTGCACCACGTAACAACGGCCCTGCTCGAGCGAGAGCGTCACCTGCGTGGTCTGCTGGTGTTCGAGCGTGCCCGAGCGCACCGAGCCCACGAGGGGGTATCCCTGCGCCGTGAGCCTCGACACGAGGCGCGAGAGAAAGTCCGTCGCCGACGTGGCGGCGGGGTCTCTGCCCACCTCGGCCCGCGGCGCGCGAGGGCCCGCGAAGAGGCTCGTCGCGCGGACCCCGAGCACCTCGTCGAGCGGCGGAGGGACGAGCGGCGGCGACGCGATCGTGAGCACGGTCACCTCGCCCGACCCCCGCGCGGCCTGCGCGCGGATGTGCAGCGTGTCGGGCGTCGTGAGGCACACGCGCACGTAGGGGTGCGCGTCGCGGCGGTCGTCGCGCGCGACCTCGGCGCCCGCGCCGTTGGCGATGGCGAGGTCGATGTCGCCGATGCCCTCGCGCCCCACGGCGACGAAGCCGAGGCACTGGGGCCGCGACACCGTCGCGTCGAAGCTGTCGGCGCCGCCCTCGCGGAGAAAGGCCGTCCAGCGGTCGCGCACGGGCCTCGCGCCGCGCTCGCGGAACGCGTCGGCCACGCGGTCGGCCCGCGCCGTGAGCTCGCTCGAGGGCGCCGGGAGCGCGCGCGGGAGCACGGGCACCGGCTGCCCCGCCGCGGCGCGTGACATCACGGCGAGCGCGGCGAGCGTGATCGCGGAGGTCTTCGCGCTCATCGGCCTCGGAGCACGGTGAGTTCGGGGTAGAGCGTCGCGAGCTCGTGCTCCGAGAGTCGATCGTCGGGCGTCGATGGGGACCAGATGACCTCCATCGCAGCGACGCCGCCGCGGTGCGGGACCACGGCGTCGAGCGCGCGGCGGAGCGAGCCGTGATCGGTGACGCCCTCCATCGCGGCGAGGTCTTCGTCGAGGCCCACGAGCACCGTGACCACGACGAAGCCGGGCTCGTCGCCGCGCGGTCCGAAGGCCGGCGCAGGGGAGGTGTCGCCGTTGCGGCGGGTCTCGTAGTCGTAGCGACGACGGAGCTCGGCGGCGAGGTGATCGAAGCGCGCGGGCGCGTCGTCGGCGGTGAGCTCGTCGGAGGTCGCCGTGGCCCGCCGCGCGTCGTCGAGGGAGGCGCGCAGCACGTCGCACGCGGCCCGCGCGGCCTCGGCCCTGCCCTCGGGAGAGCTCACGTCGACCCGCGCGCCGAGCGCGTCGAGGGCGCGCTGGAGGGACTCGCGCTTCGCGTCGTCGAGCGCGACGGTGACGCGTCGGATCTGCGCCCTCCTCGTGCGCGACCGCAAGAACCCGAAGGCCAGGAGCGCCGACGCGGCGACGGCGGCGCCCACGGCGAGCGCGCGACGGAGGGGGAGTGCCATGACGGGGCGCACTCTACCCCGAAGCGCGTGGCCGTTGACAACCGCCTCCTGGGGCGCCGAGAACTGCGTCCCTCGTGACCGCCCCGCACCCCGATGAAGGCCCCCTGAAGACCGCCGCGATCGTGGGCGTGGGGGGCCTCGGATGCCCTGCGGCGTGGGCCCTCGCGCGCTCGGGCGTCGCGTTGAGGCTCCTCGACGAAGACCGCGTCGAGCGCTCGAACCTGCACCGGCAGATGCTCTTCTCCGAGGCCGACGTCGGGGTCCCGAAGGTCGTCGCGGCGCGGCGTTCGATCCTCACGGAGCTGCCCGGGGCGCGCGTGGAGTCCATCGCGGAGCACGTCGCGCCCGAGCGCGCGCTGCGCCTGCTCGCGGGCGTCGACGTCGTGGTCGAGGGGAGCGACAACCTCGCGACGAAGTTCCTCGTGGCCGACGCGTGCGCGGCGCTCGGTGTCCCGGTGGTTCACGGCGCGTGCGTCGGGTGGATCGGCACGGTGCTCCCCGTCGCGTGGCGCGCGGGGCCCTGCTACCGCTGCGTCTTCGAAGACCTCCCGCACGCCGACGACGAGGCCGCGACCTGCGCCACGGCGGGCGTGTACGGCCCCATCACGAGCGTCATCGGCGCGCTCATGGCGGCCGACGCGCTGCGCCTCCTCGCGGGCGACGCGGGCGCGCCGGGCTCGCTCGCGCGCTACGACGGCTGGTCGCAGACCTTTCGCGCGACGACGCTCCGACGACGACGCGACTGCCCCCTCTGCGGCGACGGCGCGGGCGCGGTCTCGCTCGACCCCTCGAAATACGGCGCCTCGTGCGCGGACCTCTGACCGCGAGGAGAGTCACGATGTCGATCACGGTTCGAATCCCCACGCAGCTCCGCACGCTCACGCAGGGGCGCAACGAGGTCGTCGCCGAGGGCGCGACGGTGTCCGCGGCGATCGAAGACCTCGAGCGCAACCACCCCGGCCTGCGCGCGCGGCTCCTCGACGAGCGCGGCGTGCGGCGGTTCATCAACCTCTTCGTCAACGACGAGGACGTGCGCTACCTCGGCGGCCTCGAGACCCCGCTGCGCGAGGGCGATTCGCTCACCATCGTGCCCGCCGTCGCGGGGGGCTGACCGTGATCGACTACGAGCGACACGCGCGCCAGATCGCCCTCGCGGAGCTCGGTCCCGAGGGGCAGCAGGCGCTCTCGGAGCGTCCCGTCGACCTCGGCGCGCTCCCTCCGCTCGCCGCGACGCTTCACCGACGCGCGGGCGGCGTCACCGATGCGTCGTCGTCGATCCGCGTCACGGTCGCGTCGGCGTCGAGCGCCCCCGCGTGGACCCTCGGCGCGTCGGCGTGGGCCTGCGTCGAGTCCGCGCGGCGCGTGCTCGGCGAAGCGCCCAGGGACATGCCAGAAGCGCTCTCGGCGAGGCTCGGCGGCCGCGGCGGGTGACTCAGAAGAGCGTCGACTCGACGGCGCTGCGGATCTGACCGACGAGGTTCGTGAGCCGCGCGTGCTCGCGCACGGCGTTGAGCCACGCGTCGCGCCACGCGGGGTTCGTGATGTGCTCGGCGCGCGCGAGCATGCGGCCGTGGGCGAAGGCCACGACGTTGCGGGCGTCTTCGGCGCGGCCCGCGAGGTTGAGCGCGTCGACGTGCGCGAGCAGCACGAAGGCCTCTTCGACGCACGCCTCGCCCGTCGAGTCGAGCAGCGCCACGGCGTACTCCGCGGCAGGAAAGGCCGACGCGAGGTCGCGCCTCGCCATGTGCGCCGACGCGAGGCACGCCACGGCCCACGGGAGGTCTGTCGGAACGAGCTCGAGGAGCCGCGTCGCCTGCTCGCCGTCGAGCACCGCGCGATCGAGCTCGCCCTGCGCGGTGAGGATCCGACAGCGAAGCGCGCGCGCCCGCCCGATGAGTCGACGCGAGCCCTGCGACGAGCTGATCTCGATCGCGCGATCGCACCCCGCGAGGGCCTCGGCGAGCGCGCCCTGCATCAGCGCCGCCGCCGCGAGGTGGAGCTCCGCCACGGCGCTCACGTGGTGAAGGCCGAGCCTCGACGCGGCCGCGCGGGCCTCACGGAGCGGGCCGAGCGAGCGCTGGTGCATCCCGAGGATCTGCCGTCCGCGGCCGACGGCCACGCGCAGGTCGCACATCTCTCGCACGTTGCCCGACTCTTCGAAGCGCAGCGCGGCCTCTTCGAGCATCGTGAGGTGGATGCCCGGCGCGCCGTCGACGAGCGCGAGCGCGGCCCTGGCCCGCAGCAGGTCGCCCTTGATCTCGGCGCTGTCGAGGTCGTCGACGTCGAGGAGCGAGTCGACGAGCGCCCGGCCTCGCTCGACGAGGCCCGCGTCGAAGCACGCGAGCGCCGTACCCGCCCTCGCAGACGCGTGCGAGGCCCGCACCTCGTCGCTCGGCGCGCGGCCCTGCACGATGGAGCACAGCGCGCCGAGGGCCTCTCGATCGCCGAGCCGCCCGCAGCCGATGGCCGTCTCGCGCAGCGCGAGGAACCACTCGACGCCGTCGCGCCGGAGCACGCGCGTCGCGTCGCTGCCGCAACGTACGGCGAGCGCGTTCTCGCCGCGCCACCGATGGGCCTCGGCCTGGAGCGTGAGGAGCGACCCGAGGGCCTCGCCCGTCGCGCCGCAGGCCACGCCGCGTTCCGCGCGGGCGAGCACGCCGCCGAGCTCGTTGGCCGAGAGCGCGTTGCGGGCCGCGTCGAGGTACCAGAGCGCAGCCCTCGCGGGCGCGTTGCCGCGTTCGAGGTGCTCGCCGAGCACCGTGGCGTCGGACTCTCCCGCGCGCTCGAGCCACGCGGCCGCGAGGCGGTGACCGAGCGCGCGATCGGCGTCGGTGAGCGTCCCGTAGGCCGCGTCGCGGAGCTGCGGGCTCTGGAACACGTACTCCTGATCGCCCGTGAATCGCCCGTCGGGGACGGGCACCACGAGCTCCCGCTCTTCGAGCGAGGCGAGCCACTCGGGGGTGCGCCCGCCCACGTCTTCGCCGAGGATCGACGCCACGCCGCCGCGCCAGAAGCGCTCGCCGAAGATCGACGCCGCGCGCAGCACGCGCCGCGCGCCAAGGTCGAGCGCGCCGAGGCGGGCGTGCACCATCGCGAGCACCGTGCCCGGCAGGGCCACGCCGCGGCCCGAGGCCACCGAGACGATGAGCTCTTCGAGAAAGAACGCGTTGCCGCCGGAGCGCTCGACGATGCGCGCGAGCACGGGGCCGTCGGCGCGGTCGCCGAGGCAGTGACGCGCGAGGGTCTCGACGGCGCGACGCGTGAGCGGGCCGAGCCTCACCTCCTGCACGCCGCGCTCGACCCACAGGTGCGGGAACACGTCGTGGGTCTCCGTGCGACCGAGGGCGAGCACCATGAAGGGCGCCTCGCGCGAGGAGCGCAGCGCCGCGTCGACGTAGCGCAGCGACGGGACGTCGCCCCACTGGAGGTCTTCGAGGATGAGCAGGAGCGGCGCGAGGCGGCTCTCGGCGGCGACGAGGTCCTCCCAGGCGCGGCGCATCTGCGCGGCCATGAGCGCGGGGTCGAGCCGCGCGAGCCGCAGGTTCGCGCTCGACGAGTCCGGGAAGCTCGTCCCCGAGAGCTCTCCGAGGAACTCCGCCACGCGCTGCACGTCGGCGGGCATCACGTTGCGCGCGACGCGGGCGCGGATCTTCTGCCGACGCACCTGGATGCCGTCGGTGATCGAGATGCCCGCGAGCCTCCGCAGGAGCGGCGCGAGCATCACGAAGGGAGCGCCCGCGTGCTGCGCGTCTCCGCGCGTCGACCACACCTGGAGGTTGGGGTAGCGCTCCGCCGAGAGGCGCTCGAACTCGTGGCGCACGCGCGACTTGCCCGTGCCCGCGGCGCCCGTCACCAGCACCGCCCGCGCGATGGGCTCCTCGACGCACTCGTCTAGCGTCGCCGTGAGCGTCGCGAGCTCTCGCCGCCGCCCCACGCACGGCGTCGCGCGACCGAGGAGCGGACGCGCCGTCCCCACGACCTCGCGCTCTCCGATGAGCGTGTAGCCCGACGGCGCCTTGGCGATTTCGAAGCGCGCGTCGAGCAGCCCCGCGGCCACCTCCGCGAGACGGATTGGGAGCCCCTCGCCGCCGCCCTCGCGTCCGCCCTCGGACATCGACTCGTGGAGCAGCCCCGACGCCAGATCGATGACCTCGCCGATGGCGCCGTGGCCCGACTCCTCGCCCCACCCCGTCGCGACCGCGATCGACGCGTCGCTCGCGAGCGCCCTCAGCGCGAGCGCGCAGCGCGCCGCGCGCGCGGCCTGATCGGTGGCGGCGCCGGTGCTGCGCAGCACGATCATCGCCATCGTGCCCCAGAGCACTTCGAACTCCGCGCCGTACGACTCCGCGGCCACGCGGAGCGTGCCGAAGGTCACCCCCTCGGCGCCGTTGTCGCGCGCGAGGAGCACCACCGAGAGGAGCCTCCGCTCCGCATCGCCGAGCGCGGCGGGCGCGAGCGTGGGCGGCCCCGTCGGCCCTTCGAGGTCCGGCGACGTGAGCGACGGAGCGCCCGGCGAGGTCTCTGCCGCGAAGGGGTCCGCGATGAGCGGATCGGTGCGCTTCGCGTCGTAGACCGCGGCCTTCGCGGCCTCTGCCGCCGCCGAGAGCGGAGACTGCGAGGCGCGCGAAGGGCGCGCGAAGGGCTCGAGCGCGCGCACCACGGCGTCGGCGTCGGGGAGCCGATCCGCGGGGTCTCGCGCCACCATGCGCGCCACGAGGTCGTCGAGGCTCTGGTGCACCGCGGGCAGCGTCGCGCGGACGCGCGGGCAGTCTTCGAGGAGCGTGCGACCGAGGAGCGCCTCGATGCTGTCTCCCTCGATCGCGGGTCGCCCCGTGAGGCACTCGTAGAGCACGCAGCCGAGCGCGAACACGTCGGCGCGCGCGTCGATCTCCGCGGCGCCGCGCACCTGCTCGGGCGCCATGAAGCCCGGCGTGCCGAGGATGGTCCCGATGCGCGTGGAAGCACGCCGCGTGAGCGTCGGGACGCGCGCGATGCCGAGGTCGAGCACCTTGATGCGCGCGACGTCTCCCGAGGGCAGAAAGAGGTTCGCGGGCTTGATGTCGCGGTGCACCACGCCGAGCCGGTGCAGCTCCGCGAGGGCCGCGGCGACGTGCGAGGCGACCACGAGCGCGTCGTCGAAGGGCATCGCGCCGCGATCGAGGCGATCGGCGAGGGTCTCGCCTTCGAGCCACTCCATCGCGAGCCAGGGCGCGCCCTGCGAGGTCACGCCGTGGGCGACGTAGCGGACGATGCCCGGGTGGTGCTGCTCCGCGAGGAGCCGCGCCTCGCGCGAGAAGCGCACGAGGTCAGACCCGTCGAGGCCGCCCATCACCTTGAGCGCGACCGCCTCGCCCGTGCTCCGATCGTGCGCGCGGAACAGCGTGCTGAAGCTGCCCGCGTTGGTCACCTCGTCGATGACGAAGCGGCCCGCGATCTCGTCTCCCGGCACCATCGCGCGAACGGTAACACGGCCTCCGCGGCGTGATCCCAGCGCAAACGACGGCGCGCTACGCGCGCCGCGGTCACGGGCAGCGCCGGCCGTTGGTGACGCGGAACGCCGCCACGAAGGCCGACGTGCCCGAGAAGGAGTTGGCGCCGCCGACGGCCAGGCCCTCCTCGCAGCCGGGTCGCCACGCGATGGCGTTGAGCGTGGCGCCCGTCGGCTGCGTGAAGGGCATCCCCGCGAGGTTCGAGATGCTCACGTCGACGATGTCCGCGGGGCTGTAGAGGTCGTAGCGGAACTCGTGGACGCGACCGAAGCCGCCGTACGCGAGGGCCCGCGCGCCGTCCGTCGAGAAGGTCACCGCCGCGGCGCCCGGCAGCGTCGGCGTGCTGAAGCCCGTGGTCCAGCGGAAGTCCCTGTAATACCCGAGCTTCGACGTGTAATCGACGATGAGCGCCATGTCGCCCTGCGGGCGCACGGCGATGCTGCCGACGTTGCTCACCGCGCCGGGCCTGACCACCGTGGTGAAGGTCGGCGTGCCCGTGAGGTTCGTCGCCGTGAGGATCTCAGCGGTGCTGATGCCGCACACGATGGCGAGCGCGGGATCGCCGAAGCCGTCGACGATCCAACCGAGGTCGTTGCAGCCGGTTCCCGACGAGCGGCCGTAGGCGATGGGGCTGCCGGTGCGCGTCCCGTCGGCGCCGTAGAACCACACCGTGAGCGCGCTCGTCGACATCCCGAGGAGCGCGGCGCGCGAGCCGTCGCGGTTCCATCGGAGGGCGTAGTAGGTCCCCGAGGTCCACAGGTCGGAGGTGCGCTCGGAGAGCATCGACGACGCGTGATCCCACACCCAGACCCGACCGCGTCGCGTGGTGGTTCCGCCCGAGGTCGAGGTCGTGTTGCCGATGAGGAGCGCGCGCGAACTGTCGGCGACGAAGCTCACCGTGCGCCACAAGACATCGGCCGCCGAGGTCGCGACCTGCGTCACGGCCATGGCCGCGGGATCGTAGCGAAACACCGTGTTTGAAGCCGAAAGAATGAGCGCGTACGCGCCGCTCGGGTGCCACGCGACAGCCACGGGTGCGACGAGCGCGCCGGGCCTCACGCCCGTGTACTCGTAGACGCCGACGCCCACGGGCCCCAGCGGAACGTCGACCGGCGCGGTGTCCCTCGGCACGTCGACGGGGGGCGTATCCATCACGGTGACGTCCATCGGCGCGACGTCCATCACGGGCACGTCGATGGGAGGGAGGTCCGTCACGGGGCGATCGATCGCGGTGACGACGTCCATCGGCGCGACGTCCATCGGCGCGACGTCGACCACGGGAACGTCGACCACGGGAACGTCGACGGGGCTCACATCGATCGGCGGGACGTCGGGCGCGAACTGATCGAAGGGTACCGGCGTGTCGCGCGGGGCGATCACATCGGGCGCCACGTCGACGGCGGCGTCGGGCTCGGCGTCGACGGTGTCTTCGGGCGCGGGGCGGTCGTCGGTGGGGTTGCGCGGCATGCACGCGCCGTTGAGCGAGCAGACCTCGCCCTTCGCGCAGTCGCGATCCTGCGCGCAGTCGCGCACGCAGCGGTTGAGCTCGCAGCGCGCGTGGTCGCCGCACTCGGAGTTGAGGGAGCACTCCACGTTGGCGCACGAGGCCACCAGCGCGCACCCGACGATCATCGCACCGCGGAGCATCACGTCACCGACGGGTGTACCAGCAAGCGGCGCGGCGCGGGAGAGGGTCTCCGCCGCGCTACGCCGTGACGACCGCGGGACGCGGGGTCGCCGTCCAGAGAATGATCCCGAGCGAGGCCCACGCGAACTGCGACGCGTGGAGCACGAGGGCCATCGCGAGGGCCTGCGCGACGGGGATTCCGACGGCGGGCGCGGCGAGCGCGAGGGCGCCACCCACGGCGCCCACCTGCCCCGGCGTGACCACGCCGACGGTGGTGCCCACGATGGCCGCGCCTGCGAGGGCGAGCGCGCGGGGCGCGTCCCAGCGACCGAGCGCGCCGAGGAGCACGAAGAGCTGCGCGGCCTGCACGGCGCGGTGAAACGCGAAGCACGCGAAGGCCGTCGGCACGCTCCCCATCTTCCAGTGCGACGGCGGCGCGCCCACGAGCGAGAGCACCGACGGAAAGCGCTTGATGACCTGCTCGGCGATCGCGCGGCTCCGCACCATCGTGAGAAGCCCCGCGCCGAGCACGAAGATCGTCACGCCCTGGAGGCACACCGTCCACGCGAGCGTCCCGCGGCCGATGCCCCAGGCGGCCACCGACCACGCCATCGAGACGCTCCCCGTCGCGAGGAGCACCATCGACTGATTGGTCGCGGCCACCACCGCGGAGCGACCGCCCTCGGCCCACGGCGCGAGCATCACGGCCTTGGCCGCCTCGGCCACCGCGCGCCCCGCCGGGAGCGTGTTCGCGAGCGCGTAGCCCGTGAGGTGCGCCCGCACGAGCGGATACACCGGCACGCGCACCGCCTCGCCGTGGAGCGAGCGCGTCGCGATGGCCTCGGCCAGCACGCGCGTCCCCTCGACGCACACCACCAGCGCGGCCCACACGCCGAAGCGACGGAGCGCGTGAAAGTCCGTGTGCCACAGCATCACGATCGCCGCGCCCACGCCGAGCACGCCGAACACGCCGTGCCACACCTTCATCACTCGCGCGCGGTCGAACGCCATCGTCGGGGCGCGCAGCATCGCACACAGCGCGCGCCCCCGGGAGTAGAGTCCGTCGCCCATGGAGCCCACCGAACAGCGCCTCGTCGAGCTCTGGCTGAAGATCGACGCGTTCTTCGCGAAGGCCCGCGCCGCCCACGGCGACGCCATCACCTGCGGCGAGGGCTGCGACGCCTGCTGCCACCGCCGCTTCTCCGTGACCGGCATCGAGGCCGACGCGATGCGCCGCCTCCTCGCGACCCTCGACGCGCCCGCGCGCGACGCGCTCCGTGAGCGCGCCCTCCACGGCGATGTCACCCGCTGCGCCGCCCTCGACGCGCGCGGCCGCTGCGCGGTCTACGACGCGCGCCCGCTCATCTGCCGGACGCACGGCCTCGCGCTGCGCTTTCGCGATGAGAAGCGGCGGCTCCCGATGCTCGACGCGTGCCCGAAGAACTACGTCGACGTCGACCTCGCGGCGCTCGATCCCGCGACGGTGCTCGACCAGACGACGCTCTCGACGCTCGTGGCGACCCTCGACGCGCTCCACGCCGACGCCCTCGCGCGGCCGCGCGGCGCGCGCTTCGAAGTCCACGACGTGCTCGGAGATTCCTGATCTCAGACGCACGAAACGCCGTGATTGCAGCGCTGTTGCAGCATGAGACCCATGGCGGATAGAGTCGCCTCCGAGGGGAACGGTGGCGATGGTGAACGGTTGGTTCTCGGTTGTGATTCGCGCTGCGGCGAGGCGCGACGCGGCGAGGCACGTCGTCGATCTTGCGGACACGGGCGTGGCGATCGCGGTGACCCCGTGGCCCGGGTTCTCGCTTCGCGTGCTCTCGGCGCGCGACGGCGACGCGGTCTCAACGGGCGACGCCCTCGTCGTGGCCGACGTCTATGACATCGGCGACGACGTGAGCTTCGCGGTCACCTTCGGCGGCCAGCTCGCGCTGCGCACCGGCATCGCGCGGCATGAGGGTGAGCCCGACCCCGAGGTGCTCGCCAGCGCGCGGGCCTTCGTCACCACGCTCTCCAACGCCGCAGGGGCCCCCAACGCGAGGGAGCTCCTCGCCGCCCTCTCGGGCCTCGACGGCGACCGACGCCTCGGTGAGGAGCTCTACGAAGACCTCTTCGCGGGCGTGGACTGACGTCACGCCGTGTGACGGGCTATGTCACACGGCCTCTTGCGGACCTCGTGGGGCGAGCGCAGGTTGCGTCGCGTCTCGCAGAGGTGCCCCATGACGTACATCGCGCGCAGCTTCGACCTCGACCGCATCGGCCCCGCCTGGAGTTTCGTTCTCGAATGCGAAGACGAGGAGCCCCGCGGCTTCGGCGTCGACCAGCTCCCCGCCTTCCCAACGCGCCGCTTCGGCGTGTTTCGCCAGCGCTCGCACGCCGACGCGACGATCCCCTCGTACGACGAGGAGGCGCGGATGACCGAAGACACCCTCATCGCCCGCCTCGACGGCGAGCTCTCGGACCCCGACGAGATCGAGTCCCTCGACGACGACCGCGCGATGACCGACGCCTTCGAAGCCGACGATGCGCGCGAACCCGCGGAGCCCATCGCCGATGCGAGCGACGCCGGGGAGCCCGCGGACCCCGTCGAGACGCTCCCGATGTTCGAAGGCCTCGGCCACCGCGCGCGCCACGCGCCGCAGGTCTCGCTCCGCTACGCCTGAACGCCCTGCCCGTCAGCCCTTTCGCGTGATCGTCACGCCCGCCGCGTGAATCTGCTCCGCGCGCACGATGCCGTCTTTGTTGAGCACCACGCGGAGGTGGGCGTAGCGCTCCTGCGCGTCGGCGTCGTCGGACTCGCGCCGCACGCGCACCACGAGGTTCACCCGGTACACCTTCGGGAGCTCCGCCCGCACGAAGCCGCCCGTCGACGTGTCGAAGCAGTCGACGCGGTCCATCGGGTCATCGAGCCTGACGAGAAAGTGCCGGAGGTTCATCCGCAGGATGTCTCGCACGCGGTAGCCGTCGGGCAGGCCCGGTCTCCCCTGCTCCGTCCCCGCGTCGAGCCGCTTGCGGTAGTGGATCACCTCTTCGGCCGCGGCCTCGGCGTGGAGCACCGTGCGCCGCTGGAGCCTCACGGCGCGCACCTCGGCGGGCACCTCGTCGCTCGACACGAAGCGCATCGCCTCGGCGCTCCGCGCCACGAAGTCTCCGATGCCCGCGTCGGGGAGCTGCTCGCCGTACACCTGGTGCGCGTGGTCGTAGGTGCGCGCGCGCTTGAGGAGCGCCTCGCTCGTGATGGCCTTGATGCGGTCCTTCATCACGTAGGCGAGCACCGCGCCCGTGAAGAACAGGGCCTTCGTGGTCGGCGGGAGGTTCACCACGTACGCCGGAATCTGCGTCGCCAGGGCCCAGATCGCCGCCAGCGCCGCGGCCACGGCGCCCACCGCGTTGCGCACGAACATGTCTCCCCGCGACGCGCGGAGGTTGAGGTAGAGCGCCTGCTGGACGCCCTTCTTCAAGAGCGACGCGCGATAGGTGAAGTACTCGCCCGGGTCGATGCCCGCGCGCGCCGCGGGGTCGCTCGACTCGGGGTCGACCTCGAGCGTCTGCCCGCTGCGCGTGAGGTAGCCGTAGCGCCCGCGCACCGCCGCTTCTTCGGCCGCGAGCGCGACGAGGTGCGCCCGCACCCGCGCGACGAAGGCCGTCCCGTCGAAGCGTCGCGCGTGGTCTCCGAGCGAGGCCGAGAGCTGCGCGAGGCGCTCTTCGAGGGCGAGGCTCATGTACTCGTCGGCGCCGCGCATGGCCTCGGCGACGCCCTGGTGACACAGCCGTTCGAAGGGCCAGAGCGCGCCGCGCGCGGAGCGGTACGCCTTGAGCGCCTCGCGCATCCGACCGAGCGCCGCGACGACGTCGCGTTCGAACGCGCCGTCGGGGTCGGTCACGCGCGGTGCGAGCGAGTCGAGCGTGCGCCCCGCGGGGATCGTGTCGTGGCTCCGCGTCGCGTCGGGGATCAGCGAGGGGCGACCGCCGGCCCGCGTCACCCGCTCGCGCTCGTAGCGCGCGAGGAGCTTCTCCAAGCGTCGGCACTCCATGCGAACGCCGGCGACGTAGAGGTTGGCGTAGAGGCGCGCGTGCACGCTGAGCGGGCGCGTCTGCGGCGGCCGCGGCGACGTGCGCAGCGCGGCGTGGAGCGCGACGATGCGCGAGAGCGGCGACGAGGGGTTGGCCGCGTCGGAGAGCGCGTCGAGGGGGAGCGACGCCGCGTCGACGCGCATGAGCGCGGTGAAGTCAGCGTAGAACTGCTCGCGCGAGTAGTTCGATCGGTTGAGGCCCACGTTGCGTGGGATGAAGAAGAACGCGTCGACGAAGTACCGCGACCGGCCGCGCTCGCCGACGGCGTAGTTGAAGCGCAGCTCGAGCTGGTGGCGGTCGTGCACCTCGGCCTGCACCGAGAGGCCCTCGGCGCCTCGCTTCGCGCGCTGCGCCGCCGTCTGGTCGTTGCGCTTCACGTCGGCCACGCGATCAGGCCCTCGGCAGCGCGACCCAGCAGTCGACGCCCTCGTCGTTGGTGAGCACGCCCGCGTCTCCGCCGATGGGACGCACGAGCGAGCCCACGTCGGGCGCGGCCTCGATGGAGGCCCGCGAGGCCCTGACCGAGAGGCGGATCGCGCGCTCCTGCGCGGCGACGTGGAGCTCGATCACGGGCGCCCGCCGCGGGTCTTCGAGCGCCCAGCCGAGCAGCGCGCGCACCGCGCGGTGACCCCTCGCGTCGGCGTCGGCCACGCGCGCGTCGGGGTCGGCGGCGACGAGGTCGAAGCGCGCGTCGAGCTCGGTGGCGATGGGCGTGAGGTCGTCGGAGGCGGCTTCGAAGAGCGTGCGCACCGTCGTCGACTCGACGGCGTCCGCGGTGGGCGTCGGGAGCGGGAGGAGGGCCTCGGCCGTGAGCGCGTCGCGCGCGACCTTCGCGGCCAGCGAAGACTCGCGGATCGAGGGACGCAGCGCGCGCAGGTGGCCCATGAGCGCGCGCACCGAGGCACGCAGCGCCTCGATGGTGCGGGCGTCTCCGCGGTCGAGCACCACGAGCGCGGGGAGCCGCTCGCCGTCGGGCGCGAAGATCGCCACCCAGCGCGCGATGAGGTGCGCCTGCGGCTTCCACGGGAGCGAGAGCGGGACCTCGGTGGTGAAGCCGTCGCGGAGGCACAGGTCGATCGCCGAGCCCTGGAGCGAGAGCTTCGGAATCTCTGCGCCGCGCTCGGTCTCGGCGTAGGGCGCGAGGTCGCAGAGCACGCGCGCCGCGCCGTTGAACGCCGTCGGCTGACGGTTCTGGTCGTAGAGCACCACGCCCACGGGCAGGTCATCGAGGAGCGCCTGGAGCGTCGCCCGGTCGACGCCCGAGGTGACCAGTCGCGAGCGGAGCTGCGAGGCCAGCGCGGCGAGCGCCTCGGCGACCTCGCCGATCTCGTCGCCCGTGGCGGCGTCGACGTTGGCGGCGAAGTCTCCGTCGGCGAAGGCGCGGGCGCCCTGCGCGATGCGGCGCAGCGGGCGCGACGTCGCGAGGGCCGCCACGAGGCTGAGCAGCACCGCGACGGTGAGCGCCACGGCCGACGCGTTGCGGAGCACGTCGGTCACCTGATCGCGGTCGGTGTGCAGCGACGACTCGTCGCGCGAGAGCCGCGCCACGCCGCGCGCCACGCCCGTCCGCGGAAAGCGCATCGCGACGTAGAGCATCGTGCGCCCCGTCGTGCGGCTGAGGCGCACGGTGGCCCCGACGCCCGACGCGAGGGCCGCGCGGATCTCGGGTCTCCCCCCGTGGTTCTCGATCGCCACGCCGGGGCGCGCCGAGTCGCCGAGCACGTTGCCCGCCGCGTCAACCACGGTGAGCCGCGTGGGCAGCGCCGCGAGCAGCGCCTCGGTGCGCGCCGTGAGCTGCGCGGACGACGAGTCTCCGAGGCGGTCGCAGATGCCCGTGAGCTCCTGTGTCATGTCGGCCACGGCGCGCGCGTGCTGATCCCGCGAGAGCAGGCTCCGCAGGTAGATCACCGAAGGCAGGAGCACGAGCCCGACGACGAGCAGGTAGCTCACCATGAGCTTGACGTAGAGCGGTACTTTCAACGCGACTCCGCGCCCTTGTTTCGGGCGGCGGGGTCATGGTACGCGCCACGCGCACGCCCCACACCGACGAAAAGAGACGCCCCATGAAGCTGGCCACCCTGCGAAACGGCACCCGAGACGGCGCCCTCATCGTCGTCGGCCCCCGCGGCGACACGTACACCCACGCCGCCGCCATCGCCCCCACGCTTCAGAGCGCCCTCGACGAGTGGACCCACGTCGAGGCCCCGCTCCGTCACCTCGCCGGGGCCCTCGCGCGCGGAGAGGTCCCTTCGCACGCGCTCGACGCGTCGCTGCTCGCGCCGCCGCTGCCCCGCGCCTACGAGTGGGTCGACGGCTCGGCCTTTCTCAACCACGTGCGCCTCGTGCGAAAGGCCCGCAACGCAGAGCCTCCGCCCACGCTCGAGACCGATCCGCTGGTCTACCAGGGCGGCTCCGGCGTGCTGCTCGGACCGACCGATGACATCCCCCTCGACGACCCCGCGTGGGGCCTCGATTTCGAGAGCGAGGTCTGCGTCATCCTCGGCGACACCCCGCGCGGAACCACGGCAGACAAGGCCGAGAAGCACGTCAGGCTCCTCATGCTCGCGAACGACGTGACGCTTCGAAACATCGTCCCCGATGAGCTCGCCAAGGGCTTCGGGTTCTTTCAGTCGAAGCCCGCCACGGCCTTCTCGCCCTTCGCCGTCACGCCCGACGAGCTCGGCGCCGCGTGGCGCGGCGGCCGCGTCCACCTGCCGCTTCGAACGACCTACAACAACGCGCTCGTGGGAGACCCCGACGCGGGCCCCGAGATGCACTTCTCGTTCTTCGAACTCATCGCGCACATCACGAAGACGCGCTCGTACACCGCGGGCACGATCGTGGGCAGCGGCACGGTCTCGAACGTCGACCGCGCCCGCGGGATCTCGTGCCTCGCCGAGCGCCGGATGATCGAGATCATCGACACGGGCAAGGCCGTGACGCCCTTCATGAAGCGCGGCGACACGGTGGCGATCGAGATGCTCGACGCCAACGGCTCCAGCGTCTTCGGACGCATCTCGCAGAGGGTGGCGTGATGACCCTGCGGCTCCACAACTACTGGCGCAGCTCGGCGAGCTGGCGCGTGCGCATCGCGCTGAACCTCAAGGGCATCGCGTACGAGTACGTGCCCGTGAGCCTCATCGCCGACGGCGGCCAGCAGCACACCGACGCGTACCGCGCGCTCAACCCCATGGCGCAGGTCCCGACCCTCGAGATCGAGGAGGAGGGCGCGGTTCTTCGGCTCACGCAGTCGATCGCGATCGTCGAGTACCTCGAAGAGCGCTTCCCCACGCCGTCGCTCCTGCCGAAGGACGCGTATTCGAGGGCGCGCGCGAGGGCGCTGGCCGAGCTCGTGAACTCGGGCATCCAGCCGCTCCAGAACCTCGAGCCGCAGCGCTACGTGCGTGAGGAGCTCCACGGCGACGCGAAGGCGTGGACGACGTATTTCATCGGCCGCGGCATGCGCGCGCTCGAGGCCCTCGCGAGCGAGACGGCGGGTCGCTTTCTCGTGGGCGACGAGGTCTCGGTGGCCGACGTGTGCCTGATTCCGCAGATGTTCGCGGCGCGGCGCTTCGGCGTCGACCCGGCGACGCTGCCGACGCTGGCGCGCGTCGAGGCGGCCTGCAACGCGCTCGAAGCCTTCGCCGCCGCGAGGCCCGAGCGGCAGCCCGACGCGCAGCCCGGGTAAGTCCACACAGACGTACGCAAGCACCGCAAGGCAGACGGGCGTGCGTGAGCACGCCACGCGCGCCCCGATCGTCACCTTGCGAGCTTCGGTATTGAGCGGATCAGCGAGGAGCGCGGCGGCGGGTCTTCTTCGCGGGGGGCGCCACGGGCGCTGCGACGACACCGTTGGCGTCGGGCGTCGGCGGCGTGACGGGCGTCTCGGGCTTGCGCGCCATCGGAGCGCTGCGTGACTCCGTGAAGAGCGACGGAAAGCGCTCCGCCGCGGCTTCGGGCGTCGCGCGGAGGAGCCAGCGGCAGAGCGCGGCGAGCTCCTCGTACGAACGAAGGAGGAGCGACCAGACGCGCGCGCTGCGGCCCTTCCAGAGCTCGACCTCGGTGGCGCCCGAGTCGCTGAGCGCCTTGATGATCTCGCCCGCGGTCTTGCGCGCGTCGCGTTGATCGCTCGCGCGGTAGTTCACCGGATCCGTCGCGACCTTCTCGGGGAACTTCGCGTACGTCTCCGAGAGCGAGAGGAGCTGGTTGGCCATCTTGCGATGTCCCGGCGAGCGGTTCATCGCGGCGGCTTCGGGGCCGATCTCGGGGTCGTGCTTGAAGTGGTACGACACCAGGTCCTGCATCCGGGTGAAGAGCTCTTCGGCGCGCTTGAGGGTCGCCTCGGGCACGACCTCGCTGGTCTGCGCCGCCTCGGCCTTGAGCTGTCGGTGGCGCGCGTACCACGCTCCGCCCGCGAGCCGTTGTGTGCGGCTGAGGAGATCGCCCGCGACCTCGCCCGTGGCGCAGATCACGTTGAAGCGCGCGAGGAGCGCGGCGTCGTCCGAGAGGTTCCCCGTGGCGGTGAGCGCCACCTCGGAGGCCGCTTGCAGATCGACGCGCGGCGTCGTCGCCTCGCTCGCTGCGACCGCGTCGACCTCGGCCTCGACGAGGCGCCAGATCTCGGGCGATCCAGGCATCGGCGGAGAGGTCAACCGTTGCGTCCGAGGCGGCCCATCCGCCTCGGGATTCTTCGTCGTGATCGTCGCCATCGCGAACCCGTTCTCTCTCCCCGCGTCGCGCGGAGCGAAAGGTGGTGCTGCGCGTCCCCCGGTCGCCGACTGCACCATTGCAGCGGGTGGTGACACTCATCTCAACGGCCAGTCGCGATCAGACTTGAACGGGAAACGACGGCGCCGCGATTTCTCTCTGCGCGCGGTCGGGGCGGCGTGTGAGCGCTCGACGCGCGTCGTTGGAGTGGCGACCAGCGCGTCGGCCCTAGATCTCAGCGTCGCGTGGGAACTGCTGCTCGTATTGATTCTCGATCAGGGTGCCGTGGAACGTCGCGCGCGCGAAGTCGACGCCGTATCCCCCTGCGTGGCACCCGCCGACCACCTCTCGCGGGTGAAACACCACGCAAGGGACGTCCCTCTGTATTCGGGCAGCGTGGGGGGCGTCGATGGGCTTCAGCTGGCGCGCGAACCACGCGATCGCGTCCGTCATGGTGTCGGTGAGTTCCCACGACGTCCGGTCGAGGAGCTCGATCCCGACGCCCTTCAACAGCGCCAGCACGCACGTCGAGCAGTAGAGCCCGTACTCTGATCCGACCGGGGTGTAGGTTCCGCGAACCGGGTCGAACGCGCCGCCCTCGTAGGTGAAGCCGAGCCTGATCTGTGGCCCCAGGGTGCGAACGGTCGCGCCAACCGCGCGACACAGAGCGACCAGCGCAGCGGTCTCGTTCTCGTCGTACGGAAGGGGCATCCACGCGTAGCCGCCCGGCCAGCCCGAGCGCTCGTCGTCGATCGACCAGTCACGAAGCTCGTTGTCGCCGCTCAGATCGAGCTTGCGCACCTCGATGCCGTCTTCCGCGCGGTACAGGAGTGCGACGTGCCACAGATCAAAGTCCTCGCGTTGGTAACGTTTGAGCGCGACCGCCAGAAAGCGCCCCTTCTCCGGCGGCGGCACTGTGTGAAGCGTCAGCGAGAGACCGTCTCCGATCACGAAGCGACCCTCACCAGCAGCGCTTCGATGGATTCCGGCGAGCGTCCCTCCCCCGACCACGAGGCGCGAGCAGCGCGCTCGTACGCCGCCCCCTCCGCTGCGAGCGCCCGCTCGCACTTCAAGAGCAGGAGCACGTTCACCACGATGTGATCGCTCACCTTCGCAGCAGGAAGGCGCTCCATGAGCGAGCGCACGCGATCGAGCTGCCCCGCCGAGAGCCAGGCACGCATCGAGTCCCAGAGCACACGCAGCGCGGCGTCGATCTTCTGTTCCGCGCAGAGCTCGAGGATCTCGCCCGCCGCCTCGTGGGCGTCGCGATCGGTCCAGTACCCCTGCGGGTGATCGCCGGCCAGAAGTCGAGGAGGGATCTGCGCCGAGACGAGGCCGAACCAGCGGTCACGCATCACCGCGGACATGCGAGCTCGCCCTACGGCCTCGTCCGCGAGCGTTCGAAGCGTCGCGTCGGCCTCGCCCTCCTCGGGGAGCAGCTCCGGGAAGCTGCGCGGGTACGAGATGGCCTCGGCCTCCGCAATCCGTTCGAGGAGCCACTGGCGGTCCGAGTCGTACCAGCGGAACACGTTCTGGAGGACGTTCAGCGCGCTGAGGCGCGAGAGGCCATAGCGCGTCGCGAGGCGATCAACGGACGCCACCGTCACAGGCGCATCGTGTCTGCCGAAGAGCGCGCGCACGCCCGAGGGCGGCGCCAGCAGGTACGCCGCGAACGCGTTCGCGCGCTGCTCGCGGAGTTGAAACGGGCTCGACGCACGCAGTCGATCCGACGCCCTCTGGCGGGCCCTGGGCGTCTCGCGTTGAGCCGGGCTGTACATCAGCATCGCAGCGCCCCGAGCGCCTTCGAGCGCGCCGCCGTCGAAGAGAATGTGGCAGAGCTCGTGCGCGAGCGTCATCCGCACGCTGAACCACTGCGGCGACTCCGCGCAGTTCACCAGCACGCCCCGAACGCCACCGAAGGCATACGCGGCGCCATCGATCGACGACCAGAGCGACCGCGTGGTGAGCACCGCGATGCCGAGGCGCTCACGAACCAACCCCACCATGCTCTCGATGGGCTCGGCACCGAGCCCGAGGCTCTCGCGCACCCGCTCGGCCAACACCTCTGCCCCATACGGAGCCTCGACCGTGGGAGGTCTCGGTCGAGCGAGCGACGCGACCTCGACGGGCAGTGCCGGGAGCTCTCTCCCCAACGCCCGCAACAGCCACGCGTGACGTCGCAACGTCCGCGTGAAACCACCCAGGGCCCGGTGGACCTTCTGAGCGACGACCTCTTGAAACGCCGATGAAGACTCCGGGTCGACGAGCGACCTGAGCAGCACGGTGTTGGCGCGGCCTTCGATGCCTCCGTCGACGAGCTCGTACACCTCGACCCCGAGCGCGAGCGCCGCAGCCTCGACGACCTCCCGATGCGCGGCGTCGACACCCGAGCGCGCGTCACGCAAGGTCTGTTCGGGCACGCCGAGGAGGTCCGCAAAGAGCGCGTCACGCCCCTTCAACCCCAACGCGGCCTGCGTCGCTTCGATCGGGTCGCCCGCGAGCATGCGCGAGTTCTACTCCAAGCGCCCCCGCGCAGAAATGGGCTTCGGCGCGAAGCGCTCCGTCAACGCACGGGCCCGCGTGCGCCACCGACGCACGACCGCGAGAGACACGCCGCACTCGCTGCTTGATCCGCTCCCGGCGACGCGACGATGATCCGCGCCCCTCCGATGCCCCTCACGCTCGCGCAGCTCGAACGTCACCTCTTCGCCGCCGCCGACATCCTCCGCGGCAAGATGGATGCGTCGGAGTTCAAGGAGTACATCTTCGGCGCCCTCTTTCTGAAGCGCTGCTCCGACGTGTTCGAGGGCCGCCGCGACGAGATCATCAAGGCCGAGATCGCCCGCGGACGCGCGCGCGCCGAGGCCGAGAAGCGCGCCGATCACCCCGGGTTCTACAAAGAGACCTTCTTCGTCCCCGAGGCCGCGCGCTGGTCTCACCTGCGCGACCACGTGCTCAAGAACGTCGGCGACGGGCTCAACAAGGCCCTCGGCGCGCTCGAACACGAGAACGCCAGCCTCGAAGGCGTGCTCGGGCACATCGACTTCACCCGCAAGGTCGGACAGTCGACCATCCCCGACAAGAAGCTCCGCGACCTCGTCATGCACTTCTCCGAGGTGCGCCTGCGCAACGAGGACTTCGAATACCCAGACCTCCTCGGCGCCGCGTACGAGTTCCTCATCCGAGACTTCGCCGACTCGGCGGGCAAGAAGGGCGGCGAGTTCTACACGCCCCGCGCCGTCGTCCGCATGATGGTCCGCATCGCCGAGCCCCGCGCGGGGTGGAGCATCTATGACCCCTGCGTGGGCTCGGGCGGCATGCTCGTGCTCGCCAAGGAGTACCTCGACGAGCACGGCCTCGACGCGAAGGACATCGAGCTCTGCGGGCAGGAGTCCAACGGCAGCGTGTGGGCCATCTGCAAGATGAACATGCTGCTCCACGGCATTCGCACCGCGGACATTCGCAACGACGACACCCTCGCGTCGCCGCTGCACGTCGAGGGCGGCGAGCTCCAGCGCTTCGACCGCGTGCTCAGCAATCCGCCGTTCTCGCAGAACTACGACCGGCAGAGCGTCACCTTCCCCGAGCGCTTCCGCTGGGGGTGGTGCCCCGAGGGAGGCAAGAAGGCCGACCTCATGTTCGTGCAGCACATGCTCTCGGTGCTGCGTCCCGGCGGCATGGCCGTCACCGTGATGCCCCACGGCGTGCTCTTTCGCGGCGGCGACGAGAAGAAGATCCGCACCGCGATGCTCAGCCAGGACCTCGTCGACGCGGTCATCGGCCTGGGCCCCAACCTCTTCTACGGCACGGGCATCCCCGCGTGCATCCTCGTGCTGCGCGCGCCCGACGCGAAGCCCGCCGAACGCCGCGGAAAGGTGCTCTTCATCAACGCCGACCGCGAGTACACCGAGGGGCGCGCGCAGAACTACCTCCACGCCGAGCACATCGAGAAGATCGTGAGCGCGTGGAAGTCCTTCGAAGACGTCGAGGGCTTCGCGCGCGTCGTCTCCCGCGACGAGCTCTCGAAGAACGACGACAACCTCAACATCCGTCGCTACGCCGACAACGCGCCGCCGCCCGAACCCCACGACGTGCGCGCGCACCTGCGCGGCGGCATTCCGGGTGCCGAGATCGAGCGCAAGCGCGAGACCTTCGAAGCCCACGGGCTCGACCTCGAACGCATCCTCACGCCCCGAGGTGACGGCTACCACGACCTCGTCGCCGATCTCACCGAGCGTGCGCAGATCAAGACCCGCATCGCGAGCGATGCGGGCGTCGTGACGCGAGCGCGCGAGCTCCGGGCCGCCGTCGATCAGTGGTGGACGCTCCAGTTGGCGAAGCTGGAGGACCTCCCGAAGTCGAAGGAGCTGATGAAGGCCCGCGCGCTGCTGCTCACGAGCTTCGAGCAGGCGGCGACGTCGGCGCGGCTGCTCGATCGCTTTCAGGTCTCGGGCGTGGTCGCGACGTGGTGGGGCGAGGTGCAGAACGACTTGCGCACCGTCGCGGCGCGCGGCTTCGAGGGGCTCATCGAGGGCTGGTATACGAGCATCCTCGCCTCGATGGCCGACGAGAAGAGCACCGACGATCCGCTCGATCATCGCTTCGTGAAGAAGCGCCTGCCCGAGTACCTCGCCGAGCTCGCCTCGCTCGAAGCGAAGAAGGCCGAGCTTGGCGCGAAGATCAAGGCGGCCACGCGCGACGAGAGCGAAGCGGGCGACGAGGGCGACGAGGGCGAGGCCGACGAGGCGATGTCGGAGGCGGAGCTCGCCGACGCGAAGGCCGAGCTCACGGAGACGAAGAAGGCGATCAAGAAGAAGCGCGACGAGTTCACGAAGAAGCTCAAGGAGTCGTGCGACGCGCTGAAGAAGTCTGGCGCCGAGCGGCTGGTGCTGGAGATGTTGCGCGGAGGAGCTCGATGCGATCCTCTCGCGGTACATCGCGAACCAGCGGCGCGAGGTGGTGACGGCCTTCGAGACGTGGTGGGACAAGTACCGCGTGCCGCTGGTGACGATCGAGGCGGAGCGCGATGCCGCCGCGGAGCGGCTGCGGGGGTACCTTAGGGGTTGGGTTATGACGGGTAACGTGAAGGTCGCACCAGTGCCCGATGGCTGGACGCGAGTGACTCTCGGATCGCTCGGTACCTGGCTGAGGCTGGGGGCACACCGTCGAAAGCACGCCAGGAATATTGGGTCGGCACGACTCCGTGGTGCAGCCCCAAAGACATGAAGTGCTTCTTGTTGAATGATACCGAAGATCATGTTTCGACGAGGGGGCGCGGAACGGAACAACATTGGCCCCGAAAGGATCATGCTCATCGTCGTTCGAGGGATGATTCTCGCTCGCTCGTTCCCCGTTTGTATCGCGGGCCGATCGATGGCTTTCAATCAAGATGTGAAGGCAATCATTCCGTCGAACGACGTAAACGGAGGCTTTGTCGCGCATTGATGAACGGTGGTCGGACGCGTTCCTCTGAATGACAACGGAGTCAACGCACGGAACGAAGCGTCTTCAACAGTCGGAACTGCAAGCGGTCGAACTGAATCTGCCTCCCCTCGCTGAGCAGCGTACGATTGCGACGATCCTCGACACCGTCGACGAGACGATCCGCAGGACTGAACAGGTCATCGAAAAGCTGAAGCAGATGAAGCAGGGGTTGCTTCACGACCTGCTCACGCGCGGCATTGACGAAGAGCGGGGAGTTGCGCGATCCCGCGTCACCCCGAGCAGTTCAAGGACTCGGAGTTGGGGAGGATTCCGAAGGACTGCGAGGTTGGGAAGCTGCGTGAGGTGCTTGACGGCCACCTCTGTAACGGAGTGTTCAAGGCCCCTGCGCGAGTAGGTTCCGCAAGGTGTTCCACTCGTCAACGTCGGCGATCTGTATAAAGAATTCGGCCTTGATCTTAAAGCTGTTGAGCGATTCAAGCGATGCGGAGATCGAGCGTTTTCGTGTGCTTCCTGGCGATATATTCTTCACGAGAAGCTCCCTCAATCTCTCCGGGATTGGGGTGCAACATCACGCGCATCGTTGAGGAGCCGACGGTGTTTGACTGTCATCTGGTTCGCGCGAGAGCCAACATCCGAATGGTGTCTCCCTCTTGGGCTTCTGGTGTCGTTCGCTTGCGGCTCGTGTTTCTGATCTCTCGCGCGAAACAAGTGACGATGACCACGATTTCACAGCCTGATCTGTATCCGTTGCCCGTCCTGCTTCCGCCTCTTCACGAGCAACACCGGATCGTCGATCGTATGGATGATATCGACCGATCGATTGCATGCGAGCAGAAGTACTTGGTGAAGACCAAACAGCACAAACGAGCGCTGATGGACGACCTGTTGAACGGACATTGTGCGGGTTGGCGAACCGGTCTGATGCATCGCAAAGACACCAAAAGTTATGCAATCGCTTTCACGCGCCGCTTGTTGAGGGAGATTCACCTCAGCAGACCGTGGGCGCCGCCAGACCAATCCCGATATCTGGCAAAGCACTCCGCTTCCCTCCGTTTGTGCTTTTGTTCGTCCCGATGGGATGTGCTCGCCCTATCGGCGAGCTGGCCGAAGCAGTTCGAGAAACTCCTGCACTCCGAAAGTCGAAGGCAGACGACCCATGAGCGGCGGACCCGAATTCACCTACGTCGAGCAGCCATTCCTCGATCAGCTCGCGTTGCTGGGATGGAAGATCGTCACCGGGAGCGTCGACGACCCCACGGTCTCGGGTCGCGAGAGCTTTCGTGAGGTGCTCCTACGCGACGACCTGCGCCGCGCGCTCTTGCGGATCAACCTGCGCGACGGCAAGCCCTGGCTCGACGACGCGCGGCTCTCTCAGGCCATCGGCGCGCTCGAACACGTCGCCGCGCCGAAGCTCATGGAGGCCAGCCAGGAGGCCACGGCGCTGCTCCTCGGTGGCATTCCGGTCGAGGGACTCGCGGACTGGGATCAAGGGGCGCTCGAAGGTCATTCACTACATCGACTGGGAGCGCCCCGAGAACAACACCTTCACGGCGATCAACCAGTTCAAGGTCGAGTGTCCGGGGCTCGCGAAGGAGTCGATCAGGCCCGACATCACCCTCTTCATCAACGGAATTCCCGTGGGGGTGGTTGAGTGCAAGAGCCCGACGATCGCCGAGCCCATCGCGTGTGCGGTCGACCAGCTTCGCCGCTACCACAACGCCCGCAAGGCCGCGGGTGAGGTCGACGAGAACGAGGGGAGCGAGCGGCTCTTTCACACCAACCAGCTCCTCGTGGCGATGAGTTACGACGAGGCCCGCGTCGGCACCATCGGCGCCGAGGGCGTGCACTACCTGGAGTGGAAGGACACGGCCCCCGTCCCCATCGCCGACGTGCTGAGCGAGCTCGGGTCGCACCACGCTGTCGAGCCAGCAACGGCTCATCGCGGGAATGCTCCGCAAGGCGCACCTGCTCGACGTCATCCGCCACTTCACGATCTTTCAGCAGGTCGACGGCCGCACCGTGAAGGTCGTCAGCCGCTACCAGCAGTTTCGCGCCGTACACCGCACGATGGAGCGCCTCCGCACGGGCAAGACGCGCGCGCAGGACAGAGCACGACCGCCGCGGCGGGATCATCTGGCACACGCAGGGCAGCGGGAAGAGCCTCACGATGGTCTTCCTCGTGCGGAGGATGCGCACCGACCCGGTGCTCCGCAGCTTCAAGGTGGTGATCGTCACCGACCGCAGAGACCTCCAACGGCAGCTCTCGGAGACGGCGGGGCTCATCGGCGAGACGGTGCTCGTGGGCAAGAGCATCCCCGACGTGAAGAAGCTCCTGAAGCGCAAGGGCCCCGAGGTGGTCTTCGCGACCATTCAGAAGTACGTCGACCGCGACCTCGACGCGCTCACGCCCGACGAGACCGTGGGCGACCTCGGCACGCTCAACGCCGACGAGCGCATCCTGGTGATGGTCGACGAGGCGCACCGCAGCCACGCGAGCGCGCTGCACGCGAGGCTGCTCCAGGCGCTGCCCAACTGCGCGCGCGTGGGCTTCACGGGGACGCCGATCATCATGGGGGCGGCGAAGCGCACGCACGAGATCTTCGGCGGCTTCATCGACCGCTACACCATCAAGCAGTCGGAGGCCGACGGCGCGACGGTTCCGATTCTCTACGAGGGACGCTACGCGAAGGGCGCGGTGGCCGACGGCGCGACGCTCGACGCAGAGATGGCGGTGAAGTTCCCCGAGTTCACGCCCGACCAGCGGGAGGAGCTTCAGCGCCGCTACGGCACGCTCGCGGCGATTCTGGAGTCGAAGGAGGTCATCCGCGTCAAGGCCGCCGACATGCTGCGGCACTACGTCGAGAACATCCTCCCCAACGGGCTCAAGGCGCAGGTGGTGGCCGTGAGCCGCTCGTGCGCGGTGCGCTACCAGGAGGAGCTCCTCGACGCGCGCAAGGTGCTGGTGGCCGAGGCCGAGGCGCTCGACGAGGCGACGCGCAGCCTCGACGACATGGCGCTCGACGCGAAGACGCCGAAGCTGCGTGCCGCGGTGCGTGCGTGGCGGGTGATCGAGCGGCTGCGCGCGCTGGCCTTCGCGACGATCATCTCGCCCGAGAACAACGATCCGCCCGAGTGGGCCGAGTGGAGCGACGGGGCGAAGATCGAGCAGCGCATCGCGCGCTTCAAGAAGCCCTTCGAGCACGACGACCCGGCGAAGTGTGACCCGCTGGGCTTTCTGATCGTGAAGTCGATGCTGCTCACGGGCTTCGACGCGCCCATCGAAGGCGTGATGTACCTCGACCGCCCGATTCGCGAGGCCGAGCTGCTCCAGGCCATCGCGAGGGTGAACCGCACGCGAGACGGCAAGAGCGCTGGCATCGTGGTCGACTACTACGGCATCGCGCAGAACCTGAAGCAGGCGCTCACGGCGTACTCGGCCGAGGACATCGACGGCGCGCTCCAGAGCCTCGCGGATGAGATTCCGAAGCTGCGCGACCGACACGCGCGGGTGGCGGCGCTCTTCGAGTCGCGCAAGGTCGACGTGATGGGAGACCCCGAGGCGGCGGTCGAACTCCTCGGCGACGAGAAGCTGCGGGCGGAGTTCGCGGTGAAGCTCAAGCAGTTTCTCGCGACGCTCGACCTGGTGCTCCCGCGGCCCGAGGCGCTGCCCTTCATCAGCGCGGCGACTGCGCTCGGTGAGGTGCAGGTGCGCGCGCGGCACCGCTACCGCGACGGCCTCGGAACGCTCGACAAGTCCGTCGGACGCAAGGTGCAGGCGCTCATCGACGCGCACATCATCTCGCTCGGCATCGATCCGCGCATTCCGCCCATCGCGATCACCGACGCGAAGTTCAACGAGCAGGTGCAGCGGCAGGTGTCTCCGCGCGCGAAGGCGTCGGAGATGGAGCACGCCGTCAGGCACCACATCAAGAAGCGCCTCGACGAAGACCCGGTCTTCTACCAGACGCTCTCGCAGCGACT
Organism: Polyangiales bacterium; assembly: GCA_046351535.1. Taxonomy (GTDB): domain Bacteria; phylum Myxococcota_A; class Polyangia; order Polyangiales; genus CAISKJ01. Next base: position 294,109 of record JAXLYG010000006.1, read on the forward strand.
CGAAGAGATCCTCCAGAAGTTCGGCGACGACTGGGAGCAGCTCGCGCTCGCGCTCAAGCCCTTCGTCGAAGAGGTCGCCGCGGGACGCAAGGCCGAGGACAGCGTCGCCGGTCTCGACCCGCAGCTCCACGCGCCGTTCTTCGACGTGCTGCGCGAGGAGCGGAGCAAGCAGAGCCCGGTGCACGGGGCCGACGTGAAGTGGCTCGCGGACCTGACGGTGGATGTGGTCGACGGAACGATCCGCCCTGCACTTCGCAACGTGGGCTTCTGGAAGAGCGCCCCGCGCCAGCAGGAGCTTCAGGGCGATCTGGTGATGTTCCTCGACGAGAACACGATCGTGGATCTCGACCGGGCCGACGCGGTGGCCGACCGTCTGATGGAGCTCGCGAAGGCCAACCACGCGAAGCTCACCGCGAGCTGATGGAGTCACTCACCGTCGGCGATCTCTCGTTCGAGGTGCGTCGCAGCGCGCGTCGCCGCTCGGTGGAGATTACGGTCGACCGCGGCGGTGAGCTGGTGATCGCCGCGCCGGAATCGTGCGCGATGTCGACGCTCGAAGGCTTCGTGGTCGAGAAGCGCGCGTGGATCTACACGAAGCTCGCGGAGAAGGCCGCGCTCCAGCACGACGCGCCGCGCAGGGAGTACGTGACCGGCGAGGGCTTCGCGTACCTCGGGAGGAGCCACCGGCTGCTTCTGGTCGATGGTCAGCGTGAGCCTGTGAAGCTCGAAGAGGGGCGCTTCAAGATGCGCCGCGACGTCGCGCCGAAGGGCCACGAGGCGATGGTGCGCTGGTACACGGAGCACGCGCGACCGTGGCTGACGGAGCGCGTGGCGCGCTGGTGTGATCGCATCGGCGCGACGCCCGCGGGGGTGCATGTGCGTGACCTCGGGTACCGCTGGGGGTCGTGCAGCGCGCGGGGCGTGCTGTACTTCCACTGGCGGACGATCCTGTTGCCGCCGCGGGTGGTGGAGTACGTCGTCGTGCACGAGCTGGTGCACCTGATCGAAGCGCATCACGCGCCCGCGTTCTGGCAGCGCATCGAGCGCGCGTTGCCCGACTACGCCGCGAGGAAGCTGTGGCTCGACGAGCGCGGCGCCGCGGTCGCGAACGTGTGAGGCCGTGAGGGCGGCTCCGATGGCCTCGATCGGGCGTCGCCGTCGAGATCCAACCAGCGGGCTACCTGCGAGGTGGTCGCACCATCGAAATCCAACCAGCAGGCTGCCTGCGAGGTGGTCGCACCATCGAAATCCAGCGGCTGGGTTACCTGGGAGGTGCTCGCACCATCGAAATCCAACCAGCGGGTTACCCGAGAGGTGGTCGGACCATCGTTCCGGAACTCCTCGCGTTGCTGGCGGCCGGTCGCGTTGGCATGGCGTGCTGTCGCACGCCCGCTAGTCAGCGGCCTCCTGCCCTCCGCCCGCCCGCCGCCGTTCGCCCGGTACGGCAATACACGCGCGCCGGATTCTGATATGAGCACCGCCGGAACCATGTCGGATCCTTCGGATGCCCCTCCTTCTAGCTCGCCCGATCACGCGGCGAGCGACGCGAACAACCCCGAGTCGAAGCCCACGGAGGCCGTCGCTGAGACGAAACCCGCTGCGCGCGAGGACAAAGCCGACGCGCACGCGAGCGACGCTGCAAAGCCCGACGCGCCCGCGGACCCGGTGAAGCCCGCGCCCACGGGTGACGACAAGCCGCCGCCCGAGGGAGCGCCCGGTCGACGCTTCAAGCCCGCGAAGCCCGGCGCGCGAGACTGGGCGCTGACCCTCATCGGACTCGGCGGACTCGCCGCGCTCATGAGCACCCACGGCCACAAGTCGTGGGGCGTCCCCGGGGGCTTTCTGCTCACGGTCGTGGCGGTGCTCGGCGTGCTCGGGCTCCTCGGTGACTCTCCGCTCGACCTCCGCGGCGACGAGCAGGGCCCCGAGGCGCAAGACGTTTCGAAGCCCTGGTACATGCACGAGGGCACCTGGGTCGTGCTCTTCGCGGCGGCGCTCTACATCCCGCTCGCGGGCGCCTACGGCCTGTGGGATCCGTGGGAGACGCACTACTCCGAGGTGGCCCGAGAGATCCTCTCGCGCGACGACTGGATCACCACCTGGTGGGGCCAGGAGGGCTGGTTCATGTCGAAGCCCGTGCTCATCTTCTGGATGAGCGCGCTCGGCATGGGCGTCGGCACGCTCTTCGGGCTCAATCCGTACCCCGACGGAGGCCCGCAGTTTCAGGAGTGGTGCATCCGCCTGCCCATCTCGTTCCTCGCGATCGCGGCGCTCTACGGGCTCTACCGCGCCGTCGCGAGCGCCTGGGGTCGTCGCGCGGGGATGCTCGTCGCGATGGTGCTCGCCACGATGCCGCACTGGTTCTTCCTGGCGCATCAGGCGATGACCGACATGCCCTTCGTGGCGCCGCTCGTGCTCGCCGTCGCGATGCTCATGCTCGCGGTGACCGCGGGCGATCGCATCACGCGCCCGCGCAAGCTCTCGCTCGGCAACCTGACGCTGCGCTTCTCGCTGTGGCACCACGTCGTGGGCCTCACGTCGATGCTTGCGCTGCCGCAGATCGTGTACCTCGTCACGCGGCCGATGGTGGTGGCCTGCCCCCCCGACTCGCGCATGGCGCAGTGCGAAGAGATGCTTCGCATGAACCGCATCGGGACGATGCAGATCCCGGTGGAGACCTACTACTACGGCTCGGCGTTCAACTCGTCGCCCGACGGTCTCGCGTCGAGCGTCCCCGGCTCACCGGGCTGGGAGCGCCTCGCCAACGTGGTGCCCTTCTTCCCCTCGGCCGCGCAGGGGATCCTCTGGACGCTCCTCGGCGCCGCGGCCTTCTGGATGCTCCGCACGGAGCGTCGCGCGCGGCACCTGTTCTTCGTGCTCTTCTACCTCTGGTGCGCCGTCGCCACGATGGGCAAGGGGCCCGCGGGCCTCGTGATCCCCGCCGCCATCGCGGGCGCCTACCTCGTCACCTCGGGCGAGTGGAAGCTCTTCCGCCACGCGCGCGTGCTCACGGGTCTGCTGGTCTTCCTCGTCGTGGGGATGCCCTGGTACATCGCGATCCTCGGTCGCCTCGGCAACGAGTTCTTCGACCGCTTCGTCGTGCACGACATCATCAACCGCACGATGGTGGGCGTTCACGGTGACACCGGGTCCGTGCGCTACTTCATGTGGCAGCTCGGCTACGCGATGTTCCCCTGGTCGGGCCTGGTGCCCGTGGCGCTCGTCGGGTGGCGACAGATCGTTCCGCGCGACGCCACGAAGGAGCAGAAGGCCATCGCCACGATCGGCGTGTGCTGGTTCGTGCTCTCGTTCGTGCTCTTCAGCGCGATGATCACGAAGTTCCACCACTACATCTTCCCGGCCGTTCCTGGCGCGGCGGTGATGGTGGGATTGCTCCTCAACAGCATGCTCGGCCGCACGAACCTCTCGCGCGCGTCGAACCCCGCGGCCTCGCTCGCGGCGACCTTCTTCGGCGTCGCGTCGCTCGTCATCGGCGTCGCCAACTTCTTCGGCTCGCCGCGCGGAATCATCCCCCGCGAGGCGAGCGGAACGCTGCCTCCGGGCTCTCGCGGCATGGGCTACGCGCTCATCGCCGTGGGCGTGGCCGCGCTCGCGTGGGCGTGGCGCTCGCTTCGCGCCGCAGACGCCGAGGTCGTCACCGCGCGCAGCGCCGACGACGTGAGCGTCTCGCCCGACGGAACCGCGGCGCTCTCGGGCGGCGGCGGCCTCGTCGGGATGTTCACCGGCCCCGATGATCCGAAGCTCACCGAGCGCGCGAAGGAGCTCGCCAGCAGCGACGACGCGTACGGCCCCGTGAGCTACGGCGCCATGGCCGTCGCGGGCGCCTCGATCATCGCCTTCGTGGCGCGCGACCTCGGCTACAACGGCCCGTCGCGCCCGCCGGGGTATCAGCGCCTCCTCCAGCTCTTCACGTACCAGTACGAGCGCCAGTGGCCGAACCTCTCGTTCGACTACCACCCGATTCTCATCGGCTTCGGCGCCGTCGCGGTGATCCTCTCGGCGGCGATGGCCGTGCACGCGCTCAGGGCTCACGCCGTGCGCGCGATGGTGGCGCTCGGCGCGGTCTTCGCGGTGTGGGCGCTCGACTACTACATGGTCGACGTGTCGCGGCACTGGTCGCAGCGGTCGCTCTTCGAGCGCTACTACAAGGAGCGCCACCGCAGGGCCGACGTCGAGCGCACGGGCGAAGACGCGCGCTACGTGTGGGAGCCCATGGGCGCCTACCAGATGAACTGGAAGGGCGAGAACTTCTACACGGGCGGACGCGCCGCGATGCTCGACTGCGGCGACCTGCCGTTCTGCAACAGCCATCCGCAGAACCACATCCCGCAGTGGCTCCAGCAGCGACGCGGCGAGCGCGTGTGGATCGTCACGGAGCGCTCGCACGGCAGCGGCGCCATCGCGCACGTGCGCGCCACCGGCGGCACCGCGCGCGAGGTCACCGACGAGTGGGACCAGAACAAGTTCGTGCTCATCGAAGCCACCGTCGGCACCGGCGCCCCCCCGGCGCGGCGGAACACCAACCCGTAGATGCCGTCGGTGATGACCATGAAGGCGCGCGATCGCTGGCTCACGGGCGTCTCGCTCGCGCTGCTCGCGGGGTGGATGTCGCTCAAGGGCCACCACCGCGGCGGCGTGATCGTCGGCTTCGTGCTCACCGCGGCGGCGACGCTCGGCGTGCTCGGGCTGCTCGGTGACTCGCCGCTCGACCCCCGCGGCGACGAGCGCCCGGTGCTCGACGGACGTCGCTGGTGGCAGCGCGAAGACGTCGTCGTCGCCGTGTTCGGCGCGCTGCTCTACATCCCCCTCGCGGGCGCCTTCGGCCTGTGGGATCCGTGGGAGACGCACTACTCCGAGGTGGCCCGAGAGATCCTCTCGCGCGACGACTGGATCACCACCTGGTGGGCCCAGGAGGGGTGGTTCATGTCGAAGCCCGTGCTCGTCTTCTGGATGAGCGCGCTCGGCATGGGCGTCGGGTCGCTCTTCGGTCTGGGGTATCAGGCCGACGCGGGGCCGAACATTCAGGAGTGGTTCATCCGAGGGCCCATCGTGCTGCTCACGATCGCGGCGATGGTGGCGCTCGCGCGCGCCGTCTCGCGCTCGTGGGGTCCGCGCGCGGGGATGCTCGTCGCGATGGTGCTCGGGACGATGCCGCAGTGGTTCTTCCTCTCGCATCAGGCGATGACCGACATGCCCTTCGTGGCGCCGCTCGTGCTCGCCGTCGCGATGCTCATGCTCGCGGTCACCGACGGGCCCGAGGCGCTCGTCGAGGCGCGGTCGTTCACGATCCTCGGCCGCACGTTCCGCGTGTCGCTGTGGCACCTCACGGTGGGGCTCATCGTGATGATCGCGCTGCCGCAGATCGCGTACCTCCTCACGCGGCGCGTGATGTTCGGCTGCCCCGAGGACGCGAACCTCAACCAGTGCAACAACATGCTCGAGGCGAACCGTCTCTTCGGGCGCATCCAGATGCCCATCGAGACCTTCTACTCGGGCTCGGCGGGCAACTCGGGCGTCAACGACGGAGCCTCCGTCCCCGGCTCGCCGAAGTGGGAGCGCATCGCCAGCGCGGCTGCGTTTCTCCCCTCGGTCTTTCAGGGGATCGTGTGGACGATCGTGCTGCTCTCGGTGCTCGGCGCGCTGCGCCGCGACCGACGCGCGCAGACGCTCCACTACGCGCTCTTTTACCTCTGGTGCGGGATCTCGACGCTCGGCAAGGGCCCCGGCGGCGTGGCCATCCCGGGCGCCATCGCGCTCCTGCACTTCGTGTCGTCGGGCCGGTGGCGCGAGCTGCTCCGCATCCGTCTCGGCCTCGGCATCGCGGTGTTCTGCGTCGTCGGGATGCCCTGGTACGTGGCCATCTACGGTCGCCTCGGCAACGAGTTCATCGACCGCTTCGTGCGGCACGACCTCATCAACCGCATGACCATCGGCGTCCACGGCGACACGGGGTCGCTGCGGTACTTCCTGTGGCAGCTCGGCTACGCGATGTTCCCGTGGTCGGGCCTGGTGCCCGTCGCGCTCTTCGGGTGGCGGTACATCGTTCCGTCGGAGGCCACGAAGGCGCAGCGCGACATCGCGCGCATGGGCTTCCTCTGGTTCATGCTGGCGTTCGCGCTCTTCAGCGCGATGACCACGAAGTTCCACCACTACATCTTCCCGGCGATCCCGGGCGCTGCGGTGATGGTGGGGCTGCTCGTGCACCGGCTCATGGGCGCCTCCCGTGAGATCACCGCCGACGGCCTCTTCGAGCGCCTCCGCCCGCAGATCGCGCAGGCCGGCGCGCTCGTGCTCGCGGTCGTGGGCGGCGCGTCGTTCCTCGGCGGCGTGCGCGGTCAGACCGCCCTCAACGCGACGCGTACGAACGCGCCCGCGCTCGGCGTCGCGATGCTCGTCGCGGCCGCGGCGGCGTGGTGGTTCGGCTGGCGGCTCCACGCGACGCAGGACGCGCAGCGCGCCCCCGTCGAGGCGCCTCCCTCGGACACCGTCGAGGCGAGCAACTACCGTGAGAACAAGCTCTCCGCGGAGACGCCCGAGACGCCCGAGAGCGCGATCACCTCGTCGGGCGTCGCGGCGCTCACCCTCGGCGGCGCGGCGATCCTCGCCCTCGTGGTGCGAGACTTCGTCGTCGCGCGGAGCACGCCGCCGGGCTCCGAGCGGCTCATTCACCTCTTCGTCTACAACTACGAGCGCGCGTGGCCCTCGACGGTGCTCGACTTCCGCGGCGCGCTGCTCGGGTTCGGCGTCGCGGGCGTGGCGAGCGTGCTGCTCGTGGGCGTTCCGAAGCTCCGCCCCTATGCGGCGCGCGGGATGATCGTCGCGGCGTCGCTCTTCGCGCTGTGGGGCCTCGACGTGTACATGATGCAGGTCACGCCGCACTGGACGCAGCGCCCGCTCTTCGAGCGCTACTACGCGCTGCGCGGCAGGGCGACGAACGACCCGCGCTTTCCCTTCGACCCCATCGTGGCGCACCAGATGAACTGGAAGGGCGAGAACTTCTACACGGGCAACCACGTCGTCGCCGAGGAGTGCGGGCTGAAGTACTGCACGGGCTCCACGGCGGAGTTTCTGCGCCTCTACGGCGCGGGGCGCGTGTTCTTCGTGACGGAGCACTCGCGCCTTCAGGGCCTCCTCGGCACGATCCGCACGGCGGGCGGCGAGGGCCACGCGCTCACGACCGAGCGCGACAACAACAAGTTCGTGCTCGTCGACGCGATGATGTCGCCGCGCGGCGCGAGCACGCCCGGCAACCCACAGTGGGCGCCCACGCAGGGCCCGACACACTGACCGCGATGGCCTCGATCGACGACGACGAGCGCCTCCAGAGCGCCCTGCGCGGCGCCCTCGCCGCGACGCCGGGCATGGCGACGGAGACCTCCACGCGCGTCGACGCGGTCGTGGCCGAGTTCCTCCCCTTCGCGCGCGCCGCGGCGTCGACGAGCGCCGTCACGCCCGAGGCCCGCTCGCTCGCGTGGCTCTTCGCGTACAGGCTCGGCGACCAGTCGCTCCCTCCCCTCGCCGCCACCGCGGCGCTCTTCGCGTGGCGCGACGTGGTGGGCGAAGCGGCCGCGCGCGCCACGCTCGACGCGGTGCTCCCGCTCGTGCTCGACGGCTACGCGAGGGCGCGTGAAGACCGCGCGAAGTCCGCGCTGCAACGCACGCTCGGAGACGCGCTCCCGGTCACCGAAGCGGCGCCGGGCCTCGTGCTCGCGATCGCGGCCGGTCCCCTCGACGCCGACGCCGCGAGGGCCCTCGCAGACCGCACGGGGCACCTCATGCTCCGCTCCGAAGCGAAGGCCGTGATCGCAGACCTCACGGGGCTCGCGGAGCCCGACGCGGCCACCGTCGCCGAGCTCTGGGCCATCACCTCGTCGGCCCGCATGCTGGGCGCCGTGGCGATGATCGTCGGAGAGTCGACGTCGCTCACCACCGCGCTCGAAGGCGCCGACGTGAAGACCGACGGCGTCAGCCGCGCCCCCACCCTCGCCGCGGGCATCGACAGCCTCGCCAGAACGCACGGCCTCTCGTTCACGCCGCACGACAACTGGCTCGCGAGGGCCTACGCGTACGTGAAATCAGCGCCCTGGTCGGGTCGCAGCGCGCGCTGAACTTCGCGCGCGCGGGCGCTCTCTGCGCGCAACAGTCCCGCCACACCGTGTGGCAACGGGCCGCACTGCGCGTGCGCTCGGGATTGATTGCCGCGAGACGCTCGGGCACACGGTAGGTCATGCCGATCAGTCGACTCATCGCGGGCCACGAGCATTTCGTCGAGACCTTCGCGAAGGCCGAGAGCGAGTACCTGCGTCAGCTCTCCGCCGACGGGCAGAAGCCCGACACGCTGATCGTGTCGTGCTCGGACTCGCGCGTGATTCCGGAGCTCATCACGGGCGCGTCGCCGGGCCACCTCTTCGTGGTGCGCAACGTGGGCAACATGGTGCCTCCCTACGCGACGAAGAACATGACCGTGGGCTCGGCGCTCGAGTACGCGATCGACTACCTCGGCGTGCAGCACGTCATCGTGCTCGGTCACTATCAGTGCGGCGCCATGGCGGCGCTGCGGGGGCTCTTCGGCCCCGGCGGAAAGTCCTCCGAAGGTCCCCTCCCCGAGACGCCGCTCGTGACCTGGCTGCGCTACGCCGAGGCCTCCTACGAGGAGGCCGTCCACAAGGGCGTGCTCGACACCGACGCGTGGCTCGACACGCTCGTCGAAGAGAACGTGCTCCAGCAGCTCGCCAACGTGATCGAGTACCCCGTGGTGCGCTCCGCGGTGGAGCGCGGCGACGTGAAGCTCCACGCGTGGTCGTACTCGCTCGAAGACACGCGCCTCTACTTCTTCGACGCGCAGCAGCGGGTGTTCCGCTCGAGCGAGTCGGAGCCGCAAACCGTCGGTCAGGTGACGATCGCCGAGATCGAGCGCGAAGACGACGTGAAGTGATCGGCGCGGCCGGCGCCTCGACGGCTCACCACCACGCGGCGACGGCCTGCGCGATGGGCCCCGCGAGGCGCGCGACCTTCTCCGCGCCGATGCGCATCTCGGCGAAGGGCTCGAAGGGATCGGCCACCAGGTCGCGTCGCACCTCGAGGCAGAGCGTGCGACCGACCCACGTCGTCGCGTAGTGCCACGCCATCGTGCTCGGATGCATGGGGTACGTCTCGCTGTCAGCGACCTTGATCCCCGCGGTCGAGAGGGCCTCGCGCAGCGCGTCGACGACGGGCGCGGGCGCGTATGACACGCCCTCGACGCTGCGTCCGATCACGTCGACCTCGGGACGCATCGGCCACGTGGGCTCGACGTCGGGCTCGTAGGCGCGGCGCAGGCTCTTGACGATCTGGGCGTCGACCTCGACGTCGACGGTGCGCGGCGCGTAGGTGTGCATCATCAGCGCGGCGCCGCGCGGCATCACGGCCTCGACCGCGGCGCGCACCGCGGCGGAGTACGCGTCGTAGCGGGCGCGGAGCAGGGCGCGGTCGTCGGGGTCGGTGATCCAGGGCATGAGCCCGGGGGTGACCTTGCCGGCCTTGAAGTCTTCGGGCGCCGCGTCGATGCGTCGGTTGCAGTCGATGAAGGTGCGCGGCACGCGGCACCGCAGGACCGCCACGGCGCGCGCGGGCATCGCGGCCACCACGCGCGACGCGACGGCCTCCGCGAGCTCGGGCGCGCCGGCGTCGGTGTTGACGTGAAAGAAGTCGACGAGTGACGCGGGCAGCGGGCTCTTCAGGAGCGCTTGCAGCGAGGTGAAATCCGTCGTGCGCGTGGCGCCGTGAGGGACCTCGATGACGAGGTCGGGGGCGGCGTCGGCGGGGGCCTGTGCGCCGCGGGAGACGGTGATGTCGACGACGCCGGGGATGGACGTGAAGGGGGTCATGCGTGGGCCCTGTGCGAGTGCGTGAGGTGGAGCGCGCGCGGAGTCTCCTACAACGCCGCGGCGCGCGACACCGCGATCAGCGGCGGAGCACCGACGCGACGAGCGCTTCGAGCGAGGCGCGCTGGACGTTGAGCGCCGCGTCGACGAACCAGATCGCGTCGCCGTCGTGCGCGAGGAGCGACGCGCGGCGGAGGCAGGGGTCGGGCTCGGTGACCCACCCCGCGGGCGTGAGAATGAAGAGCGTCGAGGCGTCGTCGAGGTGACACGCGGGCGGGAGCAGCGTCGAGGCGCCTCCGCCCGCGGCGACGAGGGTGTCGCCCACGAAGGTCGCCCAGCGCACCGAGAAGGGGACCAGACCCGCCGTGAAGGTGCGCCCCTCGTCCGTCGAGACGTGCATCGCGCCGCGGTGGAGCACGGCGATGCGGCGGGCGCCGTCCCACGCGATCACCGAGAGCGACGCGCGCGCGAGGAAGGGCGGCTCGTCGGAGGTCGGCAGCGACGCCACGCGCGCGAAGGTCGTGGCGCCGTCGTCCGAGCGCCACAGCGATCGCGACGAGTCGAGCACCATCAGCGAGCCGCCGCTCATCGCGACCGCGGTGACCGACGCGCGCTGAAGCGCAACGGGCGCGATCATGGACTGCGAGCCCACGGAGGCGAGGCCCTGCGCGCCGAAGGTCGTCTCCCAGCGCGCGCCGTGATCTTCGGAGGTGAACACCGCGCCGCTCGCGATGACCCAGCGGTCGCCCATCACCGCGAAGAGCGGGGGCATCCCGTTCGAGACGGGCAGCGAGGCCGAGGGCACCACGACGAACTCCCCCGCGTCCGAGACCGCGACGCCCGTGGAGCCGAGCACGTAGAGCGTCCCCTGCGCGTCGATGTGGGCCGAGAGCACCGCGCCGACGGAGGTCGGGATCGTCGCGCGTCGCCAGGTCGGTCGCGCGCCGTCACGCCACGCCACCGCGCGTCCGTTGCCCGCCACGAGCACGCGCTCTCCGCGCGCCGCGAAGGCCACGGGAACCTGTCCGCCGATGGGGTGCGACGACACCTCGGTGAAGGGCGCGTCGACCCTCCCCCGCCAGATCCCGCGGCTGTCGGTGGCCCACATCCACCCGTCACGCGAGGCGTCGATGGCCGTGATCTCCCGCGCGCCCGCGATGGCCGTGACGGGCTCCGACGCGCGCGCGTCGACGGACGAGAGCAGCGCGCGCGTGGTCGAGAGAAAGGCCCCCTCGCCCGCGGGCGCGATGATCGTCGGGCGGTGCGCGGCGTAGCGCGAGGCCGCGTCGACGCGCGACGCGGTGACGTCGAGCGAAGCGCCGAGCGTGAGCGCGCCGTCCGCGTGGGCGACGTGAACCCCTCCCTCGAAGGCGGCGAGCGACACGGGCGCGTGGAGGTTCTCGGCGCGCTCGATGGGACGCCACGCCGTGCCCGACGCGTCGAGGGCCCAGAGGCGCGCGCGCGCATGATCGACGCGCAGGCCCACGATCGCAGCGGCGACGGTGCGTCCCGCGGGCGCGGGTGCGATGTCGATCACGCCGTCGAGCGAAGGGAGCCGACGCCACGCGCGCCCGCCGTCGTCGGAGCGCACGATGGCGCCGGTGGAGCCCCACGCGAAGGCCGTCTCTCCGTGGAGCGACTGACCGAGCGAGGCCCGCGGCGTGTCTCGCACGAAGAGCGAAGGGAGCCTCGTAAACGCGCAGGTCGCGCCGCGATCGTTCGAGCGCCACACGACGGGCTCGGACTCGTCACCGCCGAGCACGACGAAGCGGTCACCGTCGGCCTGCACGCTCGCGAGCGCGCTGGTCGAGGCCGTCGCGCGTTCGCGCGCGCAGACGGGCTCCACCGCGTCGACGCCGCTCCATCGGTAGATCACGCCCGCGGCGAGCACGACGGCCTCGCCGCCTCCGAGCGCCCCCACGTCACCGATCGCGCCCGGCATCGCGCCCGAAGGGAGGGTCGTCCAGAGCGACGCGCGGAGCGTCCCCGACGAGGGCTGCGGCGCCGTGAGGAGCGCCGCGCGACGGGCGGCGTCGAGGCTCGACGGCTGCGCGTGTTGCCCCGCGTGACAGGCTCCGAGCGTGAGCGCGCAGACGACGATCTGCAGAGGGCGCGTCGCGCGACTCACGGCGCCCTCGCGGCGCGGGCGTCGCGGCATCGGAGCGAGAACGCGGTCCTCCACGCCGACACCGGGTCGTCGTAGGTGGCGATGCCGAAGAGGGCGATCGACGAGAGCCCCGAGAGCGACGACGGACACGCGCGAAGCGTCCCGAAGACCACGCGCGAGAGCGACGACGGCTCCACGAGGCGCGTCGCAGAGGGCCCCGGTTCGAAGATCGGCACCTCCATCACGAGTCGACGCACGAGGGCCCTCGCGTCCTCGGGCGGCAGCGCCGCGATGCCCTGCGCGCCGAGGAGCCACGCCGCGCGCGACGCGGTCTCGTCGGTCGCGTCACGCACGAGGCCGCGCAGGCACGCGTCGTCGGTGCAGCGTGCCACGCGTTCGAGGGCCTCGATCCACGAGAGCAGGAGGCGCACCGTGACGCGGCCTTCGAAGCCTCCGTTCGAAGCCGTGGCCGCGATGGCGCGGAGCGCGGCGATGGCGCGCGCGGGGTCACGCGGCGCCGAGAGCGCGACCTCACGCACCGCGTCGTCGGTCACGTCGTGCGTGAGCGCGGGCGTCACGGCGAGGCTCGCGGCGCGGGCGCGGTCGGGCACGGGCATCACGCGCCAGAGCGAGCCCGGCGTCCTCCGGTCGATCTCGGCGAGGAGGGCGCCCACCGCGGGGTGATCGGTGCGAATCCACGGCGCGACGCGAGGGAGCATCGCGAGCGCGCCCATCCACGAGAGGTCCGAGGCGCGGCGCGCGACGCCCGCGCTGAGCCTCCGCGCGATGGGAGGGGGCACGTCGGGGAGCACGAGCGCCGTCGCGACGATGGGCCAGATGAGGTCGTCGAAGGGCACCGCGAGCGCGCTGAGAATGCCCGCGGGACGCGCGGGCGAGCGCTCGAGCTCCGCGAGGGTGCGACGCGCGAGCGCGGGGCGCTGCGAGGGCTCCGACGCGACGAGCGCGAGGCAGTCGGCGAAGAGCTCGACGTGCGGTGACTGCGCGGCGAGGGTGGCGAGCGCGCGCCTCCGCGGCTCGGGCACGGCGGCGGCGACGGCGCAGAAGTCGCCCATGCGGGGGTTGGCGTTGCGCAGCCCGTCTTCGACGAGCTCCGCGGCGAGCTCGGGGCGCTGGAGCACGACCTCCTGCGCGAGCGCGAGGCGCGAGTACGGGTCGTGCGGACCGAGCGCGGTGAGGAGCGTCGGCTCGTCGTGCTCGCGAAGCCACGCGCCGAGGAGCGTGTCGCCGCTCACGCCGCGCTGTCGCAGCCACGGCCCGAGCGCTGCGCCCGCGGCGTCGCGGAGGAGCGTGCGCACCTCGCCGTCGAGCCCGGGCGCGTCGTCGAGCACCGAGAGGGCCTCGATGGTGACCTCGTCGGCGACGGCCCTCAGCGCCGGGTCGTCGCGGCGCCACGAGGCGCGGTCGAGGGCTTCGGCGTAGCGGCTACGCTGGCGTTCGAGGGCGACGCGGGCCTCGGCGGGCGTGCGGGGATCGGCGTCGGCCGACGTGACCCCGAGCAGCGCCGCGAGGCATACACCGAGCACTCGTCGAAGCGCGCGCACGCAGGGAAGTTTACGCCCCGCGGCGCCGGGTCTAAAGGTCCATGACCATGAACGTCGTGGTGCAGAAGTACGGGGGATCGTCGGTCGCGGACCTCGAACGCATCGGCCTCGTCGCCGACCGCGTGGTGGCCGCGAAGCGCGCGGGATACCGCGTCTGCGTGGTGGTGAGCGCGATGGGCAAGACCACCGACCAGCTCCTCGCGCTGGCCCGTCAGGCGTCGCCGTCGCCGCCGCGCCGCGAGCTCGACATGCTGCTCTCGGTGGGCGAGCGCACGACGATGGCGCTCCTCGCGATCGCGCTCAGCGCCCGCGGCGAAGACGCCATCTCGTTCACCGGCTCGCAGAGCGGGATCATCACGAACGACCGGCACTTCGACGCGCGCATCATCGAGGTGCGCCCGTTTCGCATCGAGGACGAGCTCTCGCGCGGTCGCATCGTGATCGTCGCGGGGTACCAGGGCATGAGCTACCGCCGCGAGATCACGACGCTCGGCCGCGGCGGGAGCGACACGACGGCCGTGGCCCTGGCCGCCGCGCTCGGCGCCGCGCGGTGCGAGATCTACAGCGACGTCGACGGGGTGTACTCGGCGGATCCGCGCGTGGTCCCCGAGGCGAAGCACGTCGCCGAGATGGGCTACGAGGAGCTTCAGGAGATGGCCGAGAGCGGCGCCAAGGTGCTCAACGCCGAGGCCGTCGCCTTCGCGAAGCGCGAGCGCATCGCGATCTACGCGCGCCGCACGAGCGACCCCGTCGACGCGGGCCGCGAGACCGTCGTCCGTCACGAGGCGCCGCGCGAGGCCCAGGGCGTGCGCGCCGTGGTGGGAGACGCCCAGATCGCGTGGCTCCACGGAGAGAACGTCGGCGCAGACGCGCTCGCGACGCTCCTGGCCGCGGCCGATGACGCGCAGGTCCCGCTGCGTGAGCTGCGCTGCGACGGAGGCCGCGTGAGCGCGATCGTCTCGCTCCCGCGCGTGCCCGACTGGGAGCGCGCGCGGGCCGCCCTCGAGGCCCTCGGACTGCGCGCCACGCAGCCCGGCAGCGAAGGCGCCGTGGCGCTCGTCTCGCTCGTGGGTGACGGCCTCACGCAAGACGGACGCGCGCTCCGCGGCGCCCTCGACGACGCCCGCGCGCTCGGCGCGGCGCCCGCGGCCGTGATGACCTCACCGTTCAGGGTCTCGCTGCTCGTGCCCGCGGCGGCGGGCGACGCCCTCACGCGCAAGCTCCATCACCGCTTCTGCGAGGGCTGAGCCTCAGCTCGCCGGCGCGCTGCTGCGACGCGCGTTGCGGCCGACGCCACGCGGATCGGGCTCGACGCAGAGCGCGAGGAGGTCCGCGACGGCGCGCACGAAGCACTCCTCGTCGACGCTGAGCGCCCTCGCCCGCCCCGGACGCTCGACCACGAGCAGGCCGACGATGCCGTCACGCGTGGCGATGGGCGCGGCGAAGGTCGCTCCCTCGCGGCCCGCGAGGTGGCGCGCGACGCGCTGGGAGGAGAGCGCGTCGGGTACGTCGTGCGCGTTGCTCGCGAGGTCGAAGCGGTCGACGCCGAAGCACCACACGCGCGCGGCGTCGTAGAGCCACACGCCCGAGAGGTCGGCGTCGAGCGCGCGCGCGACGGCCTCGGTGGCGTGGCGCGTGAGGGTCACGTTGGCGCCGCGCGCCGCGGCGTGCGCGAGGAGCTCGGCGAGGGCGTGAAAGGTCTTCGCGCGCGACGACGCAACGGCGGCGGCGACTGGTGCTTGCGGCGCGTGCGCGGGCGGAACGGAGCGGGTGGGCATCGGGGCTCAGGCCTCCTTCGGGGCTCTCACCGAGTCGAACGGCGCCCGCGCGCGGGGCCTTGAGGGCGCGCCGTGAGATCGTAGGCATTGCGCGGCGCGCGGGATTGCGATTCAACAGCGAGCGAGAGGCACATGAGCGCAACGGTCCTGGTCATCGACGACGAGAAGAACATCCGCCGCACGCTGCGCATGGTGCTGGAGGGCGACGACATCACGGTGCGAGACGTCGAGACCGCCGAGGAGGGCTTCGCGGCGCTCACCGACGAGTCCATCGACGTGGTGGTGACCGACATCCGGCTGCCGGGCATGTCTGGGATCGACCTGCTCCAGAAGATCCGTCGCTCGCCCGAGCACGCCGCGATGCCGGTGATCGTGATCTCGGGTCACGCGTCGGTCTCCGAGGCCGTCGACGCGGTGAAGCTCGGCGCCACGGACTTCTTCGAAAAGCCCCTCGACCGCGACCGCGTGCTGGTGAGCGTCCGCAACGCGCTCCGCACGGCGAAGCTCGAGCGCGAGGTGCAGAAGCTCCGCTCGGCGGCGGGGGCGCGCGAGGAGATGGTGGGCGACAGCCCCGTGATGCGAAGGCTCTTCTCCGAGGTCGAGAAGATCGCGCCGACGCGCGGACGCGTGCTCATCACGGGCGAGTCGGGCACGGGCAAGGAGCTCATCGCGCGCGCGATGCACCGCCTCTCGACGCGCAAGGACGGGCCCTTCGTGAAGGTGAACTGCGCGGCCATCCCCGCGGAGCTCGTGGAGTCGGAGCTCTTCGGCCACGAGAAGGGCGCGTTCACGGGCGCCGTGGCGCGCAAGCGAGGGCACTTCGAGACGGCCGACAAGGGCACGCTCTTTCTCGACGAGATCGGCGACATGCCACCGGCGGCGCAGGCCAAGGTGCTTCGCGCGCTGCAGTCGGGCGAGGTGTCGCGCGTCGGGAGCGACCAGGTGTTCACCGTCGACGTGCGCGTGATCGCGGCGACGAACAAAGACCTCGAGCGCGAGGTGCGCGAGGGGCGCTTTCGAGAGGACCTCTACTTCAGGCTCAACGTGGTGCCGCTGCGGTCGCCCGCGCTGCGCGAGCGCCCCGAAGACATCCCCGCGCTCGTGCGGTACTTCGTCGACGAGTTCTCGCGCGAGAACGGCTTCAAGCCCAAGCCCGTGGAGCCCGAGGTGCTCGAGGAGCTTCAGCGCAGGGGCTTTCCTGGCAACGTGCGCGAGCTCAAGAACCTCGTCGAGCGCCTCGTGATCCTCTCGGGCGACGAGATCACGGTGATGGATCTGCCCGAGGAGTCTCGCCTCTCGCGCGAGCTCCGAGAGAAGACCGTGGGCGCCCCCGCGGCCCCTCGCCCGTCGGCCCCGCCGCCCGACGGCGACGACGACGACCTGCCGCCCGCGCCGCCCTCCGCGCCCGGATCGCGACCTTCGTTGCGCGAGTACCGCGACAACGCCGAGCGTCACTACATCCAAGAGACGCTGCGCGAGGTCGAGTGGAACATCTCGCGCGCCGCGGTGCTGCTCGGCCTCGAGCGCACCAACCTCCACAAGAAGATCCGCGCGCTCAACGTGAAGCGAGACTGACGTGCCCGACGAGACCGATGACTGGCTGCGGCGCTTCTCGCCGCGTGAGTGGGTGCGCGCCTCGCTCGCGGAGCTCGACCAGGCGAAGCGCGCGTACGAGACCCGCAACGGACGCGCGGGGCTCGCGGGTTGTCGCCGCGCCGCGGGCGTCGCGCTCAACGGCGCGCTCGCGACGCAGCCCTCGCCCGACCCCGCGTACGGGCGCACGTACATGGACCACCTCGCGGGCCTCTCGGCCGATGTCACGGCGCCCGAGGCCGCGCGAGAGGCCGCGAGGCTGCTGCTTCAGACGCCGCTGCCGGGCGGAGAGATCGTGGCGCTTCGAACGGCGACGAGCGACGCGCGCGCCCTCGACGCGGCGGAGACCGTGATGGCGCACGCGTACGCGGTGGTGGTGAAGGCCGAAGCCTCAGGAGTTTGAGCCCGACGAGCCGCCCTGCGCGGTGTAGCTCGCGGTCTGACCGGGCGGGGTGTTGTCGCGCTCGCGGAGGTCGTGCTTGACCATGAGGCGCTGCAGGTGCCTGCGGTCGATGCCCGACGTGCGCGCCGCGGCGGAGACGTTGCCCTGGTGCGTCGCGAGGAGCTTGGTGAGGTAGGTCTTCTCGAAGATCTCGGTCCAGATCTCCTTCGAGTCGTGGAAGGGGAGATCGGTGCGGATCTCGTGGCCGCCGGGGCGCTCGAGGGTGACGTGCCCCTTCGCGAGCGCCGAGGGGTCTGCGCCGAGCACGGCGAAGCGCTCGACGAGGTTGCGCAGCTCGCGCACGTTGCCGGGGAAGTCGTAGTGCGCGAGGAGCTCCATCGCGCGGCGGTCGAGGCCGGGATAGGGCGCGAGGCCCTGCGCCGAGCGGCGGCGGTTGAGGTCGTCGAGGATCGTGTCGACGAGCACGGGCACGTCTTCGAGCCGCGAGCGCAGCGGCGGGAGCTTCACCACCACGGCGGCGAGGCGATAGAAGAGGTCCTGACGGAAGCGACCGTCCTTGACCTCGCGCGGGAGGTTGCGCCCCGTCGACGCGATGACGCGCACGTCGATGGCCGTCACGCGGTCGGAGCCCACGGCCCGCACCTCGCGCGACTCGATCACACGCAGCAGCTTCGACTGGTGCTCCAGCGGGAGCTCGGTGACCTCATCGAGGAAGATCGTGCCCCCGTCGGCGGCCACGAAGGCGCCCTGCCGGGAGCGCTGCGCGTCGGCGGTCTTGTCGACGCCGAAGAGCTCGCCCTCGAGCGCCTCGCGCGGGATGGCCCCGCAGTCGACGGCGATGAAGGGCCCTCCGGCGCGCGGGCCCTGACGGTGGATGGCGTCGGCGACGAGCTCCTTGCCCGTCCCCGTCTCGCCCTCGACGAGCACGGTGATGTCGCTCGCGGCCAAGCGCTCGAGCACCGCGAAGACCTCGCGCATCGCCACGGAGGAGCCCACGAGGCGACCGAAGCGCACGCCCGACGAGAGCTCGTGCTCCACGGTGTCGTCGAGGGGTTCGATGCGCACGCGGGTGTTGCCGAAGGAGAGCTCCCTCGCGCCGCGCAGCACGACGTCGTGCACGCGCACGTCGCTCATGAACGTCCCGTTGGTGCTCGTCAGGTCGGTCACCCGAATGCCGTCGGGCGTGAGCTTGAGCACCGCGTGGCGACGCGACACCGACGGATCGGTGATGACCAGGTCGTTGTCCTCCGAGCCGCCGACGCGGATCTCGTCTTGCGCGCCCTCGAAGGCCGCGCCCTTGTCGGGCCCCTCGATCACGATCACGCGCAGCTTCTGAAGCCGACGCGCCACGGTCTTGCCATTGCGTTCGATGAGTTGAGTCGGAGCTGACGTTCGCTGCACGCGTTTGCCTCCTCGTGAAGGATCGCGGCGAGTCTAACGCCATCGCGCGAATGTCTACACGCGCGTTGTTGCCTCACCCGCGCGATCACGCGACCGCAGATGCGGCGCCGAGGCCCGAAGCGAAAGGACATTTCGCGCAGTGTGATTTCGCTCAGTGTGCCGCGGGCGCGGCGGGCGCGGCGACGACGCGGAAGGGGACGCGCCACGTGACGGTCCCCGCGTTGGCGACGTTGAGCACGACGGGGCCGGTCGGCGTCTCTGCGCCGAGCGCGCAGGTGATGACCGTCGGCGTGACGCTCGCGATGGGGCACGCGACGCCGCCGACGGTCACGCCGACGTTCGAAGTCACGTTGCCGAAATTCCGGCCTCGCAGCGTGAGCCGCGCGCCGGGCGCGCCCTGCGCGGGCGTCACGGCGGTGACCACCGGCGGGATCGTGATGGCGAAGGGCGCGGGCGACGCGACGGGCTGCCTGCCTTCGGCCTCGACCGCGATGACCCCGCCGCGCGCCCCGCGGGGGACGGCGAAGACGATCTCGGTGGTGGTGGTCGTGGTGGGTCGAATGACCTGCGTCCCGAGGCGAAGCGTGAGCCTCGCGGGGTCGGGTTCGAAGCCCTCGCCGCGGAGGGTCACCGTGGCGCCGACGGGGCCCGCGGGCGGATCGACCTCGCGCAGCGTGACAGGCTGGAGCACCACGAAATCACGCTCCGCGCGGCCCGTTCCCTGGAGCCTCGCGACGACCTCGAAGCGCCCCGTCTGGGCGTTGCGCGGCACCGTGAGCTCGATGGCCTCGCGACCGAAGGACTGCACCTCGACGTCCTGCCCGTTGAGACGAACCTGCACGAGCGCGCGGTCCGTCGGAAAATTCGTCCCCCGCAGCGTCACGCGCGACCCGGGGATGCCTCGCTCGGGCTCCACGGCGACGATGTGCGGGCGCTGCGTGACCATGAACGGATCACGCGCGCGGGCCTGACCGTTGCCGTTCACCGCGACGCTCCACTGCCCCGAGCGCGCGCCCGCGGGCACCTCGACGACGAGCTCCGTCGGCGTCGCAGACACGACCGTCGCGCGCTGCACGTTGAGGCTCACCTGGTTGTCCGTGAGCGTCGGCGAGAAGCCCGTCCCGGTGAGCGTCACGCGGTCGGCCACGTCGCCCGAGCGCGGCTCGAAGCGGGTGACGGACACGGGCACGAGCACCGTGAGGTCCGCGGGCGACTCCACGGGGCCGATGCCGTTGGCCGTGATGGCGACGCGTCCGGTCTGCGCGTCTGCGGGCACGGTGACCACGACCTCGCCCGGCGCGGCGCTCACCACCGGCGCGTTGCGTCCGCCGATGGTCACCGAGACGCGCGACGCCTCGGAGCCGAACTGCGCGCCGCGGATCGTCACGCGCGCGCCGGGCGCGGCCGCGGCGGGGGCGAGCTCGCGGATCACGGGCGCAGCGCCCACGAAGAGCCGCTGCGCCGTCTCGTAGCGTCCGACGCCCGTGACGGTGACGGCGAAGGGGCCGCCCTGCGCGTCGACGGGGACCTCGACCTCGACCTCCGTCGCAGACGCGCGGAGCACGCGGACGGGGCGACCGTTGAGCGTCACGCGGTTGGCCGCGAGCGAGGGCGCGAAGCCCGCGCCGCGCAGCGTGACGTGCCCGCCGGGCGCGATGGCCGCGGGGACGAACTCGCGGATCGTGAGGCGCTCGTTGATCGTGAGATCGCCCGTCGAGCGGGCCTCTCCGCCGATGGTTCGAACGAAGACGGGCCCCGTGCGCGCGCCGTCGGGGACGATCACGCGCAGCGAGGTCGTGTCGCCGCTGCGAACCACCATCGGGAGCACGCCGATGCGGACGGTGTTGTCGCTCGTGCGCGCGGCGAAGTTCTGGCCGCGCAGCACCACCTCGGCGCCGGGCGCGGAGGCCGCGGGCTCGACGGCGGAGATCACGGGCGCGGGCTCCGCGGCGCTCACGCGGAACACCTCGGTCTCGACCTCGTCGCTGCCGTTCGAGAGCACCCAGCGGCCCGTCTGCGCGCCGTCGGGCACGGTCACCGTGATGCGCTCGGGGAGCACCTCGGAGGGCGTCACCGGGTGCTCGTTGAAGAGCACGCGGTAGCTGCGTTGAAAGCCCCGGCCCACGATGCGGACGCGCGTGCCCGGAGGGCCCGCGGTGGGCTCGATGTGCTCGATCATGGGGCGGGCCTGCGCCCAGACGTACGCGGGCGCGAGCGCCAGGAGAAAGGCGGTAGACGTGATGCGGGTGCGCATGGAGAGCCTTTGAAACGGTGGGGGCGAGAGGGAGATTCAGCGCGCTTCAGACGGGGCCTCGGCCTCGGCGGCCGCGGGCTCCTCGGGGACGACGTCGTCGAAGGCCCCTTCGGCCCTGTGCGTCGCCGCGAGGTCGTCGAAGATCTCGTCGAGCGCGAGCGCGGCGCCGCTCAGCGAGAGCACCGCGGCGACGAGGTGCTTGGTCGCGTCGTAGACGGTGAGCCAGTGCTCGCGCGCGGCGGCGAGCGCGGGGGTGGTGACGTCGTGCGCGCGCAGGGCGCGGTCGTGGGTGACGACGTGCTCGAGGGCCTCGCGCGCAGACGAGAGTTCCGCGCGCCAGTGGTCGCACTCGCGCACCGAGGCGCGGTGCTCGTCGAGGGTGCCGAGCACGTGGTCGAAGGCGGCGAGGAGGCGGCCCGTCCCGCGGTGCGAGAGCGTCTCGGGCGAGTCGACGAAGAAGCGCTCGTAGGGGAGCTGACCCGCGCGGTGCGACTCGAGGTGACGCGCGAAGCGCAGGAGCGTGTCGCGGCCCTCGCGCATGGGCGCCTCGCGCGCGGCCATGAGCGTGTGGAGCGCGGGGTTGGCGCTGCGCGCGGCGTGGAGGTGGCCCGCGACGATGTCGGTCGCGGCGCGCAGCGAGGTGAGCGCGAACTGCAGCGCGGGGTCGAACTCTCGCAGGCGCCCCGCCACGAGCCGGGTGACCTGCTCGATGGTGTAGTCGCCGTAGACGCGCGTCTCGTCGTAATCGATGAAGGTGTCCGCCATGACGGGGCGGAGGATTCCCGTCGGGCCGAGGGTTGTAAAGACAATGACGCACGGGAAGGTGGCGTAAGCGACGAGGGGACGGAGGCGTTCTCCCGCCGATGCACGCGTTGCCCCTCGACGCCACGTTCCTCCCCGACCTCACGCTTCCCGCGTGGGCGGCTTTGGCCTATGGTCGCGCCGCGCGCGTGACGTCCACCGGTCCCGAGGCTGCCGCAGCGGAGGAGCGAAGCCTCGTCGAAGCCGCCCAATCGGGCGATCGCGCGGCGCTCCAGAGGCTCCTCGACCGCGTGGCGCGGCCGCTCTACGCCGCGGTGATCCTCCCGCGCATCGGCAACGCGGCCGACGCCGAGGACATCCTCCGCGACACGCTCGTGCGAGGGATGGAGCGCATCGACACGTACCGCTGGACCGGCGCGGGCGTCTTCCCCTGGTTCCGTCAGATCGCGGTGCACCTGGTGATCGACCACGTGCGCCGGAATCAACGCCGCGGGCGCCTCGAAGACCGCTTCGAAGAGCACGTCGCCACCGTCGACCCGATGCACCGCGCGGGCGCCGACGAGGCCCTCATCGAAGCGCAGGAGCGCGCCGCCGCGGGGCGAAACCTCCAGTCTGCGATGTCGACGCTCAGCGAGCGCTACCGCCGCGCCGTGGAGCTGCGGCTCATCGAGGAGCGGCCTCGCGAGGAGTGCGCCGCGGTCCTCGGCGTGACCGTTGGCAATTTCGACGTCATCCTCCACAGGGCACTTGCGGCCTTGAGAAAGGCCTACGGCGTGCGATGAGCGACCTGAAGCACACCTGGAACATCGACGACGAGCCGCCGCCCACCGAGGAGGAGCTCCTCGCCGCGTCGCGCCTCGCCGACGCGCTCGACAAGGGCGCCGCCGAAGACGTCGACACCGCCGCGCTGGTCACCACCGCCCTCCGCGTGCGCGCCGCGCGTCGCCCCGCCGACGAGGTCGTGCGCGCCGTCGCCGACCGCGCCGTCGCCGAGGCCATGCGCACGCACCGCGGCGCCTGGTGGACACGCGCCCCGAGGCTCCGCATCGCCGCCGCCGCGGCCCTCCTCCTCGCCGCGGCGGGCGCGGGCGGAGGCGCGTGGATCGCGACGCACCCGAACGTGTCGCCCACGGCCACACGCGAGCTCGCCGCGGCCTTCGACGCGCCCGTCGAGCCCGGCGCCGCGTCGGGTCCGTCGTCGCGACTCTATGACCGCGGCCTGCGCTCGTACCGCGCGTCGCTCCTCGGGGGTGCGCGATGAACCGCCGCTCCTTCGCGCTCGCCCTGACGCTCTCGCTCGCGGCCGTCGCGGGCTGCGGGCACCGCGCGCCGACCGCTGACCGCACGCACGCCGAGGCCGCGATGGCCGCGCTCGGAACGGCGCGCGCGCTCCACCACGAGGCCGACGTCTACGAGGGCGCGGGAGACTTCGAGCGGGCCGCCGGGGCCATGCGACGCGTGCTCGATCTGCGACTCCCGCAGGGCTTCGAAGAGGCCGAAGACGTGCGCGCCGACGCGTGGGGCAGGCTGTCGGAGCTCGACCTCCGCCGCGATCAGCCCGAGCAGAGCCTCGCGCACGTCGACGAGGGTCTCCGCGCCACGCCGCACGAGAGCGTGCTCCAGGCTCGGCTCTACATGGTCCGCGGGCAGGCGCTGCGCGTGCTCGCCGAACGCGCCGCGGCCTCGGGCGATCAGGCCACCGCGGCGCGACGACGCGACGAGGCGCTCGCCGCGCTCGAGCGCTCGATCGAGGTGAACAACCGCATCCTCGGTCGGCTCACCGACGGAGGACGGCGATGACCCCCGGGCGCGCGCTGCTCCTCTCGCTGCTCGCCCTCTCGGGGTGCGCGATGCAGAGCGCCGCACCGGTGGCTTCGAGGTCCGTCAGCGCGAGCCCCACGCACGCCAGCGCGAGCGTGCCCGCCCGCGAGGAAGCCGTGAGCGGCTCCGCGGGCGGCGCCTCGAACGCGACCTTCGACGCGTCGGCGGGCGCGCTCCGCCCCTTCGGGTCGCTCTCGTCGACGCCCGGTGGAGCGCCCGCACGCGGCGAGGTGCCCGGCCTCGAAGACGAGCGCATCGAGCGCGACCGCGTCATCGCGCAGTGGGAGTCGGAGATCGAACGGCAGCGCGCGGGTCTCTCGGCCTCGCTCGCGCAGTGCCGAGACATCTGCGCCGCCGCAGGAAACGTCTGCACCGCGGCCTCCGAGATCTGCCGCCTCACCGGCGACCTCTCGCGCGCCAACGCGCGCGACGCCCGCTGCACGCGCGCCCGCACCGCATGCCTCGACGCCGGACGACGACGCGACGGCGCGTGTCCCGTGTGCCCCGCGCGCTGAGCGACGCCGCGCGTCTGGAGGCGCGTCGTTCACTGTACTAGGGTACGCGACGTGAGTTCTTACTCCTGCGGCCTCGCGTGCTTCCTCTCGCTCGCGCTCGTCACCGGGTCTGCGTCCGCGCAGCAGTTCCCGCCGCTCCCGCCGCCGTATCCGCCGCGCACGACGCAGAGCGCGCCGACGTTGCCGCCTCCGCCGCCCGCGCCGAGCGCCCAGACTCCACAAGCACCCGCGCAGACGGCGCCGCAAGCGCCCGCGCAGACCGCGCTGACGCTGCCCCCGCCGCCGCCCGTCGCGGAGCTCACGAACGCCGCCCCGCAGCCCGCGACCAGCGCGAGGCCGAGGGCGTTCTATCGCGAGCGGCGACGCCTCCTCGACCGCGCGCTCCTCACGCTGCCCGAGCGGAGTCGCGACGCGCGCATCACGAGCGGGCTCATCAACCTCGCCGTCGGCGCAGGGCTCATGGGCCTCGGCTTCGCGCCCATCTGGGGCGAAGGGAGCTCGCCCTCGGTGCCGCAGTATCTCGTCTGGTTTCAGGGCGGATACAACATCGCGCAAGGCGCCGTGGAGCTCATCTGGACGCCCTCGCGCGAACGCCTCGGGCGGCAGTACATGGAGATGCCCGTACGCACCGCGCAGCAGCGTCGCGCCCGCGTTCGCTTCGGCGAGGAGAGCCTCGACGAGATCGCGGCGGACGGTCGTCGCAGGCGCATCCTCACGGCCGTCACGACGGTCGTGTACGGCCTCGGCACGCTCGGGATCTTCTACCGCGATCAGATCTTCAACGGAGAGCCGCTGCCGAGCCCCGAAGCGCTCAACTACCTCGTGATCGGCTCCATCGGGATCCAGTCGATCATCTCGGTGATCGGCGCGTTCAGCACGTCGAGCGACGAGCGCATGCGCGACACGTATCAGCGAGAGCTCCAGCTGATGCGTGAGAGCGACGACGCGACGGACTGACCGTCGCGGATCAGTGCGCGGCGGGGGATTCGGGGGCGGCAGGCGCGGCGGGTGCCGTCGGCGCAGAAGGCGCGGTGGGCGCCTCGGGCGCAGCGGGCGCTGTCGGAGCGACAGGCGCCGCAGGCGCGGTGGGCGCTGCGGGTGCAGCAGGCGCGGCGGGCGCTTCGGCGGGCGCAGTCGCAGCAGCAGCGGCGGGCGCAGCAGCAGCGGCGGCGGGCGCAGCAGCAGCGGCGGGCGCAGCATCAGCGGGGCGAGCGCCGGGGCGTGCCGCAGCGCCAGGACGCGCAGGCGCACCGGGTCGTGCGGGCGCGCCGGGACGAGCGCCGGGGCGCGCGCCCGGACGACCGGGGGTGGTCGGGCGGGTCGCAGGCAGCGCGCACGGGGGAATGAGCGAGACGTGGAGGCCCTCGTCGGTGCTCATCCCCTCGCCGTCGATCGCGGCGTACGCGTCGAAGCGGAGGCACGCGTGCGGCGTGATCGCGGGCTCGTCGGCCGTGAGGCTGCGCGCGTGCGCTTCCGACGCCTCCTGCGGCGCGGTGAGGCGCCCGGTGGTGATGCCCGTGCAGCCGACGACGGCGCTCCATCGCACGCCGAGGGGCTGCGAGGGGATCACGCACGCGGTGGGATCGACCGCCGTGGGCTCGGCGTTCTCGTCCTCTTCGACGCCCTGCATGACGGCCTCGGGCGGCGGGCCGTAGAGGTCCGCGGGGGTCTCCTGCGCCTCGGGGAACGAGGCCACCACCGCGGCGCGGAGCTGATCCATCGTCCAGCGAACGGCGGTCTCGCGGGCTTCGGCGCTCTCGGCGTCGGCGGCCTGCTGGTTCTCGAGCTCCCACCACGTCGTGAGCCCGCGGTTGTGCACCACGAGGAGGCTCTGGTTGACGTTGCGCTCCGCGCCGACGCGCACCATGTCGAGCGTGAACCCGATACGACGCGGAACGGCCGAGCGACCCGGCACGGGGATGTAGAAATCGAGGTTGAAGTTCTTGCGGCAGTGCGACGCGCGGCACTGCGGCGGCTCGTTCTCGAACTGCGCGTTGAACTCGGGGTTCGCGGCCACGATGGGGCCGAAGCTCTGACCCCAGCCGTTGAGCCCGCCGAACACGCGGACCCAGCGGTTGAACTGCGTGCGCATCCAGAGGCGCTGACGCGCAGACGCCTCGCGGAGCTCCGCCTCGCGGCGCTGACGGTCGGCGTCGGCCGCGGCGCGACGCTCGGCCTCCTGCTGCGCGCGGGCCTGTTCGAACACCCGCAGGCGCTCGCGCGCCTCGTCGGTGTGCGCGCCCGCGGGGAACGCGTGGAGGTACTCGTTGAGCCCGTCGGCGCTGCTGCGGTGATCGGCCCAGAAGTCTTCTTCCTGCGCGAAGACGACCTCGCGGACCTCGCTCGCGAAGCGACCCGTGGGGTGCTCCGCGAGGTAGCGACCGCCCGCGGCGAGGCGCTCGGGGCCCACGGCCTCGTAGCGGTACGCGCGATAGGCGGAGTAGTCGCTCGGCGACGCCCACACGCCGCACCCGGCGATGGAGACGAAGCCCAGGAGGAGGAGACCCTTCGAAGTGCGCATGTTCCGCTCCCCTCTCACTGCACGCACACGGCGAGGCACTCGCCGGGAGGTTGGCGGATCACGTCGGCGATCGCGTCGCAGCTCAGCGCGTTGATCGCGTGGCCGCAGACCTGAACGTCCTGCTCCGAGGCACCGGCGTAGCGGGCGCCGTAGTTGCCGCAGCTATGCGGGCACTGGTTGCTCCCGAAGATGCTCGCGCGGAGCTGTCCGCGGAGGCACTGCTGATACGCCTGCTGGCTGTCGTTGAGGCAGTCCGCGCCGGCGCCCTGGAGCGACAGGCAGAGCACGCCGCACGTCCGAAGACGGAGGCACATGTTCGCGCAGAAGCCCTCTTCGAAGTAGTCGTACTGCTGCTCGTCGGGGTTGCCCGGCAGCGGCGTGTTCGCGAGGCTCCCGCCGCAGCCGCCCACGTCGCCGGGCGTCGGGCCCGCGATGAAGAGCGTCGAGAGCGCGAGGATCCACAGCGCCGACGTGCGGCGCGTCTTGTTGGGGGCGGTCACGGGAGCACCTCGTAATCAACCATCACGCCCAGGCCGCCGCCGATGATCGGAAACACGATCCCGCTGTCGCCGAAGTACGTGTCGAAGATCACCTCGGCGGTCAGCGCGACGCCCGAGGTGATGAAGAGCGATCCGCCCGCGCCGAGCTCGACGCCCACCGACGCCGTGGGGCAGTAGCCCGCGCTCGGCACCGGAAGCGTCGTGCGGTTGAGGCTGAACCCGAAGCCCGGGAAGCCGTTGTCCGCGCGCACGCGGTCGGCCTGACACGCGCCCCGCGTGATGAGGATCGGAATCGACGCGCGCGCCGTGGCCGCGAAGCGCCCCGCGAAGCGGCGGTACACCTGCCAGCCCGGCTGCACCGCGAACTGCGCGCCCGTCGCGTCGAAGCCCGCCTGAAAGCCGAGCGTCGGCCCCATCAGAAAGCTCCCCACGTGCAGGAACTGATAGCTCCCTTCGAGGAGCGGCGAGATGGGCGCGAGGCCCCCCGCCGCGTAGGGGTCGTTGAGGCGAGCCCCGACCGTCGCCTCGGCGCGCACGAGGATGTGACGCTCGTTCGGATAGAGCCTCCATCCGCCCTGCGTCGGCGTCTGCTCTGCCCCGGCGGAGCCCGGCTCCGATGCGTCGGGGACCGTCTGCGCGTACGCCTGGGGCGTCGCGAGCGCGGTCACCAATGCGAAAAACAAAGTTCGCGATCTCACGTTGCGCGCATGGTAGACACGCCCCGCTCCCGCGCGTCAACGCCTGTCTTCGTGCGTCGCGCGGCCCTTGCGCCATGAAGTTCTGTCGCCTCTCATGCCTCGCCGCTTCGATCGCGCTGGCGTCCGGTTGTCCCGGCTGCCCCGACCACGACGCGACCTCCGCGAACGGACGCGACGCCGCCGTCGATGCGCCTCGCGACGCGGGTCCGACGAGGGCCCGAGGTCGTCGTCGTCGACGCGGCGTCCGCGTCGCCTCCGCGGGCGGCGCGCAGCGAAACGCGCAGGGCGCGCAGAGCCCCGTCGAGCCCGTTGAAGACGACACGAGCGAGCCCGAGGCCCCGCGCCCGCGCATCACCGAGACGGGCCCGATGCTCACCGACAACCTCGGCCCCGCGCCCGAGGTGAACTACGACATGGGCGCCGCCTCGGAGGGCCCGATGGGCCTCTCGCCCGAGCAGGTCACCCGCGGCATGAACCCGCTCATGAGGCGCCTCGGCAACTGCGCCGCGGCCACCACCGACGACCGCGGGAACGGCCCCCACGGCAGGGTCAGCGTGAGGCTTCGCATCCACAACGACGGTCGTCCCATCGCGGCGCGCGTGTCGGGCGGAGGCGGCCCGCCGGAGTTCATCCCCTGCGTGCGGCGCGTCGTCGCGAGCGCGCGCTTCGACAGCTTTCACGGCCCCGACGTGATCGTCGGCTGGGGCTTCGACGTCGACTGACCTCCGCCTCGCGCGCGCCTCGTGGTAGAGCGCGCGCATGAGGCGATGGATCACCGGGCTCCTCTTCGTCTGCGCGTGCAGCGGCGCGACCATGCAGGGCGGCGCGCACGAGCTCCGCCCCCTCGAGCGCGTGCGGATGGTCCGCGTCATCGAGGAGGCGCTCTCGTCGCGAGGTCTCTCTCCGCGCGCGGGCCGCGCGGTGCGCATCGTGGGTCGCAAGGACGTCGACTGCGACGTCGTGATCGGCGCCACGAGCGACTGCGTCGAGTACGCGAACAGCGCCGATCGCGCGCGCTACGGGGCCGCGATTCCGCCGCACACGAGCCCCGACGCGCTCGTCGTGGTGGCCGGATCGGAGCGCGACACGGGCGGTCACGTGCTCGTGCTCGACGACCGCGATTACGTGTACGAGCCCGATCCCAATCGCACGGGGCCGGGGCGTCCGTCGGTGGGTGAGGTCGAAGACCGCGCGCGTCGCACCGTCGTCGATTTCGCCGCGTGGCTGATGGGGAACCGAGGTCGCTGAGGGCTCGGTGAAGAGACGCGGCCGCCGCACGCGCGACGGCCGCCGATCGACTCAGTCGGGGAACGCGGCGATGTACGCGCGTCCCGCGACGCCCGCGCCCGGCGTGAGCACGCAGGCCGACGAGAGCGCGGGGTTGAACGCGCCGTTGAGCGTGCACGTCGAGGCCACGGCCGAGATGCGAATGCGTCCGAGTCCGCCCGCGCCGCCGGGGGTGTTGGAGTAGACCGTCGCGCCGGTTCCGCCGCTGCCGCCGATCGCGCTCACGGTGCCGCCCGACGCGACGCTGACCGAGGGCGCGTAGAGGAACACCACGCCGCCCGATCCGCCGCCGCCGGCGCCGCCCACGCAGGCCGCGCGCTGACCGTTGCCACCGTTCGCGAGCACGCGCCCGTGGCCGCGATGCTGATGGAGGCGTGCGACGCGATGCGAAGCGCGCCGCCGCCGCCGCCGCCGCCGGTTCCCTCGTCGCCGCCGCCGCCGCCGCCGCCCGATCCGGGCTGGAAGGTCGTCGCGACCGCGAGGTCCGTCGCCGCCGCGGCGCCGATCGATCCGCCACCGCCGCCGCCGCCGCCGTAGGGCGAGTAGCTCCCGCGCACGACCGCGTCGGAGCCCGCGGTTCGTTGTAGGTCGCGATGCCCGCGCTTCCGCCGCCGCCGCCGCGGTTCGGTCCGCCGCCGCCCTGCGCGCCGCCCGCGCCGCCGCCGGGACCACCACCGTTGCCGCCGCTCGTGATGTTGCCGTACGCCGCGCCGCCGCCGCCGCCCGCAGGACCGCCGCCGCCGCCGCCGCCGCCGCCATCGGAGTAGCCGCCGCCGCCGCCGCCGCCCGCGCTACCACCGCGGCCAGAGAGCGTCCCCGAGGCCACGCTGCCCGCGTAGCCCGTCATCACGACGCCGCCGCCGCCGCCCGGACCCGCGCAGCGAGAGCTCACCGAGCAGGCGTCTCCCGTCGCGCCGACGCCGAGGGGATTGCCCGTGTCACCGCCGCCCGATCCCGACGCGTTGTCGAGGCAGTCGGTGTGGATGCCACCGTTGCCGCCCGACACATCGACCGTGCCCGCGATGGTCACGGCGCCCGTCGCGCGAAGGTCGAGCACGCCGGTGCCGGTGGTGGTCACGGTCACGCCCGCGGGCACGTTGATCGTCGTGAAGTTGTGCACGCCCGGCGTGAGCACCGTGTTGGTCGTCGGCGAGAACGCGCCCTCTGTTCCCGTCGACGGGAAGCGCACGCAGCCTCCGGCCACGCACGGCGTCCCGGTCGGGCAGACCGTTCCGCACGCGCCGCAGTGGCTCGGATCGGTCGCGGTGTTGATGCAGGTCGTGCCGCAGCTCGTGAGCCCCGGTCCGCACGAGGCGCCGCAGACCGACGCGCGGCACGCGGGCGAGCCGCCGGTGACGGCCGGGCAGACGTTGCCGCAGCCGCCGCAGTTGTTGGCGTCGGTGCGCGTGTCGACGCAGGCGCTCGAGCACACCGTCTCACCCACCGCGCAGAAGAGTCGGCACGTGCCCGCGACGCAGGCCTGACTCGCCGTGCACGCGCGGCCGCACATGCCGCAGTTCGACGGGTCGGTGAGCGTCGACACGCAGCTCCCGCTGCAATCGGTGAGGCCCGTACCGCACGACGCGGTGCACGACCCGCCGGAGCACACCTGCCCCGCGCCGCACGCGCGCCCGCAGGTGCCGCAGTTGGCGCGATCGGTCATGAGGTCACGACACGAACCCGAGCAGTCGGTCTGACCCGCGCCGCACGAGACGACGCATCGTCCGCCCGCGCAGACCTGCCCCGCGACGCAGCGCGTGCCGCACACGCCGCAGTTGTTGGTGTCGGTCATGAGGTCGCGGCACGTCCCCGAGCAGTTCGAGAGGCCCGACGAGCACGACACGACGCAGACGCCGCCGGTGCACACGCGGCCCGCGGCGCACACCGTCCCGCACACGCCGCAGTTGTTGGTGTCGGTCGAGAGGTCGCGGCACACGCCGTCGCAGGCCGTGAGCGGCGTGCCGCACGACACCTGGCAGCGCCCCGAGGAGCACACCTGCCCCGCGGCGCACGCCGTCCCGCAGACGCCGCAGTTGTTACGGTCGGTCGTGAGGTCGCGGCACACGCCGCCGCAGTTGCTCGTGCCCGCGCCGCACGAGACCACGCACGCGCCGCGAGAGCACACCTGCCCGTCGGCGCAGGCGACGCCGCACGCGCCGCAGTTGGACGTGTCGCTCTGGAGGTCGCGGCACACGCCCGAGCACTCCGTGAGACCGCCGCCGCACGAGACCACGCACGCGCCGCGAGAGCACACCTGCCCCGCGGCGCACGCCATCCCGCAGGCGCCGCAGTTGTTGAGGTCGGTCTGGATGTCACGGCAGGTGCCCGCGCAGTTCGTGAGCCCCGCGCCGCACGTGACCACGCAGTCGCCGCGCGAGCACACGCGCCCGGAGGGACACACGGTTCCGCACGTGCCGCAGTTGGCGTTGTCGCTCTGGAGGTCGCGGCACACGCCCGAGCACTCCGAGGTTCCCGCGACGCACGAGACCTGGCAGCGCCCCTCGGAGCACACCTGGCCCGCGGTGCACGAGTTCCCGCAGGCGCCGCAGTTGGCGCGGTCGGTGTCGCGGTCGCGGCAGGTGCCCGAGCAGTTGGTGAGCCCGGCGCCGCACGAGACCTGACACACGCCCGCGGAGCACACCTGCCCCGCCGAGCACGCGCGGCCGCACGCACCGCAGTTCGCGAGGTCGCTCTGGAGGTCGCGGCACACGCCCATGCAGTCGGTCTGACCGCCGCCGCACGAGACCTGACACACGCCCGTCGAGCACACCTGTCCGGCGGGGCACGCGTTGCTGCACGCGCCGCAGTTGGGCGCGGTCGGTCTGCGTGTCGCGACACACGCCCGAGCAGTTGGTGAGGCTCGTCGCGCACGAGACCTGACACACGCCCGCGGAGCAAACCTGCCCCGCCGAGCACGGCGCCGCACATGCCGCAGTTGGCGAGGTCGCTCTGGAGGTCGCGGCACGCGCCCATGCAGTCGGAGAGGCCGCCGCCGCACGAGACCTGACACGCGCCCATGGAGCAGACCTGACCGGCGCCGCACGCGGTCGCGCAGCCGCCGCAGTTCGCGCGGTCGCTGCTGATGTCGACGCAGCGTCCGCCGCAGGGGTCGTGCCCATCACGCACTCGACGCGACAGGACCCGTTCACGCACACCGGCCGAAGCGCAGGCCATCCCGCAGGCGCCGCAGTTCGCGCGGTCGGTCTGCGTGTCGGCGCAGTAGGGCGCGCCGCCCGCCGAGGCGTCGGCCGTGCCGCCGTCGCCGCCCGCGTTGCAGAGCGCGAGGCCCATGCCGCAGGTGACGGCGCACACGCCGCCGCTGCACACGCGGCCCGTGGGGCAGGCCGTTCCGCAGGCGCCGCAGTTGGCGAGGTCGGTGCGGGGGTCGACGCAGCGGTCGCCGCACACGAGCTGCCCCGCGGGACAGCTCAGCGCGCACCGCCCGCGGTGCACACCTGCCCCTCGGCGCAGGCCGTCCCGCAGGCGCCGCAGTTGGCGCGGTCGGCGGTGACGTCGACGCATCGCCCGTCGCAGCGGAGCTGCCCCGTGGGGCAAGGGAGCGGCCCCATGTCGGTGCTCGCATCGCTGCGACCTCCGACGACGGCCTGACCGTCACAGCCCACGGCCAGCGCTGCGAACACGGCCAGAAAGAGCGAAGCGCGTACGAGACGGAACATCGCGGTGCCTCCATTGCGCGAGCGTCGGCGACTCCATCGACGCGTCGCGATCCGGCGCCATCGTAGCCCCGCCCTCGGGTCGGGCGGAACGCTCAAATTCACAACGTTCACGCGGTCGCGGGCGTGGCGCGTTCTAGAATGTCGTGACGATGAGAATCCTCCACATCTCAGACCTCCACGTGACCTCGCCCGGAGAGACCCTCGAGACGGTGTGGGGAGGCCCCGGCGCGGTGCTCAGCACCGAGGGCGCGCAGTTCGATTTCGTGGTCGTGAGCGGCGACCTCTCGCAGCACGCGGGCGAGGCCGAGTACGTCAACCTCCTGCGCTTCGCGAACGATCACCTCGTGCCGCTCGTGCACCCGAAGGAGCGCGAGCGCGTGATCTTCGTGCCCGGCAACCACGACGTCGACTGGGAGGCCGACGTCGGACGAAAGGTGCTCCTGCAAGAGCACCTGGCCGCGGAGAAGACCCTCGACGGGCGGCGCTTCCTCGCGGACCTTCAGCGGGCGCCCGACCGCGCCGACGTGCGCTACACGATCAGCGCGAAGGGCGAGCTCGAGGTCGTGAAGATCGACCCCGAGCGGTACCAGGACCGCTTCCGCCACGTGCAGCAGTTCCTCAACCGCTTCTACGAGCGGTCGCTGGGCTTTCCGCACAGGCCCTTCGACCTCACGTCGAGCAAGGACTCGGACCACTGGTCTGCGCACGTCTTCCCCGATCAGGCGGTGGCCTTCTACGGCTTCAGCTCGTGCCACCGGAACGACCGCTACTGGCACGGCGCCACCATCAGCCGCCTCGCGATCAACCGCGCCGCCGAGCACGCGCGCGAGTACGCGAAGGACTACCTCTGCGTCGCCGTGTGGCACCACGGGATCACCGGCGAGCCCGGTCGCCCCGACCACCTCACGCTGCTCGACATCGGGGAGCTCCACAACGCGGGCTTCCGCGTCGGCCTCCACGGACACACCCACGAGGCGTCGGGCGAGATCCTCGACAAGTTCTTCGGCGACCGCTTCGTCGTCGTGGGGACGGGCTCCCTCGGCGCGAGCTCCGTCGACCGCCCCGACGCGGTGGGCAAGCAGTTCTCGATCGTGCGGCTCTTCCCCGGACAGGCCACGGTCGAAGTGTGGGAGCGCCGCAACGTGGGCGTCTTCCGCAGGATGGGGGATCCGCGGTTCTACCTCCTCCCGCGGGGCGACGCGCGGCGCGCGCGCATCAGCCGCGCCGAGCGTCACACGCGGCAGATCACGGTGCGCGACGACGGCATCGCAGACGTGCGCGTCACGCTCGAGAAGCTCACCGTCGAGGGTCGCCTCACGCTCGCGGTGGTCCCGCGGCACCACGGCGTGGTGTGGGCCGCGGCCGACGCAGAGACGGGGCGCGGGCTCTGGCGCGTGATCCGCGATGATCGCCCCGACGGCACCGTGCGCTTCAGCCTCGCGTCGAACGACTCGTTCACCGAGTCGCTGCGCTGGAACTACAAGATCTCCAACGCCCACATCATCGCCCACGAGGAGCTGCGCCTCGCGTCGACCGACGTGCGCATCCCGCCCTCCGAGATCGACCCCGAGGAGAAGGAGTACCGCTCGCACGAGGTCCATTTTCCGACGAGCCGGCTCGAGGTCGCGATCGAGTACGACGCGTCGCTGCCGGGCCTCTACGCCGACAGCGTGCAGCGCGTCGTCGACCACCGCCGCGACGACGGCGGCAACGAGTGGTGGGAGCGCGTCCCCGACGAGGAGAAGGACTCTCGCTTCAGGCTCACGCGCTGCGACGAGCACAGCGTCGGCTTCGAAGTCGACGCGCCCCTCGTGGGCCACCGCTACTCCGCCGCGTACAAGCTCCGCTCGCGGGGGACGGGCAACCTCGAAGACAGCGCGCTCCAGATCGCGCGCACCGTGCTCCAGCGCACGCGCCGCGAGCGAACCGACGGGAACGGCCTCAGCCGCGCGCTCTCCACCGCGCTCGAAGAGAGCCTCACGGAGATCTTCCCCGACACCGCGGGCCCCGGGCTCTCGATGGTCGGCTGCCTCTGGCACCCCGAGGAGCGACTCCTCCTCGCGGCCTACGGGCGCCTCAACAACTCGCACTGGGGCGCGCGCTTCGCCCTCGGCGCGGGCGTGGCGGGTCACGCGTTCCGCTTCGCGTCGACGGCCACGTGGCACCGACGGCGCCCCTCGAAGACCTCGCTGATCTACCGCCCGAGCTCCGAGGCGCGCTTGATCTACGGCACCGAGCACCCCCACCAGTGGATCGTGAGCGTGCCCATCCTCACGCTCACCGGCGCGGCCATCGGCGTTGTGAGCTTCGGCAGCCGCGAGGCCGAGACCAACACCGAGTTCATCCTCGCGCACTACGCCGAGCACGCGGGGAGCGAGGACACCCGCTTCGAACCCAACCTCCGCTTCGTCGTGAACTACGCCTTCTGGGAGACGCTCGCGGACACGACGCGCGAGGGCGGCGAGAGCCCCTCCGTCGACGTGGCCCTCCCGGCGCTCCTCACCGACTACGCGGCGCGCGTGGTGAAGTGGCTCGACCGCGCCGCCGAGAGCGACGCGCCGGAACCGATCGCAGAAATGTGAGGGGGGGGAGCGCGAGACCGCGAGGCGAGGAGGTCAGTGCGCGCAGCCGCTGCAGCCCGCCTCGCGGTGGCATCCGATCGTGCAGCCCACCGCGAAGGCGCCCGCCTGGAGCATGCCCGCCCCGACGACCGCGACGAAGCCGAAGGCCACCGTGGCCCCGATGGCGCGACGAACGAGCGTGAGGTCCGACGGCACCACGGCCAGCTCCGCCGACGCGTTGCGGTTGCGGAAGGGCGCGGGCTCGACGGCCGACGGATCGCTCGACCGCACGATGACCCGATCGAGCATGGGCGCCCACGCGAGCGCGGGGGCCTCCGTGGCGGCCGTGCGCGGCGCGACGGCGAAGGCGCTCCCGGGCTGCGCCACCGACGCGAAGAGGCGCTGCACGCGGATCACGCGCGCGATCGCAACCACGATGGAGATCACGCCCGCGAAGCCCACCAGCGCCGACGCGAGGATCATCGTGTCGAAGCGGTAGAGCGCCACGCCGAGCGCGCCCGCGAGCGAGAGGGCCAGGCCGCCCTCCATCGCGAGGCGCTGCGAGGCCAGCGTCGAGGGGCGAGAGAGCGCGCCGCGGGCGCGGCGGGTCCACAGGGCGAACGCGGCGCCGAAGCCGACGCCCGTCGCCACGCCGTAGATCGCGCCGAAGAGCGCGCCGAGGATGTACCGGTCGGTGCCGTAGGGGTGTTCGAGGGTCACCCAGGCGAGGCCCGTGAGCACGCCGGTGACGAGGCCCGCGAGCGCGCCGCGGAGCAGCACGCGAAGGGCGGGGTGCGCGACGCCGTCGGCGCTCACCACCAGCCGAGAGACCGTGATGGAGGCTGCCGCGCCCGCGACGGCGAACATCGCGAGCGTGCCGACGCTGGTGTGCGCGCCGTAGAGGTACTGGCCGAGGAGGGGGGTGAGCAGCGCGGCCGAGAGCATGAAGATCGCTCGGGTCGCCGCGAGCACCCCGCGCGCGGTGACCGTGGGGAGGGGGTTCGTCATGGCACTTGAACGAGAGGATGCCCGTGTTCGTTGGCCGTGACCAGAGGCGGAGGCGACGTTGATCCGCGAATCGCGTCAGTCGCCCTGGGAGAGTTCCTGCTCGAAGCGCTGCGCGCCGTTGACGGTGAAGGTGAAGCGGGCCCGCGCCACGCCGCGGGGCCAGTGGACCTCGCCCGTGTACACGCCGCGCTCGTGCGATTCACGGAGGGCGTCGGCGGTCACGCCCTGATCGGCCGTCACCCGCACGTCGGCGTAGGGGACCCCGTGTCCCTCGGCGTCGCGCAGGCGGACGCTGAGGAGGCTCTCGCCGTACGTGATTCCGCGGAGGTTCACGTCGCGGACGAGGGGCCCCGCCTGCTCGGCGGTGATCGTGATGCCGCGGAGGTCGAAGCCCGCCGCGTCCGAGAGGCAGAAGAGCGAGTGCTCGCGCCCGGGGACCAGCGGAATCGGCCGGTCGACCGAGATCGGCGGGGCCCCGTCGAGGCCGCAGCGGAACCCGTCGGGGACCTCGACCCGCGCGACGCGGCCCGGCGCGACGCCCTCCCCCTGCTCGCCCGTCACCACGTGAGGCGCCGCCACGAAGACGCGCACGGCCTCGGAGGTCGGGCTCTCATAGCGCTCCGCGTCGATGGCCGTCACGCGCGCGAAGTAGGGTCCGGGCTGGAGGCGGGGGCTGTCCCACCGCGTGCGATCCCCCGTCACGCGTTGATTGTCCACGAGGTCGTGAAAGGCCTCGTCGCGCGCCACCTGCACGCGCCAGTGCGCCGCGGCAGCGGGCGCCGCGGGGGCCGCGCGGAAGCCGTACGTGGCCGACACCTCGACGGGCTCTCCGCCCGAGATCACGCGCACGGGCGGAGGCCGGAGCCACACGGGCTGCGAGAGCAGGACGTGCGGCGGCAGCGGCGGGCGACCGAACTCCTCGACGGTGCCCGTGCCCGCGCGGACGAGGTACTCGCGCGTCCCTGCGCGCACCCGAACGCGGCCCCGGTGCGCCGAGACGCGGGTGATGTGTCCGCCGAGCTCCGCCGCGATCACGGCGTCGACGCGGCCGATGAACACCGTCGCGGCCTGCGTCGAGATGGGAACGACCACCACGGGGCGCCCGTTCACCGAGGCGCCCGGGTGCGCCCGCATCACACCGCGAAGGAGCGTCGTCGCCGTCGACGGGGGCTGCCCCGGGAGTGGCGGCGTCGGCGATGCGAACATGAGCACCTGCGTGCGCTCGCTCAGTTCGACCGTGGCCCCGTTCGCGAACGACAGCTCCGCCGCGCCGCCCTCGGGCACGCGAACGCGCGCGCCGCGCTGAAGCACCTCTCCCGCCGTCGCGGGGTGGGTCTCTTCACCCACGCCCGGGAGCACCTCGACGGCGCCCCGCGACCAACGCAGCGTCGCTTCGAAGGTCGGTCCGCGCGGCGTGCGAGCGGCCACGGGGGGATGACTCGCCTGGGCCCACGCGCCCGCGGGCAGCGTGAGCATCGCGATCAGCATCGGCACGGCGAAACGCATGGCGAAAACTCCTCGAAGAGACGCAATTGGAGCCCGATCACCCCACCGGAGCGGGTCTCCGGGGGCGACGGGCGATGTCCACGGACGGCGGCCGACGGCGCGGTCACCTTCTCGAGGAGGCGCGCTCTGGGGTCCGCTCCGCGGCTCCGCGTTGTTCGCCTCTCTCGCCTCTTCTCAACGGCGCGGGCGTCGCGGACCTTGAGCGGAGTGTTGGCGACCGGCGCCGACGCGCGCCTCGCGATCGCGTTGACCCCAACGCCCGTTTCGCATCGTATGCGGCGCCCGTGCGACGCCCCCTCGCCCTCTGCCTCCCGGTCACCCTCGCGACGCGCCTCGCGGCCGTCGCGCTGGTGCGCGTCGCGCCCGCCTGGGACGGCTATTTCTACGCCCGTTACGCGGCCGCGATCGCCGCGGGCCTCGGCTACTCGGTCTCCGACAGCGGCGGCCCCATGCGCGCCACGGCGTTCTATCCCGTGGGCTACCCCGCCGCGATGGCGCCGCTCCTCGCGCTCACGGGCGACGCGCGCCTCGCCGCGGTCGGGGTCAACGTCGCGGCCTCGATGATCGCCGTCGCGTCGGTGGTCTTCGTCGCGCACCGCGCCGCGGGGCCTCGCGTCGCCACGCTCGCGGGCCTCGTCTACGCGCTCTATCCCGGCCTCGCGCTCTGGAGCGCCGCGGCCATGACCGAAACGCTGACAGGCGCGCTCCTCGCGCTCGCGATGGCCTTCGCGGTCTCGCGGCGGGCCTCGACCGCGGGCTTCGGCGTCTCGCTCGGCTTCGCGGCGCTCGTGCGTCCGCAGTCGCTCCTGCTGGTGCCGCTCGTCGCGCTCGCGCGCCACGGGGCGCGCGCCAGGGTCGTCGCGGTCGCCGTGGCGATGGCCTGCGCCGCGTGCGTCGTCGCGCCGTGGACGGCCCGAAACTGCGACCGCCTCGACGCCTGCGCGCTCGTGAGCACCAACGGCGGGAGCAACCTGCTCATCGGGACCTTTCCCGATGCGCGCGGAGGCTACCGACGACCGACGGACTCCGACGGATGCGGCGCCGAGCGTGGCGAGGTTCACCGCGACCGCTGCATGTCGCGCGAGGCCGTCGGCCGCATCGTCGAGAACCCGCTCCGTTGGGTCGCGCTCGGCGCCGCGAAGGTCGTCGTCACCTTCGCCTGGGAGCACGACCCGGTGAGCTACGCGCTCCCTCGCGCGCGACCGCCGCGCGCCCTCGCGCTCCTCGGGAGCCTGCTGCTGACCCTCGCGTGGTGGGCGCTCCTCGCGCTCGCGTGGCGCGGTCGTCGCGCCCTCGACTCGAACGACGGCGTGACGGTCGTCCGCCTCGTGGGCAGCGCCGCGGCGATTTCGGTGCTCACCCACGCGGCGTTTCTCGGTGCCGATCGCTACCACCTCATCCTCGTCCTGCTGCTGGCGCCGCTCGCGGGCGCGGGCGTGGCCTCGCTGCGCGACGCGAGGAGCCGACCGCGTGCATAGGCGCTCCACGGCGGCCTCGCGGCGCTCTGCGTTCGCGCTTCAGAATGGCCTGGGCCTCGCGGCGCGCGTGCCTCCCGCGTGGGACGGCGAGCTCTACGAGCGCGGCGCGCGCAGCGCCATCGCGTCGGGCCTCGGGTACTCGTGCTTCATGTTCGGCCCCGGGGCAGACCCGAGGGTGCCGACGGCTTACTACCCCGTGGGCTATCCGGCGTATCTGGGCGCGCTCTACGCGCTGCTTGGCATCGCGCCGTGGGTGATCTCGCTCGGCGGAGCGCTCGCGGGCGCGGCGAACGTCGCCATGACGCATCGCCTCGCGCTCCGCGTGGCCTCGCCGACGGCGGCCTTCGTCGCGGCCCTCGCGCTCGCGGTGATGCCCGGCCAGGTGATCTTCTCGGCAGCGCCGATGACCGAGGCGCTCTGGGGCGCGCTGCTCACCGCGGCGATCTACGCGTCGACGCGCGCGCGCTGGCAGTGGAGCGCGCTCGCCCTCGCGGCCGCCACGTTCGTGCGACCGCAGGCTCTCGCGCTCGCGGTGGCGCTCCCGCTCGCGTCGTCGTCGCCGTGGAGGGCGCGCCTCACGCGGGCGGCCCTCACGACCGTCTCGGTGCTCGCGCTCCTCTCGCCGTGGACGATCCGCAACTGCCGCGCGATCGACGGCTGCGCGCTCGTGAGCGCCAACGGCGGGAGCAACCTCGCCGTCGGCGCGATGGCCCGCTCCGACGGGACCTACGTGCTCCTCACGCCCGACGACGGCTGCCGCGGCGTCGTGGGAGAGATCGCGCGAGAGCGCTGCTGGCGTCGCGTCGCACGCGCGCGCATCACGGAGCACCCCTACGCGTGGGCGCGGCGCGCGTGGCCGAAGCTGCGTCACACCTTCGCGTACGAGGAGGCCCCGGTGGAGTACCTCTCCGTCGCGAAGCCCTCGCTGCTCGGCCCGAACGCGCGATCGATCGCGAAGCGCGCGCTGACCTTCTCGTGGGAGCTCGCGCTGGGCTTGGCGATCGTGGCGCTCCTGCCGCTCTACGCGCGGCGGAGGCTCGGTGACGCTGCGCGGTACGCGATCGCGACCACGGTCACGGTGGCCGCGACGCACGCCGTGTTCTTCGGCGGCGACCGCTATCACATGCCCCTCGCGGGCCCGGTGCTGGTGGTGGCCGCGTGCGCCCTGCGCGACGCGCCGCGGTGGCTGCGGGGTCGCGCGCCGCGACGAATGGCGGAGCTCTCGACGCCCGAGGGGTAGGTGCGGAGCTCCGCGCCACATGGGCCCGAGCGCGAGCGTTCGCGGGGATGTGGTTGTCAACGTCCTGCATGAGATCGCGGGGTGATGGCAGAGAAGTTTGTCCGCGTTGCCCCCTTCCGTACGATCACCGACGTCAACACCACGCGGCGGGAGCGCACGCGGACCTGCGACGTCACACCCCCGGAGCGGAGCACCAGTTGCCGCGCCGACGACGGAGCAAACGGTCCGCCGGTCGCACGCGTGACACACGCACGGGACACGAACGGTCGAATGCCCTCCTTCGAACTGAACCTCACGGTCTCCCCTTCAAACGCTGCGCGCGGCGCGGTGGCGAGCGCTGCGGCGCGTGACCTGCGCGGCGGGCTCGACCTGTCGCTCGCGGGCGAGGTGCTCCCCGCGGCGGCGTCGGCCGACGACACGGCGTACTTCCTCCGCGACCTGCTCACCGTCGGCGTGACGGTGGCCGAGGGACGCGCCACGAAGGGCTTCGTCACGTTCCCCGACGCGCCGTGGGAGCTCTGCGTCGCCGCGGGCGAGTCGGTGCTCCTCGTGAGCGCCTACCGCGCGGGGCCGCAGCCCGACGTCCGCGTGGTCGACCACCCGGTCACGGTGGCCGAGCTCGTGTCGCAGACCCGCGCGACGCTCGCGGCGCTGCCCCACCTCGACGCCGAGGTCGCGCGTCACCTCTCGACCCTCGCCGATCGCCTCTCGCTCTCCGACGGAAACATCTCTCCCCCCGAGCGCGGCGACGCCGTGGTGATCCGGTGGAAGAGCCGCCCCCGCGAGAACGCCGTCACCCCCGTGGGCGTCACCTTTCACGCCGTCGTGGCGGGATCCTCCTCTGCGCCGAGGCCCGAGAGCGCGCACGCCGACCTCCACGGCCTCCTCGCCCGCGGTCGCGTGGGCATCGAGCTCCGCGGCCGTCGCGCGGAGCTCTCGCAGGGCTTCGTCTTCCTCCAGGTCGAGCGCCTCGTCGCCCTCTGTCGCCCGCTCATGGAAGCGTGGGCCGCGCGTCGTCCGTTTCACCTCCGCGCGCTCGTCGGTGACACCTCGCTCGCCCTGCGCCTCGGCGCCGACGAGCAGCTCTCGATCACCCTCACCCGCGGCGGCGACGGCACCATGACCGCCCCCGCGCTCGACCCGCGCGCCTTCGTGAGCCCCTGCCTCGACGCCGCCCTCGCCCTCGCGTCGTCGATGGCCCGCGCCGACCGCGCCCTCGCGCGAAACCTCCGCCTCCGCGCCCTCCGCGCAGAGGCCCGCGCGCTGCGCCGCTGGCTGCGCGACGTCGATCGCCCCGACACCCGCGTCAACCACGACCCCTCCCTCTATCGCGCGGTCTCGCCCGCGGCTCGCGCCACCGAGGCCGAGCCCGACATCGCCGCGATGACCCGGCTGCGGTACACGCAGCGGTGGCACGCCGAGATCGAAGGGCTCGACCTCTCGGGCACGCTCCTCTGCGGCGACAAGCTCATCGTGCCGGGGAGCCGGGAGCTCCACGCGCTCGATCGCAACACCGGCGCCGCCGTGTGGTCGGCCCCCGTGTCGCGCGCCGCGACGACCCTCGCGGGTGATGGGATCCTCCGCCTCTCGCCGCGCGGCGAAGTGGAGCTCCGCTCCGTCGCGACGGGCGAGGCCGCCTGGAGCGCGCGCGTCGCGCCCCGTGTCGGAGCGCCCGCGATCGCGCATCCGGTGTGCGCGCCGGGGCTCCCCCGCATCGTCGTGCTCGCCGAGGGAGAGCGTCGCCTCACGGCCCTCGACCTCCGCACGGGAGAGGCCCGCTGGACGTGGACCTCGCGTCACGGCGGCGCCTTCAAGATGAAGCGCGTGGGGCGCCTCCTCGTGGTGAGCACGGGCGACGCGTCGGTGAGCGCCATCGACCTCAACTCCGGCGAGCTCGTGTGGCGCTACGGCGGACGCATGCCCTTCTCGTCGTCTCCGCTCATTCACCGCGAGCAGGTGATCGCGCTCGCGGGTGAAGGGTCTCGCGGCCCCGCGCGCCTCCACGCGCTCGACGCCTACAAGGGCACGCTCCAGTGGAGCGTCGACGCCGAGGCCCCCGCGTGCTGCGCCCCCGTGGCCGCGGGAGACACCGTGGCCGTGGCCCTCGCCACGCGCGACGGCGTGGTGCTCGCGGGCTACGACGCCGCCACGGGAGAGAGCCGCTTCCGCACGCCCGTCGGCGCAGCGCCCGGCGTGTACGGCGCGCGTCCCGCGGTCACGGCCTTCGACGACGTGGTGGTGGTGAACCTCCCGACGGGTCGCGTGGTGGCCGTCGACGCGAGCGGCGGCGACGTGCGCTGGACGCAGCAGTTCCGCGCCCCCGTGGCCGACGACGTGCCGCGCCGCCTCGACGTGCTCCTCCGCGCGGGCGCGCTCTTCGTCCCGCAGAGCTCGCTCTCGGTGCTGCGCCCCCGTGACGGCGCGGTGCTCGCGCAGGTCGACGCGTGCGACCTCGTGCCCGACATGGTGCGCGTCGACGAGCAGTGCGCGCTCTACGTCGCCGAAGAGAGCGGCCACGTGGCCTGCTACGAGCTCGGCGCCCGCCTCCGCGTGATCCGCCCCGTCTGAGCGCCCCGCCGCGCGAGACCCTCCGACACGTCAGATCAGCGACACTCGA
Source organism: Polyangiales bacterium (assembly GCA_046351535.1). Lineage (GTDB taxonomy): Bacteria > Myxococcota_A > Polyangia > Polyangiales > CAISKJ01. Next base: position 337,282 of record JAXLYG010000006.1, read on the forward strand.
ACGTGAGGTCGGCCGTGAGGTTCGACCGCTCGGCGACGAGGAGCTGATTGTTCACCGCGGTGCACGTCGCGAAGTTGGGCTGCGCGGTCACGTACATCTCGACGCGGTTGCCTGCGCAGCGCGCGGGCCACGGGATCGAGAGGCGTCCGTTCTGCACCTTGAGCCAGTCGGGGCCCTGATAGTTGAGGTACGGGCGGCAGCGCTCGGCCTCGGGCTCGATCCACACCTCGTGGCGGCCCTCTTCGGGGCAGTCGAAGCTCACCTGCACGCAGAGGGCGCCGGTGTAGCGCTGCCCGCTCGGCGGGCCGTGCGTGCGCCAGAAGCGCAGCTCGACGTGGGGCCACTGACGGCACGCCTCGCCCGCGCAGGGCGGCGGAACGTGGTGGGTGCAGTTCATCGCCGCGGAGACGAGCAGCGCGAGCGGGATGGCGCGAGGGGCGATCATTCTCGGGGACATCGGAGGTCTCTCTCGTAGCGGGTCAGGTCGGCCTCGGAGAGCCGCACCGCAGGGCGCGCGATGGCGTTCAGCGATCGGAGCTGCATGCGGACGTGCTCGGCCGCGGCGGGGTCGCGGAACGCGCAGTCCATGCTGGCGAACGAGGGGAGCGTGCGCGTGATGAAGCGCTCGGCCGACGCGGGCGAGTGCGAGGCCACGAGGCGGTCGATGCCGTCGGCGAGGCGCCGCTGCGCCGCGACCTGAACGGGATCGCGCTCGGCCACGGTCTCGGCGTGCGCGATGCGGGCCTCGCCCTCCGTCGCGGCGTCTTGATCGATGGGCGGCGGGCGCGGCGGGCGCGGCGTCGCGGCGCCACCACCACCGCCCGTCGGATGCTCGGCCACCACGGGCTCGGGGCACGGCGCGCACGTCGGACACTGCGGCGCGGGAGGGCACTCGGTCGGCGTCGCGACGGCGGGCGGAGGCGCGGGCGCGGGCGTCGTGATCCTGCGCTCGACGACGGTGGGGCCTCGAACGAGGAGCGCGACGTTGCCGATGGCCGAGAGACCGAGCAGCGCGCCCACCACGATCAGCGCCGTGTTCGACTTCGGCGTCACCGGAGGAAACGGGTCATTGGGATCCACGGTCGTCAACATATCAACAGCGCCTCGTGGGGAGAGAGAAAGCCAGGCGCGGGGGCCCTGCCACCCGCGGCGGTCAGAGCTCGAGGGTCGAGACCGCGATCTCGGCGACGCGCAACCGGTCTCTGCGCTCACAGGGTTCGAGACGAACGCGCACCGTGAGGCGCCCGTGGCAGTACCAGCGCACGGTCGAATCGATGGAGACCCCCTCGCCCTCGGACTCGTGCGGGCAGGTCTCACCGAACGCGCGGTCGTAGTCGGCCGCGGGGAGGCACGCGCCCGGCGCGGGCGAGCCGGGGATGAGATGAAGCGGTCCTCCGCGAGACGGCTGGTCGCTCTGGCCTACGGCGACGGGCGTCCCCGAGGCGAGAAAGACCCAGCGCCCCGTGATGTGGGCGGGCGAGGAGCACGCCGCGACGGCGAGCAGCAACGGGAGGAATCGGATCGAGGAGGGCACGCACGACCATTCACGCTTCACGCGGTCGAGCGTCAAGGGGCTTCGCGCGGATCAGCGCCTCGGGCGACCGTCACACGCGCCAATTGAAAGGAGAATCGGCGCGGGCGGAGGCCCATCGGGCCGGGCCGAGACGCCGCCGCGCGTCTGCGGCGAGCGCCTACGCAGACACGTTCGCGCTGCGGGAGGCCGCGTCGGTGATCGGGCTTCGCGCGCGGAGGTACACCGGGAGCGCGGGCGCAGGACGGAGCGTGATTCCCCGCTCGGGCTCGACGTGGGCGCCCGGTGCGAGCTCGAGCCTGAAGCGCTGCGAGATCATCGCGAGGATGAGCTGCGCCTCCATCATCGCGAAGGCGTTGCCGATGCAGATGCGCGGGCCTCCGCCGAAGGGAAAGTACGCGAAGGCGTGGCGCCCCTCGGACTGCGCGGGCGAGAAGCGCTCGGGGTCGAAGGCCTCGGGGTCGTCCCAGTAGCGGGGGTGGCGGTGCGTGGTCCACGGCGAGAGGAGCACCTGCGTGCCCGCGCGCACCCTGTAGCCGCAGACCTCGTCGTCTTGGAGCGCGTAGCGGCCCATCACCCACGCGGGCGGATAGAGCCGCATCGACTCTTGAATCACCCACTTCGTGTACGGCAGCGACGCGAGGTCGGCGACCGTCGGGGCGCGGCCCGCGAGCACGCGATCGACCTCTTCGTAGAGCTTCCGCGCGACGCCCGCGTGACGGGCGAGCAGCAGGATCGTCCACGAGAGCGCGTTGGAGGTCGTCTCGTGGCCCGCGGCGAAGACCGTCACGGCCTCGTCGCGGAGCTGCGCGTCGGTCATGGCCTCGCCGGTCTCCTCGTCGCGCGCGTCGAGGAGCATCCCGAGGAGGTCGTTGTGCTTCTCCGTCGAGGCCCGGCGCTCGGCGAGGAGCCCCGCGAGCACGTCGTCGACGACCTTCACCGCGCGGAGGTATCGCTTGTTCTCGGGCGTCGGCACCGACAGCGGCAGATCGATGAGCCGCACGATGCGCTGGTTGGTGTTGTAGGTGAGAAAGGTCAGCGCCTCGCCCACGGCGTCGGCCTCGCCCGAGAGGTCCTTGCCGAGGAGCGTCTCGCTCGCGATGCGCATCGTGAGCGACATCATCGCGCGGTCGACGTCGAAGGGCACCGTGGTGGGCATCGTCGACCAGCGGTCGAGCATGTCGGCCGTGGCGCGCACCATCGACGCGGCGAAGCCCTCGATGCGCTGGCGGTGAAACGCGGGGGCGGCGATGCGGCGCTGGCGCTTCCAGAAATCACCCTCCGAGGTGACCAGGCCGTTGCCTAGAAAGAGCCGCATCTTGTCGTAGCCGCGCGTGGCCTTCGAGTAGTTCTTCGCGTTCGTCTGGAGCACGTGGCGCACCCCGTCGGGCGAGAACACCCCGACGAAATCGATGCCCGGCACGCGCAGCGAGACCGCGTCGCCGTACTCCGCCGCCCAGCGCGGAAAGGTCTCGAGAAAGGTCTCTCGGAGCACGCGCGAGTGCCCTAGCAGGGCGTCTCCCGCGGGCATCGGCGGAGCCCTGGGATCGGTTTGCCTGGGTCGGAGAGACCGGGTGAGCGCGCGCGCGGCGTCGAGGGCTTCGTCGATCATGAGGGCGTCCGTTCCTTCGTGACGGGGTGACGCTGCGGATAGAGGCCGACGGGGTGCGTGGCAAGGAGCGTCGCGGCGATTTCGGCCGCGGTCGCCGTCGACCCCGGCGCGCGTATGGCCCATGCTGCGGCCCCGAATCATGTCGGTCGTCGCGCTCTTCATCCTCCTCGGTGTCACCGTCGTGGGCGGCACCGCGGCCGCGACCCTGCGCGTGCGCGCGAGAGACCCGCGACGCGCCCGCGCCGACGCGAGCGACGAGGCCCCTCCCCCGAGCTTCGCGGGCGAGCCGAAGCTCCGCGTGAGCGACTCGCAGGCGCAGGCCTTCATGGGCGCGCTCGTCGCGCTCGGACGCGCCGACGGGGTGCTCACGGGCGCCGAGCTCGCCGTGCTCCGCGCCGTCGCCGACCACCACGGCTTCGTGCTCGACGAGGTGGAGCTCATGTCCGAAGAGCACGACGCCTCGCGCGCGCTCGATCTCGTGCGCGGCGTGGCCTCGACGCCCTTCCGCCAGTCCGCCACGTCGCCGCCCGCCGAGGTGGCGCGGGGCTTTCTCTTCGCCGCCCGTCGCCTCGCGTCCGCCGACGGCACCTCCGACGCGCGCGTCGACGACCTGCTCACGCACTTCGAGCAGCTCCTCGGCGAGGGTCACGACGCGGGCGGATCGTCGCCCTGACGGCTCACCAGCGCACGCGGTCGCGCCCGCCGTGCTTGGCCTCGTAGAGCAGATCGTCGGCGCGCTTCAGGAGCTCGTTGAGCCCGGCGTCACCCTCCGACACCGCGACGCCGACGCTCACCGTCATCGCGAGGTCTCCCTCGGCGCTCACGACGGGCGAGGCCGCCACGGTGGCCCTGATCTTCTCGGCCATCGCGACGGCGTCCGAGAGCTCGACGCCCGGGAGAATGAGCGCGAACTCCTCGCCGCCGAAGCGCCCGAGCGTGCCCGCGTCGCCCGTGGCCTCTCGCACGCGGCGCGCGACCTCGACGAGCACCGAGTCGCCCGCGAGGTGCCCGAGCGCGTCGTTGACCGACTTGAAGTGATCGACGTCGATCATCACGGCCGCGACGGGTCGCAGGGGCGACGCGAAGGCCGCCTCGGCGCGCTCGATGAAGTGCCGACGGTTCGGCAGCCCCGTGAGCGAATCCGTCGTCGCGAGGCGCTGCACCTCGCCGAAGAGCTGCGCGTTCTCGATGGCGATGCCCGCCTGCCCCGCGATGGCCTCGAGGAGCTCGAGCTGGTCGTCGTCGAAGTGCCGCGGGCGCGAGTGCGTGAGCGTGAGGATCCCCAGGATCCGCTTGCGGCGCCACACGGGCAGGCACACCGCGGAGCGCGAGCTCTGGCCGTTGTTGTCGATGCGCAGCCACCGCGGGTCGTCGTGCGTGTCGTCGATCCTCGCGGGCACGCCCGACTCGAAGACCCAGCGCGCGAGGCCGCCTTCGAGCACGCGCGAGAGGGCGCGCTCGTCGACCTCGTAGGGCTTGTCGTTGCGCACGGCGATCTTGCGCTGCGCGCGGCCCTTCGCGTCGACGAGGATGATCGTGCCCGCCGTGGCCGTCGCGAGGCGCACCGAGCGGGCGAGCATCTCGCCGAGCACCTGGTCGACGTCGAGCAGCGACGTGAGCGCCGTGGTCACCTCGAGCAGGATGCGAACGACCTCCGCGGGCGCATCGGGAGGCGCCGAAGGGATCGACGGTCGTGGCAGCCGCTCGTTCATCGCGCGCCTCGCTGGGTAATCCCCCCGGCGAGTTCGGTCAACTCGCTTCGAAGCGTTCGTCGGCGACGCTCCACCGCGGAGAGTTCCGAGGGATCGACGCGAGGTCCCACCGCGACGCGAGCGCGCGGAGCGAGGTCCCGTCGAAGTCATCCACGCCCAGCGTGGCGAGGATCTCGCGCAGCAGGGTCTTCGCGTCGTGCCCCCGCGCCCTGAGCTCTCGCACGCCCATCGCGCCGTGCCGCTTCGCGAGGCGCTGCCCGTCGACGCCGAGCACGAGCGGGATGTGCGCCCACCGCGGCGCCCTCGCGCCGAGCGCCTCGTAGAGCATCACCTGCCGCGGCGCGCTCGCGAGGAGGTCGTCGCCGCGCAGCACCTCGGTGACCTCCTGCACGGCGTCGTCGACGACCACCGCGAGCTGGTACGCGGCCACGCCGTCGGCGCGAAACACCACGAAATCACCGACGTCGCGCGCAACGTCCTGCGTGAAGTCTCCCGCGAAGCCGTCGCGCACGGTCACCGCGGGGCGATGCGCATCGACGCGAAAGCGCCACGAGACCTGCCTGCCCTTCGAGCGCGCCGCGGCGATCACCTCGTCGGGGTCTCGCGTCGCGCAGGTGCCTGGATACACGGGCTCCGCGCCGTGCGGCGCCATCGAGGCGCCCTCGACCTCGCGACGGCTGCACGCGCAGGGGTAGACCCGCCCCGCGCGTCGGAGCACCGAGAGGGCCTCGCGGTAGAGCGCCCCGCGCTCGCTCTGGCGAGAGGGCGCGTGGGTCTCCGCCGCGCCGGGGCCCTCGTCCCATTCGAGGCCGAGCCAGCGGAGGTCTTCGAGCATGGCCTCGACGGCGCCCGAGACGGTGCGCGTGACGTCGAGGTCCTCGACGCGCAGGCACCAGCGTCCGCCCGCCCTCCACGCGGCGAGCGCCGACGCGACGGCGGTGCGGGCGCTGCCGATGTGCAGCGCGCCCGAAGGCGTGGGGGCGAAGCGTCCTCGTTCGATCATCGCGGAGAGCGCCGTGTGTTAGGTTCGCCGCCGTGCGCAGCAGGCCCGCGCTGAAGGTCTACATCGCCCCGTCGCCCGCGAAGCCCGGAGACACGCTCCAGGTCTCCGCGGTGCTCAAGAGCGCGAGTGAGACGCCCGTCGACGCGGTGACCTTCTCGTTGCAGTGCGAAGAGCGGGTGACGATCCCCGAGGGTCGCGGCGGTGCCTCGTTCACGAAGGAGCATCTGTCTCTGGTGGCCCGGCATGATGCCACCGTGCTCACCCCCGGGGAACACCGCTACAACGCGTCGTTCGCGCTCCCCACGACGGCGCCGCCCTCGTACGAGAGCGACCGCTCGCGCATCGCGTACGTGCTCGAGGCGCGCGTCGACATCCCCTGGTGGCCCGACCGCGTGGGGCGCTACGTGATCGACGTCGCGCAGGGTCCCATCGCGGGCGTGGGCGCGCGCCCGGGCCTCTTCGCGACGAGCCGCGAGGGGCCGCACGGCAAGAGCCTCTACGCCGAGTGCTCCCTCGACTCGACGCTGCTCGAACCGGGCGGCGTGGTGCGAGGGAGCGTGTCGTTTTCGAACGTGCGCACCTCGACGGTGGAGCGCGTGACCGCGGCCCTCGTGCTCTCGGAGGCGCAGCACGCGAGCGGCTACCGCCACGACTGGGTGCAGGGTCGCTACGAGTTCGTGCTCCACGAGGGGGAGGTCTTCGAAGGCGAGGCGATCCCCTTCGGGCTCTCGCTCCCGCGGAGCCTCCCGGTCACGATGCGCACCGCGATGATCGAGGTCGGGTGGTCGCTCGAGATCGGCGTCGAGGGCGGCTGGAGCAGCTCCACGCTCCTCGCGATCCCGGTGATGATGCTCCCCGTGGGGTCGCTCCCGCCCGTCGAGCAGCGACCGCAGCCGCCCTCCGTGGGGCGCGCGCGGCGGCGGCAGCTCTGGGGACCCGCGGCGACGCGCGCGGGGCTCGCGTACGACCCCGACGCCGACGTGATCCGCGGCGAGAGCGGCGACGTGCGGCTCTCGATCGCCGTCGAGCAGCGCGTGCGCGACGGCCTCTTCACCACCGCGACGCTCCGCTGGCCGTCGCTCGGCATGGCCTTGTCGCTCGGCCCTTCGCGCTGGAACGACCGCTTCACCGAGCGCGAGATCGACGTGGGCGACCAGACCTTCGACGACCGCTACCGCATCCGCGGACGCTTCGCCGAGCAGGTCCGCGCGCTCCTCGACGCGGCCGTGCGCGCGAGCGTCCCCCCGAACGGCGAGCTGCGCATCGACGACGAGGGCGCGACGGTCTCGGTGTCGGGCGCCCTCTCGGAGCCCGCGGCCGTCGAGGCCTTCGCGCGCGACGCCGCGCGCCTCGCGCGGGAGCTCGCGCGGTCCATCGCGGCGCTCCCCTCGCCCGCGCCCACGGCGCCGTTCTGCGACGCGTGGCGATCGTTCGCGGCGCGCGCGCAGGCGCGATGGTCACCCGGTGACTGCGCCGTGGTGGGCGCGCGCTACGGCGTCGACCGCTTCGACCTCGGGTGCGTCTTCAGCGACGACGGACGCCTCGTCGAGACCTTCGCGGTGATGCACCTCGACCCGCCCCTCGGCGCCGAGCCCGCGCCCGCCACCGCCGCGGAGTCGCGCGCCCTCATCGCCGCGCACCGCGCCGACGTCGAGGTCGTCGCGACGGCCTCCACGGTGCGCTGCGCGCTCGGCGCGGCCCCCGCGGACGGCGCGGCGATCGACGCGCTCCTCGACGTGATGGCGCGCGCGGGGCGCAAGCTCCAGGGTCGCAGCGAGGCCGCGCCCTATCGGTGACGGCGGTCGAAGCGGAGCGAGGCGCGGCTCAGCCCGCGACGACGGCGCGCGCGAAGTCGATGCCCGTGAGCACGCCCCACACGCGGCGGCCCTCGACGGCGATGACGCGGCGGGCGCGCGTGGCCGAGGCGTTGGCCGCGGCGCGGGCCATCGTGGTGCGCAGCGGGAGGCAGAGGATGGCGTAGCTCATGCGGTCTTCGACGGGGGTGCCGCCCTCGTCGTCGCGGCTCTGGAGCGCCTCGACCTGCGTGAAGACGCCCACGGGAGACTCCTCCTCATCGAGCACGACGAGGCCCGCCACGTGCGCGTCGCGGAGCTTGTCCGTCGCGTTGGCGACGGTGTCGGTCGTCGCGATGGTGAGCACCGGCGTCGACATGAAGTCCGAGAGGGGCGCGGCGACGTGGCGCTCGCGCACGACGTCCATGGCGTCGCGGGTGCTGAACACGCCCGCGAGGGCGCCGTGGTTGTCGACGACGTAGACGCGGTGGATGTGGCGGTGGACGAGCTCCTCCGCGGCGGCGCGCGCGGTGGCGTCGGTGCGCACGGTCACGGCGCCCGCGGTCATCACGTCGCGCACGGGGCGAGCGGGGAGCGAGAGCAGCATGTGGCCGCGGCGCGCGCCCTCTTCGACGCGTCCGACGCGCAGGAGGTCGGTGCGAGACACCACGCCGACGAGGCGCTTCGAAGCGTCGAGCACCGCGAGCGACGAGAGCGTGTACTCGCGCAGGATGTGGTGCGCGTCGCCGAGCGGCGCGTCGTCACGGATGGTGCGAACGGGAGAGGACATGTACCGGGAGACGGGGAGGTCGCTCATGACGGGGCGGAGCGTAGCGCCCTTCGCGCCGCGGGAGAATCGTCGAGATCAGTCTCCGTCATCGAGGGAGAGCAGGGTCTCGAGCGCGAGCGCGCCGCTCGGGAGGCCCGACAGATCGAGCAGGGCCAGCGCGATCTCCTCGCGCGTCGCCTCGGGCGGAATCGCCACGAGCGCCCACTGGAACCCCGGCGGACGCAGCCACGCGCGCCCCTTCTCGATGCGCAGGTCGCGGTACCCCTGACAGAGCGTCACGTCGACGTGAACGGGGCTGAGCGCGTCGAGGACCTTGCGGGCGTAGCGGATCCGATCGAAGCGCTCGCGGCGGTAGCGCCGCACGCGGAGGTCCTGCACCTCCCACACGTGCTCGGGGTCGTGGCGTTGCCGGGGGTCTCGCATCGGTCGAGGTCGCAGATGTAGCGCGCGGGGCGCCGGTCGCGCACGACGATTCCCAAAGCGCGCGCTTCTGTATAGTCTCCGCGGTCCCCATGAAGCGACAGCCTCGACTCACCAAGAAGGAGCGCAAGGCGCTCCAGCCCCCGCGCCCCGCCCCCGTCGTCCGCACCGCGGGCGACCCCTACGACCCCAACGCCGAGATCCCCGTCTCTCCGTCGATCCCCGCGGGCTCGCACATCCACTGCGTCGCCTGCGGCAAGCACCTCGACACCGCGGGCGAGGCCCGCGACCGCGCGGCGAAGGGCCTCAAGAGCAACCTCTGGATGTCCATCCGCTGCGCCCACGGAAGCGAGTTCTACGCCTGCATGGGCTGCCTCGAGAAGGCGCGCGCGATCCTCGACGAGCACGACCGCACGGGCAACGCGCCCCGCGCCGCCGCGGCATGGCACTGAGCGAAGGCCGCGCGATCCCCGATCACCTCCGGTGGCTCCACGAGCTCCCGGTGCCTCCCTTCGTCCCGCACCGCGCGCTCTCCAACGGTCACCTCCAGACCGTCGCCCTGCCCTTTGTACGCCCCCCCGACGCGGCCCCCGGCGCGCGCATCGAGATCCCCGTCGACGGCGGACACCTCGTGGGCCGCCTCGACACGCAGCCCGGCGCGCGCGGCGTGGCCCTCGTGCTCCACGGCATCAACGGAACCTCCGCCGAGTCCTTCGTGCTGCGCATGGCGCGCAAGCTCCAGCGCAAGGGCTTCGACACGCTGCGCCTGAACCTCCGCGGCGCGGGCGAGTCGATGGAGACCGCCTCGGGCATCGTCCACTCGGGCCTCACCGACGACCTCCGCGCCGCCGTCGACTTCGCGCTCTCTCGCTACGAGAAGGTCGCGATGGTGGGCTTCTCCCTCGGCGGACAGATCCTCCTCCGCGCCGTGGGAGAGTGGGGGTCGTCGCCGCCGCCGGGCGTTCGCATGGCCGTGGCGATCAGCCCGCCCATCGACCTCGTGCGCTGCTCGGCCTTCGCGGAGCGCGTGTCGGCCTCGGTGTACCGCTGGTTCATCGTGGCGAAGCTCCGTCGCCGCTACGAGCGCCTCACCCACAAGATGCCCGCGGGCTTCACGCGCGACCGCGTGCGCGGCGTCCGCACGATCCGTCACTTCGACGAGGCGGTGATCGCGCCCCTCCACGGCTTTCGCGACGCGAACGACTACTACGAGCGATCGAGCGCCTCGTCGGTGCTCCCGCTCGCGGCCGTTCCGACGGCGATCATCCACGCCGCCGACGACCCACTGGTGCCCATCGGCCCGGTGATCGACGCGCAGCGCGTCGCCTCGGCGTACGTGCGCTTCATCCTCACCGAGGGCGGCGGCCACGTGGGCTTTCTCGGTCAAACCCCGTGCGAGGGCGACGACGACCGCTTCTGGGCCGAGTGCCGCGCGGCGGACCTCATCTCCGCGTCGGTGCCCTGAGCTATTTCGTTCGGCTACGTACGACCTTCGCCGCGTCGGCGCCGCTGCGGGCCGCGGCCTCGGTGCTGATCGTCGGCTGCGTGCTGCGGATCCAGTCGCCCGCGATGGCGAGGTCGTCGTAGCCGTCGAGCGTGTTGCCCGGGAGGTGCGCCCAGTGTCCGGGCTCGAGCAGCGCGTAGCGCAGGTGGTGGGCCGTGTTGCGGCGGAACCTGAAGCTGCACCCCTTCGCTTGCGAGAGCACCGCGTCGGGGTCGAAGCGCCCGCGGTCGACGAAGGGGAGGTCCGCGAAGTTCCGCACGATGCGCCGCGAGAGCTCGTCGTCGGAGAGGGCGCCGTCGAGGCCCTCCTGACCGAGCAGCTCGACGACGCTGCCGCCGTCGGAGAGCGCGGTGATGCGGTTCGCGTAGTCGATCACCGTGGCCGTGGGCTGCGGCGCGCCGAGCACCACCGTGTCGATGTCGCGCGGAACCACGCGCTCGGGCAGCCACATGCGCAGCGAGATCGACGCGACGGAGCGGAGCTTCCACAGCGCCGAGAGCGTCGGGTGGTCGAGCACGTCGCGCGTTTCGGGCGTGGTCATCAGGAGCGACCGCAGGCTGTCGAGCGGGAGCGCGCTCACGACCACGTCATAGTCCTCCCCCGAACGAAGCACCGACTCGATCGCGCCCTCCATCGTCGAAGGGTCTCCGACGGGGTACCCCTCGTCGTCGAGGGGATGGTTCGCCCCCCGAACGATCTTCGGCACCACCCTGTCATCGACGCCCGGGACGGCGTCGTAGTCGCACATCGCGGCGACGGCCACCTCGCGCACGCGGCGCCGCGCGGGGTCGAGCGTGAGGCGCGTGGCCTTGGTGCAGAAGCGCACCCTGCCGCCGAGGCGTACGAGGTGCGACGCGAGCGGCGCGATGAGCACCTCGCTCATGCCGCCGTTGAAATAGAGCACGTCGGCGTTGGCGTAGCCGATGAGGTCGCGAAAGCCCTTCACCCCGACGTAGGCCGAGCCCTCGTGCGGATAGTTGTAGGTGAGGTCGAAGATGTACTTGAACCACCCCGACGCGGTGAGGTCGAGGTCGAGCCCGTGCGCGACGCACCACGCGGTGAAGCCGTACGCGTCGAGCTCGGGCGTCGGGTTCGACGTGAGCAGCGTCAGGCCGAAGCGCGCGAACCAGAGGCCCGCCCGCACGCGCTGCGACGCGGTCATTCCCTTGTAGAACGGGGCGTCGGAGGCGAGCACGGCGCCGATGTCGAAGAGGTGCTTCGGCACGCGCAGGAGGTTGAGCGCCCGCGCGCCCTGGTCGTACATGCGATGCGCGCCGCGGTTCGAGGTGAACCACCGCGGGTCCTTCACGCTCCGCCCCGCGCGCTCGAGCAACGCGGGCACGTGGGTGTAGTACCCGAAGAGCGAGTGGAAGCCCGTCTCCATGAGGCGGTCTCCCGGGAGCCTCCAGCTCGCGGCCTTGCCGCCGAGGCGGTGCTCCATGCAGAGCACGGTGACGTCGAAGCGCGCCGCGCCGCCGTCGTCGAGGAGCCCGAGGGCCGTCGCGAGGCCCGCGATGCCGCCGCCCAGAATCAGCACCTTCGTCTTCATCGCAGGACGATCGCCTCCGTGGCCTCACCGCGCACCACGCCGTCATCGCTGGCCGCGACGACCCGCACGACGAGGTCCGCGCCGCGCGGGATCGTCGCGTCGTCGAGCACGCACACGGCCACGTCGAGACCCGCCTTCACCCACAGCACGCGGCCGTCGGGCGACTCGACCATCACCCGGTACCGCAGCGGACACTCGGGGTCCCACCCCTCGACGCGCCACGCGATCACGGTGAAGCCGACCTCTTCGCGCGCGACGCGCAGGGTCACCTTCGGCGAGGGGTAGCGCTTCACGAGCTCGGCGAAGGCGAAGCCCTTCACGGGGCGTCCCTCGACGGTGCCCTCGACGCGGCATGAGCCTTCCCAGAAGGCCCCCAGGAGGTTGAGCGCGGGGCCGAAGAGGCCGCGCAGGGCGGCGCGCCCGAGGCCCTTCGCGGTGTCGTCGAAGATCGGCGTGAGCTGGTCGTCGTGGCGCGGGGTGATGGTGAGGTCGAGGTCCCAGTCGGCCACCGTCACGCGCCACCCGGCGGCGTACACCGCCTGCTGCTCGATGGAGCGCCAGAAGCGCGTGCGCCGCACGTACCCCGGGCCGATGACCCGGCGCCAGTCGTCGTCGCCGCGCACGATGCCGACGCCGCCGAAGGCTTCGAGGCTCGGCGTCTCGCCGTGGCGATCCCACACCGTGGTGATCATCAGGTCTTCGCCCGAGTCGAGCTGCACGCTGATCCACTCGTACTCTTCGAAGCCGGGGACGCGGAACGGCGTGACCCTGAAGTCGCCCCACTGATGGTCGAACCATCCGAGCCCGTCGACCGCGACGCGCTCGCTCGCGCCCTTCGCGTCGGTGAGCGTGAGCGCGCCGGTCACCGCGAGGCGCGTGAGCGACCAGTAGTAGAACCACCCGCTGCGCGCGAAGGGGAGAAAGCCCGCGCCGCCGCACTCGTAGGGCTCGCGCGTGTTCGTGATCGAGAGCGACACCGCGAAGCGCCCCGCGTCGTCGGTCGCGTCGAGCTTCGAATCGAAGCCCTCGCCGCCCACCCACGCGTCGACGCCGCCGTCGTGCGTGAAGGCCACGTCGAGGCGGTCTTCGCGCGCGTGGAGGCGCCCGAAGGCCGTGCCCGTCCACGCGCCGAGGTAGCGGTCTTCGCGGTCCCACGCGCGCACCACGAGAAAGCGGAGCCACTGCGTGAAGTACGCCGCGAACACGACGAAGCGGCGGCCCGATCCGCCGCGCTCCTCGACGTGGGCGTTGAGGTACACCCACTCCATCTCGGCCATCGAGGGGTTGGTGAGGCGTCGCCCCTCGGGGCCTTCGAAGAGCCGATGCCACCCCTCGTCACGCGGAAAGCGCAGCGCGCTCCCCTCGCGGCGATAGGGTCTCTGGCGCCACCGGGGGTCGCCCGCGTCGCTCACGTCGCTCGCTCGCTCGCGTGCACCGCGAGGTAGAGCGCCTCGTGCGTGGCGGGCGCCGGGAGGTCGACGAAGGTCCCCGACGCGCGGAACGCCGCCACCGCGTCGCGCAGGGCCTCGCGCGCCGAGACCGCGAGCATGAGCGGCGGCTCGCCCACGGCCTTGCTGCCGTGGATCGTGTTGGCCTGCGCCGCGTCGGGCAGGAGCGTCACGCGGAGGTCCATCGGCGCGTCGCTGATCGCGGGGATCTGGTAGGTGCTCGCCGAGTGCGTGAGGAGGCGGCCCTTGTCGTCCCAGCGCAGCTCTTCGCCCGTGAGCCAGCCGAGGCCCTGCACGAAGGCGCCTTCGATCTGGCCGCGGTCGATCGAGGGGTTCAGCGAGTCGCCCACGTCATGCACGATGTCGACGCGCACGACGCGCTTCATGCCCGTGTATCCGTCGAGCTCGACCTCGGTCACCGCCGCGCCGAAGGCGAAGTAGTGGAAGGGCTTCCCCCGCCCCGCGACGCGGTCGTAGCGCACGCCGGGGGTGCGGTAGAAGCCCGACGCGGCGAGCGACACCTGCTGCATGTAGGCGCGCTCGGCCACCGATGCGACGGAGGCGAACATCTCCGGCGACGGCCCGCGAAAACCTCCATCTGAAAGGGTGACCGACGAAGGTTCGCATCCGAACGACTTCGCGGCGACGGCGGCGAGGCGCTCGCGGATCTGGGTGCAGGCGTCGCGCACGGCGGCGCCGTTGAGGTCTGCGCCCGCGGAGGCCGCGGTGGCCGAGGTGTTGGGCACCTTGTCGGTCTGGGTCTTCATCACCCTGACGAGATCGGCGGGAGCCCGAGCTCGCGCATCGCGACGCCCTGGAGCTTGGTGTGGAGCCCCTGGCCCATCTCGGTGCCGCCGTGGTTCACCTGCACCGAGCCGTCGCGGTACATCACCACGTAGGCCCCCGCCTGGTTGAGGAACGACGCCGTGAACGAGATCCCGAACTTCACCGGCGTGATGGCGAGGCCGCGCTTGACCCTCGCGTGCTCGGCGTTCCAGCGGTCGACGGCCTCGCGGCGCTCGTCGTAGTTCGCGGCCGATCGCACGCCGAGCCACACGAGCCCGATGCGGCTGTCGTCGATGTGCTGGCCGTAGTGCGTGGTGTTGGTCTCGCCCTCGCCGCGGTAGAAGTTCCGCTCGCGCACGACCTCGGGGCGCAGGCCGCAGGCGCGCGCGACGCGGTCGATCACCTCTTCGATGACCACGATGCCCTGCGGTCCGCCGAAGCCGCGGAAGGCCGTGTGCGACACGGCGTTGGTCTTCGCCACGCGCCCGAAGAAGTCGACCGCGGGGAGGTAGTACGCGTTGTCGAGGTGAAAGAGCGCGCGGTCGTTGATCGACTCCGAGAGGTCGAGGGCCCAGCCGCCGTCGGTGACGATCTGCACCGTGACGCCGCGGATGTGCCCCTCGGTGTCGAAGCCCACGCGCCAGTCGGCGCGCGTCGGGTGGCGCTTGCCCGTGAGCTGCATGTCGAGGTCGCGGTCGAGCATCACGCGCACGGGCCGACGGGTCTTGAAGGCCGCCAGCGCGACGAGCGAGGCCCAGGTGTTCCCCTGCGTCTCCTTGCCGCCGAAGCCGCCGCCCATGCGGGGCGACTCGACGACGACGCGGTTCCGCGCGAGCCCGAGCACGTGGGAGACGACGGCCTGCACCTCGCTCGGGTGCTGCGTCGACGACGAGACGTGCACCGTGTCGTCGTCGTTGAGCTCCGCCCACGCGGCGTGGGTCTCGAGGTAGAAGTGCTCCTGACCGCCGAGGGTGATCGTGCCCGAGAGCGAGCGCGGCGACGCGTCGATGGCCGACTCGGGGTCGCCCCTTCGAATGCGGTGTCCCGCCGTGTGAAAGCTCTCTGCCGCGATGGCCGCGTCGATGCCGAGCACCGCGGGGAGCGGCTCGTACTCGACCTCGACGAGCGCCGCGGCCTCGCGCGCGATGTCGTACGACTCGGCCACCACGACGGCCACCATGTGACCGTGAAAGAGCGCCTCGTCGGTGGCGAGCAGGGTCTCGTCGTGGCGCACGGCGCCCACGTCGTTGTCGCCCGGAATGTCGCTCGCGAAGAGCACCGCGGCCACGCCGGGCACCGCGCGGGCCTTCGCGGCGTCGCGTCGGAGGATGCGGGCGTGCGCGTGGGGAGACATCACGGGCCAGAGCTCGAGCATCGGGCGCGCGATGACCTGATCTTCGACGTAGCGCGCGGCGCCCGTCGCGTGGCCGAGGGCGCTCTCGTGACGGAGCGCGCGCGACGCGTCGGCGTCGGCCGCGCGGTCGTGCACGGTGAAGTCGAGGGGGAGGTCCTGCCCGAGCGTCTGGGCGCCGTCGAAGAACTTCTCGAAGAGGCTCGCGGTGAGGCCCTTGCGATACGCCACGCCGCTGCGCGCGTCGGCGATGGGCGAGAAGGCGCCCTCGAGGATCGGGAGCACCGCGGCGAGGGTCTCGCGCGTCCACGGGCGACCGAGGAGCTCGGCCTCGGCGGCGAGGGCGCGGGCGGGCGTCGCGGCCACGCCTCCGTAGGCGAGGCGCGCGTGGCGGACGACGTTCGAAGCGTCGAGGTCGACGCAGAAGGCCGCGGCCACGATGCTGATGTCGAGCTCGCGGCGCTTGGAGACCTTGAAGGTGTCGAAGCGACGGGTGAGCGACGGGTCGCTCGGGCCGTGGGCGAAGCGCACCGCCTCGACGAGCTCGTCGGGGCGCATCGCGGTCTTGCGGTACGAGAGAAAGAAGTCACGGATGGGGACGACGCGCGAGCCCGAGACCGAGCGCAGCGCCACCTCGGCGTCGAGGGCGAGCATCACGGGGGCCATGTCGCCGATGGGCGAGGCCGTGACGAGGTTGCCCGCGAGCGTGGCGCGGTTGCGGATCTGACGCGAGGCGAAGACCTTGAGCATCTTCACGAGGCCCGGGAGCTCGTCGCCGAGGGCCTCTTCGAGGGCCGTGAGGGTCGCGCCGCCGCCGACGCTCCAGTGCGTCTCGGTGCGCTCGATGCGGCGCAGCTCGGGCACGCTCTGCGTGCTCACGAGCATGGGGAAGTCCTTGAACTTCTTGTTCACCTCGACGGCGATCTCGGTGGCCCCGGCGATGAAGACCGCCTCGGGGTTGGCCCACTTGAGCGCGCAGAGCGTGTCGAGCGTGGTGGGCGCCACGAAGCGCTCGTTCGCGTGCGAATAATCGAGGTCCGTGAGCTGGCGATCGGGCTCCGAGAGCGGGAGCCTGAAGCGATCGTTCGCGTACGAACCATCTTGCACGCAGGCGGCGCGGTGCTCGAGCGCGTCGATGGCGGCCTCGCGGATGGGGCGGTACCCGGTGCAGCGGCAGAGGTTGCCGCAGAGCTGGTCGGCGAGGGCCGGACGGCCGTCGAGGTCGTCGCGGTAGTACGACTCGAACATCGACATCACGAAGCCCGGGGTGCAGTAGCCGCACTGCGAGCCGTAGCGGTCGACCATCGCGCGCTGCACGGGGTGGGCGCCGCCCTCGGCGATCCCCTCGGCGGTGACGAGCTCGCGCCCCGCGACCATGGGGAGCAGGGTGATGCAGGCGTTGATGGCCCTCCAGGTGCGGCCGCCGCGGCCGTCGTCTTCGAGCACGGCGACGGTGCAGGCGCCGCAGTCGCCCTCGGCGCAGCCCTCCTTGGTGGCGGTGAGGCCGCGCGCGCGGAGCCAGTCGAGGAGAGAGCGCTGCGTCGAGGCGCCCTCGACCCGAATCACGCGACCGTTGACCTTGACGTCGAAGCCTTCGCTCATGGTGCGGCGGAGACTAGTCCTCCGTCTTGTGGAGGTGAAGCCTCGCCGTCGGCGATGGATTTCTCCGAGACAACGGGCGTAGGGTGACGCCCCTCGCGGGAGAATCGGAGCGGTTCGTGAACGGTTCAGAAGAGCCTCCGCGCCTGCCGCCTGTCGCGGCAGACGAGGCGCAGACCGCCGTCCCCCCGGGCGACTTTCCCATCGTCGGCATCGGGGCTTCGGCCGGGGGCCTCGGGGCCTTCGAGGACTTTCTCTCGGGCATGCCCGAGGGCGACCCCGAGATGGCCTTCGTGCTCGTGCAGCACCTCGCGCCCGACCACAAGAGCATCCTCTCGGACCTGCTCCGCCGCCGCACGCGCATGCGCGTCTTCGAGGTCGAAGACGGCGTCGTCGTCGAGCCCAACTGCGCGTACATCATCCCGCCCAACCGCGACATGACCCTCCGCGGCGGCGCGCTCCACCTCTCGGAGCCCTCGGCGCCGCGGGGCCAGCGGCTCCCCATCGACTCGTTCTTCCGCTCCCTCGCCGACGATCAGGGCGCGCGCGCCGTGGGCATCGTGCTCTCGGGCACCGGCAGCGACGGCGCCCTCGGCGTGCGCGCGATCAAGGCCGAGGGCGGCCTGGTCATCGCCCAATCCCCCGACTCCGCCGAGCACGACGGCATGCCCCGCAGCGCCATCGCCACGGGCGTCGTCGACCTCGTGCTCCCGCCCTCCGCGATGATGCCCCAGCTCGCCGCGCTCACGCGCCGCGCGCTCCCCGCGTCGCGGCCGGCGACCACGGCGACCGGCGACGACGACGACGCGCTCCTCTCGCTCTTCGTGCTCCTGCGCGCGCAGACCTCGCACGATTTCTCGCAGTACAAGCGCAACACGATCCTGCGGCGCGTCGAGCGGCGCATGGCGGTGCACCAGATCGCGCGCCTCGACGAGTACGCGCGCTATTGCCAGCAGTCGCCCGCCGAGGTGGCGGCGCTCTTTCGCGACCTGCTCATCGGGGTCACGCAGTTCTTCCGCGACCCGGCGGTCTTCGACGCGATCTCGGAGCAGGCGCTCGCGCGGATCATCGAGGCCAAGGGCGTCGGCGCGGCGGTGCGCGTGTGGGTGCCCGGCTGCTCCACGGGCGAGGAGGCGTACTCCCTCGCCATGCTGCTTCAAGAGCGCCTCGCCGCGCAGAAGAAGAGCCTCAAGGTGCAGCTCTTCGCCACGGACATCGACGGCCACGCCATCGACGTGGCGCGCGGCGGCGTCTACCCCGCGGGCATCGCCGCCGACGTGAGCCCCGATCGCCTCGCGCGCTTCTTCGTGCGCGACCCCGACAGCGGCTCGTACCGCGTGCAGAAGGCCCTGCGCGACATGCTGGTGTTCTCGGAGCACGACGTCATCAAGGACCCGCCCTTCTCGCGCCTCGACCTCATCAGCTGCCGCAACCTGCTCATCTACCTCGGCGCCGAGCTCCAGCGGCGGCTCATTCCGCTCTTTCACTACGCGCTCTCGCCGGGGGCGTTCCTCGTGCTCGGCACGTCGGAGAGCGTGGGCGAGTTCACCGACCTCTTCGCCGTCGTCGACCGCGACGCGAAGCTCTATCAGAACCGCGAGTCGCTGCGCGGCGCGCACATCGCCTACAAGGGCGGCTTCGCGGTGCCGCCGCCCGCGTCGGCGCCGCGCGTCGAGGGTCGCGCCGCGGCCGAGGCCAGGGCCCCGCTGCGAGAGCTCACCGAGCGCGCGCTGCTCCAGCACCTCGCCGCGGCGGCGATGCTGGTGACGGCGCGCGGCGACATTCTCTACCTCCACGGGCGCACGGGGCGATACCTCGAGCCCGCCCCCGGCGAGGCGAGCATGAACGCGCTCAAGATGGCCCGCGAGGGATTGCGGCTCGCCCTCACGAACGCGCTGCACAGGGCGTCGATGGAGCGAGAGCCCGTGTCGGTGACGGGGCTTCGCGTGAAGACCAACGGAGACTTCACCGACGTCGACGTCACGGTGATCCAGGTGGTGTCAGGCGCCGTGACGCCCGACGACCCGCGGCTCTTCGTGGTCGTGCTCGAAGAGGTCGCGACGCGACACACCGACGACGCGGCACCGCCGGGCGTCGACGCGGGGACGACGGACGCGCGCGTCGCGGCGCTCCAGACCGAGCTCCGCGCAAAGGAGGAGTACCTCCAGAGCAGCATCGAGGAGCTCGAGACCTCGAACGAGGACCTCAAGTCGGCCAACGAGGAGATGCAGTCGGTCAACGAGGAGCTTCAATCGGCCAACGAGGAGCTCGAGACCTCCAAAGAGGAGCTGCAATCGGTCAACGAGGAGCTCGCCACGGTGAACAGCGAGCTCCAGTCGAAGCTGGCGGACCTCGCGCGCGCGGGCAACGACATGAGCAACCTCCTGGCGAGCACCGACATCGGCACGATCTTCGTAGATCACCGGCTCGTGATTCAGCGCTTCACCCCGTCGGTCACCCAGGTGATCAACCTCATCGCCTCCGACGTGGGTCGCCCCGTGGGGCACATCGTGTCGAACCTCGTGGGGTACCGCGCGCTCGTCGACGACGTGACCGCCGTGCTCGACAGCCTCGTGCCCCGAGAGGTCGAGGTGCAGACCCTCGCGGGGCGGTGGTTCCTCCTTCGGATCAGGCCGTATCGCACGGTCGAGAACGTGATCGAGGGCGCGGTGATCACCTTCGTCGACATCACCGAGCTCAAGCGCTCGCAGGCCCTCGCGCGCGAGGCCCTCGGCCTGCGCCACCTCGCCGCCGTGGTGCGCGACGCGAGCGACGCCATCGTCACCGTCGACGCCACGGGGCGCATCCTCGCGTGGAACCCCGCGGCCGTGCGGATGTACGGCTGGCCCGAGGAGGAGGCGATCACCAAGAACATCCGAGAGATCACGCCCGCGTCGCTCGGCTCCGAGGCCCTCGCCGCGGCGGAGCGGCTGAGCCGCGCCGAGACGCTGGCGCCGTGCGAGGCGCAGCGCATCGCGCGAGACGGCCGCGTGGTCTCGGTGTGGCTCACCGCCACGGCCCTCAAGAACGAGCGCGGCGAGACCTACGCCATCGTCACCACCGAGCGGGAGCGCGCCGCGCGCGCCGACCCCGACGCGAAGGAGCACCCGTAGATGACCACGCCGAAGCCTCACGACGAGAACGCTGGCGGGGCCCCCGCGTCGCCGGAGGCGACCTTGCGAGCGCGCGCGGAGGCGATCGCGCAGCGCATCCCCGCGGCGCTCATGGCGGCCGTCGAGCCGCGGTCGGCCGACGCCAAGGAGCGCCTCGTCCACGAGCTCCAGGTGCACCAGATCGAGCTCGAGATGCAGAACGAGGAGCTGCGGCGCACGCAGGCCGAGCTCGAGGTGTCGCGGGCCCGCTATTTCGACCTCTACGACCTCGCGCCCGTGGGCTACCTCACCACGAGCGAGGCGGGCCTCATCGTCGAGGCGAACCTCACGGCGTCGGAGCTCCTCGGGGTGACGCGGGCCGCGCTCGCGCGGCAGCCCCTCGCCCGCTTCGTCGTGCCCGGCGATCAGGACGCCTACCACTTTCACCGCAGGCGCCTCGTCTCGACGGGGGCGACGCAGTCCGTGGAGCTCAAGCTCATCCGGCACGGCCAGCGGCCCTTCTGGGCGAAGCTCGACGCCAACCGCGCGATGGGCGCGAAGGGGGCGCAGGAGTTCCGCGTCGTGGTGACCGACATCGCGGCGCGCAAGGCCGCCGAAGACCGGCTGCGTCAGGCCTCGGCGATGTTCGAATGCGCCACCGAGGGCGTCGTGGTGACCGACGTCGACGGGCAGATCCTCGTGGTGAATCAGGGCTTCTGCGACCGCACGGGCTACACCGAGGCCGACGTGCTCGGGCAGACGCCGCGGATGCTCCGCTCGGGCGTCCACGACCGGCGGTTCTTCGACGCCATGTGGACCCGCATCGAGGCCGAGGGCGCGTGGACGGGACAGATCTCGAACCGCAAGAAGAGCGGTGAGGTGTACTCCGAGCGCCTGGTCATCCGCGCCGTGAAGGACGACCGCGCGCGGGTCACCCACTACGTCGGCGTCTACTCCGACCTCTAGAGCGCCGACCGGGGGGAGGCGTTCGCCCTCGCGCGTGGCGCGCTGACACGGTGGAGAGAGCCCCCGTCTCGGCGCCTCGCGGGCGAACGCGCGGCGAACGCGCGGCGAACACGCGGCGACGCGCGGCGTGGTCATCGAATTGCTCTTCGAGGGAGCGGTTCCAACCCACGCTGCGCGACGCAGCACCACGGAGTACGACATGAAGATCAAGAAGCTCCCCTCGGAGATCGCCAACGCGGCGCGACACGCGCTCGGCGAGGTCGAAGACACCTACGAGCACGGCCGCGACACGCTCGCCGAGAAGACCGACGAGGGCCTCTCGTCGATGTCGTCGGCCGTCGGTCGCGGCATGCGCGGCCTCCAGACGATTCGCACCGCGGCGCAGACCTACGCCACCCTCGACGCGCTCGCCGCGGCGCTCCAGCGGGCCGCCCCCGGACGCAGGATGCTCGGCATCATGGGCCTCCAGCGCCGCCCGAGCACGCTCTCCCGCGTGGCCACCGGCGCGGGCCTCTTTCTCGCGGGCGCGACCGTCGGCGCGGGCGTGGCGATGCTGCTCACGCCGAAGTCGGGCGAGGCGATGCGCGCGACGATCGCGGGGCTCTTCCGCTCCGCGCAGCGCGACGTGACGAAGGCCGCGCACAGCGTCGAGAACTCGGCGCGCGAGGCCCTCGACGCCGTCGGAGGCGCGGTGCGCCCCCTCGTCAACGACGCAGACGGAACCGAGTGGAACCTCGGAAGCGACGGGCAGCGGCCGCCTCCGAACCCGTCCACGAACGGAGCCTGAGCGCGAGGCGCTTCGCGCGAGGGAGGGGGGTTGCGACCCATGATGAACACGATCGCACTGCGACGACCGACCGAGCTCCTCGACGAGGCGCTGAGCGAGCTGCGACGCACCCGAGATCGACGCCGCGACCTCGACCACGCGCCCATGCCCGCCGAGGGGACCTTCGCCGTGCCCGTCGAGCTGCGCGAGACCGCCGCGGACTACCTCGTGCGCGTCGAGGTGCCCGGCATCCGCCGCGGCCGACTCAGCGTCACCTGCGACGTGCGGACGCTCTACATCTCGGGCGCGCGCATGGACGACGACGACGGCTTCGCGCGCTACTCCGAGCGCTCGTACGGCGCGTTCTCGCGGGAGATCACGCTGCCCGCGGAGATCGAGACCGACATGGCGGTGGTGCAGTACACCGACGGCGTCCTCGAGATCCGACTGCCCAAGGCCCGCGAGGTCCACGCGCACGTCGCGGAGGAGCGCCCCGAGGGCGCGTGACGTGGCGCTGGCTCCCCGCGTGCAGTGGTGGGCCGTGACTCTCACACGACTCTCAAATTCCGCGGGACGGCGAGACGTCGCGTCGCGACAGCGCGCGTCGATCGCGCCTCCGCTGGAGGTGATTCCCGATGAATCAACGCATGCTCAAGGCCGCGCTGGGCGCGGTGCTCGCGACGAGCTGCTACGGCGCGCCGCCCGACGTCGGCCAGACGACTCAAGCCGCCGTGACGCGCGTCGTGGTGCCGGTCATCAACGCGTCGATGAAATCCCGTCTTCGCGCGGTGTATGCGAGCGGCCTCGCGCAGGGCAACCGCGCGGCCGTGTTCTCGAAGGTCGGTGACAGCATCACGGCCACGGGCTCGTTCCTCACGGACATCGGGTGCAGTGTCGAGAATCTCGGCGTGCACCCCGAGCTCGCGAGCACCATCTCGTACTTCCGCGCCACGGCGGTGCCCGGTCGCGCGGCCGTCTGGTGCGGCGCCTCGAACTCGTTCTCGATGGACAGCGTCGCCGCCGCGATGGGCTGGACCACCGCCGCCGTGCTCTCGCCGATCACCCGCGCGGGCTGCGCGGCGCCCTACGACACGGCGCTCCGCTGCGAGCTGCACCTCACGCACCCGAGCATCGCGCTCGTGATGCTCGGCACCAACGACCTCGAGCGCGTCAACGACCTCACGGTCTACCGCGCGAACCTCACGCAGATCGTCAACGACACCGTCGCGGCGGGCGTCATCCCCGTGCTCAGCACCATCCCCCCGAGGCTTGACAGCGCGACGCTCGGCGCCCGCGTCGCCGCCTACAACGACGCCGTCATCGCCGTCGCCGCCGCGCAGCAGGTCCCCCTGTGGGACTTTCACGTCGCCCTCACCGGCTCGTCGATGATCAACCAGGGGATCGACGCCGACGGCATCCATCCCAGCGTCTACAGCGGGCAGTACGCGTGCAACTTCTCCGACGCCGCGCTCCGCTACGGATACAACCAGCGCAACCTCACCGCCGTGCAGGTGCTCGCCCACGTGCGCGCCATCGTCATCGACGACGGCGCGCCGGACCCCGACAACACCACCGACGCAGGCGCGGCCGACGTGATCGCCGATGCGCCCGCAGATGTGATCGCCGACGCCACCGCAGACGCACGCGCAGACGTCGCCGCAGACGTCGCCGCAGACGTCGCCGCAGACGCGCGCGCAGACGTGGGCGTCGACGCGACCGCCGACGTCACGACCGACGCGACAACGGACGCAGGCGCGGCGCCCGGCGTGGTGCCGGTCATCAACGCGTCGATGAAATCCCGTCTTCGCGCGGTGTATGCGAGCGGCCTCGCGCAGGGCAATCGCGCAGGCGTGTTCTCGAAGGTGGGCGACGGCATCACGGCGACGGGCTCGTTCCTCACGGACATCGGGTGCGGTGCCGAGAATCTCGGCGTGCACCCCGAGCTCGCGAGCACCATCTCGTACTTCCGCGCCACAGCGGTGCCCGGTCGCGCGACCGTCTGGTGCGGCGCTTCGAACTCCTTCACGATGAACAGCGTCGCCGCCGCGCTCGGGTGGACCACCGCGACGGTGCTCTCGCCGATCACCCGCGCGGGCTGCGCGGCGCCCTACGACACGGCGCTCCGCTGCGAGCTGCACCTCACGCACCCGAGCATCGCGCTCGTGATGCTCGGCACGAGCGACCTCGAGCGCGTCAACGACCTCACGGTCTACCGCGCGAACCTCACGCAGATCGTCAACGACACCGTCGCAGCGGGCGTCATCCCCGTGCTCAGCACCATCCCCCCGAGGCTCGACAGCGCGACGCTCGGCGCCCGCGTCGCCGCCTACAACGACGCCGTCATCGCCGTCGCCGCCGCGCAGCAGGTCCCCCTCTTGAACTATCGCGCCGCCCTCGCGGCCTCGACGATGATCAACCAGGGGATGGGCTCGGACGGCGTCTACCCGAGCACCTACAGCGGGCAGTACGCGTGCAACTTCTCCGACGCCGCGCTCCGCTACGGATACAACCAGCGCAACCTCACCGCCGTGCAGGCGCTCGCCCACGTGCGCGCCGTCGTCATCGACGACGGATCACCGGATCCCTGAAGCCCACGACGCAAGCGTGGCCAGACGCCACGGTGTGACGGAACGCGTCGACATCGGCGTCAGGCGAGGGCTCGTTTCAACCGGGGCCGACGCGGCACGCGGGGTGCGTTCTCGCGTCGACGAAGCGCCCCAGCGCATCGAGGAGAGAGAACCATGAACCGTCTCGACGCGGAGAAGACCTCCGAAGAGTTCGACTGGGAGAGCGCCAACAGCGTCCGCCCCTGCCCCGTCTGCGGCGCCGATTGCGGGTGCCGCGTCCACGCCGACGAGGCCTTCGTGTGCTGCACCCACGTGCGCTCCGAGTGGCCCCTCACCACGGGCGCGTGGCTCCATCGCGAGCCCTCGCCGCGCGGACGTGACACGCCCGACGCGGCGTCGTCAGCGCCCTCCTCCGTGTTGCGCTCCCGCGCCGCCCTCGCGAGCCGCTTCGATCGGCGCAACGCCGACACCGGCCGCGGTTCGTGAGCGACGACGCGACGCGGGGCCCCTTCGAAGTCGACCCGTGGCTGACCGACGTGTCCGCGTCGCGCGGCCGAATGCTGAGCGGCGCGCGCCTCTCCGACCGCGCGCGGAGCCTCGCGGAGTTTCACGGCGCGCCCTCGGGCCGCGGGCGATCCGAGGTGCTCCTCGCGCGCTTCGCCGAGACGCAGGCGAAGATCCGCCGCTCGTACGACTACCTCTCACGCGAGGTGCGCGCCGTGCGAGACCCGACGCCCGCGGAGGAGTGGCTCCTCGACAACGCGCACGTCGTCGAAGACCAGCTCCGCGAGGTCGCGGTCGACCTCCCGCGCGGCTACCTCCGCGAGCTCCCGCGCATCGGACACGGCGCGCTGCGCGAGCACCCGCGCGTCTACGCGCTCTGCGTCGACTACCTCTGCCACACCGACGCCCGCGTCGAGCCCGACGCGCTCACCCTCTTCGTCGAGGGCTACCAGTCGGTGCGCGCGCTCACCATCGGCGAGCTCTGGGCCGTGCCCATCATGCTGCGCCTCGGCCTCCTGATGATCGTCGCCCGCGTCGCGACGCTCTCCGCCGAAGACGCCGCGCACACCCGCGCCCGACGCGTCGCCGCGGCCATCGCCGCCGACCCCGCGCGCGTCACCGAGGCCTTGCGCGCGCTGCCGCTGCGGGAGGTGACCGAGGCCTTCGTCGTCGACCTGTGGCACGCGATCCGGCAGTACGACGTCGACCCGAGCGCCGTGGCCGACTTCGTCGCCGATCGGGCGAAGCACTTCGGCGCGAGCGTCGAAGACCTCAGCCGACGGCAGCACCTCCGCCGCGCCGAAGACCAGCTCACGATCGCCAACTGCGTCACCAGCATGCGCACGCTCAGCGCGTACGACTGGTCGGCGTTCTTCGAGCGCGTGAGCCGCGTCGAGGCCCTCCTGCGCTGCGACCCCGACGACGTGTACGCGCGCTCCGATCGCGCCACGCGCGACCGCTGCCGCCACGCCGTCGAGCGCATCGCCCGTCACGGCGAACGCGCCGAGGGAGACGTCGCCCGCGCCGCCCTCGACCTCGCCACGCGCGCCGACGGCGCCGCCGACGTCTCGGCGCGCCACGTGGGCTGCTACCTCGGCGGCGCCCGAGAGCCCGAGCTCGAGCGCGCGCTCGGCGTCAAGACCCCGCTCCTCACGCGCCTGCGACGCGCCGTCGAGCGCAACGCGCTGCCCCTCTACGTCGGCAGCGTGGCGGCGCTCACGACCCTCGCGGTGGCGCCCTTCGCGCGCTCGCTGCGGCGCCGCGGGGTCTCTCCCGTCGCGGTGGCCGCGCTGGCCGCGCCCTTCGCGCTCGCCGCGGCCGACGTCTCCGTCGGCATCGTGAACGCGCTCGTGGTGGCGGCCTTTCCCCCGAGGCTCCTCGCGAAGTTCGAGTTCAAAGACGCGGTGCCCGCGGAGCACCGCACGCTCGTGGTGGTGCCCGCGCTCCTCGACTCGCGCGAGACCGTGCAGCGCCTCCTGGCCGACCTCGAGGTGCGCGCCCTCGGCAACGACGACCCCGAGCTCTACTTCGCGCTCCTCACGGACTACTGCGACGCGCCCGAGGCGCGCGCCGACGCCGACGAGGCCCTCCTCACGGCCGCGCGCGAGGGCGTCGCGCGGCTCAACGCGCGGAACCCGCACCCCGACGGGGCGCGCTTTCACCTCCTGCACCGCGGCCGGCTGCACAACCCCGCGCAGCGCTGCTTCATGAGCTGGGAGCGCAAGCGCGGCAAGCTCGACGCCCTCAACCGACTGCTCCTCGGCGAAGAGGGCGCGGGCTTCGAAGTCGTCACCGCGAGCGACGACCTCCTCCGCGGCGTGCGCTACGTCATCACCCTCGACGCCGACACGCAGCTCCCTCGCGGCGTGGCGCGCAGGCTCGTCGCGACGCTCGCGCACCCCATGAACCGCCCGCAGCTCGACGAGGCCCTCGGCCGCGTCACGCGGGGCTACGGGATCATCCAGCCGCGCGTCGGCACGCTGCCCGAGAGCGCGCGGCGGTCGCGGTACGCGCGGGTGATGTCCGGCGCGCCAGGCATCGACCCCTACACCAGCGCCGTCTCCGACGTGTACCAGGACCTCTTCGGCGAAGCGTCGTTCGTGGGCAAGGGGATCTACGACGTGCGCGCGTTCTCCGCCGCGCTCGCGGGGCGCGTGCCCGACAACACGCTCCTCAGCCACGACCTCTTCGAAGGCATCTTCGCGCGCGTCGCGCTGGCCTCCGACATCGAGGTGCTCGACGAGCAGTCGGCCTCGTACGCCGTCGACGCGCGCCGACAGCACCGCTGGATCCGCGGCGATTTTCAGCTCATCCCGTGGCTCTTCGGCGCCCACGCCGCGCGCGGCTCCGTGCCCTGGCTCGGCCGCTGGAAGATGCTCGACAACCTCCGCCGCGCGGCCCTCCCCGGCGCCCTCGTCGCCCTCGTCGCGGGCAGCGCCGCGGCAGGCGCGACGGCCCCCGCGTGGACGGCCGCGGCCCTCACCGGCGTGCTCTTCTCGCCCCTGCTCGTGCGCGCCATCGCGGGCGTGATGCGCCGCCCTCCGCAGGGCACCGTCGTGCGCTGGCCGGGGCTCTACGGCGACCTCCGCGCCAACGCCGAGTGCGCCGTCGTGCGCGGGTGCTTCCTCTTCGACGAGGCGATCGTGGCCGCCGACGCCATCGCGCGCACCGCGTATCGCCTCGCCGTGTCGCGGCGCGACCTCCTCGAGTGGACCTCGACCGGCGAGGCCGAACGCATCACGCGCGACCGCGGCGCGCGCACCGAGCTGCGCCTCTGGCTCGGCGCCGCCGTCTCGACCGCGGGCCTCGCGGCGCTGACGCTCACGCGCCCCGCGGCGCTCCCGTGGCTCGGCCCGTCGCTCGTCTCCTGGGCGCTCACGCCGTGGATCGAGCGCGCGCTGAGCCGCCCGCGCCCCGCCTCGAAGCGCGCGCGCCGCGTCTCGCCCGAGCACCGGCTCGACCTCCGCCGCGTGGCCCGCCGCACGTGGCGCTTCTTCGACACCTTCGTGGTGGCCGACGACAACTGGCTCCCGCCCGACAACTTTCAGCAGGAGCCCCGCGGCGCCGTCGCGCACCGCACGTCGCCCACCAACATCGGCCTGTACCTCCTCGCGTGCCTCGCCGCGCGCGACCTCGGGTACCTCACGCTCCGCGAGCTCGTCGAGCGCGTCGACGCGACCCTCGACGCCGTCCGTCGGCTGCGCACGCACGGCGGCCACCTGCTCAACTGGTACGACACGCGCACGCTCGAGCCGCTGCCGCCCGCGTACGTGTCCACCGTCGACAGCGGCAACCTCGCGGGGCACCTCTGGACGCTCTTCGAGGGCTGCGAGGAGGCCCTCGACGCGCGCCTCGACCCCTCGCGCTGCATCGACGCGGTCGAAGACGCCCTTCGACTCGCGCACGAGGCCGGCGCCGACGTGACCGACGCGCGCGCCGCCGTCGACGACGCCCGCGCCTCGCTCGACGGCACGCTCACGGTCCGCCGCCCGCGTCGTCGCCGGACTGCGCGCGCGCCTCGAGCGCGCCTGCGACGAGGGCGCCCTCACCGAGCGCGACGACTGGCTCTCCGAGGCCGCGCAGACGGCCGCCGCGTGGAGCGACGAGGCCCGCGCGCTGGCGCCCTACACGCCCGCCCTCGAAGCCCTCCCCGCGGCGCTCCGCACGGCGCCTTCGATCGCCCCGGCCGTCGAGGCCCTCGCGCGCGCCGCGAGCCTGCGCGAGATCGTCGACGCCGTCACGGCGGCGCTGCCCCCGCTCGACGACGCCGCCGCGTCATCGACCGAAGCGGCGGAGCTCGCGCGGACGGCGCGGGCGGCGCGAGACGCGTGCGAGCGGCTCACCGAGCGCCTCCGCGGGCTCGGGGCGCGCGCGCTCGCGGTGGCCGACGCGATGGACTTTCGCTTCCTCTACGACGAGCCGCGGGCGCTCTTCGCGATCGGGTACAACGTCGAGCGGGCGCTGCGAGACACGGCCCACTACGACCTCCTCGCCTCGGAGGCGCGCCTCGCGAGCTTCGTCGCGATCGCCAAGGGCGACGTGCGCGAAGACCACTGGTTCCACCTCGGGCGGGCGCGCGTGCCCGCGGGCGAGCGCGCGTCACTCGTCTCGTGGAGCGGCTCGATGTTCGAGTTCCTCATGCCCGTGCTCGTGATGAAGCGCCACGAGGGGACGCTCCTCGACGAGACCTACGACTCCGTGGTCGCCGTGCAGCGCGCCTGGGGCGACGCGCGTGACATCCCCTGGGGCGTCTCCGAGTCGGCCTTCAACGTCATGGACCTCGGCATGACGTACCAGTACCGCGCCTTCGGGATCCAATCGCTCGGCCTCAAGTCGGGCCTCGCCGACGACGTGGTCATCGCCCCCTACGCCACCGCGCTCGCCGCGATGGTGATGCCCGACCTCGCGGCCGAGAACTTCGCGCGCCTCACCCGCGACGGCGTCGAGGGCCCCTTCGGCTTCTACGAATCGGTCGACTACACGCCCGAGCGCGTGCCCCCCAACCGCCGCGGCGTGATCGTGAAGACCTTCATGGCCCACCACCAGGCCATGAGCCTCGTCGCCCTCTGCAACGTGCTCCTCGACGCGCCGATGCCGCGACGCTTCCACGCCCACCCCCGCGTGCTCGCTACGGAGCTCCTGCTCGAAGAGCGCCTCCCGCGCGGCGTCCCGCTGCTCTCCGACCGCGCCGTCCCCTCGCCGCCGCCCCTCCCGCAAGACGGCGACCTGCACCACGTCGAGCGCGTCACCCTCGACGACGCGCCCACCTTCCGCGCGCACCTGCTCGGACAGGGCGAGCTCGCGAGCCTCCTCGGCGTGCGCGGCTTCGGCTTCACCACCTGGCGCGGCATCGACGTCCACCGCGTGCGGGGCGACGTCGAGACCGACCCCAGCGGGGTCTTCGTGTACGTGCGCGACGCGGCCACGTCGCGGCTGTGGTCCGTCGGCTTCGAACCCACGCGCGCCCCCGCCGACGACTACAGCGTCGAGCTCTCGCCCGACCGCGTTCGAATCCGCCGCCGCGACGGCGACATCGAGAGCGCGATGGAGCTCGTCGTCTCCCCCGAGCACGCCGCCGACCTGCGCCGCATCACCCTCGTCAACCACGGCGCGACACCGGTGGAGCTCGTGCTCACCACGTGGCTCGAGCTCTCGCTCGTCGAGCGCGGCGCCGACCTCGCGCACCCGGCCTTCTCGGGGATGTTCATCGAGACGAGCTATGTCCCCTCGCAGCGCGCACTCCTCGCCCACCGCCGACCGAGGTCGCGCGGCGCCGCCGCCGTGTGGTGCGCGCAGTGCCTCCACACCGAGGGCGCCGAGGCCGACGAGGTCGACTACGAGACCTCGCGCGAGGCCTTCATCGGCCGCGGCGGCACCGTCGCGCGCCCCGGCGCGGTCACCCGCGGAGGCGCGCTCGGACGCTCCACGGGCTTCGTGCTCGACCCCGGCTTCGCCCTCCGCAGAACGCTGCGCATCGCGCCCGGCGAGCGCGCGCGGCTCGACCTCGTGACCGCCCTCTCAGACCGCCGCGACGACGCGCTGCGGGTCATCGAGGCGCTCTCGAACACCGCGGGCATCGAGCGCACCTGCGAGCTCGCGTGGGCCGACGCCCGCGTGGAGCTCAAGCACATCGGCGTGAGCGCCCTCGCGTCGTTCCAGTACCAGCAGCTCCTGTCGGCCATCCTGACGCCCGAGGAGCCCTTCCGCGTGGGCGCCGAGCACGCCTCCGTCGACCTCGACGGGCGCGGCGTGCTGTGGTCGCTCGGCGTCTCCGGCGACCTCCCGCTCGTGATCGTGCGCCTCGACGACGCGGGCCTCTCCGACCTCTGCCGCGAGGCCCTGCTCGCGCACGAGTTCCTGCGCGTGAACCACTTTCAGTTCGACCTCCTGCTCCTCGACGAGGAGCCCGCGGCGTACCTCGCGCCGCGCCACGAGCGCGCGCTCCAGGTGATCCGCACGACCGGCGCGCAGGGGCGCCTCGACCAGCGCGGCGGCGTCTTTCTGCGGTCCGCGTCGAAGCTCAACCCCGCGGAGCGCTCCGTGGTGTTCTCGGCCGCGCGCGTGGTGCTCTCGGTCTCGCGCGGCTCCCTCGCGCGGCAGCTTCGAAGCCCCCGCGAGGCGCGCGAGCCCGACGCGAAGCCCCTCGTGGCCGACGTCACCGTCGCGCCCGCGAACGTCGCCGAGACGCGCTTCGACAACGGCCTCGGCGCCTTCACCGCCGACGGACGCGAGTACCACGTCACCCCCTCGCCCGGTCACCTCACGCCCGCGCCGTGGTCGAACGTCTTCGCGCGCGCAGACTTCGGCGCGCTCGTCACCGAGTCGCTCGGCGGCTTCACGTGGAGCGACAACAGCCAGCGCAGCCGCCTCACGCCCTGGAGCAACGACCCCGTCTGCGACCCCGCGGGCGAGGCGCTCTACCTCCGCGACGACGCCGACGGACGCTTCGTCGCGCTCACCGGCGCCGGGGGCGCGTGGCGCGCGCGGCACGGGCAGGGCTACAGCGTCTTCGAACGCGCGTGGCGCGAGCTCGACGTGGCGGTGACCGTGTTCCTCGACCCCGACCACGCAGCGAAGACGTGGCGCGTCGAGCTGAGCAACCGCGGCGCCGCGCGGAGCTTCTCGCTCTTCGCCTGCGTCGACTGGGTGCTCGGCGCGCAGCGGGAGCGCTCCGAGCCGACCCTCGTCTCGTCCTACGAACCCGCGCTGCGGGCGGTCTTCGCGACGGACCACGCGGGCGAGCACTCGGCGCGCTGCGGCTTTCTCTGCGCCTCTCGCGACCTCAAGGGCGTCACCGGCGACCGACGAGAGTTCTACGGCACGCGCGCCTCGCGCGCCGCGCCGCGCGCCCTCTCGCACCCGAGGCTCTCGGGGCGCGTCGGCGGCGCGATGGCGCCCTGCGGCGCCGTGCAGATCGCCGTCGACGTGGGCGAAGGCCGGCGCGCGGTCACGCACCTCTCGCTCGGCGTGGCAGAGACCCCGGCCGCGGCCCGCGCGTGCTGCGAGGCCCTCTCGACGCGCGAAGACTGGGACGCGACGCTCGACCGCGCGCGCGCCGCGTGGGACGCGATCCTCGGGCGCGTCGAGGTGCGCACGCCCGACGCCGCGCTCGACGTGATGATGAACCGCTGGCTGATCTATCAGACCCTGAGCTGCCGCGTCTGGGGTCGCTCGGGCTTCTACCAGTCGGGCGGCGCGTACGGCTTCCGCGACCAGCTTCAGGACGTGCTCGCGCTGCTCTACACGCGCCCCGACGTCGCGCGGGCGCACATCCTCCGCGCCGCCGCGCGCCAGTTCGTCGAGGGCGACGTGCAGCACTGGTGGCACCCCGATACCGGCGAAGGGGTCCGCACGCGCTGCTCCGACGACATGATCTGGCTCGCCTACGCGACCGCGCGCTACGTCGAGGTCACCGGCGACACCGCGGTGCTCGACGAGGGCGTGACCTTCCTCCGCGAGCGCACGCTCGCCGCGGGCGAGCACGACCTCTACAGCGTCCCCCTGGTCAGCGACGAGCGCGCGTCGCTCTATGAGCACTGCCTCCGCGCGCTGCGCGTGGCGTCGCCACGAGGGCCCCACGGCCTCCCGCTCATGGGCGCCGGCGACTGGAACGACGGCATGAACCGCGTCGGCGAGCGCGGCGTCGGCGAGACCGTGTGGCTCGGGTTCTTCATCGCCCGCGTGTGGACCGACCTCGCGCGCATCGCCGACGCGCGCGAGGACACCGCCGTCGCCGCCGAAGGCCGCGCCGAAGCGTCACGCCTCGCGGAGCACCTCGAAGCCTCCGCGTGGGACGGGCGCTGGTACCGCCGCGCCTGGACCGACGACGGCCACGTCCTCGGGTCCGCCGAGAGCCCCGAGTGCCGCATCGACGCGATCGCGCAGGCGTGGTCCGAGCTGTCGGGCGCGGTCCACGGCGCGCGCGCGCGCATGGCCGTCGACAGCGCCCTCGACGAGCTCGTGATGCCCGACGAGGCCATCATGCTGCTGCTCAAGCCCGCGTTCACGGGCGACGGCGTCGACCCGGGCTACATCGCCTCGTATCCGCCCGGCGTGCGCGAGAACGGCGGGCAGTACACCCACGGCGTGCTCTGGATCGCCCTCGCCCTCTGCAAGCAGGGCCGCGCCGAGGCCGCGTGGGACCTCCTCCGCATGCTCAACCCCGTGCGCCACGGAGACTCCCCCGAGCGCGCGCGCAAGTACCGCGTCGAGCCCTACGTCGTCGCCGCCGACGTCTACGGCCCCGGCGAGCACCTCGGCCGCGGAGGCTGGACCTGGTACACGGGCGCGGCGGGCTGGATGTATCGCATCACCCTCGAAGGGCTCCTCGGCGTCGAGGTGCGCGGCGAGCGACTCTCGCTCAAGCCCTGCGTGCCGCGCGCATGGGAGGGCTACGCGGTCACGCTCCGACGCGGCGAGGCGGAGTACCACATCGAGGTCGAGAACCCCGACCACCGCGACACCGCGGCGTCCTCCCTCGACGTCACGCGCGACGGAGTCCCCACCGACGCGACGCGCATCTCGCTCGTCGACGACGGGCGGCGACACGAGGTCCGCGTGCGCATCGTCGCGCCGACGACGCGGCCCCCCACCGCGCCGCCACAGGCGTGACGTTTCTGCTCAGTAGTGCAGGCGGCCCGTGAAATAGAGCAGGGCCATCACCAGGAGGATGATCGCGGCAGGCGACATCCCCACGGCGCCGTAGCGCGAGTAGCCCCACCCGCCTCCGCCGAGGCTCGCGATGAGCAGCACGATGAAGAGCACGAACAACATTAGTGTCCTCCCTTTCGACGTCCATCGAGTCGAGCGACGGTGACACCCGCACGCGCGTGAGCCTCATCGGCTCCGCGACCGCTCTCCTCGACGTGATCGTGAGCACGCGCGATGCCACAGGGAGCGAACGCGCGCGACCTCGGGCCCTCCGCGCGGCGCGGCCCCGCGATTGCGACGCGTGACCGTCGCATCACCCGCACGACACCGACGGAGGGACGCCCCTTGAACGACACGCCGCAACAACCGATGACGACGCCGAGCGAAGGGAGGCAGCGCGGCCGCATGGCGGTCGTCGCGGCGCTCTGCGCGGCCTCGCTCGGCGGCTGCTACCTGCTCACGGGCAAGCTCATCTGGGCCTTCGTGATGATGGTCGTGGGCGTGCCCATGGTGGCGCTGCCGGGCTTTCTGCTGGTGGGGATGGCGAGGCAGGCGATGCGTCAGCGGCGCGGCGCCGCCCCGAGGCGCGACGAGCACGACGTCGTGACGCGCGGCCCATCGATCGACCGCGCGCGACGAGGGCTCAGTCGCGGGAGCCGCGCTCGCTGCTGGCGCGCTCGCGGTCGAAGATGCGGTAGAGCGTGCGGCGGTCGAGGCCGAGGATCCGCGCGGCGCGCGATTTGTTGCCGCCGACGAGCACCATCATCCGGTGGATGTAGCGGCGCTCGAGCTCGGCGAGCGTGAGCAGCTCCTCGGTGCCGTCGGCCGTCGTGAGCACGGGGTCGGGCAGCGACGACGTGGCGCGCACGCGCTCGGGGAGGTCGTCGACCGTGAGGTGATCGAAGCGGGTGAGCACCACCGCGCGCTCGATGCTGTTCTCGAGCTCGCGCACGTTGCCGGGCCACGGGTACGTCATCAGGCGCTGGAGGGCCGGCGGCGCGATGCCGACGACCTTCTTGCCGAAGCGCTCGGCGAAGCGCTTGACGAAGTGCTGCGCGAGCACGGGCACGTCTTGAATCCGCGCGCGCAGCGAGGGGACCTCGATGCCCACCACGGCGATGCGGTAGTAGAGGTCCTCGCGAAAGCGCGTCGTGCGGACGTCGTCTTCGAGGTCGCGGTTGGTCGCCGCGATGACCCGCGCATCGAAGGGCGCCTCGCGGTTGCCGCCCACGGGTCGCACGGTGCGCTCCTGCAGCGCGCGCAGGAGCTTGGACTGCATCTCGAGGGGCATCTCGCCGATCTCGTCGAGAAAGAGCGTGCCCCCCTTGGCCTCGAGGAACAGCCCCGTGCGCGCGACGCGCGCGTCGGTGAAGGCCCCGCGCACGTGACCGAAGAGCTCGCTCTCGAGGAGCTGCGGCGGCACCGCGGCGCAGTTGATCGCCACGAAGGGCCCCTCGTGGCGCGCCCCCATGTCATGGATCGCGTGGGCGATGAGCTCCTTGCCCGTGCCGCTCTCGCCCTCGATGAGCACCGTCGCGTCCGTCGACGACACGCGGGTCACCATGTCGAGCATGCGGCGCGTCACGGGCGACGAGCCGATGAACTCCCGCACCGGGCGCGCGCGCACCGCCTCGTCGCGCAGGCGCTTGACCTCGCCGCGGAGGCGCGCGTGCTCGAGCGCGCGGTCGACGGAGTGCGCGAGGATGTCGAGCTCGATGGGGCGCACGTGAAAATCGTAGGCCCCCGCCCGCAGCGCGCGCACGACGGTCTCCATGCTCCCGTGCCCGGTGAGCACGATGACCGGCGCGTCGGGGAGCACGTCGCTCAGGCGCTGGCAGAGCTCGATGCCGTCCATGCCGGGCATGTTCACGTCGGTGATCACCAGCGCGATGTCGTCATTCACGTGCGCGAGCTCGAGCGCCTCGACGCCCGACCGTGCCGGCACGGACTGGCGCCCGCTTCGGCGGATGAAATCTTCGAGCATGGCCCGCGCGTCGTCGTCGTCATCGACGACCATCACGCGAGCGGGACACTCTGGAGTTGCGGCCATTGTCAGAATCCGATCGAGGGCGAGTAGAGCCCTCCGCTGCGGCCCACCGCGGCGATCACATGCCCGTGGCATTCGTCACGAATCACGCTTGCGGTGTCGGCGCGTCGCGACGACGGAGCCGCGCGCGCAAAATTGTTGAGAGATCACAGATTCCGCCCAGTAGGCATCATGGCAGAACGCGCGGGTCTTTTGTGAAGGATCGACCGCACAAAGCGCCGCGTCAGGTCGTTTGTCGATGCGCACGGCGTGGCGCAACGCCACAACCGTGCGCGTTGGGGAGAGCGCGCGAATCCCGAGAAAAAAATCAGCGTCCATTCACGACTGCGGCACAAAAAACATGGGTGCGCGCTCACGACTTCGCGCACGCCCCACACGCTTGACCGCGCGTCGCGAGCGCGCGAGGTTTCGCCGACCGCGTCCCGCGACTGAAAGGGATTGTCATGAAAGTTCACCAGAACCGACACTGCGCACGCCGCGGGCAGCACCGTTGAGCGCCGCGCTCCGCCCCGGCGTCGACCGCCCGCTGCGCATCCTCCTCGTCGACGACGAGCGCGCCGACCGCCAGGCCGTGATCCGCGCGCTCCGCGAGGCCGACGTGCTCGTCGAGGTGATCGAGGCGCACGACGTCGAGAGCGCGCGCGCCGCCATGACGGAGCGCGACTACGACTGCCTGCTCATCGACCAGGTGCTCCCGAGCGGCGACGGCCTCGAGGTGCTCGAGGTCGCCGCGAAGCTCGGCCTGTCGGCGCCCGCCATCGTGCTCACCGTCTGCGACAACGAGCCGCTCGCCCGGCGCCTCGCGACGCGCGGCCCGGCGGACTTTCTCCCGAGGAGCCAGCTCTCCCCCGAGCGCCTCGTGCAGGGCATCGCCAACGCGCTGCACGCCAACGCGCTCCAGCGCCGCGAGGCCGACGCGCTCCGGCGGCTCTCGCTGCAAGCCGAACGGCTCGACGCGCTCGTCGAGTCGAGCATGCGCATCCACGCGGCGTCGACCGACGACGAGGTCGTGAGGGTCACGGCCACCGAGGCGCTCGCCCTGTTCCGCGCGAGCGAGGCGACGGTCGACGTCCGCGCGTCGAAGGGCCGCGAGGCGGTGACGTTCACGGCCTCGGGACGCGCCGGATCCCCGAGCGCGCGCGTCGTGTCGCGCGACCTCGTCGACGGGAAGCAGCAGCGCGTCGGCGCGTTGACCCTCGTCGGCGCCGAGCTCTTCGCGACCGACGAGGCGCTCCTCGCGCAGCTCGCCCGCGTCGCGGTGGCGGCCCTCGAGAGCGCGTGGCTCCTGCGCGCCGCCGTGGCCGCCGCGCGCTCGCGCGACGAGGTGCTCGCGGTGGTCTCTCACGACCTGCGGAGCCCCCTCGGCACCGCGGCGATCGGCGCGAACATGCTTCGAAAGAGCCTCGCGGCGCGGGGCGTCGAGCTCGCCGACGACGTCGCCGTCGTGCGCCGCATCGAGCGCGCGTGCGAGCGCATGGACCGCCTCATCGAAGACCTCGTCGACGCTTCGAAGCTCGACCTCGGCACCTTCGAGGTCGAGGCCCGCGCGACGCTCGCGGCGGACCTCATCGCCGAGGCCGTCGAGTCTGCGGCGGGGTCGTCGACGTCGAGCGTCGCGATCAAGATGGGGCCCTGCGAGGGGCTGCGGGTGATGGCCGATCGCAGCCGCGTGCAGCAGCTCTTTTCGAACCTCGTGGGCAACGCGATCCGGTTCACGCAGGCGGGCGGCGAGGTGACGCTGTCCGCGGAGCGCGTCGGGGGCTTCGGGCGCTTCACCGTCACCGACGACGGCGCGGGGATTCCGCCGGAGCACCTCCCGCGGCTCTTCGATCGGTACTGGAAGGGGTCGAGCGATCACCCCGGCGGCCACGGCCTGGGGCTCTACATCGCGCGAGGGATCGTCGAGGCACACGGCGGGCGCATCGGGGTCACGAGCGAGCGGGGTCGCGGCGCGTCCTTCACGTTCACGCTCCCGCTCGCGCCCTGAGCCCGCGCGGTCACCACATCACGGTGTAGCCGAGGTTGATGCCGAGCGACGTGCTCGCCGTGAGCAGCGTGCCCTGCGACGTCTCGACGGCGCCCGAGGTCGAGTACACGAAGGTCACCGCGGGCGTGAAGACGCCCGAGCGGCCCACCATGAGGTTCACGCCGAGGCGCGGCGCGAGCGCGAAGCCGGCGCCCGGTCCGTCGGCGTAGGCGAGGCCCACGCCGAGGCCGCCGAAGAGAAAGAACGTGCGGTTCAGGGGGATGTGCAGGCTCGGCTCGACGAAGATGTTGAGCGACGTGGCGTGGGTGGTCACGTTGCCCGCGGACGTCCGCGCGTAGTTGAAGCTCACGATGCCCGAGAGCTCGACGTTGTTCATGAAGAACCAGCCGATGCTCGGGGCGATCCTGAGGGCGAGGAGGTCGCCCGCGAAGGTGAGCCCCGCGGAGCCGCCGACCTCGAGAACGCCCGCGCGGCCGTAGCCCGTCGAGCCGCCGACGCCGGCCTGCTGCACGACGCCCTCGGGGGGCAGCGTGGGCGAGGCCACCTGGGGCTGCGGGTCATGGTCCGAGCGCGAGGGGGGCAGCGCCTGCGACGGTGTTCCGTTGCCGACCGTGTTGTTCTGCGCATAGGCCGCAGTCGAGACGGTGAGCAGCATCGCCGCGAGGCTCGAACCGAGAAGGCAATGAGTGACTTTCATGACTGGCTCCATCGGAAAGTGCGTGCGGTCAAAGCCCTTTGTCGGACTCGCCACACCGTTTTCCCGCTCGTGACGTCGAGGGTGCACCCGACGTGCCGCAGGGGCCGCGAGGCGCGCTCTTCTGATCACGCGCGTCACGGCGCGCGAAGCGCTGGAAACGAGGCTTATCGCGTCGTGGCGTCGCGCCTCACCGCTACGAAACCGGCACGATGCCTCGCCGCGCGGAGCGGCCAGACGCGCGGACCGTCGAGCTGGATCGGCGATTGCTCACAAAGGGGAGCACGGCCCACGAAGACCCGCGGGCCTCGCGGCGTCACCCGACATCGCAGCCGAGGAGACCATCATGGAACGAACGGACAAGTCCGCAGGATCGAAACCCGAAGAGTCGCAGACGTGGGAGAACGTGAAAGAGGCGCTCCGACGAGACTGGGATCAGACGAAGTACGACTTCGGCTCGAAGTTCGGCCAGGACCTCGGGCAGGGCGTCGGCAACACCGTGGCGCAGGCCTCGGGCAACGAGGCGATCCCCGATCGACACACGGCCAACATCGAGCACGGGTGGACCGACGAGGCCGCCGTTCGCTACGGATACTCCGCCGCGCAGTCGCCCGACTACCGCGGCCAGCACGAGTGGAACGGCGCCGTCGAGCAGCAGCTCAAGAAGGGCTGGGAGGGCATGAACGCCGACCGCCCCTGGGCCGAGGTCCGCGTCGCGGTCCGCTACGGATGGACGCGCTCCCCCGACAACGCCGCGGCCGCGCGGACCACCGTTCCTCAGTTCAACAACCCGCCGCAGTTCAACGGCCCGCCGCAGGTCAACACCGCGCCGCAGTTCAACAACCCGCCGCAGGTCAACAGCCCGCCGCGGGTCGACGCGCCGCCGCAGGTCACCACCTCGCCGCAGACCCCCTTCACGCCGACGCGGCCGCGGTGACCCCGGTGAGAGATCACAGCGGCCCCATGAAGGCCCTCGTCTATCACGGCCCCGGCAAGCGCGCGTGGGAGTCGAAGCCCGCGCCCGTCATCACCGCGCCCTCCGACGCCATCGTGAAGATCACCACCACCACGATCTGCGGCAGCGACCTGCACATCCTCAAGGGCGACGTCCCCACCGTGGCCGACGGCAGGATCCTCGGCCACGAGGGCGTCGGCGTCGTCGTCGAGGTGGGCGCCGCGGTCACGAACTTCGCCGCGGGCGACCGCGTCATCGTGTCGTGCATCACGTCGTGCGGACGCTGCGAGGCGTGCCGACGGCGGATGTACTCGCACTGCGCGAGCGGAGGATGGCTCCTCGGCAACGTGATCGACGGCACGCACGCCGACCTCGTGCGCGTCCCCTTCGCCGACACGAGCATGTACCGCGTCCCCGTGGGCGTCGACGAGTCCGCGCTCGTGATGCTGAGCGACATCCTCCCGACGGGCTTCGAGTGCGGCGTGCTCAACGGCCGCGTGCGGCCCGGCGACACCGTGGCCATCGTGGGCGCCGGGCCCGTGGGCCTCGCCGCCGTGCTCACCGCGCGGCTCTACTCGCCCGCGGAGATCATCGTCGTCGACAACGACGAGAACCGCCTTCGCACCGCGCGCGAGCTCGGCGCCACGAGGGCCGTGCACAACAGCGACGGCAAGGCCCAGGAGCGCATCATGGGCCTCACCGACCAGCGCGGCGTCGACGTGGCGATCGAGGCCGTGGGCATCCCCGCGACCTTCGAACTCTGCCAGGACATCGTCGCGGCCGGAGGACGCATCGCGAACATCGGCGTCCACGGGCGAAGCGCGGAGCTGAAGCTCGCGCGGCTGTGGTCACACAACGTCACGATCACCACGGGCCTCGTCGACACCTCGACGACGCCCACGCTGCTCAAGATGGTGGTGGCGGGCAGGCTCAAGCCCAGGCAGCTCATCACCCACGAGCTCAAGCTCGACGAGATGATGAAGGGCTACGACGTCTTCGCCGCCGCGAGCCGCGAGGCGGCGATCAAGGTCGTGCTCGGGAGCTGAGCGGCAGACGAGGCGACGCCCCGGCGCTCACGCGGAGGCCGGGGCGTCGAGGGGCGTCGAGAGGCGTCTCGCGATCAGATGCAGCGGGCGTAGCCGGGCTCGGCGTAGCAGTCGCCGTCGCGGTCGCAGTAGCAGAGCAGCTCACCGGGAAAGCACCACCGGATGTGGCCCGAGATGGTGCCGATGGGGTTCCCACGCGCGCTGATGTACGTCGGCTCCGTGGGAGGACACGCGCCGCTCGGCGCCGCGGCGACGGAGTAGCTCACGTCGCCGCTCGTGGCCTCGTACTGCGCCGTCGAGCGAGAGTCCCTCGCCCACACGCGGATGCGCCAGGTGCCCGCGACGTTGGGCGTGAACGCGCAGCTCGTCGCGGCGATGTAGCCGCCGCACGGGAGCGTCCACGTCCCCGCGGGGTTGCGCACGGCGTAGCGGTAGCGCGGCGCGACGGAGCCGACGCTCCGCGCGGAGATCGTCGTGGCGTGGCCGACCATTCCCGCCGACGAGGTGGTGAAGGTCACCGAGGTCACCACGCCCGTCGAGGTCGCCGTGGTGCCCGCGTCTGCGACCGTGGTGGTGCCCGCGTCGACGACCGCGGTGGTGCCCGCGTCGACGACCGCGGTGGTGCCCGCGTCGACGACCGCGGTGGTGCCCGCGTCGACGACCGCGGTGGTGCCGCTCGAAGCGCCGAGCGCGAAGGGGCCGCGGTCGCGCGCGGTGCCACGCGTGAGGAGGTTGATGTCGACGGTCACGCCGAAGGGAGAGACCGTCGTGTCTGCGCCCGACGACGCCGCCGGAGAGCCCGCGCCAGGACGCACCGCGGAGAGGATGGTGTTGCGATCCGCCGTCGCAGAAGGAACGGCCACGAGGGGGTTGACCGCGAGGTGACCGGGCTGCGACGCGAGGGTCACCAGCGACGAGGTCGGGAGCGCGGCGCCGTTGTTCCAGTAGAGGTTGTACGAGGTCGCGAGGCCCGTGAGGCCGTGGCTCGAGAGCAGGAACGGCGTCGGCATCCGGCCGCGCGTGTCGACGGCGACGTTGTCGACCACCTGCACGTTCTGCGACTGCGCCGCGGGCCCCGTGCCCGCGCGGAACTCGACGAGCGCGCGGTCGTTGTTGAGCAGGAGGTTGTTCGCGATGAACGCCCCCTGCGCGTCGTACACCGCGATCGCGCCCATCACGCCGTTCATCAGCACGTTGTTGCGAAAGACGATGTTGAAGGCCTCGTACTGCTCGCCCTGCAGCAGCGCCAGGTCCGTCGCGCCGCCGAGGCCCACCATCGGGTCGCTGGCCCCCGCGCGCTGCTGGCTGAAGACGTTGCGTTCGATGATCGTGTTGCGCGAGCCGCCCTTCACGAACATCAGCATCGACCCGCCGTCGTGGATGAAGTTGTCGCGGATCGCGCTGTCGTCGACGTCGACGAAGTCGAGGCACTCCTGGTAGCGGTTCTCGCCGCTGGGGCGGGGCCGGGCCGCGCGAGCTCCGAGCGCGCGCGATCACGATGTTGTTCGACTGGTTGACCTTCACGACGTCGCCGTTCGGGCCCGCGTCGTGCACGTAGACGTTGCGGAGCGTGATGTGGTGCGAGTTGTCGATG
This sequence comes from Polyangiales bacterium, assembly GCA_046351535.1. GTDB lineage: Bacteria > Myxococcota_A > Polyangia > Polyangiales > CAISKJ01. Next base: position 379,247 of record JAXLYG010000006.1, read on the forward strand.
TGCACGGCGTTGTCGGTCGAGTTCCTCACTTCGAAGCCGTCGAAGATGAGGTACGCCGAGGCGCCGACGCGCAGCGCCTCGCCGCCACCCTGGATCACCGCGGCCCGCGGGCCGTCGATGGAGACCACGGTGATCGGCGCGCCGGCGGTGCCGCTGCGCTCGATCCAGCCGCCGCCGGGATAGGTGCCCGCGCGAACGAGGATGCGGTCTCCCGGAGAGGCGGCGTTGATCGCGCTGACGATCGATGATCCGGGGGATACCGCGAGGTCGATGCCTTGAACCGCCTCGTCGATGGGTTCGTCGGCGGGCGCTCCGCAGCCGACGAGCATGATGCACATTGCCGCGAAGACCGTTGCCGACGCGCCGCGAGCGGCGCAGCCGTGGAGGGACGGGGTGCGGAGATTCATTCCACCTCGGTGGGCGAAGCGAGGTCGCCCGGTTGTGGCTCTCAACAGACAAGGAGACCGCGCCGTCCCTTCAAGGTTGAAGGCACGCCGCGCGGCGCCGCTCCATCCTCACGGCTGATCGCGAGGGTCTTGCGGCTCTATCCTGCGCTGTCTGGAGCAGTGAGGTCCCCCTTCTCGCATCCATCAACGCACACGTCAAAGCCGTCACATGGGGCGTACGCCCTCAGCCCGCCCCGTTCCAGCGTCGGTCTGTGAAGCCACCGTGAGCACGGTGGAGCACATCAGACGACGTCCGGCGCCGCCCCGCTGTCCGCGTTTCTCTCCACGGAACGCCGCGCGACGACGACTCAATAACACCATGAAACAAGATGTTTTTGTGCGGCCAACCTCGGGAGTTCGGAAATTGACTCCCGTCATCCGCGCCCCTCGTTCACATTTCCACGACGGATTTCGCGGCCCCGGCTTTTCTGCACAACGGGCGTCCGAGAAAATGTGTTCGAACTGTCGATTCTGACCTGAGCTCCGTGACGGCCCTCCGCGTCGGCGCCCTCACGGCTCGCGCCGACCCACCTGTGGCGCGTCGCCTCGACCGCGCGTCGGTGACACGAGCGCGTCGCGGAGGCGCCTCGGAGGCGCGCCGCTCGTTCGCGCGATTCACCTCGAAAACAAGCCTCTTCGTCGATGCGGTACGCGTCGTGCTCTATCCGCCGTCGTCACGCTGGCACATCGCCGGTGGCCACTCGAAAGGTGCCGCCATGCTCTGGACCATCACCGTCGTCCTGCTCGTCCTCTGGATCCTGGGTTTCACGGCGTTCCACACCGTGGGAGCGTGGGTTCACCTGCTCCTGGTGCTCGCGGTGATCTCCGTCGCGATCAACCTGATCCGCGGACGCCGCGCCATCTGAGCGCGCGAACGGCCGCGACGCGACGACGCGTCGGCCGCGCTCGAATCACAACGATCACCTCACGCGACGTCGGCGCGGCCTGCATGGTGCGGGTCCGCCGTCGCTCGCGCCCCTGCGAGAGCATCACCATGAACAACAAGCCCGTCAGCGACCCCACCGACAGCACCCCCACGCCGCCCCTCTCGGAGACGGCCACGAAGACCGCGCACAAGATCGAGGAGGCCGTGCAGCGCGCCGGACACTCGGTCTCCGAGGCCGCCCACAAGGCCGGCCACACGGTGAAGGAGGGCGCCCAGAAGGCGGGCCACGCCATCTCCGAGGCCGTCTCGCCGCGCGGCGTGAAGGGCGTCGCCCAGAAGGTCAGCGACGCGGCCGCCGAGGCCGCGCTCCAGGCCACGCACGCCGCGCAAGAGGCCGCGAAGCGCGCGGGGCACGTCGTGAAGGAGGCCTCCACGGCCGCCAACAACATGACCCAGGAAGAGCTCGACCGCGCGCGCAACGCCGCGAAGCCCTCGTAGCGCTTTCCCTCGGGCACCGATGCGCGCGATGCTGCGCGGCACCGATGACCGCCGCCGACACCAACCCCCTCCTCCCCGATCGCGACGTCGACTTCCTCCTCTACGAGGTGCACGACGCCGCGGGGCTCTGCGCGCTGCCCGCGTTCTCCATCCACGACCGCGCGACCTTCGAACTCACCACGCAGAGCTTCCGCCGCGTGTCGCGCGAGGTGCTCTTCCCCGCGCTCCGCGAGACCGACGCCACGCCCCCGGCGCTCCGCGACGGCGCCGTGGCCCTGCACCCCAGGATGCACCGCATGTTCGCCGCGCTCGCCGAGGCCGGCGTCCTCGCCGCCACGAGGCCCGTCGACGTGGGCGGCCAGCAGCTCCCCGCGCTGGTCTCGAACGCGGCGGGCGCGTACCTCTGCGCGGGCAACGCGTCGGCCGCGGGCCTCGCCATGCTCACCACCGAGGCGGCCCACCTGCTCGAATCGTTCGGTAGCGAACAACTCCGCGCGCGCTACATGCACGACCTCTATGCGGGACGGGCCACGGGCACGATGTGCCTCACCGAACCACACGCGGGGTCGAGCCTCGGAGACATCACCACGAAGGCCGTTCCCCACGGCGACGGGTCGCACCGCATCACCGGGAGCAAGATCTTCATCTCGGGCGGCGAGCACGACCTCGGGGTCAACATCGTCCACATGGTGCTCGCCCGCATCGAGGGAGCGCCCGACGGGTCGCGCGGCGTGTCGCTCTTCTGCGTCCCGAAGCTCCGCCCCGACGGAGACGCCCTCGTCGACAACGACGTGCGCTGCGCGGGCGTGCTGCACAAGATCGGCTGGCGCGCGCTGCCGAGCGTGGTGCTGAACCTCGGCGAGTCGGGCGACTGCCACGGGTGGCTCGTCGGCGCGCCCGGCCGCGGCCTCCCGCAGATGTTCCAGATGATGAACGCCGCGCGCATCGGCGTCGGCCTCAGCGCCGCCGCGGTGGCCTACGCGGCCTATCAGGAATCGCTCCTCTACGCGCGCAGCCGCCCGCAGGGGCGCTCGCTCACGGGGCGCGACGCGCAGGGTCCGCAGGTGCTCATCACCGACCACCCCGACGTGCGTCGGATGCTCCTGCGCCAGAAGTCCATCGTCGAGGGCGCCCTCTCGCTCGTGCTCTGCGCGGCGCGCTACGCCGACGTCTCGGAGCACACGACCGACGCCGCAGAGAAGCGTCGCGCGAGGCTCGTGCTCGACCTGCTCACCCCCGTGGCGAAGACCTTTCCCGCGGAGAAGGGCTTCGAAGCGAACGCCCTCGCGGTGCAGATCCTCGGCGGCTACGGCTACACCTCGGAGTACCTCCCCGAGCTCTGGATGCGCGAGCAGAAGCTCAACAGCATCCACGAGGGCACCACGGGCATCCAGGGCCTCGACCTCCTCGGGCGAAAGGTCGTCGCGGGCGGCGGCGAGGCCCTCTCGGTCTGGTCCGACGACGTGCGCGCGGCCATCGCGAAGGCCCACGAGGCGGGCGTGAACCCCGCGTGGTGCGCCGCCCTCGACGCCGCCGTGAACGACGTCGCGACGCTCACCATGGAGCTCGGCGCCCGCGGCCTCTCGGGCGACGTAACCGGCATGCTCGGCCACTCGGCCGACTACATGGACCTCTTCTCCACCGTGTGCGTCGCGTGGCAGTGGATGCTCCAGGCCGCGGCGGCGAAGCGCGGCCTCGACGCGGCGCCCGGCGACGGCTTCTACCAGGCGAAGCTCCGCGCCGCGCAGTACTGGTTCGCCACCGAACTACCGCGCGTCGACCACCTCGCGAAGCTCTGCCGCGACGGCGAAGACTCGTACCTCACGCTCGACGCCGACTGGCTCTGAGCCGCGATCGTACGTAGCCGAACGGTCTCACCGCTCGGCGAGCTGCCACACGTCGCGCAGCACCCGCTCGTTGTCGAAGCCGCCCATCAGAAAGCCGCGCACCGACCCGGTCCCCGGGATCGCCGTGATGAACCCGCGCGCGTCGGGGAGGGTCTCGAGGTCGAGGTTGGTCCACCGGCGCGTCGTGAGGTCGAGGTGCCAGGTGTCCGAGAGCACCTCGCCGGGCTGAATGCCCGTCGAGCCCATCGCCATGAGAAAGCCCTGCCCGTCGCGGTCGACGGAGATCCACGGGTTGCGACGGCCCGCGGGCGCCTCCCCCTCGGTCATCACCTGCTCCCAGGTCTCGGCCATCGCGTCGAAGATCCACGTGTCGTTGAGAAAGGCCGGGCCCGCCGTCGCGCCCCTCGCCCCCGCGGTCATCACGAAGCGCCGCCCGTCAGGGAGCGGCACGAACGCGTCGTCGTAGCGCCCTCGCGGCCCCGTGGCCTCGACGGTGACCCAGCGCGGGCCCTCGGGGTCGAAGCGCGACGTGATCGCCGAGAAGCCCGTCGACTGCGCGCCTCCGCCGAAGTGAAAGAGCGCGCCGCGCGCGGTCGACCAGCCCATCGCGCAGCCGATCACGCCGCCCGGCGTCGAGGGCACCATCACCCGCGACCACGCCATCGTGTCGAGGGGGAGCGCCCACGTCTCGGCGGGCGCCTCCGAGGGGTTGCGTCCGCCGATCATGAGCACCGTGCGCGAGGCGGGGATGTACGCGAGGCAGCCGCAGTAGCGCGGCGGCGGCGCGCCCGTGACCGTGAGGCGCGTGAAGGTCGGCGTCGACGTGCGACCGTCGACGAGCCAGAGCTCGTTCGAGACCGTGCCGCTGCCGGTGTTGAGCAGCGTCGTCCCGCCGTAGACGTAGGCGGTACCGTCGCCGACGGGCGCGACCATGTAGCCCCACCGCGCCGCGGGTCCCATCGGGGCCCCCGCGATGGCCGTCCACGCGACGGGGCGCTGCGAGGGCGCGTCCGTCGCGCTGTCGGTCGGAGCATCGGAGGGCGCGTCCGTGACGGCGTCGCTCGACGCGTCGGCGGGCGCGTCGATCGAAGCGTCGGTGACCGAGGCGTCGGGCGCTGCGCCGTCCGACGAGCCGCACGCAGAGAGCGCGAAGAGGGGGAGCGCGATCGAGAGGAGGTGCTTGAAGCGGGGCATGGCGCCGTCGTACCGCAACGGCCGTACCGCGCGCAAAAGGCTATGGCTCAAGCCCTTTGCAGCGTCGCCGTCAGGATGCTGACGGGCGGAGGATGGCCTTGAAGTAGGCCATGAGCTTCGGCGCGTCGGCGGGCTGCGAGCGGTAGCCCACATAGAGGTCCGGGCGGAGCACGTAGACGCACTCGGTCACGGCGCCGTAGACCTTCTCGAGCTCTCCATCGGGGTCGAGGAGCACCGGGATCGACTCGGGGAGCTCGCTCGGGCGCTGCGCGCGCGGCGTCACCACGAGCGTCGAGACGGCGTCGGGGTAGCGCGCCGCGAGGTCGCTCGCGATCGAGGCGAAGCGCTGATAGCCCTCGGCGCTCGCGCTGCGGCCGTCGAAGAGGAGCACGTTCCAGCGGCGCGAGTCGACGAGGTCGAGGAGGTCCTTCGTGCCGCTCTCGCCCGCGACGGTGACGCGGCCGCTCCTGGCGCGTTGACCCGCGGCGATGGCGCTGTCGAACCAGCGCACCGAGGTGATCGTCGGCGTCTCGGCGCTCGCCGCGAGCCCGATGCGGGCCTGGAGCACGCTCGTGTGGTCCTCGTGCACGATCTCGCTGCGCTCGTAGCCCACCGAGAGCTCGGCCACCTCGCGCGCCACGCGCTGCTGCACCAGCTCGATGCTCGTGAGAAAGCGCGCGAACTCGTCGCGCACGCCCTTGAGCGCCGCGCCCTTGAGCGTGCCCACGCGCGTCGCCACGTCGGTGCCGCGGAGCACCGTCTGGCCGACCTCGTGACGCTCCTCGTGGTAGCTGTCGAGCAGGCGCATGCGCGCCTCGCCCCTGTGCACCTCGGCGAGCTTCCACGCGAGGTTGTGGGCGTCCTGCATGCCGGTGTTCATGCCCTGCCCCCCGGCGGGGCTGTGGATGTGCGCCGCGTCGCCCGCGAGCATCACGCGGTCGTCGCGGTAGCTCGTCACCTGCCTGCAATGGATGCGGAAGCGCGACGACCACACCATGTCCGAGAGCGTCGCGCCGGTGCCCGTGCGCCGCGCGAAGACCCCTTGGATCTCTTCGAGCGTCGGCGCGTCGGCGCGGTCCTCGGCGCCCGCCGACGTGACGATCACGCGCCAGCGCTTGTCGGGCAGCGGAAAGCACGCCACGAGACCGTCGTCGGCGAAGTAGCCCGCGATGCGGTCGTCGCGCGCGTCCCACGCGATGCGCACGTCGGCGAGGATGAAGCGGTCTTCGTAGGTGCTCCCTTCGAAGGGCAGGTCGAGGCCCTTTCGAACGACGCTCCGCGCGCCGTCGCAGCCGACCATCCACGCGGCGCGCGCGGATTCGGTGGCCTCGCCCTTCGTGAGCGCGGCCGTGACGCCCGTGCCGTCCTGCTTGAACGACACGAGCTTCGTGCTGCGCTCGACGGCGCCGCCGAGCTTCGCGAGCAGCTCGAGGAGCACCGCCTCGGTCTCGCGCTGCGGCGTCGAGAGGATGAACGGGTACTGCGTCTCGAGCTCGTCGAAGTCCGCGCGCACCACGGCGGCGCCGTTGGACCACAGCGTCGCGCCGTGGAGCTTCTGCCCCTTCGCGATGAGGGCCTCGGCGCAGCCCATCGCGCGCAGCGTCTCGAGCGTGCGCGCGTGCACCACGATGGCCTTCGAGACCGTCGTGGGCCCCTCGGCCTCGTCGATGATCCTCACGCGCAATCCGTGACGGAGGAGCTCGCACGCGAGGGTGAGCCCCGTGGGCCCGGCGCCCACCACCAAGACATCGATCGGTTCGCTCATGGCGCGCGAAGATCGCAGAGGCGACGGCGGCCTGTCACGCGGAAGAAGCCCCGAGAGACGCGCGCACCGCACGCGTTCCACGGATGCGTCAGACGGTCACACGTCGACGCCGATCTCGACGCGACGCGCGCGGAGGAGCAGCCCCACGACCCGCGCCATCACCATCGGCATGTAGATCCCCGCGGCCCACACCCCGATCGACGGCACGATCGGAACGAAGCACAGCGAGCGCGCGACGCCCACCGCCGACGTGACGAGGATCACGTGCGCCACGCCGAGCCCCCACACCGCCGCCACGGTGAGCGCGTAGTCACGCGGCGCGCGCGTCACGATCGCGAGCACGGGGCGCGGATCCGCGGCGTCGGCGACGCGTCCCGCGATCGAGGCCCACGCCATCGCGCCGGGGAGCCACGCGAGCGCCACCGCGCCCGTGAGCGCCGTGAAGATCGCGCGCAGCGCAAAGGGGAGCGCACCGCCGTAGAGCAGCACCGCGAGGAGCGGCGCGAAGCCCACGAGGCACGCCACGAGGGCCCGCGACGCGGGCCAGAGGTAGTCGGTGAAGTGCACGAAGTCCGTGGGCTCGGGCAGCGAGTCGCGCCCCTTCGCGGTGTGCGGCACCACCGAGAGCAGGTAGGTCACCGCGATGGCCGCGGCGAAGAGGTCTCCGACGAGCGGAACGTGCGAGAAGAACCACACGCCCGACGAGAGCCCGAGAAAGGCAGGGAGGTGTCCCGTGCGCACCGGGTACGTCAGCGCGCCGACGTAGAGCGGGGTCAGATCGGCGCGCTCGACCACGTCGACGGGGCGTGTCACGGCGCCACAGGTCGCGCAGAGGAGCACGTGCGCGCCCGAGAGGTCACCGAGCTCGACGGGGCGACACTTCGAAGCGGCGACGCCGCGCTCGCAGCGAGGGCACCAGTGCGTGGGATCGTGTTCGGGGGCGACGGTGGGGTCGGTCACCCCTCGGATGTTACTTCGACTCGTAGCCGAGGTTCGGCGCGAGCCAGCGTTCGATCTCCGTCACGGACATTCCCTTGCGGGCGGCGTAGTCGGCGACCTGATCGCGGTCGATCTTGCCGAGGGTGAAGTAGCGCGCCTCGGGGTGCTGAAAGTAGAGCCCGCTCACGCTCGACCCGGGCCACATCGCGTACGACTCGGTGAGCTTGATCCCCGTCGCGGCCTCGACGTCGAGGAGCGACCAGAGCGTCCCCTTCTCCGTGTGGTCGGGGCACGCGGGATAGCCCGCGGCGGGGCGGATCCCGCGGTACTTCTCGGCGTGGAGGTCGGCCACCGTGAGGTCCTCGCGCGCGCCGTAGCCCCACGCCTCGCGGACCTTCTTGTGGAGGTACTCCGCGAAGGCCTCGGCGAGCCTGTCGGCGAGCGCCTCGGCCATGATGGCGTTGTAGTCGTCGTGGTCGGCCTTGAACCGCGCGACGACCTCGGGCAGCCCGATGCCCGTCGTGACGGCGAACGCCCCGATGTGGTCCGCGAGCTTTGTTTCACGGGGCGCGACGAAGTCCGCGAGCGACTGATACCCCTTCGCAGCCTCGCGCGCCGTCTGCTGCCGGAGGAAGCGCAGCCGCGCCTTCACCGTCGCCCGAGACGCGTCACCGTAGACCTCGACGTCGTCGCCCACGGCGTTGGCCGCGAAGAGCCCCCACACGCCGCGCGCCGTGAGGCTGCGCTCCGCGACGATGCGGTCGAGGAGGGCGTTGGCGTCGGCGAAGAGCTTCTTCGCCTGGTCGCCATAGGTCTCGTGCTCGAAGATGCGGGGGTAGACGCCCTTGAGCTCCCAGGTGTGAAAGAAGGGCGTCCAGTCGATGAAGGGGCGCAGCGTCGAGAGCTCGACCTCGACGGTGTGAACGCCGACCTCGGCGGGCTGCGCGACGTCCTCCGCGCGCCAGGTGATGTGCGAGGGGTTGGCGCGCGCCGCGTCGAGCGTCACGAAGCTGTGCCGTGCGCCGGCGTGAATGCGACGGAGCGACGCGTACTCGGCGTTGTGCGCCTCGACGAAGGCCGCCTTGCCGTCGTCGCTGAGGAGCGCCGAGGTGACGGGCACCGCGCGGCTCGCGTCGAGCACGTGCACCACGGGCTGCGAGTAGTGCGGCGCGATCTTCACCGCGGTGTGCGCGCGGCTCGTGGTGGCGCCGCCGATGAGCAGCGGAATGGTGAACCCGAGGCGCTCCATCTCGCGCGCGACGTGGGTCATCTCGTCGAGCGATGGGGTGATGAGCCCGCTCAGGCCGATGAGGTGCGCGCCCTCGGCCTTCGCGCGCTCGAGGATCTTCTCGCAGTGCACCATCACGCCGAGGTCGATGACGTCGTAGTTGTTGCAGGCCAGCACGACGCCCACGATGTTCTTGCCGATGTCGTGGACGTCGCCCTTCACCGTGGCGAGCACGACCTTGCCCTGCGTCTTCACGGTCTGCCCCGCGGCGGCCATCTGGGCCTTCTCGGCCTCCATGTACGGGGTCAGGTAGGCGACGGCCTTCTTCATCACGCGCGCGGACTTCACCACCTGCGGCAGGAACATCTTGCCCGCGCCGAAGAGGTCGCCCACCACGCTCATGCCCGCCATGAGCGGCCCTTCGATCACCGCGAGGGGGCGGCCGAGCGTGGCGCGGGCCTCTTCGGTGTCGACGTTGATGTACGCGTCGATGCCCTTCACGAGCGCGTGCGTGAGGCGCTCCTCGACGGTGCCCTTGCGCCACTCCTCCTCGGCCTTCTTGTCGGCCACGGCGGCGCCGCCCGCGGACTTGAGCCGCTCGCCGAACTCGACGAGGCGCTCGGTGGCGTCGGGGCGTCGGTTGAGCAGCACGTCCTCGACGAGCGCGCGGAGTTCGTGGTCGATCTCCTCGTAGACCTCGAGCATCCCCGCGTTGACGATGCCCATGTCGAGCCCCGCGCGGATGGCGTGATAGAGGAAGGCCGAGTGCATCGCCTCGCGCACGCGGTTGTTGCCGCGGAAGCTGAACGACACGTTCGAGATGCCGCCGCTGACCTTCGCGTCGGGGAGGTTGTTCTTGATCCAGCGCGTCGCCTCGATGAAGTCGACGGCGTAGTTGTTGTGCTCCTCGATGCCCGTGGCGACGGTGAGCACGTTGGGGTCGAAGATGATGTCCTCGGGGGGAAAGCCCATCTCCGTGAGGATCTTGTAGGCCCGCTCGCAGATGCGGATCTTGTCTTCGTAGGTGGCCGCCTGACCGCGCTCGTCGAAGGCCATCACCACCGCGGCGGCGCCGTACCGGAGGATCGTTCGCGCGCACTCGCGGAACTTCGCTTCGCCCTCCTTGAGCGAGATCGAGTTCACGATCCCCTTGCCCTGGAGGCACTTGAGCCCCGCGACGATGACCTCCCACTTCGACGAGTCGATCATGAAGGGGACCTTGGCCACCTCGGGCTCGCTCGCGAGCAGCGAGAGGAAGCGCGACATCGCCGCGACGCCGTCGATCATCCCCTCGTCCATGCACACGTCGATGACGTTGGCGCCGCTCTCGACCTGCTGCCGCGCGATGGCGACGGCGTCCTCGTAGTTGCCCTCCTTGATGAGCTTCGCGAACTTCGGCGAGCCCGCCACGTTGGTGCGCTCGCCGATCATCATGAAGACGCCCGGCTGCTGCGTGAACGGCAGCGAGCCCGAGAGCCGCAGGGGCTCGGTGACGCGCGCCTCGCCCTCCTCGGGCACCTCGCGCGTCGGGAGCGGTCGCGGCGCGCGGCCTTCGAGGGCCTTCGCGATGGCGGCGATGTGCTCGGGGGTGTTGCCGCAGCAGCCGCCGGCGATGTTGACCAGGCCGTCGTGCGCGAAGCCGCCGAGAAAGCGGCCCATGTCCGCGGGCTGGAGGTCGAAGCCCGTCGGCGAGAGCGGGTTCGGCAGCCCCGCGTTGGGGTAGCACGACACCGCCGTGGCGGCCTTCTCCGACAGTTCCGAGAGGAAGGGGTACATGAGGTCGGGGCCGAGCGAGCAGTTGAGCCCGATGGAGAGGGGCTTCACGTGCTTGACGGCGTTCCAGAGGGCCTCGACGGTCTGCGCCGAGATCATGGTCTCGCCGCCGCGACCGACGGCCGCCGACACCTGGATGGGCAGCGTGACCTTGTCCTCCGCGAAGACCTCCTCGATGGCGACGAGCGCGGCCTTGGCGTTGAGCGAGTCGAAGATCGTCTCGACGAGGAGCGTGTCGACGCCACCCGCGATGAGCGCCCTCACCTGGTGCTTGTACGCGGCCTTCACCTGGTCGAAGGTCACCACGCGAAAGCCCGCGTCGTCGGCGTCGGGCGAGTTCGAGAGCGACACGGTCATGGGCCCGATGGCGCCCGCCACGAAGCGCCTGCGGCCGTCGGCCTGCGCGACGCGCTCGGCCATCTCGCGGCACTGCTTCGCCGAGCGCTCGTTGATCTCCCACGCGAGGTCGTTGAGAAACGCGTCTTCGAGGATGCGCTGGTAGAACGCGGGGTCCTTGCGGCCGCCGTGCTCGCGGGGGTCGTCGACGAAGAACTCGCTCTGCACGAGGCCCGTGGCGCCGAAGGTGTTGGTCTCGATGATGTCGGCCCCGGCCTCGAGAAAGCGCCGGTGGATGTCGCAGATCATCGCGGGCTGCGTGAGCGAGAAGAGGTCGCCGTTGTTCAGCAGGTCCTTCTTCGCGTCGGCGAAGCGCTCGCCGCGCATGTCGCGCTCGGTCATGCCGTACGTGCGGATGGTGGTGCCCATCGCGCCGTCGATGATGACGATGCGCTCTCGGAGCAACTGTTCGAGCGGGTGAACGGACATCGGCGCTACCTCGACCTTGCCTTGCGTGAAGGCGTGACGCCGCCCTTGTCAGCGGCGGCCAGAACGACTTGAAAATGAGGCTTGCGGCGCTCCCTGCACACGACGTCGCACGACGCCGTGACGAGGCCCGCCCTGGTGACCATCGCGCGCAGCCGCGACGGAGAGAAGCCCGCGTGCCGCGCGCCGTACGAGCCCGTCGCGTCGGTGACCTCGTGCGCGTCGAGCGAGAGCACCACGAGGCGCCCGCCCGGCCGCAGCACGCGCGCGCACTCCGAGAGCACCCGCGACGGGTGCTCCGCGTAGGTCAGCGTGTGGAACACCACCGCCACGTCGAAGCGCGCGTCTTCGAAGGGCAGCGCCTCGGCGTCGGCCGCCACGCACCGGACGTGTTCGAAGCGCGCGAGCCTCGCCGACGCGGCCTCGACCATGCGCTCGTTGGCGTCGACGCACGTGAGCGTCTTGCACCCCGGCGCGAGCAGCGCGGCCACGGCGCCGTCGCCAGACCCCACGTCGATCACGTCGCCCGCGCGGAGGAGCGCGGCCATCCCAACGGCGAGCGACTCCCAGGTGCGGCCCGGCGAGTAGTGCCGCTCCATCTCGCCCGCGAACGAATCGGGGAGGGCGCCGCGGCGCTCCTCGTCGAGCGCCCGCAAGCGCTCCCGGTCCGACGCCAGCGTGGCGTCGTCGGAGCGCGTCGCTTCATCGAGCAGCGCCTTCACCGCGGGCGGGAGCGTGTCGGCCGAGAGCGAGTAGATCGCGTTGGGACCCACGCGCCGATCGCGCACGACGCCCGCCTCGCGGAGCCGCCCGAGGTGCGTCGAGACGCGCGACTGCGGCAGCTCCATCACCCGCATGAGGTCGGTCACGGTGAGGTCGCGCTCGCCGAGCAGGGCGCAGAGCCGCAGGCGATTCTCGTCGCCGAGGAGGTTCAGCGCGTCGATGTAGGCCGCGAGGTCCATCGGGGTATCCAGATGCGCGGATGATATCTGCCGTTCACGGCGTGAAGTCAAGCCGCGCCACGGGACGCCCCGGGGCCGCTCACTCCGAGAGCTCGGCGACGCAGGGAGGCCGCGGGCCCGTGCGCGCTTCGAGCCATCCGTCGGGGTGCGTCGCGTTGGCGCAGCGATCGACGGGGGCGCGCACCTCGGGGGCGCGGAGGGCGTTCTGATGCGAGGCGCCGACGACGGCCTCTTGCAGGCACACGAGCGAGCGCGCGTCGGGGTCGCGCGAGGTGAGCGCGCAGTCCGTCGAGGGAGCCGCGCCGGGGGTCACTTCGAGCCAGAGGTCGAGCTCGACGCGGCGCGCGCTGTCGCAATCGAAGAGCGCGGGGGGCGCGTCGGGCGCGGCCACGGCGGGACACGCCTCGACGGGCGTCCCGCGGTGCGACGAGGCCCAGCTCGGGCCGAGCGTCGCGGGGGGAATGGGGTGGCACGCGCACTCCATCTCGCCCGCGGGCCCCGCGAGGTGCGTGTGAAAGCGCGAGGGATCGCGGTCGAGGCGCGCGGTGCCGCCGCCGAAGACGCCCACGGAGAGCGACGTGCGGTCGATGCTCCCGTGGTCCGCGCAGGGTCCGGGCACGGTGGCGCAGGCGATCTCGCGGGCCATGCTCGCGGCGCGGCAGAAGCTCAGCGAGCGGTTGAACGCGGCCTCGTCGGCGGGCGCGGCGAAGGTCACGCCCCAGAAGCGCGTGAGGTCGTCGCAGAGGGCCGCGGCGTGGTTGGCGAACTCGATGTGATCGGCGAAGCCCGAGACCGCGAGGCGCAGCCGCGGATCGCCCTGCATCCTGCGGCGCGAGAGGTCGCCCACGATGCGCCCGACGGCGCGCCAGTGCTCGATCACGGCGGTGTTGTTGGGCGCGCTGCGGCCCGGCGCGAAGAGCGTCTCGGTCGAGCAGGCGACGGTCCAGTGGAGCCCGTCGCCGCCGGGGTTTCGTGGCGTGCACGCCTGACCGAGCTCCGCGACGATCTGCTCGACGGCGTCGTGGAGCGCGGCCGCGGCGGGAGGCGCCCCCGCGCGGAGCCGGTGATCTTCGGCGTCGAGGCGCGCCCGAAAGCGCGCGCTGTCGCGGAGCGTGTCGGGCGACGAGAGCGGACGGTACGCGGGGGCCGACGGAGGGTGCGAGAACGACGGCGCCGAGCACGCGACGGCGAAGAGGCTCGCGAGGAGGACGCGACGCATGGGGGTCACTCGCTCCTGATCGCGTCGACGATCGAGTTGAGGTTGATGCCGAGGTAGGGCGCGATGTCGAAGGTGCTCGTGCTGTTGGCCGGTCCGACGCCGAGAAAGGTCGGCTGAAAGAGCGCGCCGAGGGTCACGAGGCGCGGCAGCGCGTGAGGGCCGAGCGTGAAGGCCACGTCGACGCCGAGGCCCGTGTGAAGCGCGCGTCCGTCGCCCGGCGAGGCCGAGAGCACCACGGGGATCGAGAACTCCATGCCCACCCACGAGGCGCCGTGCGACGACGGCGAGATGCGGCCGTAGATGAGCGGAACGGCGACGCCGATCGAGAGGCAGCGCGCGCCCGAGCACGTCCCGAGCACCTCCCAGTGCGCGCGAACGGAGACGGGACCGGGCGTTCCCCAGCGGATGTAGAAGGGCCCCGCGGAGCTTCCGCGGTGCACGAGCGGAGGCACGACGCGCAGCTTCGCGCGCGAGAGGCACGTGAAGCGATGCCCGTCGCCCGTGGGGTTTCGCGCGGCGAGAAAGGCGTAGAAGGTCGACTCCGTCGGCAGCCCGCGGAGGTTCGCGAGGAGGCCGTTTCCGTCCGCAGGGCAGCGCTCCCCGGTCGAGAGCAGCACCGCGAGCGCGCCGGGCGCGGGCGACGTGAGCGCGGGCTCCGAGGGGAGCACCACGGGCAACGCGCTCGCGAGCCGCGGGGGCTCCTCGTCGGTGTCGGCGTGCGACTCGGGCTGCCAGCCGTTCACCGCGGCCGACACCTCGGGCGAGGTCGCGACGCGAAACTCGGGGACGCCCGATCGCGCATAGAACGCGAAGGTGTCGTCACCCGAGGTCTCGACGGAGCGCCAGGGCGCGCGGAGGTCCATCGCGCCATGCTGCTGCAGCCCCGCGGGGATCCAGTCGGTGCCCGGCGACACCACCGCGACGCGCGCGAGGGCGAGGTCGTGCCCCGTGCACGCAGGCTCTCCCGTAGGACGGAGCACCACCTGCCACACGCCCGCGGACTCCGCGGTGAAGACGTGCGTCGCGCCCGCGGCGAGCGTGACCGCGTCGGCAGGCTGCACGTCACTGGCGACGCGACAGAGCGAGAGCGTGCGCCCCGCGGGGAGCGTCGCGGGCGCGTGAAAGGTGTCACCCGGCGTGACGAAGCGGACGCGACCATCACCTTCGAGCGGGAGCGCCGCGGTGTCGGCCTCGGCGTCCTGCGCGACGGAGACCTCGCCCGCGTACGAGATCACATCGAGGCGACGCTCGAGGCTCGCCGGCGCGAGCTGCTCCGCGGTCACCGTCGCGAGCTGCGAGAGCGGGAGGCAACGCATCGCCGCGAGCTGCGTGGCGGTGACGCGCGCGTTGCGATCGGGCGTGTCGGAGTATGTCCCGCGGTGACAGAGCCTCGCCGACGAGAGCGCGCGAGACCAGTCGGCGCGCGCGGGCACCATCGACGTTCCGAGCGAGCCGTAGCGGGCGCGCATCGACGCGCGGACGAGCTCCTCGGGCGCGAGCACGGCGCTGCCGTCGACGTCGAGGGGGAGCGTCTGCACGTCGGCGCCCTCGCGCGTCTCGCTCGTGGTGACGAAGACCGCGCGCGACGCCGAGGCGCTCACGAGCTCGGCCCACGCGACGTCGGTGTCTTCGAAGGCCGCGGGGTCCGGCGCGAGGCGCAGCGCGCCGCGGTCCCACGCCGCGCGGAACCAGCGGTGCTCGCCGGGCGCTTCGAAGCGCTGACGGAGCGCCGTGCGGGGGTCACCGAAGCGCAGCGTGTCGACGCGCAGCGCCGCGGTCGAGCCGCGCCGACGCACGAACGCGGCCCATGACCTGCGATCACCGGGGAAGGTGCTCTCCGCCGCGGACGAGAGCGAGAGCACGCGGCTCCCCTCGGGCATCGCGCCACGCATCGCCGTGGCGTCGGTCTCGACGGGGACGAGCACGAGCTCCGCGTCGGCCACGGGGCAGCGATCGGCGGCGGCGATCGTTCGTACGCGAACGTTCTCGCCCACGTTGTCGAAGCGAACGACGGTGCTCCCCTCGCCCAGACCCGCGACGCAGGGGCGGAGCGAGAGCGTCTCGACCTGCGGAGGCGTCGTGTCGGCGACGGCGACCACTTCGAGGGCGGCGGCGAGCTGCCCCCGCGGCGCGCCGAGCTCGGAGAAGAGCTCGCCCGCGTCACGCGGACCCGGCGTGAGCGTCTGCGAGGGGACGTCGCCCGTGCCCCGCAGCCGCACGCCGTAGCGACAGCGCGCCGAGGGTTCGAAGCGCGAGGCCGGACCGACGACGAGGTGGGTGCTCGCGGCGCGCTCGGGGGCGACCGCCGTGAAGCAGATCGACTGCGCCGAAGCGGTGCTCGACGCAGCGAGAACAGCGAGGCCGAAGACGAGGGTGCGCATCGTTTTGCGCGAGCGATATACCGCAGAACGAGGCGTGTGGCGGAGCGCTGCGTGCGGCGCATCGCACGCACCGCGCGACCCGCCCGAGGCACACGTTGCATCCAACAGCGCACCACAGGAGATCACCGATGACCAAGAGGGCAGAGTGGAAGGGCGCCGTGCTCGCGGAGTCCGATGACATCGTGACGGTCGAGGGCAACGCGTACTTCCCCGCGGAGTCGCTGCGGCGCGAGCACTTCACGCCGAGCGACACGCACACGGTCTGCAGCTGGAAGGGCACCGCGAGCTACCACCACGTCACCGTCGACGGCGCGGTCAACCGCGACGCGGCGTGGTACTACCCCGCGCCCAAAGACGCCGCGAAGCAGATCACCGGCCGCGTCGCGTTCTGGAAGGGCGTCGTCGTCCGCGACGTGTGACCCGACGCGTGTCGCGCGACGCAGGCGCGCGGAGCCTCGTGCCCTCGAGCGCTTCGGGGTATGTACGCGGCCCATGACCTCCGCGATCGCCCTCGCCTCCCCGATTCGACTGCTCGCGGCCTCGCGCGATGGCACCTCGCTCGTCGCCGTTCACGAGACCTCGCTCTCGCGCGTGACGGTGGCGTCGGGCGCCGTCGTCGACGCGGGCCCAGTCCCCGGCGTCGTGTACGCGTGCGCGGTCACGCCTGACGGTCGCGCGCTGCTCCTCGGTACGCGCACTCCGGTGCTCGTCGACCTCGACGCGCGAACGGTCGCGCCGCCCGTGTTCAAGGGCCCCGCGAGCGCTTCGAACGCCGTGACCTTCTCCCCCGACGCGAGCGCCGTCTACCTCGCGCACGGGAGCTTCGCGGCCTCGGGCGATTGCTACGTCTACGCCTTCGACCTCGCGACGCGCGCCCTCCGATGGCGCGCCGCGCCGACGCCCCGCGACGGCGTGACCGACGTGGCGTGTGTGGGAGACCGCGTGGTGGCCTTCGGCGAGCAGGGCGTCGTGGTGCTGCTCGATCCGGCGCGCGGCGCGTCGCTCGGGAGGGTGCAGCTCACGCCGCCCGCGCCCTACGGCGAGGCGATGGTGCACGGCGCGATGCTCGACGGCGCGCACGTCGTCGCGGCGACGCTCAAGGAGGCTGTTCCCCTCGTCGCGCGGGTGCGCCTCGAAGCGGGCGCGCTCCCGATCACCTGGCAGACGCCCATCGAGATCGACGAGGCGAGCGACGACGAGGGCTTCATCGTGGGACGTCCCCTCGTGGCGCGCGACACGGTCCACGTCCCCGTTCGCTGGAGCGACGGAACGGCGCCGCGCGTGACGCTCTTCGCGCTCGACGCGGCGACGGGCGAGCACCGCGGCGAGTGCGACCTCGACGGGTGCGTCGATCACCGCGCGGCGCTGCTCCTGCCCGACGGACGCGTCGCGTGGGCCGACGGCAGCACCGTGCGCATCGAGGCCATCGAAGCGGCGTCGTAGCGGGCGTCAGACGAAGCGGCAGTCGGGCTGCGCGCGGCCGATGCGCGTGAGCACCATGTGCCAGAGCTGTGACTCGCGCGCGGCGACGGCGCCCGCGGCGGCGAGGAGGTAGAAGCGCCACATGCGCCAGAAGCGCTGGTCGTACTTGGCGTGATCGAGCGTGGGGTAGCCCGCTTCGAAGTTCTTCCACCACGCGAGGAGCGTGGGGCGGTAGTCGGGGCCGATGTTGTGCACGTCTTCGATGGCGAAGAGGTCTTCGGTGGCGCGCCCGAGCTGCGCCATCGAGGGCGAGGCCGCGTTGGGGAAGATGTACTTCTCGAAGAAGGGGATGCCGTGCTTCTGGCTCACGTTCGAACCGATCGTGTGCAGCACCGCGATGCCCTCGGGGGCCAGCGTGCGGTGCACGACCTCCATGAAGTTCCGGTGGTTGCGCCAGCCGACGTGCTCGAGCATGCCGATCGACACGACGCGGTCGTAGCGCCCGTATTGTGAGCGGTAGTCTTCGAGCCGCAGGTCGACGCCCTTGAGGCCCTTGCGCGCGGCCTCGGCGGCGCCCCAGCGCTGCTGCTCCTTCGAGATCGTGACGCCGACCACCTCGACGCCGTAGCGCTCCGCGGCGAACATCGCGAAGCCGCCGAAGCCGCAGCCGAGGTCGAGCACGCGCATGCCCTCCTTGAGTCCGGCCTTGCGGCAGATGAGGTCGAGCTTGTGCTCCTGCGCCTCGTCGAGGCTCGTGGCGTTCTTCCAGTAGCCGCAGGTGTAGACCATGCGCTTGCAGAGCATGACCTCGTAGAGGTCATTGCCGATGTCGTAGTGGGCCTCGGCCACCTGCCGCGCGCGCCCGCGGCTCTGCATGTTCGTCACGAGCGCCTGGAGCGTCAGGAGCTTCATCTTCAGGCTGCCCTGGAGCTTCTTCTTCACGTCGACGCGGAGGAGCTTCTCGATGAAGAGGTCGAGGGCGTCGCACTCCCACCATTCCTCCATGTACGACTCGCCGAGGCCGATGGAGGCGTCGCGCACGAGGCGGCCGTAGAAGTCGCGGTTCTTCACGACGATGTCGCCGGGCCTGCGTCCCTCGACGCCGACGTCGGCCTCGTCGAAGAGCTCGCGCACGAACGCCTCGGCGTTGTCATTCTTCATCCAGGCGGTCATCGCGGTGCTCTCTCGGTGGTGTTGGGGGCGGTGTTGGCGGGCTCGTCTCGCGGAGGTCGGCCGAGGCGTTCGAGGTGGCGAAAGTGCGACGCGAGCGCCTGCCGGAGCGTCGCGTGGCAGCGGTCGCGGACGCCGTGCTTCGCCGCGGTGTCCGCGACCACGGCCGAGAGCGCGGGGTAGTGCAGGTGGCACACCTTGGGGAAGAGGTGATGCTCGACCTGATAGTTCAGGCCCCCGAGGAACCACGTGAGCGCAGGGTTGCGCGGCGCGAAGTCGACGGTCGTGTCGACCTGATGCGCCGCCCAGTCGTCGCAGATCACCGAGCCGTCCGGCGGCGCCGCGGGGAACTCCGCCGTGTCGGCGCAGTGCGCGAGCTGAAACACCGACGAGAGCGTGAGCCCGAGCGTGCTCGCCGCGAGGAGGTGAAAGAGCAGCACCTGCCACACGGGGTGAAAGAGGCTCGGGATCACGAGCGACCACGCGACGAAGAAGACCTTCCACCCGTAGAAGAGGGCGACCTCGGTGCGGCTCATGGGGGGCAGAACGTGGGGCCCCGCGCGGCGCTCGCGCAGCAGCACGAAGTCGTCGTGAAACACCCACTTGGGCAGCAGAAAGCAGTAGAGGAACCAGAGGTAGTACTGCTGATAGCGGTGCCAGGGGCGCCGCGGCTGCTCCACCGAGAGCCGCGCGATGGCGCCGAAATCGAGGTCGAAATCGACGCCCTGGATGTTCGTGTACGTGTGATGAATGACGTTGTGCTTCTGGCGCCAGAACCACCCGCACACGCCCATCACGTCGAGCGTGAACCCGAGCGCGCGGTTGACCCACGCGTGGCGCGAGTAGCCGCCGTGGTTGGCGTCGTGCTGCACGCTCATCCCGATGGCCGCGATCGAGAGGCCCTGTGACATCGCGAGCAGCACGCCCTGCCACGCGCGCGTCGCGAAGAACACCAGCAGCACCCACGACCCGACGAACCACGTGAGGATCACCGCGGTCTTCAGGTACATCGCCGCGATGTCGCGCCGGGGCCTCGCGGCGCTGGCGAAATACGCGTCGGAGGCGCGCTTGAGGTCCGCGCGAAACGCCCCGTCGTGACCGAACCGGACCGGTGCCACCGCGGCTTCTAGCATCGCGCCTCCTACGCTCGACAAAGTCCAGAGCGCGGGGCAGCGTACATCCCGACCCGGGGGCAGGGTGCATTCGAACTCGTACAATCGCTCAGCGCCACGGCGGCGGCTCTGCCCACGCCCCCACATGTCGGGCGCCATCCCTGCTGTCACCACCGCAAATGGCAGGTCTCTCGGGTTTCGCGCTGTGGGGTCGCGACGGGCCAGATCTTCGTTCGCGGCCTCAATCCCTCCGCGCCTTCGGTTTCGAGTGCGCCCCCGAGGAGGAGAGCGCGTCACTCCCGCGGCTCGCGCTTGCGCGTCGCGAGGCAGTGCCCCGCCGCGATACCCTCCGCGGCCATGTCGAGGCTGCGGCTCACGGCTCTGCTCGCGGTGTTGGTGTCGTGCAAGCTGCTCTCACGGGCCTCGCACGACGCCTCGCACGACGCCTCGCACGCGCCACACGACGCCTCGCACGCTCCGCACGACGCGCCTCACGAGGCGCCCGCCGCGCAGCATGACGCGTCGACGGAGGCGCTCGACGCGAGCAACGCCGCGCACGTCACCCGTCACCTCGAACGCGTCGATGGAGGCGTTCCCGCTGCCCTCGACGGAGGTGCTCGTCGCGCGCGGCCGACGCGTCGCGTGACCGTCACCGCGGGCGGCGGACCGGGGACGGTGATCGCGACGCCGACGGGCGCGTTGTGGGTGCGCGCCGTCAACCACGAGCAGGATCAGTTCGCCGATGTGGTGGCCACGGCGATCGATCAGCACGGCGAGGCCGCGTTCGAAACGCGGCTGCTGCGTCGCACGACGGGGCCCGTGCGCGCGATCTCGGCGAGCGTCTCGGGCGCGCACCTCTGGGTGAGCTGGATCACGCTCCGCCCGACCTCGGACGACGTCGACGACGGACCGTATGAGCTCATCTCCGCGGGGCTCCACGCGAGCGCCGACCTCGCGGGCGCAGACGAGCCCGTCACGCTCGATGACGTGCGGATGCCGACGCTCCGCGGCGACCGCCTCGGGCTCGACTGGTGGCCCGACATCGTCACGCGCGCCTTCGCGCGGCCCGATGGCGGCGCGCTCATCATCTCGGTGGGCGGCGTCGAGCGGACGGTCATCCCGCCCGATCGGGTCCCGGTGCACCTCGCGATGTGGAACGTGTTCCGCGTCGGGGCCGATCGCAGCGTGACGAAGGACGCCCACTCGTCGGCGGCCCCCGTGATGTACCCCGAGGGCTTCGTCGCGCTCGCCGACGGCGTCTACTACGTCATCACCGACGGGCTCAACGTGCGAGGCAGCGGCATCGAGTGGGCGCCCTTCGCGCGGGGGCGCGACGCGCATCCCTCGGCGCCCGCACCCGACATTCACTCGCAGGGCGAGATCGTCATCGCGTGGAACGGAAGCGCCTTCGCCACGCGAGGGACGCTCGCCATGGACTTCGGCAACGTCAACGGCGAGTCGTACGAGGGCTTCGCGCTCTTCGACGAACACGCCGCGATTCGCACGCCGTTTCGAAACAACCCGCAGGATCTCCCCGCGCCCGACGGCGTGGTCGCGTGGACGCCCTACACGCTCGCGCCGCCGCGTTGCGCGCACGGCCATCCCGTCGCGACGGTGCGCTGGCGCGCCTCGGGCGGCGGCACCTTCACCCTCGACGCGAGCGATCCGCAGCAGCGCTTCGCGCTCGAGCAGTGGATCGCGCCGAACACGCTCCCGCTCCCTCCGCCCGTCGCCGGACGCGGGACCTACGTGCCGCCGCCCGAGCACCTCGTGTGGGCGGGCAGCGCGCTCGTGGGCCTCGTCAACGGAGAGCTCACGCGATGGACCTGCGCGGGCTCCGGGCCGCTCAGGCTCGCGCGTTGACGCGGTCGCGCGAGGCGCGACCTCGGTGATCGAAGGCGACGCGTCGGATCACGCGCCCGATGCGTCGGGACCTTCGAACCACAGCGCGCCGAGGGGCGGAAGCGTCACCGTGATCGAGCACGGATAGCCGTGTGACGGGACGGGCTCCGACTCCATGCCGCCGAAGTTGCCCACGTTGCTGCCGCCGTACATCGAGGCGTCGGAGTTGAGCACCTCGCGGTACATCCCGAGGCGCGGAACGCCGACGCGATAGCCTCCGCGGATCACCGGCGTGGCGTTGATGAGGCACACGAGGTGGCGGTCGCGCGCCTTGTCCCACCGCACGAACGACGCGACGCTCTGGTCCGAGTCGTTGGCGTCGATCCATTGAAAGCCCGACGGGTCGGTGTCGGCCTGCCAGAGCGCGGGGTTCTCTCGCAGCACCGCGTTGAGGTCGCGCACGAGGCGCTGAACGCCGCCGTGGAGGGGATCGCCCGCGCTGCCCCAGTCGAGGGAGGCGTCGTGGTTCCACTCGGTCTCCTGACCGAGCTCGCCGCCCATGAAGAGGAGCTTCTTGCCCGGGTGCGCCCACATATACCCGTAGAGCGCGCGCAGCGTGGCGAAGCGCTGCCAGCGGTCGCCGGGCATCTTCGAGACGAGCGAGCGCTTCAGGTGAACGACCTCGTCGTGCGAGAGCGGGAGCACGAAGTTCTCGCTCCACGCGTAGAGAATCCCGAAGGTGATCTCGTTGTGGTGGAACCTCCGGTGGATGGGGTCGCGCGCGAAGTACGCGAGCGTGTCGTGCATCCAGCCCATGTTCCATTTGAACGTGAACCCGAGGCCGCCCGCGTAGAGGGGGCGGCTCACGGCGGGCCACGAGGTGCTCTCCTCGGCGATCACGACGGCGCCGGGATGCTCGCCGTGAACGAGCTGGTTGAGCTCACGCAGGAACGCGATCGCGTCGAGGTTCTCGCGGCCTCCGTGCGCGTTGGGGACCCACCCCTCCGCGGGGCGCGAGTAGTCGAGGTAGAGCATCGAGGCCACGGCGTCGACGCGCAGCCCGTCGACGTGAAAGCGGTCGAACCACCACAGCGCGTTGGTGAGCAGAAAGTTCTTCACCTCCGTGCGACCGAAGTTGAACACCGACGTGCCCCAGTCGGGGTGCTCGCCCTGCCGCGGGTCCTCGTGCTCGTAGAGGGCCGTGCCGTCAAAGCGTTGGAGCGCGTGCGCGTCTTTTGGAAAGTGCGCCGGGACCCAGTCGAGGATCACGCCCACGCCGAGGCCGTGGAGGTGGTCGACCATGTACCGGAAGTCATCGGGCGAGCCGAAGCGTGACGTGGGCGCGAAGTAGCCCGTGACCTGATAGCCCCACGAGCCGTCGAAGGGGTGCTCCGCCACGGGCAGGAGCTCGACGTGCGTGAAGCCCATGGAGCGCGCGTACTCGCCGAGCCTGTGCGCGAGGTCGCGGTAGTTGAGCCACCCCCCGCGCTCGTCGCGCATCCACGATCCGAGGTGAACCTCGTAGACGCTCATGGCCTCGCGAAGCGGGTTCGATCCCGCGCGGCGCACGAGCCAGGCGGCGTCGGTCCACGTGTGCTTCGAAGGGCCCACGACCACGCCCGCGGTGTCGGGGCGCAGCTCGCACGACTGCGCGTAGGGGTCGAGCTTGAGCAAGAGCTCGCCCTGCTGGGTGCGCAGTTCGAACTTGTACCGACCGCCGTCGCCGACGCCCGGGATGAAGAGCTCCCACACGCCCGTGGCGCCGAGGCGGCGCATGGGGTGGCGGCGGCCGTCCCAGTGGTTCCAGTCGCCGACGACGCTCACGCGGCGCGCGTTGGGGGCCCACACCGCGAAGGTCGCGCCGCGCACGCCGTCGAGCTCGCGGAGGTGCGCGCCGAGGCGCTCGTAGAGCTTCCAGTGGCGGCCCTCGGAGAAGAGGTGCTCGTCGACCGATCCCCACGCGGGGAGGAACGCGTAGGGGTCCGCCGCGCGATGCGACGCCCCGCTGCCGAAGAGGAACTCGATCTCGTAACGCGCGCCCGCGACGGCCTTCGAAACGAACGCGGCCCACACGCCCGCGGGGTGCAGTCGCGTCATCGCATGCGCGGCGCCGTCGGCGAGGTGGCACCGCGCGCCCGTCGCTTCGGGGTGCCACGCGCGAATGACCACGCCGCCCTCGACGGGGTGCGCGCCGAGCACGCGGTGGGGCTCCGCGTGGTCGCAGCGGACGATCGCCTCGATCTCGCCGAGGGTGGTGTTTTCGTAGAGGACGGCTTCGAGTGATCCCATCGCGGTCAGTGCTCCTCGTCGCGCTTGGCGGCGTCCCAGTACGCGTCGAGCTCGGCGAGCGAGTGCGCGTCGAGCGGGCGTCCGTCGGCCTTCGCGCGGGCTTCGACGCCGCGAAAGCGCGCGGCGAAGCGGCGGTTGGTGCGAGAGAGCGCGTCTTCGGGGTCGATCCCCGCCTTGCGCGCCACGTTCACGATCGAGAAGAGCACGTCGCCGAGCTCGTCGGCCGCGCGCTCACGGTCGCCCGAGGCGAGGGCCTCGTCGAACTCGCGGAGCTCCTCGTCGACCTTGGCCCTCGGCCCCGCGGCGTCGGGCCAGTCGAAGCCCACGCGCGCGGCCTTGTCTCCCATGCGCAGCGCGAAGGCCAGCGCGGGGAGGCCCCTGGGCACGCCGTCGAGCGCGCCGCGGTCCTTCTTCTCCGCGAGCTTGATCTTCTCCCAGCGCGCGATGACCTCGTCGGCGGTGCCCGCGACGGCGTCGCCGAACACGTGGGGGTGCCGCCGCTCGAGCTTGTCGGCGATGCCCGCCACCACGTCGTCGAGGCCGAACCAGCCCCACTCCGACGCGAGGCCCGTCTGAAATACGACTTGAAACAAGAGGTCTCCGAGCTCCTCGCGGTGGTGCATCACCGCCGCGGAGTCGGGCGCGTTCGCCGTGGGCGACGCGTCGGTCACGTTGCGCCGCGCGTCGACGCCGAGGCCGTCGATGGCCTCGCAGACCTCGTGCGCCTCCTCGATCGCGTAGCGCTTCAGCGTCGCGAGGGTCTGCTCGCGATCCCACGGGCAGCCTTGCGGCGCGAGCAATCGACGCATGATCCCGGCGAGCCTGACGAGGGTCGCTCCATCCTGGGCCTTTACGCTCATGGCGAACGCTGCTACCACGCTCACCCCCTCCGCTCACAGCCGTCTCTACCTACGAGCCCCACGATGCCGCTCTACAAGGCCGGTCAAGAGGTCGACGCATACTGCACCAAGTGCAAGATGGACCTTCTCCATCGCATCGTCGCCGTCTACGAGAACAAGCCCGTCAACGTCGAGTGCCGCACGTGCAAGTCGACGCACCGCTACCGCGCGCCCAAGAGCGCGCCCGCGCCGGTTTCGAACCGCTCGTCGAGCGCCGCGTCGACCTCGTCGTCGACCCCGTCGACGCCGCGCGCGCGCAAGCCCATCCCCGAGGATCACGTCGCGCTGGTGCCGCCGACGGGGGCGCGCATCCACCCCTACCGCATGACCGAGCGGTTCATGAAGGACCAGTGGATCTCGCACAAGAACTTCGGCATCGGCGTGGTGACCTGCGAGCTCGGGCCCGAGAAGATCGAGGTGCGCTTCGACGGCGGCACCCGCGTGCTCGTGCACGGCGCCACGGAGTAGCCGTCGCCCGCCGCAGGGCGTGAGGCCGCGGTTCGCGATCACCCCTTGCGCTCCGTGGGGCAGGCGACTACCAGTGTCGCCCGAAGATCACCGACCTCCGCGACGCGCGGAGTCTACGCATAGGAGAGCAACGCCATGGCCAGCCAGAAGCTCCAGGGAACGAAGACCCACGACAACCTCAAGCACGCCTTCGCGGGCGAGTCGCAGGCGAACCGTCGCTACGAGTACTTCGCCAAGGTCGCCGACGTCGAGGGATACCCCGACGTGGCGGGCCTCTTCCGCGACACGGCGGCGGGCGAGACGGGCCACGCGCACGGCCACCTCGACTACCTCAAGCAGGTGGGCGATCCGGCGACGGGGCTCCCCATCGGCAACACCGAGAAGAACCTCGCGGCGGCCGTGCACGGCGAGACCGAGGAGTACCAGAGCATGTACCCGGGCTTCGCGAAGACCGCGCGCGAAGAGGGCTTCGAAGACATCGCCGAGTGGTTCGAGACGCTCGCCAAGGCCGAGAAGTCGCACGCGGGGCGCTTCAGCAAGGCCCTCGACGGCGTCAAGAGCCGCTGACGCGGTGAAGCGGTCACGCCTCCTCGCGGCATCTCAGTGAAGAGCCGCGCGGTGGGTGACCGGGTTTTCCCCGACACGCACACACGGGGGCGATCGCTCGACGAGCATCGCCCCCGTTTCACGTTCAACGAAGACGTTTGAGAGAGCCGAGCGAAGACCCCGTGGAGATCAAACCCGAGCCGAGCGTTCCGCCGACCTTCGCCCCCTCCGACGCGCGCTTCTGGGACCCGAAGGACCTCGAAGCGGAGCTCCGCCGGGTCTTCGAGATCTGCCACGGCTGCCGCATGTGCGTGGGGTACTGCCCGAGCTTTCCCTTTCTCTTCGACCGCATCGACGAGAACCACGAGAAGCACGGCCAGGCGCACTCGGCGATCACCCTCGGCGCCGCAGACTTCGAGCGCGTCACCGACCTCTGCTTCCAATGCAAGCTCTGCTACGTGAAGTGCCCGTACACGCCCGACGACCCCGACTCGACGTGGATGGTCGACTTCCCGCGGCTCCTCTGGCGCGAGAAGGTCGTGCGGACGAAGCGCATCGGCGGAACGACGCTGCAAGAGAAGCTCCTCGGTGAGCCCGGCGTGCTCGGCGCGCTCGCGGCCGGACCGACGGCTCCGATGGCGAACTTCGTCAACGCCAACCGCCTCGTGCGCCGCGCGATGGACCGCGTCGCGGGCATCTCCGAGCAGTTCGCGCTGCCCACGTATGCGACCGAGACCTTTCCCCGCTGGTACAAGCGCCACAAGCCCGCGGGCGACGTGGGTCGCAACGGCGAGGTGAGCCTCTTCTCGACCTGCCTCGTCGACTACAACCGACCGGGCATCGGCAGCGCCGCGGTGAAGGTGCTGGAGCACGCGGGCGTGCGGGTGATCCACCCCGAGCAGACCTGCTGCGGCATGCCCAACATGGACACCGGCGACCTCGATCGCGTGCGCGAGAAGGCCCGCTTCAACGTGGCCTCGCTCGCCGCCGAGGTGCGCGCGGGGCGGACCATCGTCGCGCCGGGACCGTCGTGCTCGATGACGCTCCGCAAGGAGTACCCCGAGATCCTCGACACGCCCGACGCGCGCCTCGTCGCCGCCAACACCATGGACCTCATGGAGTACCTCCTGAAGCTCTGGCGCGACGGAAAGATGCCGAAGGAGTTCCCCGTGTCGCTGGGGAGCGTGGCCTATCACGCCGCGTGTCACCTCCGCGCGCAGCGCATCGCGTACCCCGCGAAGATGCTGCTCGAGAAGATCCCCGACACCGAGGTCACGCTCGTGGAGCAGTGCTCCGCCGTCGACGGCACGTGGGGGATGAAGGCCGAGTACTACGACCTCGGGGTGAAGTACGCGCGCAAGCTCACGCGCGGCATCGCGAACGCCGAGGCGAAGTACGTCGCGAGCGACTGCCCGCTGGCGTCGCAGCGGATCAAGAAAGAGAACGACACCGCCGTGGCGCACCCCGTCGAGCTCCTGGCTCGCGCCTACGGCCTCAGCGAGTAGAGAACGATGCGCAAGGTCACCGTCGACGAGCTCCTCCCCATCGGCGCCTACGAGCAGGTGCGAGACCGCTTTCGTCAGCGCATGATCGCGCACAAGCGAGACCGCAGGATCTTTCTCGGCCCCGAGATGACCGTGATCTTCGAAGACCACGACACGGTGCTCCTCCAGGTGCAGGAGGTGCTTCGCTCCGAGCGCATCACCGCGCCCAAGGCCGTGCGCGAGGAGCTCGAGGTGTACAACGACCTCGTCCCCCGCGACGGCGCGCTGCTCGGCACGCTGATGATCGAGATCGTCGACGAAGTCGAGCGCGAGCAGAAGCGCCGCGCGTACGTCGGGATCGACAACCACGTGCACCTGGAGCTCGGCGGGCGACGCTTCTCCGCGAGCTTCGACCCCACGGGACGCTACGAAGACCGCACCGCCGTCGTGCGCTACGTGAGCTTCGACCTGCCGCCCGAGGGGCGCGCGCTGCTGCTCGACCTCGCGCAGCCCGCGAAGGTCGTCGTCGATCACCCGAAGTACCAGGCCGAGGTCACGCTCTCGGAGGCCACGCGGCGCTCGCTCGCCGAAGACGTCGCCCCCGAGAACTCCGAGTCGCACACGAAGAACTGAACCGCGCGCCGCGTTCAGGGGACCCGATACGGAGACAGCTTCAGCCCCTCGGGCGGCGCCGTCGACGAGCTCCCCGCGTCTCGGTCGACGACCGCTTGCGTGACGCTCGCGTCGCGCGACCCGAGGCGCTGCGCGGGCTGAGACGCCACTCTCTCAGAGCGCGGCAGTGCGATCGGCGCGAGCACCCAACGCACGGTGGTGTCGCCCTCGACGCGAACACGCTCCTCGCGCGCGACGTGGTTCGGCGCCTCCGCGCGCACGGTCAACACGTCACCTCGCTGCGCGCGATGGAGGCACACGCCCTCGGGCGACGCGACCACCACGCCGTCGATGCGAAGCACCGCGCTCTCGGGGCTCAGCACCAGCGTGAGCAGCGCCTCGACGCTCGCGGCGTCTTCGCGGCGCGCGTCTTCGACCGCGACGTCTCGCGCGAACACCGCGGCGACGCTCGCGTCGGAGGCGGCGTCGGGCGGGGGCCTCGCGGTCACCGCCGTGTGCGAGGTGGGGCGCGCCGCGATCACCGCGCCGAGCGCGATCACCACGGAGACGACGGCGAGCACGGCGAAGCGCTTGCGAGCGCCGCGACGGTCGAGGTCGATGCGATCGAGCGCGTCGATGAGCGCCTGCGCGTCGGGGGGACGCTTCTCGCGATCCTTCGCGAGCAGTTTGACGACGAGGTCGTCGAGGGCGCGAGGGATGGTCCCGTCGGGTCGCAGCGACGAGGGTCGGCGGGGCGCCTCGTGGACGTGCTTGTAGAGCACCTCGACGGGCGTCGAGCCCGTGAAGGGGAGCGTCCCCGTGAGCATCTCGAAGAGGATGCAGCCGAGCGCGTAGAGGTCGGCGCGGTGGTCGACGGAGCGCCCGTCGGTGCCCTGCTCGGGGGCCATCGTGTGCGGTGTTCCGAGGAGCGCGCCCTGGTGCGTGGACGGCCCCTCGCCCTCGACCTCGTCGAGCGCGATGACCTTCGAGACCCCGAAATCGAGGATCTTCACCGAGTCTCGACCGTCGCGCTGCGAGACGAAGACGTTGCCGCTCTTGAGGTCGCGGTGAACGATCCCCTGCGCGTGCGCGGCGCGCAGTCCGTCGGCCACCTGACGCGCGATCCCCACGGCGCGCGCGACGGGGAGCGCGCCCTTCTCTCGCACGATCGACGCGAGGTCGGCGCCTTCGAGGAGCTCCATGACGAGGTACGCGCCGTCGTCGCCGTGGCCGAAGTCGAGCACCTCGACGATGCGCTTGTGACCGATCGACGCCGCCGCCCTCGCCTCGCGGTGAAACCTCGTGACGGCCTCGGCGCTCCGCGCGGCCTCGGGCCGGAGGATCTTCACGGCCACGCGGCGCCCCACGGCGACGTGCTTCGCTTCGAAGACGTAACCCATTCCGCCGCGACCGATGACGCGCTCGATGGCGTAGCGCCCTGCGATCACGCGACCGATCCACGACGCCTCGTTCGCGCCGCCGCGCGCCTCGTCCGACGAGGTCGTCGCGAGGGGGAGCGTGGTGCTCGATCCGTGAGGTTCGGCGCCCGTCTCTGACACGACGGACTCTCTAGCAGTTGAGCCGGGGCCTTGTCGCGCGAAGCTACAGAAAGAGGCTCAGCGAGAGACCGCCCGACGCGAGGAGGCCTTCGCTGTTCGTGAGGTCGAAGTTGAGCCATGCGGCGCGTCCGAAGAGCCCCACGCCGATGCGGGGATGCAGCACCACGTCGGCGCGTACGGTGAAGCCTCCGACGAACTGTTCGCTGGTGCGCCGCAGCGTCGACTCTCGACAC
This sequence comes from Polyangiales bacterium, assembly GCA_046351535.1. Classification (GTDB taxonomy): domain Bacteria; phylum Myxococcota_A; class Polyangia; order Polyangiales; genus CAISKJ01. The sequence continues at coordinate 408,843 of JAXLYG010000006.1, forward strand.
GACTCGCACTCAAGGAGCGCGGAGCCCGAGACGAAGAGACCGAGGTCGACCTCGTCGAGCACGAAGACCCACCCGAGGTCCGCGCCGAGGAGCACCGGCGCGCCGTCGGTGTCGATCCACATGGCGTGGGCCTGCGCCGCGAGCGAGCGGCGATAGAAGACACCGCCCTCGACGCCCACCGCGAACACGGGTCGATCGCGGGGAACCGAGAAGCCCGTGATGAGCCCCGCGCGCCCCGAGAACATGCGGCTCGTGCGGCGCGTGTTCACGCGGTCGGGCGGAACGATGGGCGGCGTCACGACGGGCGCGGCGCGCGCTTCGAGCTGGATGAGCACGTCTTGCGGCGTTCCCGCTTCGACGACGATGCGACGGACGGCGCGCTCGTAGCCCGCGTGCTCGACGACGACGACGTGCGCGCCCGGCGCGAGTCGGAGGTGGCAGGGCGTCTGCGCCGTGGGGTGCGCCTCGGCGTCGACGGTGACCGAGGCGTCGAGGGGCTCCGACGCGACGATCACCTCGACGGGGCGGGCGCGCAGGGTGGCGATGCGGCCCTCGACCTCGCGATGGTCGTCGGGGTCAGAGGTCTCCGCGAGGAAGCGCTCGTACTCCGCGATGGCCCGCGAGACCTCGCCGGCGTGTTCGAGCGCCCTCGCGAGGTTGTATCGGGTGTGGGGGTGGGGGATGAGCTCCATCGCGCGGGAGAAGCCCTCCACGGCGGCGGTCCAGTCGCTCCGGCGCCACGCGTCCATGGCCTCGGCGAAGGCCGCTTCGGCGAGGGTCTGACGATCGGGTACGATGGCCTGTGCAGGCTGCGCGGCGGACGTCGGCGCGGGCTGCGCGGCGACGGCGACGGGCCACGCGACGAGCGTCGTCAGGGCGCACGCGAAGAGTGCGCAACGCGTCACCCCTACGTCGACCCGAGCTGCGCGCGCCATGAGAGCCGCGGACGATACCACAGGGCCCCTCGCGCACCGGAGCGGCGTGCGGTGGTACAACCGGCTTTGAGAGCCCGTCGCAGACCCCAACGGCGGGGCGCGCGGCGCCTTCGGGAGAGAGCGAGCTCCACCGTGCGCGATCAGGCGTTTCGACCGGGCCTGCGAGACCTCGTGCCGAGGCTTTGCCTCCTCGCGGCGCTCTCGTGGGTGGTGCTCCGCCTCGCGCTCGGGCTCGATGTGCGCGCGACGACGGTGATCACCGTGGCCGCGCTCGCCGTGATGATCGCGCTGCGCCTCGCGTGGCGGGGCCCCTACACCCGCGTGCTCGCGACCGACGACGCGCTCGTGGTGTCGGGTCCCGACGGCGAGCGCTCGATTCCGTGGCCTGCGATCGAGCGCGTGCGGCTGACGGCGGGCGAGGTCACCACGTCGCGCGGCGTCGTACGGGTGAGCTACGCGCACGTCGACGTCACGCACGGACCTCCGGTGGCCTTCGCGGACCTCTCGCCGCTCGGCTCGCCGCACCTCCGCACCGTCGAGGGAGACTCGCCCGTTCACGACGTGGGCGACCCCGAGCTGCTCCTCGGCGCGATCGCCGAACGCCTCGACGCGCGCGAGTTTCTGCCACCCGCGGGGCGCAGCCACGAGGCCGAGCGCGCGGGTCCGTGGATCACCGCCTCGCCCGTCGCCACGCTGCGCCTCGGGATCGCCGTGCTCGTGGCGCACCGGCTCCTGCGCGGCCTCGTCGACGCCGACGCCGTGATGGCCTTCTGCGCGGGCGCGATGGCCGTCGTGGCGCCGCACGCGCTCGTGCGATTCATCATGCAGCGAGACCTCCGGGGCTCGCAGTCGGAGGTCGGCGCGCCGCCCGCGATCGCCGTGGGCGCGATGGCCGCGATGGTGGTTGTGTATCCGCTGCGGGCGATGGTGCCCGACCCGGTGCGCGCGTGGGCGATCACGGTGGCCCTCCTCTGCGCGCTGCCGTCGTGGCCCTTTCCGGGCGCGTACGTGGCGCGTCGCGTGGGGAGGCTGCTCGCGGGGCTCGACGACGCGATCGGCGCGGCGTTGATCGCGGTGCTCGGGGTGACCGCGGCGTGGCTCTACGCGATGGGGTACGTGCTCCTTCCGACGGCGCTCGTGGCCGGGGGTCTCGAAGCCGCGGAGGGTGTGTCGGCGATGCGGCGGCACGCGCTGCTCTCGGGGCTCCCGCGGTTTCGCAACTGGCCTCCCCTCGCCCTCGCGCGGATGCGGTCTTCGCTGAGACCGTCGCAGGCCGACGAGGTCGACGCGCAGCTCGTGGCGGGCGACGTCGTCGAGCTCCGCGACGCCTCGCTCTCGCCGCCTCCGCCGGGGATCGTTCCGGTCGCGGTCGCGGTGATCGGGGTGGTGGTGACGGCGCTCGCGGCGCGCTCGCTGCTCGCCGATGCGCTCCCCGCGATGCGGCACGCGCTGGGAATCTTTCTGACCTGAACCGACACGCGTCGCGCGCTCGCGTACCGGTTTGAAACAATCCAAGGTTCGAAGCGAAACAGCCTGAAGTTTCAAACCTGAAATGCCATTTCCTTCGGCCTTGCAACGCGCCGCGACGACCCCCTGGAATCAAACGCTGTTTCTCTCGCTCATTCAGGGAACCACCGCGTTGGCACGAGGGCTGCTCATAGGAAAGGTCAGGCGGCGACGCCGGCGGTCCCCCCCACGCCAGAGGTGCTCGCTGCTACCTAACTGCCTCCCTCCCGCATCGATGGTTCCAGACGAGGTCCGAAACACCCGAGAAGGGGTTTCGGACCTCGTCGCATTTGGGCTCCGCGACGCGCTCGTCCCCGACGCCAGGGAGCGTCGCTCGACAGCCTCCGAACGATCTTTGGTCCCGCGCCTCTTCGTTCGCCAACCTACCGAACAATCTTCGGCGTGTTTGTCACTGAACCAAATATCTCACCGCGTCTGTCGGTGAGCGCCGAAGAACATTGTTGACGCGCCACGACGTGATCGGTACATCCGGCAGTCGATGTCGCGCGAGACAACGGCCCCGATCGAGCTCGATGACGCGGACCGCGCGCTCCTCGACGGTCTTCAGGCCGACTGCAAGCAGAGCCTCGCGAGCCTCGGGGAGCGCGTCGGACTCTCGGCGCCGACGGTGCTCGAACGCATCCGAAGGCTCGAGAAGGCAGGGCTGATCCGCGGCTACCACGCCGTGCTCGACGCGCGCGCCGCGGGGCTCGACATCGGCGCGTTCATCGGCGTCGGCATCGACCACCCGAGGAGCATCGCGGGCTTCGAAAAGGCCATTCGCGCGATGCCCGAGGTGCTCGAGGTCCACCACGTCACGGGGCGGCACACGCTGCTCGTGAAGATCCGCACCGAGAACACGGCCTCGCTGCACCGGCTCATCGAGGCGCTGCGCGAGCTGCCCGGCGTCGCGCGCACCGAGACCATGGTGGTGCTCGACACGCTCGTCGAGCGGCAGCGCATCGAGCTCCCCGCGCCCGCCTCGGACGCACCGCGACGCCGCAAGGCGCGCCCCGACGCAGCCTCGACGCAAGAACCCCGCGCCACGCGCGCCCATCGCCCCAGAGAGTGACCGCCGATGCGCGATCGACGACCGCCATCTTCCCCCGTCTCTTCCGCCGAGCGACGACGCGCGGCGCGCGAGGGGCTCTACCTCCCCGATCGGGAGTCTGACGCGTGCGGCGTGGGCTTCGTCGCGCAGCTCGACGGCGCCCGCTCGCACGGGCTCATCGTGATGGCCCTCTCGGTGCTCGAGAACCTCGAACACCGCGGCGCCGCCGCGAGCGATCCGCTCACGGGCGACGGGGCGGGCGTGCTCATCCAGATTCCCCACGAGCTCATCGCCGACGACGCTTCGAAGCGCGGCGTCGCCATCGGACCGCCGGGCACCTACGGCCTCGGGATGCTGTTTCTCCCGCGCGATGAGGCCCTCCGCGCGCGCTGCGTCGAGGCCGCCGAGCGCGTCGTCGACGACGAGGGACAGGTCGTGCTCGGGTGGCGCGACGTGCCCGTCGAGCCGAAGGCGCCAGGGCCCGCGGCGCGCGCGTCGATGCCCGTGATCGCGCAGCTCCTCGTGGGCCCCGGCACGCTCCCCGCCGACGACGCCGCGCTCGATCGAAAGCTCTATGTGATCCGCAAGCGCGTCGAGGCCGCGTGGCGCGCGCTCACGTCGAGCGAAGACGACGCGCCGTACTTCGCCTCGCTCTCGACGCGCACGGTGGTCTACAAGGGCCTGCTCACGCCCGAGCAGCTCCCGCGCTTCTACCGCGACCTCGCGGACCCGCGCGCGCTCACGGCCATCGCGCTCGTGCACCAGCGCTTCTCGACGAACACCTTTCCGTCGTGGTCGCGGGCGCACCCGTACCGTCGCGTGGCGCACAACGGCGAGATCAACACGCTGCGCGGCAACGTGCGCTGGATGGCCTCGCGCGAGCCCGTGCTCCGCGCCCCCGTGTTCGGCGAAGACGTGCAGAAGCTCGTCCCCGTGATCGACGAGCGGGGCAGCGACTCGGCGATGTTCGACGATGTGCTCGAGCTCCTCGTGCACACGGGGCGGTCGCTGCCGCACGCCATCTCGATGATGATCCCCGAGGCGTGGCAGGAGCACGGCGCGATGGACCCCGCGCGCCGATCCTTCTACGAGTACCACTCGTGCGTGATGGAGCCCTGGGACGGGCCCGCGTGCATCGTCTTCACCGACGGGCGGCTCGTGGGCGCCGTGCTCGACCGCAACGGGCTGCGCCCCGCGCGCTACGCGGTCACGCGAGATGGCCTCGTGGTGATGGCCTCGGAGTCGGGCGTGCTCGACCTCGCGCCCGAGCGGGTCATCGCGCGAAACAGGCTCCAGCCCGGGAGGATGTTCCTCGTCGACACGGCCCGCGGTCGCATCGTCGACGACGCGGAGATCAAGGGCGCCATCGCGGCGCGCAGGCCCTACGGGCAGTGGGTCGATCGACAGCTCGTGCGCGTCAAGGAGCTCGCGCCGCAGCCCGACGCCGTGCCGCCTCCGCTCGACGCGTCGTCGCGCGCGAAGCTCCAGCGCGCCTTCGGCTACACCGCCGAAGACCTCCGCGTCGTGCTCGCCCCCATGGCGCGCGGCGAGGAGGCCATCGGCTCGATGGGCAACGACGCGCCCCCTGCCCCGCTCAGCGAGCGGCCGCAGCTCCTCTACAACTATTTTCGTCAGCTCTTCGCGCAGGTGACCAATCCGCCGATCGACCCGATTCGTGAGCGGCTGGTGATGTCGCTCGTGTCGAACCTCGGGCCCGAGAGCAACCTCTTCGAAGAGTCTCCGAGCCACGCGCGAAAGCTCCAGGTCGACGCGCCGCTGCTCACCGACGAGGAGCTTCAGCGCGTGCGCGCCCTCGACCGCGGAGGTCTTCGCGCGAGCACCGTGAGCCTGCTCTTCGAAGTCACCGACGGACGCTCCCCCGCGGAGCGTCTGGAGCGCGCCATCGAGCGCGTTCAACGCGACGCCGAGCGCGCCGTGCGAGACGGTGCGGCGCTGCTCATTCTCAGCGATCGCGGCGTCGATCGCGCGCACGCGCCGGTTCCCGCGCTGCTCGCGGTGGCGGCGGTGCACAGGCACCTCGCGGCGGTCGACCTGCGTCAGGGCTGCGGGCTCATCGTCGAGACCGCAGAGGCGCGCGAGGTTCACCACGTCTGCATGCTCATCGGCTTCGGCGCGGGCGCGGTCAATCCGTGGCTCGCGCTCCAGACGCTCTCGGGCATGGTGGCCGACGGAACCCTCGAAGGCATCACCGCCGAGGAGGCCCACGCGGGCTATCGGAAGGCCGTCGACAAGGGCGTGCTCAAGGTGATGTCGAAGATGGGGATCTCGACGATCCAGTCGTACCGCGGCGCGCAGATGTTCGAAGCGCTCGGCCTCGACGACGCCCTCGTGGAGCGCTTCTTTCCGGGCACCGCCTCGCGCATCGGCGGCGTCGGAATCGCCGAGCTCGCGGAGGCCGTGGTGGCGAGGCATCGCGCGGGCTTCTCGTCGTCGAGGCTCCCCGTCGTGGGCGAGGCGCTCGATCACGCGGGCCTCTACCGCTACCGCCGCGACGGCGAGCAGCACGCGTGGAACCCGAGCACCATCGCGCTCCTTCAGCACGCGGTGCGGTCGGGCGACTTCGCGCGCTTCGAAGCCTTCGCGCGTCGCGCAGATGACGAGGCGCGCGATGGGGGCTTGCTCCGCGGCGTGCTCGATTTCGTCGAGGGCGAAGCCGTTCCGCTCGACGAGGTCGAGTCGGTGGGAGACATCGTGCGGCGCTTCAAGACCGGCGCGATGTCGTTCGGGTCGATCTCGAAGGAGGCCCACGAGACCATCGCCGTCGCGATGAATCGCCTCGGCGGACGGTCGAACTCGGGAGAGGGCGGCGAAGACCCCGCGCGCTTCGTCGCCGACGCCGACGGGACCTCTCGACGCAGCGCCATCAAGCAGGTGGCGAGCGGACGCTTCGGCGTGACCATCGAGTACCTCGTCGACGCCGACGAGATCCAGATCAAGGTCGCGCAGGGTGCGAAGCCCGGCGAAGGCGGTCAACTGCCTGCGCACAAGGTCGATCGTGAGATCGCGCGGGTGCGTCACGCGACGCCAGGCGTGGGGCTCATCTCGCCGCCGCCGCACCACGACATCTACTCGATCGAAGACCTCGCGCAGCTCATCCACGATCTGAAGCACGCAAACCCGAGGGCGCGCATCAGCGTGAAGCTCGTGAGCGAGGCGGGCGTGGGCACCATCGCGGCGGGCGTCGCGAAGGCCCGGGCCGACGTGATCCTCGTGTCGGGCGACGCCGGCGGAACGGGCGCGGCTCCCCTCACCTCCGTTCGTCACGCGGGGAGCCCGTGGGAGATCGGTCTCGCCGAGGCGCAGCAGGTGCTCGTGATGAACGGCCTCCGCGGCCGCGTGCGGCTCGAGACCGACGGTCAGCTCAAGACCGGACGCGACGTCGCCATCGCGGCCATGCTCGGCGCCGAGGAGTTCGGCTTCGGCTCCATCGCGCTCATCACCATGGGCTGCGTGATGATGCGCGTGTGCCACCTCAACACCTGCCCCGTCGGCGTCGCGACGCAAGATCCGGTGCTCCGCGCGCGCTTCGCCGGGGCGCCCGAGCACGTGCTCAACTTCTTCACCTTCGTGGCCGAAGACCTCCGTCGCTGGATGGCCCGGCTCGGGTTCCGCACCGTCGACGAGATGGTCGGGCGCGTCGAGCGACTGCGCCGCAGAGACGACCTCACGGGTCACGCGGCGCGCATCGACGTGTCGCGGATCCTCTTCGCGCCCGACGCGCCGGACAATCCGCGCAGGCAGGTCGAGGCGCAGGATCACGAGATCGAGCTCAGCCTCGACACCGTGCTCATCGAGCAGGCGCGACCCGCCATCGAGCGCGGCGAGCGCGTCGAGATCGCGATGCCCGTTCGCAACGTGCACCGCGCCGTGGGGACGCTCCTGAGTTCGAAGCTCACCGAGCGCTACGGCGCCGAGGGACTGCCTGACGGCACCATCACGCTGCGCTTCACGGGCTCGGCGGGGCAGAGCTTCGGGGCCTTTCTCGCGAAGGGCGTCGAGCTCATTCTCGCGGGCGACGCCAACGACGGCTGCGGCAAGGGCCTCTCGGGCGGCACCATCGTGGTGCACCCGCCGGAGGGGGCCGCGTGGGTGCCCGAGGAGAACATCGCCGTGGGCAACGTGGCGCTCTACGGCGCGACGCGGGGCGAGCTCTTCGTGCGAGGCATGGCGGGCGAGCGCTTCGCCGTGCGAAACAGCGGCGCGACGGCGGTCGTCGAGGGCTGCGGCGACCACGGCTGCGAGTACATGACGGGCGGACGCGTCGTCGTGCTCGGACCGACGGGGCGCAACTTCGCCGCGGGCATGAGCGGCGGCGTGGCCTACGTGCTCGACGAGCACGGGCGCTTCGAAGCGAGCGTCAACCGCGCGATGGTCGAGCTCGAAGGGCTCGACGCCGAAGACCTCCCGGTGCTCCGGGGCCTGGTGCACAGGCACTCGCAGCGGACGCAGAGCGCGCTCGCGTGGCGGGTGCTCTCGGGGTGGCGGCAGTGGTGCCGTCGCTTCGTGAAGGTGATGCCCGTGGACTATCGCCGCGCCCTCGACGCGCAGCGAAGCACGAAGGCGAGGCCGTCATGGGCAAGGTGACCGGGTTCCTCGAGACGCGCAGGGTCGAGCCCGAGAAGGCGCCCGTCGCGGAGCGCGTGAAGGGCTGGCGCGAGGTCGAGCGGAGGCTCCCCCTCGCGACGGTGCGCGCGCAGGGATCGCGCTGCATGGACTGCGGCGTCCCCTTCTGTCACGGCGCGTGTCCGCTCGGAAACGCCATCCCCGACTGGAACGATCACGCGTACCGCGGACGTGATTCCGACGCGTCGGCGGCGCTTCATGCGACGAACAACTTCCCCGAGGTGACGGGGCGCGTGTGCCCTGCGCCGTGCGAGGCGGCGTGCGTGCTGAACATCGCGCGGAGCCCGGTGACCATTCGCGCCATCGAGCGCGCCGTGGCCGACCTCGGCATCGAAGAGGGCGCCGCGATCAGGCCCGTGTTGCCCTCGCGTCGCACGGGTCGACGCGTCGCCGTGGTGGGGTCGGGGCCCGCGGGCCTCGCCTGCGCGCAGCAGCTCGCGCGCGCCGGTCACGACGTGACCGTGCTCGAACGCGACGACCGCATCGGCGGCCTGCTCCGCTACGGGATCCCTGATTTCAAGCTGGAGAAGTCGATCATCGACGCGCGCGTGGCGCAGATGCGCGCCGAGGGCGTGAGCTTTCGCACGGGCGTTCGCGTGGGCCACGACGTGTCGCTCGACGCGCTGCGCGCCACGCACGACGCCGTGGCGCTCTGCGTGGGCGCGACGGTTCCCCGCGAGCTCGATGCGAAGGGCAGAGACCTCGACGGCGTGCACCTCGCGATGACCTTTCTCACGCAGCAGAACCGGGTCGTCGCGGGTGACGCCGTGCCCGATCAGGTGCGCGCCGCGGGGCGACACGTCGTGGTGCTCGGCGGCGGCGACACGGGCGCAGACTGCGTCGGTACGAGCCACCGTCAGGGCGCCGCGAGCGTCACGCAGATCGAGCTCATGCCGCGTCCGCCCGAGGGGAGCGACCCGTCGAACCCGTGGCCGCGGTGGCCGATGATCCTCCGCACCTCGACGAGCCACGAGGAGGGAGGCGCGCGCGAGTGGGCCCTCCGTACGCTGGCGCTCGTGGGCGATGCGAGCGGTCGCGTGCGGGCCATCGAGGCCGAGCGCGTCGAGCTCGCGAGCGACGCGAGCGGGAGGCGGACCCTGCGCGCCGTGAGCGAGGAGCGCGTCGAGATCGCGTGCGACCTCGTGCTCCTCGCGATGGGGTTCACGGGCGCCGATGGCGCTTCGATGGGCGCGGCCGTGCCGAGGCGGCGCGACGGCGCGGACTTCGCGACGAACCTCCCCGGGGTCTACGTGTGCGGCGACGCCCGACGCGGGGCCTCGCTCGTCGTGTGGGCCATCTGGGAGGGCCGCGAGGCCGCCCGCGCGATCGACCGCGACCTCATGGGAGACTCCGCGCTCCCGACGATGCCGCTGCGTGGCGTCGTCGGCTGAACCGCCGTTCATCACTTCACCCACGGGACACCGATGAAGCCCTCCGCACGATTCGCCTGCTTCGCTGGATGCGACGAGCGCTACCCCCTCGACGAGGTGGTCTACCGATGCCGCAAGTGCGGCGCCCTGCTCGACGTCGAGCACGACCTCGACGCGCTGAAACAGCGCTCCGCCGCGGCGTGGGTCGAGCTCTTCGAGCAGCGCTGGATGCGCACCGCGTGGCCGCACGGCTCGGGCGTGTGGGGCAAGCTCGAGTGGGTCTACCCCGACATCCACCACGACAGCATCGTGAGCTTCGCCGAGGGCGGCTCGAACCTCCTTCGCGCCGACCGCTACGGTCGCTCGGTGGGCGTCCCCGACCTGTGGGTGAAGCAGTGCGGCAACAGCCACACGGGCTCGTTCAAAGACCTCGGGATGACCGTGCTCGTCTCCGCGGTGCGCGAGATGATGCGGCGCGGGCGCTCGGTGCGGGCCATCGCGTGCGCGTCGACGGGCGACACCTCGGCGGCCCTCGCGGCCTACTGCGCGGCGTCGGGCGTGCCTGCGCTGGTGCTGCTGCCGCGCAACAAGGTGTCCGTGGCGCAGCTCCTTCAGCCGCTCGCCAACGGGGCCCTCGTGCTCTCGCTCGACACCGACTTCGACGGCTGCATGCGCATCGTGAAGGAGATCACCGACGACGGCTCGATCTACCTCGCCAACTCGATGAACAGCCTCCGCATCGAGGGGCAGAAGACCGTCGCCATCGAGATCGTGCAGCAGCTCGACTGGCAGGTGCCCGACTGGGTGGTCATCCCCGGCGGCAACCTCGGCAACGTGTACGCGCTCGGCAAGGGCTTCGCGATGATGCGAGACCTCGGGCTCATCCACCGCCTCCCGCGGCTCTGCGTGGCGCAGGCGGCCAACGCCAATCCCCTCTATCGCGCGTACAAGGCGGGCTTCGACCGCTACGAGCCCATCGTCGCGCAGCGCACCGCGGCGAGCGCGATCCAGATCGGTGACCCCGTGAGCATCCACCGCGCGATCCGGGCGCTCGAGGCGTGCGACGGCGTGGTCGAGGAGGCCACCGAGGCGGAGCTCGCCGACGCCGTCGCGCGGGCCGACCGCACGGGGATGTACAACTGCCCCCACACGGGCGTCGCCCTCGCCGCGATGGAGAAGCTCGCGCGCGACGGCCGCATCGCACCGCGCGACCGCGTCGTGGTGGTGAGCACCGCGCACGGGCTGAAGTTCACCGAGTTCAAGCGCGCGTATCACACGGGCACGCTCGACGGCGCCGACGCGCGCCACGCGAACGCGCCCGTCGAGCTCGCGGCCGACGTCGACGCCGTGCGACGCGCCATCGACGCCCGCCTGTCGTAGCGAGCGGACACCGCCCCCCCGCGAGGTGTCTGCCCGAGCGGACAGCGCCCCCGGCGGATCTCGCGAAATCACTTAAAAACAGAGGTGGCACGAGGGTCGCTCTAGGGGATGGCATGAAGCCCAACACCCTCCGCCTCCTGTCGGCCTCGATGATCCTCTCGCTCACCGGCGCCTGCGCGCCCGTCGACGACGCCGCCGACGAGACCGCGTCGCAGTCGCACGACGCGGTGCTCACGCTCGGCGCGACGATCGGCGCGACGCTGCCCACGCCCATCGCCCTCGGCAACCCGCGCCTCACGGGCTTCACGCCCTCGTCGGCGCGCATCGGCGACCGCATCGTGCTCCAGGGGACGAGCCTCGACCGCGCGCGCAGCGGCCGCCTCGTGCTCGCGGGCAACCTCGGCTACGCGGTGACCTTCGCGGGCACCAACAACACCCGCGTGAGCGCCGCGACGCTGACCCTCCGCTCGGCCACGGAGCTCGAGGTCGTCGTGCCCGCGCAGGCCGTGACCGGCACCGTGCAGCTCATCGACAACCTCGGCGTGCTCTCGGCGTCGCCGTCGAGCTTCACCGTCGTGCAGCCCATGCCGCCGCCTGCGCCGACGGTGCTGCGCATCGTGAACACGAGCCAGTACGACCTCGGCTCCGTGGCGATCAACGGCGTGTCGCGCGGCGACTGCGCGTCGCCCATCGTCGCGGGGTCGAGCCGTGACTTCACCGTGATGCCGGGGCTCGTGACGGCCGCGGTGGTGCTCGGGTGGTGCGTCAACGGCCGCGCCGAGTCGCTGCCTCCGCAGGCGCTCGTGGGCCAGGTGTCGGTGAGCGCGGGCGGCGTCGGGACGCTCACCGTCGGCACCGTCACGCTCGGCGACCTCATCACGAACTGGGGCCAGAGCAGCGGGCAGTTCTCGACGGGTCTCTTCGTCGGCGGCGACGGGAACTTTCACGAGAACAGCTTCTTCTTCGACGGCCTCGCGCGGTGGCGCGGCGTGCAGGACGGCACCCAGTGGGCCACGGGCGCGGCCTCCGTCGTGTCGTGGCCGACGCGGGCGACCTGCGTGACCTTCAGGCTCGCTTCGAACGCGCCCAACACGACCTACTGCGCGCCCTTCGCCGGCTTCACCTACGACGGCCTCGTGCACGTCCGCCGCTGAGCCTCGCGCCGCCTCGCCGCGCGCTCTGCACAACTCAAACGGTCTTCTCAGAAAGGAGTTCATCATGAACAAGCTCCCGCTCCGCACCCTCGCGCTCACGGCTCTCGCGCTCTCTCCCGCGTGCATCTCGGGCTCCGGCGGCGACGCCGACGACACGGCCTCGACGGCGCAGGAGGTGGCCTTCCCCGGGCGTCACGGCGACGTGCGCCGCGCGATCATCGCGACGCCGCAGGGCGCGCGCCTCGCGAGCTACGAGGTCATCGACGGCGTGGCGGTCACCGAGGGTGACATCGTGCTCGGCGAGGTCGCGCCCGAGACGCCCGGCGAGCTCCGCAGCGCGGGTCGCACCGACGTGAGCTTCCGCTGGCCCAACGGCGTCGTGCCCTACGAGATCGACGGCGCCATCGGCAGCGCGCAGCGCGCCGACATCCTCTCGGCCATGGACCACTGGAACCAGTCGACGCCCTACTGGTTCCGCCCGCGCAACGGCGAGGCGGACTACGTGCGCTTCGTGACCTCGACGGGGTGCAGCTCGAACGTCGGCCGTCAGGGCGGGCGCCAGACGATCAACCTCGCGGCGACCTGCGGGCGCGGCGCGACCATCCACGAGATCGGTCACGCGGTGGGCCTCTGGCACGAGCAGTCGCGCGCCGACCGCGGGAGCTACGTCACCGTGAACTACGCCAACATCGAAGCCGGCATGGCCTTCAACTTCGACACCTACGTGCAGCAGGGCGAAGACGGCCGCGACATGTTCGACTACGACTTCGGCTCGATCATGCACTACGGGGCCACGGCGTTCTCGCGGAACGGGCTCGCGACGATCACGCGCAACGACGGGCAGGCCCTCGTCACGCAGCGCAACGGGCTCAGCGAGACCGACGTCGCGGGCGCCGTGCGGCTGCTCACCAACACGCACCCGCAGCCCACCTTCACGCTGCGAAACTCGCTCACGCGCAAGTGCGCCGACGTCGCGGGCGCGAGCCGCCGCGGGGGCGCCGCGGTGAACCAGTTCGACTGCCACGGACGCGCCAACCAGCGCTGGTACTTCTGGACCGTGCCGGGCTCGTCGCGCGTGCTGGTCATCAACGACTGGAGCGGCGAGTGCTTCGACATCCCGTGGGGGACCACGAACGGCGGCGAGGCGCTCCAGCAGTTCTCGTGTCACGGCTTCGGCGCGCAGCAGTTCGAGCGCGTGAACGTGGGGAGCGCCTTCGCGATCCGCAGGGCGGGCACCAACCTGTGCCTCGAGGCGGCGACGTCGGGCGCGAACAGCACGCCGCTGCGCCAGGTCACGTGCACGTTCAGCGCGCAGCAGCTCTGGACGGCGGTTCCGTGAAGCGTTGAGCGGCGGAGGGCGGTCGTGTGAGACTCGGGGACGTGAATCGCGGGTATCTCTGGGCGCTGCTCCTCGTCATGGGCGCCACCGACTGCGAGCGCGTGTTCGCGCGGAGGGCCGACGGCGAGAGCTGCATCTTCAACGGAGACTGTGAGTCTCCCCTCGTGTGCGCGGCGCGACGGTGCCGCGCCCCGTGCCGCGACGACCGCGACTGCCACAACGCGTACACGTGCCGCCCTCAGATTCGCACCGCCTGCGGAGACGCGCCGTGCCCGCCGCCGCGGCTGCGTCTCTGCGTCGAGCCCGGAGGCCCCGAGCTCTGCTTCGCCGACAGCGACTGCGCCGATCCCGCGATGGTGTGCGGCCCCGACGACACCTGCCGCTACACGTGCACGCCGGGCTCCGATGACACCTGCGAGATCCGCTTCGGACGCGGCGCGCGCTGCGTGGCGCGCGACGGCGGAGGCGCGCTCTGCGAGGCGCCCGCGCTGGCCGCGACCGACGCGAGCGTCGACGCGACCGACGCAGCCGTCACCGATGCGCCCGCCCTCGACGCGCCCCCGCCGAGGGACGTCCTCGCCGATGCGCGAGAGGCGTCCGTCGATGTGGCGCGCGACGTCGACCCCGACGCGACCATCACGGCGCTCGGCTGCGCCGTGGTGCAGCGACCGGGCGCCTGCGCTCCTGGCGCGGCGGGGTGCGCGATCACGAAGGTGTCTCGCGGCGTCTCGCACGCGTGCGCGCTCTTCGAAGACGGGAGCCTCCGCTGCTGGGGCGACAACGCGCACGGGCAGAGCGGCGAGCGAGGCGTGGCGAGCGCGTGCACGGTCCCCGGCGTCTCGCACGCGGGTCCGTGGCGCGACGCGGCCACGGGGCAGGGCTTCACCTGCGTCGTCGACGCCGACGCGCACGCCCGCTGCTGGGGGGGGAACGTCGTCGGTCAGTGCGGCACCGGCGCGATGACCACGGACGACGTCGGGACTCCGACGGTGGTGCTCCGCACCGACGGGACGCCGCTCTCCGACGTGCGCGCGGTGTTTGCGGGCAACGGCCGCGGCTGCGCGATCGTCGGGGCCGACGGGCGCGTCGCGTGCTGGGGCAGCGGCGGCGCCGCGCTCGGGCCAGGCGTCACGGGGACGCGCCCTTCGGCTGCGGAGGTGTCAGGCATCACGGACGCCGTGGGTATTGCAATCTCGAGCGGCGCCACCTGCGTGTGGGGCGCCGACGGGGCGTCGTACTGCTTCGGCCTCGGCACGCAGCTCGCCGACGGCGGCGCCATCTCGGGCTCTCGCCCGACGCCCCAACGGACGCTCTTTCCGAGCGCGCGCGCCGTCGTGATGACCTCGCTCAACACCTGCGCGCTCGCGACCAGCGGCGCCGTGTGGTGCGCGGGCTCGAACTCCTTCGGCGGCCTCGGCGACGGCGCTGCGATGACCCTCGTCACCACCACGCCGGTGGCGGTGACCGGCCTCTCAGACGCCGTCGAGCTCGTGAGCGGCGGACACGCGATCTGCGCGAGGCGCGGCGACGGGAGCGTCTGGTGCTGGGGCGCCTGGGCGCAGGACCTCGTCAACCCGACGAGCTACGAGCAGCACCCGGTGCCCGCGGCGATGCCGCTCGGAACGGGGCCCACGCGCGTCTACGCGGGGGGCGGTGACGCCGTGTCGCTGGGGCTCTGCGGGTGGTACGGCGGCGCGGACCTGCGCTGCGTGGGCACGTATCCGGGCGAGGGTTCGAGCGCGGTCGCGCTGCCCGCGCGCGTCAACTGGACCGGGAGGGGACTGTGAGCCGCGCGCTCCGCTCGATCGTGTGCATGCTCGTCGGCGCGTCGTGCGTCTTCATCGACGCCGACCCGGTGGACCTCGGCGGCGCGTGCATCTTCAACGGCGACTGCGCCGCGCCGCTGATCTGCGCGGGCCGTCATTGCCGGGCGCCGTGCCGCGACGACCGCGACTGCGTCAACGGCTGGCGTTGCCTCGGCAGCGGCGTCGCCGCGAGGCGCGTGTGCCTCCCCCCCGACGAGCGCGGGTACTGCGTGCTCGACGGAGACTGTGAGCCCCTCGTGTGCGGCGCCGCGGGCGCGTGCGTCGAGCAATGCCGCGTGGCCGACGACTGTCGGCGCTACAGCGCGACGGGCGCGCTCCGATGCGTCTCCGTGGCGCTGCCGCAGGGCGGCTCCGCGGGCGTGTGCGAGAACCACCCGTGGCTGCGCGACGGGGGCGCGATCGCCGACGCCTCGATCGACGCGCCGAGAGACGTGAGCTCCGACGCGATCGTCGACGCGCGCGTGACCCCCGACGCGCCGCGCGTCGACGCGGGCGACGGGGGCGCGGTGCGATGCCCGACGGAGCGCGAGGGCGCCTGCACGCCGAGCGACACCTGCGCGGTCGAGGGCGTCTCGATGGGGGGCGACGTGGCCTGCGCGTGGTTCACCGACGGGAGCGTGCGGTGCTGGGGCGACGACGCGAGCAACCTGCTGATCACGGGCGCGCCCGCGGCGAGGTGCGAGCGTCCGACGGTGCGCTTCGTCGGAGGTACCGCGCGCGAGCTCTCGATCAACTCGGGGACCGGGTGCCTTCGAACCGCAGAGGGGACCGCGCGCTGTTGGGGCGCGGGCCTCCTCGGCGACGGCGGGAACGGCATGCGCGCGAGCGCCGAGCCGATGACCGTCGAGGTGTATCCCGACGAGGGTCCGGTGACGGGGGTGACGTCCGTCGCGGTGACCATCGGACGAGGCGCCTGCGTGGTGGCGGGGAGCGCGCGGAGGCCCTTCTGTTGGGGCCCCACGGGGGTGTCGCTCAGCGCCGACGGGTCGACCGCGGCGCGCACCCGCGCGGTCGAGAACCTCACGATCGACAACGTCGACGCGATCACGCTCGGAGGCAGCCACGCGTGCGCGCTCCGCGGCGGCGCCGTGTGGTGCTTCGGGCAGAGCTCGGCGTCGACGGGCGTCGAAGACGCGGGCTACGCGACGGCGGCGCGACAGATCGCGCTGCCCATGCCGGCGCTCTCGGTCACGGCGGGCGCGCACCACACCTGCGCGGTGCTGGCCGACCACACGGTGCGCTGCTTCGGCACGGTGTGGAACGGCGGCACCGCGCCCGAGATGCGCGCCGCGCCGCTCGCGGTGGCGGGCCTCACCAACGTCGAAGAGGTCGCCGGGTTCTGGAACGGAACGAACTGCGCGCGACGCACCGACGGGAGCGTGTGGTGCTGGGGCGAGGCGGAGATGCTCGGCGACGGGTCGGCCGCGACGGACCCGCCGCGCCCGACGCCCGCGGCGGTTCCCGGTCTCACGGGTGTTCGAAGGCTCTTCGGGCGCGATCACACGGCGTGCGCGTGGCGCGGCGGCGCCGAACTCTGGTGCTGGGGCCGCAACCCCGGCGTCACCGGGGTGTTCACCTCGAACGTTCCCGTTCGCGTGCGATGGAGCGACGCGCCATGAGCCGCGCGGCCATCGCCCTCGCCCTCCTCGCGCTCGCGGGCTGCGCCGCGCCCACGAGCGAGCTCGGCGAGAACTGCATCTTCAACAGCGACTGCGAGGCCTCGCTGGTGTGCTCCGATCACCGCTGCCGCGCGCCGTGCCGCGACGACCGCGACTGCGTCAACGGCTGGCGCTGCAGGCTCGCGGGACAGGGCACGCTGCGGGCGTGCTTCGCGCCCGAGGAGCGTGGGTTCTGCGTCGCCCAGAGCGACTGCGTGGCGCCCGCGGTGTGCGGTCCGACGGGGCGCTGCGGGTCGCAGTGCGCCACGAGCTACGACTGCCAGCTCCGCGGCGGCGCGGCGCAGTGCAGGGCCACGCGGCAGGACACGACCGTCCTCCTCTGCACCGACAACCCCAACTACCTCGACGCAGACGGAGGGGTCCGAGGGCCGTGACAGGAAACGTCCCTTCGGGCGCCTCGCTCTCGCCCGGCCAGCGGGTCGCGGGGCGCTACGAGGTGGTGCGACTGCTCGGCGAGGGCGGCATGGGCGCGGTCTACGAGGCCCTCCACGCGGAGCTCGGTCGGCGCGTCGCGGTGAAGGTGCTGCGGCCCGAGTTCAGCGCCGATCGCGTCGCGGTGGAGCGCTTTCGCGCCGAGGCGCGGACCGCGAGCGAGCTGCGGCACCGCAACGTCGTCGAGGTGACGGACTTCGGCGACGACGGCGGTCGGCTCTACCTCGTGATGGAGCTGCTCGACGGCGAGTCGCTCCAGGCGCTTCTCGACCGCGAGGGGCCGCTCGACGCCGAGGTGGCGCTGAAGCTCGTCGACCCGGTGCTCACGGCGCTCGCGTGGGCGCACGCGCGCGCCGTGGTGCACCGCGACGTGAAGCCCGACAACGTGTTTCTGGCGCGCATCCCCGGCGAGCCGGAGCCCGTGGCGAAGCTGCTCGATTTCGGCATCGCGCGGGGCGCGCGCGCCGACGGCGTGAAGCTCACGCAGACCGGCGTGATGCTCGGAACGCCCGCGTACATGGCCCCCGAGCAGGCGTGGAACAGCGCGCCCCTCACCCCCTCGGCGGACCAGTGGTCGGCGGCGGCGATGCTCTACGAGATGCTCTCGGGGCGCATTCCGCATCAGTGCGACGCGCTCTCGGAGCTCGTGGCGCGGCGCGTCTCGCAAGACCCCGACGACCTCGCGACGCTGCGCCCGTCGCTCCCTCCGAAGCTCTGCGCCGTCGTGATGCGCGCGCTCTCACGCGAGGTGTCCGCGCGCTTTCCGTCGATCGAAGCGTTCGCCGAAGCGCTGCGAGACACGGCCTCCGACGTCGCCGCGCCGTCGCCGCCAGTCACCGCGCCACCAGTCACCGCGCCACCAGTCACCGCGCCACCAGTCACCGCGCCGCCGATCACCGCGCCGCCGCGCGCGCCAGGTCTCGATGCGACCGCCGAGGCGCCGCTCGCGCCCGTTGATCCTCCGCCCCCGGAGCCGCCGCCCGCGGTACCGCCGCCCGACGCGCCGCCCGCACAGCCGCCGATCGAGCCGATCGCGAGAGACCCGGTCGCCGAGCGCGAGCCGCCTCCGCCGCCGCCCGCGTGGCACCGCTTCGCCGCGGCGCTCGCTGCGATGTCTGTGATCGCGGTGACGGCCTTCGCGCTCCGTCGCGCGGAGTCGCCGCACACGCAGCCCGCGACGCCGACGCGGGTGACGCGCGACGCCGCGATCGACGAGGTGGTGTTCACGGTCCACGTCACGCCCGCGAGCGCGCGCATCACGGTCGATGGCGCGTACGTGGGCGTCGGCCACGCGGCGGTGCGTCGTCCTCGCAGCGGAGAGCGCCACGATCTGCGCGTCGAAGCGCCCGGCTTCGCGCCTCACCTCGACGTGCTGCGCGCCGACACCGATCAGACGCTCACGCTGCAACTCACGGCCGACACGCCGACCGCGCCCGACGCGCACGACGCCTCGACGCCCACGCGACGAGCGAACACGCAGCCCGCCGCGACGCCCCTCCCCCGCGGCGCGCGTCGCATCGACACGGAGCTTCCGCCATGAAGCGTCTCGCGCTCACGTTGTGTCTCACGCTCGCGACGGGTGCCGCGGCCGCGCAGGTTGCGCCCGCAACGGAGGCGCGCGAGCGCTTCGCCCGCGGCGTCGCGCTCTACGGAGAAGGCAACGCGGGCGCCGCGCTCACGGAGTTTCTGCGCGCCTACGAGCTCCTCGGACGCAGGGCCTCGCTGCTCTTCAACATCGCCGTCACGCACGAGGCCCTCGGTCACTACGTCGAGGCCCTCGCCGCGATGCGGGAGTTCTCCGAGCGCGCGCCCGCCTCCGCGATCGCCACGCACAGGGTCGAGATGGAAGCCGCGCTCACGCGCCTCCCTACGCGCATCGGCACGCTCCGCGTCGACGGTTCGCTCGAAGGTCTCGCCGTCACGATCGACGGAGAGCCTCGCGCGATCGAGGCGCTGCACACGGGCGTTCCCCTCTCCGCGGGGTCGCACCGCGTGGTGATGCGCGCCGCGGGGCGACTGCCTCGCGAGGTCGACGTGCGCGTCGCGGGCGGAGAGGTCGTCGGGATGGACACCGCGCTCGAACCCGCGATGTCCTCGATCGCGATCCGCTGCGATGTGCCCGACGCCGAGGTGCGCATCGACGGTCGCGCGGTGGGCGTCACGCCGCTCCCGGCCTCCCTCGAAGTGTCGACGGGCCGACACGCGGTCGAGCTCGTTCGCGCGGGCTACGCGACCTTCACGCGCGAGGTCGACGCGCGTGGACTCGGCGCGACCGTCGACGGCTCACTCGCGTGGGCCGAGCCGCTGGATGCCTCGATCGCAGCGCGCGTCGAGGTCGAAACCAACGAGCGCGGCGCGGTCACGCAGCTCGACGGGCGACGCTTCGAAGCGCTCGACGCGGTGCCCTCGGGGCGCCACGTGCTCCGCGTGACGCGGGGTTCGTTTCAGCGTTGGGAGCGCGACGTGACCTTGAGTCCGCGCGAGGTGTTACGCGTCCGCGCGTGGCTCGACCCGACGCCGTCGTTCCGCGAGGGGTGGATCTCCGACGTGCGCGCGCGTCGCACGGTGGCGCTCTCGTTCGGGATCTCTGGCGCGGTCGCGACGGTGGCGGGCGCGGTGCTCACGGGGCTCTTCGCGTCGAGCCTCACAGAGAGTTCCGCGCGCGTCGATCAGGCAGAAGGCGCGCTGTTGGCGTGCGAGCGGACGGCCTGCGACGCGTCGATGTCGGAGCGCATTCGAGGCGAGCGCGTCGCGGCGAACGATGACCTCTACCGCGATCGCGTGGGGCTGACCGTGGGGGTCGGTGTTGCAGCGGTGGGCGTCGCCGCGCTGGTGACGGGCATCGTGCTGTGGAGCCGCGCAGGGTCGCCGCGGAGGTTCGATCGCGTCGAGGGATACGAGACGTCGGCGCTGTGAGTGGGACCGGGGTTCCGGAGGACCGTCACCCCGGGCTGATTCAGGAGCGACGCGCCGGACTGGTCCGGCGCTCGTGTGGGCGGTCGAGCAACGAGCGACGATCCGTACGCACCGAACCTCTCAGCGCAGTGTTCGGCCAGTCTTCGGCCGCCTCGTCGCCCTCAAGCGCCGGGCAATGCCCGGTGCGTCGCTCTGAATTTGCCCGGGGTGACGGTCCTCCGGAACCCCGGCACACAAGCCCTACGCGAGACCGCGCGCGCGGAGGTCTTCGAGCGTCACGCCCTCGGGCAGCCCCCAGCGTCGCGCGACCTGCGCGGTGAGCGCCTTGAGCCGCGTCGGCAGCGTCACGCCATCGGGCAGCCGGTAGTGCCGCGCGAAGAAGCTCGGCGCGTGTTCCATCGGCGCGTTCGGATCACTCACGCACGCCATCACGCGGCGCGCGACGGCGACGTGGTCGTGGTAGCGGCGCGCGTGCGCGATGCCCTCGTGGCCGAGTCGCACGCGGAGCTCGCGGTCGCTCACGATCGCGCGGAGCTGCGCGTCGAGCCCCTGCGGATCGATCGCCCACACGGGCCTCTCTGCGGGAATGGGCTCGAGGTCGCGGCGGTCGGCCGTGACGAGCGCGCATCCCGACGCCATCGCCTCGACGCCGAGGCGTCCGTGCATCGGGAGGTGGAGCTGATCGATCACCACGTCGGCGTCGGCGAGCGCGGCGAGCACCTCGTGGTTGGGCACGTCGGTGAGGAGCCGCAGTTCGAAGCGGTGTCCCGCCGTGCGAAGCCGTTCGAGCGCGGCGACGATGTCGGCGGTGCCCTTGATCGTGCGCTCCGAGGGCGCGTGCACGATCACAGGGACCTCTCGACCGGGCACCTTCGCGGTGAGGCGCGAGAGGTCGACGGGCGCGTGGATGTGCGCGTACGGCCGCAGCGCGAACCCCGCCTGGTTGGGCTGCGAGAAGATCGCGTGCGCGTAGCGCTCGGCGCGCCTCACGTTGCGCATCGCGCGCGACACGGGGTCGGCGCCCCACGACGGGAGAATCTCTCCAAGCGGACGGAACGCGCCGCCGAGCTGCGCGAGCTGCTGGTCGTAGGCCGAGGCGTGACGCGCGTCGGGGCCCACGAAGTACGAGACGATGCGCTTGCCGAGGCGTTCGAGGAGGGCGTACTCGCGGCCCTGTCCCTGAAACTTCAGCGGCGCGACGCGGTCGTGCCAGAGGCTCCCGTAGACGAAGACGAAGACGTCGTGGCGCGCGAGGATCCAGCGCATGCGATCGGTCGCCGTCGCGCGCTTCGAGAAGCGCCTGGGCGCGTGAAAGGTTCCGCCGCGGATCTCGCGCGAGAGCGTCTCCCAGTCGACGGCGCCGGTGTCTTCGGTGAGGTCGTGGTTGTAGACGCGGTCGCTGAAGTTCGAGTGCGCCACGCGCAGGCCCGTGTTCACCTCGTGCCCGAGGCGCTCGATGCCGTCGGCGAGCTCATAGGTGAAGCCCGACACTTCGAAGGTCCCGACGAAGACCCGCAGCGGACGTTGTGCCTGCGTGGTCGTGGAAGCGTCGAGGTCGAGGTCTCTGGTGATGGCGTGGTCGTGCAGCATGGGCGTGTGCGAAGAGCAGTCGACGTGCCACGCGCGTAATGCCGTCGGGCGTTCCCGATGATCTTCGACCGCGGAGACAACTTGCGCAGCGCGCTTCTCAACCCGCCGCGGCGCTGCGCAAGCTGTCCCCACGACGCGGCGAAACACCTATGAGAAAGCGATTTTCGCGTTGATTCCCGGATGGCACGCGAGGCGCAATGAGCCTCTGCGTCGACCGCACGACGCGGCGACAGGAGAAACGCACCATGAAGACCAACACCGCCTCGCAGAAGCCCGCCGTCGAGATCAAGACCGAGAAGTCGAGCCGCGTTCGCACGGCGATCCGCGCGGGTCGCGGCGCGCTCCCGGCCTACTCCTGAGCGCACGATGACGCGACCGTCGACGCCCTCACCGCGAGGGGGTGTCGGCGGTCGCTTCGCGTTTCGAAGGGGTGCTCGGGGAGCGCCGCGCTACTCGACGCGGCAGGCGGTTTCGAAGGAGAGGCGGGGGTTGCGGGGATAGAGCTTCGCGGGGTCGCCGTAGCCGAGGTTGAGCAGAAAGTTCGACCGCCACGTGGTGCCCGCGAGGAACTCCGCGTCGACCTTCGCGTTGTCGAAGCCGCCCATGGGGCCCGCGTCGAGGCCCAGCGCGCGCGCCGCGAGGATGACGTAGGCGCCCTGGAGCGAGCCGTTCATCAGGGCGAAGCGGTCGCGCGCGGCCTCGGGCATCTTCGCCATCGACGCGCCCATCTCGGGACGCGCGGGGAAGAGCTCGCCCATCTTCGCCGCGAAGGCCACGTCGAAGGCCACGATCACCGTCACGGGCGCGGCCATGGTCTTGTCGACGTTGCCCGCGGCGAGCGCGGGGCGCAGGCGCTCCTTCGCGGCGGCGCTCTTCACGAACACGAGCCGCAGGGGGTTCGAGTTGGCCGCCGTGGGGGGCATGCGCGCGAGCTCGTAGAGCCGGTGCAGCGTGGCGTCTTCGACGGGCTTCGCGAGCCAGCCGTTGTGCGTGCGCGCGTCGAGGAAGAGGAGCCTGAGGTCGTCTTCGGTTGCGAGGGTCACGTCGGTTCGTCTCCGTGTGCTGCGGCGATCAGTCGAGGCCGATGACCGAGAGGGTGCCCGCGCGGTCGATCGCGTAGAGCTTGCCCGCGGCCGAGAAGAGCCTGCGCACGTCGCTGAGGTCGTCGCCCGTGAGCTCCTCGTACGAGGCGTCTTCGAGGTTCGTGGCGCCCAGGGCGCCGTCGTCCTCGACCGCGTAGAAGACGCCGTTGTGAATGGTCGCCGCGAGCGTGTCGCTGTAGGCGCCCGCGTCGCCGAAGCGCTCGCTGTCGCCGGTCTCGCCGTGGACCTTGTAGAGCGTCCCGTCCTTCTCGAGCACGTAGACGTAGTCGCCCGCGGCCCACATGGCGCGCGTGTCGTAGCCCTCGTCGAGCTCCTCGGAGTCGTCGTCGAAGTTGTCGAGGTCGGTCACGTAGAGCGTGCCGTCGCGCTCGATGGTGAAGAGCTTGTTCCCGTTGGCGTCACCCGCGACGGTCTCAGACCAGTCGCCGTCTTCGGAGAGGGCCTCCCAGTCGCCGGTCTTGCGGTCGATGCGGTAGAGGTTGCCGTTGCGCTCGATGGCGAAGAGGTCGCCGTCGGTGAGCCCGTTGGCGATGAGGAGCCGCGTGTTGTAGCCCTCGCCGAGCACCTTCGACTCGCCCGACATCGCGTGCGTCGAGTAGAGGGTCCCGTCCTTCTCGACCGTGTAGAGCTTGCTGCCGACACCCACCGCGCAGACGGTGTCTCCCCACGAGCTGTCATCCCACTGCTGAACCTTGCTCACCATGTGCGCCGCCTCCTCGTGCGCAGCGCGCTCCCCGCTTCGGGAGCGCCCACGCGCGCCGCACATTGCCAGATAAGCGATCGCGCGCAAGCGCCGTCTTTCATGCGTCGGCGAGATGGTCGGAGTGCGATTCCGCGACGCGCTCAGTCGGCGGGCGGCGCGTCTCCCGCGGCGGCCTCTGACGAGATGTCGCTGGGAGGGACCATCACGTCGATCGGGTCAGGATCGGGGTCGTTCATCGGCGGTCGGTCCTCGAGCACGGGGCAGGTCGCGCCCGGCATGAACAGGCAGAGGCCCGAGATGCAGCAGTAGTTGCCGGGGTCACCGGGCGTGCGGCAGGGGTTGCAGTCGCCGTCGCCGCGGCACGACGAGGGGCACATCCCCGGAGGCGCCGTGTCGACGGGCGTCACGCGGTCGACGGGCGTCACGCGGTCGGTCGGCACGGGCACGTCGGTGCCAATGGGGCGATCGATCGACATGATCACGTCGGGGGGAGGCTGCGACTCATCGACGGGGACGTCGAAGGTAGGGGTCGGGCCGAAGTCTTCGGGCACGTCGTTGTCGACGGCCGCGTCGGTGTCGGCGTCGTCGGGCTGAAAGGTGCCGCCCGTCGTGTCGCCACAGCCGATGAGCAGCGCGCTGAGAAATGCCGTACGAAGAAAGGTCGTCGCTCGCATGAGTCTCCGTCCTGAGTCTTCCGTCGTCGGAAGCGGCCGCGACTATGGCACGAAATGAAGCGGCGACGCGAGTCTCGGCGTAGGGTTTTTTCGAGCTCGCAAGGCGTGCGAGATGGTCACTCCGCCCCCAGACGTTGCCATCTCGTGCGCCGCGGCACATCGCCCACCGCATCGACGCACGCACAGAGGAACCGATGATCGAAGACAGACTCCGCGAGGCCCTCACCTTCGACGACGTGCTGCTCCTGCCCGCGTACAGCGACGTCCTCCCGCGCGACGTCGACACGCGGACGCGCATCGCGCCCGAGATCGAGCTCGCGATCCCGCTCATCTCCGCCGCGATGGACTCCGTCACCGAGGCGCGCACCGCGATCACGATGGCGCGCGAGGGCGGCCTCGGCATCCTGCACAAGAACCTCACGCCCGAGGACCAGGCCCTCGAGGTCGAGAAGGTCAAGCGCGCGCAGTCGGGCATCGTCGTCGACCCCCTCACGGTCACGCCCGACACCGTGCTCCGCGACGCCGTCGCGCTCATGAAGCGCCGAAATATCTCGGGCCTCCCCGTGGTCGAAGACGACCGCCCCGTGGGCATCGTCACGTCGCGCGACATCCGCTTCGAGACCAACCTCGACCAGCTCGTGGGCGCCGTGATGACCCCGCGCGCGAGGCTCGTCACCGTGGCTCCGACGGTCAAGCCCGACGAGGCCCGCGGGCTCCTCCACAAGCACCGCATCGAGAAGCTCCTCGTCGTCGACCCCGAGAGCGGCAGGCTCGTGGGGCTCATCACCATCCGCGACCTCACGCAGGCCGAGCGCTACCCCGGCGCCGTGAAGGACCCCCGCGGTCGCCTCCGCGTGGGCGCCGCGATCGGCCCCGGCGGAGACCGCCTGGAGCGCGCTGGGGCGCTCGTCGACGCGGGCGTCGACCTGCTCGTCGTCGACACGGCGCACGGCCATTCGAAGGGCGTGATCGACGCGGTGAAGGCCACGCGCGCGGAGCATCCCCACGTCGCGCTCGTGGCGGGCAACATCGCCACGGCCGAGGCCGCCGAGGCGCTCATCGACGCGGGCGTCGACGCGATCAAGGTGGGCATCGGCCCGGGGTCGATCTGTACGACGCGCGTGGTCGCGGGCGTGGGCGTGCCGCAGGTGACGGCCGTGGCCGACTGCGCGCGCGTCGCGAAGGCGAGGGGCGTGGTGGTGATCTCCGACGGCGGGATCAAGTACTCGGGCGACGTCGCGAAGGCCGTGGCCGCGGGCGCCGACGTGGTGATGATCGGCTCACTCTTCGCGGGCACCGACGAGGCCCCTGGCGATCTCGTGCTCTATCAGGGACGCTCGTACAAGATGTATCGCGGCATGGGCTCCCTCGGCGCGATGCGCAAGGGCAGCAAGGACCGCTACGGCCAGGCCGGCGCCGCCGACGAGAAGCTCGTGCCCGAAGGCATCGAAGGGCGCGTCCCCTACCGCGGGAGCCTCTCTTCGAACGTGTACCAGCTCATCGGCGGCCTGCGCTCGTCGATGGGATACACGGGCGCGCGCACGATCGCCGAGATGCAGGAGCGCGCTCGCTTCGTGCGGCAGACCTCCCTCGGCCTGCGTGAGAGCCACGTCCACGACGTGATCATCACGGAGGAGGCGCCGAACTACCGCAAGTCGGAGTAGTCTCCGCCGCTCGCCCTCCCGGATGGATCTCAAGCGCGTCGCCCGCAACATCTCGTCTCAATGGATCGCGCACGCCGTCACGGCGGCGGTGGGCATCCTCATGCCGCCCTTCCTCCTCGGGCGTCTGGGCGCCGAGGGCTACGGCATTCACAACCTCATCGGCGACCTCGGCGGCTACTCGTCGATGCTGTACTTCGGCCTCGGCGCGGCGATCCTGAAGTACGTCGCCGAGCACGACGCGCGCGACTCGCAGGCCGAGCTCAACGAGACCGTCTCGACGATCTTCGCGGTGTACCTCCGCCTCGGCGCGCTGTGCCTCGCCATCGCCGTCGTGCTCGCGTACCCGCTCCCGTGGGTCTTCGACGTGTCGCCGGGCCTCGCCACGGCGGCGCGCGCGCGCCTCGTGATGATGGGCGCGGCGATCTTCGCGGAGTTCATCGGCAGCGTGTACGGCGGCGTGCTGATGGGCGTGCAGCGCTTCGACGTGCTCAACGGCGTCAAGCTCGCGATGCTCCTCGCGCGCAACGCGGCCATCGTGACGGTGATGCTCTGGCGGCCGAGCGTGATCGCCGTAGGCGTGGTGGCCCTGGTGTCGACGGTGATCGAGCAGGTGTTCAACGTCGTGCTCGCGCACCGCGTGATGCCCGGCCTGCGCGTCTCGCTCGCCCTCTACCGCAAGGAGCGCCTGCGCTCGCTCTTCACCTTCAGCGCGCAGTCGTTCCTCTTCACGATGAGCGACCGGCTGATCAACTACAGCGACAACATCGTGATCTCGCAGGCCCTCGGGGCCGCGGCGGGCGCCGTGTACGCCTTTCCGCTGCGCCTCGTGGAGTTCGCGCGCGAGGCCCTCGACCGCGCCACGCACGTGCTCATGCCCGGCGTCTCGGCCGCGGCGGCGCGCGGCGAGATGGGCCGCGTGCTGAACTTCTGGCGCACGGGCAACAAGCTCCTCCTCGCGCTCGCGCTCCCCGTGGCGCTCGTGCAGGCGCTCTGGGGCGACCACGTGCTCACGCTCTGGCTCTCGCGCAACTCCGGCGAAGACGTCGCGCGCGTGGTGACCGTCGGGTTCCACTGCCTCCAGTGGCTCGCGCTGGCGTTCGTGGCGCAGATGGCCGGTCGCGGGCTCGCGCGGCCGCTCTTCGAAGGGCTCGGCGAGCTGCGCGTCCCTTCGCGCCTCGCCCTCGTCGAGGCCGCGGCGAATCTCGTCCTCTCGGTGGTGCTCGTGCGCGTGTGGGGCATCGAGGGCGTGGCCTTCGCGACCTTTCTCCCCGCCTACGTGATGGGCACGGTGGTGATGCCCTGGTTCGCCTGCGAGCGCCTCGGGGTCTCCTACGCGCGGCACATGTACGAGACCTTCTCGCGCGCCCTCCCGCCGCTTCTGCCCGCGTGGGCCGTGCTCTACGCCGCGGAGCGCCTCGGGCTCCACCTGCACCTCGTGACCCTCGCCGCGGCGTGCTTCGCGGTGCTCGTGGTCTACCTCTGCTTCGCCTTCCTCATCACCTTCGACGACGAGGAGCGAGACGGCATCCTCGACCGCTTCCGAAGGCGCTGAGGCGCGCGCAACCGTTGCGGTCGACGCGCTTCGGGGTATCGTCGCGGCCCTCATGGACACCTCACTCAAGGGGCAACGCGCGCTCGTCACGGGCGCGAGCAGCGGCCTCGGCGTCGCGTTCGCGCGGCTCCTCGCTGCCCGCGGCGCCGACCTGGTCATCACCGCGCGCCGCAAGGAGAACCTCGACGCCCTCGCGAAGGAGCTCTCGGAGCGTCACGGCGTGAAGGTCACCGTGATCGCCGCCGACCTCTCAGACCCGTCGGGGCCCTCGCGCCTCTGGGACGAGACCGAGGCGAAGGGCGTCGCCATCGACGTGCTCATCAACAACGCGGGCGGCGGCCTCCACCGCAATTTCACCGACGCGTCGTGGGAGCAGCTCCAGCGGCAGATCCAGCTCAACGTGGTGTCGCTCACGGAGCTCATGCACCGCTTCGCGCGCGCCATGCTCGCGCGCGGAAGGGGACACATCCTCAACGTGTCGTCGATCGGCGCGTACACGCCGACGCCCACCTACGCGACCTACTCCGCGGGCAAGGCCTACGTGCGCGACGTGACCGAGGCCGTGGCCTACGAGCTCCGCGGATCGCCCGTGCGCGTGTGCAGCCTCTGCCCCGGCGGCACGCTCACGGAGTTTCACCAGGCCGCGGGCCACGAGCTCCCGAGCGCCTTTCGCGCGACCTTCATGAGCGCCGAAGACTGTGCCGCGATCGGCCTCCGCGCGCTCTTCAACGGCCGCAGGAACATCGTCTCGGGCCTCGCCAACAGCGCCGCGATGTTCCTCCTGCGCTTCATGCCGCGGCGCCTCATCGTGTGGGTCACCGCGCAGACCATGGGCGAGCCCAGGGCCCTCGGAGCGTGATCCCCGCATGAACGCGCGCACCCGAGGCTCTCTCTTCGCCGTCACCCTCGCGCTCACCGCGGCCCCCTCGATCGCGGGGGCGCAGCGGGCGCCCTACGCGCGCCCCGATGAGCTCGCCCCCGAGGGGCTCAGCCACCAGCTCGACCTCTCGATGCGCCTCGGGTACGCCCGCGTGCTCGATCCGCAGCGCGTCGGGGGAATGACCAACCAGGGCACCTTCTCGCTCCGCACGCGCGCCCTCGTCGGTCGCCGCGTCGCGTGGTGCGGCGGCCTCGACGGAGAGCTCGGCGGCGCCGAAACGGGTCTCGTCTACGGCGTGGCGCTCCACGTGCTCGGCCTCGCGGGCCGCTGGGGACGCGGCAACGTGGTGGCCCTGAGCGGCGGCGCGGGCGTGAGCGGCGCGTCGGGCGCGATCCCCTTCGCGCTGCGCCTCCCCGCGGAGCTTTCGGTCGCGCTGAGCCTCGGTCCGGTGAGGCTCTCGGCCTGGGCGGGCCTCGCGTGGACGCCGCTCGAAGACGCGAGAATGAAGGGCTCCTCGTGGCTCACCATCGCCGACGAGGTCGACGCGGGTCTCTCGCTCCGCATCGGTCGACAGCGCCCCTACTGGAACACCGTGAGCGCCGGCGCGGGCCCCTCGATCGGCGTGGCATACCGCGAGTTCATGGGGACGCGCTCCCTCGGCGTCACGCTCGGCTTCGACCTCTCGGGGGCGCGATGAGACTTCGCGAAGCACTTCGCTATGTGGTTACCGCAGCGTCGGCGCTGGCCCTCGCGCGGTCGCTCTCCGCGTGCGCGTCACCCCCCACGCTCGCGATGCGGCCCCCCGAGAACGCCGCTTCGCAGCGCGGAGACGCGCACCGCACGGGCTCCTTCCGCGGCGCGGGCGGCGTGGAGCTCTATGAGCAGTCGTGGCACCCGCGGGGCTCGACGCGCGCGGTGCTGGTCGTTCATCACGGCCTCAAAGACTACAGCGACCGCTACGGCGACCTCGCGCGCAGGCTCACCGGACGCGGCGTCGCGGTGTACGCGTACGACATGCGCGGCCACGGGCGCTCGGGCGGGATGCGCGCGAGCCTCGACTCCCTCGAGACCGCCGCCGACGACCTCACGACCTTCGTGAACAGCGTCCGCGAGCGCGAGCGGGGGAGGCCCATCTATCTGCTCGGGCACAGCATCGGCGGCGCCATCGTGACGCTCTTCGCCACCGAGCGCAGGGCTCCCATCGCGGGGCTCATCATCATGTCGCCCGCGCTGCGCGTCGACCGGCTGCCCTTCGAAGTCGCATCGACGCCCGTGGCGGGCGCGCTGCTGCCGAACTTTCCCGCGGTCGACACGCCCGACGCGCAGTTCTCACGGTCGCCCGACGTCGTGCGCGCGATGGCGACCGATCCGCTGATCTACCACCCCGTCGCGCCCGCCCGCACCGGCGCGGGCCTCGTGGGCGCGCTCGGTACGATCTGGTCCGAGGTCGAGGGCTTCGACACGCCGCTCCTCGGCATGCACGGCACCGACGACCACATCACCGACCCGCGCGGCACCGCGGAGTTCGTGCGTCGCGTGAGGGCGCGCGACACGACGCTGTTCCTCTACCGCGGGCTCTACCACGACCTCCTGCACGAGCCCGAGCGCGAGCAGGTGATGGGCGACATCGAGCGCTGGATCCTCGAGCGGCTCCCGTCGCGCTGAGCC
Source organism: Polyangiales bacterium (assembly GCA_046351535.1). Taxonomy (GTDB): domain Bacteria; phylum Myxococcota_A; class Polyangia; order Polyangiales; genus CAISKJ01. The sequence continues at coordinate 438,909 of JAXLYG010000006.1, forward strand.
TCAGCGCACGCCCGGCGAGCGCCAGCGCTCGACGCGCCTCGGCCACGGCCCCTCGTCGTCGCGCTTCGCGATGGTCTTCGCCAGCGCGAGCATCTGCGTGACGTGCGCGGGGTCGACGTCGCGCGCCTCGCCCTCGACCTGACACGCCGTCCCCTCGATGCGGACGCGGGCCTCGCCGTGGCGCTCGTGCGTCTCGACGGCGACGTCGTAGCGCGCGCGCTCGCCGTCGCTCTCGACGAGCGTGAACGTGTAGCGGACGCCGCGCGAGGGGCGCGTCCCCGAGAGCGCCGTCACTGCGAGGCTCCGTCGACGAAGACCTCGACGCCTTCGAAGAAGGTCCGCTCGACGCGGCCCTGCACCGCGCGACCCTCGAAGGGCGTGTTGCGACCCTTCGAACGGAAGCGCTTCGCGTCCACCGTCCACACGCGCTCGGGGTCGATCACGGCGACGTCGGCGCGGCCTCCCACGCGGAGCGAGCCCGCGTCGAGCCCGAACGCGCGCGCCGGCGCCGAGGTGAGCGCCTCGACGAGCCGCACGGCCGAGAGCCGCTTCGCGCGCACGAGGTCGAGCAGGATCGCGAGGCAGGTCTCGAGGCCCACCATCCCGTGCGCCGCCTCGGAGAACTCGCAGTCCTTCTCGATGGCCGCGTGGGGCGCGTGGTCCGTGGCCACGCAGTCGATGGTGCCGTCGGCGAGCGCGTCGATGAGGGCCTCGACGTCGCCGCGCTCCCGGAGCGGAGGGTTGACCTTGCACGCCGTTCGATACCCGAGCACGGCCTCGTCGGTGAGCGTGAGGTGGTGCGGCGTGACCTCGGCGCTCACGCGAATCCCGCGCGAGCGGGCCTCGCGCAAGAGGGCCGCGCTGCCCGCGGTGCTCGCGTGCGCGAGGTGGTAGTGCGCGCCCGTGGCGGCCGCGAGCATGAGGTCTCGCGCGACGATGTGGTCCTCGGCGACGCGGGGCCAGCCCTTGAGCCCGAGGCGCGTCGCGACGGCGCCCTCGTGCATCTGCGCGCCCGCGGTGAGCCCGTGGTCCTCGGCGTGCTGCACCACGGGGAGGCCGAAGGTGCGGGCGTACTCGAGGGCCCTGCGCATGACGCCCGAGTCGGTGACGCAGCGGCCGTCGTCGCTCACGGCGACGCAGCCCGCGTCTTTGAGGTCGGCCATCTCGGTGAGCTCGCGGCCCTGCTGCGCGCGCGTGATCGCGCCGATGGGGTGCACGCGCACGGCGCCGTGCGAGCGCGCCTTCGCGACCATCATCTCGGTGATCGCGCGCGTGTCGTTGACGGGCTTCGTGTTGGGCATCGCGCAGACGGAGGTGAAGCCCCCCGCGGCGGCGGCGCGCGTCCCCGAGACGATGTCCTCTTTGTATTCGAGGCCCGGCTCGCGCAGGTGGGTGTGCAGGTCGACGAAGCCCGGCACCACCCAGCGCCCGCGGCACTCGACGAAGCGCGTGTCGCGCTCGCCCTCGCGCGCGGTGGTCGCGGCGCCCGCGCCCACGAGCGTCACGCGGCCGTCTTCGATCACCACGTCGGCGACCTCGTCGCGGCCTGAGGAGGGGTCGATCACACGCCCGTCGCGCAGCACGATTCGCATGGCCGGGGCGTATACCACAGGCGCCCCGCCGAACGGGTCATCGCGGCAGCGGCGTGGTCTCGCCCATCGCGGGGGGCAGGCCCGTGGGCATGATGCTCTGAAAGCGCTTCGGGGCGGCGTCGTTGACGGCGATGCACACGACGGTCTGGTCGTCGCTCTGGGGCGCCTCTTCGACGAAGCGGTCGAGGTCGGCGAGCACCGCTTCGAGCGAGGCGCGCGCGCTCGCGGGGGCGCGGGCGACGGAGTGCTGGAGGCGCTCCTGGCCGTAGAACTCGCCGTTGACCGAGCGCGCCTCGATGATGCCGTCGGTGTAGAGCATGAGCATGTCGCCGGGCTGGAGCTGCACCTGGGCCTCGCCGACCTCGATCTTCACCTCGACGCCGAGGGGGAGGGTGCGAGCCTCGGTGTACTCCAGCGGGATGACCTCGCCGTCGCGGCGGAGGATGGGCGTCGTGTGGCCCGCGTTGGCGAAGCGCAGAGAGTTCTGCGCGAGGTCGATGACCACGTACACCATCGTGGTGAACATGCCGTCTTCGGCGACCTCGGAGAGCGCGCGGTTGACGCGCTGGAGCACGCGGCGCGGAGAGGCTTCGACGGGGGCCGCCGCGCGGATCTCGCTCGTGACGCGGGCCATGAAGAGCGCGCCCGAGATGGCCTTGCCCGACACGTCGCCCACGACGAGCGCGAGCTTGTTCGGGTCGAGCCACAAGAAGTCGTAGAAGTCGCCGCCGACGTGAAACGCGGGCTCGTAGTGGACGGCGAACTCCAGGCCCGTGACGCGCGGCGGGTCGCGCGGCAGGAGGTTGCGCTGGATCTGTCGCGCGAGGCGGAGGTCGTAGTCGAGGCGCTCGCGGGCGAGGAGGCGCTGGTGCAGGCCGATGAGGTGCAGCGCGACGCCGGCCTGCGCGGCGAGGCCGCCGAGGAGGTCGAGGTCGTCTTGCGTGAAGTAGCCCTGCACGGGCTCGGCCTCGACGTGGAGGATCCCGAGGTGCTCACCGCGGCACGAGAGCGGCGCGCCCATGCGCCAGCCCACGGGGCCGCCGGGGTCGTTGTTGACGACGCTGTCGCGCACGCCCGCCGCGGCCTGGGCCTCGCGCACCGCCTCGGGGTCGATGGGCTGCGACGAGAAGGCGTCGCCCTGCGTGCGGAGGAGCACCGACTGGCCCTGGCGCAGCACGCGGTCGACGACGTTCTGGGGGATGCTCATGTTGGGCGCGAGGGAGTCGCGGTCGCGGCCCTTGCGCCGCCGCGCGGCCTGCGTGCGGAGCTGTTGAGAGCGCGTGTCGAAGGTCACCGCGGCGGCCGCCGCGGCCTGGGGAAAGACCTCGAGGAGCAGCCCCGTGACCTTGTCGAGCAGCGCGCGCGGTTCGAGCGTGCTCGCGACGGTCTCGGAGATCTTGTACATCGCCTGGAGCTTGCGCTGGACGCGGTCGACCTCGCGCGCCGCGTCGGGGACCGTGAGGATCTTCCGCGTCGTGGTGTCTTGCTTGAGGTTGGCGACCTCGATGAGCGGCGCGGTGTTGAAGTCGGGCGCGTCGGGCACGAGCACCGGCGCGCTCTCGACCGCGGCGATCATCTCGTCGGCGAGGTCCATGCGGAAGCGCGACGCGCCGATCTCGACCTCGTCGCCGTGGCGGAGCCGCGCGGCGCCCTGGATGCGGCGGCCGTTGATGAAGGTCCCGTTGCAGCTCCCGAGGTCTTCGAGCTGCCACGCGTCGCCCTCGCGGCGGATGCGGGCGTGGCGGCGCGAGACGCGCTGGTCGTTGATGTGGATGTGACAGTCGAGGCGCCGTCCGAGGAGGCACTCGAGGCCGTCGAGGCGGTGGATCCGGCCGGCTTCAGGGCTGAGGGTGATGATGCGTGCCACGGCCTTCGGGGCTGCTCCCCGCCCGATCAAGGAAGGTGTGCGGGTGATGTGACGCTGCGGCGCTCACTCAGAAGCCTTCGAGGGCCTGCTTCGCCGCGGGGAAGATCGGCAGCACGCGGTCGAGGAGCATCACCTTGAAGATCTCCATCGGCTGCTTGTTCACGGCCGCGACGCGCACCGCGCCGCCGAGCGAGCGCATGCGCTTGAAGAGCCCCACGATGACCCCGACGCCGGAGCTGTCGATGACCTCGACGCCGGCCATGTCGACCACGACCTTCACCCCTCCGCGCTCGACGAGCTGTTCGACCGCCGGGCGCAGCTCTGGGACCGTGAGCGCATCGAGGCTCTGCACGTTGAGCTTCAAGATGGTCACGCCGCCCGACTCGATCAGTTCATGGTTCCGCATCGCCTACCCGCCCGTCGTCTCGGAGTCGCTCGGGCACTCCGACAGTCGCTTGATCATCGTCAGTTGGTTCTGCTCGCGTCGGCGCTCGTACGTGACCTCGCTCATCACCGTACGGATGATGAAGAGGCCCATGCCGCCCTCGGAGAGCGTGTCGAACTCGGGCGCAACCGTGGCGCCCGAGTGGGTGAAATCAAAGCTGCTCCCGTGGTCGACCATGCGCAGCTCCAGGTGGTCGTCGTCGACCTGGAGCGCCACCTCGACGTCGCCGCAGCGCTCCGCGTAGGCGTGCTCCACGACGTTGTTGAACGCCTCGTTGAAGGCGCTCATCACGCGCCACTCGAGGCCCGAGCAGCCGCGGCCTCGCTCGACCTCGATGCAGGCCGCGCGCACCATCGCCCCCGCCACGTCGCGGTAGCGAAGGTCGCCCGGCACACACGCTGTAAAACGAAGGGTCAAGGGTCGCAGCACCGCTCCGGAGCGCGACCATAACACAGCTCGACCGGTCTCCACGCGCGCATGCGCTTGCGAAACCTCGCCCCGCATTGATATGAGTCCCGTCGCTGAGATGGACTGGAAGGTGAGCGTCGTAAAGCGGGCGATGGACGTCGTGGGAGCCGCAGCAGGGCTCGCGGTCGTGGCGCCCTTCTTTCCCGCGATCGCCGTCGCCATCTGGGTCGATAACCCGGGGCCGATCTTCTATTCGCAGGTGAGGGTGGGGCGCACGCACGCCACCGCGGACCCGCTCAAGACCGACCTCCCGACCTTCAAGATGTGGAAGTTCCGCTCGATGCGCGTCGACGCGGAGAAGGGCGGCGCGCGCCTCGCCACCGCCGACGACGACCGCGTCACGCGCGTGGGCCGCATCCTCCGAAAGACCCGCCTCGACGAGCTCCCCCAGTTCTGGAATGTGCTCATCGGCGACATGTCCATCGTGGGCCCGCGCCCCGAGCGCCCCGAGCTCGTTCGAACGCTCTCTGCCGCCATCCCGATGTTCGAAGAGCGCACCCGTATGGTTCGCCCGGGTATCACCGGACTTGCGCAGGTGTCTCTCGACTATCTCGGTCGCATGCCCGAAGACTCCGAGCTCGCGCGCCTCAAGGACACGCTCCTCAACCCGCTCAAGCTCGAAGAGCTCGAAGGCTCCATCGCCGACGACATGCGCACCAAGCTCCTCTTCGACCTCGCCTACGCCGCGCGCCTCGAAGATTTCTGGACCTTCCTCCGCACCGACCTCCACGTCATCCTCCGCACGCCGGCGGTGATGATCGGCGCGCGCGGTCGTTGACCGCATTGAAAGTGTCTCTTTCCACGGCGCTACAGTCTCACTGCGAGTTTGACGAGATGCGGCAACCGCGCGTAGGGTCGCACTCCGATGGCTGATCGCCCTCACCGCAAACCCCCTCAAGATCCGAGGCAGGCGGTTACGCCGGGCGCGCATGATGACCTCTTCGCGCAGCACGGAGACCTCGCGGACTATTTCTCCGAAGGGCCCGCGCCGGCGCCCGCGCACGAGTTCATCGACAGCGAGGCCGCCACGCGCGTCTCGAACCAGCGGAACCTCTACGAGACCGGCCGCGCGTCGCCCTACTACGAGCCCCAGCCCGGCGGCGTGTGGCCCGAGAGCGACGACCCGCACGCGTTCACAGGCCCCTCGGGGATGCACTACAACCCCGGCTATTACGAAGAGTTGCCCGCTGGCGAGCCGATCCCGACCGTGGGCGGCGACGTCATCGATCCGGCCCTCGCGACCTCCGAAGACTACACCCTCGGGATGCACGACCCGCAGGCCGCCGCCGAGGCCGCGCACGGCGCGGGCGCGTCGTGGATTCGTGAGAACACCGCGGACCACGTCGCGGCCCCTTCGCCCGACCTCGTGCTGCTCTCGAACGCCGACGGCTTCGCCGCCGCACAGTTCAGGGCCCTGCGCTACCGCCTCGAGCAGGAGCCCAACATCCAGGTCGTGGTGGTCACCTCCGCGCGCGAGGGTGACGGCAAGAGCGTCACGGCCGCCAACCTGGCGCTCGCGCTGGCCGAGGGCGGTCGCATCCGCGTGCTCCTCGTCGACGCGGCGCTGAGAAACCCGGCGCAGCACAAGCTCTTCGGCATTCGCGGCGACCTCGGGCTCACGAGCGTCCTGGCGGCGCGGCAGAACGATCCGAGCATGCCGATCGACGTGATCCGCATCTCGACGAGCCTGTCGCTCATCCCCGCGGGGCCCGCCGTGCAGAGCGCCTACGCGGCCCTCTCGTCGGAGCCCGCCGCGGTGCTGCTCGGGCAGATCCGCAAGGAGTACCGGTACATCATCGTCGACTCGTCGCCCGTCTTCGGCACCGCCGAGACGCTCGCGTGGCACTCGATGATCGACAAGTACATCCTCGTCGCGCGCGCAGGGAAGACCACCTCCGAAGACCTCTCGCGTGCGAGCGAGCGGCTCCAGAGGGATCGCATCCTCGGTGTGAGCTTCGTCGGCGCGCCCGTTCGCAGGGAGTGACCGCGCGGCGCGCCGCGGGGGCCTTCAGGGGACGATGATCGTGTCGCCCGAGCGCAGGAGGAAGTTCATCTCCGTGCGACCCTCGGAGCACTCGTTGTACGAGAACTCGTAGCGCTCGTCGCGGCCGTTGGCGCCGCGGCGGAGGATCACGATCGCGTCCATGTCGGCGCCGCGCGCGCCGCCGCCCGCGAGCGCGAGGGCCTGCATCACGGTGAGGGGCGTGGCGGATTCGAACTCGCCCGCGCGCTGCACCTTGCCGGTGACGAAGACCCGGTACGAGTGGACCTCTTCGATCACCACGGCGACGCGGGCGTCTTGCACGTAGCGGCGATAGGCCTGCGAGACCTCGTTGGTGACCTCGTTGACCGTGCGCCCCGCGACGGCGAGCTCGTCGAGGAGGGGCAGCGCGATGCGCCCGTCGGGGCGCACCGTGACGCGCGTGTTGAGGTCTTGATTGCCGAAGACCGACACGCGGAGCACGTCGCCGGGGCCGATGCGATAGGTCTGTCCCGCGGCCTCGATGGGCGGCCACGGACCGGGGAGCGGCGTGTGGCACCCCGCGGTGACGGACGCGAGGGCGATCAGCGAGAGGGCGAAGGGGAGGGGGGCGCGGATTGACACCGGCACTCTCTAACAGCTTGAGGGAAGGGATTGCAACGGCGGGCGGAGGAGGGGATCGGGCGGGCGGAGGGCGGAGACGGTCGCGCGGAGGCCGTTATCCGCCGCGCGCGCCCGACGCCGCGCCGCGCTCGGGTGCGGCCGAGGGCGCGTCGAGATGGAGCTCGGGAATGAACGGGAGCTCCGGGAGCTCACCCCAGCGACGCAGGTCGGTCATGTCGTAGATGCGCGTGTCCATGAAGCCCGACACGAGCGCCGTCCCGAGGCCCGCCATCATCGCGAGGAACATCACGATCGACGCGAGCTTCGTGCGGCCCGGGGGCTCGGGCTCCACGGGCCTCGACGGCGGATCGATGATGCGCACGGTCTCACCGCCCGCGAGCTGGATGCGCCGCAGGTCGGACTGCCGCTCGAGCTTGCGGCGGAGCAGGTCGTTGTAGGCCGTGCGCGTGCCCGAGAGGTCGTTCTGGAGGCGGTCCCACATGGCCTCGACCTCGACGACGTTGGCGAGCTGTCCGGGCGGCGTCGCGGGCTGCGCGGGCACGCCGGGCTGCGCGGGGCGCGCGGCGTTGTCCGTGCGCTCGCTCGCGGCGAGCTCCTCGCGGGCCACCTGGAGGTCGCGCGTGAGCTGCTCGATGCGCGCGTTCCGCTCCGACTGCGAGAGGTTCTCGCGGGCCACCTGCACGCCGCGGTGACGCGCGATGAGCCCGTTGAGCTGCGACTCCATGTCCGCGAGCTCGCGCTCCGCGGCGGCGCGCGTGGGGTGGTCGGCCATGAGCCCCCGGGCCCGCAGCGCGTCGACGGCGCTGCGCTTGTCTCGCACGCGCTCGCGCATCGCCTGGATCTCCGGCGTGTCGTCATTCGAAGGCGCCTGCGCCGACTGCGGATTGCGCAGCGCATCGAGGGCGCCCTGGAGCTGCGAGAGCCGCGCCCGGAGGCCCCGCGTCCTGCTGCTCGAGTGCGTGTCGGCCGAGGGCGTGTGTCCGTTGGGGTCGCCGCCCGCCATCGAGTTGGCGATGCGCGCCATCACGCCGCCGCGCTGCACGCGGATCTGATCGACCATCGCCTGGTTGGCGATCATGAAGCGATCGAGCGCCTCCTGACGCTGCGCGAGCACGTTCTCGAGCTCGCGGAGCTGGCCCTCGACGAGCTGGAGCGTGTCTCTGGCCTGCTCCTCGGCGGCCATCTTGCGTTCATTGACGAAGAGCCGGATGAGCGCCTGCACCACCTGCTGCGCGCGCGCCGGGTCTTTGAACGTGAACCCGAGGTGCACGATGTTGCGCTCGACGCGTCGGTCGATGCCGCCCGTGAAGATGTCGACGATCTTGGTCTCCGAGGTGATGGGGCGCCCGTCGGCGCCCACACCCAGGAGGTGATCGTAGAGGTGCAGCTCGCGGATGATGTTCATCATGTAGCGCCGCGAGCCATAGATCTGGTTCAGCCGCGCCTCGACGCTGCGCTGGATCTGCTCCTCGCTCGCGTCGGAGTGCTCGCCTCCGGTGTTGGAGTCCTGCACCTGGAAGGCGGCCTCGGACTTGTAGACCCTGGCCTTGGTGACCACCCACGCGAGCCCCGCGAGGAAGACCACCGTGAAGATCAACGCGCCTCGGAACCAGTAACGGACCCCGCGCCTCGCCAGCGCGAGGTAGTTCATCGCGAGATCGCGGAGCGTGAATACCTGCTCTTCGGGGTTGTTGTTCGAGACCGTCATCAGCGGTCACCTCATCGTGGGGTTCAGTGCGTCGTCGCAGGGAGCGTGTTGCCCGGCGCGGCCGTCGGCGCGGTCGTCGTCGCCGGTGCGGTCGTCGTCACGGGGGTCGTCGAAGTCGGCGTCGTCGTCGATGTCGGCGCCGTCGTCGAAGTCGGCGTCGTCGATGTCGGCGCCGTCGAAGTCGGCGCGGTCGTCGAGGCGGGCTGTGTCGCGTTCGATGTCGCGGGCGTCGCGCTCGTTGGCGCGGTCGGGGGCCGCGGCGCGGTGTTCTGCGGCGTGGGAGGCGTCTGCCCGGGTTGGAGCGGTCGTCCGTTGGGCGCGGCGGGGCGCGTGGGCTGACGGGGCTGGCGCGGCCGTCCCTGCGCCGTCGACGCCTCGTCTTCGCGCTCGATGACGCTGCGCGAGGGACGCTCCGCGGGTGCGGGCTCGTCGTTGGCGCCGAAGCCGTCGTCGGTGACGCTCGTGCCTTCGTCGTTGCCGCGCTCGTTGCCTTCGCTCGTGGCCGAAGCGCCGCCCGTCGCGCCGCGGAGGGCCTGCGCCGCGTTCGACTCCTCGAGCGGCGTGACGCCCAGGAGCTCCTCGGCGTCGCCCGCGAAGACCGAGAAGGTCACGCCCGCCATCGCGACGTGGCGCACGATGTCGGGGTTCCCCACGGGCTCGTCGACGTGCTGATAGAGGAACGTGTAGCGCACGAAGGCAGAGATCCCTCGGGTGATGATCCAGCGCGCGCCTGCGACGGCCGAGAAGTTCGAGTTGCCGACGTCGTGGGTCGTCGGCGTCGCCGTGCTGCCCGCGGGGACGGGGTTGAAGTTCTGCGTGATCCCATAGTCCCCCCCGAGCGTGCCCTGGAACACGAGGTTCTGGTCGAACGGTCGCCAGAGGAGGAGAAGGGCCGCAGAGGCCACGCGACCGGCGCCGCCCGCGATCACCTGCCGCGGCGGGCATCGACCGCTCGAATCGAGGTTCCCGTTGCAGCGAACCGCGTTGACCGTCGTGAACTGATACCCGCCTCGCAAGATGATCCCGAGGTTCGCCTCGGGGATCGTCTGCTGGTACGTCACGCTCCCGTAGGGGCCCGTGTTCCACCGCGAGCGCGTCTCGTCGGTCTGGTCCTGCATCATGTCGAGGCCGCCAGAGACCGTCGTCGCGATCTGCTCGCTCCACCCGTGGCGCCACGTCGCGAAGGGCGTGACGCGCATGATCCAGTCGCCGAGGCCCGTGATCTGCAGCGCCTGATAGGCCCCCGTGAGGCCGAGCGTGTCGCGCTCTCCGACCTCGAAAGACCCGTTGAGGCCCGCCGTGATCTGCACCTGATCCGCGCGCGGCGTGCCCGCGGGAACGCTCAGCGACTGACGCCCGTCGAGGCCGGCGTTGAACACCACGCGCGCGTTCTCGGAGACGCCCCGCGTGACGGAGCCGTGCGCCCCGTACTCGCCGAACCACGTGTCGAGAAAGGCCGTCGAGAGCGTGAGGGAGTTCTGCGCCAGGAGCACGCCGCGGCCGACGTTGTAGCTCCCGTCGACGGCGACCCTCCAACGGTCCGAGGGCTCCCACACGAGCGTGTAGCGGTTGAGGCTGAGGATGTTGCCGTTGTCGATGGGCCGCCCCTCTCCGCCCACGTAATAGAACTCCCCGCGCGTTCGGAGGGTCTGCCGCAGGGTGTCGGTGTGGTGGCCGATCTGGATGTCGATCGCGGTGCGGAGAATCCCGCCGTCGCCGAAGCAGGGCGCGGCGTAGGTCTGTCCGTAACGGCAGAGCGTGAGGGCGTTGGCCACGGTGGTGTCGTACCCACCGGTCAGCTCGACCCCCGCGGCGGCGGCGAGCTGAAGGGGCGCAGAAACCACCAGCGCGATCGCGATCGGAATCATCGAGGTTGCATCTTCAAGGTGTCGCCGCCGCGCGCGAAGCCTCTCCGACGTGCGCGCATGGTGAGCACCGACCATACACGCCCCGTCGCACCCGCGCGAGGGTAAGCGCGAAGCGGCGCGTCGCGTACGGGGCTGTACGGGGTGCGGGCTGTGGCATGATCCGCGCCCCCGTTGGGTGACTCCCGTGATCGGAGCGCGACCATGAAACGCATCGTCCTCGTCGCCGCCGCCCTCGCCCTCGCAGGCGGCGCCGCGATCTCCTGGAAGGCCCTCCGCTACCGCAAGGACGCGCAGCTCTGGTACGCGCGCTACACCGCGCTGCACCGCGACCCCGCGGGCCTCGAACGGTATCGCGACGACAACGAGCGCCTGCGTCGCGCGGGGCCCGTGCGCGGTCGCGTGGTCTTTCTCGGCGCGAGCATCACCGAGTCGCTCGACCTGGCGGCGCTCTTTCCCAACGAGCCGCTCGTCAATCGCGGCGTCGGGGGGCAGCTCGTGTGGCAGCAGTACCTCCGCCTCGACGCCGACGCCCTCGCGCTCGACCCCGCCGCGGTGGTCATCAAGACCTGCGCGATCAACATGCTCCCCGACGCGCCGCCGCTCGACGAGACGCAGCGCTACTTCGCGCGCATGGCCGACGCCGTGCGACGCCACGGCGCGCGGGTCATCGTCGCGACGGCCGTCCCCGTCTCGCGCCGCTACGACGCCACCGAGGGAGAGGGCCACGTCGCGCAGCGCATCCAACAGTTCAACGCCTGGGTCCGCGCCGAGGCCGAGCGCAACCACGACGTGGTGCTCGACTACGCGTCGGCCCTCGCGGACTCGCAGGGATACCTCCCCGACGCGCTCAGCGAGGACGGCCTCCACCCCAACGCCGAGGGCAAGCGGCGCATGGCCGACGTGATTCGACGCGTGGTCGTCGACGGCGTCGTGCACGCGGCGCCCACGGGCAACGGACACGCTCCGTGACAGACCGCGCGCTCCACGTCCTCTCCATCCTCGACGCCCCCGTGGTCACGGGACCCGCGCGAGGGATCATCCACCTCGGCCGCGCGCTCCCGCCCGAGGTCCGCCTCCACGTCGCGATCCTCCGTGGCCGCGGGGCCGGGCCCGTCCCTCGCCTCGATGAGCTCTCGGGCGGCGGCGTGACCGTGCACGAGCTCCCCGAGCTCACGGCCTTCGACCCGCTGCTCTTCGCGCGCGTCTTCAAGCTCGCGCGCTCGATCCGCGCGGGCATCGTGCAGAGCCACAGCTACAAGCCCCACGTGCTCGCCCTCGCCGCGCGCACGGTGATGCGAATCCCGTGGATCGGCCATCACCACGGGTGGACCGCGGAGAACTCCAAGGTGCGCATGTATCACCGCGTCGACGCCGCCACGCTCCCGCGCGCCGATCGCGTCGTGGCCGTCGCGGGGAGCGCGCGTGACATCGTCGTGCGCGAGGGCGTCTCGCCGGAGCGCGTGGTGATCATCCCCAACGCCGTCGACGCGGTGGACCTCCGTACGCCGCTTTCGAAGGACGAGGCGCGCGCGAAGCTCGGCCTGCCCGCGGGGCGCATGATCGCGTGCGTCGTGGGGCGCCTCTCGCACGAGAAGGGTCAAGACGTGGCCCTCCGCGCGCTTTCACTCGCGCGCGCCGCGGGCGTCGAGGTCGACGTCGCCTTCGCGGGAGATGGTCCTGATCGCGAGGCGCTCGACGCCCTCACGCGCGAGCTCGGTCTCGGCGATCACGTTCACTTTCTCGGGCACCAGAAGTCCGTGGGCGTCGTGTACGCGGCGAGCGATCTCATGGTGATGCCCTCGCGCTCCGAGGCGATGCCCAACGCGCTCCTCGAGTCGATGACCGTGTCGCTGCCGGTGGTGGCGACGCGCGTCGGCGGCGTGCCCGAGGTGGCCGACGACGGCGAGCACGCGTGGATCGTCGACCCCGACGCGCCCGAGCGCCTCGCCGACGCGATCGCGGCGTGCGTGCGTGACCCCGCGGAGCGCGCGCGCCGGGCCGAGGCCGCGAAGCTCAGGGCCATCGACCGACACGACCCCGCGCGCCGCGCAGGGCGCTACGTGGCCCTCTACGAATCGCTCCTCGGGCGCACGTTCACGAGCAGGAGAACGCCGTCATGAACCCACGCTCCATCGCCAAGGCCGCGGCGCTCGCCGCGATGAAGGGCACCGTCGCGCCGCTCGTGGCCGCGTACCGCATCGAGCTCGCGCTCTGGCCGAAGCACCGCGCCGACCTCGTGTTCCAGACCTATTCGCAGGTGCTCTCGGCGCTACCGGGGCTCACGGGTCAGTTCGTGCGGCGGGCCTTCTACGCCTCGGTGCTCACCGAGTGCCACGAGGAGAGCTGCATCCAGTGGGGCGTGGTCTTCTCCGCGTCTGACGTGCGCATCGCGCGCGGCGTGTACATCGGCGCGCGCTGCATGATCGGCAGGGCGATCCTCGAGGAGCACGTCACCATCGGTCTGAACGTCGACATCCCCTCGGGGCGCAAACAGCACGGCTTCGACGACCCCGACCGCCCGGTGCAGGATCAGCCCGGTCGCTACGAGCACGTGCGCATCGGCACCAACACCTGGATCGGCAACGGCGCCATCGTGCTCGCCGACGTGGGCGCGCGCTCCGTCGTGGCGTCGGGCGCGGTCGTGTCGAAGCCCATGCCCGACGACGTGATCGTCGGCGGAAACCCCGCGAAGATCCTCAAGCGCCGCGACCCCGTGACGAAGCAGTGGGTGGCGCCGTGATCAAGGTCGTCGCGCTCGCGCACCGCACGCCATTTCCTCCCGACAAGGGCGAGAAGATCCGCGCGTTTCACCTGCTCTCGCGCCTCGCGCGTCACGCCGAGGTGCACCTCGCGGCCTTCGCCGAGCCGCCGAGCGACGTGACCCACGCGAGCGCCCTCGCGGAGCACTTCGCCTCCGTCGAGCTCATCCCGCTGCACATGCGCTGGCAGCAGGCGCGCGCCCTCCCGAGCCTCGCGACGCTGTCGCCCCTCACGCTGTCGGTCTTTCACCGCGGGGCGATGGTGCGCGCGGTGGAGCGCATCGTCGAGCGCGTGCGGCCCGACGTGCTCTTCGCCGAGAGCAGCAGCATGGCGCCCTACGCGCTGCGCCACCCGTCGCTCCCCCTGGTGATGGACTTTCTCGACGCGGACTCGGCCAAGTGGACCGCGTACGCCGAGAAGGCGAAGCTCCCGATGCGCGCGGTGTACCTCCGCGAGGGCGTCACGCTGCGGCGCTTCGAACGCGCCGTGGCGGAGCGCGCGAAGGTGTCGCTCGTCACCGCCGACCGCGAGCTCGCGCTGATGAAGACGATCGCGCCGGGCTGCGACGTGCGCACGCTCGCCAACGGCGTCGACACCGACCACTTCGCGGCGCGCGAGACGACGCCCGAGGGCCTCTCCGCGGTGTTCTTCGGCGCGATGGACTACCACGCCAACGCCGAGGCCGCGGTCTTCCTCGCGCGCGAGGTGCTCCCGAGGCTGCGCGCGAAGCACCCGGGCTTTCGCGTCGTGATCGCGGGTTCGCGGCCCACGCGCGAGGTGCAGGCGCTCGCGGAGCTCCCCGGGGTCACGGTGACGGGCTACCTCGCGGACATCCGTCCGACGGTGCGCGCCGCGTCGGTGTGCGTGATCCCGCTGCGCGTCGCGCGGGGCGTTCAGAACAAGGTGCTCGAGGCGATGGCGATGGGGGTGCCCGTGGTGTGCTCCCCGGGCGCCGCCGAGGGGATCGACGCGCGCGTGGGCGAAGACCTCACCGTGGCCCGCGTCGACGACGGCGGCGAAGAGACCGCGCGCGCCGTGCTCTCGCTCCTCGACGACCCGGCGCGCATGGCCTCGCTCGCGCGCAACGCGAGGGCCGTCGTGACCGCGCGCTACGGCTGGGAGCCGCGCGCGATGGAGCTCCTGAGCGTGTGTGAGGAGGCCGCGGGGAGGCGCCCTACGGCGTGACCGTGGCCATGACGGGGTCGGGGCTGTAGGCCCTGCGCTCGCGGTACGCGCGCATCTCGTCGGGCGAGACCGCGCGCGCGAAGACGAAGAGGTCGTCGACCTTGCCCTCGAGGCCGAGCTGCGCCTCGCCGCCGTTCATGTCGGCGCCGATGATCACGGGCGCGGCGTAGTACTGGATCGGCGTGTCGGGGGGATAGCGGCACACGCCGCCGGGGCAGTAGCGCTCCTGCGGCCACAGGTCGAGGTCGCGCGGGAACTCGTACATGTTGCTGTCGAAGTAGCTGCGGCGCGTGGCGTGGGGCGTCGTGGTGATGTCGACGGTCATCGCGGCGAAGTGCCAGCGGTGGGCGAACTCCTCGGCGGTGAAGGGCCGCCGCGTGGTCACGTGCGCGTACTGGTCGACGTTGAGGCAGGGGTACACGCAGGTGTTGCCCTGGAGGAACGAGTTGGTCGAGTCGTCGGAGCGGAAGAAGATCGCCCAGGGGTTGAAGATCGACGAGCCCTCGAACATCGCGCCCGGAAAGGGCGGCGTCGCGTGCTCGGGCCAGCCCGCGCAGATCACCGTCTGGAAGTTGTCTTTGAAGATGTTTGCGGGCGTCTCGGTGTAGACCCACACGCCTACGGTGAGCTGCATGTTCGCGGCCTGGAAGGGCTTCACGTGCTCGGTGCGCCAGTTCACGATGCGCCCGGTCTGCGTCTGCGTCGGGTGCGTGCGGTCGGGGATCACCTGCATGCGCGGGAAGTTCAGCGACCACTGGTTGCGCGTGAAGCGCGCCGCGGGATTGGTCGGCGCGAGGATCGACGGCGGCGCCTCGCGGCTCCAGAGCTCGGGCGGCATCGCGGCCTCGGGCGTGCCGTGCACCACGGGGGTGTCGTGCGTGTACGCGTCGAAGGGCTCGGTGCCCGTGGTGGGGCAGGCGCGCGTCCCGGTGCCCTCGTCGAAGGTCCACGTGCCGAGGAGGTTCGCGCCGCGCGTGGGGACGCGGTCGAAGGTGTCGTCGTAGCTGTTCGCGCCGGCGACGGCGGAGGTGCCGCCGTAGTGGAGCGTGAGGTTCGCGCCCGCGGCGGGGATCTCGGGGACGCGCACCCACACGGTGCCCGCGGCGCAGTCGGTGACGAAGTGCGGCGCCCACGCGCCCGTCGCGGTGCGGAACACCATGCGGTCGCACGCGGGCCCGACCGCGCTCAGCACCGCCGCGGGGAGCGTGACCTGCACCTGGAACTCCGTGAGCGTGCTGCGCGCGCCGGTCACGGCCACGCGGGCCTGCGAGGGGCGGTCGCACGAGGCGCGACCGGGGCAGGGGTCGGTGCGAGGCGTCGGCGTCGGCGTGCGGCACGTCGGGCCGAGCGGCGGAACGTCGGGCGGAGGCACGTCGAGGAGGGGGTCGCCGCCGTCGTTGGAGCCGGGCGCGATGGGCGTGCCTCGGGTGGGACACCCGCTGACGACGAGCGCGGCGAGCAGCCACAGCGCCGGGCGCGCGCGCCGCCCGTCGAGCAATTCAGCAAGCATCGAAGCGTTCATGGCGTCCTCTGTGACTCTCTAACACGGTCCGCGCGGGGCTCAACCGGGGGAGCGCGTCTCGCACTTGTTCCGCGGTGGCTCCTCACGCACCATCGCGCGCCATGAAATCACAACCCTGGCGCGCGTTCGCGCTGGTCGCGTCGGCCTGCTTCGCGGGCTGCGGCGGCGACGAGGAGGGACCGGCCCCCGAGATCCCCACGGAGAACGCGTTCACGCTCATGCCCGCGGTGCCGAGGGCCACCGTCGCGCAGGTGCCGACCCTCGCGTCACAGCCTGGAATCAGGGCGTTCCCCGGCGCCGACGGCTTCGGGGCGCGCGCCACAGGCGGCCGCGGCGGCCGCGTGATCTACGTCACCTCGCTCGCGCGCGAGGGCCCCGGCACGCTCTCCGAGGCGCTCGCCGCCGAGGGCCCGCGCTACGTGCTCTTCAAGGTCAGCGGCCTCATCGACGCGACCCCGTACATCGCGAAGGGCAACGTCACGATCGCGGGGCAGACCTCGCCGGGCGGGATCATCGTGCGGGGCATCCACACCGACGAGGCGAACTTCTGCGACAGCACCTGCGGCGCGGGCGTGCGCGGCGTCGACAACATCATCCTCCGGCACATCCGCACGCGCCCCGGCGAGCCCGGCGCCAACGCCCTCATCGACGGCGACGGCCTTCGGATACGGCACTCGCGCGACGTCGTGATCGACCACGTCTCCATCGGCAACGCCGTCGACGAGAGCATCGAGATCTCGTACTCGAACCACGTCACCGTGCAGGACTCGGTGCTCGCCGAGACCATCGGCGGCCACGCCGTGCGCGGCGGCATCCTCGTGAACTATTCGAACCCCGCCGCGGGCTACGAGCTCGACGCGCTCACCATCGTGCGCACGGCGTGGGTGCGCATCCTCGGGCGCTACCCCGAGCTGTCGCGGGAGAGCGACGCCGCGGCGGGCAGCACGCTCCGCGTCGAGCTGTCGAACAACCTGCTCTGGGACCAGCGCTACTACATCGACACGGGGCACTCGGCGGGCACGCCCGCGCGGCGCGTCGGCGACGCGTTCTACCAGATGAACTGGGTGGGCAACCTCGGCGTCGTGCGGCCGACCTTCGCCTACGGGATGCTGTTCTTCCCCAACCCCACGGGGCGATCGACGGTGTTCTTCGACGACGATCGCCTCACGTCGCGCCCCGACCGCACGAACTGGGAGCTCGTCTACTGTTGCGACGACTTCCTCGACGCGCCGACGCAGCCGAGGCCCATGTGGGCCGCCGCGATGCGCCATGACTTCCCCGCGATGAACTACCTCCCGTCGGCCGACGTGCGGCGGTACCTGCTCGCCCACGCCGGGGCCTTTCCCCGCGACGCGATGGATCGAAGGCTCATGGGCTACGTGGCCGACGGCGTGTCGCCCGCGGGCTTTCCCAACGTGAACCTCGGCAACGACGCGTACACCCTCGCGTGGGCCTCCCCGTCAGCCGCGCCCGCCGCGCCCCTCGACACCGACAACGACGGCATGCCCGACGCGTGGGAGCGCGCGCACAACCTCGACCCCGCCGTCGACGACCACAACGGCCTCACCGTGGGCGCCGCGATGGGCGGCGTGCTCGACGGGTATCCCAACCTCGAGGTCTACCTCGCCGAGCTCGCCGAGCAGCGCCTCGCCGAGGGCCCCTGGGGCCGCTGACCGCCGACCGAACACGGGCCCTCACGGCGCCCCGCACGAGAGCGCAACGCGCTCGTTGAGACCGCGCTTCGAAGTGTGCGAGCCTCGCGGACCGTGACCACCTTCACCCGCGACTCACTCGCCATCGCCGACCCCCAGGGCGTCGCCGACAAGATCGCCGCAACCCTCAAAGAGCAGGTGCTCGGCACGCTCCGCCGCCGGGGCCTCGTCGTGGGCATCTCGGGGGGCATCGACAGCGCCCTCTGCACCGCCCTCGCCGTGCGCGCCTTCGGCCCCAAGAAGGTGCTCGGGCTCTTCATGCCCGAGAGCGCCTCGTCGTCGGAGTCGCTCACGTACGGAAGGCTCCTCGCCGAGCGCTTCGGCATCGCGACGGTGACCGAGGACCTCCAGCCGACGCTCGCCGCCGTGGGCTGCTACGAGCGCCAGGACGAGGCCATTCGAAAGGTCTTTCCGCAGTACACCGAGGGGTGGAAGTCGAAGCTCGTCATCCCGTCGATCCTCGAGAGCGAGCGGCTCAACATCTCGCGCGTCGTGGTCGAGTCGCCCGACGGAGACAGGCTCAGCGCGGCGCTCCCCCTCGACGCGTACCTCCAGCTCGTGGCGGCGACGAACTTCAAGCAGCGCCTCCGCACGACCATGGAGTACTACCACGCCGACCGCTTGAACTACGCAGTCTGCGGCACGCCCAACCGCCTCGAGTACGACCAGGGCTTCTTCGTGAAGGGCGGCGACGGCCTCGCCGACGTGAAGCCCATCGCGCACCTCTACAAGACCCAGGTCTACGCGATGGCGCGCGCCCTCGGCGTGCCCGACGAGATCTGCAACCGCGCGCCCACCACCGACACCTTCTCGCTCCCCCAGGGGCAAGACGAGTTCTACTACGCGCTCCCCTACACCGAGATGGACCTCTGCCTCTGGGCCCGCAACAACGACGTGCCCGCCGCCGAGGCCGCCGCCGTCGTGGGCATCGCGGCGGATCAGATCGAGCGCGTCTACAAAGACATCGAGGCCAAGCGTCGCGCCACGCGGCCGCTGCACATCACCAGCCTCCTCGCGGAGCCCGTCCCCGAGGTCGTGAAGTGAGCGTTGCCCGCACGGCCCCCGAGCTCCTCGAACGCTCGGCCGGACGCGCGCCCGACAAGGTCGCACTGATCGCGCAGGGGCGACGCGTGACCTACGCGGAGCTCGACGCGAGGGCCAACCGCATCGCCCACGCGCTCCGTTCGAGGGGCGTCCGCCGCGGCGACCGCGTGGTGATCTTCGGCGACAACTCCGTCGACGTGGCGGTCTGCATCTGGGGCGTCCTCAAGGCCGACGCGGCCTTCGTCGTCACCAGCGGACAGACCCGCGCCGACAAGCTCGCCTACGTGGTCTCAGACTGCGAGGCCGCGGCGTTCATCGTCGACGCCGTGGTGACGCCGCACTGGGTCGGCGCGGCGCTCAAGCTCGGCGCGCGCTGCCCGCCCGTGCTCGTGATGTCGGGCCTCTCGCAGCCCGGCGGCGCCGAGCGCGCCGTGCTCGCCGCGTGCGAGGCCGGCGTCTCGCGCTGCGACGCGCTCGACGTGATCGAGGCCGAGATGCCCGCGGCGGCGCCGTCGAGGAGCGCGCTCGACCTCGACCTCGCGATGATCATCTACACGTCGGGGAGCACCGGCGACCCCAAGGGCGCGATGCTCTCGCACCGCAACGTCGAGTTCGCGAGCTGGAGCGTCACGACGCTCCTCGAGAACACGGCCGACGACGTGATCTTCGGGGCCATTCCCCTGTCGTTCAACTACGGGCTCTACCAGTGGCTGATGACCGTGCGCCTCGGCGCGACGCTGGTGCTCGAGCGCGGGTTCACCTTCCCCATGCACGCCCTCGCGCGCGCCGCGGCGGAGCGCGTGACGGGCTTCGCGGGCGTGCCGACGATGTTCGCCATGCTCGCCGAGCTCAGGGACGTCGCGCCCCCCGACCTCGCGTCGGTGCGCTACGTGTCGAGCACGGCGGCGCAGCTCCTGCCGCGCCACCACGAGGCGATCGCGCGCTTCTTTCCCAACGCGCGC
The DNA here is from genome assembly GCA_046351535.1 of Polyangiales bacterium. Classification (GTDB taxonomy): domain Bacteria; phylum Myxococcota_A; class Polyangia; order Polyangiales; genus CAISKJ01. The sequence goes on from JAXLYG010000006.1 coordinate 458,647, forward strand.
ACCTGGTCGATGTACGGCCTCACGGAGTGCAAGCGCGTCTCGTGGCTGCCGCCCGCGGACCTCGCGCGAAAGCCCGACAGCGTGGGGATTCCCATCCCCGGCACGGAGTTCTGGGTGATCGACCGCGAGGGCAACCGCCTCCCGATCCCCGCCGAAGGAGAGCTCGTCGTGCGAGGCTCTCACGTGATGCAGGGCTACTGGCGCAAGCCCGAGGCGACGGCGCGCTACCTCAAGCCCGGTCCCACGCCGTGCGAGCAGCTCCTCTACACGGGCGACCTCTGCCGCATCGACGACGAGGGCTACCTCACCTTCATCGCGCGCATGGATGAGGTGATCAAATCACGCGGCGAGAAGGTCGCGCCGCGCGAGGTCGAGCGCGCGCTCGAGCGCATCGAAGGGGTGCGCGAGTGCGCCGTGATCGGCGTCGCCGACGAGGTCCTCGGCGCGGCGGTCAAGGCCTTCATCGCCCTCGATGACGCCCACAAGGGACGCTACACCGAGCGCGAGATCATCCAGCGCGCGGGCCAGTGGCTCGAGTCGTACATGGTGCCGAAGTACGTGGTCTTCGTCGACGCGCTGCCTCGCACCGACATGGGCAAGATCACCAAGAAGGGCCTCGCGTAGAGGCGCTCACGAGAGCGTGACGAGGCGCTCCCCCGCGCGGTCTTCGACGATCCACGCGTCGATCACCGAGCCGTGGAGCTTCGTGCGGTCCATGTGCGGATAGACCGACTGGAGCACCCCCGGGTCGTACCAGCGGAAGAGCATCTTGCCCTGTCCCTCGACGTTGACCTGGAGCAGCCGTCGGCACTGACGCCGCACCTCTTTGAAGGGCGCGCGGCTCGTGAGAAAGACGCCCCACGCGCGGCCGAGCCCCTCGTCGATGAGCTGCTCGACGAAGCGGCCCGTCTTCCAGAGCTGCACGAGCCACGGCGCGGCCTCGCCGAAGACCTCCTCGCCCCAGCCGTCGTAGAGGCACGAGCGGTGGTAGCTGTTGAGCCGCAGGAGCTCGCGCACGCGGTCCTCGCGCGCCGCGTCGAGCACCACGAAGAGCCGACCCTTCGCGCTTCGAAGCGTGTCGAGGGCCGACTCCTTCGGCGTCATGTTGCGGCGCAGCACGGGCGCGACGGGCGCGATGAGCTGCGCTCTCAGATGCGTTCCGCCGATGCAGAGCACGTCGCCGTCGGCGAGCGGCGCGTCGCTCGCGCCCTGGCCGTTGAGCCACGTGCCGAAGACGCTCTGGAGCGCGCGCACGCGAGGGATCCCGTCCTCCCAGCGCACGGCGACGTGGACGGGGGCGATGTTCGGGTCGCCCGAGATCGCGTCGTCGGCCGCGATGGAGCTGCCGATGCGCCGCGGCGCGCCCTCGGCGATGGCGAAGCGTCGGCCCGTGTCGGGGCCGTTGAGCACGGTGAGAACGAGCGTTCGCGCGCTCACGGGCGGTACACCGTGACGCTCGCGTTCTGGTACGAGCGGCTCGGGTAGAAGCTCGGCTGGCGGAAGTCAGAGACCCAGCGCGAGCCGTTGTACATCTGCATGTGCCCCGCGTCGGAGGTGCCCGTGGTGTTCTGGAACACCGCGACGTCGCCCGCCTGCGGTCGGTACGCGTCGATCGATCCGTCGGTGGCGACCTGCGAGAAGCCCGCGCGCTCGAGGAGCGGGCCGTAGTCCTTCGCGCTCTCGGTACGTCCGATGGTGGTGCCGCCACCCTGCTCGATGGCCTCGCGGACGTAGCGCGCGCAGCGGTGTTGCGACGCGTCGTGGGCGTTGGCGTCGAGGTGCTCGACGGCGCCGTCGACGTCCATCGCGCGGCCGGCCTTGTCCTTCGCGGCGGGCTTCGCCTGCTTGTCGGCGTCGCTGTTCTTCACGAAGGCCGCGCGGTTCTTCGCGGCCTTCTTCAGGCACTCGGTGGCGGTGTTGTGGCCGATGAGCACGGTGGGCTCGCCCTGCACGACGCGACCTCCGTGCTTCGTGGGGTCGCCGATGCGCGCGGCCTGCTCGCCCGAGACGATGACCGAGGGCTCGCCCTGCGCGATGGCGTCGTGGGCGGCCTTGCAGGTTCCCTTGTCGTTGCGGCGCGCGGCGGGGCGGTTGCCGATGAGCACCTTGGGCTCGCAGGCGGGCACGATGGGGCCGCCCACGTGGGGGCACGTGTGATGGTCGGTGAGTCGCGCGGCGGGGGGCATAGATGCGCGATCGTACACGCAGCGCCGAGGCGCGGAGTAGCGGTGAAAGTCCGCGCCGTGTCGGGGCGATGGGCCCGATCAGACGGCGCGACCGCGGGGCGATGACCGTCGCGCGCGACACGGTCCCCCGGTTCGACGCGCCGCGGAGACGCGCCGTTGCGCGGACAGGTGCGCGGTTCATCGGAGATCCCCCAGACGGTCGCGGGGCTCGCGTTTGTCGCCCACCAACGCAGGTTGCGTTAGCGTCCCGAGCCGCGATGAAGAAGCCCAGCCCAAAGAAGCCCAGCCCGAAGAAGCCCGCTGCGAAGAAGCCCGCAACGAAGAAGCCCAGCCCAAAGAAGCCCGCTGCGAAGAAGCCCGCTGCGAAGAAGCCGGCCGCGAAGAAGGCCGCAACGAAGAAGCCCGCCGCGAAGAAGGCCCCGCTCGATCTCAACGATCCGAACATCGTTCCGCAGCTCATGGAGATGGCGCACGAGCAGGAGGTCGCGCGCAAGGCCCGCGCTGCGAAGGAGGCGAAGAAGCCCGCGAAGGCCCTCCGCGGTGAGGTCGCGATCAGGCCGTCGAGCGAGCCGCCGTGGGGCTACACGTTCGAACTGCACCCCTCGCTCCCGGCGCGCGATCGCGAGGCGCTCACGGCGTTCTTCACGCGCTTCACGACACTCGGAGACGGGCTCACGGTGCTCGTCACCTGTCGCGACACGCCCGCCGAAGACCGCCGCGCGGCGTGGGACGCGAACCGCCAGAGCATCGAGATCGAGCAGCTCCGCGCGCACCTCCCGAGCGACGACGTGGCGGAGCGCACCGCGCGGCTGCGACGCGCGCTCGCAAAGCCCGACGGAGACCGCTGGTACGAGATCGTGATGCTCCTCACGACCTGGGACGAAGCCACGCTCCCCGCGGCCCTCGCCGTGGCCGAAGAGGGGCTCGCGCGCTGGCCCGACATCGCCCGCCACGAGATCGACGTCGGGGCCCTCAAGTCGCGGCCCGAGCTCCAGCGGCTCGTGCGCAGTGCGTGGGGCGACATGGCCGCCGTGCTCCAGCGTCCGTGCCTCGACGCGGCGACGGCGCTCACCACGCAAGACGCGTCGGGGCTCGTCGAACACCAGGGCGCGCTCTCGCACATGCGCCAGCTCTCGCTCTCGGGCTCGTCGGGGCTCGGGCCCGTCGCGGCCTCGCTCACCGAGATGTCGAAGCTCACGGTGCTCGAGCTCCAGCAGCCGACGTACTCGCAGGGCGTCAAGCCCATCGACCTCAAGAAGCTCCTGAAGGCGCCGCACCTGCGCGCGCTCGACGCGCTCTCGCTCTACGGCTACACGCTCAACGCCACGAGCCTCGACGCGCTCGCGAAGTGCGAGCAGCCCCTCACGCGGCTCCGCATCGAGTACGCGAAGATGAAGCCCGAGGTCGGCGCGAAGCTCGCCGCGTTCGCGTCGCGCCGGCGCCTCACGAGCCTCCAGCTCAAGTACAACGACCTCGGCCCCACGGGCGCCGCGGCCCTCTTCGCGCGCCCCGACGACTGGAGGGGCCTCCGCGTGCTCGACATCTCGGCCAACGAGATCGGCGACGAGGGGACCCTCGCGCTCTCGCGCGCCTCGCTCGACGCGCTGCGATGGCTGAGCATCTCGTCGAACGCCACGCAGGAGCAGCTCACGGCGCGCGCCGCCGAGGCCCTCGCGAGCGCGCCCTCCCTCGGCAACCTCGAGGGGCTCTTTCTCATGGGGCACCCGGTGGGGTCTGCGGGCGTCGCGGCGCTGCTACGCTCGAAGACGCTGCGGTCGCTGCGGCGGCTCAACGTGTCGTACAGCGGGTCGTCCTTCGACGAGATCATCGCCGCGTGCGACGGCGCCGACGGCCTCGCGCTCACGGAGCTCAACCTCGGCGGCATCGACTCGTCGAAGCCCGCCGACTGGTCGCGGGCGACCTTTCTCCGCACGGTGAAGTCGCTGAGCGTCGATGCGCTGTCGGGGAGCAACTACGAGGGCTTCTTCGCGTGTCCGCACCTGGGCTCGCTCGAGGTGCTCGTGCTCGGCGGCGCGTACAGCGAGAACGAGAAGGCCCTCGAGGCGCTCATCGCGGCGCCGCGCATCCCGTCGCTCCGCTACGTCGACATGTCGGGGTGGAAGCCCACCGCGAAGACCGCGCGCGCGATGGCCCGTTCGAAGCTCTTCGAAGGGCTGTGGGGCGTGCAGTTCCTCACGTCGTACGTGCCGCCGGAGGCGTGGCGAGCCTTCTACGAAGCCGGTGTGCCCCTCGTGAACGGCGGCTTCGATCGCTTTCCGGCGAACGAGATCACGCAGCTCACGACCTTCCGCGACGAGGTCTGAGCGCGCGCCTCCGCGCTCCCCTCCGCGGCTGTCGACTTCGTGCGCCACCGCGGCGCGCCGTCGTGGTATCCGGGCCAGCGGAGGAATCTCATGACCCAGCTCAGACTCACGTACTTCGACTCGCCCGGACGCGCCGAGCCCGTTCGCATCGCGTTCTTCCTCGCGGGTCTCAGCTTCGAAGACCGACGGCTGAAGTTCCCCGAGTTCACGGCGCTCCGCGCGGAGGGCGCCTTCCCCCTCGGGAGCCTCCCCGTGCTCGAGATCGACGGGCGCCCGATGGTGCAGACCGCGGCGATGCTGCGCTACATCGCCCACGTCGGCGGCGGCAAGCTCTACCCCACCGACGCCCGCGCGGCCTTCGTCGTCGACAGCGTGATCGACACCTTCAACGACACCGTCTCGCACGCCCTCACGCCGAGCCTCTTCGAGCGCGACATGGAGAAGAAGCTCGAGATGCGCCGCGCCCTCCTGGCCGGTCCGCTCTCGCTGGCGCTCCGCTACGTCGAGGGGCTCATCGCCGAAGGCCCCGGGCCCTTCCTCCTCGGCGCCGACCTCACGATCGCCGACATCCTGCTCGGGGTCACCGTGGCGCAGTACCGCTCGGGCAAGCTCGACGGCCTCGGCCCCGAGGTGCTCGCCTCGTACCCGAAGCTCGGCGCGCTCGGCGACGCCTTCGCGGCGCACCCCTCGATCGTCGCGTACTACAAGCGCAGCGCGACGTAGCGCCGCCCCACCCCTCCTCAACGAGTGTTGTCGCGGTCTCGCGCGCGAACGAGCGCGAGCGCGTCTTCGCGCGCGTCGATCTCACCCCACGGCGGGAGCGTGCGGCAGAGCCACGCGTAGCCTTCGAGGGCGCCCGCGTGCGCGAGCATCCTGCGCGCCGACGAGGCCGCGTTGCTGAGGTCGTTCTTCTTCACCGCGAGGAGCAGCGTCCGCGCGAGCTCGCGGTCGCCGCGCACGATCGCCAGCGCGGCGAGGTAGCCGACGGTCCACGCGGCCTTGCCTGCGCGCGCCGCGAGCGCGCGAACCCCGGCGTCATCGAGCGTCACGCCGTGCGGCGCGAGCGAGAGCAGCATGCTCGCGAGCTCTGCCGCGTCGAGCTTGTCGGGCGAAGCGCTGAGGTCGCGGGCCATGTCGAGCAGCCGCGCGCGCGTCGCGCCCTCCGAGTGCATGAAGACCGTGAGCACCGCGCGGAGGCGGTGCGCCGGCGACGAGATTCGATCGAGGAGGTGTGAGATGTCGACGCCGAGCTTGGTGAGCGCGGCGACGGCGATCCAGAGCTCGTGGTAGGCGAGCATGTACGGGAGGTCGTCGAAGGTCTTCGCGACGAGCGCGCGGAGCGGCTCCGCGGGGGGAGGGGGGTGTCCCCCGGTGACGCTTTCGAGCGCCGCGACCGCGAGCGCGCTCAGCCGCACGTGCAGGTCGTCGTACGCCGTGGCGACCACGACGGGCGCGGAGGCCGCCGCGACGAACTCGGCGTTGAAGCGCTCGGGGCCGTCGAGGCGCGCGCGCTTGAAGCGATAGCGGTACCACGACGCGGAGTGCGACTTCGACGCGGCGAGCTGCGGCATGATCTCGTCGATCAGGTCCGCGCGTCGGCGCTGGAACAACGTGTCGAGGCTGAGCCATCCGATCTCGACGAAGAGCGCCCGCCCGGCCTCCTCACGCCCGAGGTCGAGCATCAGCGCCGGGGCCTCGACCCCCTGCGACGGCATGTAGCGCCACCACGCCTCGGGGCCCGACCACGGCAGCTCGCTCGCGCGCGCCGCGTCGAGGCGCGCCTCGGCGTCGTCGCGGTCGCCGAGCGCGAGCGCGGTCGGCGCGAGCAGCACCGCGAAGCCCACGCTTTTGGGCCCCTTCGCGGCGGCGCGGTGCGCGTCGATCTCGGCCACGAGGGCGCGCGCCTCGGCGACGCATCCGCGCTGCGCGAGCGTGAGCGCCGTGTAGGCCGCCTCGATGGGCGGATCGTTGGGGGAGCGGGTGAGGTGGGCCGACGCCTTGGCGCGCGCGCGCTCGGGGTCGCCGTGCTGCGCCTCGACGCCGTGGGGCGCGAACGCGGCCATGAGCGCGTCGTAGGTGACGGGCGCCTCGGCGATGCGCGCGTAGCCCTTCGCGAGCGTGGCCTTCTCGCGCTTCTTCGCGTCGGCCTCTGCCGCGGCAGCGGTCTCGAAGAGTTGGTCCTTTCGCTTGGGGACCGCGCCGTACGCGCTCTCTTCGACGACGACCGCGGCGCCCTCGACGCGCACCTCACGGAACTTCCACACGCCAGCGACGCAGCTCTGATAGCGGGCCATGCTCACCGTCCTTCGTTGCGCGAGCGGCCTGTCACGTCGCGCGAGGAGCGCGCCGCTTGTATCACAGGTCTGTGCGCCGACGCGCGACGGGGCGCGCACATCGATGCTGCATTGCGGCGGGGGTCAGAGATAACGTCCGCCCCCATCATGTCGCAGCGGATCCCCTCTCACGCGCGCGTCGTCGTCATCGGCGGCGGCGTCATCGGAACGTCGGTCGCCTATCACCTCGCGCACATGGGCTGGCGCGACGTCGTGCTCGTCGAGCGCGACCGCGTCACCAGCGGAACCACCTGGCACGCCGCGGGGCTCATGGTCACCTTCGGCTCCACCTCCGAGACCTCGACGGAGATGCGCAAGTACACGCGCGACCTCTACGCGCGCCTCGAAGCCGAGACGGGGCAGGCCACGGGGCTCCGTCAGTGCGGCTTCATCGAGGTCGCCTCCGACCGCGACAGGCTCGAAGAGTATCGCCGCGTCTCGGCCTTCAACCGCTACTGCGGCATCGACGTGCAGGAGATCACCCCCCGCGAGGTGCGCGACCTCTTTCCCATCGCCGACGTCGACGACGTGCTCGCGGGCTTCTATGTGAAAGACGACGGCCGCGTCGACCCCGTCGACGTCACGATGGCGCTCTCGAAGGGCGCGCGGATGCAGGGCGCGACGGTGATCGAAGGGGTCTCGGTGCTCGACGTGCTCACGCGCAACGGCGCGGTCACGGGCGTGCGCACCACGCAGGGCGACATCGCCTGCGAGTACGTCGTGAACTGCGCCGGGATGTGGGCGCGTCAGCTCGGCGCGCGCGCGGGCGTGAGCATTCCGCTCCAGTCGGCGGAGCACTACTACCTCATCACGGAGCCCGTGCCGGGCATCGACCGCGCGTGGCCCGTGCTCGAAGACCCCGGCTGCTACGGCTACTACCGCGAGGAGGGAGGGGGGCTCATGGTCGGCCTCTTCGAAGCCGCCTGCGCGCCGTGGAGGCTCGACGGCGTGCCCGACGACTTCTCCTTCGGCGAGATTCCGCCCGACTGGGATCGCATGACGCCCTACCTCGAGAAGGCCATGAGCCGCGTGCCCATCTCGCAGGAGGTCGGCGTGAAGAAGTTCTTCTGCGGCCCCGAGAGCTTCACGCCCGACCTGCGCCCGTGCGTGGGCGAGGCCCCCGAGGTGAAGAACTACTTCGTCGCCGCGGGCCTCAACTCCATCGGAATTCTCACGGGCGGCGGCCTCGGTCGCGTCATCGCGCACTGGATCATCACGGGTCGCCCCGACGTCGACGTCACCGGGATGCACGTCGATCGGCTGCACCCCTACCAGGCCAACGTCGCCTACCGCCGCACGCGCACCGTCGAGTCGCTCGGGATGGTCTATCAGTGCCACTACCCCTTCCGCTCGATGACCACGGCGCGCGGGGCGAAGCGCGGCGCGCTGCACGAGCGCCTCGCCGCGCGGGGCGCCTATTTCAAAGACGTCTCAGGCTGGGAGGGCGCCGACTGGTTCGCGCCCGACGGCAAGGCTCCGACGGCCGACAGCCTCACGTGGGGACGCCCCGACTGGTTCGAACACTGGCGCGCAGAGCACGAGGCCGCGCGCGACGGCGTGATCCTCATGGACATGTCGTTCATGTCGAAGTTCAGGGTCGAGGGACGCGAAGCCGGCCGCGTGCTCGACCGCGTGTCGGCCAACAGCGTCAACGGCCCCGCGGGCTTCATCACCTACACCCAGTGGCTCAACGAGGGCGGCACGCTCGAGGCCGACCTCACCGTCACGAAGCTCGCCGACGATCGCTTCTTCGTCGTCGCGACCGACACCGCGCACCGCCACGTCGAGACCTATCTTCGAAGGGCCATCGGCGACGCGCACGCCTTCGTGAGCGACGTCACCTCGGGCTACGCGCAGCTCAACGTGCAGGGCCCGCGGAGCCGCGAGCTCCTCCAGCGCGTCACCACGGCGGACCTTTCGAACGAGGCCTTTCCGTTCCGCGCGGCGCGCGAGATCGAGGTCGGCTTCGCGCGCGTGCTCTGCGTTCGCATCACGTACCTCGGCGAGCTCGGCTACGAGCTCTACATCCCCACGGAGCAGGCCACGCACGTCTACGACCTCCTCGTCGAAGCGGGCGCGCCCCTCGGCGTTCGTCACGCGGGCCTCAAGGCCCTCGCGAGCCTGCGGATGGAGAAGGGGTATCGCGACTACGGTCACGACATCGACAACACCGACACGGCGCTCGAAGCGGGCCTCGGCTTCGCGATCGATCTCAAGAAGCCCGGCGGCTTCATCGGCCGCGACGCGGTGCTCGCGCAGAAGGCGAAGGGGCCGCTCACGAAGCGCCTCCTCCAGGTGCTCGTGAAGGACCCCGAGCCGTTGATGTTCCACGCCGAGGTGGTGCTGCGCGACGGGCGTCCGGTGGGCTACATCCGCGCGGCGTCGTACGGCTTCACGCTCGGCGGCGCGGTGGGCCTCGCGATGATCGACGCGGGCGAGGCGCTCGACCAGGCGTGGATCGACCGCGGCGCGTGGGAGGTCGACATCGCGGGGCGGAGGTACCCCGCGGCGGCCTCGCTGCGACCGCTCTACGACCCCGAGATGAAGCGCATCAAGGCGTGACCGCGCCTCGTGGGCGAGCGCTCGCGGTGGTAGCGTCGCGTCACGATGAGCATCGACGGTCGCAGCCCCGCGAAGGGACCATTTCGCGCAGATCAGATCCGATCGGGTGATCCCTACGAACTCTCCGAGGGGCACCCGATCTACTGCGCGCCCACCGGTCAAGACGGGGCGGGGCCCAACGGTCTGGGCTTCTCGGTGCTCGACTCGGACCCCGCGGTGAAGCGCGCGGGCGTCGACGCAGGGATCGAGCTCGCGCCCGACGTGCTCCGCGCGCCCGACATCGCCGTGAATTTCACGCCGGGCGAGGGGACCTGGGCGAAGAGCGCGCCGCTCGCCGTCGAGTACGCCGGGCGCGGACAAGACGAGACCGACCTGCGCAAGAAGATCGACGAGCTCCACAAGGGCGGGACGCGCTTCGTGTGGGTCGTGCGGCTCGTCGGACCGCGGCGCGTCGACGTGCATGAGGCGGGTGTTCCCATGCGCGTGGTCGACGCAGACGGGACGCTCACCGCGCCCGGGATTCTCTCGCTGCCGGTGCCCGTGAAGGCCCTCTTCGACCGCGACGCGGCGCACGAGACCACGCTGCGAAACCTCCTGGCCGCGAAGGGCTACGCCGACCTCGACGCGGTTCGCGAGGAGGCCCGCGAAGAGGGCCGCGAAGAGGGCCGCGAAGAGGGCCGCGAAGAGGGCCGCGAAGAGGGCCGCGAGATCGGGCGTGAAGAGGGCCGCGAGGACGCGCTCCAGAACGCGTTCAGGGCCGTGATCCATGCGCGAGGCTGGACCCTCGGCGCCGAGCACGAGTCGCGCGCCGCGGCCTGCCACGACGTCGCGACGCTCACCCGGTGGATCGCGCGCGTCGCCGTGGCATCACGGCTCGAAGACGTCTTCGAAGATCGCTGAGAGACGCGCTCTCCGCGTCGCGCTACTGCTGGAAGCAGTAGATCGGTGAGATCCACGAGCAGAGGCCGCCGGAGCACCACGACGTCCAGTTGCCCGTGCTCGCGACCCAGCCCCACAGGCCGCTGCCCGAGGAGCTCGTCCAGTCGCTGCACGCGCTGCCGCCGGCCCAGGTGCCGTTCGGTGCGACGCCGCTCCACGCGGTCGGATACATCGACCCGCCGCCCGCGCACGACGTGTTGCCTACGGGCGCCGCGCCGTTGAGCTCCGTGCGGTTGATCGGCGCCGCGAGCGTGCCGTCGGTGAGGTCGGTCCAGTTGTTCGCGATCACCGTCCCGTCGACCAGCACGTAGGGAACCGACGCCCGCGTGAAGCGCGTCGCGGGAGAGCCCGCCGACGTCGCGAGCCACGCCAGGAAGGTCCCCGTGAGCCCCGCGGCGGACGCGCGCGTCTGGCAGAGCGCGTCGGCGCCCGCGAGCCCGCCCATCGCGCCGTTGTACATGGTGCTCGTCACGAAGACCACGCGACGACCGCACCCCCCGGGGGCCTCGCAGCCGTTCGAGGCCACGCCGTCGCAGTCGGCGAAGCCCGCGTTGCAGGTGAACCCGCAGGTGCCCGCCGCGCAGGTCGGCGTCGTGTTGGGCAGCGTCGGACACGCCATGCCGCACGCGCCGCAGTGCGCCGCGTTCGTCGCGAAGGTCACCTCGCAGCCGTCCGACGCGGTGCCGTTGCAGTTGCCGAAGCCCGCGTTGCAGGTGAAGCCGCAGGTCGACGACGCGCAGGCGGGCGTGGCGTTGGCCGCGGGGGGGCACGCGCGCCCGCACGCGCCGCAGTTCGACACGTTCGAAGCGAGCGTGACCTCGCAGCCGTTGCCGCTCGAGAGGTCGCAGTCGGCGGAGCCCGCGTTGCACACGAAGGTGCACGCGCCGCTCACGCAGACCGACGCGGCGCTCGCGCGCGTGGGGCAGGTGACGCCGCACGCGCCGCAGTTGGTGGGATCGAAGCTCGTGTTGATGCACGCCGCGCCGCAGGGGGTCTGCCCCGCGGGGCACCGCACGACGCACGCGCCCGACACGCACGACTCGTTGAGCGCGCAGCCGCGGCCGCAGGTGCCGCAGTTGTCGGGGTCGCGCGCCACGTCGACGCAGGCGCCGCCGCACACGCTCTGGCCCGACGGGCACGACACCGCGCACACGCCCGCGGCGCAGACCTGACCGGCGGGGCAGGTCGTTCCGCAGGCGCCGCAGTTCGAACGGTCGCTCGACGTGTCGACGCAGCGGCTCGCGCACACGCGCTGCCCGCTCGGGCACGAGACCACGCACGACCCGCTCGAGCACGCCTCGCCCGCGGCGCACGCGCTCCCGCAGCGGCCGCAGTTGGCGCGGTCGCTGTCGAGGTCACGGCACGAGCCCGAGCAGTCGGTGAGGCCCGTGGTGCACGAGGTGACGCACCGCGACCCCGAGCAGACCTGCCCTGCGGGGCACGCGTTTCCGCACATGCCGCAGTGGGCGCGGTCGCTGGTGAGGTCGCGGCACGAGCCCGCGCAGTTGCTCTGCCCGGGGGCACGAGGTGACGCAGGTCGCGGCGGAGCACACCTGGCCCGCGCCGCACGCGTTGCCGCAGAGGCCGCAGTGGGCGCGGTCGGTCTGGAGGTCGCGACACGAGCCCGAGCAGTCGGTGAGGCCCGTGGTGCACGAGGTCACGCACATCGACCCGGAGCACACCTGCCCCGCGGCGCAGGCGTTTCCGCACATGCCGCAGTGGGCGCGGTCGCTCGTGAGGTCGCGGCACGAGCCCGCGCAGTTGCTCTGCCCCGCGGGGCACGACGTGACGCAGGTCGAGGCCGAGCAGACCTGCCCTGCGGGACACGCGTTGCCGCACATGCCGCAGTGGGCGCGGTCGCTGGTGATGTCGCGGCACGAGCCCGAGCACGCGGTCTGTCCCGTCGGACACGAGGTCACGCACGCGCCCGCGGAGCACACCTCGCCGGCCATGCACACGCGCCCGCACATGCCGCAGTGGGCGCGGTCGGTCTGCGTGTCGCGGCACGAGCCGCTGCAGTCGCTCTGCCCCGTGGGGCACGAGGTGACGCAGACGCCTGCGGCGCAGAGCTGTCCGGCGGCGCAGGCGTTTCCGCAGGCGCCGCAGTTGGCGCGGTCGCCCTGGAGGTCGACGCACGCGGTGGTGCCTCCGTCGAGCGCGCTGCCGCACACGGTGAAGCCCGGGAGGCAGGTGACGACGCACGCGCCCATCGCGCAGGTGCGCCCTGCGCCGCAGGCGTTTCCGCACGCGCCGCAGTTCGACGGGTCGGTCATGAGGGCCGCGCAGCGGGCCTGTCCGTCGGGGCCCGTGCAGGTGGTGAGGCCCGTCTGACAGCTCGTGCCGCAGGTGCCGTTGGAGCACACCTCGCCGGGGCCGCAGCGGTGCCCGCACGCGCCGCAGTGGTTGAGGTCGGTCTGGAGGAGCGCGCACACCCTGGCGCCCGCGTCGGCGCCCGCGTCGCCGCCCGCGGCGCACGCCTGCTGACCCGCGGGGCACGCGGTCTGGCACACGCCCGACATGCATCGGTCGCTGCCCGTGCAGCGCTGGCCGCAGACGCCGCAGTTGTTGTCGTCGGCGGCGGGGTCGACGCAGCGCCCGTCGCAGAGCCGCTGCGACGCGGTGCACGTGGGCGTGAGGTCGGGGGGCACGTCGGGCGCGGTGTCGACGGTCGCGTCGGTCATGCCTCCAACGACGGGAGACGAGTCGGTGCACCCGGTCACCCACGCGAGGCTCGCGAGCGTCGCCGCGAGCAGAAGGCGCTGTCTTACGTCACGCATCGGTTCACCATGAAATCCTCCTGCAACAAGAAGTCGCATCGGTGAACGTAGGCCCGCGGCGACGCGCGGCTCAAGCGCGGATCGGAGTCCGTCGCTCGTGGCGTGTCGTCCGCGGGGATCGTCGCGCCGCCACGCGCGCGCAGCGGATCGCGGCGCCCGCACGCGCGGTCGATGCTCCCTTCGCCCGATTCGCGATCCCCCTCGGAGCGCGTCGGTATCATCGCGCATCCTCGACGCGCGCCCTGTATGTCGCTCTCGCGCTCGTGGCGCTCGGCCGCTCCGGGCGTCAGCCCGTCACCGCCGCACGCCGCGGGGACCCCGGCGCCGTCGACCGCGCCCGCGTCCGTCGCGACGGAGGCCGAGGCGCAACCCGCGACGGCGCCTCCGGGCGCCGTGCTCGTGCTTCAGCGAGGCCACGACGACGACCTCGTCGACATCGCCGTGCACCCTTCGGGGCGCTTCGTGGCGACCTGGGCCGACGACCGCGCGCTCGTCTGGGACGTGGCCACGCGCACGCTCCGAGCCGCGCACGCGCAGGTCGGCAGCACCGGGCAACGGCGCGCGCTCCAGTGGAGCCCCGACGGGCGCTCGCTCTCGATCACGCGCGTGGCCGACGTGGTGTTCTGGGACCTCACGCGCGACACCGCGCGCGTCGTCGCGTGCGAGTCTGACGACCGCGAGGCGCGAGGGCGCTGGCACCCTTCGTTCGCGCGCATGATCACGCGCTGCGGAGACTCGCTCGCGCTCCTCGACGCGGCCTCGGGGCAGACGCTCTGGCGCGTCGCGACGCGGCAGACGCCGCCCTCGGGAGAGCTCCCCTTCAGCGCCGACGGGCGCTTCGTGCTGCACAGCCCCGACGGCCGCTCGCTCGCGGTGCTCGACGTCGCCACGGGCCGCGCGCTCCGCACGCTCGAAGAGCGCGACGCGAGGCTCCTCGACGCCGCGTTCAGCCCCGACGGATCGCTCGTCGCCGTGGCGCGCGAGGGCGAGCCCGTGCGCCTCTTCGACCGCGCGACGGGCGCCGCGAGCGCGGTGTTTCGCGGCGGAACGAGCGCCGTCGGGCTCGCCTTCGCCCCCTCGGGCACGCGCCTCGCCATCACGGGCGACTTCGAAGAGGGCGGCCTCGTCGTGTGGGATCACCGCAGCGGCGCCGTCGAGTCGCCGCCCCACAGCGAGCGCGGATCCGCCGCCCCCCGGTGGTCCCCCGACGGAAACGCCCTCGCCGTAGGGTGGGAGTCCGTGAGCATCTACCGTCGCGTCGACGGTCGCTGGGCGCGCGGCGCGTCGCTCTTCTGCGAGGGCGGCTGCGGCGACTCGCACACCTCGACGAGCGCGGACCTCACCGTCGCCGCGAGCCGCGGAAACCGCTCCCTCAAGCTCAGCGACGGCTTCTCGGGCGACCTCCGCGGCGTCATCGACAACGAGGCGCGCGTCCGCCGCGTCTTCCTCTCGGGCCACGCGCGCGTCGCGGCGGGCGCGAGGCTCTTCGACTTCACGCGCGGCGCGAGCGCGCTGCTCTCCGTCGACATCGACGCGATGCGGCCCGACGGCGGCGCGGTGCTCACGATCGACCGCACCGCGCGCACGGCCACGCTGCGCGACCCGTGGACGGGGCAGACGCTCGCGTCGCGTCCGCTCGACGCGGCGTGGCCCGAGCAGGTGGCCTTCACGGCCGACGGCGCGCACCTCGTCAACGAGGGCATGGGCGATCTCACCCTCATCAACGCGCGCACCCTCGAGACCGAGCGCACGGCGCCGGGCGTCGCCGCGACGGCGTACAACCTCAGCCCCGACGCGCGCGCGGCGATCCTGCCCACGGGCGAGCGCGTCGACGTCGCCACCGGCGCGCGCCGACGCTTCGCCACGCCGCCCGACGACGGGGCCCCGGGGCCTATCGCCTTCAGCCCCGACGGCGCGCGCTTCGTGCTGCGCGGGGTCGTCTACGACGCGACGACGCTCCAGGCGCTGCGCACGCTCCCCGCGAACGTGGCGTACACCCTCGGGACCTCGCCGTTTCGACCCGACGGACGCGCGATCCTCGTGGGGGCGCCGCAGCTCGGCGCGCTCGCCCTCGAAGACGGCGCCGCGCCCGAGTTCATCGGCCCCGCCGACGTCGCGGTCTCGCCCATCGGCGCGTGGAGCCCCGACGGCGGTCGCGTCCTCTGGACCATCAACGGCCGCTCGATCGCCGTGTGGGACGCGGCCCGTCACGCGGACGTGCTCACCCTCGACACGCACGGCGTCGTCGACACGGCGCTCAACGTGTACTTCTGGGTGCGGAGCGGGGCGTGCCTGGGCTACGTCGACGACGGGCTCCACCTCGTGCGCGTCGACGACGGCGCGCGGCTCGACGTCTACGGCATCGGGTCGCGCGAGCCCGACGCGCTCACGGTCGTGTCGAGCGACGGACGCTACGAGCTCGGCGCCCACGCGGCGGTGACCCTGCGCGCGCGCGCCCCCGGGGCCCTGCTCGACGCCGCCCTCGCGCCGCGCACGGCGACCCCCGCAGGGCAGAGCGCGCTCCTGCGGGAGTTCGTCGGGCGCTGCGCGCCGCGCTGAGGGCCTTCGCGGCGCCAACACCCTCCTGGTCGACGACGATTCTGTTGTACCGTCGCGCCTCGCGTCGACGCGTGGCGGAGCGGCGCGAGCGTGTGACGTTCGAACGGCGACCCGCGAGGGCCGCAGGGGCGGTGAGCAGCAATGTCGAAGATCGAGTACGTGTGCCTGTCTGACCTTCACTTCGGCGACACCGCGAGCGTGCTCACGACGCTCTCGGACAACGGGGCCGACATCGATCCCACGCGGCCCGGCGACACGCTCACGCAGCTCGTCGCGTGCCTCCGGTCGCTCGTCGCGCGCTGCGGCGGGGGGAGGCCCAAGCTCGTGCTCGCGGGCGACGCGCTGGAGTTCGCCCTCGCGTCCGACAACATCGCCCTCATGGCCTTCGAGCAGTTCCTCCGGCTGCTGGCGGGGGGAGGGGACCCCCTCTTCTCGGAGATCCTCTTCATCCCCGGCAACCACGATCACCACATCTGGGAGACGGCGCGCGAGACGCAGTACGCGCGCTATGTGACCACGGTGCCGCCGGGCAAGCGCCTCGCGCCGCCGTGGCACACCACCACGCTCGTCACCGACGAGAAGCACCCCGGGGTCCCCTCGGAGCTCCTCGGGAGCCTGCTGCGGAGCCGCGCGGGCGACACCACGACGAGCATCTCCGTGGTGTACCCCAACCACGGCTTCTTCTCGGCCGACGGGACGCGCGCCGTGATCTTCAGCCACGGCCACTACATCGAGACGATCTATCAGCTCATGAGCAAGCTGAAGACGTGGGTCTTCCCCGCGGCCCGCGCCCCCGAGCGCATCTACGAGATCGAGGAGGAGAACTTCGCCTGGATCGACTTCTTCTGGTCGATGATGGGCCGCCAGGGCGACGCGGGGAAGGACGTCGACCACATCTACAAGGCCCTCCACGACCCCAAGCGCCTCGAAGAGGTGATCGGCAACCTCTCCGCGAGCATGGCGAAGGAGTTCGACCTCCCCTTCGTGCCCGAGGCCCTCGAACCGAAGATCATCGCGATGCTCCTGCGGAAGATCGTCGCCGTCGCCGCGAAGGGCGAGCGCGACGAGTCCGGCGACCCCGTCACGGGCCTCAGCAAGGAGGGCGAGGCGGGGCTGCGCTGGTTCGTCGAGCGCCCCCTGCGCGACCAGATCCTGCACGAGGGCGGGCAGCTCATGCCGCTGCGCATGGCCTTCATCTGGGGCCACACGCACAAGCCCTTCGCGCGGCTCATGGACTTCAACGGCTACCCCCACGAGGTCGAGGTGTTCAACACCGGCGGCTGGGTGATCGAGTCGCCCGAGCACGCGCCCAACCGCGGCGGCGCCGTGATCCTCGTCGACGACGCGCAGGAGGTGGTCTCCATCGAGATGTTCCACGACGTCGACGCCGCGGCGCCGGTGAAGGTCACGAGCGCGGGATCGACGCGCGCCGCGCAGGTCGCCTTCCGCGACGCCGTCGAGCAGGCCATCGCCGCCGACCCCGCGCAGTGGTCCGCGTTCTCGAACGCCGTCGCGGCCGCCGTCGAGGTCCGACACGCGCGCCTCGCGAAGATGCGCTGACGCGACCTCCTTCCCCCTTCTGCCCGCCGCGACCGAGACCTCCTCCCCTCCCGGTGCCACGCGCGCGGGCGCGCCGCGCCGAACGCACCCCGCCGGTGGGGGGGCTGTCGGGGGGTGGCCCCTTCGAAAACACCTTGTTTCCTCGCAAAACTCGCGTTGTCCGACCGGTCGGACAGGGGGTGTGCTCCGGGCGGGCTCGGGGCCTCCCGCGGTCGCATTGGCGCGCCCTCACGCGGGATTCATTGCCGCGGCGGCGTCGCATCGCTGAGAATCGCGCACGATGTCCCGGTGGTCTCGCGTGGAGCCTGGCGAGGCCGCGGCGGCGCTCGCGGTGGCGGTGTTTCATCTGCCGCTCTTCTTCGGCCGCGCGATCTGGGCGAGGGACGTCGCGTACTGGGTCGTCCCCTCGCGCCACGTCTACCGTCAGAGCCTCCTCGAAGGCGCGCTCCCCGTCTGGAATCACACCCAGGGGATCGGCCTCCCCGTGCTCGCCAACCCCCTGCACGGGGTCTTCTACCCCCCGACCCTCCTCGCGCTCCTCGAGCCCCTCGCGTGGACGTCGAGCCTCTTCTTCTTCCTCCACGTCCTCCTCGGCGCCATCGGCGTCGCGCGCCTCGCGCGTCGCATGGCGTGCTCGCCGCCCGCCTCCGCCGTCGCGGGCATCGCCTGGGCCCTCGCGGGCACCACGCTCAGCGAGTGGACCGCGGGGATGCGCCTCCCGGGCCTCTCGTGGATCCCGTGGATCACCCTCGGCGCCTGGGCGGCCTCGGAGCGAGGCACGCTCCGCGCGACGCTTCGAATGAGCCTTCCGCTCGCGATGTGCCTCCTCGCGGGCGAGCCCTTCATCGCGATGTTCGGCGTGCTCGTCGCCGTCGCGACGGTGCCCGCGTCGCCCGCGTTCGACGCGCTCCGCGCCGATCGCGCGAAGGCCCTGAGGGCCGCGGGGCTCCTCGCGCTCTCGGTCGTCACGGGCGCCCTCGTGTCGGCCGTGGCCGTGCTCCCCGCGCTCGCCGCCGCCTCGGGGACGCAGCGCGGAGGCGCCGTCGACGAGGCCGTCGCGATGGGCTGGTCGGTGCCCGTCGCGCGCTTCGTCGACCTCTTCGTGGTCGGCGGCTTCGGCCTCGCCTCGGCGATCACGCAGCACCCCTACGCGCAGGCGCTCACGGGCCCCCACCCCCTCCTCTTCTCGCACTACCTCGGCGCCACCGTGGCCGCGCTCGCGCTCGTGGCCCTCCGCCGCGATCGGCGCGCGTTGACCCTCGCGCTCGTGGCCCTCGTCGCCGCGCTGCTCGCGATGGGACGCTTCACGCCCCTCTACGCCATCGCCCGCACGCTCCTCCCGCCGCTCAAGCTCATGCGCGCGCCCGAGAAGTTCGTCGCGATCGTCTCGACGGCGACGCCGCTCCTCGCGGCCCTCGGCTTCGACCGCGCCCTCGCGTCGCCGCGCGCGCAGCGCTGGATGCTCCCCATCGTCGCCGCGCTCGCCGCCGTCGCGCTGTGGGCGTACCCCCCCCCCGTCGCCGCCGTGCTCCGCGCCGGCGCGCTCCAGTCGCTCGCGGGCTTCGCGCTCCTCGCGGTCGCGCTCCTCGCGGCGAAGCGGGCGCCGCGGGCGGCCCCGTGGGTGGCCGTCGCGTGCGTGTTCCTCGACCTCGGTCACGCGGGCTCGATGCTCCTCTCGTGGCGCCCGCTGGCCGAGACGCGCTGGCGCCCTCCCGTGACCGACGCGCTCCTCTCGACCTTCGCGCCGGGCGCGTCGCCCGCGCCCGTGCGCCTCCACCGCGCCGCCTCGCTGAGCACGCAGACGGAGGGCTTCGCGAGCGTCGCGCCGCAGCTCCGCCCCTTCGCCACGCTGCCGCCCAACCACGCCACGCTCTTCGGCGTCGCGGCGATTCCCCCCTACGACGTGGCCGCCGCGCCCGCGCTCGACGACCTCCTCGGCACGCGCCGCGTCGCCGTCACGCGGCTCCTCTCCGTCGACGCGACGCTCCAGCGCGCGCACCCCAACGACGCGCGCCCGGCGGGGCTGCGCTTCGTGTCCACCGCCGTCGAGGGCGTCGAGCTCCTCGCGATCGAGGGCTCGCTCCCGCGGGTGTATCCCGTCGCGCGCGCCACGCCCGATCGACGCGGCGCCGTGCTCGACGCCGACGTGGTCGCGGGCGAGCGCGCGGTGCTCGCAGACGGCGCCCTCACGCTCGACGCCCCCCCGGGGAGGCCAGGCTCCTGCGCGCTCCGACGGATGCGCAACGGCGAGATCGACGCGGAGTGCGCCCTCGACCGCGACGCGCTCGTGGTCTTCGTCGAGCAGCACGCGCCGGGGTGGACCGCGCGCGTCGACGGCGCCGCCGCCCCCATCGCGACGACCAACCTCGTCGCGATGGGACGCCCTCTCGCTCGCGGGCAGTTCCACCGCATCGCGCTCCGATCGCCGCCGGGGCTGCGCGCGGGCGCGCTCGCCTCGCTCGTCGGCGTGGCCCTCGCGATCACGCTCGCGACGGTGCGTCGACGACAGGGCGCCGCTTCGTAGCCGCGCGCCTCACCCGGCACATCGCGTGCTCAACACGGACGCGATGCTGCGAACCGATCCCTTCGCCGCGCGTCTCTCGCGCGCGCCCGTCGCCCATTTCGTCGAGGCGCTCCGCTGCGCGCTCCGCGGCCCCGCGGGGCGAGGCGGGCGTGCGTACGTTGACGGCGCGACCGTGCGTCTTCTGCCGCTCGTCGCCGCGATGCTCCTCGGCTGCGGCGCGCGCACGGGGCTCCGCGAACCCGAAGCGCCGCCCGCGGACGTGATCGAGGCGCGCGACGCCGCGCCCGACGCGGTGGATGTCTCCGAGGTGTGCGTCGCGGCGACGGATCAGTGCGGCGCCGTCGAGCGCTGCGGCAACGGCCTCGACGACGACTGCAACGGACGCGTCGACGAGGGCTGCGCCTGCGCGCCCGGCGCCGTGCAGCCGTGCTTCGCGGGCCCCCCGGGGCGTCGCAACGTCGGCGCCTGCCACGACGGCACGCAGCGCTGCGTCGGCATGGGCGACACGGGCTCGTGGGGCGCGTGCGAGGGCGGGATCACGCCGCACGCCGAGGTGTGCAACGGCGTCGACGACGCATGCGCCGGATGCGCGCCGCCGGAGACCATGTGCCCGATCTCGTGCCCCGGGGCCGACGATCCGCGCGTGCCCGCGGCGAGGCCCTTCGCGCCCTATCCTCTGCGCGGCGAAGACTTCTTCCCCGTGGCGGCCGCGCGGTGGGCGTGGTCGGTGCGCGGCGGGCCGTGCGACGCGATGGTGGCGCGACCGAGCTTCACGCTGACGGGCGGAGACACGCGCGACGCGGTGTTCGTCCCGAGGCTCTCGGGGGACTACACGGTGACGCTCACGGTGGTGACCCGCGCGGGCGAGACGCTCTCGTGTTCGTTCGTGGTGCACGTGGCGGGGCCGGGGCTGCGCATCGAGCTCTGCTGGGACCTCAACGAGACCGTCGACGTCGACCTCTATGTGCGAGGCCCCCGGGGGTGGGGCGCGCCCTGGTGGGAGCACCTCGGCGACTACGTTCCGAACCTCGACTCGTGCAGCTGGGCCAACTGCGAGTCGGTCAACCGCGCGGCGGAGATCCCCATCGACGGCGGACTCGACTTCGGCGGCTCGCTCCCCCGCGCCGACTGGGGCTACGCGCGCTCGCCGCTCTCGTCGTGCATCGACGGTCCCCTCGGCGACGCGTGGCGCACGCTCGGCTACTGCGGCAACCCCCGCCTCGACGTCGACAACAACACGACGATGGGGAGGGGACGCCCCGAGAACATCAACATCGACGCGCCGCGCGACGGCGAGCGCTTCCGCGTGATGGCGCACAACTTCTCGGGGCACGGGGCGCACCCCGTGGTGAACATCTACTGCGGCGGCCGCCGCTACGGCACCTACGGCGAGGCGCCCGACCTCGTGACGGGCTTCGACGCGCTCGGCGGCTTCGGTCGCGGCGCCGTGTGGCGCGCCGTCGACGTCACCACGCACGTCGACGCAGAGGGCCGCACGACCTGCTCGCTCGCGGCGGTGCACCCCCCGGGGCGCACCTCAGGCTACGACGTGACCATCGACGAGGTGCGCTTCTGATCGCCCCCTCCCCGTCCCTCCCCGCTTCAGGCGGGAGTCCCTTCGTCGACTGCCATGCCCTCACCCCGCCCTCTCCCGCCAGAGGCGGGCCAGTCTTCAGGGTGCGCTTCGTGTTGGAACTCCTCGCGATCCGGTCTTGACGCTCGAATGCTGCGCGCTGACTCCCTCTCCCGCCTCAGAGGGTCGACCGCCATTGGGGAGTGACGGCGCCAGACGCTTCCGTCGCGCCTGGGAGTTCGGCCCGCGTGAGGACGCGTGACGCGATACGCGCGTGACGCGCCCAGGGCGATACGCGCGTGGCGCCCCCAGGGCGATACGCGCGTGACGCGCCCGGGGAGATACGCGCGTGACGCGCCCAGGGCGATACGCGCGTGACGCGCCCAGGTTCGCCCCCAAGGGATGTACACGATCGGGGGCTCAGCCTGGGCTATGACGAGGCACGGATCACCCCTCTTCGAGGGTTCAGCGGAGAGCCTCGCCATGCCTTCTGAACCGGTCGAAGCCGGTGATCCGTGCCTTGATGAAGCCCAGGCTGAGCCCCCGATCGCGTACATCCCTCGGGGGCGAGCCCTGGGCGCAGCGTCCCTCTCACGCGGGCCGAACCCCAGGCGCGACGGGAAGCGTCTGGCGCCGTCAACTCCCCAATGGCGGTCAGACTCCTCTGGCGGGAGAGGGCGGGGTGAGGGCATTCCAGCTACCAACGGGCACCCTCCCCCGTTCGCGGGGAGGGACGAGGCGTGCTCGCCTCCCCGCTCCCCGAGAGAGGGACGGGGAGGGGCGCTCCGCGCGTCCGCGGGCGAGCTCGACGGGGTAGTTGCGCGCGTTGATCGCGAGCTTGTCTCGCACGATCGACACGAGGTCGAAGCCCGCGCGGTCGCAGAGCAGCAGCACGGCGATGGCCGCGTCGGCGACCTCGTGCGCCACCTTCTCTCGCCGCGCCGGGTCGCGCACGTACGCGTCGGACTCGGCGTTGGGCACCCAGCGCAGCAGCGACACGAGCTCGCCCGCCTCGGAGGCGAGCAGCATCGAGAGGTTCTTCGGGTCGTGAAAGGTCGACCACTCGCGCTCGCGCATGAACGCGCGCAGGTCGGTCACGAGCGCTTCGAGGCGGTCGGGCGCGTCGGGCATCGCGGTCACGCCCCGGCGGTCTCGGCCGTCACGTCGATGCGGTACGCGCGGAGCGGCGGGTGCGCCGTGAGCAGCGCGCGGAGGCTGCCGTTGATGAGGTCCGGCGCGCGGAGGTCCATCGGGTTGAACGGGATGCTCAGGCCGAACACGGCCTTCAGCGTGCGCTCGCCGTCGTGCTCGACGCGCTTGAGCGTGACCGTGAGGTCGTCGGCGGCGGGCGCCTCGCGCGCGGGCGGCGCCGTGGCGGCGAGGTGGTCGCGCAGAAAGCGCTCGGCGGTGGCGGCGTCGTCGGCGATCGTCATGGGCGGTGCCGCGAGTGTACGCGAGGAGCTCGCGGGTCAACGCCCCGGAAAGCACCGCAGGTCGACGCGGAGCGCGGCGTCGAGCGCGTCGCGCGTGTCGTCGGTGAAGGGCGTCACCCCCTCGACGAGCACGGGCAGTCGGAAGCGTCGTCCGCGCAGGGCCGAGAGCACCGCGAGCGCCGCGAGGGGCCGCTCGTGGAGCGCGAGCGTGAGGCGTCGCGTGGGCGCGCCGCGCTGCGCGGCGGCGTAGTTGGCGAGCGCGAGGTCGCGCGTGACGCGTTCGAAGGCGAGCGTGCCCTTCACGTCGAAGGTGCCGACGAGCGAGAGGCCGCCCTCCTCGTCGCGCGAGGTGTCGATGGCCGTGATGTGTCCGCCGACGTGGAGGGGCTCCCCGGGCCCCGACGCGGTCTCGACGTAGAGCTCGATCGCGGGCGCGTCGGGGCAGTCGCTCGGGGTCGGGGGCGGAGCGCTCGACGGAGGGTCCGAGGGGGGGAGGGGGGTCGACGCGCACGCCGCGACGAGCGAGGCGACGACGAGCGGGGCTCTCATGCGCGCCGGATGCGGGGATCGAGCGCGGCGTAGCCGAGGTCGGCGACGAGGTTGCCCGCGAGGATTCCGGTGGAGGCGACGAGCACGGTGCCCATGATGACGGGCACGTCGAAGCCCGCGACGGACTCGTACGCGAGACGCCCGAGGCCGGGCCACGCGAAGATCTGCTCGGTGATGATCGCGCCCGAGAAGAGCCCGCCGAAGGAGAGCCCGAGCGAGGTCATCACGGGGAGCAGCGCGTTGCGCAGCGCGTGACGGATCACCACCCTGAGCTCGCTCGCGCCCTTGGCCCGCGCGGTGCGCACGTAGTCGGCCTGGAGCGTCTCGACGAGCTCGTTGCGAACGAGCCGCGCCTCGTAGGCGGTGCCGAGGAGCCCGAGCACGATCGCGGGGAGGATCCCGTGGCGCACGTGGTCGAGCGCGGTCTCGCCGTAGCCGCCGATGGGGAACCACCCGAGCCAGTACGCGAACGCGAGGAGGCAGAGCTTGCCCGAGAGAAAGGTCGGGAGGCTGATGCCGAGGAAGGTCGCGCCGAGCACCGCCGACTCGGTGCGCGTCCCTCGCTTGACGGCCGCGAGCGTGCCCACGAGCACGCCCACCGAGAACTCGATCGCGAGGGTCATGAAGCCGAGGAGGAGCGTGCGCGGGAGCCGCTCGCCGATGAGCGACGAGACGGGGCGGTGGTAGCGGAGGGAGACCCCGAGGTCGCCGCGCGCGAGGTTGCCGAGGTAGTACGCGTACTGCGTCGTGCGGGGCTTATCGAGGTGGTAGTAGGCGCGGATCGCGACGCGGTCGCGCGCGCTCGCGTGCGGCCCCGCGAGGGTGGTCACCGGGTCGCCGATGGAGAGCGCGCCGAAGAAGGTCACCGTCGCGACGACCCAGAGGACGACGAGCATCCACGCGAGGCGACGGGCGAGCCAGGCGATCACGGCGACACCCCGGGGAGGGGGGTCGAGAGGCGCGCGAGGGGGCCGAGGGCGCGCGCTAGGTCACGGCGCGCCGCGCGCCAGGCCTGCGTCGGCAGGTCGAGCCAGACGTCGACGGGAAAGTAGTTCCACACGGGGTGGAGCGACCACTGGCGGACGTAGGGCTGCACGGCCGTGAGCTCGACGGCGTTGTAGAGAAAGGCCCACGGCGCGTCGCGCAGGAGCATCTGCTCGGCCTCTTGATAGAGCCCGATGCGCCGCGCGTCGTCGGGCTCGACGTGCCCGCGGTCGAGCAGCCGGTCGAGCTCGGCGTTGCGATAGAACGCGTAGTTCGAACTGTTCTCGGGCTGAATGGCGCGCGAGTGAAAGCTCGGCTCGATGAAGTTCGACGGGTCGGGGAAGTCCATCTGCCACCCGGTGAAGCCCATGGGCACCGTGTGTCGCTGGCCGAGGGAGCTGTAATACACCGAGCCCGACGCCTGCTTGATGCGCATGCGGAGCCCGATGCGCGCGAGGTCGGCCTGGATGAGCTGACCGTACACGAGGCCCGACTCGCCCTCGCCGATCCAGAGCTCGACCTCGTCGGGGTAGCCGTCGGGCAGACCCGCGAGGCGCATCTCGCGTCGGGCCTCGTCGAGGTCGAAGCGCTGCGCGTTGGGGAGCGCGTCGCGGTGCCCGGGGATCGACGGGGGATAGAGCCCCCACGCGGGCTGGATGCGGTAGTTGCGCGCGCGGCAGAGGGCGTCGCGGTCGATGGCGAAGGCCACGGCGCGGCGCACGTGCACGTTGTCGAAGGGGCGCATCTCGGTGTTCATCATGAACGCGCCGACGCTGGGGACGGGCGTGCTCGTGACGTAGGGGCGCCACGCGGGCTGACGCTTGATCCAGAGGTAGTCCGCCGTCGAGAGCGAGTAGTTGTGCGCGAGCTCGAGCTCGCCCGCGAGGAAGCGCATGAACTGCAAGTGCCGCGCGATGGACACTTCGAAGATCACGCGGTCGACCCAGGGGCGCGGCGCGTTCCAGTAGTAGGGGTTGCGGCGAAAGACGATGCGAAAGCCGGGCTCCCAGCGCTCGATGACGAAGGGCCCCGCGCCCACGCCCTCGGCGCCGAAGCGCTCGTCGCCGATGGCCTCGACGACCTCTCTCGGCACGGCCGCCGCGAAGCGCAGCGCGAGCGCGTGGAGGAAGGTGCGATCGGGCTGCGAGAGCCTCACCACGAGCGTGCGCGCGTCGGGCGTCGAGAGGCCGCGGAGGTGCGCGGCGCGACCCGCGCGGTACTCGTCGTAGCCGTCGATGAGCCGATAGTTCTCGGCCCCGGGGGAGGGGCGTCGGTGCGGGTCGAGCATGCGCTCCCACGACCACGCGAAGTCTTGCGACGTGACCGCGCGGCCGTTGCCGAAGCGCCCGCTCGGGCGGAGGTGAAAGGTGTACGCGAGCCCGTCGGACGAGACCTCCCAGCGCTCGGCGAGGGCGGGCACGACGTCGGCGGTCCCGCTCGCGGCGTAGTCGACGAGGCACTCGTGCAGGAGCCTCGTCGCGATCATCGCCGTGGTGTCGGGCGTGAGCGCGGGGTCCGCCGTTCCGACGTCGCCGTCCATCGCGAAGCGAAAGGTGCCGCCGCGCCGCGGGCCGTGGCGCCCCGCGCCCATGCGTGCGGGGTGCGTGTGCGGATCGGTGCACGCGCCGAGCGCGAGCGCGATCGAGAGGAGCGCCTCAGCTCCGCGGGTCGAACGCATCGCGCAGGCCCTCGCCGAGGAGGTTGAAGCCCACCACCGTGAGCAGGATCGCGAAG
This sequence comes from Polyangiales bacterium, assembly GCA_046351535.1. Taxonomy (GTDB): domain Bacteria; phylum Myxococcota_A; class Polyangia; order Polyangiales; genus CAISKJ01. Next base: position 484,684 of record JAXLYG010000006.1, read on the forward strand.
CCCGGCAGGAGCGTGAGTTGCGGCACCGCGCGCGTGAGCGACTCGCTCTCCTGCAGCATCGACCCCCACGAGGCCGTCGGCGGAACCACGCCCACGCCGAGCATCGAGAGCGCGCTCTCGGCGAGGATCATCTGCGCCACCACCGAGGTCGAGATCACGATCACCAGCGTCGCGAGGTTCGGGAGGATGTGCCGCGCGAGGATGCGCCCCGACGAGGCCCCGAGGGCGCGCGCCGCGAGGACGAACTCCTGCTCCTTGAGCTGGAGGGTGCGCGCGCGGACCTGGCGCGCGAGCGAGAGCCACGAGAGCGCGCCGAGCACCACGAAGACCACCCAGAGCCCCGGGCGGTGCACCACGCGGTTGAGCGCCATCACCGTGAGCATGAACGGAAAGGTCATGAGCGCGTCGACGAGGCGCATGAGGGCCGTGTCGGTGGCGCCGCCGAAGTAGCCCGAGATGAGCCCCACGAGGGTGCCGAGGATCACCACGATGGTCGTCGCGGCGAAGGCCACGACGAGCGACACGCGGCCGCCGTAGAGCAGCCGCGAGAGCTCGCAGCGCCCCACGGCGTCGGCGCCGAGGGGGAACTCGCGCGTGGGCCCGATGGGGACGCCCTGCGTGGTGAGCGTGCGAGACTTGAAGGGCGTGTCGGGGTCGTGCGGCGCGAGGAGCGGCGCGAGCGCCGAGAGGAACACCGCGAGCACGACGATGAAGAGGCCCGCGAAGGCGCCGCGGTTGCGACGGAACCGTGCGATCGCGCGAGGGTCGACGAGGTCCATCAGACCGGGTTTCTATGCCTCGCTCGCTCGCGGGTAGAAAGCGGAATCGCGAGGTGCCTTCGCATCGCGTCGGCGGTGGCCTCGGGCTGTTCGAGGGGCGGCGCGTGACCGGCTCCGGCGATCACTTCGAGGCGCCCTCCGCGGAGCTCGTGGGCGAGGCGCTGACCCACGGTCACCGACGCGCGCGGGGCCTTGTCGCCCCAGAGCACCAGCGTCGGCGCGCTCACCTTGGGGAGCCTCGGGCCGAGCGCGGACACGTCGGCCTCGGCGCGCGTGAGCATTCGCCACTGACACTCGCGCGCTTCGGGGAGGTCGAAGGTCTCGCACCAGTCGTCGAGGAGCGCGGGGTCGCAGCGGAAGCCCGGCGCGAAGACGTCTCCGCGAAAGTACCCGTGGAGCACCGAGCGACCGTAGACCTGCTTGAACACGAAGGGACCGAAGACCGGCACCGCGGCGAGGCGCGTGCGGAACGACTGCTGCGCCTCGACGGCCACGGTGCTCACGAGCACGAGGCGCTCGACGAGCTCCGGTCGGTCGGCGGCGAGCGTGAGGGCGACGAGGCCCCCGAGGCCCATGCCCGCGACGTGCGCCCGCGGCGCGCCGACGCCCGCGAGGAGGTCGCAGAGCGTGTCGGCGAGCGCGTCGCGCGTGAAGGCGTAGCGCGTGGGCTTCTCGCTCGCGCCCGCGCCGGGCAGGTCGGGCACGATGACCCGGAACTCTCGCGCGAGCTTCTCGGCGGCGGGCATCCACGCGCGGTGGTCGGTGAAGAGGCCGTGCACGAGCAGGAGCGGCGCCCCCTCGCCGCCCTCGTGGTAGCGCACGCGAATGCCTCGCAAGAGGAGGTCGTGCGCGGCGAACTCCGGGGCGGGAGCCGCGCCATTCGAAGGGGGATCACCCACGGCGACGGACGCTATCACAACTCCGATCGTGGTAGCGTGCGGGGCGCGTGCCGGTTGACCTCGAATCGCTTCGACAAAGGCTTCTCGCGGGGGCAGACGCACGTTCTCTCTCGTCGCTGGAGGGCCGCGTGGTCTCGGTGCGGGGGCTCACGGTGCGCGCCGCGCTCCCCGGGGCTCGCGTGGGTGACGCGGCGACCATCGAGCGCCCGTCGGGGCCCGTCGAGGCCGAGGTCGTGGGCTTCGACGACGCGCTCGCCGTGCTCATGCCCCTCGGAGACCCCTCGGGGGTGGGCCTCGACGACGCCGTGCGCTGCGCCGGGGCTCCGCGCGGATTCGCTTGCGGAGAAGGCGTTCTGGGCAGGGTGCTCGGCGCCACGGGCGCGCCCCGCGACGGCCTCGGACCGATCGCGGGCGACGCGGTGACGCAGCCCATCGAGCGCGCGCCGCCAGACCCGCTGCGGCGTCGGAGGGTGCGCGACCCGCTGCCTCTCGGCGTGCGCGCGATCGACGCCGTGGCGACGGTGGCCGAGGGGCAGCGGCTGGGCGTGTTCGCGGGGCCCGGCGCGGGCAAGAGCTCGCTGCTCGCGCGGGTCGCGCGCGACGCCTCGGCCGACGTGGTGGTGCTCGGGCTCGTGGGCGAGCGGGGCCGCGAGGTGCGGGAGCTCGTCGACGCGCTCTTCGAAGGTCCCGCGGGGCGGCGGGCCTGCGCGGTGGTGTCGACGGGCGACGAGTCGCCGGTGCTGCGCGCGCGGGCCGCGAGCGTGGCGATGGGCGTCGCGGAGTTCTTTCGTGACCGCGGCGCGCGGGTGCTGCTGCTCCTCGACTCGGTGACGCGCGTCGCGCGGGCGCTGCGCGAGGTGGGGCTCGCGGCGGGGGAGCCCGCGGTGCGGCGGGGCTTTCCGCCGAGCGTGTTCGCGGCGCTGCCGAGGCTGCTGGAGCGCGCGGGGATGGGCGAGCGCGGCTCGATCACGGCGCTTTGCACGGTGCTCGTCGAGGGCGCCGAGCTCGAAGATCCCATCGCCGACGAGGCGCGCGCGACGCTCGACGGTCACCTCGTGCTCGATCGCGCGATCGGCGAGCGCGGGCGATGGCCCGCCGTCGATGTCTCGCGCTCGCTCTCGCGCGTGATGGACGCCGTCGTGAGCGACGCGCACCGCGACGCGGCGAGGCGTCTTCGACGCTGGGTGTCGGCGCTCGAACAGAGCCGCGACCTCGTGGCGATGGGCGCGTGGACGCCGGGCCGCGACCCGCTGCTCGACGAGGCGATGAAGAAGCGCGACGCGATCGAGGCCTTTCTCGCGCAGCGCGAGGGCGCGAGCGCGTTCGAAGAGACCGTGAGGCGTCTCGCGGCGCTGTAGGGGCGACTCTCGCGGTGCTCACCGCGGCGCGTCGACGCGCGCCGCTACGTCTTGAGCGCGCCGCGGAGGGCGGCGACGAGGTCGTTCCACGGCTCGCGCGCGGCCTCGATCGCGCCTGCGACGTTGAGGTACCCGTGAATGAGCGACGGGTAGCGACGGAGCTCCACCTCGACGCCCGCGTCGCGGAGGCGCTTCGCGTAGGCCTCTCCCTCGTCGCGGAGGGGATCGAAGCCCGCGGTCTGGACGTGAGCCGGGGGGAGGCCCGAGAGGTCGTCGACGAACCAGGGCGAGGCGCGGGGCTCCTTCCAGTGCGTGTCGGCGCCGAGGTAGTTCGCGCGAAACGCCTCGATTCCAGCCTCGGTGAGCAGAAAGCCCGAGGCCATGATCTTCGCCGAGGGGAACGACCGCGTGTTGTCGACGATGGGGTACACGAGGCACTGGAGCGCCGGTCGGTGCGCGTCGCCGCGCGTGTCGAGGCTCACCACGGCCGAGAGGTTGCCGCCCGCGCTGTCGCCCGCCACGGCCACCCGCTGCGGGTCGACGCCGAGCCGGTCCGCCTCGCCGATCACCCACCGAAACGCCGCCGTCGCGTCGTCTGCCGCCGCGGGGAACGGGTGCTCCGGCGCGAGGCGATAGTCGATCGCCACGACCACGCAGCCGACGTCGCGGGCGAGCGCGCGGCACACCGCGTCGTGCGACTCGAGGCTCCCGAGCACGAAGCCCCCGCCGTGCAGGAACATCACCGCGGGCGCGCGCTGCGGGAGGCCGTAGGGCCGGTAGATCCGCGCCATGACGCCCGCTCGAACGCGCTCGTCCGAGACCTTCGCCATCTCCGCGCGCTCGAAGGCGAACACCGGGGCGTCGACCTCCATCGCCTTGCGCGCCGCGGCCACGCTGTCGAGCCGCGTCTCGCCGCGCCCGAAGCGCGCCGCCGCGAAGAGCATGAACTGAATCTGCTCGTCGAGGACGCAGCCGTCTCGCTCCACGCGGCGTCCGCCCGAGAGCGCCACCAGCGCCGGGCGCGGGAGCTTCAACAGCGCGCGCCCCGCGGCGCCCTGAACCTTGAAGAGAAGCGGTGCCGTGCTCATCGGCCACGATGGATGCACGGGAGCGCGTGCCCGCGTCAACCGATCGCGGTCACAGGCTGCGCTGACAGGCTACGACCTCGGCGTTGCAGGCCCCGCTGACCTGCTGCGCCGCGACGACGCAGGCGTTGCAACTGGCCGCGTTGTAGCTCGCCCCCGCGCTGTCGCAGACGCCTCCGTCCGTCGTGGGGCACGCGCCGCGCACCGGCGGCGTCGCGGTGGGGGCGCCGAAGACGCAGTTGATCTGCGCCTGGAGGAGCCGCACGGAATCGGCCGACGCGTTGGTGCGGCAGGTGGCGACGCAGGTGGGGTCGGTGCAGGCGTTGATGCAACGGGCGAGGGCCGCGCAGCCGAGGCCCGCGTCGACGCGGTCGGCGGCGGCGTCGGTGGATTGCGCCGGTGGCGTGTCGATCGAGGCGTCGGCGGGGGCCGCCGAGTCGCCGCACGCGCAGAGCAGGAGGGCGACCGCGAGGGGGAGTGTCTGGCGCGTTCTCATGGCATCGGGAATCGCACACGTGACGCTGCGAAGCTACTGGGCGAGGCGCCTCGACGCCCCCGAGGCGATGTGCGGGGCGTGGACGCTTTGGCCTGCAACGGGCCTCGCGGCGGTGATAGCGTCCCGGGCCGCGTGAAGCTCGGTTTCGTCGGTCCTGCGCGCGGAGACCTCTCACGGCTTCGCGGCCTGTGTGAGCGCCTGCTGTTCGAGGTGCGCGTCGATCGCGTGTTTCACCTCGGCTCCGACGACTCGCTCGACCGCGCCATGATCGGGTGGGCCGAGCACCTCGGCGCGCCCCGCGACGACGACGCCCTCCTCGACGAGGTCGCCGCGCTCGCGCCCGACGCGCCGCCCGAGGTGCTCGACGCGCTGCTCGCCCGCGAGGTCAAGCGCGCGCGCCTCTCCGACGTGTGCGACGTCACGTCGCCCCGGGGGTGCCAGGTCGAGATGATCGAAGACCGCGTGGTGCTCGTCGCCCACGATCGCGCCTCCCTCGACGACGACGACGTCGCCAACGCGCTCGTCGTGGTGAGCGGCGCGGCCCCGCGCTCTGACGTGCGGGTCACCGGAGGCCGCGGGACGCTCACGCCGGGCGACCTCTCGCGCGGCGGTCACGGCGCCCTCCTCGAACGCGTGGGCGACTCGCTGCGGCTCGCCGTGCTCGACGGCAGGGCGCGCGTGGTGAGGGAGGCCACGATCTCACTCCGCGGCGCGAACAAGATGGAGATCCTCGGGTGAGCGCTTCGGACGAGAAGACCGTCGCGGTGTTCGGCGGGAGCTTCAACCCGCCCCACGTCGGGCACCTGCTCGCGGTGGCCTACGTGCTCGCGACGGAGCCCGTCGACCTGGCCCTCGTGGTGCCCTGCTACGACCACCCCTTCGGCAAGTCGCTGGCGCCCTTCACGCACCGAAAGGCCATGTGCGAAGCCGCGTTTCGCGACCTCGCGCGCGTCGAGGTCTCGTCGATCGAGCAGGAGATGGGCGCGACCTCTCGCACGCTCTACACCCTCCGCGAGCTCAAGCAGCGCAACCCCGGGTGGAGCCTGCGCCTCCTCATCGGCGCCGACATCCTGCACGAGAAGGACAAGTGGTTCGGCTGGGACGAGATCGAGCGCCTCGCGCCCCCCATCGTGCTCGGGCGCATCGGGTTTCCCCATGACGGCGCGCCGGTGCCGGTGATCCCCGAGGTCGCGTCGAGGGACGTGCGCGCGATGCTCTCACGCGGCGACGACGTCACCGCGATGGTCCCCCGCGCGGTGATCGACTACGCGCACGCGCACGGCCTCTACCGCGGGGCCTGAGCCGTGGAGCGTCGCGTCGTCGTCATCGGTCGCGGCAAGATGGGCAAGGCCCTCCACGTCGCCGCCCGCGCGCGCGCGTCGGGCCCCTGGGCGCTCGTGCGGTCTTCGATCTTGAAGGCCCCGAAGCGGTCGAAGGGCGTGGCGATGACCTGGGTGCTCGCGCTCCGTGACGCGGGCATCGCCGACGCCGCCGCCGCGCTCGCCCCCGTCGTGCAGCGCGGCGACGTGGTGCTCCACCTCGCGGGGATGCTCGGCCCCGAGGTGCTCTCGGCCGCGAAGGCCGCGGGCGCGCGCGTCGCCTCGATGCACCCGCTCTGCGCCGTGGTCGAGGGCAACACGCGCCACGTCACGCTGCGGGGCAGCGCCTTCGCCGCCGAGGGAGACCCCGAGGCCGTGCGCGAGGCGAAGCGCGTGGCGCGCGACGTCGGCGGGACGCTCGTCGAGATCCGGTCCGTCGATCGCGCCCGCTATCACGGCGCCGCGGCGATGGTGGCCACCGGGGGCGTCGCCATCGCGCAGGCCGCCGAGGCGCTGTTCGCGGCGTCGTCGACGCCTGCGCCCGACGAGGCGGCGCTGCGCGCGATGATCGCGTCGCTGCTTCGGAGCGTGGCGAGCAACGTGGCGGTCGTCGGGCCGCGTCGCGCGCTGGCCTCGCCGCTCATGCGCGACGACACGGGCACCGTCTCGCGGCACCTCGACGCGATGGCGTCGCAGCCCGAGGTGCGAGACCTCTACCGCGCGGCGGTGGCGCTCGTGGTCGAGACCCTCGACGCGACGAAGGCCGTGAAGCCCGAGACCGTGGCCGAGGCGCGGCGGCTCACGCGGGCTGCGGGCGAGCGCGCGGAGCGTCCCCGAAGCGCTTGAAGAAGCGCTGCTTCACGAACTCGACGGTGGTCACGTAGAGCGCGGTGATCCCGATGAGGAGGCCGAGCGTCGGCAGGGGCAGCGCGACGAGGCCGAAGGGGCGCGCGAGGGGCGTGTAGAGCAGCGCGAGCGCGCCCACCGCGACGGCGACCGACGAGCCGAGGAGGAGCTTCGAAGGGCGCGAGCGGTAGAAGCGCCCGTGGGTTCGGATCACGAGCGCCACGGTGACCTCGGTGAGCAGCGACTCGAGGAACCACCCGGTGCGAAAGGTCTCCGCGGGACCCTTCACGATCCAGAGGAGGGCGCCGAAGGTGATGAGGTCGAAGGCGCTGCTCACGAGGCCGAAGGCGAGCATGAAGTTGCGGAGCACGCGGAGGTCCCAGCGCCGCGGACGCTCGAGCTGGTCGCGGTCGACGGTGTCGGTGCCGATGGCCATCGCGGGCACGTCGGAGAGAAAATTGTTGAGCAGCACCTGCGACGCCGTGAGCGGGAGGAAGGGCAGAAACGCCGCCGCCGCGGCCATGCTGAGCATGTTTCCGAAGTTCGCGCTCTCCGTGGTGAAGATGTACTTCATCGTGTTGGCGAAGGTCGTGCGACCCGCCGCGATGCCGTCGCGCAGCACGCCGAGGTCTCTGCGCAGGAGCACGAAATCCGCGGCCTCGCGGGCCACGTCGACGGCGCCCTCGACGGAGATCCCCACGTCGGCGGCGTGGAGCGCGGGCGCGTCGTTGATGCCGTCGCCCATGTAGCCCACGACGAGCCCCGACTTGCGCAGCGACCGGATGATCCGCTCCTTCTGGTTGGGGTCGACCTCGGCGAAGATCGTCGTGCGCGGCGCGAGGTTGAGGAGCGCGTCCTCCTTCGTGGCGAGGAGCTCGGAGCCCGTGAGCACGCCCTCGACCTCCATTCCCAGCTTCTTCGCGATGTGAAGGGCCACGTCGCGGCTGTCGCCGGTGACCACCTTCACCCGCACGCCGAGGGCGGCCAGCGAGGCGAGCGTGGCGGCTGCGCTCTCCTTCGGCGGGTCGAGGAAGGTCACGAAGCCCTCGAACACCATCTCGCGCTCGTCGTCGCGCGCGTAGGTCGGGCGGGCCTCGACGGCCCTCGTGGCGACCCCGAGCACGCGGAGCCCCTCGGTTCCGAGGGCCCGCGCGCGGGCTTCGAGGTCCGCGCGACGGGCCGCGTCGAGGGGCGCGACGGCGTCTCCCTCGCGCACCGAGGCGCACGCGCCGAGCACGCTGTTCAACGCGCCCTTGGTGACGATCACCGCGCCCGCGGCGGCGTCTCGCACCACGATGCTCAGGCGCTTGCGCGCGAAGTCGTAGGCGATCTCGTCGAGCTTCTGCGCCGCGTCGACGGCGACCGCGCGCGCCGCGGCGCCCGCGACGATGGCGCTGTCGAGGGGGTTCTCGATGCCCGTCTGCATGCGCGCGTTGAGGGCCGCGAGCGAGAGCACCCGCGGAGACTCCGCGCCGTTGGGGTCGAGCGCGCGGTCGAGGCCCACGGCGCCCTCGGTGAGCGTCCCCGTCTTGTCGGTGCAGAGCACCTCCATCGCGCCGAAGTTCTCGATCGCGGGGAGCCGCCGCACGATCACGCCGAGGTCGGCCATCGCGCGCGCGCCGTGCGAGAGGCTGATGGCGATCACCGCGGGGAGCATCTCGGGCGCGAGGCCCACGGCGAGCGCGATGGCGAAGAGCAGCGAGTCGATGGGCGGCTTGTGGGCGAGCACCGTCGACGCGAAGGTGAACATCACGAGCACGAGCATGATGCGCGTGAGGAGGTAGCCGAAGCGACGGATGCCGTGCTCGAAGTCGGTCTCGGGCGGGCGCAGCGCGAGGGAGTCGGCGATCTGGCCGTACTCCGTCGCGCGGCCGGTGCGGGCGATCACCGCGCGGCCCGCGCCGCTGCGCACGCTGGTGCCCTGGTAGACCACGTTGCGTCGCTCGGCGAGCGAGGCCTCGCGCGCCGTCGGCGCCACGCCCTTCTCGACGGGAAAGGTCTCGCCCGTGAGCACGGCCTCGGAGACCTCGAAGTCCTTCGCCTCGATGACGAGCGCGTCGGCGGGGACGAGGGCCCCGGGGCTGAGCAGCACCACGTCGCCGGGCACCACCTCCTCGGCGTTGACGGTGACCTCCGCGGAGCCTCGGAGCACCCGGGCGCGCAGCGCGACGCGCGACCGGAGCGCCTCGACGGCCTTCGACGCGCGGTGCTCCTGCGCGGTGCTGAGGGCCGCGCTCGCGAGGAGGATCACGGCCACCACGGCGGCGTCGGTCCACTCGCGCGCGAACGACGAGACCACCACGGCGAAGACGAGGAGCCACGCGAGGGGGTTCCGGAGCTGACCGAAGAAGGTCGCGACGAGGCCCCGCGATCCCAGCGCCTTGAGCGCGTTGGGGCCGTACGCGGCGAGGCGCTTCGCGGCCTCTTCGGGCGAGAGGCCCTCGCGCTGAGACGAGAGCGCAGAGAGCGCCTCTGCGCTCGTAAGGGTCCAGTACGACTCGACGGGGGGAGGGGGGAGCGGCTTCGCGCGCGCCATCAGATCACGGGCGACGCGAGCACGGGCAGCATGCGCGTGAGCGCGTCTTCGAACACGTCGTCGGCGATCACGAGGGGCGGCGCGAAGCGGACGATGGTCTCGTGCGCGTCCTTCGCGAGCACCGACGTGTCGCGCGCGAGGGCCTCGACCACGTCGTGCGCGTAGGGGCCCTTGTACTCCACGGCGATCATCATGCCCCGACCGCGGACCTCCTTCACCGCGGCCGCGCCCGCGAGCCCCTTGCGGAGCTTCTCAAGCGCCATGGCGCCGAGGCGCGCGGCGCGGTCGGCGAGGCCCTCGTCGACGAGGACGTCGAGCGCGGCGAGGCCCACGGCGGCGGCGAGGGGGTTGCCGCCGTAGGTCGATCCGTGGGTGCCCGGGGTGAACACGTCGATGACGCGCGCGTCGGCGCAGATGGCCGAGACGGGGTACATCCCGCCCGAGAGCGCCTTGCCGAGCACGATGACGTCGGGGCGCGTGTTGGTATGGTGCCACGCGAAGAGTCGCCCCGTGCGACCGAAGCCCGTCTGCACCTCGTCGAGGCAGAGGAGAACGCCCTTCTTGTCGCAGACCTCACGCACGGCGGGGAGGTACGTGTCGCGGGGGATGATGACCCCGGCCTCGCCCTGGATGGGTTCGAGCAGCACGCCCGCGGTGTTCTCGTTGATGGCCGCAGAGAGCGCGTCGACGTCGTCGTAGGGGACCTTCACGAAGCCCGGCGTCGGAGGCCCGTAGTGGCCGTAGGAGGTCGGGTCCGTCGAGAGGCTCACCATCGTGGTGGTGCGGCCGTGAAAGTTCTTCTTCGCGACGATGATCTCGGCGCGGTCGTCGGGGATCCCGCGGCGCTCGTAGCCGTAGCGCCGCATGAGCTTCACGGCGGTCTCGACGGCCTCGGCGCCGGAGTTCATGGGCAGCGCGCGCTCGAAGCCCGTGAGGCCGCAGAGCCGCGCGAGAAAAGGCCCCAGGCGGTCGTTGTAGAAGGCCCGCGAGGTGAGCGCGAGGCGCCCGGCCTGCTCGACCATCGCGGCGACGATGCGGGGGTGGCAGTGGCCCTGGTTGAGCGCGGAGTACGCGCTCAGCATGTCGACGTAGCGTCGACCGTCGACGTCCCACACGAAGGCGCCCTCGCCGCGGGTGAGGACGACGCCGAGCGGGGCGTAGTTGCGCGCGCTCCAGCGCGCGGCCTCTTCGATCATGCGTTCCGAGGCGGTCATCGCGTTCCTCCATTGGGCAGCGCGTCGAAGACCATCGAGAGCAGGTCGTCGCCGGCGCGCTGTTCGAAACGGTAGCGCGCCCTCACGACGGGCACGTCGAGGCCGAGCACCCTCGCGACGCGCGCGGGCGACCCGTCGACGACGACCTCGGGGGCGCAGCGTCGGATGGTCTCCGCGAGCTCCTCGCGCTGCGCCGGGGAGTACCCGAGCGCGGGGAGCACGGCGCCCATCTGGGAATAGGTCTTGTACGCCTGCGCGATGGAGCCGACGGCGAAGGGCCTCGGGTCGATGATCTCGCGCGCGTTGTGGGCCTTCGCGGCGAGCGTCCCCGCGCCGTACGACATCGACCCATGGGTGACCGTGGGCCCGTCTTCGATGACCAGCGCGCGCTTGCCCGCGATGCCGTCGGGGGGATCGGCGCTCACGACCAGCGCGCTCTCGACCACGCGCGCGTGCGGCGCGAAGGCGTGCACGTTGCCGCGCACGGTGGCGAGGGCCTCGGGCGTCGCGTCGGCGACCTTGTTGATCACCACCACGTCGGCGGCGCGGAGGTTGGTCTCGCCGGGGTGATAGCTCACCTCGTGACCCGGGCGGAGCGCGTCGACGACGGTGATCCAGAGGTCGGGGCGCACGAAGGGGAGGTCGTTGTTGCCGCCGTCCCAGAGCACGACGTCGCACTCCTTCTCGGCGGCCTCGAGGATGGCCGCGTAGTCGACGCCGGCGAAGACCGCGAGGCCCATCTCGACGTAGGGCTCGTACTCCTCGCGCTCCTCGAGGGTGCACTCGTAGCGCACGAGGTCTTCTTCGGTGGCGAAGCGCTCGACGCGCTGTCGCCGCAGGTCGCCGTAGGGCATCGGGTGGCGCAGCACGCCGACGCGCAGGCCCCGCGCGACGAGGGCGCGCGCGATGTGCTGCGTGAGGGGGCTCTTGCCCGCGCCCGTGCGCACCGCGGTGATGCTCACCACGGGCTTGACGCTCTTGAGCGTGGTCTCTCGCGGCGGCAAGAGCGCGAAGCCCGCGCCGAGGGAGAGCGCGAGCGAGGCCTTGTGCATCACCTCGGCGTGCGAGAGGTCGCTGTACGAGAGCACCACGAGGTCGATGGCGTGCTCGCGCACGAGGGCCGGGAGCTCGGACTCGAGGCGGATCGGGATGTCGTCGGCGTAGGCGGGGCCCGCGAGCTCGCGGGGAAAGGTCCTACGGTCGATGAAGGGGATCTGCGCGGCGGTGATCGCGACGACGTGCCAGTCGGGGTGGCGCTTGAAGAAGGTCTGCACGTCGTGGAAGTCGCGTCCTGCGGCGCCCAGCACCACGCAGCGGAGGGGGCGGTTCATGTCGGCTGCTCCGGGTCGGGGATCACTTCGGTGCCGGCGTCTCCAGCGAGGGCGTCGGCGAGCGACGAGGGGTTCGTGATGATGGCGCGTCGGCCCTGCCGTGACGCGAAGCGCGCGGCCGCTTCGACCTTGGGGCCCATGGACCCGTCCGGGAAGTGCCCCTCGCGAATGAGCGCGCGCAGCGCCGACGCCGTGACTTTTCGCACCGCCCGCGGAGAGGGCGTGCGCCAGTGGGTGTACACGCACGCCACATCGGTGAGGATCACCAGCAGCGACGCGCCGATGCGGTCCGCGAGCAGGGCCGAGGCGAGGTCCTTGTCGATCACGGCGTCGACGCCTTCGAGCACGCCGTCGCGTTCGAAGACGGGCACGCCGCCGCCGCCGATGGCCACGACGAGGGCGCCCGCCGCGAGGATCGAGTCGATCACCGCCACGTCGACGATGGCGAGGGGCTCGGGCGAGGGGACGACCCTGCGCCATCCCCGACCGGCGTCTTCGCGCACGCAGAACCCGCGCTCCCGCAGGGCGACGGCCTGATCTTCGGTGTAGAAGGGTCCGACGGGCTTGGTGGGGTTCGCGAACGCGGGGTCGTCGGGGTCGACGCGCACCTGCGTGAGGAGCGACGCGATGGGGCGCCGCACCTTGAGCGACGCGAGCACGTTGTGGAGCGACTGCGAGAGCACGTAGCCGAGCTCGCCTTCGGTCTCCGCGACGCAGACCGAGAGGGGCAGCGCGTAGGCGTGCCCGAGGGTCTCTTCGACGCGGATGAGCATGTGTCCCACCTGCGGCCCGTTGCCGTGCGCGAGCACGAGCTCGGTGCGCTCGTCGAGGAGCGGCGCGAGCTTCGAAAGCGCCTCGCGCGCGTAGCGAAACTGCCCCGCCATCGTGAGGGCTTCACCGGGCGGTGCGAAGGCGTTGCCGCCGAGCGCGGCGACGACGCGGTGGGGTCGAGCGGAGGTCTCCCTGGTCACGGGCGCGCGACGGTGCATGAGGCGCACCGATGCATTCGGGAGAGCACTTCGATCTCAACGCGCGCAGCCGATGCTCGACGCGCTTCGCGTGTGCGCGCCGCGGGGCACGCGGTGCATCGACGAGACCGTCAGGGGTCCATGTAGCGGTTCACCACGGCGCGGAGGTGCGCGCGCTCGAAGGGCTTCTCGATGCGCTCGTTGGGCACCGCGTCGAGGAAGGCGCGCGCCTTCGAAGTGAAGGCCCCGCCCGTGAGAAACACCACGCGCCGCGCGACCTCCGGCGCGACCTCGAGGAGCCTCGCGTGGAACTCCATCCCGGTCATCTGGGGCATCATCAGGTCGCAGAGCACGACGTCGAAGCGCTCGCCGGACTCAATGCGCGCGAGGGCGTCGTGGGCCGACGAGACCGCCGTCACGTCGTGGTCGGCGCGCAGCAGCCGACGGATCATCGCGGCCACCGGGGCCTCGTCGTCGATCACGAGCACGGCGCCGCGCCGCGTCGCTGCCGGCGCGGCGGCGTGCGCGGGCGGCTCGGGCACCGGGGCCTTCGCCGCGGGGAGCACCACGCGGAAGATCGCCCCGCGCCCCACCTCGCTCTCGACGTCGATGTTCCCGCCGGCCTCGGTCACGATGCGCTTCGCGATCGAGAGGCCGATGCCCGTGCCGTTGCCCGAAGACTTCGTGGTGAAGAAGGGCGTGAAGATCTTGTCGGCGACCTCGGGGGGCATGCCGACGCCGGTGTCGCGCACCTCGATCAACACGCGGTCCTCCGCCGCGGAGCGCACGGCCACGTGGATCTCGTTGCGCGCGATGTCGCCCTCGGGGATCGCCTGCGCGGCGTTGACCACGAGGTTGAGCACGACCTGGCCGAGCCTCGACTCGTCGAGCGCGATGGGCGGCGCGGGCTCGAACGCGCACGAGACCCGCGCCCGGTGCTGAATCTCGTTGCGCGCCATGCGAAGGGAGGACTCCACCACGCGCGCCGCGTCGGCCACGTCGGCGCCGTGTCGGACCTCGCGTGAGAACACCTTGAGGTCGAGGGTGATCGCGCGGACGTGCTCGACGCCCTGACGCGCGTCACGGAGCGCGGCGCGCACCTCGGACTCGCTCGGGTCGAGCGCGCCTTCGAGGAACTCGAGGTTGCCCGCGACGGCGGCGAGGGGGTTGTTGATCTCGTGCGCAACGCCCGCGGCGAGCATCCCAATGGAGGCCATGCGGTCGGTGACGAGCAATCGATCGCGCGAGCGGCGCTGCTCTTCGAGGGCGCGCACGCGGTCGGAGACGTCTCGAATCGCGGCGGCGAAGGCCCTACCCCCGGGCCAGGGTACCTCGTTGAGAGCCACCTCCACGGGGAACAACGCGCCGTCGCAGCGCCGCGCTAGCAAGGTCTGACCGCGCCCCATATGGCGCTTCGACGGCGCGGCGAAGAACTGCTCGACGTGCGCGTCGTGCCGCTCCCGAAGGCTCTCGGGCAACAACGACCCGAGGGGCATCCCGAGGAGCGCGCCGGGCTCGTACCCGAACATCGACTCGGCGGCCACGTTCGCCAGGATGATCGCGTGGTCCAAGCCGACCACCACGATCGCGTCGGGCATCAGCTCGATGAGCTGCGCCAGCAAGGGAGAAACGCCGCTTTCGCTGTCGGGGGACATCGTCATCCGAGCTCCTTTGCGCGCCTGATCGTCCGTCACGCAAGGCGCTGCACGTTCTTCCTGTATCCCTCTTCAGCGCAGGGATCAACGCCGTGGAACCCGCACCCTTGAATCTTCGGATTCCTCGTGTGGGCGGCGGGCCTTCAAGGTCTCGTCGACGCAGCGCGGAGGCACCTCTCGATGAACGCAGACGGCGGCCTCACGACCGCGCCAGAGGCCGCGGCGTTGGTGCTATAGGCGACCTCCAAAGCTCGCGTCGGATGTACGACTCGTTAGAACTTTTCAGCGCGTTCGGAAACGTCGTCTTCGGTGTGCTGCTCGTCGTCGCCTTCGCTGCGGCGTATGGGCTCGCCGCGTGGCGCGGCGTGGCGCGCGCGCGCGCCCTGACCGTCGCGCTCCTCGCCGCGGGGTCGCTCGCGGTCGCGCTCGTTGCGTCGGCGGCGCACGCGCTCCACGCGCTCGGTGAGCCTTCGGCCGAGGTCGAGCGCGCGGACGCGACGCGGGTCGTCTGGCTCCGACGGTGGACGCGGCACCAGCAGCGGCTCATCGCGCGCGCGTCGCTGAGCCCCGTTCACCGCGCGACGGTGCGTCGTCTCTTCGAACGCCCGCTGCGCTTCGAAGAGCCCTTTCCGCCGAGGGACGCGGCCTCGCTGGCGAGGCTCCGCGCGTGGTCCCGCGCGCATGGCGAGTGCGCGCTCGACGCCGTCCTCGACCGCCGCCGCGGAGACTTCGAACGCGCCGCGTCGAGCGCCTGCGCCCGCCCCGGCGGCGCGCGTGAGGCCGCCGAGGCCGCGCTCGCCATGGGCGACGTCGAGCGCGCGTGGAGCCTCGTCGCGGCGTCTCGCGCGGAGGTGCGCGACGGCTTCGACGCGAGGCTCCTCACGCTCATGGCGCGGCCGCCCTCGGAGGCCGTCGCGACCGCGCCCGCGGTGCCCGCCCACGAGCGCGCGACGTGGGCCTGCGTGATGGAGCGCCTCCGCCAGCACGCGCTGGGCGACCGCGACGCGGAGGTCTGGACGCCGATGCTCGCGAGCGACTCGGCGGCGTGTCGCATCCTCGCGGCCACGGCGCCCGCGCGTCGTGACACGGCCTCGTGGCGCGCCATCGCGCGGCTCCCCATTCCCGCGATGCGCGCGTGGCGGACGCAGCTCACGGCGGCGCGCGTGACCATCGCCCTGAGCGGTCGGCTCGACCCGGTGCCGTGCCTCGAACGTCGCATCGCGGCGGTCGATCCCGCGTGGCTCTCGCGCTACCCCTCGATCGCCGAAGAACTCCTCCGCGACGTGCGCGACGAGGGCTGCGCCTTCGTGATGAACCGCGTGTGGTTCCCCGCGATGCAGTCCGTCGCGTGGAACGCGTGGGGCGACCCCGAGCGCCCCTCGATGGAGCCCTTCGAAGACCTCCTCGTGGGCTGGCAGCTCGTCGACGGCGCGTGGGACCGCGTCCATACGCTCCTCGATCCCCGCTTCACGCGCTCGCGCCGCGCGCAGCTCGAACGCGCGTTTCGCGGCGCCCTCGGGCCCGTCTCGTCGTGGGCCGTCGCGCGCCTCGACGCCGCGTGGGCCGACGGCGCGCCGTGGCCCGGCGGCTTCTCATGGCCGTCGGTGATCGCGCCCCTCGACACGCTGCCACGCCGAGACGGATGGGACCACGAGCCGATGCTCCGCGCGCACGACATCCCCCACTACGCGGTGCGCATGGTGAAGCGATGGGACCTCGACGTCGTGCGGGTCCCCGCGCACAACCCCATCCTCGACGCGTGGGTCGACTACTGGCGCACGGGCACCTTCGCGCCCGCCCACGACGCGCCCGCGTGGCTCCGCGACGCCTCGATGCAGCGCGTCGCCGCGACCGTCGACGAGGGCCGCGCCGCCGACGTGCTCGACGCCCTCGGCGACGCGACGCTGCCCCACGCCGAACAGCTCGCGGCGGTGGCGTATCGCGTGCGCGGCGACGCGACGGTCTTCGAACCGTGGCTGCGCCGCGTGTGGGGTTCGCTCGACCCCTTCGCCGGTCCGCTCGCCTCGTGGGAAGACGCGCTCCAGACGCTTCGAACCTGCGCCCTGCGGCTCCGATTGCCCGCGCTCCGGCGCGACGTCGAGGCGACGCTCTCGCGCGTGAGGCGCCTGCGTCACGACCGCGACGGGTTCATTCAGGCCGTGCTCGACGGGCCGCGACCGACGCCGCCGCCGCCCGACGACGACGACCCCGAGTGACCCTCCGCGACCGTCGCGACGCGCGGAAACTGGACGTCGTGCCCGTGTTCCGTGGTCTGATCGGAGCGCTGTGAAGAACCGGCCTCGCCGTCACTCCGGTCTCGTCGCCGCGCTGCTCCTCGCCGCGTGCCAGCGGACGCAGCCCGCGGCCCTCCGCCCTGCGCCTCCGGCGCCCGCGCGTGACGCTGCTGCGCCGCAACAATCCACGCCCGCGGCGGCGCCCACGAGGCGCGCGCCCGACGTGGCGACGCGTCCGTTTCGCGTCGAGCGCGCGGCGGCCGTGGGCCCTGCGAAGGTCTTCGCGGTCTCCGACGAGCGCCTCTGGCACGTCGTCGACGGCGCGTGGTCGGAGCTCCCGCTCGATGGCGCCTCGGTGCGAGACGTCTCCGCGGTGCTCGGCACGATCTGGGTGCTCACGCGCGGCGGCAACGACAACCTCGGACACGTCACCGTGCTCCGCTCCTCGGGCGCCGACGACCTCACCGTCGCGTGGGACGTGGTCACCGCCCCGACCCACGAGCCACGGGCGCTCGCCGTTGTGTCAGACCACGAGTTCTATGTGGGCGGCGAGAACCCGACGCTCCTCCGCGCGCGCTACGCGGGGTCGCTCCAGACGAGCGCGACGACGTTGCCGGCGCCGGTGCTCGGGCTGCTCTACATGCCCGACCAGATGATGGCGGTGACCTACTCCGACGGGCGCGTCGGGATGTTCCGCTGGGGCGAGGTGAACCCCGTCGGACGGCCCGACTACCTCTTCTCGTTCTCGGGCGTTCGCGAGTCTCTCATGGTGCGCCGCGACGGCGCCGTGTGGCGCGGCCGCGTGTGGGAGCAGCCCATCGAGACCGACCGGCTCTCGTCGGCGTCGGGCATCGTCCCCATCGCGGCGGCGACGCTGCGCGACGAGAGCGTCGTCGAGGTCGACGCCGAGCACCGTTCGAGGCTCCTGCGCGACGGGCGCTGGGGTGACGTCGAGGTCTCAGACCCGCCCGGCGAGGTCGTGGGCCTCTTCGGCGCCCGCTCGCTCACGCAGGGAATGGCCGTGATGGTCGACCGCGACGGCGGCGTCTTCGAGCTGGTCAACGCCCGCTGGGTGCGCACCGTCGCGGCCGCCACGGGCCGACTGCGCTGATCGGGCGCCCGTGCCCGTGGACGCCGAACGTCGGGTCGTGCGATGAGTCCCCGCGACCGGGCGGTAGCGCCCGATGAAGGAGGACATCGATGATCCACCAGCAGCACTCGTGGGGCCCTGCGACGACGCTCTCGGCGGGCACGACGCTCGAGCGGCACATCCTTGAGCGGCAGCGACAGATCCCCGGCGCGACGGGCGATTTCACCGGGCTGTTCCAGCAGATCGCGCTCGCGGCGAAGATCATCAACTCGCGCGTCCGCCAGGCCGGGCTCGCGGGCATCCTCGGGCTCACGGGCGGGCGCAACGTGCAGGACGAGGAGGTCCAGAAGCTCGACGAGTTCGCCAACAACGTGCTCGTGCGCTCCGTCGAGGCCGGCGGTCACCTCTGCGTCATGGCGAGCGAGGAGAACGAAGACCCCATCCGCATCCCCGACCACTACCCCACGGGCAAGTACGTGCTCATGTTCGACCCGCTCGACGGCAGCTCGAACATCGACGTCGACATCTCGATCGGCACGATCTTCTCGATCCACCGCCGTCAGACCCTCGGTCGCCACGGCACCCTCGCCGACTGCCTCCAGAAGGGATCTTCGCAGGTCGCCGCGGGCTACGTGATCTACGGGTCGAGCACGGTGCTCGTGTACTCCACGGGCGACGGCGTGCACGGCTTCACGCTCGACCCCGCGGTGGGCGAGTTCTTCCTCTCGCACGAGAACATCCGCATCCCGGCGAAGGGCAAGAGCTACTCGATCAACGAGGGCAACACGCACCTCTGGAGCCCGCAGCTCCGCCGCTGGATCGAGCACGTGAAGACGCCGCGCGCGGCCACCGAGGGCGGCAAGATCGAGAACTACTCGGCGCGCTACGTGGGCTCGCTCGTGGCCGACTTTCACCGCACGCTGCTCAAGGGCGGCGTGTTCGCGTACCCGTCGGATCGCAAGAGCCCCAACGGCAAGCTGCGGCTCCTCTACGAGGCCGCGCCGATGGCGTTCATCTGCGAGGCCGCGGGCGGCGCCGCGAGCACCGGGACGCGACGGATTCTCGAGGTCGAGCCGACGAAGCTCCACGAGCGCACGCCGGTCTATCTCGGCAGCCGCGAAGACGTGGCCCTTGCCGAGAAGTTCCTCTCGGAGCCCGAGTGAGGGCGTGACGCGTCGGCGCTCCCTCTCCGCGACGCTTCGCGGGTGAGGGAGCGCGTCGGCGCGAGGTCAGACCGCGCTCAGGTCGCGGGGCCGGGCTGCGGGCGCTTGCCCGGGCCGAGGCCGAGCTCTTCGCGTCGGCTCTCGTAGCAGGGCTTGCAGAACGCAGGGCGGTCGGGCGCGGGCTCGAAGGGCACCGTCGCCGCCGCGCCACACGCGTTGCACGTCGTCTCGAAGCGCGGACGCTGCGCGCGACGCTCACGGCGCGAGGGAGACCCGCCCGGCGCGCGCTCGCGCGGCTGCGCGGCTTCGGCCTTCGCCACGGGCTCCTGGCTCACCTCGCCGAGCTCCTCGGCCACGTCGGCCTGCGGGAGCTTCGGGGCCGCGCCGAAGCGCCGTCCCTTGTTGTCGTTCTGAAAGCCGGGGCTGCGGTACGCGTTGGGGTCCGTGCCCGCGCGGTCGGGGCGGCGGCCGTTCATCCCGCGGGGCGCCACGCCCACGCGCGCGTTGCCGGGCTGCGGGAGGGCGCCGTCGGGGTCCTCGTCGTCCTTGGGGAGGCCCGCGTAGTCGATCTTGTAGGGGTTGTGCGAGAAGTCTTGAAAACCAGGGCTGCGATAGGCGTTCGGGTCTTCGTACGAGGGCAGCTTCGGCGCCTGCGGGGCCTGCGGCCGACGCTGCGGAGCGCCCTGAGCCTGCGCCGGAGGACGCTGCCCCCGCGGTCCCTGATCGTTGCGACGCCCGCCCCTGTTGTCCCTGCGATCCATATTTCGAAGCTCCTGACGGCGTAGGTCGACGCGCCGCACACACGGCGCCGACTGCGTGGTGGTCCCGATGCGCGAATGACCTCGCGCGAGACGATCGCCCTGAGTCGTTGCGAGACGCGCAGCGAAGAGAGCGATTTCGCGCGGACCGTACGAGCCCCGCCTACGACGTGTCAAGACGCGCGCGCGGCGCCGTGTTAGACGCACCGCGAAGGAGAGCCGCTTCTGTGATCAACCTTGCCGATCCCGCGCGCGAGCACGCGCACCATCAAGACGAGATCGAGGCCGCGGCGCTCCGCGTGATGCGCTCCGGCGTGTTCATCCTCGGCCCCGAGGTCGAGGCGTTTCAGCAGGAGTTCGCGGCCTACTGCGGCGCCCGTCGCGTCGTCGGCGTCTCCAACGGCAGCGACGCCATCGTGGTCGCGCTCCAGGCCCTCGGCGTGGGACCCGGCGACGAGGTCATCACCACGGCGTTCAGCTATTTCGCCACGGCGAGCGCCATCGTGCGCGCCGGCGCCACGCCGGTCTTCGCCGACATCGACCTCGCGAGCTTCGACATCGACCCCGCCGACGTCGAGCGACGCATCACGGCGCGTACGAAGGCCATCGTCGCGGTGCACCTCTTCGGTCGCATGGCCGACACCGACGCGCTCGGCGCCCTCGCTTCGAAGCGCGGGCTCAAGCTCATCGAAGACGTCGCGCAGGCCGCGGGCGCCGAGCGTCACGGCCGCCGCGCAGGTACCGTCGGCGACGTGGGGACCTTCTCGTTCTTCCCCGCGAAGCCCCTCGGCTGCGACGGCGACGGCGGCGCGTGCGCGACGAACGACGACGCCGTGGCCGACGCGATGACGCGCGTCCGCGTGACCGGCGCGACGGCCAAGAACGTCCACGAGCTCCCCGGCGGCAACTACCGCCTGGCGCCGCTGCAGGCCGCGATCCTTCGCGCGAAGCTGCCGCACTACGAGGGACGCCTCGCGAAGCGCAGGGCCAACGCCGAGGTGCTCCGTCAGGGCCTCCGCGGCGTGTCGGAGCTTCTCGTGCTGCCCGAAGAAGACGCCGAGGGGCGCCACGTCTACGCGCAGTTCACGGTGCGCCACCCGAAGCGCGACGCGCTCTCCGCGGCGCTGCGCGTCCGCGGCGTGGCGAGCGAGGTGTACTACCCCGTCCCGATGCCCTACCAGAAGGTGCTCTCGTCGCTCGGACACCGCGCGGGCGAGTTCCCCAACACCGAGCGCGCGTGCGCCGAGGTGCTGTCGATCCCCGTGCACAGCGAGCTCTCCGACGGCGACGTGGTGCGCGTGGTCGAGGCCATGCGCGCGTCGCTCGCCGAGGTCGAGTCGCACTGAGGGTCACTCTCAGCGCAGCACCGCGCGCGCGAGTTCGAACCACAGCGGCAGCGTGATCGGCGCGAGCAGCATCGTCGCCGTCGCCACGGCCGACGCGAGCGGCGCGTCGCAGCCTCCCTCCGTCGCGATCACCACCGAGACGAGCGCCGTGGGCATCGCAGACTGCATCACCGCGGCCTGCGCCGCGTCGCCGCGCATCCCTGCGACCCACGCGACCGCGAGCGCGATGGCGGGCGAGAGCGCGAGGCGCGCGACGATCGAGGCCGAGATCACGCCGAGCCGCCCGCGCAGCTTCGACGCGTCGACGCCGAGGCCCAGCGTGAGGAACACGAGCGGCCCCGTCGCCGCCCCGAGCCGCTCGACGCCCGGACGCAGCCACGGCGGCAGCGACACGCCCGCGGCGTTGAGCGCGAAGCCCACGAGCACCGCCCACGTCACGGGCTTGCGAAGCAGCGCGCCGGGCCGCGCGCCGCGGGCTCGCCCGCGCCGAGCGGGCCGTCACCGCCGAGCGTCCAGAGCAAGAGCTCGTCGTCGATGGCGTCGACCATCACGCGCGGCCTGCGCCGCGGACGGATGCGCTCGCCCTTGCACGGTGGATTCCGACGAAGCCCGTGTTGCTGAACGAGAGCGTCATGGCGAGGGCGCCGGTCTGCGCGCGGTCGAGGCGCGCGACGCGGCACGCCGCGATCACGAGGGCCATCATCGCGAAGAGCGCCACCGTCGGCGGAACGAGCGCGGTGACCAGCGACGGCGCGATGCGGGCCCGCAGGAGCACGTCGAGCGTGAGCGCGGGGGCCGTCACATCGACGATGACGGCGGTGAGCGCCGAGGCCACCGACGACGCCGTGAGCGGCGCGCGCAGCCGCGAACGCAGCGCGACGCCGAGCGCCATCACGCCGAAGAACCCGACGAAGAGCGGGAGCATTCAGCGCGCGATCAGCCGCCGATGGGAGGGCACTCGCTGCCGAGCGCGGGGTCGGGGTTGCAGTAGATGAAGCCGCCGCCGCGCGTGGCCGTGACGACGACGATGGTGTCGGCGCGCGTGGTCGCGTCGAGCGTGGCCCAGACGCGCGCGCGAGGTCCGCGGCGGTCGCGTCGACGGCGAAGACGTGCAGGATCTGCTTCACCCAGCGGTCCGCGCGCCGAGCACGCGCATCGAGCGCGGTTCGCGTGGCGCTTGCGCATCACGAGCGCGCGCACCGCGCTCGCTGAGCACCATGGGCATCGCGCGCGCACGGCTCACGCCGACGCGCTCGCCGCCGATCGACACGAGGAGGTCGGTGATGGAGTTCGCGCCCGAGTCGTCGGGCGGCTGGTAGTGGATCTCGGTCTCCGTCGCGACGAGCGAGGCCCCCTCGCAGAAGTGCAGCACCTCGTAGCTCATCGCCTCGGACTCGGTGGAGCTGCCGCCCGCGTTCATCGTGTCGTAGAGGCGCTGCCCGCCGGGCGAGAGCGTGTCGCGCGCGTAGCGCTCGGGCGCCATGAACACGAGGTCGTTGCGCACGAGCGAGTGCGCGGGGCTGTGGAGCATCGCGCGGATCGTCCCGCAGGTCCCGCGGAGCGTGCCGAGGATCTCGTCGGAGCCGCTCCACGTTCCGCCGTCGCCCGCGTCGATCGAGGCGTCTGCGCTCGCATCGGGCGTGGCGCTCGCGACGTCGCTCGCGGGCGCGTCCGTCGGCGCGTCGAGGCCGAGCGCGTCGCGCGACACGTCGGCGGTCGCGTCGGTGCCCGGCACATCCGCGGCGGGCGCGTCCGTGGCGGGCGCGTCGGCGACGGGCGCGTCTGCGACGGGCGTGTCGGTGACGGGTGCGTCGATCGCGGCGTCCGAGGCGGGCGCGGCGGGGTCGCTGCACGCGGCGAGCGAGAGCGAGAGCGAGAGGAGGAGGTGACGAAGGATCGGGCGGGCCATCGGGCGGCGACGATACCATCGCCGCGCGTGACGGCGAACGATCAGGGATTCGCGGCGCCGGGCGTGGGCATCGTGGCGAAGCGCCAGTCCATCGCGGCGTTGTCGGTGTCGCGCCCGTTGGGGCCGCGCGCGAGGGAGCCGGGCGCGGTGTTCGAATCCGCCGTCGCCGCGGGGAGCACGGTGCCTTCGACGAGCGACACGGTGCCCGTGACGCCGGTGAGAATCCCGGCGGTGATGGGGCCCTCGTACGAGAGCGCGTCGATGAGGCGCCCCGTCGAGATGCGCAGGAGCGCGACGCCGTCGGGCGCGCCGTTCTGGATCGTGTTGTCGGGCAACGCGAAGCGCGCGACGCCCGCGGGCAGCATCACGCCCGCGTTGGCGACGACCGCGTAGGCGCCGGGCGCGAGCATCCCCGAGAGGCGCGTGCGCTGGTACTCGCGGTTGTCGCTGCCGTTGACGAGCACCACGGCGACGTCGGCGAGGTCGACGGGGTCAGACCCGGCGTTGAACACCTCGATGAACTCGCCGTTGTCGGTGCCCACCTGGTCGTAGTCGATCTCGTTGATGACGAGCGTCGAGGTCGAGGCCACGACGTTCACCATCGCGGTGCGCGTGTCCATCCCGAGGTGCGCGTTGAGGGTGCCCATGCCGGGCATCATCGACGCGGTGAAGGTCGCCTCGGCCGAGAGCGCGTCGGCCGCGATGCGCACGGTCATGGGCGCGGTGATCATCCCCGTGGCGTCGAAGGTCACGTCGACGCCGGGCGCGGGCGCGGGCACGTCGAGCGTGACGATCGCGCGGGCCATTCCGCCGGGCGCGAGCGTCGAGGGCATCACCGTGAGGCTCGCGAGGTGCGCCGTGGCGGTCGCGTCGATGACGCGCACCTCGGCGGTCTGCATCATGCCCATGCCGAGCGTGGCGGTGACGGTCACGGGCGCCGTCCCCGCGGCGGTCGCGGTCACGGGGACGTTCACCGAGGTCATGCCCGCGGGCACGGTCACCGTCGCGGGCACGGTGAGGCCGGTGCCGGTGACGGCGAGGTTGACGGTGATCGCCTCCGTCGGGGCGCGCGTGAGGCGCACCGCGAGGGCCTGCGGGATCGTCGGGGCGGCCATCGCGCCGACCCTTACGAAATAGGGCCCCGCGGCGAAGGGCGCGAGCGCGGGCGTGCCCGCGACGACGTCGCCCGCGGCGCGCGGGTTGAGCTTCGAGTTCTCGCGCGAGAAGATCAGCACGCCGGTGATCGACGCGAAGCGCTCGCCCATCGCGGGGAGCGGCGACGTGAGGAAGATCCCGTCGTCGACGCGGAGCATCCCGGTGACTTCGAACTCGTTCGTGGGCGCCGTCTCTCCGCCCGCGGGCGCGGGCATCGGGTTGGTGACGGTCACGTTCTCGACGCGCACCAGCGTGCCTTCGAGCGCCGCTGCGCGCATGCCGCCCGTGGCGATCTCCGCGGGCGTGACCACCACGGGCCCGGGGAGCGTGATGTCGTGCTCGGTGGCCATCACGGTCGCGTCGGTGATCTGCTTCTGGCCGAAGAAGTCGGCCACGGTGCCGTTCATCACGGTCACGCGGTCGCCCTGGGCCACCATCGGCGCGGTGCTGGTGAACACGAACACGCCGCCGTAGTCGGCGCCCATGTAGCCCGCGCCGTCGGGGTCGGCCTGCATGTAGAAGCCGTTGCGCGCCACGGCGGTGACGAGCGCGCCGGTGACGGTGACCATCGCGCCGGTCATCACGGTGCCGCGCTTGATGGCGTAGATCGTCGCGGGGCACGCGGCGCCCGCGGGGTTCGCCACCATGGGGCACGCGTCGCGCGACGTCGCCGACCGCGTCCATGTCCCGTCGGCCTGATCGGCGTTGGGGCGGTCGGGGCAGTTGTCGCGCTCGTTGACGACGCCGTCGCCGTCGCGGTCACCGGGATCGGGCGGCGCGCAGGTGGCGCCCGCGTTCGGGCGCAGGGGAGATCGGCGTCGCCCTGCATGTCCATGTCGAAGTCGGCCTGGCGTCCGCTGTCGACGGGGCGCACGGGGTTGAACACGCGAGGGCAGTTGTCCATCGCGTCGGCGATGCCGTCGCCGTCCATGTCGCCCGCCACGCTCATGCCCACGTAGCGCGTCGAGCCCGCGACCACGGGCGAGGGGAGCGAGCCCATCGCGTTGCGCTCGGGCAGGCACGACGGCTCGTTCATGGGCTCACCGCAGAAGAAGAGGGGGTAGCGTCCGGCGTTGACGGTGGTGAGCGCGGCGAGGCTGCGTCCGCCGAGCTCGCGCGAGACGCACACGCGCTTCATCTGACCGCACACGTCGAGGGTGTCGCACATCGCGCCGCCGTCGAGCGCGGCCACGGTCTCGGCCTCGCCGTAGAGCGTCCTGCCGCCGCGGAGCACGAGGGCCACGTCGCGCGGAGCGCCCTCGAGGATGGCCCTGTGATCGGGCCGCATCGAGCCGTCGAAGACGGCGATGTCGGCCACGCGGCCGACGGCGAGCACGCCGATGGCGTCGTCCATGGCGAGGGCCGCGGCGGCGTCGCGCGTGGCCATGAGCCACAGGGCCTCGTCGGTGAAGAAGCTGTCGAAGAAGTTGCGGTTGAGCGTCGCGGCGCACGAGAGCTCGCGGAGCATGTTCATCGAGCCCGACACGATCCAGTCGCTGCCGAGGGCGATGCGCACGCCCATGCGCGCGTACTCGGTGACGCGCGCGGTGTCGCCGTAGAGGGTGACGTTCGAGCGCGGCGACCAGATGAGCGACGCGCCGCGCGTGGCCATGAGCGCGATGTCGGGCGGCAGGAGCCCCACGCCGTGGATCACCGCCGTGCGGTTCGTGATGAGGTTGTTGGTCCCCTCGTGGACGCACGCGAACTCGTTGCGAGCCTCGGGGCCGATGCCCTCGGCGATGTGGGGCACGTACGCGGGCGACGACGCGATGGAGGCCGCCGTCACGATCGTGGGGTAGCCGCAGCCCGTCGTGAGCAGGCGACCGTTGGAGTCGCCGAGCGGAAAGGTCTCGTAGTCGGCGGCGGGCTGTCCGAGGCCCTCTTCCGAGGCGGCGCGGTCGAGGTTGCGCATGAAGCCCGCGGTGCCGCCGGAACCGTTGACGCTCGTCGCGCCGCCCATGATGAAGCGCAGCTCGCCCCAGGCCATCTGGTCGTTGGAGGCCGAGCCCGCGGAGGTGAGCCGCGTGTGGCCTCGCGCGCCGGTGCGCCAGTCGTGGCGGTGCTCGTAGCGCTCGGGGGTGCGCGTGTACGGGACGTTCTGCGCGTAGGTCATGTGGTCGTGCGGGTTGATGAGACCCGGCGAGATGACGCCGTGGGCGCAGGTGATCCGCGTGGCCGTCGACGCCGCGGCCTGGCTCGCGCAGTCGCAGCCCACGCAGCGGATCACGCCCATCGCGTCGACGAGCACGGAGCCGCCGCGAAAGACCTCGCCGGGCGTGAGCACGTCGCCCGTGAGGAGCGTGCCCGAGGTGCCCGCGGTGACCGCGCACACGCGGCCGTCGGGCGCCGCGGGGACGGTGCCGGGGCACGCGGTGATGCGCGGGCCGCGCGCGGGGCCGCCGTCGGGCGCGTCGGGGTTCACGTCGGAGGGCGTGTCGGGCGTCGCGTCGGAGGCGTCGGCGGGGCTCTTGGCGTCGGTGATGTCGCTCGTGGGAGGGACGTCGCTCGTGCCGCCGCCGCCGTTGCTCGCGTCGGGGCACCCGAGGGCGAAGACGCTCGCGGCGATGGCCAGGAGCGTGGGGAGGCGCAATGCGTAGTGTGAAGTCATCGCGGTGGGAGGTCTTCTATCACCGGCCGCGCGCGGTGACGATGGTCGCTTCGCGCGCATTCGACGCCGCAGACGCGGGGGGCCGCGCGGCGCGGGGCCGTCACCAGGTGATCGGACCGCTCGGGCGCACGGCGCAGAGTCCGTCGGCGTTGAGGTGCGCCGAGGCGCGCGCGCTGAACGCGACGAAGTCTCGAAGGTCGTTGATTCCCGAGGCGCCGGCGGGGTCGTAGGAGAGCGCCGCGGGGTTGCGGGGCGTGTAGCCCGCCGTCTGCGCGCCGCGGTCGGGCACGGGGCGGTTCATCCGATCTCGGAGGTTCGTGGGCGCGACCCCCGCGAGGTCGTCGAGCGAGAGCGTGGCCATCGCGCCCGTGCCCGTCGCGCGCGCGGCCATCGCGTCGAAGTGCAGGGGCGGGTCCTCGCGGTTGAGCGCCTCCCAGAACGCGTGATCCATGTGGAAGGTGAGCTGCGCGCGGGCGCGTCCCACGGCCGAGGGCTGCACGCCCGGGGCGTCGTCGGCGCCGTTGTCAGGGTTCTGACAGTTCATGTACCGCGCGGGCGCGCCGAAGCCGAAGCTGAAGCGCACCGTCGTGGGGTACGACGCGAGGGGCGACTCCGCCGCCGGGGCGACGCCGCGGTAGGTCGCCGTGCCCTCGATGAGCTGCGTCCACCCGTGCGAGATCATCGACTCGTACGCGGTGAGGTCGCCCGCGTCGAGGTTGACGTTCGTCGCCGATCGCGTCGCCGCCACGACGTCGTACGAGAGCGCGTAGCGCGTCGCCGCGTCGAGCGCCGCGCCGCTGTCCGCCGCGGTGAACACGAAGAGCGGAATGGCGGTCTCCTCGCCGCCGCTCGCGCCCGTGAGGGGCCCCGCGGCGTGCGCGTTCACGGCGTAGGCGCGGGGGTTGAGCGCCACCGAAGCGCCCACCGCGGCGGGGTCGCTCGCCGACGCGCCGCGCGCGTTGAGCCTCACGTTCTTCACCGTCACGAGGATGCGGGAGAAGCGCACCTCCCAGCCGTCGACGAAGACCAGATCGCCCGCGGCGGGCGTCGGGGTGTACGCGAAGCCCTGCTGGCCCAGCGTCTCGCTCGAGAGCGAGACCTGCACCGTCCGCGGCGTGTTGGTCGAAGCCGTGAAGGGCGCGGCCACGGGCGTCGCCCCGAGCGTGTCGGTGCCCGGATACGTGGGAGGCGCCCCCGTGAGCCCGTCGTCGCCGCAGCCCGCGAGGAGCAGCGCGAGCGTCGTCCACGAGGCGCGCGCGAGGGTCGTTGCGTTTCGCTCGATCATGGTGGGCGCATGGATACCCGAAGATGCAACCGTGATGCAATTGCATTCTCGATCCAACAGGTCTGATCGGTGGCCGTGTGGGGCTCCGACGGGCGGGATGTTGACCCCGTCGGCGGGGAGGGGGTACGCGTTGGCGCGGCCCCGATGTCGACCTCCTCACTCCTGCGGTACGGCGCGCTCTCGCTGACCTTCGCCCTCATGGGCGCGGGGATGGGGTATCTCCTGCTGCCCGAGCAGTCGCCCGAGGCCGCGAACCTGCCGCCGGTCCGCGTGCGCGGGCGGGCCATTCCCCAGGGCCGCGACGCCCACGCCGTCGCGCTCGAGATCGCGCGGAGCTACCTCCGCGAGCACGTCACGGTGCAGGCCGAGGGGCACTCCGTCGAGCGCACCCGCGAGGGCTTCGGCGCGCGCGTCGACGTGGCCGTGCTCGCGCGCCTCATCGCGTCGGCGCGAGACCCTTCGAGCTCGCTCATGCGCCACCACGCGGCCATCGCGCGCGGGCCCATCGACCTGCCGCTGCCGGTGCACGTCGAGGGCTCCGTGGCGCTGCCGCTCGTGATGCAGCTCAAGGAGGAGGCCGACCACGTCGCGGTCGACGCGCGCATCGACGTCGAGGCGCGGCGCGTGATCCCCGAGCGCTGGGGCACCTACGTCGACGTGTACGGCACCGTGGCCGCGCTCGACCGCGCCTTCGCCGAGGGGCGCCGCACGGTCTCCGCGGTGCTCGAGCGGACGCGCCCCGGCGTGCTCGCCGAGCAGCTCCGCGACGTCGAGATGAACGCCGTCGTGGGGTGGTTCCAGACCAACTACAACGCCAACGAGGACCACCGCGACCGCACGTACAACCTCCACCTCGCGGCGGAGCGCATCAACGGCTACGTGTGGCTCCCCGGCGCGGTGTTCGACTTCAACCAGGTCGTCGGCGATCGCTCCGAGGCCAACGGCTTCCGCATGGCGACGGTGATCTCCGCGGGTGAGCTCATCGACGGCGTCGGCGGCGGCACCTGCCAGATCGCCGGGACCCTCTTCGCCGCAAGCTTCTTCGCGGGCATGGAGGTGCTCGACCGCAGGCCCCACACGCGCCCGAGCGGCTACATCAAGATGGGCCTCGACGCGACCGTCGTGTACCCGTCGATCAACCTCCGCATGCGCAACAACCTGCCGTTCCCGGTGGTGATCCACCGACGCATCGGCAACGGCGTGCTGCGCCTCGAACTCCTCGGCGCGCGCTCGACGCGCACGGTCACCTTCGTCCGCAAGATCATGCCGCGCGTCGATCGCTTCGAAGAGCGCGAGCAGCCCGACGCGAACCTCCCCGCGGGCATGCGCGTGCTCACGCAGCGAGGGATCCCCGGCTTTCACATCACCCGCTATCGCATCCTGCGCGAGGGCGACCAGGCCGTGCGCGAGCGCTGGCAGGACGCCTATCCCCCCACGATGCAGATCTGGCACGTGGGCACCGGCGCGGCCCTCGGCGCCGGCCCCGTCGCGCGCCAGGACGACCACCCCGAGTACACCGCGGATCAGTACCTCGCGGTCACGCAGATGGCGGGCACCAACGACATGCAGGAGGTCCGTCGACCGGGCTTCTCGGGCACCGCGGGCTGGATGGTGCGAGAGCACCTCACGCGGCCCATCCCCGCCGCCGTCGAGGCCGCGATGGTGCAGGCCGGTCAGGCGCGCGCCGCGCAACGCGGAGCCCCCGCGGCGCCACCGCGAGGCGCCCCGGCGCCCGCCCGCGGACCCGCGAGACCGGCCGCGCGTCCACGCTGATTTGTCGCGTCCGCTGCACCAAAAGCACCGCGTCTCGACGCTGCGCAGGAGGTTCGCCCGGCCACGATGAAAGGGCGTTCTCCGAGGGGCTCTCGGCGTCGCGAAAGCCCTTGCAGGAGACGAAGATTCGTCGCGGACGGGGCTTCGCGGCACAGGCGATGCGACGCCTTCGGGGCATGAAGCACCTCGTGATCCTGGGCGCGGGCACCGCGGGCACCATCGTCGCGAATGGCAGCCGCCGAAGGCTCTCGGCGGACTGGGAGGTGATCGTGGTCGACCCGTCGATCGAGCACCTCTATCAGCCGGGGCTTCTGTTCGTGCCCTTCGGCGGGTCGACGGAGCTGGCGCGGCCTCGCGTCGACACCTTCGCGCACGGCGTCGACTGGGTGCGCATGGGCGTCGACGGGATCGATCCGCACGCGCGCAAGGTGTCGCTCTCGAACGGCGAGACGCTGCCCTACGACGTGCTCGTGGTGGCCACCGGGTGCCGCATCCGGCCCGACCTCCTCCCGGGCCTCACCGACGCGGGGTGGAACACCACGCAGCACGAGTTCTACACGCTCACGGGCGCGAAGCGCCTCGAGGCCGCGCTCACGTCTTTTCAGGGCGGTCGCGTCGTGGTCGACCTCGTCGAGAGCCGCTTCAAGAGCCCCCTCGCGCCCGTGGAGTTCCTCTTTCTCCTCGATGAGCACCTCACGCGCAGAGGGCTGCGCGCGCGCTGCGACCTCGTGCTCGCGACGCCGCTCGACGCCGTGTTTCACAAGGCCCGCGCGGCCGCGAAGCTCGACGCGCTCCTCGCCGAGAAGGGGATTCGCGTCGCGACGGGCTTCGCCGCGGCCTCCGTCGATGGCGAGCGGCGGCTGCTGCGCGCCCACGACGGACGCACGGAGCCCTACGACCTCCTCGTGAGCGTCCCGACGCACTCGGGCGCGCGGTGGGCCGAGCTCGGCGGCCACGGAGACCAGCGGGCGTTCATCGCCACCGACCCCCACACGCTCCGCGCGAAGGGCATGGACAACGTCTTCGTGCTCGGCGACGCGACGGACCTCCCGACCTCGAAGGCCGG
This sequence comes from Polyangiales bacterium, assembly GCA_046351535.1. Lineage (GTDB taxonomy): Bacteria > Myxococcota_A > Polyangia > Polyangiales > CAISKJ01. Next base: position 515,557 of record JAXLYG010000006.1, read on the forward strand.
CAGCGTGGCGCACTTTCAGGCCGAGGTGCTCGTGGGCGACCTCGCGCGCATCGCCGAGGGCGCCGACCCCCTCGGCGGCTTCGACGGACACGCCAACTGCTTCGTCGAGACAGGCCACGGAAAGGCCATCCTCATCGACTTCAGCGACGACGTCGAACCGCTGCCGGGCACCTACCCCATCCCCGGCGTGGGGCCCTTCACGCTCCTCGAAGAGACGCGGCGAAACCACTGGGGCAAGCGCGCCTTCGAGTGGATGTACTGGAACGGCCTGCTCCCCGCGCACCCGATGCCCGTCCCGACGCACCTCTCGATGGCGGGCAAGCACCTGCCGCGCGAGATGCACCACCCCTACTGAGCGCCGTCGGTGATACCTTCGCGCGCCGTCGATGGACGCGATCGCTTTCGAAGGCTGCGCTTGCAGAGCGGCGTTTCACGCGGGCGTCGTCGCCGCGCTCGAGGAGGCCGGCGTGCGCCCTCGCATCGTCGCGGGCACCTCGTCGGGGTCGATCATCGCGGTGGGCGTCGCCGCGGGCCTCGCGCGAGAGCTCCCCGCGCGCTGGCGGGCCTTCGGCGGGCGCTCCATCGTCTCGCTGCGCCGCGCCCGCTGGAACCGCTCGCTCTTCGACATGAGCCACATCGTGCGAGGCGCGCTCGTCGACGTGCTCGGCGAAGCAGACCTCCGCGACGCGCCCGTCGAGGCGCTCGTCACGGCCACGCGCCTCCACGACCTCGCGCCCGTGATCTTCTCGAGCCGCGAGGAGCGCGACCTCGTCGCCGCCGTGCTCGGGTCGTGCTTCATCCCCGTGCTCTACGGCCGCACCGTGCGCCACGGGGGCGCGCTGCTCATCGACGGCGGCGTGACCGACAACCTCCCCGTCGAAGCGCTCGCCTCGCGCGGCGCGAAGGACATCCTCGCGGTCACCGTGCGACCCGACGGAATGGCCTTCAAGAGCCCGCGCCGCGCGCGGTGGAGGCCGCGCTGCGACGGCGCCCGCGTGCACGTCATCCACCCCCGCGAGGAGCTCGCGCTCAAGAGCTGGGACTTCGACCCCGACCGCCTCGAGCGCGCGCTCGACGAGGGCTACGCCCGCGGACGCGAGTTCGCCGGGACTTGAACCGCGACGCCGCGCGTTCTTGGACGGGCGCGCGGGTGTAGTACGCTCCGCCGCCTCGCACCGATGGACGAAGCACAGACCGACCCCCTCTCGGCCGCGCGCGACGAGCGCAAGCGCCTCCTCGACCGCATCACCTGGTGGGACAGCCACCGCTACTCGGCGCTCTTCCCCATCGCCGTGGTGTGCTTCGGGGCGGGCTACGGCGTGGGCTACCTCCTGCGCCAGCTCGTCGGGGCCCCCGAGCGCACCGAGGTGATCTGCGCCCTCGCGGCGCTCTTCGGCGTCGGCCGCTTCGTCGACCAGTACTTCTCGATGTCGCACCTCGACCGCGTCGACGCGCGCATCGCGAAGCTCGAACGCGAGCGCGAGCGCGCTACGAAGCGCTGAACGTCGACAGAAAGCGCGTGAGCGAGGCGTTGAAGCGCTCGGGCTGCTCGACGTTCGACATGTGCCCCGCGCCGATCACCATCTCGAAGCGCGACCCGCGGATCGCCGCGGCCATCGCGCGCATCTCGTCGGGCGGAGAGATCCCGTCGCGCTCGCCGACGAGCACCAGCGTGGGCGCCGCGATCGAGGCGAGCGTCGGGGTGCGGTCGGGGCGGTCGCGCATCGCGAGCAGCGCGAAGGTCACGCCCTCGCGGGTCTGCGCCGCGGCCATCGCGCGGAGCTTCGCCTTCACGTCGTCGGGGCACGCGCCGCTCACGAGGCCCGGGAGCATCTTCGCGAAGAGCGCCTCGACGCCGCGGTCGCGCACGAGCGCGAGGTTCACGATGCGCCCCGCGCGCGTCGCGGGCTCGTCGGCGAGGGAGCGCGTGTCGGCCAGCACCAGCCCCGCGACGCGCTCCGGCGCGATCGAGGCGAGCGCGAGCGCGACGTAGCCCCCGAGCGAGAGGCCCACGAAGACCGCGCGGTCGAGCGAGAGCGCGTCGAGCGTGGCGAGCACCGCGTGGGCGTACGCGTCGATCGAGGGCTCCGCGCCGAGCACGGGCGACGCGCCGAAGCCCGGTAGATCAAGCAGGATCGCGCGACACCCCGCGGCGCCGACCGCCACGAGCTGACCCACCCACATCGCGCGGTCGAGAGGGAACGAGTGGAGAAACACCACCGCGGGTCCGTGCCCGTGAGACTCGTACGAGAGCATCGAAGACGGTTCTCTACCGCACTTCGGCGCCCCGCGGTGAGGTCACGCACGCGGGTTGCGCAGGGCCCGGCTTGTCGCGGATAGTCGCCGCTCCCCGATGGCACCCCCCACGGCCCTCGCCGCCGCGCTCGCCGCGCTCTCCCTCGCCTTCGCGCTGGCCCCGTCGACGGCGCGCGCGAACGGGCGCTTCCCCACGGCGCAGCACGTGGTGGTGGGCCCCGGCGCGGCGAGCAACGTCATCGCGCTTCGAACCACCTTCGGGATGCTCCTCAGCCGCGACGAGGGCCGCACCTTCGTGTGGCTCTGCGAGGAGGGGATGTTCTTCCCCCTCGTGCCTTCGCTCAACTTCGACGCGCCCGTCGAGGTGGCCTCCTCGGGCTCCGTGGTCTTCGGTTACGAAGACGGCATCCGGTACACCTCCGACGCGTGCAAGGCCGACGACGCGCGCAACGCCGCGCACCGCGTCTTCTCCGACCTCACCGCCGACCCCACCGGGCGCATCCTCTACGCCGTCGAGGCCGCGCAGGGGATGCCCAACGCGGTCTACCGCGGCAACGGCGACGACTACGCCTTCACGCGCATGGGCGACGGGGTGCGCGACGTGCTCTTCGACACCATCGAGGTCGCGCCCTCGAACCCCATGCGCCTCTACCTCACGGGGCGCAGCGCGGAGGGCTTCTCTGCGGTCTTCTATCGCAGCGACGACGGCGGCGCGACGCTCACGCCCATCACCCCCGACGGCGGCGCGGCCGACTCGCTCTGGGTGAGCGGCGTCGACCCCACGCAGCCCGACACGGTGTTCGTCCGCGCCGCCCTCGGCCTCGGCACCGAGCTCCGCCGCTCCCTCGACGGCGGCAGGAGCTTTCGCCCCGTCGCCTCGACGCCCGACCCGATGCTCGGCTTCGCGATCTCCGACGACGGCCGCACGGTCTGGGTCGGATCCATCAGCGCGGGCCTCCTCCGCTCCGACGACGGCGGAGAGACCTTTCGCCAGGTGAACCGCCTCCCGGTGCTCTGCCTCCGGCAGCACGCCAACACGCTCTGGGCGTGCTCCGACTGGATCAACACGCCCTTCGCGCTCGGCCGATCGAGCGACCGGGGCGCGAGCTTCACGCCCGTGGTCACCTTCTCGAATTTCGCTTCGTTCGTAGGGCCTCCGTCGTGCGAGACGCGCTCCGAGGGCGCCGACATCTGCGTCGAGCGCTGGCCCACGCTGCGCCGCTCGCTGGAGTCCTCCGAGGTCGACGGCGGCGCCACCGACGCGGGGCGCAGAGACGCGGCCGCCGACGCGCCCTTCGACGCGCCCTCCGACGCGACGCGAGACGCCGCCGTCGACGCGCCCCGCGACGCGACCTTCGACGCAGTCACAGACATCGTCGCCGCCGACGCCGCGCCCGGCGCGAGGCCCGGCGGGAGCTGCGACTGCCGCGTGGGGTCCGCGCCCGTCGCCCCGAGGCCTGATTGGATCCTCGCGGCCGTCGCCCTCGCGGGCGCGTCGCGGCGCCGAGTTCGCAACCGGGTTGCAACTGCAATCCGGTAACGAAAAGACCGCGCCGGGGTCCCTGCCTCCATTGCGTCGAGGGGGCGGATGGTACTAGAACCGTGGAGACGATGGTGCGCACCCGGACATCGACCTCCCTCGACGAGCTCCGCGAGCGGATTCGCACGTCGGGCCTGCGCGTGACGGCCCCGCGCGTGGCGGTGCTCCAGCGGATCCTCCAGGCGACGTCGCCGATCACGCACGGCGAGCTCGCCGAGGCGCTCTCGTCGCAGTGGGACCGCGCGACGATCTACCGCAACCTCACGGACCTCACCGACGTGGGCCTGCTGCGCCGCACCGACGTGGGCGATCACGTGTGGCGCTTCGAAGTGCGGGCCGACGACGCCGAGGGCCACGAGGACCGCAAGCACCCGCATTTCGTCTGCGACGAGTGCGGCGACGTGCAGTGCCTCCCCGACGAGATGGTCGAGCTCCACACGTCGCGGGGCGCGCCCAAGGCGCTCAAGGGCCGCGAGGTCGAGATCCAGCTCAAGGGTCGCTGCGACCGCTGCGCGTGATGCGCGACGTGGCGTTGAGATTTCCCTCTGTCGGAGGCAGATAGGCGCCCGTGCTGGCCGCGGTGCTCGTCCTGTCGCTGCTCGGCTTCGCGGTGGGGCCGCTCCTCGTGGCGTGGGGCCGCGGGCGGCAGGTCCCCTCCGCGGCCATCGACGGCTTCACGCTCGGCGTGGTGCCCGCGCTGCTGCTCCTGCACCTCGTTCCGCACGTCGTCGAAGAGGTGGGCATCGGCGCGCTCGGCCTTGTCGCACTCGGCTACGGCGTTCTCTGGGCCGCCGACCGGCGCGCCCACGACGGCGGCGAGCGCATCGGCACGGCGGTGCTCCTCCCGGCCCTCGTGGTCCACGCGCTCGGCGACGGCGCGGGCCTCGCGATCGCGACCTCGGCGAGCAGTCAGCGCGAGCACGTGAGCGCCGGACTCGGCCTCGCGCTGGTCCTCCACCGCCTCCCCGAGGGACTCTTTCTGGCCACGGCGCTCGTGCCCGCGCTCGGGTGGCGCAAGGCCATCCCGCGGCTCGCGACGGTGGCCTCGGCGACGGTGGTCGGCGCGGCCCTCGGCAGCGCGCTCCTCGCGAGGATCCCCGACGCGGTCTTCGACGCGGTGGCCGCCTTCGGCATCGGCGCGATGCTGCGCCTCGCGACGCACCGCCACGGCGCGCACACGCCCACCGCGTCGATGCGCGCGCTCTCGGCGTGGTCCTTCGCCGCGGGCGTCGGGATCGCGTCGTGGATCCCCGACCCCGACAGCGTGCTCCGTCACGCGCGCCCCCACGAGCTCTCGTTCATCGAGTCGCTCGGGCCGCTCTTCGTCGAGACCGCGCCGTCGATGCTCGTGGGGCTCCTCGCGGCGGGCGCGGTGCAGACCTTCGCGCCACGGCAGGTCGCCGCGTGGCTCAACGGCGGCAATGCGCTCTCGCAGGCGCTGCGCGGGATTCTCTTCGGCGTCCCGCTGCCGCTCTGCTCGTGCGGCGTGCTCCCGCTCGTGCGGAGGCTCCTCGCCGCGCGCGTCCCCGTCGCCGCCGTCGCGGCCTTCGCCGCGGGAACCCCCGAGCTCGACGTGGGCGGCGCGGTGTTCTCGTTCCGCCTGCTCGGCGCGCCCCTCGCGCTCGCGCGCATCGCGTCGGGCTTCGTGATGGCCGTCGCCGTCGCGCTCGCCGTCGCGTGGGCCACGCGCGGGGTCTCCATGCGCCACACGCTCCGGCCCGCGCCGCCGGGCTCGATGCTCCGCCCCACGTCGCCCTGGAGCGCGACCCCGCACGAGCCTCACGGCGCGCCCACCGACGCGCATCCCCGCGCGCTCGCGGCGCTCTCGCAGGCCCTCGGGCCCACGCTCGACCACGTCGCGGCCTGGTACGTCGTGGGCCTCGCGCTCGCGGCGGCCTTCGAAGCCGCCGTCGACCACTCGGTCATCGCGAGCCTCGGCGCGCCGCTCGACGTCGTGGTCGCGAGCCTCGCCGCGGTGCCGCTCTACATGTGCGCGCAGGGGGCCACGCCCTTCGCCGCGGTGCTCGTTCACAAGGGCGCGTCGCTCGGCGCGGCGCTCGCGTTCGTGCTCGTCGCCCCGGGGACGAACCTCCCCGTGCTCGCCGCGTTTCGTCGGTCGCTCGGCAACCGCGCCGCGATGGCCTTCGCCTTCGCGAGCCTCGCGACGGCGTGCTGCGCGGGGCTCGTCGTCAACGCGGTGGTCCCCGCGTCGAGCGTGCCCGAGATGCACCACCTCGTGGCGCACGAGCACTCCGCGTGGGAGCTCGCCTGCGCGGCCGCATTGGGCCTGCTTCTCTTGCGGAGCCTGGGGCGCATGGGGCCGCGCGACTGGTTCGCCGCGATGGCCCCCTCGGAGGAGCGCGCGGACCTTGATCGTCACGCGCACTGAGCGATCGGATCAGGTCTCGGTCAGGCGCTCTCGGCGACCTCGTCGCCGAGGGCCGCGCGGGCGTCGTCCCAGAGGGCGGTGAGCTCGCGGGCGCCCTGGAGGTGCGCGAGAAAGGGGTCCCACTCCTTCGGCCGCGCGGGCGAGAACGCGAGCGCGAGGATGGGCGACCACCGCGGCCGCGCGGGCTTGCGGAGCAGCCGCATGCTGGCCTCGGCGGGGGTGCGTCCGCCCTTGCGGAGGTTGCACACGCGGCACGAGCACACGACGTTCTCCCAGGTCATGGGGCCGCCGCGCGAGCGGGGCATGACGTGGTCGAGGTTGAGGTCGCGCGGCGACGAGCGCCGACCGCAGTACTGGCAGGTGTGCCCGTCGCGCAGAAAGATGTTCCGCCGCGTGAGGCGCACGGCCGACCGCGGCATCCGGTCGTAGGTGACGAGCTGCACCACGCGGGGCACGCGGATCGCGCCGCGGCTCGTCCCCACGGTCTCGTCGCCGTCGCGCGCCTCGAGCGCGCTCCACGCGTCGAACTCGTGGGCGATCCACGACTCGTCGAGGGCGCGCGCGATGTCGGTCCACATCAGCACGAAGGCGCGCCGCGCGCTGGTGATGTGCACGGCCTGGAGGTGTCGGTTCACAACCAGCACCTGCGCCGCAAGCTCACGTGATCTTCCGCTCATCGCTGACGCCTCACTCCGTGTCGTCTGTGTCGTCCTCTGCACCCTCCGCCGCCGTCACCGTCCCTGCCTGCACCGACCGCTGAGCGAGCGCGCTCTCGAGCGCTCGCCTCACGTCTCCGACCTCGTCATCTCGCAGCGTTCGCGCGTCGAGGATCACCTCGCCGCCCTCGACCCGCGCGACCACCGGGGGGTCGTGAGCGCGCAGTCGCCGCTCCAGAACCGTTGCATCGATCCCGCCCACGCGCACGCCCCACGACGCGAGAACCGTCGCGGGGAGCGTCCCTCCGCCCACGCGTCCCTCGACCCGCGCCGCCCTGACCGTCGCCCCGTGATCGCTCGAAATGCCTTCTGCGATGGCCTTTGCGCGCGCCTCGACGACCGCGAGCGGCTGCGCGAGCGCCGCCACCGAGGCCACGTCGCGCTCGGCGCGCCCCTCCGCGTAGGCCCGCAGCGTCGCCTCGAGGGCCGCGATGACCAGCCGCCCCGGCCGCAGCGCGCGCATGAGGGGGTGCTTTCGAACCGCGGCGATCACCGCCGCGCGACCCGCGATCACGCCCGCCTGCGGCCCCCCGAGGAGCTTGTCGCCCGAGACCATCACCGCGTCGACGCCGTCGGCGATGGCCTCCCTCGCGGTGCGCTCGCGCTCGGCGCCGAGGCGCGTCGTGTCGACCATCGCGCCGCTGCCGAGGTCTTCGATCACGGGCACCGCCCGCGCGCGTCCGAGCGCCACGAGCGCGCGCGGCGGGGCCTCCTCGGTGAAGCCCGACACCACGAAATTGCTGCGGTGCACCTTGAGGATCGCGCCCGTCGACGCGGTGATCGCGCGCTCGTAGTCCGCGACGCGCGTGCGGTTGGTCGTGCCCACCTCGACGAGCTTCGCGCCGCACGACGCGATCACGTCGGGGATTCGAAAACCGCCGCCGATCTCGACGAGCTCTCCGCGCGAGACGATCACCTCGCGCCCCGACGCGAGCGCCGTCGCGGTGAGCAGCACGGCCGCCGCGCAGTTGTTCACCACGGCCGCGTCTTCGGCGCCGAGGAGCCGCGAGAGCAGGGGGGTGAGCGCGGCGTCGCGGTGGCCTCGCCGCCCTGCGTCGAGGTCGTACTCGAGCGTCGCGTAGCCGCGGCAGGCCTCGACGACGTCGGCGAGCACGCGGTCGCTGAGGGGGCTGCGCCCGAGGTTGGTGTGGAGCACCACGCCCGTCGCGTTGAGCACCCTGCGCAGCCGCGGACGTCGCGAGAGCGCGGCGGCCTTCACGAGCCTCGCGGCGGCCTCGCGCTCGAGCGAGTCGCGGTCACCGTCGAGCGCGCCCGAGAGGAGCGCCTCGCGGAGCTCGTCGATCACCGCGCGGGCGATGGACCTGAGCGCGTCGCGAGACAGCGACGTCGAGAGCGCCTCGGCCTCCGCGCTCGCGAGGACCGCGTGCATCGGAGGGAGCCACCGCAGCGAATGGGGATCACCACGCTCCACGCGGGCGACGGTATCACCCCTGCGCGGGTCGTCACCTTCTCAGGGTTCGGCGTAGAGAAAGGTCCCCGCGCCGACGCGCACGCGGTGGCCCCGCCACGAGACGTGACGCTTGAGCGGCGCCGCGGCCCACACGGCCAGCACCACCACCTCGCGGAGCCACCCGTAGAGCATCGGGCGGTGGAGTTCCCTCCGCCCGCGCAGCGCGACGGAGGCCACGACGTCGCGGACGAAGAGCGTGGCGACGGCCCACGCGAGCGCCCACGGGCCCATCGCCGCGAGGGCGAAGGGCAGCACCGCGAGCGGGCTCGTGAGCGGTTCGAGCAGGTACGCGAAGGGCCTGAGCCTGAAGCGCATCATCGACCAGCGGAGGTGCCGCTGCGCGAAATCGTCGAGGGAGACACGGCCGAGCGTGTTCGTGAGCACCACCGGCGCGACGACCACCTTGCGGCCCGCGTGCTGGTACATCTTGCCGATGACGTAGTCCTCGGCGAGCACGTCGGCGACGCGAGAGAGCCCGCCGAGCGTCCGGAGCTCCGAGCGAGAGAGCAGCATCGACTTGCCGACCACCGCGGCGTCTCCGAGCGCCGTGGGGAGCGCCACGCCGGCCGCGCAGAAGCCCGCGAGCTGCACGGACTCCAGGGCGCTCCCGAGGCCGCTGCCGCCGTTGCCGACGAACACGTTGGTGACGAGGCCCACCGACGGGTCGCTCGCCTTCACCGCGGCCATCGTCGCGACGTACTCTCGCGGCGCCCGCACGTTGCTGTCCGAGATGAGCACGAGGTCGTGCCGCGCGCGCGGGAGCATCCCGAGGAGGTTTCGCACCTTGGGGTTCTGTCCCTCGCTCCCCGCGGTGATGACCACCTCGACGGCCACCGACGGATGCCGATTTCGCAGGCGCTCGACCACCGCCAGGGCGGGGTCGTCGTCGCGCTCGACGCCGAAGACGAGCTCGTACGCGGGGTGCGACTGCGTGAAGAAGGTCGCGAGGTTCTCCTCGAGCGACGGGTCCGCGCCGCAGAGCGGCTTGAGCACCGACACGGGCGGCAGCGCGCCGAGGTCGCACGGCGGCGGCGCGGCGCGCGCGAGGTCGATGAGCGCCGAGGTTCCGAGCGCGGTCCACGCGGTGCAGAGCGCGACGGGGACGAGCGTGAGGGGGTTCATCCGAGCGCTTCCTCTCTCGTGCGCCCGCGGAAGATCCGCGCCCAGAGGGGGAGGCACACGCAGAAATAGACGACGTTGGTGGTGACCATGCGCAGGGCCACCGGCGGCAGCGCGACGTTTCGAACGGCGAGGTCGAAGAGCGCGAGGTTGGCCGCGAAGCCCACGGCCTCGACGGCCGCGAACCGCAGCGCCTGCGCGCCCCACGCGCGGTCGCGGTTGCGAAACGTGACGAGCTTGCTCCCCACGAACTGGATCACCACGCCGAGGACGAGCGCCGGCGCGCTCGCGACGCGCGCAGAGAGCCCGAAGGCGTGAACGAGAACGGCGAGCGTCGCGAGGTCGGCCGCGGTCGCGACGAGCCCGACGCCTGCGCCGCGCGCGAGGGTCGCGACGCGCTCGATCGCCGACGAGGGAGTTCGCGGGGGGGTCTGCATGCGAGCCGTCGGTGCACGCCCGAGGCCACGCGTCGACGCGCCCTCGGCGCGGCCCGTGTCGCCGCACGAATCCCTGTTGCGCGAAGGGGATCGCGCGCGTCGAGGGCAACGGAAGTAGAAGGGGCCAGAGGGGTCGTCGGCGGGCGCGTGAGCCGCCACGCGCGCTTCGCGGTGAGACGTCGACGTGACGGTCTCACACGCCAGGACGAGAGAGTTTCAGCGACGACGGTCGCCGCGGTCACCGCCACGGCCGCCGCCGCGATCACCGCCGCGGTCTCCGCCGCCACGGAATCCACCGCCGCCGCCCCCTCCACCGCCGCCGCGGGCCTCGCGCTCGCGGGCCTCGTTCACGGTGAGCGTGCGGCCGCCGAAGTTGGCGCCGTGGAGCTCGGAGATGGCCGCCTTGGCGTCGTTCTCGGTGGTCATCTCGACGAACGCGAAGCCGCGCGGGCGGCCGGTGTCGCGGTCTTCGATGATCTTCACTTCGCGGACCGAGCGCCCGTTCTGTTCGAAGAGCGATCGCACCTGGGCTTCATCGGCCGTGAACGGGAGGTTGCCTACGTAGATTCTCGCACCCATGACTGGAGTCCTTCGCCCGCGCCCTGTGGTTTCGCGCAGACCTGTGTGAGGAACCGTCGGCGATGCCCACGGCGGGCCGTAGCTCCTCGTCGGAGCGGACACGGCGCCCGACGGCGGCACCGCACGACCCGTGACATGGCCCGGGGAACGATCTCCCCGCACCGAAGCTCCCACCGCGCTCAGGCGGCGATCGCCGCGGTCAGACCCGCTTTCCCTCCGTCAACGAAGCGATCGAAACCCCTATCGGCGGCGCGAAATGGATCCAAGGCGGCACAAACGCTACCGAAGGCCTGAGGGGTTGTCCAGCCGTGCCCAGACGGATTCTCGCGACGCTGTCAACCGTCACGTCGAGCCGTATTTGAAGCCTCTTCCGACGATCGCCCCTCGACCTCGACGCCCTCGTCCGACGCGCGCGCGACGGTCGGTTCGGCCTCGACGCGGACCCCCGTCGCGGCGCCTCCCTTGAGCTCGCTCACGACCCGCACGATCTCGTCGGCCTCGTCGGTCGAGACGAACACGGCCTTGTCACGCCCGTCGACGCGGTACTCGACGCGCACCCCGCGGCCCGTCCCGCCCGGCGTGCTGTAGGCCCAGCTCCCGTCGGACCCGAGCCTGATGCCCCAACCGCCGTAGCGGAGCACCGGATAGTCCATGGCGGTGATCCGGGTGATGTCGGCGATGGCGATCTTCGGGCCCCACAGCCCGAGCTGCACGTGCAGGTGCGACCTCGTGACGGTGACCCGAAGCACCGAGAGCAGCAGCCCGACGACGATCAGGAGCGGCGCGGTGATGAGCGCCCCGAAGGTCCCCGCGGCGATCGAAGAGCCCACCGAGACCGCGAGGGCGACGCCGAGGAGCGCGAAGAACCACCAGGGCATCGGCCGTCGTGAGCGAACGAGCGCCTCTGCGCCGTTCATGTACTGAGACTCGTAGCCGTCGGGTGACGCCGCCATCGCGCGCTCCTCCGCGCGGTGGGTGCCCTCTTGCGCGGGCGGCGCGCGTTGTGGTTTCCATTCCTACGCCATGTGGACGCTCGTTGGAATCGTGGTCTCGCTCGTCGTCGTGTCGTGGTGGATCCACACCGTGAACATGCGCCACGAAGAGAAGGCCCGCGCCGCCGGACCCTCGGGCGAAGACCGCGTCGCCGAGGCGTGGGAGTCCTTCGGCGGACACGACTCCCCCGAGGCGCTCTCCGCCGACGTCGAGGCCCTCGTCGAGGTCGCCCCCATCGCGTCGCTCAACGACAAGACCGCCGTCGCGCGCCTCGCGATCATGGCGCTGCGCGCCGAGCGCGTCGACCTCGTCCGCGCCTGCGCAGACCGACTCCGCGAGCTCGGCCCCGGCTGCGGCGAGGCCCGCACGCTCGGCGTTCTCGCGGCCGCCTGCGAGGGAGACCTCGACCGCGCGCGCGCCCTCTACCTCGAGTCTCAGATGGCCATCGCGGGGTGCTCGGGCTGCAGCGCGAGCGAGACCTCGCGCATCCTCTCGCAGGAGGTCACGCTGGTGCTCTCGGCGGATCCGCGCGGGGCCGCGTCGCCCGCGTAGCCCTTCACCAGGGCAGCGCGCCGACGGCGTGCGTCGCGCGCACGAGCGCCCTCGCGCGCAGCGTCGACGGCGGCGTGACGCGCGACGCGGGCGCCGTGAACGCGTCGAGCCACGCCTCGGGAGGGGCCGCGCCGCGGCGCGCCGCGAGGTCGAAGAGCGTCAGGTCGTGGACGCCGCACGAGGTCGCGACGGAGACATCCTCCGCGAGCTCCTCGGGGCTTCGGTACACGGGCTCGTCACCGAGCGCGCCCGTGTCGATGGCCCCGAGCGAGACGCCCGCCGCAGCGCCATAACGGTCTCTCGCGAGCGCGCAGCACGTCGCGAGGAGGCTGATCGCGTCGACCCTTCGAAGCGTGCCGCGCGACCAGCCTTCGAAGATCGAGGTGTAGGTCATCGCGCTCACGTGCGACCAGCGGAGCCCGTCGACGGGCGTGCCGAGCGCGCGCTGCCAGGGTGCGTGCGGTCCCTCGCGCGCGTCGAAGAGCACCATGGGCACCACGGCGGCCGACGCTTCGAAGCCCGCGGCGTCGACGCGCGCGATGGTGGCCGCGAGCGAGTCGCGCGCGATGGTGAGCGAGGCGCCGACGGGCGCGGCCTCGGGCGACGGCGTCGTCAGCGACGAGAACAGCTTTGAAACAAGCCCGATCGGCGGTTCGAGGTCGAACGCGATCTCGCGCGGACGCGGCCCCTCGCGGCACCCCTCGATGAGGGCGGCGACGAAGGCGTCGAACGACGCGGCGTTGCGCGCGCTGACCCAGCGACCGTCCGCGTCGTCGAGCATGGGCCAGAGGCCGACGCGCACGCCCGCGTCGTCGGCCGCGCGGAGGAGCGTCCGGACCGCGGAGAGGTCTCCTGGTCGCACGGCCGCGAGCAGCTCGAGGCGGTAGCGCGCGAGGAGCCCCATGACGTCGGGGCGCGAGAGCGACGCGAGGGGGAGCGTCTCGCACCAGACACGCCGCCGTGACACGCGTCAGAACCTCAGGGTCGCAGACGCCGCCGCGCCGCCCGCCGTGGGCGCCAGCACGAAGCGCGCGGTCGAGGTCCCGACGCGGAACTCGGTACGCGTGAACAGCACCGCGGCGGCCGCGCCGACGCCGAGCGTGGCGACGCCGAGCAGGTCCGCCGCGAGCGAGAGCGAACGTCCGCGGTCGCCCGCAGGGCCGATGTCCGGTGATCCCGCGGGGAGCGCGGCGTAGTCGGAGTGCGCGCTCAGCGCCGCGCCGCCGGTCGCGACGGTCGCGATGAAGAGCGCGCCCGTGGTCGCCGCGGCGGCCCAGAACCAGATCGGTCGCAGCCCGTGGGGTTGCGGGTTCAACGCGAGCGTGAGCTGGTGCTGCGCGCCGGGGCGCACGGTCACCGTTCCGCTCCAGGGGCGCATCCCCGGCGCCGACGCGACGAGCCTGTGGGGGCCAGGGCGAACCTGCATGGGCCGATCGGGCGCCGGGGTCACCGCGTCGTCGATGGAGAGCGTCGTCCCCGGAGGCGCGTCGAGCACGGCGAGCGTCGCAGGGGCGGGCGGAGGCGGCGGAGGCGGCGTGGGCGTGCGATCGGGGTCGACGATCACCACGGTGGGCGGAGGCGTCGCGGCGCCCGCTTCGGTGAGCGTGAGGGCCACGTCGCGGTGCTCGCCCGAGGCGATGGTGAACTCCGCCGACGCCGAGTTGTACCCCGCGCGCGAGGCCTCGACGCGGTGGGTGCCGGGGCCGACGGTGACCTCTCCATTGGCCGACTGCGTGTGCCCGTCGAGGGTGAGCGTCGCGTCCGCCGGCGTCGTGTTGATGCGCACGAACGCGATGAGGCTGCGGAGCTCCGTGAGCGTCCGCTGCGCGTGGCGGCGCTGCCGGATGTCGGTGGAGTTCGCGAGGAAGCGCTCGAGGGCTTCGATCGCCTCCGCGTAGCGGTGCAGGGCCTGGCACGTCGCGGCGATGTTGAAGAGCACCGAGGGGCGCTGCGAGAGCTCCCACGCGCGCTGAAACTCGATGAGCGCGCCGTCGTGATTGCCTTGATCGAAGAGCCCGACGCCGCGCTCGAAATGTCGTCGCCCCTCCTCGACCTGCTCGGCGGTCGGGGGCGTCGGCGCGGGCTGCGCGTGCGTCGTCGACGAAGCGAGCGCGGCCGCGGCGCAGAGCGTCGCGGCGAGGTGCCATCGATTTCGGAGGCCGGTCGTCATGGTTGCGCAGCCGAGACCGCCCAGCGGCGACCGGCGCACACTACGTGTCAGAACTGGCGGTTGATGTCGAGACCATGTCTCCGTCGGCCGCCGCCGCGCCTGCCTCCCGGGCGTTCCCCGTGGTTCGCCGGCTGCTCCTGAGGCGTCACGGCGGGCGTGGGCGGCGGCGCGGAGGGCAGGTCGACCATGAGCACCTGATCGGTGTCGCCGCGCAGCGTGATCCTGCGCTCGGCGCCGTGGTGCGAGATCACGACGGCGTGGTCGCGGTCGTCGCGCGCGAGGCGGAGATCGGGGCCGGCCACCGCGGCGCCGTCAAGCGTGATCGTCGCGCCCGTTGGGACGCCGCGCAGCGTGATGTGGACCTCGCCGGGCCGCGCGACCGCGGGGCTCGCAGCGTCCGTGGCGCTCGCGCGGGTCGCTCGCAACGAGGCGTTCGTCGCGGCGGAGAGCGTGTGCGAGGGCTGACGCGTGAGGCCGATCCCGAGCGCCGCGGCCACGACGCCGGCGACGGCCATGAGCACCACGGGGCTCTTCCACAGGGGCGGCGGGATGAGCGTCGGAGGCGGGGTCTCGTCGCGCTCTTCGGTGAGCGTCGAGACGAGGCGCGGGTCGGGGCGAGGCTGGGCCGCGGTGCGCTGCGCGGTGAGCGCGCGGATCGGGCCGGTGAAGGTGTCTGTCGAGGCCATCGGCGACGAGACCGGGAGCGCCGGGGTGACCTCGATGTCCGCGGCGCCGAAGGGGCGCAGCGCGTCGAGGAACTCCTGCGCGGTCTGGTACCGATCGGCGCGGGCGCGAGAGACGGCCCGGATCGCGACCTCGTCGATCTCGGGCGGGAGCCCCTCGACGATCGAGCTCGGCGCCGCGGGCGGATCGGTGCCCGTCACCACCTGGAGCATGAGCTCGCCGCGGCTCACGCCCTCGTAGGGCAGGTAGCCCGTGAGCATCTCGTAGAAGAGGACGCCGACGGCGAAGAGGTCCGCGCGGTGGTCGATGTCGCGCTCGCTCAGCCACTGCTCGGGGGACATGTAGCTCGGCGTCCCGAGCATCGCGCCCTCCTCGGTGGTCACGAGGTTGTCGCTCAGCTGCTGGAGACTTCGGATGCCGAAATCGAGGGATCTTCACCGACGAGCGCGTGCCCTGCTCGGTGAGGAAAGATGTTCTCGGGCTTGGGAGTCGCGGTGCACGATCCCCGCGGCGTGGGCCGAGGCGAGGGCCGAGAGCACGCGGCCCACGATCTCGCGCGCGGCAGTTCAGGAAGGTCATGGTTGACCATGAGCTCGTCGAGCGTGACGCCGCGGAGGAAACCAGCATGACGAGAAAGGGCTGCCGTCGTGCGTGCCGAAGTCGGTGACGTCGACGATGTTCTCGTGGCCGATGGCCGCCGCGGCGCGCCTCGCGCGTGAAGCGCACCACCGCCTCGTGCTGCACGCAGTGCCCAGGGTGCAGCACCTTCACCGCGACGCGACGACCGATGATCGTGTGCTCGGCCTCGTAGTTGCCCATGCCGCCCTCGCCGAGCTGCCGCAAGACGCGGTAGCGCCCCGCGAGCTCAGTGCCTTCCGCGAGCAGGTTCGACGTGTTGGTGGTCGTGGCCGTTTGCATCGGCGGGGCCTCGTGCCCGATCAAGTCGAGAGGGTCGACCGTGGACCGGAGGAGCATACCTCCCACGCTGGCCCGCCGTGGTGATCAGCATCGATTCTGGCACTCGCCGTTGCAGCAGACCGCGTGCGGTCGAGGTCGGAGCAGCGCGACGGCAGACCCGTTCAGCACCGCTCGCCGCCGCGGCACGGCGGGGTGCACGTCCGGTCCTGCGGGACCACGCGATCGGTCGGCGTGAGGACGTCCGGTCACCGGAATGTCGGGTGTCACCGGATCATCGCAGGGGTGACCGGGACGTCGGGGCGCACCACGACATCAGGCATCGCGGGGTAGTCGATGGGCGGGGTGTCGAGGGTGGTCGTGACGTCGTCGGACGAAGTCGCGTCGGCGGTGTCGCCCGCGGCGCCATCGAGGGGGATGACCGTGTCGTCGCGGTTACAGTCGAGGGTCAGGGAGCACCCGCAGGAGAGCGCGAGGAACAGGCCGAGCGCCGCGCGCGACCGTGCGTTTGGGCTAGGCATTTCGTTGTCCATTGGGGAGCGGTTTGAGGCCGTAGCGTTCCATCTTGTAGATGAGGGCCCGACGAGAGATCCCGAGCACGCGCGCCGCGCGCGACTGGTTCCACCCCGTGCTTTCGAGGGCCGTGATGATGACCTTGCGCTCGGTCTCATCGACGCGCTCCCGCAGCGCCGACACGGCCGCGTCGGGGGAGGGGCCCTCGCCCCGCACCGTCGTCGGCAGGTGCTCCACCTTGAGAACTCCATCCTGCGCGAGCAGCAGCGCCCCCGAGATGGCGTTGCGGAGCTCCCTGAGGTTGCCCGGCCAGCGGTGGGCCGCGAGCACCGCCGCGACGCCCGTCCCGAGGGTCACGCGCCCGCCGCGCTCTTCGAGCACCCTGCGCACGTGCGCGGGGATGTCCTTCGCCCGCTGCCGGAGCGGCGGCACATCGATGGTCACCCCATTGAGCCTGAAGTACAGGTCTTCTCGGAAGCGTCCCGCGGAGACCTCCTTCGCGAGGTCGCGGTTCGTCGTCGCCACCACGCGGACATTCTCTGTCAGCGCCCGGTTCGCGCCTCCGTGCGACGAGACACGCTCCTGGAGCGCCCGCAGGAGCCTCGCCTGGCTCACCGCCGAGAGCTCGCCGACCTCATCGAGGAGGAGCGTGCCTCCCGAGGCCGACTCGAAGGCCCCCGCGCGCCGCGTCGCGCCGTCACCGTCGTGGCCGAAGAAGGTCTCGTCGGCGAGGGCGTCGGGCAGCGTCGAACAGTTCACCGCCACGAAGGGCCCCGACGCGCGAGCGCTGAACTGATGAATCGTCCGCGCGACCACCTCCTTGCCCGTGCCGGTCTCACCCTGGATGAGCACCGTGAGGTCGCTCGGACCCACCCGCTTCACGAGTTCGAAGAGCGCCTCGGTCACCGGGTCGACGGCGATCACGTCGGCCGCGTCGAAGGGCCTCGCGGTCGTCTGCGTCACCGGTCGATCGGGCAGGAGCAGCACGAGCTGGGTGCTCCCGACGCGAAAGGTCGTCCCCGCCGTGAGCGCGATGGTCCCCTGGACCTTGCGCTCGCCGATCCAGGTGCCGTTCGAGCTGTTGAGGTCTTCGAGGGTCACGGAGCGACCGTCATAGCGCAACACCGCGTGCTCGCGCGACACGCGCTGATCGTCGAGGGAGAGCTCCAGGTCGTCCGCCCGGCCGATGCGAACGGGCATCCCCGGAACCATCAGGATCGTCCGTGCGGGGCGGCCGACCGCTTCGACCAGGAGCCTCGCGGCCGATCGCGAAGGGCTGATCTCCCCATCAAACGCGGAGGTGTCCGTGTGGTCCGTCATCGGAGCGATTCCATCCTATCACTGGAAGGGTTGATGGCGGTTTTCACGCCGCGCGGGACATCTATGACCGGGTGGGTGTGATCCCTTCGACCTTCGATGCGCCTCGACGCCCTTCACCGCCCGCAAGCCACGATCGCGTCCAGCGGCTGCGAGCCCGCGAAGACTCTCTCACACGCCGGACCGAACAGCGTGAGTTCTCCGTAATCCCGGTCGGTCCAGTCCCATCCGTCGCGCCTCGTCGCGTCGCGAGGCACCTCGACGCCGGCGGCCCGCACCGTGATCCGCGACGGGTCGTCGGGGCGCGAGGGCGTCACGAACGCGCAGCGCACCACCGTTCGCTGGATCTCGTCGAACGCGGCCCCGAGCTGCGCCCCCTCTCGGATGCTGTAATACCGCCGCGTCGCGGCGAGGGCGCGCCCGCCCGCCACGGCCATGCGGTCGAGCACGTCGACGTAGGCCGCCTCGAGGTCTCCGTCGATTCCGATGACCCACGTCGCGATGCCCGACCTGCGCGCGGCGTCGATGGCGCCCACCGCCGCGACGTCGTCGAGGCAGTACCGCGCGCCCAGGCCCGCCGCGGCGCACCCTGACATCACCGGGCAGACGCAGGTCGCGGCGTTGAGCGTCGCGTTGCAGTTGGGGCCCCCGTCGGTGGCGAGCACGATGTACTGCGCGAGCCCGCGGGCCTCGTGCGACGCGATGTAGCGCGCCGCGCGCGAGATCGCCGCCGCGGTCGGCGTCGCGCCCTGCGGCGGCGACTGCGCGATGGCGCGGAGGAGCGTCGCCGCGTTGTTGCGCGCCGGGGCGACGTCGAGCCCGTCACCGGGGAGCTGATCGCACGCCTGCACGCTCGCGAGCGCGCCCGTCGCGGGCACCCTGGGAAAGATCAGCGCCCCCATCTCCATCGACGATTCGAAGAGGGGCAGCGTCTGGCCGAGCGCCATGTGCATCGCGGTCCACCGGTCGCGCGCGACCCCCGCCACGAGGGCCTGCGCCATCGAGCCCGAGCGGTCGATGACGAACACCATCCGGGCCTCGCGTCGCACCATGCGAAATTGACCCGCGACGCAGGCGTCGAAGCGCGCGAAGGCGTCGTCGTCGACGTCGCTCAAGGCCGCGGCGTCGGGCACGGCGAGGCCCGTCTTCGCGCCGCAGCCCGAGGCGAGCGCGATCGCGGAGGCAAGGGCGGCGCTGCGGTGCAGAGGGGATGGCGTCAACGAGGGCCTCGCCGGCAGTCTCGCGCGCCTCTCGACCCGGGAGCAAATCCTTCGGGGGCGTCGCGCGCGGACGCCAAGGGGCAAGACCCGCGCGCGATCCCATCCGTTTGCGTACACATGCGCGTCGCGAGGCGCCTCGCACCCGTGCGATGGTCTCGCGGCTACGATCGTCTCGAAGCGGGGAGCGAAGCCCATCCCATGATCCGTCACACCCTCACGTTCATCGGCCTCGGCGCGATCGTCGCGCTGTCCGCGTGCGGCAGCCACGATCGCGTCACCCTCACGGTCGCGCAGGTCGAGCGCGTTCGCGCGGGGGTCACCCTCAGCGAAGCGTCGTCGACGCCGGGGCCCGTCGACGGGGTCCTCAGGCTCACGCCCGGCGCGGTGGCCTCGACCGACGGCGCGGGGCGCGCCCTCGTCACCCTCGACCACGGGGAGCGCGTGCTCCTCGATCGGAACAGTCGCCTGAGGGTCACGTCGGCGTCGACGGTCGACCTCGAGGCGGGCCGCGCGTGGGTGAGCGCGTCGGGCTACGTCGATCCCCTCGCGGGCGACGGCGCGACGCTGCGGGCCGGCGGCGCCGTGCTGCGGTTGCGGGGGGTGCGCGCGAGCGTCGAGCGTCAGGGCGACGGGGCGGCGATCGACGTGCTCGGCGGCGAGGTGGCCTGGGAGGCGGGGAGCCGTCAGGGCGCCGTGCACGCGGGCGAGCACGCGGAGCTCCGCGGCGGCTCGGCGAACGTCACGCCGCGCACGCTCTTCGACGACTGGACGGGCGGGCTCGCAGACGACCTCCCGACGGGCGTGACCGTGGGCGCCGCGATGGGCCTCGGCTCCGTGGCCGCGCGGAGGCCCGACGAGCAGGGCGCGCCGCGGTGGCCGCTCGCGCTCCAGCGCGTCGACGCGCGCGTGTCGATCGTGGGCGACCTCGCGGTGACCGAGCTCGAAGAGACCTTCTTCAACCCCGCGGCCGACACCGTCGAAGGGATCTACACGCTCACGGTGCCGCGAGGCGCGGTGCTCCAGCGCTTCGCGGTCGATCGGCACGGCGCGATGGTCGACGGCTTCGTGCGAGAGAAGACCGTCGCCGCGCGCGACTACCAGGCGCAGGTCTACGCGGGCTCGACGCACGACCCCGCGCTCCTCGAGTGGGACGCGCCGGGGCGCTATCACGCGCGCCTCTACCCGATCACGCCGGGGATGACCCGCAAGGTGCTCGTCACCTACACCCAGTGGATCGCTCCGAGGGCCGACGGCGGGCGCTCGTGGCGGCTCCCGCTGGCCTCGCTCGGCACGCGCGTGGGCGAGCTCCGCGTCGACGTCGACGTCAGTCGTTCGGGGGCGAACGAGGTCCGCGCGAGCGAGGGCGCGCGCCGCGACGACACGCACGTGACCTTCGCCCAGAGCGACGCGATCCCCACCTCGGATTTCGTGCTCGATCTGCGCGGCGCGC